>CALOFW010000008.1:0-63564 GCA_942492715.1 Ilumatobacteraceae bacterium | reverse complement strand
CGTGACAGTCTCTCGCACGCCGGATGCCATGATCGACTCCGTGAGCGAACCCATTGACGACCACGTCGAGCCGTCGACGACGGCGGCCACTCCGGGCGAGGCTGCCGGCCCGCTGGTGGGCGTCCGCGTGCTCGAACTCGGAAACTTCATCGCCGGACCGTTCGCCGGTCAGTTGTTCGGCGACTACGGCGCCGACGTGATCAAGATCGAAGCACCCGATGGCGATCCGATGCGCCACTGGGGGGTGACCCTCGACGGCTCGAGCCTGTGGTGGCCGATCATCGCCCGCAACAAGCGCTCGGTCGTCGCCGACCTCAAGGACCCCGGCGGCCTCGCCCTCGTCCAACGTCTGGCATCGGAGTGCGACGTGATCCTGGAGAACTTCCGACCGGGAGTGCTGGCCAAGTACGGACTCGACCGCGCCACGGTCGCACGGACGAATCCGGGCGTGATCGTGACGCACGTCTCCGGTTTCGGGCAGACCGGACCACGTGCGTCGGAGGCGGGCTTCGGCTCGATCGGCGAGGCGGTCGGCGGGATCCGGCACACGACCGGCGACCCCGATCGACCGCCGGCACGATGCGGAGTCAGCCTCGGCGACTCGCTCGCGGCGATGTTCGCCGTGATCGGCACACTCGCCGCACTGCACGAACGTGCGAGCAGTGGGCTCGGCCAGGAGGTCGACGTCGCGATCTACGAGGCGGTCGCTGCGCTGATGGAATCGTCGATGGTCGACTTCGAGGTCGGCGGGGTGCTGCGCCAGCGGTCGGGCGGAGCACTTCCTGGCGTGGCGCCATCGAACGCGTACCCGACCAGCGACGGTTCCGAGGTGTTGATCGCCGGCAACGCCGACACGGTGTTCGCCCGGCTGTGCAGGGCGATGGGCCGCCCCGACCTGGCCGATGACGATCGCTATGCGACACACGTGGCTCGCGGCGAGCACGAGCGCGAGCTCGACGAGCTGGTGGCCGACTGGACCCGCACCGTCGACTCCGACGAGCTGCTCGCACTCCTCCGCGAGCACAGCGTCCCCGCCGGTCGGGTCTACACGGCGGCCGACATGCTCACCGACGAGCACTACCTCGCCCGCGAGATGATCGAGCGCCACGTGTCGCGCACCGGTGTCGACACCCCGATGCTCGGCGTGGTCCCCAAGTTCTCGCGCACCCCCGGCGCCGTCCGCGACGTCGGCCCCGCACTCGGCGAACACACCGACCTCTACCGCTGAGCGGACAACACGGGTCTGACCCGTGTTGTCCTCCGGTCAGAAGTCTTCGTCGAAGCTGACGGCGCCTTCGACGCCGACCTGGTAACTGCTGACGGTGCGCTCGAAGAAGTTCGACAGCCCCTGCACGTCCTGCAGCTCCATGAAGCTGAACGGGTTCTTCGACCCGAACTCCGGTGCGTAGCCCAGCTGCGCGAGGCGCTGGTCGGCGACGAACTCGAGATAGGTGCGGGTGTCGCCGAGGCTCATGCCCGGCACGCCCTCGCCGAGCACGTCGGCGGCGAAGAGGTGCTCGCAGTCGATCGCCTCGTTGAGCATCTGGCGGATGTCGGCCTCGAGCGCATCGTCGAACAGCTCGGGCTGCTCCTTGCGCACCGTGTCGACCACCTCGAACGCGAAGTTCATGTGGCAGCTCTCGTCGCGGAACACCCAGTTGGTGCCGTCGGCGAGTCCGTTGAGCAGGCCCTTCGACCGCAGGAAGTACACGTAGGCGAACGCTGCGAAGAAGAACAGCCCCTCGATGCAGGTGGCGAAGCAGATCAGGTTGAGCAGGAACTGCTTGCGCTGCTCGGGCGTCTCGATCTTCTGCAGTCCCTGGATCGAGTCGATCCACTTGAAGCAGAACTCGGCCTTCGCGCGGATCGACGGGATGTTCTCGACCGCCGCGAACGCCGCCTCGCGCTCGGCCATGTCGGGGATGTAGTTGTCGAGCAGCGTGAGGTAGAACTGCACGTGCAGCGCCTCTTCGTAGAGCTGGCGCGACAGGTACATCCTGGCTTCGGGAGCGTTGATGTGCTGGTACAGGTTGAGCACCAGGTTGTTCGACACGATCGAGTCGCCGGTCGCGAAGAACGCGACGAGCCGCCCGACGAGGTGCTTCTCGGCCGGCATCAACTTGCGGTCGAGGTCGACGAGATCGTCGGAGAAGTCGATCTCGTCGACGGTCCAGGTGTTCTTGATCGCGTCGCGGTACATCTCGAAGAACTGCGGGTACCGCATGGGCCGCAACGTGAGGTCGTAGCCGGGATCGAGGATGTTGGTCGGCCGGGCAGCTCCGACCGGTGAGGCCGACTCGAACTCGTCGGCAAGGGCTTCACCCGGCGCGGCCGGGGCATAGTCGGTGATCGGGTCGATGAGTGCCATCAGTCGCATGCCTCGCAGGATTCGGGGTTCTCGAGGCTGCACGCAATGGCTTCCTCGTCGGTGAATGTCTTCTCGGGCGCCGGTGCCGGCTCGCCCCCGCCTGACGGCGTGGTGGGCGTGGGCGTGGACGTGGGCGACGTCTTGGCGGCGCCGCTGGTGGTCTGGTTGATCCGCGTCGCCGGGCGGCTGCGCAGGTAGTAGGTGGTCTTGAGGCCGGCCTTCCAGGCGTGCAGGTACATCGAGGAGAGCTTGCCGATCGTCGGCGTCTCCATGAACAGGTTCAACGACTGGCTCTGGTCGATGAACGCACCACGCTCGGCCGCCATGTCGATCAACGCCCGCTGCGGGATCTCCCACGCCGTGCGGAAGACCTCCTTCAGCTCGTCGGGGATGCGTGCGACGTCCTGCACCGATCCCTCGGCCCGCTTGATGTCGGCGATCATCTGCTCGTCCCAGAGACCGCGAGCCTGCAGCTCACGGACGAGGTAGCGATTGATCTGCATGAACTCGCCCGACAGCGTCTCGCGCTTGAACAGGTTCGACACCTGGGGCTCGATGCACTCGTAGCAGCCGGCGATCGAGGCGATCGTGGCCGTGGGAGCGATGGCGATCAGCAGGCTGTTGCGCAGGCCGTGAGCGGCGACGCGTGCCCGCAGTGCGTCCCAGTCGAGTTCGGCGGGCGGGGTGACGCCACCGTTGGCCCGGTCCCACAGGTCGAACTGCAGGTCGCCCTTCGCCGCACGGGTGCCCTCGTAGGCCTCGTGCGGGCCGCTGACCTCGGCGAGTTCGGTCGACGCCCACAATGCGTGGAAGTAGATGTGGGCGCTGATGTTGCGGCTGAGCGCCTTCGCGTCGGCGGAGTCGAAGGCCAGGCCCTTCTTGAAGAAGACGTCCTGCAGCCCCATCAAGCCGAGGCCGACCGGGCGCCACTTGTGGTTGGAGAACTCGGCTTCCGACGTCGGGTAGTAGTTGATGTCGATCACCCGATCGAGGAACGGCACGACCTGCCGTACGACCGCGCCGAGCTTGGCGTAGTCGAACTGGCCGTCGGCGTCGACGTAGGCGCCGAGGTTGAGCGAGCCGAGGTTGCACACCGCCGTGTTCGCCTGGTCGGTCACCTCGAGGATCTCGGTGCACAGGTTCGACAGGTGCACCACACGGGGCGTGCCGTCGTCGTTGGTGGCACCGGTCTGGTTGCACTTCTCGTTGGACGCGTCCTTGAACGTCACCCAACCGTTGCCGGTCTGGGCGAGCGTGCGCATCATCTTCGAGTAGAGCTGGCGGGCGGGCACCTGCTTCTCGTAGAGCCCGGCCTCCTCGGCGGCGACGTAGGCGCGTTCGAAGTCGTCACCGAACAGGTCGGTGAGGTGCGGCACCTGCTTGGGGTCGAACAGGCTCCACTGCCAGTCCTTCTCGACACGCTCCATGAACAGGTCGGGGATCCAGTTGGCGATGTTGAGGTTGTGCGTGCGGCGAGCGTGGTCGCCGGTGTTGTCGCGCAACTCGAGGAAGTCCTCGATGTCGGCGTGCCACGACTCGAGGTAGACGCAGGCTGCGCCCTTGCGGCGGCCGCCCTGGTTGACCGCAGCGACGGAGGAATCGAGTGTGCGCAGCCACGGCACGATGCCGTTCGACAGGCCGTTGGTCCCCTGGATGAGGCTGCCCTTCGCCCGCACCCGGTGCCAGGCGACACCGATGCCGCCTGCGAACTTCGACAGCTTGGCGATGTCGGTGTAGCGCTTGTAGATGCCTTCCAGGCTGTCCTCGGGCGAGTCGAGCAGGTAGCAGCTCGACATCTGGCTGTGTGAGGTACCCGAGTTGAACAGCGTCGGGCTCGACGGAAGGTAGGCCAGCGACGACATCAGGTCGTAGAAGCTCACCGCTTCGTCGACGTCGGTCGCGAGCCCGCAGGCGACGCGGAGGAAGAAGTACTGCGGTGTCTCGATGACCTCTCGACGCGAGGGGTGCCGCAGGAGATAGCGGTCGTACACCGTGCGCAGACCGAAGAACTCGAAGCTGCGGTCACGGTCGGAGTCGATGGCGGCGTTGAGCGCCGGCGCGTTCGCCTCGACGAACTCCAGGACGTGATCGGCGACGAGTCCCTCGGCGTGGCCGACCTTGATCGACTCGGAGAACCACGGGATGTTCTGGTTGCGGACTTCCTTGTCGATCACCGTGGCCAGCAGGCGAGAGGCGAGCTTGGAGTAGTTGGGCTCCTCGACGATCAGGCCCGCCGCTGTGCGGATCGACAGGTCGTCGAGCTCACGTGTGGTCGCCCCGTCGGCGAGCGCGGAGATCGTGCGGGTGGCGACGCGCATCGGATCGACACCGAGCAGACCCTCCGATGCTCGGGCGATCGCATTGACGATCTTGTTGACGTCGACCGGCTCCAGCGCGCCACTGCGCTTCTTGACGCGCATTCCCCCGGCCGTCGGCTGCGTCTCCGTTGGCGATGTCGCTGCCTTGGCGGTGTCGGTCAGTGTCGGCGCGGCGCCGGCCTCGACTCCTGAATCGGTCGTTGCGGCGTTGTCATCGATCACTGTCACCGTGGGTTCTCCTGCTCATTCGCGTCGTCGTCGGGCATTCGGAAATGGTTTGGGGTGGTTCGAGAAGTGGTCGTGACCACCAGATGTCGTGGTCACCCCCCGCCGTTGGCACCACATGTCGTGGCAACGGGTCCGTAATTACAGCAGTGAAACTACGGGTGTGTCAACCGTCGCGTGCAGAAACCGTCAAGATGCCTGCACAGCGACCACATCTGCTCGGCGCACGTCGGCCAACTCGGCCCGGCGACGCAACTTCGACCACACCTCGTCGACCGACTCGGCCGTCGCGTGGATGAAGTCGACCCCCCGATCGCCTCGTGGATCGCGTTCGGCCTCGGCGTGCCAGATCTCCTCGACCTGCAGGAGGCGACCGTCGCGGCCACGCATGTTGTTCTCGCGGAACTCGAGCGTGGTGCGCCAGCCCGCCCGTTCGAGCTCGCGCCGGTCGGGCTGCTGCAGAATCGCGCCGTGTTGGCGTTGGCGCAGCAGACGTTGGCGGGGCGTCGGAAGGGAACGGGTGACCATCAGCCCATCTTGAACCACGGACCCTGTGGAACGTCAGTACCGATTGGGTGTGAATTGCCGGCCGAATCCTGGGGACAACCGGCCAGAGCTGTGTGCGCGTTGTGGGGAGCGGCCCGTTCAGTCGGCAGGAACCTGTTCTATGAGCCGGGGATCAGGTCTTCGCAGGCCAACAGCGCGAGCCCGAAACCGGGATCGGTCGGATCGATCGACTCGAGCAGGGTCTCGCCGGACGGATCCGCGAGCAGATCGCCGACGGTGATCTCCGGGACATCGGCGCCGTTCTCGCGTAGACAGTCGAACAGCACGACGAGTTGATCGAACTCGCCCTCCCCGGCGGGCAGGAACACGTCGTCATCGGCCACGTTGACGCACGACGAACCAGGCGCCGGCATCGTCAGATCGAGCAGGTAGTCGACGACCACCGGCTCGACACATGGAACCGACAGGAACGCCGTGTGACCGTCGGACTCGACCGTGTACAGCTCCGCCGAGGTGAGCAGCTCCGCCATCTCGACCGACCATTCGTACGGGGTCGCGGGATCGCCGGTGTTGCCGATCACGAGGATCGGGGGCGCTCCGGACGCGGGGCCGACGATCAACGGGTCGACCGGCAGCGGGCCACCGATGCATCCGGTGGAGGCACGCAGCAGGTCGCCGAACCATCGCGACTGCTGCGCGGCGTCTTCGGACTCGTTCCGCACCACCTCGGTCGGCGGACGGATGAGGTTGTCGGCGCAGTTGATGGTGAATCCGGCGTCCTGGCTCTCGTCGTACGTGCCGTCGGGCTGGCGACCGAGATAGGTGTCGGTGAGCACCTGCAGCAACGTGCCGTCACCGTCGGCGGAGGCGTCGAGCAACCCGTCGGCGAGCACCGACCAGAGCTGCGTGTTGTACATCGCTGCGATCACGGCGAGCTGGAGTTCGCCCGGTGTCAGCACACGGGCGGGGTCGTCGGTCGGGATGCTGCCGACCGCCGCGAGCGTGTCGACGAGGTCTGCATACACCTCGAGGGTCGGCCCCACTGGCGACAGCGCGCAGTCGGCGTCGGCGTCGCAGGCCTCCGCGAACCGCTCGAAGGCGCGGTCGAGGCTGGCCGCCTGTTCCGCATCGAGTTCGGCGAAATCGGTGGTCGGCTTGACCGCGCCATCGAGCACGAGCGCTCGCACCCGGTCGGGGAACAACTCGGCGTAGGTCGCGCCGATCCGGGTCCCGTAGGAGAAGCCGACGTAGCTCAAGCGGTCGTCGCCGAGCGCCGCCCGGATGGCATCGAGGTCACGGGCCGTGTTGTTCGTGCCGAGCCATGGCCCGATCGCAGCGGTCTCGGGGGTGCACGTCGACGGGCGGTCCTCGGCCTCGGCGACCACTGCGTCCCAACCGAGGTCGTCACCCTCGGCGAGCAACGTGATCTCGTCATCGAGTTCGGTGTCGCAGTCGACCGCAGTGCTCGCCCCGACACCTCGTGGATCGAACGACACCAGATCGAACCGGCTCGAGATCTCCGGCGGCATCAGCAACACGGCGGACTGCAGGAACTCGATTCCCGAGCCGCCGGGACCGCCGGGGTTGAACACCAGCGATCCGATCCGTTCGTCGTCGTCGGACGTCGCCGAGCGTGCGAGCGCCAACTCGATCGACGCACCGTCGGGCTGGGCATGGTCGAGCGGGACCGTCAGCGACCCACACTCGAGTTCGGGCCCCGTCACGGGACCCCCGACGCACGGCGACCAGTCGATCGATCCCGCCTCCGGCGTCGTCGGGTCGACGACGCTCGTGTCCGGGTCGTCGGTTGGTCGGATCGCGTTGATCTCGACGGTCGACACTCCAGTGGCCGTGGCGCACGAGGTGGCGACGAGCACCACGGCCACTGCCGCCACGATCGACCGTCCACGCACGGGCCGAAACTACCGTCGGTAACACTGCGACATGCTTCAGGGACGCCCTTCAGAACGGGGCGCAACGTGCCGATGACGCCGTATGTCCCGTTTCGTTGCCCGCCGCCCGATTCTCGTGCTGGCCGTCGCACTCGTCGGTCTCGGCGCTGCGTGCGGGTCCTCGGACACCGCGTCGTCGGACGCCGCCGCGCCGGTGGACGCCGCCGTCGCCGCGACGACCACCCCTCAGGCTCAGGGGGGCGGCATCGGAGGGGCGATCGAGGTCGCCGCAGGCGCACCGGCGAAAGCGCGGGACGCAGCCTGCGTCATCGATCTCCAATCGCTCCAGGGAGCGACCGAGATGTACCTGGCCCTCAACGGCACCTTGCCCACCAGCCAGGACGACCTGATCGACGCGCAGCTCATCCAGGAGCGGTCCGTTCGATTCGAGATCTCGCCCGAGGGCGACATCGTTCCCGCACCGGGCAGTCCCTGCACCTGACTCGGCAGTGGCCGGCGCAGCGGGTCACCGAGGGCGTCTCACCCCGACCACTTCGGTGCGTACCCGGCCGGCGGTGCGGTCGCCAGCCGGACCGCTTCGTCCGCTTCGTCGGCCCGTCGGGCCAGCGCAAGGTGGGCCGGTCGGACGAACCCGGCCGACGCACCGCGCTCGATGAAGTCGAACAACGGGGCGAAGTAGTCGAGCACGTCGAGGAACACCACCGGCGCCGACACGAGGCCGAGCTGGTTCCAGGTGATGATCTCGAAGGCCTCGTCGAGGGTGCCGAACCCACCGGGCAGCACGATCACACCGTCGGACAGCTCCGCCATCCTGGCCTTGCGCTGGTGCATGCTCGACGTCACCTCGAGCCGCGTGAGCCCGTGGTGCGCCACCTCGGCTGCGACCAACTGTTCGGTCATCACGCCGATCACATCGCCACCCGCGGCCATCGCCGCGTCAGCGACCACCCCCATCAGGCCGACGTGACCACCGCCGTAGACGAGGTCGACGCCGGCCTCCGCGATCGACGTCCCCAGCGCGGCCGCCGCCGCAGAGAACGCCGGATCGGCGCCCGAACTCGATCCGCAGAACACGCACAGTGCACCCATGAGCCGCCCCTGAACCGCCTATGCGAAGTCCGCGACCCGGGGCGACACCCCGCGAGCCGTGGGATCGACCGGACCCATGACGCCCACCGTGATCGGGCCGGGACCTCGCACCACGGCATAGCGCGCGCCCCAGAAGGCGTCGTACGGCGGTCGAACGCCGTCGGCTCCCAGCTCGAGCGCACGCTCGTACGCGGCGTCGACACTCTCGCGGTCGCCGGCTCGAAGGTTGACCACGAACCCTGTGAAGCCCTCGGGGAGCCCTCCCCAGTGTGAGGCGAACGGCGAACTGTCGAGGTCGGCCGCGAAACCTTCTCCCACCGCGGGAAGCGTGACGTGGTGCGCAGCCCACTCCGCCCACTCGTCGTCGAGCTCCTCGATTCCCGCTCCGAGCGCACGGAGGAATCCGGCGGCACCGGCCACATCGCCCACCACGAGATTCACCTGGTCGAACGTGAGCCGGCTCATCCGCCAAACGTAGAGCATCAGCCGACGCGCGCGGATCGAGGTTCACCGAGCGCTCCCTCACCAAGCCCTGTGAAGTTCACCCTCGGTCAAATGGCCCGGCCCGATACCGACCGGTAACGTCTCGATCATGACCGAGTCGATTGCCGCTCCCGACCTCCCCGCCGCCGCCGACGCCATCGATCTCGCCGACCGGGTGGTCGGCAAGGCCGTCCGTCAGCTCGCCGCGTCCGGCGGACCCGACGTCCACCAGGTGCTCGCGTACGACATCGCCCACGCGGCCTCCGGCGTCGCCACGGCACGATCGCTGCTCGACTACGGCGCCAAGGGAGAGGTCGAGGCGAAGATCACCTGCGCCTTCGCCGCCGACATGCTCCACGACCTCGCCGGGAAGATCCTCGGCCGAGAGGAGGCATGGGGTGTCGAGCGCGACGCTCTCGCGAACACGCATGCGTTCGTCGCCCGGTTCCGTGCCCCGGAATTCCTGGCCTCGCTCGCCGACCAAGCGGGTCCCCGCCACCTCGACGACGACATGGAGATGGTGGCCGACACGTTCGGATCGTTCGCCGCGAACGTGATCGCCCCACACGCCGAGCACGTGCACCGCACCAACGGCGACGTGCCGGAGGAGATCATCAGCGGGATGGCCGAACTCGGAGCGTTCGGCCTCAGCGTGCCGGCCGAGTACGGCGGCTACAGCGAGGGTGGCGACTCCGAGTACATCGCCATGGTGGCGGCCACCGAGGAGTTGTCGAAGGCCAGCCTCGGCATCGGCGGCTCGCTGATCACTCGCCCCGAGATCCTCACCCGTGCCCTCGTCAAGGGCGGCACCGAGGAGCAGAAGCAGGAGTGGTTGCCGAAGCTCGCCACCGCCGAGGTGATGCCCGCGGTGGCGGTCACCGAGCCCGACTACGGCAGCGACGTCGCCGGCATCAAGGTGACCGCGACACGTGCGCCCGGCCCGAACGGCGAGGACGGTTGGGTGATCAACGGCGTGAAGACCTGGTGCACGTTCGGTGCTCGCGCCGACGCGCTCACCCTGCTGGCGCGCACCGATCCCGATCGCAGCAAGACCCACCGCGGCCTGTCGCTGTTCATCGTGCCGAAGCCCCGCGGCGACAGCCACGGCTTCGAGTTCACGCAGCCGGGGCCCGTGGTGAACGGCACCGAGCGCGTCGGGAAGATGGAGGGCCGCCCGATCGACACGATCGGCTACCGCGGCATGCACTCCTACGAGATCGCCCTCGAGGACTGGTGGGTGCCCGCCGAGAACCAGGTGGGCATGGAGGATGGCCTCGGCAAGGGCTTCTACTACCAGATGGCCGGGTTCGAGAACGGCCGACTCCAGACCGCCGCACGCGCGGTCGGGGTGATGCAGGCCGCCTACGAGGCGGCGCTCGACTACGCCGAGAACCGCAAGGTGTTCGGCGAGGCGATCATCGACTACCAGCTCACCCGGGCCAAGCTCGGTCGCATGGCGGTGCTCACCCAGGCCGGCCGCCAGTTCTCCTATGCGGTCGCCACGCTGATGGCCAAGGGGGAAGGCGCGATGGAGGCCTCGATGGTCAAGGCCTACGTGTGCAAGGCCGCCGAGTGGGTGAGCCGCGAGGCGATGCAGATCCACGGAGGCATGGGCTACGCCGAGGAGTTCCCGGTCAGCCGGCTGTTCGTCGACGCCCGCGTGCTCTCGATCTTCGAGGGCGCTGACGAGACCCTGTGCCTCAAGGTGATCGCCCGCCAACTGATCTCCGCCTCCACCTGACGCCGAGCCCACCGGACCCCGTTTGCGTTGCACAACCGGTGGGACGGGTCACCCGAATCCGCACACAAACCTGGTGCGGACGGGGTGGGACGGAGGGGGGGACGGGGTCAGATGAGGTCGGCGACGGTGCGAATGCGCTCGAAGTCGGCGCCGGCATGGTCGTCGAAGGGGTCCAGCAGGATCGGGTGGAGTCCAGCGGCGGAGGCCGCACCGATGTCCATCGTCACCGAATCGCCGACGTAGGCGATGCGCTCCCGATCGAACTCCTCGAAGTGCGGCAGTGCATGGTCGAAGATGGTCGGGTCGGGCTTGGCGACGCCGACCACGTGGCTGTCGATGATGCACCGCATCTCGACGTGCGCGCCCGGACCAACCTGACAGATCTCACGAATCAGCATCCCCTCGATCTGACCGCTCGCATTCGACACCACACCCATCGGGACATCGGCGGCTGCAAGCTCGTCGAGCGCCGAACGGGTCTCGGGGATCGTCCAACGCCACAGCCAGGCCGTGCGGGTCCGTCCGAGGACGAACGCTGCTTCGCCGAGATCCGCGTCGCTCACACCGACCGCCGCCACGTAGGCCTCGTCGTACACCCGCCAGGACGCCTCCGGCTCCGAGCGGTCGGACTTGGCCTTCATTCCGGCGTAGTGGGCGCGGCGGTGTGCGTCCACCGACATCGACCCGCCATAACGCACGAGCAACGGCCCGATCACCGTCGGGTCGGGCAGCACCAGCACGCCGCCCGCGTCGAACAGGATGGCGTCGAATCGCTCGGTCACGCGGCCGGTCAGCTGAGCTTGTCGTGGAGGAACGAGGTGGCCTGCGGCCAGATCTCGTCGTACTTCTCCTGGTTCTGGGTACCGAGCGCGTTGTGCGGCGCCATGAACGCGTGGCCCGTGCCCATGTGGACCGTGATCGTCACGTCCTTGCCCAGCGCCTTCAGTTCCTCTTCGAGGTGCATGGCGGCCGACGGCGGGAAGAAGTCGTCGTGCTCGGCCATGTGGCCCTGGATCGC
The DNA here is from genome assembly GCA_942492715.1 of Ilumatobacteraceae bacterium. GTDB lineage: Bacteria > Actinomycetota > Acidimicrobiia > Acidimicrobiales > Ilumatobacteraceae > Sva-07. The sequence goes on along the minus strand of CALOFW010000008.1, from coordinate 51,902 downwards.
GGCCTCGATCTTCGAGTAGTCGGGCTGGCTGTCGCCGCTCGGGAACCCGTAGAACGGCACGGCGGCCTTCACCCTGTCGGGGCGCAGCGCGGCGAGGATGAACGTCAGCATGCCGCCCATGCAGAACCCCATCACGCCGATGCCGTCACCGGTGGTCGCGTCGTGGTCGGCGAGGAAGTCGACGGCTCCACTCATGTCGCGCCCAGCACGGTCGGGCGGCATCGAGTTCATCAACTCCGCTGCGCGGTCCATCTCGGTGTGCCCGGCCAGCTCACCGTGGTACAGGTCGGGCGCGAGGGCGACGAAGCCCGCCGCCGCGAGACGGTCGGCCATCTCCTTGATCCCCGAGTCGAGCCCCCACCACTCCTGTACCACGATGACGCCGGGGCCCGTGCCGCCATCGGGAAGCGCCAGGTAGCCCGACGCGTCGTTGCCGTTGCTTGCAAAGGTGACGATTTCTCCCATGGGTCAACCGTAGACCCGATCGGGGTTGTGCCATACGATCGCGGTCGTGACTCAGCTCGACTCCCCTCACTCCGCGCTGCTCGACCGCGCCTACGCCAACGACCGTTCCCGCGTCTTCCACTCCTGGTCGGCGCAGGGCGCGCTCGGCCCGACGGTGATCGCCGGCGCGTCGGGCTCGACGTTCTGGGACCCCGACGGGACGACGTGGATCGACTTCGGGTCGATGCTCGTCAACATGAACCTCGGACACCAGCACCCGAAGATGATCCAGGCGATCAAGGACCAGGCCGACGTGTTGTGCATGGTGGCGCCACCGTTCGCCAACGACCAGCGCAGCGAAGCGGGCCGGTTGATCGTCGAGAAGGCCAACCGTGACGGTGCCGGTGGCCACTTCGAGAAGGTGTTCTTCACGAACGCCGGTGCCGAGGCCGTCGAGAACGCGGTGCGCTTGGCCAAGGGCTACACCGGCAGGATGAAGGTGCTGTCGGCCTACCGCAGCTACCACGGCGGTACGGCGCTGAGCGTCGGGTTGACCGGCGAGCCCCGCCGATTGGAGAACGAACCGTCGGTGCCGGGACTGGTCAAGTTCTGGGGGCCGTATCCGTACCGTTCGGCGTTCCATTCGTCGTCGCCGGAGGAGGAGACCGAGCGAGCGCTGCAGCACCTGCGCGACACGATCGTGATGGAGGGCGCCGACAAGATCGCCGCCATCATCTACGAGACGGTCGTCGGCACCAACGGGATCCTCATGCCGCCGCCCGGCTACCTCGAGGGCCTGCGGGCGCTGTGCGACGAGTTCGGCATCGTGTGGATCGCCGACGAGGTGATGGCCGGGTTCGGCCGTGCCGGGCAGTGGTTCGCCTGGCAGAACTGGGACGCCCAGCCCGACCTGATCTGCTTCGCGAAGGGCGTCAACTCCGGCTACGTCCCGCTCGGCGGTGTGGTGATCTCGTCCGACATCGCTCATGCGTACGACACCAGGGTGTTCCCCGGTGGTCTCACCTACTCCGGCCATCCGCTGGCGTGTGCAACCGCCGTCGCGAGCATCGGGATCTTCGAAGACGAAGGTGTGCTCGCCCATGCTCGCCATCTCGGCGACGACATCATCGGCCCGGCGCTGCGCGACATGGCCGATCGGCACGCGGCGGTCGGTGAGGTGCGCGGTCTCGGCGTGTTCTGGGCAGTCGAACTCGTCACCGACCCGGCGACCCGCGCGCCGGCACCTCCCGCGACCGTCGGTGCGGTCGTCGCCGAGTGCAAGCGCAACGGCATGTGGCCACTGTCGGCCGGCAACCGCATCCACGTGGTGCCACCGTGCAACACCCCCGACGACCTCGCCCGCGACGGCCTCGCCGTCCTCGACGCCGCCCTCAGCGTCGCCGACGACGCCATGTCCTGACCCTCACCGTGAGTACGTCGAGCGGGGATGACACGACCGGTCGGCCGACGTCACACCGATCCAGCTTCCCCGCATGACCGAACCCACGAGCGACCGACTGACGCTTCACCTGCGCTCATGGGCGGGCGAATGGCCGCCACCCTCCGACGGACTCCACGTCGTCGGTGACCCCGCACGGCTCGAACCCACATGGGACGGCGTCGTGCGACCCCTCCAGGGAGTGGGGAACGGCCATGGCGTCGTGATCGCCGTGCCGCCCACCGCGGTCGACGCCGTGAGCGACGCGATCGGCAACGATCTCGATCGGGCGGGCCTCGGCGACGAACTCGGGGTCATCCTCGGCGTCGGACCGGCCGCGTTCGGTGCGGGCGTGTTCCGCACGACCACCGGGGTCGATCCCGACATCGACGACCTCGGCGTGTGGTTCGAAGACCAGGACGACGACCTTCCCGAGTGGCTCGCGCCGTTCAACGGGCCCCGACTGGTCGCCTTCGACGAGAACGACCGGCCGATCGCAGGGGTCGGCATCAAGGTCCACGACCGCTACGGCCACGAGCTCGCCGTCGTCACCGACGGGGCGGCTCGTGGCCGCGGGTTCGCCCGACGCCTCGTCGCGACGGCCGCCCGACGCGTCCTCGACGAAGGCGCCGTGCCGACCTACCTCCACGATCCGGCCAATCACGCCAGTGCCCGCGTCGCGGACGCCGTCGGATTCGGTGATCGCGGCTGGACGGTCCACGGCCTGTGGCCGCGGCGGTGACCGCGGGCCGGTCGGCCGGTCATGTCGACCTCGAGCCCGGTGCGGATCGGTTCCGCAGTCGGGTCCTTCATCGCGCCGGCGTCGGAGCCCTGCCGGCCGGAATCCGCGCTCGTCAGCGGGTGGTCACTCGCCTCCCTCGTTCAGAGTGACCTCGATCGGCGCGAAGTCGGGGCCGAAGAGGTCGAGGCCCGAGTCGGCGAGCATCGCCCACGCCGCCTCGACGATCTCGTTGGTGTAGGCACCATCGGTCGGAGGTGCCGTCAGCACCGTGGCGCCGTCGAGGTTCGGCGTGTTCTGGCTGATCTCGACCGTACGGTCCCAGGCGCCCTGGTCGATGTAGCCGATGCCGTCGGGCGACGGCCAGATGAGCTTGTTGACCTCGTTGGTCTGCCACAGCTGGTGGCTTGCTCCGAGTGTCGAGCCGGCGGCGACCACGATGTCACGGCACGACTCCGGGTTGTCTCGGCAGTACACCCAACCCTGCATCGACGCAGCGACGAATCGGGTTGCCTGATCCTTGTAGTCGGGATCATCGGCCAACCGGCCCGAATCGGCCCAGATCGCGTCCTGCAGCATGCCGACCCCGATGTCCTCGTAGCTGATGACGCTGAAGTCCTCCGGCTGGTACAGCTCACCCGTGTCGGGGTTGACCGTTTCGAGGACCTGGGCGTACTCGTTGTACGTCATTGCCTCGGCGGCATCGATCGACCCGTCGAGCAGTGCGACCATGTCGAACTGCTGGCCGACGAGGTTCACATCGGTGGCCGGATCGAGACCCGCCTCACCGATCGCTGCGAACAACTCGTACTCGTTGCCGAAGCCCCAGTTGCCGATGTTCTTTCCGGCGAAGTCCTCCGGTGTCGTGATCCCTGCATCGGCGAAGCTGACCTGCAGGGTTCCGGAGCGCTGGTAGATCTGGGCAATGTTGGTGATGTCGGCGCCGGCTTCGCGGCTGGCGAGCGCCTTGGGCACCCACGCGAGCGCGAAGTCGACGTCGCCGTTCGCGAGCTGTGTCTGCGGCACGATCTCGACGCCGCCCTCGACGATCGTGACGTCGAGGCACATGTCCTCGTAGAAGCCCTGGTCCTGGGCGGCGTAGTAGCCGGCGAACTGGGCCTGGGTGAACCACTGCAGCTGCAGGCTGACCGACTCGGGCGTCTCGCAGTCGACAGCGGGTGCGGCCCCACCGGTCGAGTCGCCCGGCGCTTCGGTTCCCGCCGAAGTGTCGGACGGCTCGCTGGACGAGTCGTCGTCGCTGCCGCAGGCGGCACCGATCAATGCAAAGGCGACGACGGCTGCCGTCGCCACACGGACACGTTGCTTGTTCATGCTGTTGCTCCCCCGGGGTCGATGCCCCGAACTTGTTGGTTGGTGGTGTTTGGGTTGATGGAACGTGGAGAACTCGTGGATCGCGGAGCCGGGCGCGCCGTCGGCGATGCGAGCCGTTCGAGCACCACCGCAGCGAGGTAGAACGCCAAGCCGAGGAGGCACGCTCCGACGACGTAGCCCCACGACGCGGCGGTACGCGAGACAGCAGCGTTCGACGTGATGCCGTAGCCGAGTCCGTTCTGGCTGCCACCGAAGTACTCCGACACGAACGCCGTGATCACGGCGACCGGCGCAGCGATCTTCAACGCGGTGAAGAGATACGACGTCGCATTGGGAATCCGCGCCTTGCGCAAGATCTCCGACTTCGACGCGGCATAGGACTGCAGCAGTTCCATGTGGATCGCGCTGACCTGGCGCAGGCCCTTTGCGACGTTCAGCAGCACGATGAACGACACGATCAGCGTGACCATCAGCCGGCGCGGGATCTCGGTCGTGCTGGCGAACATGTTGTTGAACACGGGCACGAGCACGATGATCGGGATCGCATTGAGCGCGACCGCGAGTGGTGTCACGAGTTCGTTGACCACGTTGAAGCGCATCAACACGAAGCTGAGCGCGACACCGCAGATCACCCCGAACAGCAGCCCGACGAACGCATTGGCGCCGGTGACGACCATCGCGTCCCAGACCTTCGTCCAGTTGTCGCCGAGCGTCGACCAGATCGACGAAGGTGCCGGCAACAGGAACGGTTGGATGTCGAAGACCCGCACGATGATCTCCCACGTGCCGACGAAGAGCACCCCGACGATCAGCGGTGGAACCAGGACATTCCAGACCGACCTGAGGAACCTCATCGGTCCTCCACCCCGCGGCCTCGACCGGGCTCGCCGCCGTCACCGGCCACACGGCTCTCGGCACCGCGCAGCGCTTCGCGGACCTCGGTGATCTTCTTGTAGAACAGGTCGTCCTCACGCGTGTCGTCGTCGCGTTCCGACCCCAGATCGACATCGACGATCTCGGTGATGCGGCCCGGGCGTGGCGACATCACCACCACCCGGTTCGACAGATACACCGCCTCGGGAATCGAGTGCGTGACGAACACGACCGTGGTCTCGGCGGCAGCGCAGATCCGAAGCAGTTCGGCCTGCATGTGCTCACGGGTCATCTCGTCGAGCGCTCCGAACGGTTCATCCATCAGGAGGAGCGGCGGGTGGGACGCGAGGGCACGGGCGATCGCCACCCGCTGCTGCATGCCGCCCGACAGCTGCCACGGCAAGTGCGAACCGAAGTCGGCCAGCTGGACGAGGTCGAGCATCTCGTCGGCCCGCTTCCGGCGCTTCGCCTTCTCCCAGCCCTTCAGTTCCAACGGCAGTTCGATGTTCTTGCGGACGGTCCGCCACTCGAAGAGGCCCGACTGCTGGAACGCCATCCCGTAGTCCTGATCGAGTCGAGACTGCGCGGCCGACTTGCCGTTGACGAGCACCGTGCCGGCGGTCGGCTCGATCAGATTGGCGATCAGACGCAGCAGCGTCGACTTGCCGCAGCCCGACGGCCCGATCAACGACACGAAGTCGCCCCGGTGGATCGACACGTCGATGTCGACCAGCGCATCGACCTGATTCGATCGACCGGGGTTGAACGCCATCGACACCCCATCGACGACGACCGCCGCGGATGCAGAGAGCGAGTCGACCGAACTCACGCCCCCGCCTCACGTGGCCGGTTGCGCATGGCGATCGCCTCGATGCCGACGACGAGCCCGAACATCAGCAGCCCGATCGTCGCGGCGCCGAAGACCGCCGTGTAGAGCTGCGCAGGGTCGCTCGTTGCCTTCTGGCCGTACGTCAGCGAGGCGAAGCCGATGCCTCTGACCCCAGTCGAGATCTCCGACACGATCACGCCGACCACCGACGCGGTTGCGGCCAACTTCATCCCGGGGACCATCGTCGGCACGGCAGCCGGCAGTCGGAGCTTGAACAGCGTGCGCCACCAGCCGGCGGCGTAGCTGTCCATCAACTCGAGGGACGCGGCCGGCGCGTTGCCCAGGCCCTTGAGCGTGGCGACCGCGATCGGGAAGAACGCGAGGAACGCTCCGAGCGACGCAACCCAGGTCCACCTCGGCAGATCCCAATTGCCGCCGATCGCGGCCACCTGTGGTGCCAGTGCGATCAGGGGGACGGTCTGTGAGGCGATCACGTACGGCAGCAGGCCCCGCTCGAGCACTTTGAACCTCGCCATCACGATCGCCAGGCCGACACCGAAGACGCCGCCGAGGAGCAACCCGACGAGGGCCATGCGGAATGTGTACCAGCTGTAGCCGAGCACGGCCACCCAGATCGGCGTGTCCCGTCCGCGCACCTCGGGGTCGAACAGCCGCTGCATCATCTCCCAGGTGTGCGGCATCGCACGGTCGCTCGACCGCGGGACGAGCCGCCAGCCGAAGACCTCGGCTCCCTCCTCGGGCCCGACGACCTTGTACAGCTCCCACAGCGCGGCGACGCAGAGGAGAGCGACAACGAAGAGTCCCGCTCGGCGCGCACCCCGTGAGATCACGAACGTGCCAGCGACTGTTCCCTGAGCGCAGGGATCACGTGCTCGCCGTACTGCGTCAGCGTGTGGTCCTTGCCGTCGTGCTGGAGATAGATCGCGAACTGATCGACGCCGAGGTCGGCGAGCGCGTGCAGCCGCTCGAGCTGCGCCTCGACAGGGCCGAGGATGCAGAACCGGTCGACGATCTCATCGGGGACGAACGTCGTGTGCGTGTTGCCGGCCTGGCCGTGCTCGTTGTAGTCGTACGCCTCGCGACCCTTGATGTAGTCGGTGAGCGCGGCCGGCACCGCCGCCGACTCGCCGTAGCGCTCGACGATGTCGGCGACGTGGTTGCCGACCATTCCACCGAACCACCGGCACTGGTCGCGCATGTAGGCGATGTCGTCGCCGACGTAGGCGGGCGCGGCAACACAGATCGTGATGTCGTCAGGATTGCGGCCGGCATCGCTCGCTGCCGTGCGCACCGCGCCGATCGTCCACTCGGCGATCGAGAGGTCGGCAAGCTGCAGGATGAACCCGTCGCAGGTCTCGCCGATCAACTTCAGCGCCTTCGGGCCGTACCCGGCACCCCACACCTCGAGCCGGCTCTTCGACGCCCACGGCAGGGTGATCGTGGAGCCCTTGTAGTCGACGCTGCGACCGTTGGCGAGTTCGCGGATGACGGTGACCGCCTCGCGCATCGTGGCGAGCGTGGTCGGCTTGCCGTTGGTGACCCGCACCGCCGAATCGCCGCGGCCGATCCCGCAGACCGTGCGGTTGCCGTACATCTCGTTGAGCGTGGCGTAGGTCGACGCCGTCACCGTCCAGTCGCGAGTGGCCGGGTTGGTGACCATCGGGCCGACCACGATGTTGCGGGTTTCGTCGAGGATCTTCGAGTAGATGACGTACGGCTCCTCCCACAGGATGTGCGAGTCGAACGTCCACACGTGCGAGAACCCGTACGTCTCGGCCCGCTTCGCCAGATCGATCACCCGCGCCGCAGGCGGGGTGGTCTGCAGAACCAGGCCGACGTCCATCAGCGCGTCTCCGGGAATCCGAGGTCGACGGAACTCGTCGAGGGATCCGGCCAGCGGCTCGTGACCACCTTGGCCTGGGTGTAGAAGTTGATGCCCTCGGGCCCGTACATGTGGGTGTCGCCGAACAGGCTCGATTTCCACCCGCCGAAGCTGTAGTAGCTCACCGGCACCGGCACCGGCACGTTGACGCCGACCATGCCGACCTGGACGTCGAACTGGAACTGGCGGGCCGCGCCACCGTCACGGGTGAAGATCGCCGTGCCGTTCGCATACGGGTTGGCGTTGATCGTGTCGATGCCCTCCTGGTAGCCGGCGACACGCATCACCGACAGCACCGGCCCGAAGATCTCGTCGCGGTAGCAGGCCATGTCGGTCGTCACGTTGTCGAGCAGCGTGGGATTGAGGAAGTACCCGCTCGACGGCACCCCGGCGCGGCCGTCGACGACGAGGGTCGCTCCCTCCTCCGGGGCGTTGTTCACGTACCCCCGCACCCGGTCGCGGTGCTCCGCGGTGATCAACGGGCCCATCTCGTTGTCCGGCTCGTTGCCGGGGCCGACCTTGATCGACGGGATCCGCTCGGCGATCTTCGCCACCAACTCGTCGGCGATCGACTCTGCCGCCAACACGACACTGATCGCCATGCACCGCTCCCCTGCGGAGCCGTACCCGGCGCCGACCGCGGCGTCGGCGGCCATGTCGACATCGGCATCGGCGAGCACCAACATGTGGTTCTTCGCCCCACCGAGCGCCTGGACCCGCTTGCCGTTCGAGGTACCGGTCTCGTAGATGTACTTCGCGATCGGCGTGGAGCCGACGAAGCTCACTGCAGCGATGTCGTCGTGCTCCAGGATCGCGTCGACGGCGACCTTGTCGCCCTGCACCACGTTGAAGCACCCGGCCGGCAGCCCCGCCTGGGCGAGCAGCTCGGCCAGATACAGCGCGACCGAGGGGTCCTTCTCCGACGGCTTCAACACGAACGTGTTGCCGCACGCCAGGGCATTGGCGAACATCCACATCGGCACCATCGCCGGGAAGTTGAACGGGGTGATCCCCGCCACCACACCGAGCGGCTGACGGATCGAGTACACGTCGACCCCGCCGGCGGCCTGCTCGGAGTAGTCGCCCTTGATCAACTGCGGGATCCCGCAGGCGAACTCGATGTTCTCCAGGCCGCGGGCGACCTCACCCATCGCGTCCGACAACACCTTGCCGTGTTCGGCGGTGACCAGCGACGCGATCTCCTTGCGGTTCGCGTCGACCAACTCCCGCAGGCGGAACATCACCTCGGCACGCTTCGAGAGCGACGACGACCGCCAGGCGGGGAACGCGGCTTTCGCCGCGGCGACCGCAGCATCCAGTTCGGCAACGGAGGCAAGTCCGACCTCAGCCGTCTGCGATCCCGTCGCCGGGTCGTACACCGGCGACGTGTTGCCGGATGTCGACTCGACGATCCGTCCGTCGATCCAATGCGAAATGGTCTTCATGTGGTGCTCGTTTCGTGGGTGGCCGGACAACAGGGGTCAGACCCCAGTTGTCCACGCTGATGAGTGATGTTGCAGTCGATGTGATCGGGACAACTGGGGTCTGACCCCTGTTGTCCCCTGTTGTCCCGATCAGTGGAGGTAGGTGGAGAGGCTGCGCTTGACGTACTTGCCGTGGCCCTTGGTGCCGACGTAGGTGTCGTTCTCGACGACGACCGCGCCGCGGCTGAGGACGGTGTCGACCTTGCCGTCGATCTCGAAGCCCTCGTAGGCGGAGTGGTCCATGTTCATGTGGTGTTTGTCGTTGATGCCGATCTTCGTCGTCCGGTTCGGATCCCACACGAGGATGTCGGCATCGGCGCCGGGCTCGATCACGCCCTTCTTCTCGAGGCCGAACATGCGCGCCGGGCTGGTCGAGCACGTCTCGACCCACCGCTCCAGCGTGAGTTCGCCAGCGACGACACCCTGGTAGATCAGCTCCATCCGGTGCTCGACGCCGCCGATGCCGTTCGGGATCGCCGAGAAGTTGCCGAGCCCGAGTTCCTTCTGATCCTTCATGCAGAACGGGCAGTGATCGGTGGACACCACGGCGAGTTCGTTCATGCGCAGACCCTTCCAGAGGTCGGCCTGGTGATGTTCGTGCTTGGTTCGCAGCGGCGTGGAACACACCCACTTGGCACCTTCGAATCCGGGCTGCGCGAGCTGGTCCTCCAACGTGAGGTACAGGTACTGCGGGCACGTCTCGGCGAAGACGTTCATGCCGGCGTGCTGTGCCGCGGCAACTTCCTCCAACGCTTCCGACGCCGACATGTGCACGATGTAGAGCGGGATGTTGCCCGCCACCTTCGCGAGTTGGATCGCACGGTGGGTGGCCTCGGACTCGAGTTCCGCCGGACGGGTGAGGGAGTGGAACTTCGGATCGGTCTCGCCTCGGGCCAACGCCTGCGCGACGAGCACGTCGATCGCGATCCCGTTCTCGGCATGCATCATGACCATGGCGCCGGACTCCGAGGCGTTCTGCATGGCCCTCAGGATCTGACCGTCGTCGGAGTAGAAGACGCCCGGATACGCCATGAACATCTTGAAGCTCGTGATGCCCTCGTTGTCGACGAGGTAGGTCATCGCCTTCAACGATTCCTCGTCGACGCCACCGATGATCTGGTGGAAGCCGTAGTCGATCGCACATTCGCCGGCAGCCTTCTCGTGCCACGCCGCCAGGGTGTCCTGCACGCTCTCACCGGTCCGCTGCACGGCGAAGTCGACGATCGTCGTGACGCCGCCCCATGCGGCCGCCCGAGTCCCGGTTTCGAACGTGTCCGACGCCTCGGTGCCGCCGAACGGCAGCTGCATGTGAGTGTGCACGTCGACGCCGCCGGGCACGACGTACTTGTTCGTCGCGTCGATCGTGCGGTCGGCGTTCACGCCCATCGCCGCGGCCTGGCCAGGGGCGAGGACGGCGACGATCGACTCACCGTCGATCAGCACGTCGGCCTCGCGTCGACCGACCGCCGAGATCACGGTGCCACCGGAGATCAATGTCGTGGCCATGTCAGCCCTCCACCAGTTCGTCGTAGGCGTCGGGGCGGCGGTCGCGGTAGAACGCCCAGCCGTCCCGCACTTCCTTGATGCGGTCCATGTCGAGTTCCCGCACGATCAGCTCGGGCTTGTACGGGTCACCCTTGTCGCCGACGTATTGGCCCCTGGGGTCGACGAAGTAGCTCTGACCGTAGAAGTCGTTGTCGCCGAGCGGCTCGATGCCGACCCGGTTGATCGCCCCGACGTAGTACATGTTGGCCACCGCCGCAGCCGGCTGCTCGATCGACCACAGGTACTCGCTGAGGCCCCGGTGGGTGGCCGACGGGTTGAAGACGATCTCGGCGCCGTTGAGGCCGAGCGCCCGCCAGCCCTCGGGGAAGTGGCGGTCGTAGCAGATGTAGACGCCGACCTTGCCGACAGCGGTGTCGAACACCGGATAGCCGCCGTTGCCGGGCCGGAAGTAGAACTTCTCCCAGAAGCCCTTCACCTGCGGGATGTGCTGCTTTCGGAACTTGCCGAGGTAGCTGCCATCGGCGTCGATCACCGCCGCCGTGTTGTAGTACACGCCGGGCTGCTCGATCTCGTACATCGGCAGCACCATCACCATGTTCAGTTCCTTCGCCAGTGCCTGGAAGCGTTTCGTGGTGGGGCCGTCGGGGATGTACTCGGTGTAGTCGTAGTACTCGGCCTCCTGCACCTGACAGAAGTACGGGCCGTAGAAGAGTTCCTGGAAGCACATGATCTGCGCACCCTGGGCGGCGGCCTCGCGGGCGGCCTCCTCGTGCTTGACGATCATCGACTCCTTGTCGCCGGTCCAGTCGGTCTGCAGCAGCGCCGCTTTGATGATGTTGGCCATGTGTCCCCCGGTGGGTCGTCGACATCCGGCCACGCTCGGTCGGATGTCGGCGACACTAACGACCCGGTGACGCGTGGACAAGAGGCCGGCACCGCTCGTACAGTCAGTTCACCCTGCGGAAGCTCCGCCCGACCGAGGACCTACCGTCATGCCCACGTTTCGTTCCGCCTGGCACTGGGTCTTCGGCAAGCACGAACCGAAGCCACCGAACCCGGATCGCACGGTCGAGGCCGGATGGGTGCCGCAGTGGATGGCCCCGATGATCGTCGAGGAACTCAACGCGCAGGGGGTCCCGGCGGTGACGACCGACGACTACAACCTCAACCCGTACATGAACAGTCGTGAGCCGATGGCCAGGGTGTTCGTCACCGAGGACCGCAAGGCCGAGGCACGCGAGGTGATGACCGACATCCTCGGCCATCCCCCCGCCCAACGCCGCATCTGATCTCCAGCCCCTCTTGGTTTGCGCTGCATTCTGGGTGAGGCGGGTCACCCGAATCTGCGCACAAACGGATCTGGACGCAGCCCCTTTCGGTTTGCGCTGCATTCTGGGTGAGGCGGGTCACCCGAATCTGCGCACAAACCGGGGATTCCCATCCTGGTCGCGGCGCTCCCACTGTCGTCTCGTGGAGCTCAGCAACGCACTCAACGACCTCGCCGCCGACCAGGACGGTCTGATCACCGTCGCACAACTCCGGGCCCAGGGTGTCTCGCCGTGGGCCCAACGACGCCTCGTCGCCGATGGTTGGATGTGCCGGCTCGCGCCCCGGGTCTACGCCCTGCGGGGGTCACCCGACACCCACCGGCGACGACTTCGGTGCGGGCTGCTGTGTCTCGGCGAGCGGAGTTGGGTCAGTTTCGAGGCGGCGGCCACGTTGCACGGACTCGACCGATCGCGCCCACATGCCGTCGAGTTCACGATCGATCGCCGCCGACGGCCGGCCGTGCTGCCGTTCATGGTCCACACCACCACCCGACTCGATCCGATCGACCACCTTGTCGTGGACGGACTCCGGGTGATGTCGGCCACGCGGACCGTGTTCGACCTCGCACTGGCCCGGGCTCATCCCCACCGGATCGAAGCGGCGATCGACAGCGCGGTACGACTCCAGCTGTCGTCGCCCGAAGTGCTCGCCCGGCGGTTGTCGGCGCTCCGGGGATCGGGGCGCTGGGGGTGCCGACTCGTCGAGGACATGATCACCGACTCAGGTGGTCACTCACACCTCGAGCGACGATTCCTCGAACTCGTTCGTGCAGCAGGTCTCCCGGCGCCGAGAACGCAGGTCGTGTTCAGGGTCGACGGCAGGCACGTCGCACGTGTCGACTTCCTGTTCGAGGAGTACGACGTCGTGGTGGAGGTGTCCGGCCAGAAGGGTCATTCGAGCCCGGCCGAACGGGCCCGAGACGCCCAACGGCGCAACGAACTCCAGGATCTCGGGCTGCGGGTCTTCGAGTACACCTTCGACGACGTCACCAAGCGCCCGGACATGGTTCGCCGCACCCTGCTCGCCAGACTGAACCCACCCGGACCGCTCACCGCCGCCTGATACGTCCTCGACGTTTGGGTGCAGTTCTGGGTGGACCGGCCCACCCGAATCCGTGCGCAAACGGAACAGCAGGCGAGGCGGGGCGGGGCGGGGCGGGACCGGACGTTTGGGTGCAGTTCTGGGTGGACCGGCCCACCCGAATCCGTGCGCAAACGGAACAGCAGGCGGGGCGGGGCAGGCCGATGAGGGCGCTGTCAGATCGGGCTGTGGCGGAGGAGTTCGTGCGCCATCGGGCATTCGGCGACGATGGCGGGCGGACCCATCGGGACCTTCCCGTGCGGGCCGACGACGTGGGTGAACATCGAGGTCGGGAGCACCTCGACGTCGACGTCCCACGGGTCGATGTCCACGGCCAACGCCTCGACCTTGGCGACCATGGCGTCGATGAACCCCGCCGGCAGCCTCCGGCCCACTCCCGCCACCAACCACACCTCGGTGCCCCAGCTGCGAGCCGCCGCAGCGATCGTCGACGAGCCGACGGGCACCACCGCACGCTCGGGGTCGACCGCCATCGCCTCGACCAGCACGACGTCGGCATGGTTCGCCACGACGCCGGCCACGCCCGCATCGACCGGATCGACATCGACGTCGTACCGCTCGAGCCGCCGGACGAACGACGTCGCCGTGTGCCCGGCATCGAGTGCCAGCACCCTGATGTCACCGCGTCGAATCAACCCGTCACCGATCACATCGGGGTCGCCGATGGTCGCCACCAGCGCGTCGTCGGGCAACGCTGCGCCCAGCTCGGCACCGGTGGGGTCGTGGCGGATCTCGTCGGCGAGTTCCCACACCGCCTCGAACGGCTCGGCCGAGGTCGACACGTTGGCACACAACCACCACAGCGCCCCGGTGAACGGGTGCCGCTCGACGATCCGCCGGCAGGCGACGACGAGGCCCGACGGGTCGAAGTGGAGCGACCCGAGCGCATGAGCGGTCTCCTCCACGAGCGAGGCCGGATCGGCCCCCTGCGCCCGAGCGACGTAGCGGAGATGCTCGATCGGATGCACCTCGCAGACCGTAGCCGTCACCCGCCGACGGCGTCTCGCGCAACGGGTGAATACCCCGATCGAACTCCCCAGTCGCTACGATCGCACCCCGTGGCCGACACGACTTCCGACACGGTTTCCGACTCTGCGCGCAAGGTTCCGTCCCGAGTCGGCGATCACCTCCCCACCGATCTGGTGCTGACACCACTCGTCGACGGCGCCCTCGGCCAGGGCCGTCCCGTCATGGAGTGGCTCACCACGTTCCACCTCGCCTCGGTCGTGCTCGACCCGTACACCAACGAGAGTTCGTGGGTCCTGCGCGCGGCGACCCGGGTCCTCGAACAGTTCCGGGGCTCCGACGCCCGCATCAACCTGATCGTGACCGCCGGTCCGAACGAGGCACTCGCCTTCCTCGGCCCTCTCGCCGAGCGATTCCTCGTGTTCTGCGATCCGGACCGTGCCGCCGTGAAGGCGATGGGGCTCGACGAATTGCCGGCCTTCGTGTTCACCCGCGTCGACGGTGTCGTCGCCGCAGTCGCCGAAGGATGGAACCCGCCGGAGTGGGAAGCCGTCGCGGACGCGATCGCCGAGGTCACGTGGTGGACCTCGATCCCGGTGCCCGGCGCCGGTGACCCAGGGCCCTTCCGCGGCTCACCCTCGCTCGGCTGACCCGTGCCCGCCGGGCCGTCGCCGAAGCTCCCCGACCTTCCCGTCGTCGAGGCCCTGCCCGCCACACGTGCGGCACTGACCGACCATGGGCGCGCGGTCCTGGTGGCCCCGCCGGGTGCCGGCAAGACGACCGTGGTTCCCCTCGCTCTGATCGACGAGCCGTGGCTCGCAGGTCGGCGGATCGTGATGCTCGAACCACGGCGACTCGCCACGAGGGCCGCCGCACGGCGGATGGCGTCGACGACACACTCGGCAGTCGGAGAGCTCGTCGGGTACCAGACACGCGACGAGCGCCGCATCGGTGCCGAGACCCGAATCGAAGTGCTCACCGAAGGTGTGCTCACCCGACGGCTGCAGAACGACCCCGAGCTGCCGGGCGTCGGTCTCGTGATCTTCGACGAGGTCCACGAGCGCAATCTCACGACCGATCTCGGGCTCGCCCTGGCGCTCGATGTCGCGTCGACGATCCGCCCCGATCTGCGGCTGCTGGCGATGTCGGCCACACCTGACGTCGAGGGCCTGACCCGCCTCCTCGGCGCACCGGTGATCGAGAGCGAGGGCCGCATGTTCGACGTCGACATGCACTGGATGCCGTCCGCTCCACCGGCGGGCCGCGGGCGCCGCGGACCTCGCCGACCGGGTCAGGACCGGATCGAACCCGCGGTCGTGTCGGCCGTCATGCGAGCACTGCAGGAACAGACCGGCGACGTACTCGTGTTCCTGCCGGGGATCGGCGAGATCCGGCGGACCGAGGCGCAGCTCCGCCAGGCGGTCGCCGACGATGTCGACGTGTATCCACTCGCCGGTGCGCTGAGCGTTGCGGAGCAGGATCTCGCGCTCGCTCAATCGGCGCCCGGTCGCCGACGAGTGGTGCTGTCGACCGACATCGCCGAGACGTCGCTGACCGTCGATGGAGTGCGCGTGGTCGTCGACAGCGGGTTGGCGCGCGAGCCGCGCTTCGACGCCCGCACAGGTATGACCCGGCTCGTCACCGTCGCCACGAGCCGCGCATCAGCGGAACAGCGCGCCGGTCGCGCCGGCAGGACCGAACCGGGTGCGGCCTATCGCCTGTGGAGCAAGATCGAACACGGCACGCGTACCAAGCATCGCTCGCCCGAGATCGCCCAGGCCGACCTCGCCGGGTTGGCGCTGGAGCTCGCGGCGTGGGGTGGCGGCGACGACCTCCGGTTCATCGACCCGCCTCCGGCGGGAGCGCTCGATCAGGCCCGCGACCTGTTGCGCGACCTCTACGCGATCGACGTCGACGACGGATCGATCACGCCGCTCGGCCGCGCCATGCTCGGGTTGCCTGTCCATCCCCGCCTCGCCCGGATGGTCGCCGTCGAACAGTCGACCCTTGCGTGCCTGGTCGCCACGCTCGTCGAGGAGCGTGACATCTTCCGTGGACGCCCGGACGACCTGCCCGCCGACCTCGCGCTGCGCGTCGCGGTGCTGTGCGGGCGCGACCGCCACGACGCTGCGGATCGCGGCGCGGTCCATCGCCTCCGCGATCGGGCGGCCGACCTCGCCCGTCGAGCCCGGATCCGATTCGATCTCGACGACGTCGACCCCGATCGATCGGGAGCGGTCCTCCTGCTCGGCTTTCCCGATCGGGTCGCCGCCCGTCGCCGACCCGGCCAGTACCAGCTGCGGTCGGGTGCAGGAGCATGGTTGCCCGACGACGACACCCTCGCCGACGTCGAGTTCCTCGTGGCCGCCGATCTCGACGGCCGGCGCGATCGCGCCCGGATCCGGCTCGCCGCCGCCGTCGACGCGAACGAGGTGATCTCTGCGTTCGGGCCCGACATCATCGAGCAACGAACGGTCGCCTGGGATGCCGACCGAGACGACCTGGTCGAATCGGTCGAGCGGCGGCTCGGGGCGATCCAACTCGGACGACAGGTCGGACGCCCGAGCAGTGGCGACGAGATCACGGCCGCGCTGATGCATCGGGTGCGCGTCACTCGACTCGAGGTGCTCCGCTGGTCGAACGCCGCCACCGAACTCCGACAGCGGGTCGAGTTCCTGCATCGGACACTCGGCGATCCCTGGCCCGACTGGTCGACCGACGTCCTCGTCGACACGCTCGACGACTGGCTGGCGCCCTACCTGCCCGGCGCCACCGGTCGCGCCGACCTGGAGCGGCTCGACCTCGCGATGGTCCTTCGCAGCCAGCTGCCGTGGACCGTCGGCGCCGAATTGGACGAACTGGCGCCTGCCGAACTGGTGCTCCCCTCCGGTCGGACCACTCGGATCGACTACACCGGCGAACAGCCCGATGCATTCGTGCGGGTGCAGGACCTCTTCGGCGTCACCGTCCACCCGACCGCCGGTGGCGTGCCGATCCGGCTCCACCTGCTGTCGCCTGCCGACCGGCCGATCCAGGTGACCGCCGACCTGCCTGGCTTCTGGGTCGGCTCCTGGACCGAGGTCCGCAAGGACATGGCGGGCCGCTACCCGAAGCACCAGTGGCCGATCGATCCGGCTGCCGCAGCGCCCAAACGACTGAAGGACCGCTGATGCTCGGGCTGTCCGTGGGAGTGGCGATCGCCTGCGTGTTGACCGTCTACGTCGGCGCGACGGTGCAGGCGTCGATCGGAATCGGCCTCGGCATGATCGCATCCCCCGTGCTCGCCTTCGCCGACCCCGACTTCATTCCGGCAGCGATCATGTTGGCGGTGCTGCCGCTCACCTTCACGATCGCCTGGGTCGACCGCGACCACGTGGAGAAACGCGATGTCGGGTTCGCGCTGATCGGCAGGGTCCCGGGCACGATCGTCGGAGCCCTGGTCGTTGCGGCGCTCTCCGACCAGGTGCTCGCCGTGATGGTGGCACTCTCGGTGTTGATCGCCGTGGTCGCGTCGATCGCCGGGCGCATCTTCCGTCCCACCGATCGAGCGTTGGTGGTCGCCGGCCTCGCGTCGGGATTCGCAGGGACGACGACCGGAGTCGGCGGTCCACCGATGGCACTCACGTATCAGAACAGCGACCCCGCGACGATGCGAGCGACGATCTCCGCCTTCTTCGCGATCGGCTCGGTGATGTCGATCACCGCCCTCGCGCTCGCAGGGCAGATCGGCACGCGACAGATCCAGCTCACGTTGCTGATCCTCCCCGCCGTGGGCCTGGGTGTGGTGACCGCCCGGTTCCTGAAGGAGTACCTGGACCCGGCTGTCGTCCGGCCCGCCGTGCTGGTGATCTGCACGATCGCCGCCGTCGCCCTGCTCGTCGAGACCTTCTGAACCCGCCGCGATTCCCGGTTCTCGTGAACCAGATGCGGCCCAGGTGCGCACCTGGTTCACGAGATTCCGGGAGAAGTGGGCCGTCACGGGGCGCAGTCATTAGCTTGCCGCCGTGCGCACACGTCTCGTCACCCTCACCATCGCCTCCGCTCTCGTCGTCGCAGCGTGCTCGAGTGATGATTCGTCGTCGACCGCAGTCGACACGACCAACCCTCCGCCGACCACCGAACCGGCCGCGGCCACCACCGAGGCACCGGTCGAAACGGCTGCACCGACCACCGAATCGGCCCCCGAGACGACCGAGGTCGCACTGGCCGAGTTCCAGACGTTGCCGGTGGGTCCGTACGACGTCGGCGTCACGACGCTGACGATCAACGCCGACACCGACCGGCCACTGACGCTCGACGTGTGGTTCCCGATCGTCGACGCCGGCGACGCACCGCTGCACCAGTACACCCTGATCCCCGGCGCGGTCGACACCTCCGACCTCGCCGTGGTCGCCGACCCCTCAGCGATCGCAGATGGGCCGTTTCCCCTGGTCGTGTACTCACACGGCAGCGGTGGGCTGCGCTACATCGCCTCGAACTACACCGAGACGATCGCCAGCCATGGGTACATCGTTGCGTCGGCAGATCACAGCGGGAACACCGCGCTCGACCAACTGCTCTGCACCCAGGACGACGGCGCCACGATCGCCCTGAACCGGGTGGCCGACGTCCGCTCGGTCATCGACGAGATGCTCAATCCACAGAACGCGGCCACCGCCGCGTTCGTTGCGAACGTCGATCCGGCCAGCATCGCCGTCACCGGCCACTCCGTCGGCGGCTTCACCACGTTTGCGTCCGTGAGCGGGTACGAGAACGACCTCGGATCGGTCGCCGCTGACGATCGGATCAGAGCAATCATCCCGATTTCCCCGTCGATCGGAGGCGACCGACCACCACTCGACGACGACATCGACACGACGACGACCGCCCCGGAGCGCGTCGACCCGTGCGCCGATGGCGACGATGCATCCGACCGGTTGACGGACGAGGAACGCGAAGCGGCTCGGAACCGGCGCTCGATCACCGACGAGCAACTCGCCTCGATCACCGTGCCGGCCATGATCCTCGTCGGGGCAGACGACACCTCGACTCCGGTCGAGCCGAATGTGACCCGCGCCTGGGAGTTCCTGGGCAGCAACCCGCTCCACCGCGTCGAGTTGGTGGCCGGCCAACACCAGAGTTTCACGAACGCGTGCCGGTACTTGGAGCTGATGCCGACCTTGCCGGAGGACCTGCAGACCCTCGCGCTTCCACTCGTGTCGTCCTGGGCGGCGCAGGGCTGCGGCGAGGGCATCATGGACATCGATCGAGCATTCGACCTCACCAACACCTTCGCGATCAACTTCCTCGAGTCGGTGTTCCGCGACGCCGAGCTGATCACCGACACCAACACCGCGATGCCGGACGACGTCATCTACATGAGCAAGTGAGCGGGTTCTCGTGAACCAGATGCGGCCCAAGTGCGCACCTGGTTCACGAGAAGCGGGGCTTCGTCGGGCGATGGGCGCGGTCGTAGGCTCGGGCCATGGCTGATGTGCCCCCGTTCCACTACACCGAGCTGCTCCCGCTGGGGGCCGACGAGACCGAGTACCGGCTCGTCACCTCCGAGGGCGTGTCGACGTTCGAGACACCCGAAGGCACGTTCCTGAAGGTGGAGCCCGAGGCGATCCGGCGCCTGACCGCCGAGGCGATGCACGACATCGCCCACTTCCTGCGCCCGGGCCACCTCCAGCAGCTCCGCAACATCCTCGACGACCCCGAGGCCTCGGACAACGACCGCTTCGTCGCGCTCGACCTGCTCAAGAATGCCGCGATCGCCGCCGGTGGTGTGCTCCCGATGTGCCAGGACACCGGCACCGCCATCGTCAAGGGCAAGAAGGGCCAGTTCGTGTTCACCGGGGGAGGAGACGAGGAAGCGATCGCCCGCGGGATCTACGACACGTACCAGACGTCGAACCTGCGCTACTCGCAGATGGCGCCGCTCGACATGTACACCGAGAAGAACACGGGCACGAACCTGCCGGCGGAGATCAAGATCTCGGCGATCGACGGAGACGCCTACAAGTTCCTGTTCTTGGCCAAGGGCGGCGGGTCGGCCAACAAGAGCTTCCTCTACCAGGAGACCAAGGCGTTGTTGAACGAGGCGACGCTGCTCCCGTGGATCTTCGAGAAGATGCAGTCGCTCGGCACGTCCGCCTGCCCGCCGTACCACCTCGCCGTGGTGATCGGCGGCACGTCGGCCGAGTTCGCCGTCGAGACCGCCAAGCTCGCGTCGACCCGCTACCTCGACTCGCTGCCGACCGCAGGGTCGCCCGAGGGCCACGCGTTCCGTGACCTCGATCTCGAACAGCAGGTACTGAAGCTGTCGCAGACGACCGGCATCGGCGCACAGTTCGGCGGCAAGTACTTCTGCCACGACGTGCGCATCATCCGGCTTCCCCGCCATGGCGCGTCGTGCCCGGTCGCGATCGCGGTGTCGTGCTCCGCCGACCGACAGGCGCTCGGCAAGATCACCGAGGACGGCGTGTTCCTCGAGCAACTCGAGCGGGATCCCGCCCGCTTCCTTCCCGAGGTCGGCGAGGAACACCTCGGCGACGCGCCGACCGTCCACATCGACCTCAACCGGCCGATGGCCGACATCCTCGCCGAGCTGTCGCAGTACCCGGTGACCACCCGCGTGATGCTCACCGGCCCGATGGTCGTGGCGCGCGACATCGCCCACGCCAAGATCAAGGAGCGCCTCGACGCCGGCGAGCCCATGCCGCAGTACCTCAAGGACCACGCGGTGTACTACGCCGGCCCGGCCAAGACGCCCGAGGGCTACGCGTCGGGTTCGTTCGGGCCGACCACCGCGGGACGGATGGACAGCTACGTCGAACAGTTCCAGGCCGCAGGTGGCTCGATGATCATGCTCGCGAAGGGCAACCGGTCCATGCAGGTGACCGACTCGTGCGAGACCCATGGCGGCTTCTACCTCGGATCGATCGGTGGGCCGGCGGCACGGCTGGCGCTCGACAACATCCGCAGGGTCGACGTGCTCGAGTACCCCGAACTCGGCATGGAAGCCGTGTGGAAGATCGAGGTCGAGGACTTCCCCGCGTTCATCGTCGTCGACGACAAGGGCCATGACTTCTACGCGGACGTCCGCGCCGCCGCCTCGATGCCCGTCACCATCCGCTGAGTCGAACGGGGTGAGCCACCGCCACTCGACCGAACCGGATATCGAGGCTGACGCCGGTCGGCACCTGAAGCGGCACTGCTGACTTCCGGAGGTGGCCTACCAGCGGCAGCGACGAAACAGCTCTCCGCGAGGCAATCGCCGCCCTCGAAGCCCAGCGAGCGGTCCGCGGCGACGAGGTGGTCGACCTCGCTACCGGCCCACTGCGTGCGCAACTGACCGATGGCGCCACCGGCAACTCCGATGGGCGCACTCTGCAGCAGGCAACGATGTTGTTCGTCGACCTCGTCGGCTCAACGGCCATGGCGGGCGAGCTGAACGTGACCGAGTCCTCCGTGTCAATCCGTCCCGGGCGACGCTTCTCGACATGTGGACAGCGGACCATTCTGCGTGGGTCCGTGGGGACGTCTCGCCGAACGCTCCCGCTGGACGATGGAGCGACGTGGGCGGCGCTACAGCTCGCCGGCCAGAGCTCCGAGACGGCGTTCGCCGTCGGGCGTCTGTCCACCGGCTTCCAGGAACCGCTGCATCCGATCGTGGGTCTCGTCGTGGGCGAGCGTGGCGTTGAAGGCGACGGTCTCTGACAGCAGGTCCGCCTCGACGTCGGTCTCGGAGCGCACGACGATGTCCTTCGCGGCCGCGACGGCGTGCGCCGGGAACGAGGCCATCCGACCGACCAACCGATCGACGAACGCATCGATCTCGTCGGCGGGCAGTACCCGATTGACCCATCCCCACCGCTCGGCGGTCGCGGCGTCGATGTCGTCGCAACCGAGGACCACTTCCAACGCCCGGCTACGTCCGACCAGCCTCGGGAGGCGAACCGTCCCGCCGGCGCCGGGGATGATGCCGAGCGCGACCTCGGGCTGACTGAAGATCGCGTCCGGTGTGGCGAAGCGCATGTCGCACGCCAACGCGAGTTCGCTCCCGCCGCCGCCGACCCGACCGGCGATGACCGCGATCGTCGGCTTCGGCATCGTGCGCAGCGTCTCGCACATCTGGTCGTACGGGCCGATCGCGGTCGGTTCCGGCTGCTCGCGCGGGAACTGCTTGATCGCCTCGACGTCGAAGTGGGCGAGGAACCACTCCGGGTTGGCCGAGCGGAACACGACCGCCCGAACCGACTGCTCGGTCGCGAGCCGCTCGATCTCGGCGGCCAGCTCGAAGAACACCTCCACCGTGATCAGGTTGATCGGCGGATGGTCGACGGTGACCGTCGCAACGCCCCGATCGTCGATGGAGGTCGTCGCTGCGGTCATGACATCGCCTGCTTGATCGCCTCCCGGGTGGCGGCGGCTTCGTCGGGGTTGCCGGGGAATTCCGAGCCGGCGAACTCGGTGACGCCGATGTCGGCGAGTGCACCGATGCGATCGACGACCTCGTCGTGCGAGCCGACGATCGCAATCCCTTCCGGCCCGGCAACACCCTCTCGATCGAGCATCGCCCGGTAGCTCGGCAGTTGACCGTAGATCTGGAAGATCTTGGCGGCCCGTTCGCGTGCGCCGCCGATGTCGTCGGTCACGCACACCGGCAGGCCGACGATCACCCGGGGAGTCGGCCGGTCGGCGGCCGCCGCGGCGGCGTTGATCGTGGGGATCACGTGATCGGCGAGCGTCTTCGGTCCGGTGCACCACGTGATCGTTCCATCGGCCAACTCGGCGGCCGCCTTCAGCATCTGGGGGCCGAGCGCGGCGACCACGATGCCGAACGGGGGCGCGCCCTTCGCCTGGATCGCGAGGTTCGTCGAGTAGTCCTCGCCCTGGTAGCTGACCGGTTCGTTCCGCGACAGCGGACCGAGGATGCTCAGGTAGTCACGGATGTGGCGAACCGGCTTGTCGTAGCTCATGCCGAGCATGTTCTCGATGACGACCTTGTGACTGAGCCCGATGCCCAACGTGAGCCGGCCCCCGCACGCGGCATTGACGGTGAGGCACTGCTGGGCGATCGCCGACGGGTGCCGGGGGTAGGTGGGCACCACCGACGTGCCGAGTTCGATGCGCGGCACCTCACGGCCGACGATCGCCAGGGCGGTCAGGGCGTCGTGGCCGAAGATGTTCGGAATCCAGTACGAGGCGAAGCCGTCCGCCTCGGCCTGTCGGGCCTCGGCGACCACGTCGTCGATCGTGCCGTCGTTGATGCTTCCCCCGAATGATCCGATGCGCATGCGAGCGACCGTAGCGACCCACACCGGAGCAGCCGTCAGCCGACCGCTCCCGCCCACACGCAGCGATGAGCGAACGGGCCGAGAGCCGAGCCGCTCCCTCATCGTGGCTGATGGTCCGGGACGGTCGATGAGCGAACGGGCCGACCGGCGGGCCGCCGGCTCATCGCCGTCACGGGAGGTCCGGTTCGTGGATGGCGAAGGGCGGCTGGTACGAACACGCCATGAGCAACTGGAACTTCGCCGACATCTGGGAGGTCGTCGCCGACGAACTGCCCGACGCCCCGTGTCTGATCCACGGCAACGAGACCCGGACCTGGGCCGAGACCGATCGCCGGGCCGACGGCGTGGCCCAGCATCTCCTCGACGCCGGCCTCGAGCGCCAGCAGGCCGTCGCCCAGTACCTGTACAACTGCCCGGAGTACATGGAGTCGACGTATGCGGCATTCAAAGGTGCGTTCGCTCCCGTCAACACCAACTATCGATACACCGCCGACGAGCTGCTCTACCTGTGGGACAACGCCGACGCCGGCGCCATCGTGTTCCACGGCACGTTCGCGCCAACGATCGAACCGATCATCGATCGCCTCCCCAAGGTGAAGTCGTGGCTCTGGGTCGACGACGGTTCCGGGCCGTGCCCCACCTGGGCGACGCCGTACGAACGGGCGGCGACGGGCGGCGCCGGCCGAGTGAGCCCCGAGTGGGGCCGCAGCGGCGACGACCTCAACTTCCTCTACACCGGAGGGACGACGGGTATGCCCAAGGGGGTCATGTGGCGCCAGGACGACCTGGCCGTCAAGCTCACCGCCACGCTCGGCACGCCACTCACCGACGACGGCACCGTCGACGACCTCCGCGGCACGTTCGCCGGACCCGGCGCTCGATTCCTGCCGGCCTGTCCGCAGATGCACGGCACCGGCAACTTCCCCTGCCTGAGCACGCTGGCGGGGGGCGGGAGCATCGTCACGATGGACAATCGCACCTTCGACCCCGTCGACCTGCTCGACACGATCGAGCGCGAGGGCGTCAACACGATGGCGATGGTCGGCGACGCCTTCGGCAAGCCGATCCTGCGCACGCTCGACGAGAACCCCGGCCGCTGGGATCTCGCCTCGCTGGTCGGCATCGTCTCGTCCGGAGTGATGTGGAGCAAGGAGACCAAGGAGGGCCTCCTGCGTCACCACCCCAACATGATGCTGATGGACGCCTTCTCGTCGTCGGAGGCGCTCGGGATGGGGTCCTCGATCTCCGGTGCGGGCGCCACCGCCGACACCGCGAAGTTCGAGTTGAGCCCCGAGACGATCGTGATCGACGACCTCAACCGACCGATCGCGCCGGGGACCGGTGAGGTCGGGCGGCTCGCAGTCGGTGGGCGCCAACCGATCGGCTACTACAAGGACGAGGCGAAGACGGCGAGCACGTTCTTCGTGATCGACGGCATGCGCTACTCGTGCCCCGGCGACTTCGCGACCGTCGACGCCGACGGTCGCATCACGCTGTTGGGACGGGGCTCGGTCTGCATCAACACCGGTGGCGAGAAGGTGTTCCCCGAGGAGGTCGAGGAAGCGATGAAGACGCACCCCGATGTTCTCGACGCCGTCGCGGTCGGGGTTCCCGACGAACGATTCGGTGAGGCGGTCACCGGTGTGGTCGAAGCCCGGCCCGGGGCGACGATCGACGCCGATGCGGTGATCGCCCACGTGAAACAGAAGCTTGCGGCGTACAAGGCCCCGAAGCGGATCGTGGTGGTCGACACGATCGGTCGGGCAGCCAACGGCAAGGTCGACTACAAGCGGTTGAGGTCCGACGCGGCGGGTACCCTCGCCCCATGAGCGACCACGTGATCCGCATCACCTACTGCGTTCCCTGAGACTATTCGAGCCGCGCCGTGAGCGCAGCGAACGACCTGCTCTCCAACTACCAGCACGTCATCGACACCCTCACCCTCGACACCGGCGCCAAGGGAGTGTTCGACGTCGAGGTCGACGGCGAGCTGCTCTACTCCAAGCACGCCACGGGCCGCCACGCCGCACCCCGCGAGGTGCTCGAGCTGTTCCGCGACAAGTACGGAACGGGCGTCACCCCCTACGGCGAGTAGGAGACAACACGGGTCTGACCCGTGTTGTCTCGACCCCGAGGTGATCAGGACATGCTGACGAGGTCGAGCCAGTCGTCGGAGAAGTAGTCGACGTCACCGTCGGGCATCAGGAGCACCTTGGTCGGTGCGAGCTCGCGCACGAAGTCCTCGTCGTGGCTCACGAGGATGATCGCACCGGGCCAGTCGACGAGCGCGTCGGCGACCGCCTGCCGTGACGGAGGGTCGAGGTTGTTCGTCGGCTCGTCGAGCAGCAGCAGGTTGTTGCGGCCGACCATCAGCATCGCCAAGGCGAGCTTGGTCTTCTCCCCGCCGGACAGCGTGCCGGACTCCTGGAACACCTTGTCGCCCGACAGGCCGAACATGCCGAGCAGTCCCCGGAGTTGGGTCTCGCCGAGGTTCATTCCCTCCGGCACGGCGTCGCGGATGTTGGTGAGCAGCGACTCGTCGATGCGCAGGTTGTCGTGCTCCTGCGCGTAGTAGCCGGCGTGGACGTGGTACCCGAACTCGAAGTCACCGAGGTCGGCGGTGGTCTCACCGGCGAGGATCCGCAGCAGGCTGGTCTTGCCGGCGCCGTTGAGGCCGAGCACGAGCAGTCGTTCGCCGCGCCCGAGGTCGAAGCTGATGTCCTCGAAGATCGTGGGACCGCCGTAGGCCTTGCACAACCCCGAGGCCCGGATCACGGTCTCGCCGCACTTGGGCGGGTCGGGGAACCGGACCGCCATCGTCTTGGTCGCCTGTGGGCCGCGGACGCGTTGTGTCTCGAGGCGGGCGATGCGTTTCTCGACGCTGTGCGCCATCGCAGCCTTGGTGGCCTTCGCACCGAAACGGTCGACGACGGTCTGGAGCCGGTCGATCTCCTTCGCCTGCAGCGCCGCCTTCTTGGCGAGGCGGGCCTCGTCCTCGGCACGCGCACGTTGGTACTGGCTGTACGTGCCCCGGTACTCGAAGATCTCGCCGACGTCGTGCTCGGTCGCCCGGTCGAGATGGAGCACGCGGGTGATCGACTCGTCGAGCAGTTCGAGGTCGTGGCTGATCACGAGCAGCGCGCCCTTGTACTGGCGCAGGAAGCCGAGCAGCCAGGTCTTGGCATCGACGTCGAGGTGGTTGGTCGGTTCGTCGAGGCACAGCACGTCGGAGCCGGCGAACAGGATGCGGGCGAGTTCCACTCGGCGCCGCTCGCCGCCGGACAGCGTGCTGATCGGCTGGTCGAGCCGTGCGTCGGGGATGCCGAGCCCGGCGGCCATCGCGCGGGCCTCGCTCTCGGCGGCGTACCCCCCGGTGGTACGGAAGGCCTCTTCTGCGTTCACGTACCGGGCGACGTTGCGCTCGTCGGGGTTCTCCTCCATCGCGATGCGCAGCTTCTCGATGCGGGTGATCTCGTCGTCGATGCCGCGCCCGGACAGCACGTGCGTGACGCAGCTGCGCCCGTCGAGCGCCGAGTCGATCTTCGGGTCCTGCGGGAGGTACCCGAATCCGCCCCTGCGCAGCACCTTGCCCGACTTCGGCTCAGCGGCGCCGCCGAGCACCTTGAACATGCTGGTCTTTCCTGCGCCGTTGCGGCCGACGATGCCCACCTTGTCGCGGGGCATGACGGTGAAACTGGCGTCGTCGACGAGGAGCCGACCACCCACTTCCACCGAGATCGCCTGAGCCTGGAGCACCCGTCCAGGCTAGAGGCACCTCGCCGGATCAGCCGTCGGTCGGCGGGTCGGTCAACCCGCCCGGTGCTGCCGGCGGCGCAGCCGTCGTGACCGGCGCAGCGGGCGCAGCGGTCGTGACCGGCGCAGCGGTCGTGACCGGCGCGGCCGTCGTGACCGGCGCGGCCGTCGTGACCGGCGCAGCGGTCGTCGACGGCGTGACACCATCGCCAGAGCCGACGGTGGTCGTGGTGGCGGTCCCCGATCCACCCGAACCCTCAGAACCACTGGATCCGCCGACCGTGCTCGTGGTGACCGAGGATTGCACGGTGGTGGCCGTCGTGCGGGTCCCGCTGGACGACGACGATGACGACGACGACGACCTGGACGACGACGACCTGGACGACGACCTGGACGACGACGAGCTGCCGACGCTGGAGCCCCCGCCCGAGCCCCGGTTGATCGCCGAGTCGTCACGGAACACCGATCTGAGGCACTCACCTTCACCGATCCCGATCGGGCCGAGCGCAGCCGCGATGGCCTCGGCGAGCACCTCGCGGCCGCTCTCGGTCGGGTGCAGTCGGTCGCTGCTCAAGACGCCCGGCGTCTCCGCCAGTGTCTTCCAGTCGACGACCGTGACGTTGTCGAACTCCGCACCGAGCCGGCGCACGACCTCGTTGACCTCGACGTAGTTCGACCGGTACTCGGTGACGGTCAGCAGCAGCGTCGGGCGCGGTGCGAGTCGATCGAGGATCCGGCGGAGCTCCGCTTCGTAGCGCACTTCGTCGCCGCCGTAGTTGCTCCCGAGGAAGACGACCGCGGCGTTCCAGTCGTCGACAGGCGCGGCGTCCGCGTCGAGCACCCGGTCGAGCACCCGGTTGCCGAACTCGACGAACCGGCTCGGCTCGGCCTCGACGGCCACTTGCCAACCGAGCGGCACGAGGGCGTCGCACATCTGTCCGCCGTAGCGAGACGACGTCGAGGCCATGATCGAGTCGCCGATCAACAGCACCCGATTGCCTTCGGCCGCCACGCCGATCAGCTCTGCTGTTGTCCCGTCCTCGTTGAGCGGTGCCCGGACCATCACGAGGGGGGCTCGGTTGGGCGGCACCGTGTCCGGCAGCGCTCCGACCCCGGCAATCGTCGGCACGGGTGTGCCGACCGGGTCGGTGGTGTCACCGGCGCTGCTGCTCGCGATCCCGCACGCGCCCGTGGTCAGGGCAAGCGCGAGGAGCGCGACGATCGACGGGCGGCGGAACATCTCCACCATTGAAGCGCGCGACGGGCGCTTCGGTGCGTCGCGTGACCGCTCAGCCGCCCCGCGAGCGGAGCTCGTCACGGATCTCCGTGAGCAGATCGATCTCCGAGGGAGCGTCGTCGTCGACCGGGCCCTTCATCGCGTTGTAGGCCTTGACGATCAGGAAGCACACGAACGCCACGATCAGGAACGTGACGAGCGCCGTGATGACCGTTCCGATCTGGAGTTGGGCGTCGCCCACGTCGATGACGATCGAGTCGAAACTCGGCTGGCCGAAGATCCCGGCGATCAGTTGCATGATCAGGCCGTCGACGATGGCGTTGACCACCGGCACGAAGAACAGCGTCAAGGTGAATGCCACGGCGAGTTCCACCAGGTTGCCCCGGTTGACGAACGCCTTGAACTCGGTGAGAAGATCTTTCATCGGTGGTCCCTTCGATCGGAGTCGCGGCGAGAGGTCTACCACAGCGTCAGGTTGCCACTCGACCCTCACAGCGGGAGGCCGCCCCTCGCCGTCAGCGCGCGGTCCAGCCTCCGTCGACGATCAGGCTCTGGCCGGTCAGGAAGGTACCGGCGGGCGAGGCGAGCAGGAGGAGCGCGCCATCGAGTTCGTGGAGTTCCCCCATACGAGGAATGGGCGAGTTCGTGCGGATGAACCGCTGGCTCCCTTCGTCGGTGTCCATCCCTTCGGTCATCTCCGACGGGAACCACCCCGGACACAAGGCATTGACCCGAACGCCCTTGCGGGCCCACTGGAGCGCCAACTCGCGAGTCAGGTTGACAACGGCACCCTTGCTCGCGCAGTAGTGCGCCTGCTTCACCGGGGTGGAGCCCACGTGGCCGAGCATCGAGGCGATGTTGACGATCGCGCCCGCGCCGCGCTCGATCATCGATGGCGCTGCCAACTTCGACAGGTGCCAGAGTGCGGTGACGTTGACCTCCATCGACGTTCGGAACATGTCGATGCTCTCCTGCTCGACGGCGACGGTGCCACCCACGCCGGCGTTGTTGACGAGCACGTCGATGCAGCCGAATCGGTCGACCACCGACGAGACCAGCCGTTCCCGGTCGGACTCCGAGGCCACGTCGGCCGGAAGGGCGACCGCTCCGTGGAGCCGGCCGACGAGCGCCTCCAGGCGATCGGCGCGGCGCGCCGTCACGACGACCTGTGCGCCCACGGCGTGCAGGGTCTGCGCGAAGTGGGCGCCGAGGCCCGACGACGCACCGGTGACGAGCACCACCTGGCCATCGAGTCGGAACCGGGCAAGCGGGTCGGTGACGGGGTCGGCGGGGTCGGGTTCGGCGGGCGGGTTGGCGACGGGGTCGGCGGGCGGGTTGGCGACGGTCATCGCGGCGACGATAGGCAGTTGCCGTTCGCGAGATCGACATGTCGGCGTCATCTCCAACCGCGCGATCCGATGTCGAACGCTTCGGTCGAGTGACAGTTTCTTGTCGAGGTTCCGACACACGAGACACCGCCGCCGTCGCCGACTAAGAAGGACTCGTGGAACTCGACCGTCGCACCTGGAACGCCGTCCTCAAGCTTGCGCTGGCCATCTCGGTCCTGGCAACGCTCGTGGCCACGACGGTCTCTGCGGCGGGCGACGTTCCACAGGTCGCCATCGTGGTGCCGGTGATCGTCGTGGCGTTCGTGGCGAGCTGGATCCAGACCGGCCGGGTGCAACGCCGAGAGATGCCGCTGCGGATTCGCAACACCCATGGCTGACTCGCCGGGCTGACCCGCCGAACGGGTCCTGTGGCACCATCGGGCGATGAAGGTGCGCATCGGATTCGGGCTCGGCACGTCGACGGGTCTCCACGGCCCGTCCTACGGAGTCGTCGTCGACACCCTCGAGGCACTCGGTTTCGATTCGTTGTGGTTGTCCGAGCGAATCAGCGGGCCCGCTCCAGACCCCCTGGTCGCCATGGCCTACGGCGCCGGCCGGACCACGAGGCTCAAGTTCGGCACCTCGGTGATGGTGTTGCCCGGGCGCAACCCGGTGGTGCTGGCCAAGGAGCTCGCCACGCTGGCGACGATGTCCGACGGCCGACTCCTGCCGGCCTTCGGGCTCGGAGCCGTCGATCCGGTGGAGCAGCAGGCCTTCGGCGTCGAGCGCGGCGAGCGCGCTGCAATGTTCGACGAGATGCTCGAGGTGATGCGCCACTGCTGGACCGGGCGTCCGTTCACCCACCACGGTGATCGCTATCGCTACGACGACGTCACGGTGCTCCCGGCGCCGAAGCGGATGGACGTGTGGTTGGGCGGGATCGCCCCGTCCGAACTCCGGCGCATCGGACGTGTGGCCGACGGGTGGCTTCCGTCGTTCGTGACCCCCGCCGACGCCGAGGCGGGCCGCCGGGTCGTCGAGGGCGTGTGCGCCGAACACGACCGCGAGATCGAGGACGACCACTACGGCGTCCTGATCCCGTACTCGTTCGGCCCGATCCCCGAACGCCTCCAGCGGCTGCTCGCGAAACGACGCCCCGACCTCGACGACCCGGGCGAGCTCGTCCCGACGTCGTGGGACGAGCTGGTGGCGCTCATCGGGCGGTTCGTCGACGTCGGCACCTCCAAGTTCGTCGTGCTCCCGCTGGTCGAACCGGACGGCCCCGATGGTTGGGTGGCCCACCTCACCGAGGCCGCCGACGTCCTGCTCCCACTCGAAGTCGGATGAGCGAGCCGACCCCGGCGTCGACCGCCGTGTTGTTCGAGCAGTCCGGCGCGAACCGTTGGACGCCGACCGACTACGCCCGCGGGCCGTGGGACCCGCGTGCGTGCCATGGCGGCCCCGTCAGCGCGCTGCTCACCCGGGCAGTCGAATCGGTCGACCCGGAGTCGCCGGTCGACTGGCAGATCGCCCGACTCACCATCGAACTGACCCGGCCCGTCCCGGTCGGTCGCCCCCTGACGCTCACCACCGACATCGAGCGCCCGGGACGCAGGGTGTCACTCGTGTCGGCCCGCCTCGACGACGAGGGATCGGAGGTCGCGCGAGTCCGGGCCCTCCGGATCCGACGCACCCACCTGGTGCTGGCCGACGACACCGTCCAACCGCTGCCCGATCCGCCCGGCTCGCCTCACGGCGTGCCGCGCCAACGCGTCGCGTGGGCCGTCGACGACCCCATTGCGTTCCACAGGGACTCGTGCGAGCACCGGTTCACCGAAGGCTCCTGGGACCAACCCGGTCCGGTCGGCGTGTGGATCCGCCTGCTGGTGGACGTCGTCGCCGGGGAGACGCCGACGGGCGCACAGCGCGCTGCCGCAGCCGCGGACTTCGGCAACGGCGTGAGCGGAGGTCTGCCCTTCGACCGCTTCACGTTCATCAACCCCGATCTCACCGTTCATCTCCTCCGGCCGCCGGTCGGTGAGTGGATCGGGATGCGCACCGCTTCGTACTACGGCACCCCGACGGCGTCGACGGGCGCCGGCTTCGCCGAGTCGGCGCTCTACGACCTCGACGGGCGTCTCGGGCGCAGCGTCCAGAGCCTCATCCTCGATGCCCGCACCTGATCGCCCGCTGTCGACGGCCGTGTCAGCCCGTTCCGTCCAGAGTTCGTCAAGAGGGGAACCGGACGGCTGTTCGTGACGTCGAACACACATGAAGCGTGAACGGCTCATTCCCCTGGTGTTGGCCGGTGTGCTGCTGGCGGTGTCCGCGTGCAGCAGCGACGGCTCGACCACCGAACCGACCGACACGACGCGATCGACGACGGCCACGCCGACGACCTCGCCGGGGGGAGCGACGACCACCACCCCGGCGTCGGGCCGACCGCAGGGCTTCGCGTCGCGGCTCGAGTTCTTCGGCGACTGCCCGGCCCTGCTGTCCTACATGCAGACCGAGGCGGCCGCACGGGTGACGGCGTGGGGTCTCGGCGGTGGGCCGGTGTTCTACGGCGAGGACCGGGTGATGGTCGAGGAAATGGCCGAAGCCGACACCGCGACGGCGGCACCCGACGCGGGTGCACCAGGAGGCGGCGAGTTCTCGGGGACGAACACCCAGGAGGTCGGTGTCGACGAGGGCGACATCGTCGAGACCGACGGTCGCTTCGTCTACGTCGCCAACAGCGACGGGCTGCGCATCGTGTCGGTCACCGGCGCCGAGGTGGTCGCCGAGCCCGAACTCCCGCAGGGTGCGCACCAACTCCTGCTCGATGGCCAGCGGCTGCTCGTGGTGACCTCGAGCTGGTCGGGTTCACCCGACACGATCGTGTCGCTGTACGACGTCGCCGATCCCACGAACCCGGGCCTGCTGCGCCGCTCGCACCTCGAGGGAAGTGTCGTCGCGACCCGTTCGATCGACGGGGTGGCTCGCCTGGTGATCTCCTCGACGTTCGATCAGCGGCTGCCGTTCGTCCAGCCGAACCAGTTCGGCCTGGACGAGGAATCGGCCCTGGCCCGGAACCAGGAGATCATCGCCGGCTCGAACGTGGAGGACTGGCTTCCACGGTGGTTCGACGAGGCCGGTGACGGCAGCTTCGGTCCGATGCAGCCCGCCGTGCCGTGTGAGAACGTGGCCGCGCCGGGCGAGTTCGCCGGACTCGGCCTGACGTGGATCGGATCGATCGACGTCCAGGCGGAGGGCACGCCGGTCGGCTCGGCGGGCATCGTGTCGACCGGCGACACCGTGTACGCCTCGACCGACAACCTGTACATCGCCACGCAGAACTGGGACTGGCAGTGGGGCGGACCCGTACCGCTGCCCGTGCCCGTCGAGGAGGGCGCAGCCGTCGAGGACGGTGTCGCGGTCGAGGAGGGTGTCGCGGTCGAGGCGACACCGGAGCCCATCGTGCCGCCCGACAGCGCCCCGGAACCAACCGTGACCGCACCGCCGGAGACCACGGTTCCCGACACGACGGTTCCCGAGACCACGGTGCCCGAGACCACGGTGTCCGAGACCACGGTGCCCGAGACCACGGTGTCCGAGACGACGCTCCCGCCGGAGACGACCACCACCGAGGCGCCGACGACCACGGTGCCCGACGACGACAGCGGCGCCCCGCCGACGCTGATCCACCAGTTCCGCCTCGACGACGGAACGGCGGCGACCTATGTCGCCTCCGGCGAGGTCCAGGGTCGCCTGCTCAACCAGTTCGCGATGAGCGAGTACAACGGTGACCTGCGCGTGGCGACCACCACCGACAACTGGGGCAACTTCGGCGACCAGAGCGAGTCGACGGTGTACGTCATGCGTCCGAACGGCACCGACCTCGAGGTGATCTCCTCGATCTCCGGCCTCGGCAAGGGGGAGCAGATCTACTCGGTCCGATTCATCGACGACGTCGGCTACGTGGTGACGTTCCGTCAGATCGACCCGCTGTACGTGATCGACCTGTCCGATCCGGCGAACCCGGTACTCGACGGCGAGCTGAAGATCCCGGGCTACTCCGCCTACCTGCATCCCGTTGGCGACGGCCTGCTCCTCGGTGTCGGCCAGGATGCCACCGACGAGGGTCGCACCACCGGGACGCAGCTCAGCCTGTTCGACGTCAGCGATCCGGCCGACCCGCAACGGATCTCCACCCTGCCGATCGGCGGGCAGAGCGAGGTCGAGTGGGACCACAAGGCGTTCCTGTTCTGGGAACCCGACGGCACGATCGTGTTGCCGGTGTCGCCAGGGTGGGGAAACTGCGGGCCCGGGGTCGACTGCCTCGCCGACGGCATCACCGGTTCCGGCGGCGGCGCAGTGGTCGCCGAGTTGAACGGTCGGGATCTCGTGGCCCGCGGCACGATCAGCCACGGCGATCCCGACAAGCAGGGCTGCTGGAATCCACTGCAGCGGTCGATCGCCATCGGTGACGAACTCGTCACCGTCGGCCTCGACCAGATGAAGTTCTCCGACCGTCAGACCCTCGCCGCCCGCGACTCCGTGTCGTGGGGCGACCCCGAACAGTACGGCTGCTACTGGTACTGGGAAGGCTGACCGACATGATCAGCTTGCGGTTCGCGCCGCTGGGGCTGCGTGTCAGGTCCGCTTCTGGATGTTGGCCCACTCATCGCGGAGGCCGACGGTGCGATGGAACAGCATCGACTGGTGCGGGTCGGCGGCGAAGTAGCCGAGGCGCTCGAACTGGACCACGTGACCGGGACCCACGTCGGCGAGTATCGGCTCGACCTTGGCTCCGGTGAGCACCTCACGGGAGTCCGCATCGAGGTCGTCGAATGCGTCGCCGGTCGCCTCGCCGGGCACCTCGGCGCTGAACAGGCGCTCGTACAGCGCCACCGTGGCATCGATCGCGTGAGCTCGTGACACCCAGTGCATGGTCGACTTGACCTTCCGACCGTCCGGGGCGTTGCCACCCCTGGTCTCGGGGTCGTAGGTGACCTGCACTTCGGTGACGTTGCCGTCGGCGTCGGCGTCGAATCCCGTGGCCGTGACGAAGTACGCACCACGCAGTCGTACCTCCTTGCCCGGTGAGAGCCGGAAGTACTTGGGGGCCGGCTCCGCCATGAAGTCGTCCTGTTCGATGAACAGCTCACCGCTGAACGGAACCGTGCGGGTGCCGTCGGCCGGGTTCTCCGGGTTGTTCACCAGTTCGACGTACTCGACGACCGGTTTTCCTGCGTCGTCGGTCGGCCAGTTCGTGATCACCACCCGCAACGGCCGCAACACCGCCATGCGCCGCAGCGCGGCGCGGTTGAGTTCGGTGCGCACGAACGACTCGAGCAGCTCGATCTGGTGGCGGCTGTTGGTGCGCGACACACCGATGAAGTTGCAGAACTCGCGGATCGCCGATGCGGGGTAGCCGCGGCGACGCAACCCGCGGAGGGTGGGCATGCGCGGATCGTCCCACCCGTCGACGATCCCGTCCTCGACCAGCTTGGCGAGCCGACGCTTCGACGTGACGGTGTGGGTGAGTTCGAGCCGGGCGAACTCGGTCTGCCGCGGCTGTTCGAACGGCAGCGGCAGGTGCTCGAGGTACCAGTCGTAGAGGGCCCGGTGGCTGTCGAACTCGAGCGTGCACAACGAATGCGTCACGCCCTCGATCGCATCGCTCTGCCCGTGCGCCCAGTCGTAGGTGGGGTAGATGCTCCACAGCGCCCCGGTGCGATGGTGGTGGACTGCCCGGATGCGGTACATCACCGGGTCGCGCAGCTGCATGTTCTCGTGCTGCATGTCGATCTTGGCGCGCAGCACGTGGGACCCCTCGGCGAACTCACCCGCCCGCATGCGTCGGAACAGGTCGAGGCTCTCCTCGATGGGGCGGTCACGATGCGGGCTCTCGATGCCGGGTCTGCCGTATCCCCCGCGCTGTGCCGAGATCGTGTCGCCGTCCTGATCGTCGACGTAGGCGAAGCCCTCGGAGACCAGCAGCTCGGCCCACTCGTACAGCTGCTCGAAGTAGTCGCTCGCGTAGAGCGGCTCGCCGTCGATCGGAAACCCGAGCCACTCGAGGTCGTCGACGATTGCGTCGACGTAGCTCGTGTCCTCCGTGTCGGGGTTGGTGTCGTCGAAGCGCAGGTTGCAGATCCCGCCGAACTCTTCGGCGATGCCGAAGTCGACGGTGATCGCCTTGGCATGGCCGATGTGGAGATAACCGTTCGGTTCGGGCGGGAACCGGGTCTGGACGCGGCCACCGAACGTGCCACGTTCGTTGTCGGCGATCACCAACTCGCGCACGAAGTTGGCAGCTGCGGGGAGGTCGTCGGGGCGAGGCATGACTGCCCGACAGTATGGACGACACACGCCTCCGAACCATCCAACGATTGTCGCCGGACCACTGACGGCGGACTCCGGTCATCACACGGGGCGTAGGGTGGAGCTGTGAGCCAGTCGTTTCGCTCCGCCGTGGTCGGCGTCGACGGGTCTGCGGCGTCGATGGCAGCGAACGCCTGGGCGAGCTCGATCGCAGAGGTCCACGAGGTGCACGTCGACCGAGGTGAGATCGCCGTGGCACTGCACGGCAAGGCCGCTGACACCGATGCCGATCTGATCGTGGTCGGCATGCACGAGCAACGGCGAACGGTGCTGCGCAGTCTCGGGCCCGTCGTCTCCACGCTGTTGCGCAACGCCGATCGTCCCATCGTCGTGGTCGGCGCCGAGCACACCCCGGCGCTGCGCGGCGGAACCATCGTCGTCGGCATCGGGCATGGCCCCGCCACGCAGTCCGCGCTGCGTTGGGCGGCGGCCTTCGCGACGGAGCACGATGCGACACTCGACCTCATCCGGGCGGTGCCGCAGCGGCCCGTGTTCCGGAAGGACGGCCTGCTCGACGTGCTCGCCTACTACGTCGACCCGTCCTTGGCCACCCAATGGGCGCGTGAGGACGTGGAGCGATACGCCGCCGAGATCGACCGGATGAGCGAGGACGAACGGGGCAGAGGCAGTGTTGTCACGTCGTGGTCCACCGCGCCTGGATCGACGGGCCCCGTGTTGGTCGATGCCGCGACCCATGCCGATCTGCTGGTCGTCGGGCTGCACGACCGACCGGGCGCCGACGACCACGGTGTTGCACCCTGGTGCCGCCACGTCCTGCTCCATGCACCGTGCCCGGTGGTGTTCGTTCCCGCGACCTGACGTTCGGACATCGGCGCACCGCGAGTCCAGGACGGCGCGGGCCTGGCACGATGGCGACCGTGCCGACATCCGAACAACCGGTCCACGATCGCAGTGCACACGTCGCGCACGTCGGGCACGTCCCCCTGCCCGGTTGGCTGGCGATCCTGCTGGTCGTCGGCACGTCTGCTGCCGTGCTCGTGCTCGAGATCCTCGCCGGACGCCTGCTTGCTCCGTACGTCGGCGTGAGCCTGAACACGTACACCGGCATCATCGGCACCGTGCTCGCCGGCATCGCGATCGGAGCCTGGCTCGGCGGCATCGCCGCCGACCGATTCGACCCCCGAAGCCTGATCCCGATGCTGCTGATCGCCGGCGGTGGGCTGGCGATCGCCACCATCCCGACGATTCGAGCACTCGGCGGAGCCGGCACGTCGTCGAGCGTCGGAGCGATCATGGTGTTGACGTCGATCGGATTCCTGCCGGCAGCGACGGTGCTGAGCGCGGTGCCGCCGGCGGTCGTCAAGCTCCAGCTCCACGACCTGGCGTCGACCGGTGCGACGGTCGGTCGCCTGTCCGCGTACGGCACCGCCGGTGCGATCGTGGCGACGTTCCTGACCGGATTCGTCCTCGTTGCGGTCGCCGCCGTCACCACCCTGATCATCGGCGTCGGGGTACTGCTCGTCGTCGGTGGCCTCGCCCTCTGGATCACGCTGCCGCGTGCGAGCCGCCGCTCGACAGGAGCGGCCGTCACGTCGATGTCGGCCATCGCCGGCGTCACCCTCGTCGCTGCGACCGCGCTCGGCAGCCCCTGCGACACCCAGACGACGTACTACTGCGTGACGATCGACGTCGACGCCGACCGCGCGAGTGGCCGCACGCTGGTGCTCGACGACCTCAGGCACAGCTACGTCGACCTCGACGATCCGACACATCTCGAGTTCTGGTACACGCGACGGTTCGCCGACGTCGTGGACCGGCTGGGCCCCGACGGACCGATCGACGCCGTCCACATCGGCGGTGGTGCACTGACCGTGCCGACCTGGCTGCAGACGACACATCCTGGTAGCGAGCAGACCGTGGTGGAGATCGACGACGAACTCGTCGATCTGGTCGTCGACGAGTTCGAACGCTCGACCGGTCCCGGCACCGGCATCGAGGTACGCACGGAGGACGCCCGACTCGCCCTGGCCGAGCTCCCCGACGACAGCGCCGACGTCATCATCGGCGATGCGTTCGGGAGCCGGGCGGTGCCGTGGCACCTGGCGACCATCGAGTTCGCCGAGGAGATCGCCCGAGTGCTGCAGCCGAGGGGCATGTACGCCCTGAACGTGATCGACGGCGGCGACCAGTCGTTCCTCCGCGCCGAGGCGGCCACGATCGCCGCGGTGTTCCCCCACGTCGCCGTCGTGCTCGGGTCGTCTGCCGCCGCCGGAGGGCTCGGCAACTCGGTGGTCATCGCGTCGGACCGCCCGTTCGATCCCACCGTGGTCGATCCGGACGGCGGGCAACTCGTCGCCGACTTCGACTCGTTCATCGATGGTTCCACCATCCTGACCGACGACTTCGCGCCCGTCGATCAGCTGTTGCTGCGTGCCGCGTGATCGACGACGACCCGATGTCGGTCGTGGCTCTACGCTGCGTCGGAGTGACACCGAGGATCATCGATCGCTGAGATGACGAACGATTCCGAACCCGACGCCTCCGAGGATCTCGCGACACTGCGCCAGATCGAACAGCGCGTGCTGTGGCTTGCCACGCGCATGGTCGACCACGCCAACCGCCGACCCGCGCCCGCGGATCCGTCCGGCCACATCAAGGTCGGTGGCCACCAGGCTTCGTGCGCCTCGATGGTGTCGATCATGACGGCGATGTGGTTCGGGTACCTCAACGGCTCCGACAAGGTCGCCGTGAAGCCGCACGCCTCGCCGGTGTACCACGCCATCAAGTACCTCACCGGCGAACTCGACCGGTCGTATCTCACGATGTTGCGCCAGCGAGGCGGGCTGCAGGCCTACCCCTCGCGCACGAAGGACCCTGACGTGTCGGACTTCTCCACGGGATCGGTCGGGCTCGGTGCGGTCGCTCCCCTGTTCTCGGCGCTCACCCGCCGGTACGTCGACTCCCACTTCGGTGACCGTCCTGATGCCCGGTTCATCGCGTTGGTCGGTGACGCCGAACTCGACGAGGGCAACGTGTGGGAGGCGATCGCCGACCCGGCCACGCAGGGCCTGGCGAACTTCACGATGGTCGTCGACCTCAACCGCCAGAGCCTCGACCGGGTGATCCCCGACATCGCCGCGATCCGGCTGAAGAAGTTCTTCGAGGACTCGGGATGGCACGTCGCCGAGGCGAAGTACGGCAGCCGCCTGACGGCAGCGTTCGCCCGGCCGGACGGCGACGCGCTCGGGGCCCACATCGACGAGATGACCAACGAGGCGTACCAGGAGTTGTTCACGCTCGACGGTGCCGACGTGCGGCGCACGTTCCTCGTCGGCGCCGACGATGCCGTCCGGCGCTTCGCCGACGGACTCGACGACACCGAGCTGAAGGCGATCGTCACCGATCTCGGTGGCCACGACCTCGGACTGCTGCTCGACACCTACCGAGCATGCGACGCAATCACCGACCGACCGTCGGTGGTGTTCGCCTACACGATCAAGGGATACGGCCTGCCGATGGCCGGCGACCCGATGAACCATGCGGCCCTCCTCGACGAGGAACAGATCGACGCGTTCCGGACATCGGTCGGCCTCGATGCTGCCACGGAATGGGACCGCTTCGCACCCGAGTCTCCGGCGGGACGGCGGTGTGCAGCGGTCGGTGGGGCGATCAACAACCCGTCGCCGGTTCCGCGTCCCGCCCTCGCGGTCCCCCAACGGGCCCGGCCGGTGTCCACGAACGGGTTCGCGTCGACGCAGGAGTCGTTCGGGCGCGTCCTCGCGAGCCTCGCCGACCGAGCGGGCGTCGGGGAACGGATCGTCACGACCGCGCCGGACGTGTCGATCTCCACGAATCTCGGCGGGTGGATCAACAAGCGCGGGGTCTACTCGCCCACCGAACGCGCCGACCACGGTGGCGCCGACCGGTTGTTGCGTTGGGCGCCCGGGCCGACCGGACAGCACATCGAGCTGGGGATCAGCGAGATGAACCTGTTCATGCTCCTCGGACAGCTCGGGTTGAGCCACGACCACCACGGCGAACAGCTCCTGCCGATCGGCACGGTGTACGACCCGTTCGTCCTGCGTGGGCTCGACGCCCTGATCTACGGCCTCTACAACGACGCACGGTTCATCGTGGCCGGCACCCCGGCCGGGGTCACGCTCTCGCCCGAGGGCGGTGCACACCAGTCGACGATCACGCCGTCGGTCGGGCAAGAACTCCCGAACATCGATTACTCGGAGCCGGCGTACGCGAGCGAGGTCGACTGGTTGCTGTGCGATGCACTCGACCAACTCACGCGACCCGACGGCCGCTGCAGCTACCTGCGGCTGTCGACTCGCCCGATCGACCAGCGCCCCTTCGCCGACGCGCTCGCCGCGCACGGCGAAGAGCAGCTGCGGTCAGCCGTGCTCGCCGGCGGATACCGCCTGATCGACGCGGACCCCGACGGGCGTCCCGCCGTCACGCTGGTCACCACGGGAGCGATGGTTCCCGAGGCGATCGCCGCCGCGGCGGACCTCGACAACGAAGGGGTGCAGGCCGTCGTCGTGCACGTCACCAGCCCGGACCGGCTCCACCGGGAATGGCACGCGAGGTTCATGTCGTCGGCGACCTCGGCCCGCCTCGACCGCCGCCCGATCCACCTCGACAGCCTCGTCCCGATCGGCGAACGCAATCGCCCGATCGTGAGCGTGCACGACGCTGCGAGCCACAACCTGGCATGGCTCGGCTCGGCGGTCGGAACGCACCAGTACGCGCTCGGCGTCGATCGCTTCGGTGAATCCGGCACGATCGCGGAGCTTCACGAAGCGATGAGCATCGACGCGGCGAGCATCGTCAGCGCCGCACTGGTCGCACTCGCAGAGAGCGAAGCGCCCCGCCCCTGAGAGCCACCGCCGCGACCACACCCCGTACGACTCTCGGCGGAATCGGTCGCGACCGCCGCAACTCGTTCCGCTGAGACCTGCACACCCTCCTCCGGATTCGCTACGACCACTCAGCGTGCAACTCGTCAGTGCGTCGTGCTTCACAGATCAGGGCACGCGCGACTCGCAGCGCCCCGCATGCGCCGAGCGCTTGCGGAAGCATCCCCTGGCGGCTGAATCAGCCGGGACTCCCGTGAAAGTGGTGCGCCACATACGGGCCGACATCGCACCCGCCATGGCCAGGCGGGAAGCCATTCTGCGTGTCGAAGTGTGCGGGCTGACGGCAGGTCTTGTGGGATCGTCGAATCGGTCGTCGATGTCGCCGGCGATCGCCGACGGGATGTCTCGTTTGGTGTAGGGGACTCGCCAAACGTCGATGACGTCGTCGCCCACGACGTAGAACACCAGATACGGGAAACGAGCCACCGGCCGTACCCGCAAGTCAGGGATCGCCAGTTCATACGCGAATCGAAGACTTCCCGACTTCGGCGACCGAGCGATCTGGCCGACTGTGCGCTCGATCGCGTCGATGAACCCAAGAGCGACGTCTGCGCCTGCCTCGCTGCGGTGGTAGCGAACGGCGTGTTCGATGTCGGTCGCCGCTCGCTCGCGAAGCTGGACTGAGCGGGCGGCCACGATGATCAGGCGTCGGACCGGATGCGATCACGAAGCGACGCGAAGTAGGGGTCGTCCGCGATCGGTCCCGGTTTCGAGGCGGCGATGTCGAGACGCCAGCGCTGTACTCGGCGCATGTGTAGTGCCGAAGTCGCAGGGGCGTCAGCACACCGCAGGTGGGGGCGCCATCGTGACGGACTGGCTACCTCGCCGTCGAACTCCAGGCGACCTTGACGGCGGTGGCCGGGTAAGGCGCATTGCGGTCTTCTCCGTGGAGCCGTTCGTAGAAGCTGTTGATGATCGATGCGAGGGGCGCAAATCGTTCGACGATGGCCGCTCCGCCGTCGGGTAGTAGCGACCTGGCAGGCTCACCAGCAGCGATGCGTCGGATGGTTTCATCGCGCAATTCGCGCTCGGCAATGCCGCCGAGGTTTGTCACTACCCAGTTGAGCAATCGCGTTGTCAAGTAGGCGACGTCGTGGGTCTTGTTGGTGTCCAGGAACTCGAGTTCGCGCGGAGCAAGGTCGAACGAAGCCGAACTGGCGAGCCCGAGATCAGCCAAGTAGATGTCGGGCTGGTTGGAGAGAACGTTGCCCAGGTGGGTGTCGAAGTGAAGGAGCCCGGAGGAGTTCATGAACGCCGTTGCAGCCATCAGCTCGCGGTGAACCGCGCGAAGAGTTCGGGCCGACAGGTCGCCAGATGCTGCGGACGCGTCGAGGTCGTCTGAGAGGAGTCGAGGTATGTACTCGAAGAAGAGAGCGACAGCGGCAGAGGACTCGGCGATCGCTTCGACACGCCGGCGAACGGCTGGCGATCCATGCCAGTGGGCAACCATCGCCTCGATGTCGCCCAATTCATCGGGCAATGGGCCCTCGAATGCCGGGAAGGGAAGCGCCCGCCAATGGTGGAGCATCGGGAACGCCCCACAGGAGCCCGATGCGACCCAGCTCGTCGTCATCGAGTTCGCGGCAACTTCTCGCCAGACCCCAAACGAAGGTGACCCAACGCCGTAGTGGCAGCTCGTTGGCAAGTCGAACAGATTGGCAGTCGAACCCACATTGGCTGGAAGTCGCTCGAGATCGGTCAACGGGACGCGCTTGACGAACAGCGAGACGTCATCGAGAACCACGAGCGATCGGGTGCCGCCGATGCCCGCGCCGAGGACCTCCCCTTCGAGCACGAGTTCCAGAACTTCTGCATCGGTCATCACGGCGAGCCGACTCCGCAGCTTCTCCGAGCGGTCGCTCCTCGCCTCCATCTCGCCAACGCTCATTCGCACTTCCGTTCGCGACCACAGAAGGACCTCATCGCCCGACCCTATGCCTACCCCGTCGGGGAAGTCGCCCGAATCCTCGGCATCTCGCGAACCACCGCGTACGAGCGCGTGAAACGCGGCGACATCCAGGCCCGGCGCTTCGGGAGTCGCGTGGTCGTGTCGACGATCGTCGTCGGCCGGCCGCTGAACGCGACTGATGGTGCTCGGACAGACGACGCGATCCCAGGGCGAGAAATCTGAACCCTCCTACGGACCGTCTCGCAGTAGTGAGGGGTCGGCAAACGCTACCGAACCATCCGCCTCGTGCCGGGCCGTCGCGGTCAGTTGTCGGCGGATACACGGGCAAACCCATGGGCAACCCGGTCGGCATGCGAGTTGGTTGACGGGTCGAGATGAGCCTTGTACACCTCGCCGATGACGCCACCGCATGCGACATGCGCTGATGCGACTGACCCGTGGGTCAATCGGGCGATCGTGAGCTGCACGAACGACCCGAATGGGTGACCGACTTCGGCCGGTTCGGTGACGCAGGTCGGCCAGTTTTGGCTGAGCGAAATGTGCGACCCAGTCCCGGCGTTCGGAGACAGGGCCAGGGGCCGACCACCTACCCAGCCCCGGCGGGTTCTTGGGTCAACCCTGCGGCATCGGCGCGAGGAAGTTGACGAAGTCGTATCTCGACAGAACGGCGCGTGCGTCGTCGTCGACGTCGCCGATGACGTCGGCGCTCGTGATCTCGAACACCTTGCCGGTCGCTTGCTCCGCAAACCCCGACGCATCGAGCTCGTTGAAGTGCGTCACCACGTCGTGCGACGACGCAAACTCTGCGATGAGCAGTGCATGTGACATGTCCCCGGCGACGTACCAGGTCTCGGTGAAGTCATGACCGAGCGACTCGAGCCGCTCGTCGAGGCCCGCCGGAGGCCCGGCAGCCATGGCCTCCGGGTCGAGGATCTTGTGATGGATGTACATGGTGATGCTCAACAGCGCCCTCCTCTGTGAGCCAACCCACGGCCATGAGCTGGTGTGACGTGATCGGAGACGGTACTAGGTCGACGGAATGGATGCCCGGGTCGATGACGCTGTGCGTTCGCGATGAGCGCACTCCTTTGCCATGCCGCCCGGGTGGAGTTCCATCAACAACACGTGCAGCCGACAGGCCGCTCTGCTGCGCAGGCGGCCGAGATCGCGATGACGTTTCACCAA
This sequence comes from Ilumatobacteraceae bacterium, assembly GCA_942492715.1. GTDB lineage: Bacteria > Actinomycetota > Acidimicrobiia > Acidimicrobiales > Ilumatobacteraceae > Sva-07. The sequence continues at coordinate 8,010 of CALOFW010000008.1, read as the reverse complement.
CAACTTCAGCACCTGGGCGTGGTCGTCGACGCCCACGCGGCCCAGTGCGTTGTTGCGCAACGCGGTGATCGCTACTGATCGGGCATCCTTCGGGTCGTTCTTCTGCGCCCGACCCGATCCCAACAATCGGGTGCGTGTCGACAACACGGCGGGCACGTCGACGATCGGTGCCGACGGCGCGGGCCTCGACGAGTTCTGGTTCGCAGGTGGCGAACCGCTCTCGGGGGCGGTCGCAACCTGGTTCTACGCCGACGCCTTCGGCCGGGCACTCGGGTTGATGCTGATCGGCGTTGCGCTGTTCCGTGTCGGCGTCGTGCAGGGTGAGCGCACCGACGACTACTACCGGCGCCTCGCGTGGTGGGGCGTCGGCGCCGGCACGGCGATCACCGCCATCGGCATGGCCATCCAGATCGCCGGCGACTGGTCGCCCGACGTCGCGGTCGTGGGTCGCATGCCGACCGGACTCGGAACGATCCCGATGGCGCTCGGCTACACGGCGCTGATCATCCTGTGGAACCGTCGCACCGGGCCACATCGGGAACGGGTGCGCAATGTCGGCCGAATGGCGCTGAGCAACTACCTCGCCCAGTCGATCCTCGGTGTCGCCATGCTCACCTGGTGGCTCAGCGACACGGTCGAGCTCACTCGTACGATGATCGCCGTCTGGATCATCGGTGTCTGGGCGTTCCAGCTCTGGTGGTCGACCTGGTGGCTCACTCGTCTCCGCTACGGGCCATTCGATGGTTCGGTGGGTGATGGCGCCGTTTGATGAATGTCGAGGCCAAGAACGTGAGCGCAGCCACGGCGAGCGCTGATTCGAGGGCGCGCCGGTTGGCGCTGGTCCAGGAGTCGCTCGCGACGCGCTGGATGTCGTCGACGGTCGATCGGGGAATCTCGGTCCGCACGAGATCGACGAGTTGATCGTCGTCGAGACGCTGTTGTGCGTCCTCGAGTTGGATCGCCACCACGCGCGCCTCGGCGGGCGGCAGTTCCTGGCCGGCCTCGATGGCCGCCGACGACACGAAGAACTGGAAGAACGCCGCCAGCATCGCCGTCCCGATGATGGCCGTCCCCACCGACGTGCCCAGCTCCTTGGCCGTGTTGTACACCCCCGTTGCGCTGCCGCGCTCCTCATCGGTCACACCGGACAACGTCACGTTGGCCACCTGGGAGAGGAGCGCACCGATGCCGAGGCCGATCACAGCAAACGGTCCGATGAGGTCGGCTCGAGTGAAGATGCCGGCCGAGACGGCCCGGTACCAGACGAGTCCGAGCCCGATCATCACTGCGCCGAGCTGGATGAGGAGCTTCGGCGACACCACCTGGCCCAGTCGTGGCAGGCCGAGCGCGGCGATCAGGATCCCCAGGGAGAACGGCAGCAACGCGACGCCGGCTTCGAGCGCCGTGTAGCCGCGACCCGATTGGAGGAAGACCGGCACGATGAACAGCAACCCGGCGATGAGCAGTGACTCCAGGGCGTCGGTCGCGATCCCGGCGCGATAGTTGGCATCGCCGAACGTGCCCAGCGAGAACAGCGGTGGCTGACCGCGCTCGACACGGCGCAGCGTCCAGTGCGCAAACCCGACGAGGATGACGAGGCCCGTGAACGCCAGCAGCGGAGTGGGCGAGAACCCGAACGGCGTGACGTCCCGCCCGCCGATCGCGAACGGACGACGCGCTGTCCACCACCCGTAGTACCCGGCGAGGAGCACGCTGAGGACGATCGCGACGAGCCCACCAGCCCAGAGCACGACCCCGATCCAGTCCAAACGGAGTTCGGGTCGGGCGGGAGCGCCGACGACATACCTCATCAAGACCAGCACGACCACCACGACGACCGCCTCGAACCCGAAAGCGACACGCCACGACAGGTTGGTGGCGAGGAACCCGCCGACGATCGGCCCGGTCGCGGCGGCGACCGCCTGGAAGCCACCGACGATGCCGAACGCCATCACTCGGCGGGCACCTTCGTAGTTGATCGAGATCATGGCGATCGAGATCGGGATCAGCGCTGCGGCACCCAGGCCTTCCAGAAACGACCATCCGAGAATGAGGACGGTCACGTTCGGTGCCACCGTGGCCGTCAACGTCCCCGCACCGAACACGACCAAGGCGATCGTGTACAGCTTCTTCGAGCCGACGATGTCACCGAGCCGCCCGGCACCGACCATGAGTGCCGCCATGACCAGCGAGTACAGCGCCACGGCCGACTGCACCGCCGACGTGGTGGTACCCAGGTCCTCCACGATGCTCGGGATCGCCACGTTCAACATCGTCGTGTCGAGGGCGATGATGAACATCACCATCGCAATCGGAACAAGCGGTCGCCACCCCACACCGTCCCCGCTCTGCGTCGACACTACGTTGGCAACCTAATCGGGATCGTCTCAGCACGTGGCACCTCCAGACCAGCTACGCCCGCGATGGAGTGCGCCCTTGAGGACCTACGGCGGGAGACCAAGCTCTCGAAGGCATCGGCACGCGAAGCGCAGAAGGCACTGGATCATGAGCGAGTCCGATTCGGATGGATCAACGAGGAGAACACTCGGCTCCGCTCCGAAATCGAGGCACTCCGGGCCGAGCGGGACGCGCTTCAGGAAGAGCGCACCGCTCTGCTCGAGACCACGAAGGGCCTGTCCACGCCGGCCGCGCGGACCAATGCTCCGAACCGCGAGCAACGCCGGCAGGCGGAACGTCGACGCCGGCGCTCGACGTGAGTCGGAGCCACACACTCGACCACACACATCTGGCCATGGGAGTGACGAATTCGAGGTGGGAGTGATCGGGCCACTCGGTGGTAGATGTCGAGTGAGTCATCTCGGCCCTTGGTGGTAGCGGTCGAGTGAGTCATGTTCCGGACAGTACGGACATGAGCAACTCCAACGAACACACCCACCGGTCCACCTACACCGTCGAGGAAGTCGCCCACATCCTCGGCATCTCGCGAACCACCGCGTACGAATGTGTGAGACGCGGCGACATCCAGGCCCGTCGCTTCGGTCGACGTGTCGTCGTGCCGACGATCGTCGTCGACCGCCTGCTGCACGCGACCGATGACCGCCGGCCAGACGACGCGATACCAGGGCGAGAAATCTGAAACTCCTACGTACCGTCTCGCAGTACGCCACCCATGATGTCGGCCGCCGCACGGTCTGTCTGCTCGACGAAGTGCGCATACACGTTGAGCGTCGTTGCCGCGTTGCGGTGTCCGAGACGACCGGCCACGGTGCGCACGTCGACGCCGGCACTCAGCAACTGGGTGGCGACGAAGTGACGGAGGTCGTGCAGGCGAACGTCGCGCACACCCTCCTTCTCGCAAAGACGCTTGAACGACCGCGACACCGAGTCGGGGAACCACGGCTGACCCCCATCGGCGGTGTTGCTGAAGACGAAGGCGTCGGCGGTCGCCTCGACGCTGCAGATCTCGGCTCGCTCGATCATGCGCTCCCGGTGATCGGCGACGGCTGACATCGTCCGCGAGTCGAGCGACACGCGGCGAGCGGAGTGGGTCTTCGTTCCCTTCTCGACGAGACCATGCGGGCCGGACACGATTCCCCGCTCGATCGAGACGGTCGCGCGGTCGAGATCGACGTCGGTCCATCGAAGCGCAATCAACTCTGACCGACGGGCGCCGGTGGCAGCGGCGAGCATGAGACAGCAGGCCAGATCCGGCGAGTCCACCTCAGCTCGTCGCAGGACTCGTCCGAGCGCCTCCGGCGAAGGCGGTTTGATGCCCGACGCCGGCACGCGCGGCGGTGTGGTCGCCGTCGCTGGATTGATGCCGATCCACCCTCACTTGACTCCCTGGTTGAGCGCGCGCCGAAGAATGCCGTGGATGCGCTTCACCGTCCCGGGCGCCAGCGGTCGACCGCCGGACCCGCCCGAGGTGAGCAGTCGACGGTAGAACGCATCGAGATCGGCGGGCTCGAGTTTGGCCAATCGCCGCGACCCGAGCGCGGGCATCAGCGAGCGGTCGATGTAGCCCCGTGTCTCCTTGATCGTCTTCGGCGAGAAGTCGGGCGAGGCGAACTCGAACCAGGCCTCGAGCAACTCCCCGACCGTCGCAGTCGTTCGAACCGTGAGGCCGCGCTCAGCTTCGGTGACCATCTCAGCGAGCGCCGTCTGCGCCTCGCGCTTGCCGCCACGCACGGTCCGCGTGGCGTACCGCTTCTTGCCGGTGAGCGGATCGGGGCCGAGGAAGACCCTCAGCTCCCACGACGCCCCTCGCTGCCGGTGCCCTTCATCCGATTTCTCCTTCCAGAGATCGGCATCAGAGTGGCAACGAGTCCAGAAAACCAGGAGAGCCACTCCGAAGAGTGGCTCTGACCTGGTACTTCCTTGGCAGCCCGTACGGGATTCGAACCCGTGCCGCCACCTTGAGAGTGCGATCAGATCAGTCCGGCCAGTGTCGCCCAGTGCCATGCCGTATGGCTTGAGCAGGGCAAACGCTACCACCGCGTCCGTCGAGTACCGGGCCGTTCCGGCCAGTCACCGCTGCATTCATGGGCAAACCCATGGGCAAGTTGCCGACGGCGAGTTCCCACGACGCATGCGCAGCGAGATTGTGCGCTACCGATGTGGCCGCCGGCGGCGACCGACTTCGCCGGAACCCGAGTACAGGACGGTGCGTTCTTGGCCGCGATTATGAGCCGGGTGCCAGCGGCCCGTCCCCGATCGGAAGTGCCGATCTGCTCGGCCCCGGCGCTGTCCTCGCCCCGGAGATATGGGCGGATCGGTTGGCGTCCCTACCATTGCGATGTGCAGCCCGACATGCTCTTCTGTGTGGCGCGGTTCGGTGGGCTCGATCTTCGAGGAGACGATGGCACCATAGGGATCGGCGGGTCTTTCGTGCTGCGGTTGCCTGGACGTTCAGTAGGCGAGCACGGTCAGCTGGCCACCACGAACGACCGCCAGCCTGCGTTCGGTTGGGTGCCACGCCAAGGACGTTGCCGGCTCGACGTCGAGACGTTCCCCCTGTGCGGTCACCACGAACCAGCCGTGGTCGCCGAGCACCGCGATCAGCTCGCCCGTCGCGTCCCAGCTGAGTGCCTCGAGGCGTTCCCCTGACGAATGACTCAACGACAGCGGGGGATCGAGACGGCGTACGCCGAGCACCCCGTCGAATCCGACCGACGCGACGTTCGCGCCGGACGGTGCAGCCGCGACACAGACGATCGGGTCGTCATAGTGGAGCGCAGCCTCGTCGAGCACCTCGCCGGACGCCGCCCTCACCGTGCGCACGGTCTGGCTGGCGTCGACACCGCACACCAACCGGGTACCGTCCGGGAACCACGCCAGCGCCGAGCACTGCTGGTCGATGTCGACCGACTCGCGGACACCCATGTCGGCGTCGAGCCGCGCGATGCGGAGCAATCCGCTCTCCGTCCCGACGGCAAACGCATTGCCGGCAGGGGCAAGCGCGACCGGTGCACGCCCGACGGCGACTTCAGCGCCGTCCGCTCGGTACACGGCGGCGTCGAAGCCCCGTTCGACGGCGAGCAGGTGTCCCGTAATCGAGCAGAACCCGCCCGGACGCAACATCGTCGCCACGAGGCCGGAGGGCGCGTTCGCGAGCACGTAGGCAACACGTCCTGCGGCGAACTGGACCCCTGTTGCGTCCCAGGCGAGTACGTCGGTGCTCTGTGCATTCACGCGATAGGCCACGCTTCGCGCATCGGTGTCGTACAGCGTGACGACCCCGGCGTGGGCCGCAACGACGTACTGGCCCCACCAGCCGAGCACCTCTGCGTCGATGACATCCTCGATGAGCGGGGTCAGCGTCGGTCGGGACGCTGACGCAGCGTCGGCGGCGGTTCGCGAGGTGCCGTACCGCGCCTGCAATAGGTTGCGTAGGTCGCAGTGCGACGGATGCATGCCGTCGATGTCGACGGGCTCGGCCGCTGCCCGCTCGTCCCAGTCCGCGAGTCGACGCTCCAGTTCAGCCGTATCGCCATCGCGATGGGCTCGCACGGTCGCGACGACGGCCCAACCGACTTCGCCGCAGGCCTTCTCGCCGAACTCGGCACCGGCGGCGAGCAACTCGTCGTCGTCACCGAGCAGGAACAGCGTGAACAGGTAGGGAAGTTTGCGTTGGTCGCTGGCGCGCGCCTTGGACGCCAGCGCGTCGCGCGACATCAGCAGCTCCTCGCGTGCGCGAGCATCGTCGCCGGCGAGTCGCCACAGGTTGCTGCGGTAGAGGTACGCCGTCGGCACGACGAACCCGGCGGTCCGCTGACGCTCTTTCGACTCCGCTGCAAGCTGCGCAAAGATCGGCCGCGCCTTCTCGCTGCCGACCGCCAAGTACAGCCGGGCGAGCATCTCGCGGTCGAGGTCGCTGGGATCGGACTTCGATTCGAGTTCCTCCAGCCGGCGATGGACGGCCTCAGTCACATCCACCGCCGGTTCACGCTCGTTTCAATCATCAGCCATCAGCGCGTCGACCTCGGCCTCCGCGACGCCAGCACTGCTTCGTCGGTGACGCAGGGCACCACGACGAACCCCGTCCGCGCGAAACATCTCAACCGTTCGGCGCTCAACACGATGTCGAACCTACGCGATCCGGTGCGAGCGATCACGGCAAGATTCCAGACCGTCGCAACCAGCCCGCAGACTACGCACGACCGACCGATGCGGTCGATGACCGACGGGCCGACACACTCGCACGTTCCAGAGCACCTCGCCGCTCGCGTACGTGCCGTACTGCTCGGACCTGGGAGGCCAGCTCTGGGGGCGACATGGGTGCCGTCTCTGACAATCCTCTTCGACTCAGAGTCCAGCCAGTGCGCTCGTGATCTGGTCGATGTCATCTTCGTGGTTGTAGAAGTGGACTGCGAGTCGCAGGTTGCCGTCACGAGCCGAACAGATGATGCCTTGTTGCTTCAGTGTCGCCAGCAGCTCAGCGGGCTTGGCGTCACCGAGAGGGACGGACACGATGGTGCTGCGATTGGCAGTCGGAAGATTGATCGGTTCGCGACCGATGTCGGCCAATGCCGAACGGAGCAGGTTCTCGAGTTCGTTGTTTCGCTGGAAGATCGCGTCGGCGCCGAATCTGTCGAAGACCGAGAGTGCAGCTTCGTCACCGATCGCAGCGAGCCAGCTGATCGAATTGTCGAAGCGAGACGCGGTCGAGGAGAGATCCATCTCGGGCCCGAAGAAGCTCTCGAACGGCACACTTCCCGCCTTCCATCCGGCGTTGACCGGGGAGAAGCGGTCTTGAACCTCGGTAGCCAGGTAGCAGTATCCGATTCCGCGCCCGGCGTTCATGAGGAACTTGTGATCCGATGTCGCCAGCACGTCGATGTATTCGAGATCCGCGGCTACCGGCAGCGCACCGATCATTTGTGAGCCGTCGACGAACACGAGCGCCCCCACTGCACGAGCCAACTCCGCGATGGCCGCAATGTCAGCGCGATGGCCAGATGCCGTCTGGACACCACTGAACGCGACCAGCTGCGTGCCGCCGTCGACGTGGTGTGCGATGTCGCCGGGTTCGAGACCACCGTTGCGGAACGGGACTTGGCGGACCTCGTAGCCCTTATCGGCGAGCAACCGCCACGGGAAATGGTTCGAGCTGTACTCGCGTTGGCCGATCACAACGTTCTGACCACCGCTGGCGGGTCCGAACTGCGCAGCGACGAATCCCGCTGCGGCAGACACCGACGCGATCAGAGCAATGTCTGATCGGTCGGCGCCCATCAGTGTTGCGACCGCGGTCCTCGCAGTTTCGGCAGCTGCCTCTCCACGGATGTAGTCGAGACCGGACGCAGACCATTCATCGACGTACTGGTGACAGGCCGCCGTCAACTCTTGGCTCGCCAACCCAACCGCCGCCGTGTTGAAATAGGCCGAGTCGGCCGTAGCCGGGAACAATGCTCGGGCATCTCGGATGTCGACGACTGGACCTGGCTCCGTGGTGCTCACCACCGAACCGTAGACCTCGCTGCGACCCGCCGTGCACAATCGGACGCATCGCGTCTTGCACGGCGCACGAGAACGAAGCAGTCTCATGAC
>CALOFW010000007.1:0-21221 GCA_942492715.1 Ilumatobacteraceae bacterium | reverse complement strand
GGTGGCGGGGGCAGGATTTGAACCTGCGACCTTCGGGTTATGAGCCCGACGAGCTACCGAACTGCTCCACCCCGCGCCGAAGTGGACTGTCACTGTAGACCTGACGAAGCCAGTTGACAACCGCTTCAGCGCCACCTCGTGAACCACGGTGCGGCCAGAGCGCACAGTTGTTCACGAGAGCAGAGGAGCGCGAATCACTCGACGGGCTGCTTCCAGCGGTTGAGATAGGTGACCTCCGCGGCCGGACGCCGCGGAGCCGGGCTGAACGAGTCCTCGGTGTAGTAGCCGACCGCGGGGAGACACACCTGGGTGACCGTCGGAGGGATGCCGAGCAGCTCGGCGACCTCGGCCTCGTGCTCGAGGTGGAACGTCGTCCAGGCCGAACCGATCCCCCGCGAGCGCGCGGCGAGCTGGAAGGACCACACGCCGGGCAGCACCGACCCGTAGTACCCCGCGTAGGCGCCGGTCGACGAGCCGTCCGGAACCCGATCGAGACGCATCGCCGACACCAGGGCCGGCACCTCGTGGAGATGCTCGACCAGGTACATCGCCGAGTCGATCACCTTGCCGCTGCGGTCGTCGCTGCGCACCTCGGTGTTCGCCGCCAGGTACGGCCGACCGACGGCGCCGAAGTACTCCGAGATCTTCGCCTTCGTCTCGGAATCGTCGATGATCATCCACCGGTTGCGTTCGAGATTGCCGCCCATCGGCGCATGGCTGGCGATGTCGATGCACTCGAGCAGTTCCTCGTACGGCACCGGCCTCGTGAGATCGAGCCGCTTGCGGACCTGCTTGGTCGTCTTCAGGAGGAGGTCGGTCTGGTCGAGATCGAAGCCGGTGGTCGGATGCTGTGCCATCGACCCAGAATGGCATTCGAGCCTGCGCCGCCCGCTACGTTGCGCGCGTGACCACCACGCCCGCCGACACGTCCAGCGCGACGGCCGCCGATGCCAAGGACCTGTCACGGGGCCTGATCGGCGCCGGCATCGCCGTGTGCGCCTGGTCGACCGGAACCGTCCTGGCCAAGTACATCGACATGGGCAGCCTGGCGATCGGCTTCTACCGCTTCGCCTTCTTCGCCGTCATGATCATCGTCTGGATGTTCGCGCAGGGCACGCCGTTCCGGCTGCGGGTGATCCGCGATTCGATGTGGGAGGCATCGCCCTCGGCGCCGACATCGTTGTTCTTCTCGGCCGTGAAGCTGACGAGCATCGTCAACGCCACGATCATCGGGGCGATGCAGCCGATCGTCGTCGGCGTGATCGCCGCGAAGTTCTTCGGCGAGACGATCGGGCTCCGCAACGTGGCATGGTCGTTCGTCGCGCTGTGCGGCACGATCGTCGTCGTGGCCTCCTCGGCGGGTGACGCCACGAACGACTGGCGCGGCGACCTGCTCGCCGCCGCGATGCTGTCGTGGAGCGCGTACTTCATCACCTCGAAGAACTCGAAGAAGAACATGACGCCCACCGAGTTCACCGCTGGGACGGCACTCTGGACGATGGCGATCTGCGCACCGCTCGGGCTCGCCGTCGGACAGGACATGACGTGGCCATCGCTGTCGAACTGGGGGCTGCTGATCGCGATGGCGATCAGTTCGGGGCTGATCGGTCACGCGATGATGAACTGGTCGCTGGTGAGAATCCCGCTCTGGGTCGGTTCGACGTTCACCCTCCTGATCCCCGTGTTCTCCGCGATCATGGCGTGGGCGTTCCTCGGCGAGGCCGTGTCGCCGATCCAGGCGGCGGCGATGGCCGTGGTCATCGGTGCGCTGGCCGTCGTGGTCCACGGACAGGCGACACCGGCACCCGTTGCCGCGCCCGTTGCCTCGGCGACGATCGACGAGCACCGTGACACCGCTCACTAGCCTCGGCTCGTGTTCGAACTGACTCCCGAAGCGCTCGTCGGCTACGTCGCGCCCGTGCTGGTGGTCGTCTCGCTGACGATGACGTCGGTGGTGCGCCTGCGGTTCATCTCCTTCCTCGGGGCGGTCACCTTCGTCGTCTACGGGCTCCTGATCGAGTCGGCGCCGATCGTCGTCACCAATGGGGCGATCATGGTGATCAACGTCTGGTTCCTCCGCAAGGAGCTCGCATCGGGAACCCCCGCCGGCTTCGATCTCGGCGCATCGCACATCCGGCCCGATTCGCCGTTCCTGCGCGATTTCATCGACTTCCACCTCATCGACATCCACCGCTTCCAACCCGACTTCGTCCTCGGCGCGGGCGACGACATCGAATCGTGGCTGCTGATCCGAGACGGCCTGCCCGCCGGCCTGCTGATCGGCCGCCGGCACGGATCGACGCTGACGATCGACCTCGACTACGTGCTCAAGCCGTACCGGGATTCACCGTCTCGGCCGATGGCTGTTCGGCCGCGGCGCGGAGGTGTTCCGCCGTGATGGCATCACCACCGTGCGCAGCCATGGCTCGACCGACACCCACCGCAAGTACCTCGAGCGGATGGGCTTCCGGGCGACCGACGACGCCGAGATCTTCGCCCTCACCCTCTGACCCCTCCTCCCCCCCCGCCCCCGCTTGCGTCAAGAACTCGGTGGGACGCCCCCACCCAAACCGCAACGCAAACCGGGCGGGGGCGGGGGCGGGGGGGGGAAGCGGTGAGCTGGGTCGGTCAGGCGATGACGGGGACCGACTCCATCGCGCCGGCGATGGCGGAGTCGGGCAGGTCGTAGTCGACCATCTCGCCCGACAGATACTTCTCGTAGCTCGCGAGATCGAGGTGGCCGTGACCGCACAGCGCCGTCAGGATCACCTTCTCCTCACCCGACTCCTTGCAGGCCAGCGCCTCACGGATCGCCGCGGCGATCGCATGGGTCGGCTCGGGCGCCGGAATGATCCCTTCGGTGCGAGCGAACTGCAGTGCACCAGCGAAGCACTCACGCTGCGGGATGGCGATCGCCTCGACGAGGCCCTCGTTGTAGACGTGCGACACCAGCGGGCTCATCCCGTGATAGCGGAGCCCACCTGCGTGGATCGGTTCCGGGATGAACGTGTGGCCGAGCGTGTGCATCTTCATCAGCGGCGTCATACCGGCGGTGTCGCCGAAGTCGTAGCGGTACTCACCCTTCGTCAGGCTGGGACACGCGGCGGGTTCGACACACCGGATCGTCGGGTTCATGTTCCCGGCCAGCTTCTCGCGCAGGAACGGGAATGCCAGCCCGCCGAAGTTCGAGCCGCCGCCCGTACAACCGACGAGCACGTCGGGAACCTCGTCGACCTTCGCCAACTGCAGCAGCGCCTCCTCGCCGATGATCGTCTGGTGCAGCAGTACGTGGTTGAGCACCGACCCGAGCGCGTACCGAGCGTTGGGATCGGCGACACACATCGCCACCGCCTCGGAGATAGCGATGCCGAGCGAGCCGGGATGGTCAGGGTTCTCGGCGAGCAGCGAACGGCCGAACTCGGTCAGCTCCGATGGGCTCGAGTGCAGCGTGGCGCCCCAGACCTCCATCATCGTCTTGCGGTACGGCTTCTGGCGGTACGACGCCGCCACCTGCCAGATCTCGCACTCCATCCCGTACTGCGACGTCGCAAAGGCCAGCGCCGAGCCCCACTGACCGGCGCCGGTCTCGGTGGTGAGCTTCGTGATCCCTTCCTGGTGGTTGTAGTACGCCTGCGGTACGGCCGTGTTCGGCTTGTGCGACCCGGCCGGGCTGACGCCTTCGTACTTGTAGTAGATCCGCGCCGGTGTGTCGAGCAGCTCCTCCAACCGACGGGCCCGGAAGAGCGGGCTCGGCCTCCACAGGCGATACACGTCGAGCACGCCACCGGGAATGTCGACGTAGCGGTCGGTGGTGACCTCCTGCTCGATCAGCGCCATCGGGAACAGCGGCGCGAAGTCGTCCGGCCCGGCGGGCTGATGGGTGCCCGGATGCAGCGCCGGCGGTGGCGGCGTCGGGAGGTCGGCGACCAGGTTGTACCACTGGGTCGGCATCTCCGATTCGGAGAGATGGATCTGGTGCTCTGGAGAGGAAGCCATGATCGGTCAACCGTAGTCAGGTACGTTTCAGTCACGCCCAGACGAACGAGGATTGATGGGACTGTTCAGCAAGAAGAAGACGATCTCCGACGAGGCGATCCAACAGGAACTCGACGCGCTCAAGGAACGGCTGGCTGAGACAGAACGGGCGAAGGCCGAACTCGAAGGCCGCCTGAGCGCACTCGACGGCATCAACACCACGTTGGCCAACCGCATCACGACACTCGACGAGGCCAACGCCAACCTCGACACGCGACTGGGCGCACTCGACCACGGCTTCGGCCAGCTCGGTGATCAACTCGGCTCGCTGACCGCATCGAACGAACGGCTCGGGCAGCGATTCACTGCCGTCGACGACCTCGACGCCCGCCTGCGCGAGCTCACCGACCGGTTGAACACGCCCGTGTCCGCCCCACCGCCGGCACCGGTCTCCTCCACGCCGACCCCACCACCGCCGACCGTGCCGACGATCCCTCCACCACCAGCCGCAGCGCCGCCACCTCCACCCCCGACGCTCGACGCGACCGACGACGACGAGCGCCTCGATGACATCGCAACGCAGCTCGACCTCCTCGCAACGGCCGTGGCGGCGCACACGGAGCGCCTTGCGACGACACAGGCTCGTCTGGCAGAGATCGACGAGCTCGACGAGTTGCTCGCGGCCACCCGGAGCGACCAGGACGACACCGACGACGACGAGATCGTCGCGCTCCGCCAGCAACTCACCGACGTCTCCGAACGCGTGAACGGCATGGACACACGGGTCACGAACATCTCGACCGAACTCGCCAACCAGCTGACCGAGCTGAGCCGCGACATCGACGAGCTGAACCGCCGTTCCCAGGAGGCTGCCGACGCTGCGGCCACCACCGGCGGATCGGACGACGAGATGTCGGCCTCAACCGACATCGACACCACCGAGATCGAGGCACGGCTGGCCGAGCGTCTCGACGCCGCCATCGACGACGTGCTCGACACCACCGAGCGCCTCGCCGCCGAACAGGCCCGGTACGAGATCAAGTTCCGCGCCGACCTCGCCGAGCTGGCCGAACGCCTCCGCCGACCCAACGCTCAGTGAACGTCGTCAGGACTGGTTGATGAGAATCTCCAACGCGTCGGCGATCAGGCCGCGGGCTTCCCCGACCTTCTCCTGGTAGAGGCCGAGGTCACCGTCCTGCAATGCCGCCTCGGCGTCGGCGAACGCCTGGTCGGCCTCGTTGAGCAGTGACGTCGGGTCACCGGTGGCGATCTCCACGCCGGGATCGGTCACGGCCGGATCGACATCGCTCCCGTCGTCGGGCTCGGTCGGGCGGGCGATCTCCTCCCCGAGGTCGCCACGGAAGCCCGGGAACAGGCGGGCGAGCGCCTCGCCCACGGTCGGCTCGAGCACGGACCGGTCGTTGTACGACACGATGACCGCGCGGTACTCGGTGACCGAACCGACGTCGCCCGAGTTCTGCGGTACCGACACGTAGTACGGCCGCACGTAGATCAGACCATCGCCGACCGGGATCAGCTGGAGGTCACCGAAGCGAACCTCGGTACCGCCTCCCCCGACGTTGTCGAGCGAGATGCGTCGAGAAATCGCCTCGGTCGATTCCGCGTTGCCGGCCACCCGCAGCGGCCCGTCGGGAAGGTTGCCGTTGGCATCCTCGACGATGTAGGTGGTGAGCTGGCCGTAGCTGCCGGGGTCGCTCGACGCCGTCATGTACGCCTGCAACTGTGTGCGTTCGTCGTTGGTGGAGAACGGCACGAACGGCCGCAACATGACGAAGTTCTCCTCCGGGGGCTCACCAGGGGCGCTCGTGTCGAACATCGTGTAGTACGGGATGAAGCGATCGGAGTCCGATTCGGTCGCGAAGGTGTTCTCGGCCGCCGTGTTCGTGCCGTCGGCGGTGACCGGTCCTCCTGCGTTCACCACCAGCTGCGACGGCTCCGTGCCCGGGGCCTGCGACACCGACCAGGCGTTGCCGTCGCGCTGGAAGAACAGCGCGGGGTCGATGCGGTACTTCGAGTAGACGTCGGTCTGGATGCGGAACAGGTCCTCCGGGTAGCGCAGATGCTCACGCAGCTCTTCGGGCATCTCGCTCAGCGGCGTGAACAGGTCGGGGAACGCACCGCGCCACGCCCTCAGGATCGGATCCTGCTCGTCGACCACGTAGAACGTCGCCTCGCCCGTGTAGGCATCGACGACGGCCTTCACGCTGTTGCGTACGTAGTTGTCGTTGTCGCTCAGGCCGGACTGCGGCGAGCGCTGCACTTCGCCGATGCGTTGGCCGTACGGATAGCGCGTGGTCGTCGTGTAGGCGTCGGTGACCCACACGGCGCGTCCGTCGATCGCCACCGGGTACGGATCGGCGTCGTAGGACAGGAACGGCGCCAGCTTGCTCAGCCGGTCGTTGACGCCCCGCACCCACAGCATCTGCGAGTCCGGGTTGATGGCACCCGAACCGAGCACGTTGTAGTCGAGGAAGGCGAGTGCAAAGGCGGCGCGGCGGGCGAAGGAGTTCATCTCCACACCGTTGGTGCCTTCGTAGGCATGCGGCTCTGCGCACTCACGCTCGGTGGACTCACTGTTCGCGATGGCGTAGCCGGTGAGGATCGGGCTGAAGTACAACTCGGGTCGCGCGAGCTCGACGGTGCGATAGTCGGGACGCTGGTTCTCGAGGACACGTCCGGTGGGTGCCATCACCAGACCGCACCCACGGGTGTTGATCAGGTGCAGACCCTGCCAGCTCTTGTTGGTCACGCCACTCAGCTGGAGCTCGCGGGCAGCGATCAACACCTCCTCGGGGGCGTCGCCGTCCTCGAGCACGTATCGGTCGACGTCGAGGTCGTCGATCGTCAGGCCGGCAACCTCGCCACGGTCGACCAGGAACCTGGTCTCCATCTGTGCAGGGTTCAACAGACGCACGTTCTCGAGCGGTTGCAGATTGTCCTCGACCTCCTGCGTGGAGAGCGTCTCGAAGTCGACCGTGCGGACGTCGACCTCGGTCAGCCCGAGCGACTGGCGGGTCGCCGTGACGTTGCGCTCGATGTACGGCTCCTCGCGAACCTCCTGGTTCGGGTTGACGACGAGCGCCTGGACCACAGCCGGGTAGATCAGCCCGCCGACGATTGCGACGACGAGCCAGAGCACCGAAGCGATGAACGGCAGACGGAATGATCCGGTGCGCACCACCGACAGGTACAACCCCGCCGTGAGCAGCGCGATCAGGATGAGCAGCATGATCGCCGGAAGTTGCGCGTTGACCACCGAGTACGTCGCACCCTGGACGATGCCGCGCTCGGTATTGGTGATCGCATACCGGTCGAGCCAGTAGTCGCCGGCCTTGACGACGGCCAGCACCGCCAACAGCACGGCGAGGTGGGCCTTGGTCGCCTGGCGCACCACGGGCACCGGCGCCACGAACACGACTCCGCCGTTGAGGATGTGGGCGGCCGCCGTGAGCAGCAGCACCACGATCAGTGAAGCGAACAGCCAATTGAGCACGAACGCCAGGAACGGCAACTGGAAGACGTAGAACCCCACGTCGGCACCGAATTGAGCATCGGCGATGCCGAACTCACGGGCGTTGCGGAACAGCAGCCAGTCCTGCCAGAGCGCCACCGCCGGCAGCGCGAGCAGCAGGGCGAAGACGAACGCGATGCCGTAACGCACCAACCGGAGCCGGTGCCCGAACAGATCGTGGAAGCGTTCGACGTAGGGATGAACGTTCGCGGGGAACGTGACCGGAGCGACCCGATCGGCGATCCACAGGTTGATGCCGGCGATCACGGCGAACAGTGCGAAGAACACACCGAACAGCGTCAGCTTCGCGGTGATGACACCCCAGAAGACGTCTTCGCGCCCCAGCGATTCATGCCACAGGTAGTCGACGTAGAACCGGGCGATCGCCCGGCCGAAGATCAGCACGAACAGGAACAATCCGCCCAGAACGATGAGTACACCGCGACCGGAGAAGCGGCGACGTGGGCGATCGATGGAGACTTCGGAACTGCGCGCCATTGGCGCCGAACACTAACGGTCGGCAGGAAGCAAGAGGCATCGGCACCCGATGTGCGCGGGCGCGAACGTGTGCCCGGTCGGGAACGCATCGCCGGCGGCGATCGCGCCTGCGAGCGAGTTGTCGTCGCAGTCGGCGCACCCCTGGCGGGAGTCGTCACAGGTCCAGACCACTGGTGTGCCCGGCTCGATGGCGGCGAGGACGCCCCGGCCGTGGGCCATCCGCACGATGTCGTCGAGTTGCTCGTCGATGTGCTGCGTCTTCCACTCCCGGTAGACGGCCCGCACGCATTTGCTGATGTCGGCCCGGTCGCCGTCGCCATCGCTGACGCACCGGGCGAGCCGCTCACGCAACGGCTCGACGAGCCACTCGGCGAGCACCTCGTCGGCGGCGGAGATGGACGCGGCGGCATCGGCAGCGACCAACGGCTTCGAGCGCCCCACGAGTGCGGCGCCGGCGTCGGCGGCCGAACGGAGCTCATCGGCGATCGCCCCGGCGTACCGGCCGGCGTGTTCGGCGGCTGCCGGCAGCAGCGCGTCGAGGTCGCCGACCGGAGCGGTGCCACGCAACGCTTCGAGCACCTCGTTCTGCTCGTCTGCCAGCGCCCGCTTCAGCTTTCGGGCCGACACCACGATGATCGGCGTGAGGTCGGCGTCGCGAGACTCGAACGGCGAGGGCATCGCATCGTCGCCCTCATCGACCTCGGCCACGGACTCGACCTCGGACTCGACCTCGGCCACGGACTCGACTCCGGCGTCGATGGCCGGCTCGATCTCTGCCTCGACGGTCGCCGGTGTCTCCAGATCGGTGATCACCGCCTCTGCACGCAGCCGGGCGAACAGGTCGACGACGACGTCGTCATGCTCGCGCGAACCGGTGATGTCGTCGGTGACATCCGGGTCTGCGACGTCCTCGACATCGGCTGAGACCTGGGCCTCCGCGCCGGGCTCGATGTCGACCTCGGCCGTCATCTCCTCGGCCGTCATCTCCTCGGCCGACGTCTCCTCGGCCGTCATCTCCTCGGCCGACGTCTCGACGTCGCTCTGTTCCTCGGCACCGGCGTCGACCTGATCGTCGGCCGCCTCGACCTGATCGTCGGCCTCGACCTGATCGTCAACGTCGACCTCGAGGGCGTCGACCTCGAGTGTCCCGACCTCGAGTGTCCCGACATCAGGTGTCATCTCGATCGCCGACGTCTCGCCGGCCGGCATCTCGGACGGCGTCGTCTCGGCCGGACGAGGAGCGTTCGGCACCATCACCGGCACCGGTCCCGTCGTGGGCGCCAGGTTCACGTACTCGTCGGGTTCCCCGAGAGGCTGCAGCTCCGACACCACGTCGACCGCCACGAGACGAGCCCGCTCGAACGACTGCATCAAACGGTCCCGTCCGTGCAAGAGCTGTTCGATCTGTTCGCGCGCCAACTCGCGCCGCCGAGCGAGTTCGCTGAGCACACGCTCTCGATACGCGCGCGCCTCGTTGACCATCTCGCGACCCTGCTGCTTGGCCATCGAGAGTTCGGCCTCGGCATCGGCAGCCGCGTCGGTGCGCCGACGCGACGCCTCGATCTCGGCCTCCTCGCGCATCCGACCCGCTTCATCGCTCGCCTCGCTCAGCAGCTGCGCGGCGGCCTGCTCCGCCTTCTGACGGATCTCGGCCGCGCTCTCGCGTGCCGTGGTGAGCACCCGGGCGGTCTCCTCGCCCAGCAGGCGGGTCAGCGCCGCGTCGTCGAGTTGCGCCGTCGACAGATCGGGATTCGACTGCGCAGTGCGCAGCTCCCGCTCCAGGAAACGTTCGCGCTCCTGGAGCCGGCCGAGCTCGGCCGCGATCATCCGCAGGAAATCGCGCACTTCGGCCTGATCGAACCCGCGTCGGCTGGTGCTGAAACCGGCGTCGGCAACCGACGCCGGAGACGACGGGTCGGGTCGGGTGAAGGACATGGCCATGTGGCAACGCTACGCAGTCCGGCACCTCAGATGGTGGCAATCGACGCGCGCAACGCGCGCACGGTCAGCTGATGGGTACCAGCGGGTCGCCGCCCAGATCCACGAGCGCCGCAAGCGCCTCGTCGAGGGTGGCAACGGGGATGATCTTCACCTCACCGCGGCCGGCATCCTCCAGCCGCTGACGTTCGACGGGATCATCGAGTTCCGACTGCGAGGCCGGCACGAGGAACACCCGCACCCCGTTCTGATGCACCGCCGACACCTTCTGGGCGAGGCCACCGATCGCGCCGACCTCGCCGTTGAGGTCGATCGTGCCCGTCACCGCCACGTCCTGATCGCCCGTGAGCGACCCTGGCGAGAGTTCGTCGATCATCGCCAACGTGAACGCCAGCCCGGCGGAGGGTCCGCCGATGTCACCCGTCTCGATGTCGACCTGGAACGGCAGCTGGATCGCACGCGTGTCGAACGGAACGAAGCCGACGATCGTGCGCTCCGGATCGTCGGGGGAGGCCGACAGTTCGACCGTCACGGTCTCCTGGCCCTCGCCCGGTCGCTCGATCACGAGATCGATCGTGTCGCCGGGCTCCCGTTCGGCGAGCACCGAGCTGAGATCGTCGACCGACTCCAGCGTCACCCCGTCGGCTTCGAGGATCCGATCGGCCGGGTCGATCTGCTCGTCGGACGGAAACCATTCGTCGCACTCGCCGCCGTCGTCGGACGGGACCTTGCACAAGACGTCCTGCACGATCACGTCGCCCGGGGTGATCTCCACGTCGAAGCCCAACGTGGAGAGCGCCACGTACTGCGCCTCCTGCTCTGCCGTGCGCATCATCTGCAGGTTGAATTCGCGTCGCTGGCTCGGTGTCCGCGCCCCGAACTTGTCCTCCTCGGTCAGGAAGTCGACCGCCGGTTCGCCGCGACCGGCGAACCACGACAGCACCGACTGGTTCGGCGCTGTCACGGTCACGAACACGAAGTCGTTGGCGGTGTCGAACCGCTCGACGTCGTCGGGGAGGTCGCCGAACACGATCCGGTCGTTCACGGGATCGGCCGACGCCGGCGTCAAGGCGTACGGCGTCGGAGCCGTTTCTCCCGTGCGCTGGTTCTCCTTGCTCGACACGATGCCGGAGGGAAGCAGCGATGCCACGCCGATCGCGGCGAGCGTCAGCAGCCCGACGGCGGCCAGGCCCCAGGCCCACCACCGGTTGCGAGGGGCGGTCAGTACGATGTCGGTTGTCGTGTCGGTCACGGATCTCACCACTCAGGCTGCGTGGATGGTCGGGCTCGCCATGTTGGCGCTCGTCCTCGCGGGGTGGCGCAAGACTGCCAGACCCACGCCCCGAACACCACGCAGGGACCCGATGTTGCGCCGATCGTGGGAACCGATCGGCGTCGCCGAGACCACGACCTCGCTGTACAAGCGGCCGAGCCTGCTGCGTCGGCTCTGGGCGCTCGTGGCAAGTTCGGGCATCGCGATCGTGATCGGCGCGGTGTTCGCGATCGTGATCGCCTTCGGGTCGGCGTTCCTCGTGATCACCCTCACCGACCTGCTGAAGCAGTGAGCGAACCCGACCGGCGAGCCGTAACCATCGCCGGCCACACGGGCGACATCCACACTGCCCGCACCGGCCTCGAATCGTCGGATGGCGCCGTGCGCGCAGCCGCACTCGGTGCGCTCGAACGCCTCGGCGAACTGACCGACCCAGATCTACGCGCCGCGCTGAACGACCTCGACACGACGGTCCGCCGCCGCGCCGCTGAGATCGCTGCGACGCACCCCGACGTCGACCTCGTCCGAACGCTCCACGACACCGATGCACGCGTCGTCGAGGTGGCGGCGTGGGCCTGCGGCGAGCAGGAATCGAACCGCGACGACGTGGTCGAGGCGTTGATCGCACTGGCCACCGAGGCCGGCGACGCCCTCGTTCGCGAAGCAGCCGTTGCCTCGCTCGGCGCCATCGGCGACGACCGCGCCATCGAGGTGATCATCGCCGCCTGCGCCGACAAACCGGCCGTGCGCCGCCGAGCCGTACTGGCCCTGGCACCGTTCGACGGCGACCAGGTGGAGGCCGCCGTCGACCGCGCCCTCGCCGACCGCGACTGGCAGGTCCGTCAAGCTGCCGAGGATCTCCGCCGCGCCCAGGCCTGACTCGGCGACGGTGAGAGGGGCGGCGGTCAGAACGTGTATCGGTAGACGCTCGTGTCTCGCACGTCGAAACCGATTCGCCGATACAGCCGATGCGCCGACTCCCGTACCGGCCGACTCGTGAGATTGACGTCCTTCGCTCCACGAGCCCTCGCCTCGGCAAGGGCGGCCAGGTTCAGCTCGGCGCCGACACCGCGACCACGGGCTGCGTCATCGACCACCACGTCCTCGATCCAGGCCTTCAGGCCCGTCGGGATCCGGTAGAACGCGAGTGTGAGGCTGCCCAGGATCCGGCCGTCGACGCGAGCAACGAACAACACGGTGTCCGGGCTGTCGACGATGGCCGCGAGATGATCCGGACCGGGTGGGGGCGACGACGATGAGAGCTGCGGGATCAGCCGCTGGAACGCTTCGACGAGCTCGTCGTCGACGCGCTCGGCGTGCACGATCTGCACGATCGGGGAACTGGCCGAGGCCGTGCCCGCCGTCGGATCGTCGGTTGGAGAGTTCGAGGTGTCACTCACGAGCATCGGACGCTACTGCCTCGCGCCGGTAGCGTGGTCGACGTGGGAACCGAGCACGTCCGCTGGCTGGCGGAGCCGAACCTCAATCGACCCGTGCTCGTCGCTGCGTTCACCGGGTGGAACGACGCTGGCGATGCTGCGTCCACCGCGCTGCGCACCATGGTCGAATCATGGGGCGCCGACGCGCTCGCCGAGATCGATCCGGAGGCATTCACCGACTTCGCCACGGTACGACCGCAGGTGCGCCTCGACGACGACCACCACCGTTCGATCGTGTGGCCGACCGTCGGCGTGTGGTCGGCGTCGCTCCCCGGCACCGACGTGATCCTGGTCCTCGGCCCCGAACCCGCACTGCGGTGGCGACTCTTCTGCGAACAGATCGACGGCATCGTCGACTCGTTCGGTGTCACGATGGCGATCTCGCTCGGCGCACTTCTCGCCGACGTGCCGCACTCGCGGCCGGTCCCGCTGATCGGTACAGCCACCGACGATCAACTCATCGAGCGTTTCGAGCTCCGCCGATCGCAGTACGAGGGGCCGACCGGCATCGTCGGTGTCCTGCACGATCACCTGAACCGTTCGGGCCTGGCCACGGCGTCGCTGTGGGCAGCGGTGCCCGGCTACGCCGCGCAGATCCCGTCGCCGAAGGCGGCGCTCGCGCTCGTCGAGCGAGCCTGCTCGATGATCGGGACACCGGCGCCGCTCGCCCGGCTGGCGGTCGAGGCCGCGGGCTACGACGCCCAGGTCACTGCGATGATCGGCGACGACGACGACATGATCGAGTACCTGTCTCGCCTCGAGCAGCTCACCGACGACGAGAACGACACCAGCGACGACCTCGCGAACGACGCACCTGTCGATCCGGACGCCCTCGTCGAGGAAGTCGAGCAGTTCCTGCGCGACCGCGACCCCGACTGAGGCCGACCCCGGGGACCACCACCCGACCCGGCCGAGGTCTACTCGGTGCGCCAGATCGGTGAACGTACCGCGTCGAACGTGGCGGGTGACTCCTCGCCGGCGATCGCCGCGAAGGCCATCGGACCCCACCACTGTGCGCCAGCGGTCGCTTCGGGCAGTGCGTCGGCGGCGAACCAACCGACGTCGGCGGTCTCGAGCGGGTGCGGAGTGAGTTCGCCGCCAGTGGCGGTGCAGTGAAACAGCAGCATGTACATCCCGAAGCGGCTGAACCCCATTCGTTGACCGTCGACCACACCGAGCAGGCGCTGTGGTTCGCAGTCGATGCCGGTCTCCTCGCTGACCTCCTTCACCGCCACCTCCGCCGGCGAGTAGCCCACGTCGGCCCAGCCGGTGGGGTACAGCCAGATCCCCGAGTCCTTGCGTTGGACCAGCAGGATCTCACCGGTGTCGTTCCCGACGATCGCTCCGACGGCCACCTTGGGAGTCACGTAGCCCGGCACGCCTTCGCCGATCGACTCCATCCACTCCTGCACGAAGTGATCGGTCTCGCGGCGCACCGCGACCTCTTCTCGTTCCTGCTCGTCCAGTTCGCGGGCACAGGCCTTGATGTCGGCGGCAACGTGGAGCACCTCCTCGAAGCGCTCCCGCTCGTACAGGTTCTCGGTGAAGCCCATGCCGGTGCGGGCGATCGCCGCCAACGTCTCGCTCCAACGCGCCAGATCGCGTCCATTCACCGTCACGGCGCTCACGCTACGACATCACGACACGGCGTGCAGCAGCGCCTTCTGGATCTCCTTGCGGTGAGCTGGATCGGTGACGAGCGCGCCGTTCGTGCGCACGTAGAACGTGTCGACCACCTCCATGCCGATCGTCTGCACGGTCGCATGGCGGATGTCGAGGCCCAGCTCGCCGAGCGCCTTCGAGATGCGGTGCAGGATCCCCACCTTGGTGACCGCTCGGACCACGATCACCGTCGCGTTCGACGACGCCTCGTCGTCGTACACCACCGAGGGAGGGCCCGGGGCTGCTGCCTGCGTCCGCCGCCGACGGCGGTAGGTCTGTTCGCGTTCGGCGAGCCGAGCCTCGATCGCGAGCTGGTGTGCCAGGGCGCGACCGAGGTCGGCTTTGACCGCACGCCAGTTGAGCCCCTTGTCCGGGATGACGATGCGGAACTGCGACGCCGCGATGCCGCTCTCGTCCGAGTGAGCCTGCGCGCTCACGACATCGAGGCCGTGGAGTGAGAGCACACCGGCGATACGGCTGAACGTGCCGGCGGCATCGGGGCTGACCACGGTGATCACCTCCTCGCGACGTGAGATGTCGAGCTCACCCGCGGCCATTGCCGCCAGCGTCTCGGCGTCGGGGAACAGGCGCCACGTCACCTCGGCGACGTCACCTCCCCCGAGCACGTGGCGCACCCGTGCCACGAGTTCGGCGACCAGACCCTCCTTCCAGTCGCCCCACGCCGATGGTCCGGTCGCCAGCGAATCCGCTTCCGTCAGCGCATGCAGCAGGTCGAGCACTTCGACGGTCCCGACCGAGGACGCCACCTGCTTGATCGTCGCTTCGTCGGTGAGGTCTCGACGCATCGCCACGTCCGGCAACAGCAGGTGGTGTTCGACGAGCGCCACCAGCACGTCGACGTCGGCCTGGGCGAGGCCCAGTTTCGGACCGATCGATCGGATCAGCTCCATGCCGACGACGGTGTGATCGCCCGGATACCCCTTGCCGAGGTCGTGGAAGAGCGCCCCGAGGACGAGCAGATCGGGCCGGCTGACCCGATCGACGAGTTCGGACGCGTTCGCAGCGGCTTCCCAGAGGTGTCGGTCGACGGTGAAGCGGTGATAGGCGTTGCGTTGCGGTTTCGAGCGCACCGGGGCCCACTCCGGCAGCAACCGGGCAATCAGGTCACGTTGGTCGAGCGACTCGAGCACCGGAACGGCACGATGTCCCTCGAGCAGCAACGCGATCAGGTCGTCGGTGGCTCCCACCGGCCACGCCCCCGGCCACCCCTCTGCGTCGTCATGCAGCCGGTCGAGCGTCGACCGGCCGATCCGTGCGCCGTGGCGTGCCGCTGCGATCGCGGTCTGCAGCACCAACGTGCTGTCGACCCGAGGATCGGCGCCGGGGGCCAGTTCGATCTCACCGGCGCGCAATACGACACCGGGTGCGACCGCGCTGTCCTCGGGCAACCTCCTGCTCGTGGCGACACGGCCCCAGTTCTCCTCACACAACCAGGCGACGGTCCGGCCGGCAGCAGCGACGTCGGTCATCATGTGGTCCGCGTCGGTCCAGCCACCGACCTCGGCGGCGCCGTCCTGATCCTCGAGCCGCAACACCTCGCCGGGACGACCGGTCGACCGGTGCAACGCCACCCTGGCGCGCAGCAGCACGTCGTAACAGTGATCGAGATCGATCAGGTCCTCGGCGCGGAGGTCGAGACCCGCCTCCTGCGCCCACCACAGCGACTGCACGTCCCGAAGACCACCGTGACCGTCTTTCAGGTCGGGCTCGAGCAGATAGGCGACGTCACCGGCCGACTCCTCGCGAACGCGCACCCGATCACGGAGTTCTGCGAGGAAGCGCGACCCGCTCTTGCTCCACAGCTCGCGGCCCTGTCGGACCACCTCTTCGGCGAGACGGTCGTCGCCGGCCAGCGGGCGCGCGGTGATCAATGCGGTCGCCGAATCGAGATCGGTCTTCGCGAGGGTGAGCTGTTCATCGAGGCGGCGGACGGCGTGGCCGAGCTTCACGCCCGAATCCCACAGCGGGTACCAGAGCGCACTCGCCGTGGGCTCGATGTCCTTTGCCACCTTCTTCGTCCTGACGTCGTGGACGAGCAGCAGGTCGAGATCGCTGCCCGGCGCCAGTTCCCCGCGCCCGTAGCCACCGATCGCCAGCAGTGCCACATGCCCCGACCCGGGCGGATGCTGGTCGACCGCCCGCTCGAACAGCTCGATCACCCACTCGTCGGTCAGCTCCGCCAACACCCGGCAGTAGTCGCGTCCGAAGTGTTCGACCCGCTCGGATGCATCGAGGAGCAATTGGACGCGTCGCGCCGACTCGGCGGTCCCGGAGGTCACTGGACGATGTCGACGGACAGGCCGATCGCCGCGATCCGGAACGGGACCGTCGACGTGGACACCGCGACGGAGAGAGCATCTTCGGTGGAGTCGATGCTCAGAGCATAGGACGTGACCGTGCCACCGGAGCCGATCGGCTCCCCCGGGGGTGACTGGCCGTCGACCGACATCTCGATCGCTGGTGCCTGGGCGCCCGCAGTCGGGCCGAGCACGTCCTGGACGACGACCACCACGTCGCGCGTCGGGGACCGCGGCGCCCCCGCCGGAGCGGGCGGAGCGATCGGCACGACGATCTCCACCGGGGAGTCGGGACGCACCGTTCGCAGCGGATCGACGACGACGAACAGTTCTCGCGTGGACGCCGATTGTCGAGTGACGACGAGGAGCGTCCACCAACCGTCGGTTGCCTTCGTCGGCCCCACCACTGCGTACTCGCCCCCACCGGCGGATTGGACGATTGCCGTGACGTCGGCCACCGATCGGAACCGGGAATCGACCGGTTCGCCCGGCTCGGCGGCAACCACCTGGCCCGTCGAGTCCCCGGGCGCGATGAGTCCGACCTCCCGCAGCTCGTCGGATGCGGTCCCGTCGACCTGCCACACGAGAAGCGCCTCGTCGACCTCGGCACCCGGCGGGAGATCGAGAATCGCGGAGGACACGATCGGCTCGCCGCCGACCGAGCAGTCGTCGCCGTCACAGGCACCGATGTCGTTGCCGGCGACGAGGAGCTCGCCACGGCCGACGAGACCCAGCAGCAGTCCGGGGACGGTCTCGACCGGAAGGTCGAGCACATTCGAGCGGATGCTGGGCACCACGACCAGCCGGTCGGACACCGTCGAGTCGAGAGCGAACCTCAGTGACAACGCCGAGCGGGAGCCGGCGCCGAGGTCGAGCGCGCACGACGCGCCCGCGGTGCCCGCGCTCTCGCACGCAGCGTCGCCTTCGGCGAGCTCGTCGAACGTCACCCCGGCTGACGTGCGGACCACGAACGTCACCGAGGTCGCGACGTCCAGCTCGTTCGTGATGCCCAGATCGATCGTGCCGGTTCCGCCTCGGTAGACCGGCGCAGGGGCCGACAAGTTCAGCCCCAGGCTCAACGCCGGCCCGCCGGGCACGTAGACGACACCCTGGGGTACGCCGGGAAACAGCAACTCGATGCGGCTCGGCAGTGCCGAGGTGTCGGTCGTGTCGACCGGCGGGATGGTCACCACGCCCCCGTCGCCGGGCGGCACGGTCGTCGTCGACTGCTCGATCAGGTCGGCGATGCGCCCGTCGAGGTCGTCGAAGGGACTGCGGATCAAGAGCGCCGCACCGAGCAGAGCGATGATGATCACCGCAGCGGCGCCGAGGCGCGCCCACCGGTTCGCCCGCTGGGATCGCTGGGCTGCCAGCGCCGACACTCCGATCGCGACGACACCCACACCGAGCGCCTCGCGGTACCGCACGACGGACAACCCGGTCACGCCGGGCACCACCGCAAGCGGGAGCGCGACGCCGAACGCCTCGGGCAGAGCGAGCCGACGCCGACAGTCGGCGCATCCGTTGCCCGCGCCGCTGTCGCCGCGTGCCTCCCCGCGACCGCCATCACCACGTCTCGTTGCGCCTCCCTCGGCGCCGAGGTGAGCCGCCACCTGGCGCCGTTGGGCGTCGGCCAGCGTGCCGCGGTGGTAGCCCGGCAGGAGCGCCACGATCGGGCGACACTCGCCCGAGACCGCGCCGTCGGTCTCCAGTTCGACAGCGGTGTATGCATCGAACAAGCCGCGCTCGGCCGACGACTCGAGCGCAATCACCTCGGTCGGGCTCCGCCCGAGCATCGCCGTCAGCGACGCTGCCGGTTCGGACTCGACCAGTCGGTGCCACAGCACGGTCTGCCAAGGTTCCGACAGCCTCCCGAACGCAACGGCGAGCACTGCCAGATCGGCACCCGTGTCGGCGGCCGGCATCGACGCGTCCGGCTCCTCCCCACCGGTCCGTGCCGGGCGTACGGTGCTCGACGACGGTTGATCGACCGCGGTCGACGTCTCGGCAGCGGTCGGCGCATACGTCCCGCCGGTCAAGCAGACCAGGGCACGCGGCCGCACCGCCCGTACGGCGAAGTCCGTCGATGCGGCATCGACCGAGTCGTTCCTGATCTCCTCGCGAAGCGCTGCGAGCGCCTCGTCGGCCGCCTGGTCCGCGCCTCGACGATCACGGGCCCTGGCGACTGCCGCGACAGCATCACGGTGACGGGATCCGAGTTCGCCCCACGCCTGATCGGAACCCGCCCGCGTCGCGGCGACGAGTTCACGGTCGCTCGGGAGTTGGAAGGGTTCGGCCATGTCGTCGACGGTTCGAAGTGCTGTTCGCTCCGAGTCGGGCCCGCGTGCGACACACCGCCCGCAAGCCCGTCGCAACGATCCCACCGCGACCCACACCACGGCTCGGGAAATGCCGAATCCAGACGCAATCTTGAGCCCGTTTCCGGCCCGGGAGCACGCTGCGCACCCGATCGGGCACTCATGGTGGCGTTTCCGTCGGCGGCGGGTCACGGCGAGTCGAGGCGTGTCACCGCCTCCGCCTGCCCGATGGTCGCCGGATTCCACCGCTGCCCCCGGCATCAGCGCTCCCTCTTCTACGCTGCACCGTCGTGACCCGTCCCCGCGCTCTGATCGCTGCCGCACTGGCGGCGGGTCTCGCGCTCACCGCGTGTTCGAGCGAGGACGGTGCGCCACCAACCACCTCGGCCCCGGTCACGACCACCACGATGCCGCCGATCGAGGTCGGTGACGGCCGCCTCGTGATCGGGGTGCTCCTCCCGACAGGCGACGCAGTCCTCGGTGAGCCGATGGTCGCGGCGGCGGAGTTGGCGACCGATCGGATCAACGACGTCGGTGGCGTGTTCGGTGTTCCCGTACGTGTCATCGTCGCCGACGAAGGCGATACGACGGCCACGGCCACCGCCTCGATCCAGTCGCTCCTCGCCCGCGACGTCGACGCGATCGTGGGTCCCGGCTCGTCGGTGATCACGCTGAGCTCACTCGACGACATCGTGACGTCCGGAACCGTTGCGTGCTCACC
This sequence comes from Ilumatobacteraceae bacterium, assembly GCA_942492715.1. GTDB lineage: Bacteria > Actinomycetota > Acidimicrobiia > Acidimicrobiales > Ilumatobacteraceae > Sva-07. Next base: position 1,547 of record CALOFW010000007.1, on the reverse strand, counting down.
CACGGCGAGCGCGCTCGCGCTCGATGGTTTCCCGGACGACGACCTGTTCTTCCGCACCGTACCGAGCGACTCGCTGCAGGCTCAGGCCATCGCCCAGGCCGCCGACCAGACCGGCGCGCTGCAGGCCACGATCGTGCACATCGACGACGCGTACGGACGAGCGCTGGCCGCCGGCGTGACGCAGGCGATGGCCGGCGGCGCGATCTCCGTCGGTGAGACGATCGCGTTCTCGGGGCGCGACGACGATCTGACGGGCGAGGCGCAGCAGTTGCTCGCGTCCGGCTCACCGGTGGCCATCGTGCTCGCCGACGACGACGACGGAACACGATTCATCGAAGCACTCGGCGGGCTGAACACCGATGCCCTGGCCACGGTCGTGGTGAACGACGCCATGCGCAGCACGAGCTCACCGCAACGCATTGCCGACCTCGACCCGGAGCTGCGCAGTCGCATCGTCGGAATCGCACCCCAGGCCCAGTCGAGCGATCCCGCCGCGCCGTTCGATCCCCCCGGGCTCTTCGCCTCCAACGCCTACGACTGCGTGAACCTGATCGCCCTGGCTGCGGTCGCTGCCGACTCCGACGCAGCGGTCGACATCGCCGGCCAGATTCCGTTGGTGAGTTCCAGCGGCTCGGTCTGCAGGACGTTCGCCGCCTGCGTCGAGGCGATCGACAGTGGATTGGTGATCGACTACAACGGTCCCTCCGGCCTGATGGAGCTGGGCCGCTCCGGCGATCCGACGCGCGCCGTGTTCGACCGGTTCCGCTACGGACCCGACGGTGAGGACGTCCTCGAACGCACCGTCATCGTCGGCACCTGATCAACTGCCCGCGATCAAGGCGGCACCCCGCTCGGGTCAGAGCACGTTCTCGATGAAGTCGAGATAGCCGACGTAGAACGCGCCGAACTCGCCGTAGAGCGCCGAGCCCGTGTCGAAGCGCATCGTGTACACGACGTCCTTGATCACATCGGGGCTCGCCGCGAAGAGCGTGACGCCCCACTCGTAGTCGTCGAGCCCCGTCGAGCCGGTGACGAGCTGGGTGACACGGCCGGCGAACGTGCGGCCGCTCTTGCCGTGCTCCATCATCATCTCGTTGCGCTCGTCGTACGGCGTCGCGAACCAGTTGGCGTGCGCCTCACGCTTCTTGCTCATCGGGTAGAAGCAGAACGCGTTCAGGCCCTCGGGCGGGAGCTCGGGATGCAGGCGGGCCCGCAGCATGTGCTCGGGCATGCCCTTGGCGTACTCGCTGACCTCGGTGATCGAGACGTAGCTGTCGACGATGTCGAGGCCCGCGCGCTGCAGCGAGGTCTGGAGCGCACGCAGCGTGCGCCAGTCGGGGGCGAGCGCCATGAACGCGACGTCGGCCTTGTGACCGAGCATCGCCGCGGTGATCACCTGGCAGTCATCGGCCTCGGCGGCCTTGACCGCGGCGACGACGGCCTCGCGGTCGAGCGACGGCGTCGGCTTGGCGAACAGGTGGACGACGCTGAGACCAGCTTCCATGCGCATGCCCCCAGGCTACGCACCACGCCGGGACACACCGCCC
>CALOFW010000006.1:0-1355 GCA_942492715.1 Ilumatobacteraceae bacterium | reverse complement strand
ACTGGTCTGGCCTGAAACGCTGAGCGACCCGCTCGGCGAGAAGGACAGGCAACCATGACCAACCATGATGTGGCGGTGGCGACACCGTCGGACGACACGAACGACGAGCGGCCAGACCGGTCGCTCGCGGAGCAGCTCGTCGACCAAGCACGAGCCGACGGCAAGGACCTCGTCGGTCCCGGCGGCTTGCTGTCGGAGTTGACCAAGCAGGTCCTCGAGACCGGGCTTGAGGTCGAGATGGAAGAACATCTCGGCTATCCGAAGCACGCCGCCGAGGGCCGCAACCACGGCAACAGCCGTAACGGGACACGGTCGAAGACGGTGATTACCGAGATCGGCCCAGTCGAGATCGACGTGCCTCGTGATCGTGACGGCAGCTTCGAACCGGCGACTGTGCGCAAGAACCAGCGCCGCCTCGACGGGGTCGACTCGATGGTGATCTCACTCACCGCGAAAGGACTCACGACCGGCGAGGTCGAAGCACACTTGGCCGAGGTGTACTCGACGAACATTTCCCGTGAGACGATCTCGAAGATCACCGACCGGGTCCTCGGCGAGCTCGCCGACTGGCAGAACCGGCCCCTCGACCGGGTGTATCCGGTGGTCTTCATTGACGCGATCGTGGTGAAGATTCGCGACGGCCAAGTCGCCAATCGGCCCGTCTATGCGGCGATCGGTGTGACCGTGGACGGTCAACGCGACATCCTCGGACTCTGGATCGGCACCGGTGGCGAGGGCGCCAAGTACTGGTTGCAGGTGCTCACCGAGATCAAGAACCGTGGCGTCGACGACGTGTGCATCGTCGTGTGCGATGGCCTCAAAGGATTGCCGGAGTCGATCGAGGCGACCTGGCCGTTGGCGATCGTGCAGACCTGTGTGCTGCACCTGATCCGCAACACCTTTCGCCTCGCCAGCCGGCGCGACTGGGACAAGATGGCCCGCGACCTGCGACCCGTCTACACCGCGGTCAACGAAGCCGACGCCGCCGCGAGATTGGATGAGTTCCACACGATCTGGGGCAACCGCTACCCGGCGATCCGCTCGTTGTGGACATCGGCGTGGTCGGAGTTCGTGCCGTTCTTGGACTACTCACCCGAGATCCGACGGGTGATCTACTCGACGAACGCCATCGAGTCGTTGAACGCCCGGTTCCGGCGAGCGACCCGCGCCCGCGGGCACTTCCCCAACGAACAGGCCGCCATGAAATGCCTCTACCTCGTGGTCCGCTCGCTCGACCCGAAAGGCACCGGCCAAGAACGATGGATGAACCGCTGGAAGCCGGCACTCAACGCATTCGCCATCACCTTCGAAGGCCGCCTCTTCTGAGGCTCTACGATCCCCAACAACAATGACCA
>CALOFW010000005.1:0-335967 GCA_942492715.1 Ilumatobacteraceae bacterium | reverse complement strand
CGCCGTGCGGGTGATGGGTGCGTGCGACATGTTCACGCTGGCGTCGCAATGGGAGGGGCTGCCGGTCGCCCTGATGGAGGCACTGGCACTCGGACTCCCGGTGGTGGCGACGAACGTCGGCGGGGTGGGGGAGGAGATGCACGACGGTGTAGACGCGCTGCTGGTCCCGCCGCGCGATCCGGTGGCCTTGGCCGACGGCATCGAACGTGTCGTGATGGACCCACTGCTCCGTGAGCGACTGTCTGTGTCAGCGCCGAAGCGCGCTACCGACTTCGATGTCCGCCGGGCCGTCGACCGGATCGAGGCGGTCTACCACGACCTGGCCCCGAGAGCGGCCGGTCAGCCGGCGGAACCAACACCGGCGCCTGCCGGCCGACCGCTGCCGAAGGGTCTCGAGATCCGTGAGGCGACGCCCGACGATCGGCCGGCGATCATCGAGTTGTGTCGGGCGTCCGCTCGGCTGGGGTGACGATCCCCGCTTCGAGCAGTTGTTCGCCTGTGGAGCACGACCAGTACGCGTTCGGCACGGTCATACATGTGGGTGGCCACCGATGGTGATCGCATCGTTGGGCTGCGAGCCGTTCATGCGCTGGGAGTTCGGACGCCGGTGGCTCGGTGCTGCGTCGACAGCTGCGGGCGGTCGACACTGGCGACGCACCCAGACTACCAGGGCAAGGGGCTGTTCACCGCGATGACGATGCACGGCCTCGACGTGATCAAGGACGACGGCATCGACTTCCGTGTTCAACACTCCGAACGACCAAAGCCGCCCCGGCTATCTCAAGATGGGTTGGCAGGGAGGTCGGCATGTGCCGATGGCGATCCGGGTCGCTGGACCGGCTGGTGCCCCGGTGCGGATGGCGCGATCTACGGGTGGCATCCTCGCGCACTGGCCGTCGGACGTCGCTTCGGCGTGCCGGTCCTGCGATGTCGCGGCGGAGTTGGCCGACGCTGAGGGCTCGACGATGGATCGTTCCGCGCCATCGCGACGAACCTGAGCCCCAGGTTCATCGCGCTGGCGATATGGGCTGACTTCCTCGGCCATCGAGGTGGCCGGCGACGGTGGCCACCTCGTTTGCCTGGTCCGTCAGCTGTGGCGACGCCAAGGAGTTAGTGATGCTCGACTCGCCTGGTCTCGAGACATCTCGGAATCGGATCGATTCGCGAAGGGCCTGCTGCGACCCAGCGGTCTGGACCATGCGCTACGGATCGGTGCTGCTCGACGCTCGAAACGGCTTCGTGCCGGCCCCAGGGTGGGCCGATCGTCGCCTGGCGCTCGGTGTGCTCCAGGCGATGCCTGCGCTGGCGTACTGGCCGCGTCGGCATGGGCGACGTGGAACTGTTCTGAACGTTGCAGTGCCAGGTGTAGTAGGCGGCCTCTTACTTTCCAGCCGAAGAACTCCTGGAGTTCACACTCGGTGGCGAGTTCAGGTTGAACAGTTCACCATTGACCGCCGCTGCTCGGTTCGCTTGGTTGTCGGAGGTGTCCCCGGCCAGGTCTTGGATCAACCAAGCATCCCCTTCCGCAGCCAGCCATGGAATAGCCGGGCCTGATAGTCGAGCCGGCGAGCAGGCCTCAAGAGTCCCACGGCAAGGTTTCGTCGATCGTCGAATTCGTACCCGAAGCGGTTTAGGTCGGCTGCGTACTGACTTGCGACCTCTTGGGCTTCGCGATCGCTGTAGAAGTGCGAGTAGTGGGAGAATCGGCTTCGAGTTTGCTTCAACTTGAGCCGAGGGTCGAGTTCTCGACCGGTTACTCGTTGTACGACGTCAAATGTCTCCGCAATCGTCTCCGTTCTTCCGATGTGGTCAAGGATTTCCTGTCCATCGAGGCGAAGATACGAGACCTGCTTGCGGAGGTGGTCCCCACGATAGGCACTCGTGGACCGATCCGTCATCAGCTTCGCCCATCGTCCGGTGCCACCGAGCATAGAAGTGAAGGATGCTCCAAACGGAGGGTCGAGATGGCGAACCAAGAATTGGTAGTCGGATACGGCCCGGGAGAATGGATTCCGCACCACGGTGAACTTGAACAGGTCAGACAACTCGCTGCGTTCAACCAACTCAAGATCCACAAGCTCTTGCGGGGTGAGGTGCTGCATCCAGACCCTGCGCTCAGGACACCAACCCCACGCAATCTCGTAGTTTGGCTTGTCGGCGTAGGAGAGTTCGGCGCCCAAGAGTTGTCGCTCGATAGTCGTTCCCGCCGCCTTGGGAATATGCACGAACAGCACGCCGATGTTTCGCAGTATCACGAATCAGACGTCCCAAGTAACCGACAGCCAGGCATCTGCTCATCAAGCCGTTCCGGTGCCTTCGCCTGCATTGCTTCAGCCTACGACGTACACCTGTGCGACTGCATCTGCGCGTTGGGCATCCCACTGGGAGTGGGCGCGACTCTCCAAGCACCGCAGTGTCCGCGCAAGAACTCCGGTTGCCGAGCGCCTCGAAGAAAGATGACAATACTCAGTTCGACCTGCGCCAACTGGCGGAAGGGAGCCACGGAGAGGCCCCGTGGTGGTGAGGGGGCCGCGGCGCTGAGCGTCACCGCCGGTTGCCCCAGTCTTTCGGGATCTGTGCGGGAGATATGGCGCTCGTGCCGAGCCTGATTGGAACCTATCGCAGCGAATTAAAGTTGATACCGACCAGCGCATATAGGCGTTCGTTCGGTTCGATGAAGTGACGCCGAAGGGAATCGACGGTCTCTTGCTGAGGGTTGTTCTTGACACCGACGCGTACTGGGGTGAACGCTGGCGCTCGCGCGACATCGGGATCGATATCGAGGAATTCGAGTGTCTGTCGATAGACGGCCTCCGGGTCGCTCGCAACGTCCTCGAAGTTGATGATAAGAAACTGGGACCTTGGAAAGTGCGCAAACCAGCGCAGGAGTTGCTCCGCATAGTGGCCTCGCGCAAGGTAGCTAGCCCTTCTGAAGAGCTCTCCAGGCGGTTCTCCGTGCTGCACGCGCAATAGGCCTGGCCGAAGCCTGTTCTGCTCTGCTGAGAGGGCTTCCTCGAGGGTGAGTGCTTCGGTGCCCTTGTTAACTTCCATCCAGTAGTGGGACACCGCACGTTCAACGGGATCGCGCAGGAGAACGATCAGCTTCGGTCGTTGCGGTGATCGGCAATCATCTGCGGAACCCGAGGATCAAAGAGGTAGGAGGGAGTTGCTTCGCCAGTTATCACCTTCCTTCCGCGAAGCCACTGCAGTACTTTGCTTCTCGCTTCGAGTGGGAAGTTCGGCCAGTAGCTTCTAATGGAAGCAGACGCCATCTGGGTATCAAAATAGTGAAGCTCCTTCGTCCGAGCCGGAAGCACGTCAGGGTGACAGGTCAACCACTCATAGAGGGAACTCGTACCAGCCTTCTGCGCCCCGATGACCAAGAAATCTGGCTTCTTGTTAAGGCGGACGGGGCTTACCCCGAGGAGTCGCCTTCCAGCACGTTGACCGTATCTCGCTATCCTCAGCATGGTACGTCGGTCCACCTCCGAACGTAGCTTAGGTTTTGCAGGCAGTCACCCGGAACAGCGAAACTTCCTTGCCAGCAGCATGACACCCGGTCGAAGACGACTGAGTTTGGCGCGTGGGTTTCAGCAGACCGGTGGGGCGGGCAAGTGCCCAATCCTGGTCGTCTGTGGCAAGTATCCCGCAAGCTGATCGAAAGCAGTACTGTCTAGTCGTGACGCGAGTCTCGGTGGCGATTGCGACCTTCAACGGCGAGCGGTTGATCGGCATCAGCTTCGCTCCATCGCCGACCAGACGGTCCGGCCGGATGAGGTGGTCGTGGCCGACGACGGTTCAACCGATCGTACAGTGACGAGATCCGAGCCTTTGCCCAGAGTGCCCCGTTTGAGCTCCGCATACTCGAGGGCCCGCGAGATGGGATTGCGGCCAACTTTGCGACGGCGATCGATGAGTGCGTGGGCGACATCCTGCTTCTCGCCGACCAGGACGATCAGTGGTTCCTCCCCAAGGTCGAGAGAGTGCTCGCCGCGCTCGAAGACCCCAGCTGCTGGCTCGTCGTTCACGATGCGACCCTCGCCGACGAGTCGTTGCGTCCTACTGATCAGACACCTCTCGAGCGTCATCGGCTGCTTGGGCTCTCTCCCGATACACACATCAAGGGTTGTTGCACCGCTGTCCGGGGCGACTGGCCGCTCTGGCAACACCATTTCCGGACGGAGTGAGCCACGATCGGTTTCTGCACGCGCTCGCTGCAGAACTTGGCGGGCGGAAGACGATCGACCAACCCTTGATGCTCTATAGGATTCATGGCGCCAATTCATCGGACTATGCCGTCAACTCGCTTGCGGTGATCAATCGACGCCACATCGCGCGGCTCCGTGTGCGGTCGCTCCATCGTCGCATGCGGCCCACGGCCGGCGCGCACGTCTCGACGGCAGAGATCCGCGCGTTGGCCCGTGAACGACTGAACCTCCCACTCGAACCATCGCAGGGAGCGACGTGATGCGCACCGGCGAAGAGCCTGCACCGCCGTCGGCTCAAGGACGTGGTCCCGCACTGTGAGATCCCGGGAGAGCCGCAGATGGATTGCAAGCCGGATCGGACTGCTCGAAACCATGTATCGACCGCTGTCTCCGCTGGAGAAGTGGATTGCGATGACGGGTCCGTCGCGGTTGCAGAGCTGGCTATCCGATCGGATGCCCGACTTCATGCTCGTCGGCGCGCCGCAGTCCGGTACGACCTGGCTTCACAATGCGCTGGTTTCGCATCCTTCGATCGAGGTTCCCAAGAAGGAGATCGGCTACTGGGACAAGAAGTTCGACCGTCAGCCACTCGCGTACTATCTCCGCCGCTTCCAAGTCGAGGGACGAGAGTCCGGCACCATCGTCGGCGACATGTCCACGAACTACGGACGGATCGTCCCGTCGAGAATCGGGTGTATCGCTGCGTTGGCTCCGAATCTGAGGTTGCTGTTCATCGGCCGTGATCCAGTTGAGCGCACCTGGGCATCGTTCCGGCGGTCGGGTGCGCTCGAACCGGGCGCCCTAGACGATGAGGAGTTGGTGCTGGAGTTGGTGCAGAGGCATCTTGCGAAGAGCACGCTGAAGCGAGATATGCCTGGCGTGATCGGCGGACTCGCCCATTCCGACTACTCAGCACAGCTGATCAACTGGTTGTCGTTCTTCCCGCGCGACCAACTTCATTTCTGCAGCTATGAGCAGCTCTTTCGAAACCCCTCCGATGAACTTCGAAAGATCCAGCTGGCACTTGGTGTCCCCCAGGTCGAACTGAGCGTGCCCCGTGATCGAGTCAATCGCAATCCGTCGGCCCCCATGCCCGGTGCAGTGCGTGGATGGCTGTCCGATCGGTTCGCGGGGGAGACAGCTCGCACGGCCTTGGTCCTTGGAGTCGATGGCAGCGATTGGGGCTGGTCGGTCTAGGTGAGCAAGCAAGATCGATCGATCAGTTTCGCCGTCGTAATTCCGACGAAGGACCGTCCGGAGGAGACGCTTGCCGCTGCTTGCAGTGTCCTCGGCCAGTCCGTGCCCGCGAGAGAGATCATCGTTGTGGATGACGGTTCCGCAGAGGTCGATCGTCTGACCGGCGAACTGAGCAGCATCGAGGAGGTGACACTCCTCGTCAGAGGTGAGTCGGGAGGTCCCGCTGTCGCCCGAAACGCGGGGCTCGCCCAGGCCCAGGCCGGGTGGGTCGCCCTCCTGGACTCTGATGACGTTTGGATGAGCAATCACCTGGAGTCGTTCCGCGAGGTCATCTGCAAGCAGCCGCGGGCCCGCGCCGTAGTCGGCTCTTTCGTGGTCCGGGGACGGGGCGGACGCTCGAGGGTCGTTCGTTCTTGGATGCCGAAGTCAGGACAGCGTCGCATGATCCTTCGTCTCGAAGCTCAGCCGTTCACGGCATCCGCAGTTGCGGTTCGGTCATCACGGGACTCAACGGTGCGCTTCGACGAGAACTTGCGCGTACTCGAGGACATGGAGTTGATCGTCCGGCTATCTGGGACCGATGAACTCGTCAGTGTGAGTGAAGCGACGGTCTCCAAGCGGAATGACTCGCCCAATCGCGCATACCGGGCGGCGTTGGATACTGACGCCCGTCAATACCTTCTTCAGAAGTACGCCGGGGACTTCGAACGCGATCCCGTAGCACTCCGGCGCCAACTGCGCAGGTTGACGCTCAACGAAACCGAAGCGTCCGCGTCCGCTCTTGCGGCGTCAGTCGAGCGGCTCGTCGTGCGTGCGTACTTGGCCGCCATTCGACTGACCGCTCGGCGGCGAAGTCAGCTCTACGAACGCTTGGCCAGAAGCTCCCGGTAGAGATCGAACAACGCGCCGATGTTCGCCTCAGGCGAGTATCGATCGACGACCCGTGATCGCGCTTCCCGAGCGGTGCGGTCTCTTGCCTCGACGGGTTGCTCCATCATCGCCTCCATGGCCCGAGCCCACATTGTGGCATCGCCTGGGGATGCGTAGGCAATGCTTGATCCGCCCACCTCTCGGAGTACTGGGATGTCGGATGCGATCGTCGGCGTGCCGCACGCCATCGCCTCGATCAGAGTGTTGCCGAGTCCTTCGTGGGCCGAGGGAAACAGCAGAGCATCTGAGCGGTGATGGATCGACGAGACCTCCGTGGTGACACCGGCGAACTCTACGACGCCGGACAGACCCAAATCGTCCACCTTCTTCGTCAGCTCCCCGGCCAGCGGGCCGTCACCGTATACGGTGACGTGGACTCGCTCGTGCACATGGTCGATTTCAGCGAGCGCGTCGATCACCGTACTGATCGACTTCTGCGGCGCAAGCCGGCCGACGCAGATGAACCGGAATACTGCTGAATTATCACGATCCTTCGGCCCGACGAAGAGGAAGTGGTCGAGGTCGACCGCCCTGGGAATGATTGACAGCTTCTCCGGTTCGATGTCGAGGTTTCGACGAGCAGACTCTGCAACCGCCGAGGTCAGAGCTACGAAGTGGTCGGTGGCGCGTCCCGTGATGCGATCGATGCTGCGTACGAGCCGACGCCGTCGTGGACTCCTCCCGATCTGTGGAAGAACCTCGTCCACGTCGTGTGTCGTGTTGACGAGGTGGGTGACGAGCGGCTGTCTGGTCCCGATCATCGCAACTCGCGCAACAAGGTCGGCCTCGAAGATCGCCGAGTCCACGATGTCGATCTGGCTGTGGTTGAGCCAGGTCCGAAATCGGTGGGTCGCGGACCCGAGCGAGCGCAGTTTCCGGTCAGCCCGTTCGGACACTTCGAGATGGACTATCCGGGCCCCGGCTCTCGTGAGCGCCGGTTCCATCGTCTCGTGATCCGAGGGCGAACGATGCAATGAGCACACCACTACCTCCCCGCGGTGGGCAAACGCCTGGGCAGCGATCGTGACCAGTGCCCTTTGAAGCCCACCGACTTCGAGGTTCGGTAGGAGGTAGCAAACCGTCACGTGCGGTACCTTTGGCTTGGGGCTTGACGACGGCATCGGTGGTGCCCTTTCGCTTGGCATCGTTCATGGCCTCCGTTCGCACGCTAGTGCAGGGGAAAGGCGTGTGGCCCCGGCGTCGACCACACTGCGATGGGGTTCGACCCCCGCAGGCGGTCATTCTGCCGAGGTCGACGACATGCCCCTGTCTGCTGCGCTTGTGGGATCGGTCACTCCGCCGCACGTCTGATCGAGCGCCAACGTACTCGGGCTGGGTTCGGACCACCATAGAATTCAGCGGGTGAGGCAACGTTTGGAAAACGCGGCTGAGTTCGTGCTTCCGGGCCGGACGGAATACCTGAATTTCATCCACATCGGAAAGTGTGGCGGTCGCACGGTGAATGTCGCGATCCGTGAGAGCCCGACGATACAGAATGAGTTTGCCCGCGTCTGGCGAACCCATGTCCGGCGCCCGATCTACAAGAGAAGCACCCGCTACCTCTTCGTTGTGCGCAACCCAATCGATCGCGCTGTTTCTGCATTCAACTGGAGGCAGCGAATGGTCTCAGAAATCGGCTCACAGCGGCGAAGATTCGCGGGAGGAACTCGAAGCGCTCTCGGACTATGAGTCGATGGAACACTTTGGCGGTGGAGCTGTACGACGGCGCCCATCGCCTTCGGGATCCGGTAGCACCGGAACTTTCGACCCGTACACCATCTCCGGGAAGGATGTCCTTCTACCTTGAGCCCCTCTTGCCCAGGATGGATGCCAGTCAGGTGTTCGGCGTTCTTTGTCAAGAGACTCTCGACGAAGACATAGAGGTACTTCTTGGATGTCGAGCACTATCCGGGCCAATGACAATCGTTCAAATCGAGTTGCACTCAGCCAAACAGCAAGATCCAATCTTGGCCTTTTCCTGAGCGAGGACTTCGAGTGCGTTGCCAGGCTGTGCGCCCTCGCAGAGCTACCGAGCGCCAAGTCCGATCCGCTCCTGGCCAGGTAGATGCGCAATTCAGCTCTGGTGATATCGTCCGGGATCTTGCTTGTCTCGACGTGCATCTGGGCCCTGGCGCAGAACCTTTCCTGGCGGACGGACGTGGCCCCTAGTGATTTCGGCCGATGACTGCGCCCGAGCGCCCCAGGCCTTGCTCATCGAAGCCGGAGGATGACAGCGCAACTGCACTCCTTCGCTTCGTCGGAATCATTGGGATGTCGCGGTCCGGCAGTACCGTCCTGGGTCTTGCATTGGGTGGCCGTCCAGGGACGATATTTGTCGGTGAGTCGCAGCACTTCTCGAGGCAATGGCGAGAGGGCAGGCCCTGTGGATGCGGCGAGCTGCTGAACGCGTGCCCCTTCTGGTCGAGTCTCGTCGATTTCTCAAGAGACTCGGACCCGCCGCCTCTCGGCGCACCGGCGACCGCGCAGCTTCTCAAGGCGGCGAGCGAAAGGGCTGGTGCCTGTGCCGTCGTCGATTCTGGAAAGGCCGTGAAGCGAGTACTCGAACTCTCGAGCGAACTCCAAGTGGACTCCACGCTGATCCGTCTCGTGCGTGACCCTCGAGGCCACATCATCTCAGCGCACCAGGGGTGGCGTGGTCGACGGAGATCAGACCTTGAGCCTCCTTGGCGCCTAGTCGTTCGGGTGACCGCCGCTTGGTGGTGGAATCAACTGGTGAATGGCCTTGCACTCCGGAACCGAACGCGCCATTTGGTTCGCTACGAGGATCTGGTAGCCGATCCCGACCGAATTCTTCAGCTCGTCAGCCCGATGGACGGCAAGCTCGGTGAAGAAACCCTCGACTTTCCCCACGTTATTGCAGGAAATCCTGTACGCCTCTCTAGTGGGCGAGTTGAGTTCAAGCTGGACTCTCGATGGCACGGTATGTCGAGGTCACAACAGCTGGCCGCATACGTACTCGGTTTCCCGTTCACGTTGGCGAATCGCTACCCACCCTGGATATCCGCCGACAACAAGTAGTCGTCCGACCCTGCCACCGTCCCAAAGACTGGTGTTGCCCCCGACATGCGCGAGGTAGCGGACACCGACAACGCTGCGACCTCGTACGCTACGAGTTCAATCACCATTCCGGCGGCGAGAAGGCACCGAATTCGAGATGCCCGCCCATCCTCGGCTTGCGCGCCGCCGCACTCTCGCAAACGCGCGGCGAGGTGGACGCGAGTACGTTCGCGGGCCGGTCAGCGGCAGATGCGCCGGCTTGGCACTGTTGACCCTCGACTCGAAGAAGGCCTCCAAGAGTGGCTCGAGCGTGATCCAGCGTTGCTGAGCGGCCGCGTACCGAAATTGGCTGAGGTCGGCATGTCTCTCGTCGTCGAAGTCCTCAACCTGACTCGTGATCTGGGCCACGTCCTGCCCCAACGATCCAGCGGCAATCTTGAATGCATTCACACCTGGATCGATGAAGTCCGAAAGGCCTGCGTTCACGCTCGAGAAGACGACACATCCGCACGCAAGCGCCTCCAGGGGTGGCAGACCGAACCCCTCACTCAGCTTCTGGCGCAGCCAGTGATCGCGAGAGTCGTAGAGGAAGACCCGTGATCTGTTGAAGTAGCTCGCGAGACTGTCCACGGGCTCGTCGAGAACCGTGACTACCAGCCCCGCTCGCTCCAGTTCGGGTACCAAGACGTCAAGGACGTATCTCGAGCACTTGCGACGTTGTACGAGGACGTCGATCGTCCGTTGTCGACGTTCGTTCGTGAACTCGTCGGAGAGTGGATTCGGTAGGTACGCCAGGAACGAGTCGGGACAGATCTCTCCCAGGTACCCCAGCGTGTATCGGCTCGCCGCCAGGATCGGGATCCCCGAGTCGAACGAGTTGAACCAGCCGACGGAATTCGCCCAGTACACGACACGCTCCGACGTCAGTAGCGCAGCGAGCCGCTCGATGTGAGAGCCGACGCCGCAGATCACGAAGGAGTCGTTCAGCACCTCTCGGTGCCGCTCGACCGCATCTTGCGCCCGTCGGATGTCGTACTCGATGACCGTGACATCGGCGACGGGGCCAAGCGCTTCGGCCAACCGGAGTTGTGTGAGGTGACCGCCCGAGTATGTCCCGGCGGCCCGCTCTGGCACGAGGATCGCGATCGGTCGGCTCACCGGATGCACTCCCGATGGATCCACCGTGGCCCGGAGCCGAGGTTGCCGTGAGGTCGCGTGATCATGCGAACAGCTAACACGAATGCGGTGCCGGCTGGTTCGACTTGGCCGCCACGAGGGAATCTGAGGCCAGCGAGGCATGCTGCCTGCAGGCGGCCACTTAGTGCAATCATGTCCCGGTGGCGAGGAAGGATGGTGCCGTAGGCGCTGACGAGATGAAACCTCCTTCAGAAGGCGACATCCGACTTCTGCTCGTGGGCCGATCGAGGTCGATCGCAGCGCTTGCCGCCACCTCGATCGCCGGCGGGTTGGCCGAGGCCGCACTTCTCGTCATCGTGACCCGCTCAGCGTTTGCGATCACCGATGACCAGGATCGCTTCGGCATCCTCGCCGGCGTCGAAACGACACTGCTCGGCGCCGTGCTGATCGCCTTGCTGCTCGTCGCGGTCAGACTGGCCCTCGCTGTCGTCTCTGCCTGGCAGACTGCGAAACTCACCTCCTCGGTGGTCGCCGACGTGAGGCGCAATCTCGCGCGGGCGTTCATGAGTGCATCGTGGACTGCCCAGCACGGTCAGCGGAGCGGTCGGCTGCAGGAGCTGCTGACGACTTTCACGGGACAGGGGGCGTCGCTCGTCACGTCGCTGATGCTGGGCATACGCGCCGGCGGAAGCCTGCTCGCCTTGGTCGTGACGGCGGTCGCGGTCGACCCGCTGGCCGCGCTCACCGTGATCGTGGCCGTCGTGGTGCTCGGCTCGGTTCTCCGGCCCCTTCGTGCTGCAGTCAAGCGAGCGGGCGCCCGGTCTGCGGCGAGCGGCATGAGCTTCGCCACCTCGTTGAGCGAGACGTCGCAGCTCGGCATGGAGATGCACGTCTTCAACGTGCAACCCCGAGCTGCGGAACGGATCGACGATCTGATCGTCAGCAACGAGGCCGCAGCGCGCCGACTCACCTTCCTGCGTCAACTGGTGCCAGCTGTCTACACCGGGATTGCGTACCTCGCCCTGGTCGGGGCGCTCGGTGTCGTCTCGACGATCGACTCTGCCAACCTCACATCCGTCGGCGCCGTGATGCTGATCATGCTGCGGTCGTTCGGCTACGGCCAGGCGGTGCAGACCTCTGTCGCCTCCGTCAACTCCGCGATGCCGTTCCTGGGTGCGCTCGACGACGAACTCGAGTACTACTCGGCCGCAGCATCCGTCGACCACGGACAGGCCATCGGGAGGATCGGAAACCTCTCGCTGCAGGACGTCTCGTTCGAATACGCCGCGGACACGCCGGTTCTCCGCAACGTGACCGCAACCATCGACGAGTCGGAGGTGGTCGGAGTCGTCGGGCCGTCCGGCAGCGGCAAGTCCACTCTCGTGCAGTTGCTGCTCGGGCTGCGGCCGCCGACGCACGGTGTCATCCTCGCCGACGATCGAGACATCAGCCTCCTGTCGAAGACCGAATGGGCACGCCGAGTCACGTTCGTTCCTCAGGAAGCGCACCTCATCGCAGGATCCGTGGCCGACAACATCCGATTCCTGCGCGACGACGTCACGCAGGAGCAGATCGAGCACGCCGCGAGGCTCGCCAATCTCCACGACGACGTCGCTGCGATGGACGGTGGCTACGAGCGCCTCGTCGGCGAGCAGGGAAGCCATCTCAGCGGCGGTCAGAAGCAGCGGCTGATCATCGCCCGAGCCCTCGTCGAACGGCCTGATGTCCTGATCCTCGACGAGCCGACCAGCTCGCTCGACGTGCGCTCCGAGTCGTTGATCCGCAAGACGCTCGACGACCTCCGCGTCAGCACCACCGTCGTCATCATCGCCCACCGGCTCTCCACTCTGGACATCTGCGACCGGATCATGGTGATCCAGGACGGTGAGCTCAAGGGCTACGACACCCCCACCAACCTCGAGTCGACCAATGACTTCTATCGAGAGGCACTCGTCCTGTCGGGCCTCCGCTGACGCGGCGACCGTGCAGCGGCGCTTCGGATGAGCTCGAGCAAGGGGCGGCGTTCGCTTCGAACTCGTGTCCAGAAGACCGCGACGTATCGCAGCCTCGCGTATCGGCGTCAGGCGTCATGGGCTCGCAGCGCACGGCAGACTCTCGGTTCGTCGTCGAGGCGGCCTGGGCAACGGCCGATCCGGCTGTGGTGGTGGCGGGGTAGCACCCCCAATCTGGGTGACGAGCTCACGTGGCTGCTCGTCGAGCGGATCACCGGCCGCCGGACGGTGCGTCGACCGCTCTCCGAATGCGACCTCGTCGGTGTCGGCAGCCACCTCGAGAAGGTCTACGCAGGAGTCGGCAGCAACCGGCCACTCGTCCTCGGTTCGGGCTTCCTCGACGCCGGGGGCCCCGTCGGAGATCTGAGCCTGCCGGTGCTCGCTCTCCGGGGCAGGCACACCCGCGAGCGAGTCTCCGACGCCGGCGACGACACGCTGCTCGCAGACCCCGGACTCCTTGCTCCGGAGCTGCTCGTCGCCGGCGTTTCCGCACGACGCCGCGACAGTGTCGTCGTCGTGCCGCACGGGATGCACGTGGACACCCCGTTCGTCGAAGCTGCGCGCAGGGCCGCAGGCGTCGACGTGGTCGACGTGCGGAACAACCCGCTCGACACCATCGCCACGATCGCTGGCTCGCGGTTCGTCTACTCGTCGAGCCTCCACGGGCTCGTCATCGCCGATTCGCTCGGGATCCCCAACGCATGGGTCAAGCCGGGCATCGACCTGTACGGCGGCGACTACAAGTTCGACGACTACTACTCGTCGTTCGGAGTCGAACGATCGGCTGTGGGACTCGGTCAGATCGGCGACGATCTCGCCGCCTTCGCCAAGACCGGAATCGACAACCCAGACTTCGCCGTACCCGGGGAACTCGTTCAACAGAAGCAGCAGCGGTTGACCGAGCTCCTTCGCGACTGCGCGAGCATCTGAGAGCCACCCTCCGCGTTGGACGGACCCACCAGGACGTGTCGGAGTAGTGTCGGCCGGGATGTCCCCCGTCGATCGAGTCCAACGCCCGTGGGCGCCACCGCCGATGGACGGCTACAGGCCGATGGTCATCAACGTGGCGCTCACCGGTGCGGTGCCGGGCAAGCAGGACAACGCCTCCGTACCCATCACCCCCGAGGAGATCGCCGCGGAAGGCGATCGCCTGCGCCAAGGCCGGCGGCGCTGGTGGTGCACGTTCACGTGCGCGACGAGGACGGGCAGAACACGCATCGGCGGGATCTCTACGAGCGGGCCATCGGCCCGATCCGGGACCAGGTTCCCGGCTTGATCGTGTGTGTCACGACGAGTAGCCGGGTCGATCCCGGCCTCGACAACCGGATGATCGGGCTCGAGCTCGAACCACCGCTCCGACCGGACGCCGGAAGCCTCACCCTCGGGTCGTTCAACTTCCCTCGAGTGGTCTCCAACAATCCACCCGACCAGATCAGAGCGCTCCTGGCCAGAATGCTGGACTTGGGTATCCGCCCGGAGCTGGAGGTGTTCGAGCTGGGCATGGTCAACACGCTCCACGCGCTTCGCGACGAGGGCCTGATCCCCGATCCACCCGTGGTCAACATCCTGCTCGGATCGTTCGGTTCGGCGCCAGCGTTCGTCGGCGACCTCGAACACATCGTGCACCGGCTTCCCGCACGGCAGCGAATGGGCTCGCCGGAATCGGCGTTCCCAGCGACCGATGACCATCGCCGCAGGCGATCATGGACGGCAACGTTCGAACGGGTCTCGAGGACAACCGCGCGGTGACGGATCGCCCGGCTGGTCCAACGTCGAGGCCGTGAAGCTTGCTGTCCGAGCGGCTGACCTCGCCGGGCGACCGAGTCGCCACCACCACCGAGGCCCGCGGAGATTCGGACTTGCACCGGTCGGCGAGGGTCAGAGCTAGTGGCACGAACGGCGAGCCCCGGCTGGCTCGTGTACGCCTGCCGCACCTCGTACGCGGCCGACCTGGTCGAGGTCGTCTGGAGGACGGGCGCCGAGGTCCGGGCCCTCGTCGACAACTGGCCGGGTGAGCCACTCGAGGTCACCACCGCCGAAGTCGTCGAGGCGCATGCGATCACGGACGAGTTCGCCGAGTGCCCCGTCGTTGTTGCGCCCACCGTCCCAAGGCCATCCGCCTCAGCGCTCGTCACGATGCCATCGACCGTGGTCTCACGTCGTTCCTGGCACTGATCGACCCGACCTCGATCGTCGCGAGAACCGCTCACATCGGCAACGGGACGACGATCAACGCCGGCGTAGTGATCGGGGCCGCGTCGGCCCTCGGCGAGTTCGTGTGCGTAAATCGGAGTGCCTCGATCGCGCACGACAACGCCGTCCACGACTTCGGCGACCATCGGGCCCGGCCGTGTGCTCGGCGGTTTCGTGACGGTCGGGGCTGGTGCCTTCCTCGGGGTCGGAGCATTTGTGCGCCCGAGGTCTCGATCGGAGCGAATGCGACCGTCGGTGCCGGGGCGGTCGTCGTTCGAGACGTTGCTCCGAACACCGTGGTGGTCGGTAATCCGGCCAACGTCCTGAGGGTTTCGGACAGTGGGTACGGTGGAGGCAGCGTCCCCGTCTGAAGCGTTGCCGACCGTGAGCGTCCTCGCCCTCTCGTACAACCACGAGCGATTCGTCGACGAAAGCCTCGATGCGATTGGCAAACAGACCTTCCGTGACTTCGAACTGATCATCGTCGACGACTGCTCGACCGACGACACGGCGAGACGTGTGGAGCATTGGCTCGAGCGCACTGGATTCCCCGCGACGTTCGTTCGCAACGAGACCAACCTTGGCGTGAGCGCATCGCGCAACCTCGGACTCTCGCTCGCCGGGGCAGTACCTGTGCACGGCTGCGACCGACGACGCATACAAACCGTCACGCCTCGAACGTCAGGTGGCGTGCCTGTCGAGTGAGGGTCCTGAGGTTGCTGCGGTGTACAGCGAGGTGCTCGTCATCGACGAAGACGGGAGGGTGCAGCCCGAAAGCGAGCAGCGCTGGCTGTCGACGGAGTCGCCGAGCGGTGATGTCTTCGACCAACTCTTGCGGGAGAACTTCATTCCGTCACCCGCGACGATGATGCGACGATCGAGCGTCGAGGAGGTGGGAGGCTGGGACGAGGAGCTGGTCCTCGATGACTGGGACCTGTTCCTGCGCCTGGCCGACCGTCATCCAGATCCACTTCTGTCCCGGAGTGGCCGCCAAGTATCGCCTGACGACGAACGGGCTCTCACTGCGATCCAGCTCGCGCCGTCGAGAGATCGCGCAGCGTGGTCCGGATCATGCTGAAGTGGCTCGACCGAGATGACGGCAACGCTGCCTACGTTGCGCGCCGGGCATGGCAGTCGGCGTTGGCCGTCGTCGAGATCGACCAGGCTGCCGGCGTGGAACTGCTGCAGCAGGTCCATGAGTGCGCCCACGCGCCGCCGGCGCACCGAGTTCGCCATCGCCTCGACCCGGTTGGGTCCACCCTGGTCCGAGCCGCGCGCGGTCTCCCGAAGCGCCTGCGAGGACCGGTGCGAAAGGGTGGGCGTTGACGTGGCGGCGAACCCGCACCCGGGCGTCCCCGATCTCGGTCCTGCATCCGTCACCGTCCTCCCGCGATTCGTCGACGAGCGCGGAGCGCTGACGGTGGCCGAGACGGCTTCGAGCCTGCCCTTCCAGCCGCAGCGGTTCTTCGTGCTGTCCGATCTGCCGGCCGACGCCGAACGAGGTGCCCACGCCAACCGCGAGAACCACGAACTCCTCGTCTGCGTGAGTGGTCGAATCTCGGTCTCGGTCGACCAGGGCAGCGCCGAGTATTCGATCGAACTCTCCGACCCGACCGTTGCCGTCCACGTGCCGCCACTCGTCTGGGTCCGCATCCACGACGCGACCCCTGGTGCGGTGATGGTGGTCGCCGCATCACATCGTTACGACCCGGCGGATGCCATCCGCGACCGTTCCGAGTTTCTCCGACTCGTGGGAGGCGGCTGAGGTGGACGTGCCGTTCCTCGACGTGGGAGCCACGTACGCCGAACTGGCGCCCTCGCTCGACGACGCCTACCGACGAGTGATGGGCCGCGGCCGTTTCGTGCTCGACGAAGAGGTGCGGTCGTTCGAAGCGGAATTCGCCCATTCGATCGGAGCAGGCGGGGTCCGCGGGGTCGCGTCCGGTCTCGACGCGCTGTCGCTGGCGCTGCGGGCCCTCGGGGTGCAGCCGGGCGACGAAGTGATCGTCCCGTCGTTCACCTTCATCGCGACCTGGCTGTCGGTGTCGGCGATCGGAGCGGTGCCGGTACCCGCCGAACCCGACGAACGGACAGCCGGCCTCACGGTGGAGTCGGCCCGCAGGGCGTTGACGAGCCGGACACGGGCGATCGTTCCGGTCCACCTCCACGGGCTTCCCGTCGACGTCGCAGGGTTCAACGACCTCGCCGCCGACTCGGGGAGCCTGCTCGTGTTCGACGCAGCGCAAGCCCATGGTGCGCTGTGGGATGGCACCCCGATCGGGGCGTTCGGAGACGCATGCGCCTGGAGCTTCTATCCCTCCAAGAACCTCGGAGCGTTCGGTGACGGTGGCGCCGTGTCGTTCACCGACACCTCCATTGCCGAGCGACTCGAGTCACTGCGGAACTACGGATCCTCGGAGAAGTACGTCCACGGCGAGAGGGGAGCGAACAGTCGCCTCGACGAACTGCAGGCAGCCTTCCTTCGCGTCAAACTGCCGCGACTCGCCGAGTGGAACGAGCGACGTTCGGCGATCGCGGCGGAGTACCTCGATCGGTTGAAACCGCTGCCGATCTCGCTTCCTCCGGTCCCGGAGAGGCGGTCCAGTTCGTGGCACCTCTTCGTCGTTCGAACCGAGCGGCGAAACGAACTGCAGCAACACCTGCACGACTCGGGAGTGCAGACCGTCGTGCACTACCCGACCCCACCGCATCGGCAGCGGGCCTACTCGGATCTCCCCGTGGGTCCTCGGCCCATCGCCGACCGACTCGCCGACGAGGTGCTCAGCCTGCCGATCGGGCCCCACATGGCCGACGACCAAGTCGACGACGTCGTGTCGGCGATGACGTCGTTCCCGTGGTGACCGACTGATGGCTGCCGCTCGACAACCGCTTCGCGTGCTCGTCGTCTGCGCGGTCAACGGGTACGGCGGGCCTGTGAAGTCGATCGTCTCCGTCCTCCGGCAACTCGGCGACGCCGTGACCGCGATCGTGGCCACCCAGCGCGAGGTCGTCGCCGCGAACCGGCCCGCTGACTCCCTGGGACCATCGCCGATCGAAGCAGTCGGGAATCAGCTCATCGACCTGCCTCTCCCCAGAGGGGTCGGCCTGATTCGCGCCCAATTCGAGCTCGTTCGTCATTGGCGCAGACTGCGCCGGGAGGTCGGCGTGATCCATGCGAACGGCCTGACCGAGGCCGTCGTCGTGGCGCCGCTCGCTGTCGTGAGTCGGCTCCCGGTGGTCGTGTGGGTCCACAACTACGAGGTCCCGAGGGCGTTCCGCATCCTGCGTCCGTTCCTCGACCGGTTCTCTCGTGGTTGGACGTGGATGGCGGTCTCGGAATTCTCGCGTGGCCTGCTCCCGGCAGCGTGGGCCGTCGACGTGGTCCCCAATCCGATCGAGCTTCCGGACCGTCCGATCTCCGAGGTCCGACCGCCTCCGCTGCGAGTGGTCTACCTGGCCGGTACCGACCACCCGGTGAAGGGATTCGACCTGCTCCCCGGGATCATCCGGAGCGTGCCCGCCACCGAGGCTGACTTCATCGTCATCGCGACCGAGTCGATCCGTTCACACCACCCCCGGTCGGTGGCTGCATGGGCCGAGCTGCGGGGGCCCCTCGCCGACCGCGTGACGATCTGTTCGTTCGTCGAGGATGTCGGCGAGATCTACGCTCGTGCAGATGCGGTGCTCACCCCCTCGAGGCAGGAGTCGTTCAACCGCGTGCTCGCAGAGGCGTTGGCGTACGGCGTACCCGTTGTCGCGTCGGACATTGCTGCCCATCGCGAACACTTCGACGACGGCGCCGTCGGGTGCCTGTTCCGCAGCGATGATGCCGGCGACGCAGCCCGGTCGTTGAGGGCGCTGATCGCCGATGACGCTGAACGGAAGCGATGCGGTGGACGGGCCCGCGAACGGGCGGCCGGCTTCGACGCGGCAGGAATCGCGAGCCGCGTACACGCAGAGTGGGCTCAATCGACCGGGGCTCCGCGTGTGCCAGCCGGGTGATGCTGGCTCAACTCAAGACAGAATCCTGTCGATGCAGTTCTGTGACCGACAACCGCAACCGCGGCGATCTCAGCGTGCTCGTGCGGTGCGACGATCGGACCTGCTCGTGATTCAGGCGAACGCGGGTCGGCTCGCAGCGCGACAACCCCAGCCGCCGACGAGGTTGAGCTCCCTCGCCATGACGAAACCGACCGCCAAATGAGGGTTCTCATCGTCGTTGCGTCGAACTCCCGGCGGGGCGCCGAACTCGAGGGATCGCAGTTGGCGAGCGAGCTGAGCGAACGGTCGATCGATGCAGATGCGGTCGCGCTGACGCGCAGTGCGTCGCGTGACTCGATCGACGTTCCGGTCCTCGGCGACCGACCGCTGGGGCTGTCGACCCTGCGAGCGCTCCGAGCTCGAGCTGCCGATGCCGACGTCGTCGTCGCCTATGGGTCGACGACGCTTCCTGCGTGTGCGATCGGGCTGTTGGGCACCGGCACGCCGTTCGTGTACCGGAGCATCGGTGCGCCGGGGGCGTGGCTCCGGGGACGTCTGCACCGTTGGCGGACGGGATTGATGCTCCGGCGTGCGCAGAAGGTGGTTGCCCTGTGGCCTGAGGCCGCAACTGGGCTGAACGCCCTGTACCGACTCCCGCCGAGCAGCGTGGCCGCCATTCCCAACGCACGATCGAGCGATGAGTTCACACCGGCAGACGCCGCTCGGAGATCGGCGGCGCGAGCCCGATTCGGACTTACCCCCGATGTTCTGGTGATCGGGTGCGTTGGCGCGTTCCCCGACGAGAAGCGCCTCGGGCTGGCACTCGAGGCGGTGCACGAACTGGAGGGGGCCATCGCGCTGGTGGTCGGCGACGGTCCGAACCGGTCGGAGTACGAGCGCCTCGGAGCCGAGAGCCTCGGCGACCGAGCGATCTTCACCGGGATGCTCGACTCCGTCGTGGACGCCTACGACGCAATGGACGTTCTGCTGCTCACCAGTCGAACCGAGGGAATGCCCGGCGTACTCATCGAGGCCGCTCACAGCGGCATCCCAGTCGTGGCCACCGACGTTGGCGCCGTTCGTTGGCTTCTTCGAAGCGGAGCCAGCGGCGAAGCTGTGCCTCCAGATTCGAGCCCTCGAGTCATCGCCGAAGCCGTCGATCGAGTAGCGCGTTGGGCGACGACCCCGGAGACGTCGCTCCGAGCCTGCACCTGGGACGAGGTCGCACCTCAGTGGATCGCCCTCCTCGGTTCCGTCGCAAGCATTCCCTGCCCTCGAGGCGGTGCGCTCGACAGATGAGCGGTTCGCTGGCGAAGTCGAGCGAATTCCGGACAGCGCTCGCTCTGTTCGCTCGACCGCCGGATCACGTGATTGATCGCGCAGCTGTCGAGCGTCCGGATCTGGTCAGACAGACGAGAACGAGTTGGGCAACTCAGAGAGCATTCCGCTCAGACATGGCACCCTCTCGAACACCCTGAGCGTTCGTCGCGAACCGCGGAGTGGCGAGATGCCACGTTTGGCGGCTGGTCGGGAACTAGCGTTCCGGTCGGCATGAACAACATCCGGCCTCTTGATGCGCTGCGCCGATTCTGGTGGATCGTCGTGATCTTCACGATCCTCGGCGCCGTCGTGGCCGGCGCACCGTCGCCGCAGGAGGCGGCCGACTCGGTCACCCGCTGGAACGCCGCCCACACCCTGCTCGTCTCCAACACGTCCACAGCGGCGGTGCCTTCAGCGACCCGCAGGCGTTCAACCAGCTCACCCTGTTCGCCACCACCGGCCGAGTCCCCGAACGTGCCGCCGAGGCCCTCGACTACAGCGGATCACCGGCAGCGCTCGCCAGCCAGGTGGTCGTGACGTCGGACCAGCAGACCGGCGCCCTGCAGCTCTCCACGACGCAGGAGACGGAAGACGATGCGGTCGCCATCGCCAACGCGTTCGCCAACGAACTCTCGGGCTACCTCGCCGAACGCCAGGATCAACTCGCCCAGGACCGGATCGCCGCCACGCTGGCCCGTCTAGACGAACTCGAAGCCCAGATCAACGAGGTCGAAGCGACCGTGCTGCTGCCTTCGGGCAATCCCGACGGGGAACCGATCGAGGATCCGGTGGCACGGGCTCAGCTCGATGCGCTCAGCCGCCAGTACAGCGTGGTCTTCGAGCAGTACAACGCCCTCCAGGTGGACCAGGGCCAGCTCGTGCTCACCACGCTCGAAGAAGCTCAAGGCGTCCCCATCCAGGAGCGGGGGCTCAGCGCTCCACGCTCGCGGGTGTCACGCGGCGTGCTCGGCGCGCTCGTGGGAGCGGCGATCGGCTTCGGCATCGCCCTGCTGCTCGCCCGTGCCGACCGGCGGATCCGCACCACCGATCAGCTCACCGAAATCCTCGGCGTCGAGGTCAACACGGCGATCCCTGCCGTGCGCCACCACAAGACCGACCAACTCGCCGTGCGCCCCGGCCAGTACGGACCACTGTCGGACTCGTACCGCACCCTGCGCAGCATGATCGCCTTCCTCGATGCCGGCCGGGAGCACGCCGGGCGCGCCGCCGTGACGCTCGTGGTGTCGCCCGGTAGCGGCGAC
Organism: Ilumatobacteraceae bacterium; assembly: GCA_942492715.1. Lineage (GTDB taxonomy): Bacteria > Actinomycetota > Acidimicrobiia > Acidimicrobiales > Ilumatobacteraceae > Sva-07. The sequence continues at coordinate 314,709 of CALOFW010000005.1, read as the reverse complement.
GGCAAGACCTCGGTGACCGCCAACCTCGCCGCGGCGTTCGTCGAATCGGGCAGCAAGACCGTGGCGATCAACACCGACTTCCGGCGTCCCACGCTCAGCACCCGACTGGGCGTCGCCGACCCCGAACCCTCCGGGCTCGACCTGCGGGCGATCCAGAGCGCCCCGCTCGAGTTGATCCTCGCTCCCGGTGCCGACCCCGGTCTGGCGGTGCTCGATCTGTCCGGCATGCGCGGCGTCGCACCCGGCGACCTCGCCCGTGTGACGGCCAGCATGATCCCGCGCATCGCCGACGCGGCCGACGCGATCGTCATCGACACATCGCCCGTTGGGGCCACGGCCGAGGTCCTCGAGTTCGTCCCGCTCGCCGACATCATCGTGATGGTCGTCAGGCTCGGACACACGACGGCCGCTGCCGCCCGCCGGACCGCCGACACGATCCGTGCGCTGTCGACCGGCAGCCTCGTGCTCGTCGTCGTCGGCGGCGAAACCGGTGAAGCCGACAAGTACTACTTCTACGCCCAGCCCGAACCGAAGGAGACCGGCAAGTTCGGGCGGCGCAAGGCGAAGGAGATCCCCGTCGGCGCATGAGGCCCTTCGAGGCCGCCGTGGTCGCTGCCGGCGTCGTCTACCTCGCGGTGCTCGGCTGGGCGATGCAGTCGCTGTCGTACGACATCTGGGGTGCACTCGTCGTCGTCCCGGTGCTGTCGTTGATCTCGGCGCCGCTGATCATGCGGGCCTTCTCCGGCGAACTCGCCGTGCTCCGGCCCTGGGCGTGGGCCGGCATGTTCGTGAAGTTCGCCGGCGCCGTCGTCGGCTACAGCGTCCGCTTCGACGCGTACGGGGGCAGCGCCGACGCCGGCAGGTACCACGCCATTGGCAAGGAACTGGCAGGCGCGGTTCGCAACGGTTCGGCCTCGCTGCTCGACGTGCTGCCGAGCAGCACCGGCACCCGATCGATCGAGGAGTTCACCGGGCTCGTCTACACCATCTTCGGCTCCAGCCGCCTCGGCGGGTTCATGGTGTTCACCTGGCTCAGCTTCTGGGGTCTCGTGTTCTTCGTGAAGGCCGCCCACCACGCCGTCCCGGGCCTCGCCACCCGCCGCTACCTGCTGTGGGTGATGCTGTTCCCCAGCCTCGTCTACTGGGGATCGAGCATCGGCAAGGAAGCCGTCGTCGGCTTCTTCCTGGGCACCACCGCCTACGGTGCCGCGCTGGTGCTGGCGCGGCGGGGCAAGGTCGCATTCGGCACGACTCTGATCGCGATCGGACTGGTGGGCTCGGCGTACGTACGGCCGCACTTCGCGGCGATCTGGGCCGGAGCGATCGTCATCGCACTCGCCTCACGGGTCGCGCTCGACGCGATGGGGCGATCCGAACGTGCCGACGGACGTCGCCGCCTCCAGCTCGGATCGCTGCTGCTCGTGGTGATCGCCGGGATCGGCTTCGCCATCATCGCCAGCATCACCCTCAACTACCTCGGCCCCTCCAACGACGACGACGTCGCCACGACCGACCAGTTCTCGTCGATCTTCGAACGGACCGAGAGGCAGACCTCCCAGGGCGGCTCGTCGTTCACGCCGATCACGATCAACGGCCCCCAGGACTGGCCCTACGCCACGTTCCGCACCATCACCCGCCCGCTGCTCACCGAGGCCAGCGGGCTCGCCACGCTGCTCCCGGCGCTCGAGATGACCGCCCTGCTCTTCACCGGCGTGTTCAGTTGGCGGCGGCTCGCCAACGCGCCCAAGCTGATGCTCACCACGCCGTACGTCGTGTTCGCCCTGCTCTGCGTGGTCACCTTCGGCGTGGCGTTCGCCAGCATCGGCAACCTCGGCATCCTCACACGCCAACGCTCGCTGATCCTGCCGCTCGTGCTGCTGTTCTGGAGCCTCCCACCGATCGTGTTCGCCAGCGAACGGGCCCGCACCGCACCGGACCCGCAACGGGGTGCCGTTCCCGCCAGCCGCTCGGCCCGGTAGCGGCGCCGACGACGTGGCCGAATCGCCGCTCTCGCGACTGTGCCCCGCCGAGTTCCCCTGGCTGCTGGGGATGACCGCGCTCGCCATCTACCTCTGCGTGCCCGAGACCGACCAGATGCCTGCCATCGGAGTGATGGTCGCCTCGATCGCCGTCATCGAATTGATCGCTCGCCGCCCGTCGGGCGCCGTCGTCCAGGTGGTCGCTGCGGCGATCGTGCTGTGGTCCGGCCTCTACGGTGCCACCGGGCGAGAATCGGCGATCGTCGGTGCGCTCTTCGCGTTCTGGCCCCTCGTGCTCGTCGGGGGCACCGCCCTATGGCTGTGGTGGCGGGAACGCCGGGTCGCTCGGCGCCTGCAACGATGGGGAATCGGGCTCACCGGCGGCATCGCTGCCGTCGCCGTCGCCCGGACCGGAGCGATCCAACCCACCGTCGGCCCCGCGCTGTTCGCCGCCGGCGTCGCCGCCGTTGCGTCGATCGTCGTCTGCCGGCTCGTGCTTCGACGACCGACTCGAACCGGAGACGGCGCCGGCCTGACCCGCTGATGCTCGCCCGGCCCCGGCGGGCTTCGCCGACTTGTCCCAGAGCAGCTCGTCGACGGGATCCCTCGACATCACCGTGGTGGTGTCGGTGGGCTCGGGGTGCTTCGCACGCTCGGTCTCGGCGGCCTGCTTCACCCACCAGTTGGCGGGTGCTGCGGTGGGCGCATAGTGGTACGTCGTCGTCGACCCGACCCGCGAGTCGGGCCGTGACAGCACCGTGCCGATCACGTTCGCCTTGACCACCTCGAGGCGTTCCAGCGTCTCGGTCCACTCGCCGCGTTCGCTCAGCCCGACCGTGGCAGCGAGCAGTACCGCATCGGAGTGCTGCGCCAGGATCGTCGAATCGGTCACCGGCAGCACCGGAGGAGCATCGATCACGACCAGGTCAGCGGCCTTGGCCAGCGCGTCGATCGCCTTGCCGAGCCGATCGGACAGCAACAGCTCGGCCGGATCCGGCGGCGGCGGGCCCGCGGGCAGGATCACCAGGTTCTTCTCGGCATCCAGCCGCTTCACCGCCTTGCTGAGTGTGGCGTCGCCGGTCAGCACCGACGACAGGCCCCGGTCGTTGCGCACCCCGAACGAACGATGCATCTGCGGCTTGCGGAGATCGCCGTCGATCAACACCACGTTGCGTCCCGCCTGGGCGGCGGTCACCGCGAGGTTCGCCGCCACCGACGACTTGCCCTCGCCCGGCCGCGGGCTGGTCACCAGCACCACCTTGGCCCCGGTTTCGTGCGCCAGGAACTCGACGGCGGTCCGCAGGGTTCGGTACGCCTCGGCCTCGACCGAATTCGGGTCGCCCATGGCGGCGAGATCGTCCGGCCGCCGATCGCCCAGCGGCACCCGTGGAATCACCGCGAGGTTCGGAACACCGGTGATCGCGCGGAGCCGGCGGGTGGATCGGATCGACGAGTCGAATCGGGCCGCCAGCAAGGCGGCGACGATGCCGATCAGGAGGCCGGCGAGGAACGCGAGCACCGTGTTCCGAACCGTCTGCGGCTCGTAGGGGTCGGCCGGGACCGTCGCCGGCTCGATCAGCGTCGCTTCGTCGCCTCGACCGGCCGTGACCACCGCCGCGTGCGCATTGGCAGCGGCTGCCGCATTCTGCGCGTTCGAACTCGACGCGGTGAGCTGCAGGACCTCGGAACCCTCGACGAACTCGACGGTCAACTCGGGCTCGTTGCCGACGATCCCGCGAACCTGGTCCTCGACGGCGGAGCTCGCTGCGATCGCCGCCTCGGCCTCGATCGACCGGGTGGTGGTGTCGACGAGCACCTCTGCGGTCGCCTCGTACATCGGCGTGGAGAGCAGCGACAACACGAGAGCGACCCCCGCTGCGAGCAACGCAGGCAGGAGCACGAGGCCACCGCGCCGCCGCAGCGCACCGAGAAGAGAACCAGCCCTCACCGACGACATCGTAGAGGTGGGATCCGTCGGCCGCCTCACGCCATTCATCGGTGGGACTTCAGTTGGGCATTGACGTCGCCGATGACATTGGTGGCATGAAACGGCTCGCACTCGCATTCGGCGCCTTGGGCGTGCTGTGTTTCAGCGCGCTCGCGGGCGGGTCTGCGCAGGCTCAGCAGCCGTCGTACCCGCCCGGATCGAGGCTGACGTTGTTCGCCGAGCCCGACGAGGTCCAGACGAATGCGGTCTTCGACGCGATCCTCACGGGCTGCTTCCCCGGCGAGACGGTCACGTTCTTCAACTTCAATCCGTATCAACAGGCTCAGGCCATCTGCGACGCCACGACGTACACGGCGATGGTCGAGTTCACCGCGTCGGCAACGACCGGCACACGCTTCATCTCCGCGTTCATCCCGGCCCTGAACTCCACTGATCCGGACGTCCCGAGCCTGCCACCACGCATCATCTTCGCGAGATACTCCGTGGTGACCACCATCGTCATCGTTCCGATCACGGGCGACAACGACGGCATCAGCACGTCGAAGGTGTCACCGCCGAGTTCGAGCGACTGGTGGCCGAGCTTCCTCTCATCCTCGGCGATTCTGCGCACCTTCCTCGGCCTCCTCGCACTGCTCGCCGGGTTCTTCTTCGTCGTGGCGTGGCGACGGCGCCGAGACGACGAAGAGGAGCAGACCCAGCCGTATCCGGGCCGCATCATCCCACCCACGGACCCGCCCACGGCCACACTCGCCTGACCCGGCCGATTCCGTTCCCCCGATCGCTGCGCCCACTGGCGAGGTGATGCGGGAGGAGTACGATTCGGCGATGACACGTCGGGGGAACGTGGTGGCGATCGCCGTCGGCGTCGCCGTGCTCGTGTCCGCCTGCTCGAGCGACGACGCCGCTCCCAACACGACCGTCGCGGAGGTCGAGGTCGACACGACCTCGCCGCCGACGAGCACCGAGGCGCCGGCCACACCCACCACGTCGACCACCTCGAGCACCGACGCCCCCACCACGACCCTCGATCCCGCCGCCACCCTCGCCGCCGACGTCGAAGCCGACCTGCTGGAGGCCTTCCGACTCGGACGTGAAGCCGATCGATGGATCCGATCAACGACGACAAGGTCGCGGCCATGCGCTCGACGGCACTCGGCGTGATCGAACCGAGAACTTCATCGCCGAACCTGGCTCGACGAGTACCGGGCGAACGGCTAGGCGCTTCGACCCAATCCCAGACGTGCCGGCGTCGGTGATCGGTCGAGGTGCCGCCGACCGTTGCTCGACCGAGCGAAGACCTCTCGCCAAGTCCAGATCTGCGAGGTCGATTCCTGGATCGTCGTCGAGGTGGGCGCCGGCCCCGAACGGCACCGATGCGATCGTGAACCCGGACGTGACGTACGTACCGGTCGATCGTTCTTCCTGCGCAACGTCGACGGATCGGTGGAAGATTCGAGGGTGGCAGACCGAGATCGGCCGTTGGGAAGGGGTCGAGGTGAATGTCCGGCCGATGCTAGGCGTAGGCCTGCTTGGTCGTTCTGTCTGGCTGGGCGGTCAGTTGGTCGGCAGCCGTTCTGCAGGCGGGTGCTGGGAATGAGACGACGGAGGATGCGTCAACTTCGGTCGAGGGTGACACGGTGACGGTGGAGTGTCGGGACTCGACGCCGGCTCCGGAGCCGAGGCCGAACGGGGTGGTCGGGGCGCCGCAGCCGTGTCGGTGGGTGCCGGCGACGTCGGCGGACGGGTGGGATCCGGCGGCCTACGGCAACATCTCGGAGTCGGGGTACGTGTTCTTCGAGGCGTCCGGTGGCGCGGTCGGTCGCCGCTTCCCCGACGGGCGCGAGGAGATGGTGTTCAACCGGATCTGTCCCGACGGCGCCGCCTCCGGGTTCACGTGGGTCGACACCACCGTCACCGTGCAGGACGCCATCGACGACGCCGTCGACCGCGCCCGCCGAGCCGTCCCGGCGCCCACACTCGACATCAGCCCGCCGGCCGAAACCGGAGGAATCGTCAACCTCGGGATGTGGCTCGCACTCGTTGCACAGGACCCGATCACGGTCCGAGCCGAAGCCGGGCCGCACTGGGCCGAAGCGACCGTCACGCTCGCCTCGACCTCGTGGGCCATGGGCAACGGCGACACGGTCACCTGTGACGGGCCGGGCGAGCCGATCGTCGATCTCGACGAGCCGGGCGAGGGCCCGTGCGGGTACACCTACCGGAGATCGTCGCCGGACGACACGCCGTACGAACTGACGGTGACCGCAACGTGGGAGGTCGGCTATCGGTCGTCCGGGCCATCGGGCACGGCGGGGTCGGTGGACCGAACCGTGTCCGTCGCCTACGACGTCGACGAGATCCAGACCCTCGGGATCTCCAACTGACCCCTCGCCTGCGCCCGCTCGTGCCAGTCCCGGTCCGGTTCCGCGCCGTACGGCGTTGCGCCGTGCAACTCTCGGCGGATCTGGTTCCAGCAGTCGAGACGGATTCCGCCGAGAGTTGGCGGGCCCGGGCAGGATGGAAGGGGTGCGGGGTCAGTCGTCGAGCGACGCCTGGCCGGCGAGGTAGGCACGGCCTTCGTCGCACGTGTCGGCGAGCGGGCACCAACGGCACGTCACCCCGGGGCGTCGAACCGGCGGGCGGCCCTCCGACTGCAACTCCACGATCGCGTTGATCGCATCGAGCGTCCGTCGAACCGACGTGCGCAGCAGCCGCTCGCTCACGTCCTCCACCTGCGCTTCGGATGCGTCGAGGTAGAACGTCGCCACCTTGCGTGGCGGCACCGACCGCACCAGCGTCTCGAGGAGCGCGTAGAAGCCGAGATCCTGGCGATGGCGCACGTTCGGACGGCCGGTCTTCAGGTCGATGATCACCTTGCTGGCCTCGCTCCCGCGGGGCCGTCCCATCACCAGGTCGACCTTGCCCGACAGCACGATCGGGCCGTCGTTCGGCCAGCGCACCGACGATTCGGTCATCGGGTTCGACCGCTTGTCGAGTGGCGGGAAGCTCTCCATGAACTTCGTGACCCGCTCCACCGACTGGCCGCGCAGGTCGGCCTCGTCGGCGGGGGAGAGGGCGGCGATCCACTGGCCGATGCCGCGCTCCTCGTCGGCCAGACGGGCCATCGCCTCCTCGACCAGATCGGTGGGGTTCGGCTCGCCCCGCCACGACAACGTCAGCTGGATCGCCCGATGTGCCACCTGCCCCTTCGCCGTCGCCGGCTTCCACTCGAAGTCGTCGGGGACGAGATGGAACTCCTCGCAGTCGAGCACCGTGGCCACCGTGTGCTTGTTCACCCACAGCTGCTGGTTCGGCTGCAGGCGCTCGGCGAACTCGTCGAACGCGATGCGCACCTCGGTGCGGATGTCGGCCACCAGATCCGGATCGAACACCAGCGGTTCGCCCGATCGGCGCAACGCGTCCAGGGTCCGCTGCTGGACGGGAGTCAGGGCGGTCGTGTCGCCGGTCGCCGCCTCGCTCATCGATGCGACTGTACCGAAGCCCCGAGTGGCCGGCCCTCCAGGTGCGAGAGCGACCATTGCGGGCATGCCCGGGCGGGCGGCGGGCGGCTCGGTAATGTCGGAGCGGCATGAGGCACCCGTGGTTGGCGTACGTTGTCGTCGCTCTGTTGGCGATCGGAGTCGGCGTCGCGATCGCCGGCCTGCCCGACGACTCGCCGGCCGCTGACACCCTGGTGATCACCGCGACCAGCTCGCCGGCGTCGTCGGTGCCCGACATCACCGCTGCCGCGGACACGACCGACGCTCCGGACACGACGGAGGCGGCGAGCACCACCGAGGCCACCGTCGCCGACTCCACCACCACGCCGACCACCGCCACCACGACCACCACACCCACGACGGTTGCGCCCACCACCGAGCCGCCGACCTCGATCCCCGACCGCGCCGACATCATCGTCGTCAGCGCCAACGGCAGCGGGTTGTCCGGGGCGGCAGCGTTGAACGCCGACCGGCTCGAGGCGGTCGGCTACGTCGACGTCGGCCTCCGCAACGGCACCCAGGTGTTCGAATTCACCACGATCTTCTACGCCGACGGGTTCGAGGATGCCGCAGTTCGCATGACCGGCGACCTCGATCTGCTCCCTGAGTTCGTCGCACCGCTCGCCGATGCGCCCGTCGTGATCCAACTCCCCGACGACGTGCAACTGCTCGCCTACATCGGCATCGACCGCGCCCGTTGACCGTGCCACCTGACACGCCACCTGACCGGGCCACCTGACCGGGCTCGGCCGGCCGGGCTTCGCACCCAGCGTCTCAGCCGAGGAGGCGGTCGGCGAGTTCGTCGGCGAGCGTCGCTGCAGCCAACGACGCCGCCGGACCCGTCCAGGAATGACCCTGTCCAGGCACGAGCAGTTGCTCGACGGCGTTGCCGGCCGCCAATGCTGTCTCGACGATCGCCGTCGAGTCGGCAGGCGGTGCGACGTCATCGTCCTCGCCTGACATCACGAACAGTGGCGGGCCGAGCCCGGCCGCAATGCCATCGGTGACTCCCGGGATCACGTTCGGATACGAGAGCAGCGCGACCGCGGAGAAGGGGACCGGTTCGATCGTCGCGAGCCCGGCGCCACCGAAGACGGCCGACATCGCGGTCGCTGCCCCGAGTGAGTACCCGACGGCTCCGATGGAGCTGATGTTCGGATCGAGCCGCACCACGGCGACCGTGTCGGCGACCGCTTCCAGGACCGGCTGCGCCACCTCGCTGAGGCCGTCCGGGGTGAGATCGCAGAACGCGACGTCGGGGGCGGCGCCCAGGTAGTCGATCCGAATCGCCACGATGCCCTCGCGGGTCAGTGCCGTTGCGAGGTCCCGACCGATCTCGGCGTCAGCGAGGTAGCCGCCGCATCCGTTGAGCACGAGGACCGCCGGACGGGGGCCGGCGAACAATGGGTCGGGGTCGCAGCGCTCGCCGGCGATTTCCGTGGAACCGGTCGGCACGGAGAATGCTGCGCAGCCTGGTGCGACTGCGGCTGCATCAGGCTCGACGGGCGAGGAGTCGGTGGGGGCCGGGTCGGAGGTGTCGACGGTGTCGCCGGTGACCGCGTCCGGTGTGGTGGTGTCAGTGGGAGCGGGGTTCGCTGAACTGATGCTCGGGCTCGACTCCAGTGGAGCCGGGCCCACGCCCGCGGGCAGTCGCTGGTTGCCGGCGCACGCGGACAGCAGCGCTGCCCCAACGAGCAAGTGCACCAGCCATGCCTTGCTCATGCTCACCTATGTCCGATCGCGTCGGAAGACAGAGGTCCCGAGATCGGGCGCGCGGCCGATGTGTCAACGACGTCACTGCCCACAACCACCCGGGCACCATACAAGTGTCGCGGCGCCAGCTGACGTCGTGGCATCTCCGCGATGACCGGTACGGGGACGTGCCGATCGGGTTGGTCGCGCGGCGCCGTGGGAACCCTGACGTACCCCTTCGTCATCATGGTTGGCGTATGGAAGCCGCTACCACCGTCGAGTTCGCTGCCGCCGCCCGGGCGATCACCCGAGAGGCCCGGCGGCGAGGGCTGGTCGGGCCGAGCTTCCGGTGTCCGCCACGGCTCGTCGGCGTCGACCGGTCGATCCGGCGCCGCCCCGACGGAGCGGTGGTGTCGATCCGGCTCCACGACCGGCCCCGCAGCGCCGTGCTGGCCGACATGATCGAGGGCGTCGTGGTCGCCAACCGCTTGCGTCCACCTCAGGCCGACCGCCTCCGCACCGACCTCTGGACCGTCCTCGAAGCCGGAGCCGCCACCCGCTCCGCCGCCTGATCGTCACGCCAGGGATCAGACCCCAGGCGTGACACCTGCGGGGGTGGTGCCCTTCACGCTGGTGCGGAACAGCTCGCGGCGGGCGCCGGGGTAGTCGTTGATCGCGAAGTGCTGCGTGGCCGAGTTGTCCCAGATCGTGAGCATGTCGGGCTCCCACCGCAGGCGGCACGTGAAGTTCGGGTGCGTGGCGTGCGCCGTCAGGCGGGCGAGCAGTGCTCGTCCCTCCTCGGGGTCCATCCCCTCGATCCCGGTCGTGTACACCGAGTTCGCATACAGCGCCGGGCGGCCGGTGCGCGGGTGACGGATCACCAGCGGATGGGTCTCGGTGGCGTACGCATCGGGCGACGGCTCGATCCCCATCGAGCTCTTGCCCGCCACCGCCTCGAGATAGCCGCCCGTGCCGTACGCCATCCCCGCCGAGTGGATGCCGCGCAGGTCGGCGATCTGTTCCTTGACGCTCTCGGGCAGGGTCTCGTAGGCGAGGTACTGGTTGGCCCACATCGTGTCGCCACCCGCGGGCGGCACGTCGTGAGCGTGCAGCACCGTGTACGCGGGCGGCGCCGCCACGTATGACAGGTCGGTGTGCCAGGCGTTGGCGAAGTTCAGCTCGTCGCTCGGCTCCTTGATCACCCGGATCACGAACGGTCGCCCGTCGACCGGGGTGACGTACGGCGTGACATCGCGCCCGCCGAGTTCGTCGGTGAACGCCTCCAGCCGGTCGAGGTCCATCCGCTGACCGGGGAACGCGACCACCAGGTGCTCGTCGAGCAACCGCAGAATCCGCTCGACCTCGTCGGGCGACTGCGGCCGAGTCACATCGACCCCTCGCACGATCGCCCCACACGACCCGCCGAGGCGTTCCACCGTCATGTCGATCTGGTCGATGCTCATGGCCCGACGGTACTCCCCGTGTCAGGCCGAGCGGGGCTCGCAGATCACCACCGGGATGTTGCGGTCGGTCTTCTTCTGGTAGCCGGCGTACCCCTTGTACGCCTCGACGATACGGGGCCACATCTCGGCCTTCTCCTCGTCGGACACCACACGGGCGGTCATCTCGAGTGTCGTGCCGTCGACGGTGAGCTCGATGTCGGGGTTCGCGACCAGGTTGCGGTACCAATCCGGATCACGATCGTCGCCGCCCTTCGACGCCACGAGGACATAGGTGCCGTCGTCGTGGATCGGCGCCGTGAGCATCGTGCTCCGCCGCTTGCCGCTCGTGCGCCCGGCCGTGTGCAACTCGACGACCGGCATGGTGCCGAAGCTGTTGAACACCCGCCCGCCCGACAGCTTGAGCACCGTCTTGTGCACGGCGTTCATGCCCTTCATCTGGAGGTCGGTCAGTGCTTCCTTGGTGCCCATGGGCTCCAGCGTACGGGCGCACGGTGGACCCGACAGATGCCGTTCGACTCTGGGCCGACGACGAGACACCGCGCGATGATGGGCATTCATCTGACCGGAAGGAGACCTCCATGGTGTTCGAAGAGTCCGTCGTGCTCGGGATCCCGTTCGCCGAAGCGCTCGCCGCCACGAAGGCCGCGCTCGCCGAGCACGGGTTCGGCGTGCTGACCGAGATCGACATGCAACAGACCCTCAAGGCCAAGGTCGACAAGGACATGGATCCGTACGTGATCCTGGGTGCCTGCAACCCGAAGCTCGCCAGCGCTGCACTCGACGTGGAACCGAACGTCGGTGCGCTGTTGCCGTGCAACGTGGTCGTGCGCCAGGTCGGCGATCAGGTGCAGGTCGACGCGCTCGACCCCGGGCTGATGGTGTCGATGACCAGCCGCGACGAACTCGCCCCGATCGCCGCCGAAGCGCGCCGCCTGATCGGCGAGACCCTCGCCGCCCTCACCGACTGACACCCGACCGGTCGCTCGGCGCCTTCTCGTTTGCGTCGCGTTTCGGGTGGGGTGGGTCACCCAGATCTCGACGCAAACGGTCAAGTGCTACGGCTCGACCCAGGGGCCGATGCCGCTGATGCGCTCGATCTTCACCCGCACGACCACGCTCGTCGGCGAATCGCGCATCGCCAACGGGTGCCGTTCGAGCCCGAGATACTTCTTCGCGAGACGATCCATCAGCGCAGGGTCCGCTCCCGGGTAGATCCGGGCCCGGCCCCGTGCCACCAGATGACGCTGGAAGCCGCGCTCGTTGCGTTCGGTGTCCTCGATCGACAACACGATCCGGTTGTCGCGTCGAAGGTTCTTGGCCTTCTGGCTCGCCGTGTCGGTCCCGAACACGATCTCGTCACCCTGTGCGATCACCCACACCACCGAGACCTGTGGCGTGCCGTCGGGATTCGTGGTCCAGACGTGGGCAACCGCGTCCGACCCGAGCAGTGCGTCGGCCTGTCCCAAGACTTCACTCATACGCGACCCCCTTGCGCACTCCGACCTTAGTGCAGTTGTGAATCAGCCCGTGACCGGTGCCGTCACCGGCGCGGACACTGGCCAGCCGACCTCGGTCGGGCCGTGCTCGCGCAGGTGGAGCAGGCGGCGGTGGGCGTCGGCGAGATCCGGGATCTCGCCTGCCGGGATCCACCAGCACACCGACGTCGCCACGCCGCTCTTCTCGAACCACTCCCGGCGCCGTCGCATGTACATCGCATGACCGCTGCGGTACATGAAGTGCTTCAGCGACTCGAGGTCGGTCCACACCGACATGTTCACGATCTCGAGCGGGTCGTCCTCGCCCGGGAGGCGGACGTAGCTCGACGACTGGCCGTCGTCGTCCACGAGCCGCCACACGAACCCAGGCGTCGCCTCCGCAAGTGCGTTGATCGGCCCGAGCGCCGCGTCGAACTCGGCCGTTTCCGCCGAGTCGAGCGGATGATGGAGCCGTCCGATGTTGAGTTGAGCGAGGTGGAAGCCGTCCATCGGGCAGACCGTATGCGGGCTCGCCGCGCTCCGCCACGGCCTGCCGGGTGCGATCACCACCAGTTCGGCAGCGTGCACCGCCGCACGTGTGGCATCTGGGACAACTGGGGTCTGACCCCAGATGTCCCCCGGTGTGGTCGTCAGACGGTGACGTCGAGGCGGGACACGCCGCGCAGGACCACGCGGGGCTCGAACTCGGGCGTCTCGCTCACCGGGGCGAGGTCGGGGAAGCGGCGCACGATCCGCGGCATCGCGATCTGTCCCTCGAGCCGGGCCAGCGCGGCCCCGAGGCAGAAGTGCGGCCCACCGCCGAACGCCACCTGGTCCTTCGCATCGGGTCGGGTGATGTCGAACTCGTCGGCGGTGTCACCCCACTTGCGGGGATCGCGGTTCGCGCTGGTGGCCGACAGCAGCATGACGGTGCCGGCCGGGATGTCCGTGCCGGCGACCTCGATGTCGTGGAGCGGGATCCGCCGCGTCATCTGCACCGACGGGTTGAACCGCAGCACCTCCTCGACGAGGTTGGCGTCGTGTTCGTCGGTCGATCGCAACAGCTCGAGCTGGTCGGGGTTGCGGAACAGCTCGACGAGGCCGTTGCCGATCAGGTTCGTCGTGGTCTCGTGGCCGGCCACGTAGAGCAGCCGGATGTTGGCCATCACCTCGTCCTTGCTCAGCCGGTCGCCCTCGTGTTCGGCGGCGATCAGCGCCGAGAAGATGTCGTCGGCCGGGTCCGCCTCCTTCAGGTCGTAGATGTCGCGCAGGTACTCGTCCATCGCCAACGCGCTGTCGACCGCCCGCTGGTACTCGTCCTCGGTGTTGACTGCGTCGAGCGTCTTGGCCAACGCGTGCGACCAGCCCCGCAGCTTCGGCAGATCACCCGCCGGCATGCCCAACATGTCGGAGATCACCGTCGCCGGCAGCGGGAGCGCGAAGTCGTGCAGCGCGTCGCCGCCGCCGTTGTCGTCGAAGTGGTCGAGCAGCTCCTCGGTCAGTTCGGTCGCCCGGAGGCGCCACTGCTCGATCGCCCGGGGCGTGAACGCCTGGGCGACGAGACGTCGCAGCCGGGTGTGGTCGTCGCCGTCGACGCGCAACATGCTCGGCCCCGACGGATCCTTCGCCACCTGCTCGAGTTCGGCCTCGATCGACGGCGTGCGGATCGCATGGGTCGACTCGCTGCCGATCGTCCGATCGCGCAACACCCGGAACACGTCGTCGTAGCGGGTCAGCATGTAGCCGCCGGTGAACTCCATGAAGTGCACCGCGTCCTGCTCGCGCAGCTGGTTGAGCTGCACGCTCGGGTCGTCGAAGTACCCGGGTTCGAACGGGTTGAAGAAGACCTGCGGCTCCCCCCGTGTCGCTGCGTTCCCGGTGGTGTCCGGATCGGTCAGTGTCATGCGTCCCCCAGACGTCGTCGACGATGACCGATTGTCGGTGCTGCGTGCGGCGAGGTCAATGTCGCAGGTGGCACACCATGTGACGCGAGTCGCACCATCGGTCGAGGTGTCGTCGTCGGCGTCTCGGGTCTCGGCCGACCGGAACGTACTCGTGGGCGGCATGCGCGCGGGCAGCTCGTCACCCCGGGGCGCAGAGCAGCCCCGTGTTGTAGTTGCGCAACGCGTCGAAGTGGGCCTGCGCATCGTTCGCCCACGCCGCGGCGTTCTTCTTGACGCCGCTCCCGGGGGGATGGGCGACCAGCCAGGCATCGGCGAGATCCATCGTCGCCGTGACACACGACGAATCGGCACCGGCCGCCTGGTTGAGTCGCGCCGCCACCAACTCACGGAAGAGCAGGGGACTCCGTTCGTTGTTGGTGCCGTCGTCGAACACGTCGATGGCGGTGGCCCGTGTGTAGCCGACGCCCCCGATGGTCAGCGGGTCCGCCAGCGGCCACGGATCGATCGAGGACCACATCTGCGCGGTCGCCACCGCGACCGGTACGCCGGTGAGCGTCACCGACACGGTCTGCGGTGGCGCCGCGCCGGCCCCGCCGTCATCGTCGGTGACCGTCACGATCACCGTGAAGTCGCCCACTGATGCGTATGCGTGTGCACCGACGACCGAACCGACACCGGCGGCGCCGGTGATCTCGCAGCCCGAGCCGGGCGACCCGTCGCAGGTCGTGCCGTCGCCCCAGTCGATCGACACCGTGTGCGTGTCCAACACGCCGGCATCGGTGAACGACGCCGCGAGGCCGACACTCGCCCCGACGGCGGCGAGCGGTGTCAACGCGTCGACGGTCGCCACGGGCGCAGCGTTCACGATCGCGACGTCGGCGGTGTCGGACGAGAACGTTCCCGCACCGTCGCCGACCTCCAGCGTCGCCACCGCCACAGCATCGTCGAGGCCGACTGCGCTGATCGTCGGCGTCGCCGAGCCCGCGTCGTCGATCGCCAGCGGACCGCTGTCCCATGACCACGTCGCCGCACCGGTGGAGGCGGAACCATCGAGGGTGACCGATCCGCCCTCGACCACCTCGTAGGGACCGCCGGCTTCAGCGGACACTCCGGCGACGCCGACCTGGCTGTAGTCGGCGCAGGTGAAGTGGCCGGGATGGTCGGGATGAGGTGGGTGCGAGTTCATCCCACGCTCGTTGGGGAACACGTATCCGAGATCGCGGAAGCCCGACGTGCCCTCGGTGGACGAGAGGTAGGCGCCGCTGGCCTGGGTCAGGTCCCGGAGGAAGTCTCGTGCGTGTGGTGATCCCATTCGCGTGACCGTGTAGTCGCCGTACCCGGCGGGGCACAGATACTCCACGTTGAACCCACCCGCCCAGTCGGCCAGCCGGTCGCCGGGGTCCGGACCGTTCGCGGCCTGGTCGGCCTGCATCGCATCACGATCCCAGCCGCCGTAGATGAAGTCGACGTCCTGGAAGTTCTCCGGGACCGCCCACGTGAACCATGCCGGCGGATCGCGCGGGATGATCCGGAAGTTCGCGCCGTTGCGGCCGTTGTCGGTCTCCTCCCGTGGTCGCACGTCGAGGAAGTCGTCGCCGTGGCCGCCCATGAGGATGTCGTTGTCGCGTCCCCCCCACATCGCATCGCCGCCGTCGCCGCCGAAGAGCTGATCGCGGTCGGCCGTCGACGGGTCGACGTCGGTGACGTGGGTGAACTCGGGTTGGACGGGGTCGAAGAGTTCCTCGGTCCCGTCACCGTCGCCGTTGACGACGTCGTCGCCCGGTCCGGCGAACACCGTGTCGCGGCCGTCGTGGCCCAGCAGCACATCGTCGCCCCCGACGCCACCGGCCGATGTGTCGAACGCGTACAGCTCGGTCTCCCAGAGCATCGAGCCGACCTCGTTGATCACGTCGTCCCAATGGGGCGAGTTCGTGCTGATCGCCATCTGGGGCGGATCCACGCCGACGCCGTCGCCGAGCACGTTCGCTCGGACCTGGCCGAGGTCACCCACGAGGGCGTCGTCGCCCGCGTTGCCCACGGCGAAGTCGTCGCCGAGCTGGCCGTACATCTCGTCGTTGCCGAGATCGCCGGTCAGGTAGTCGTCGCCGTGCATGTCCGGGCCGTCGTCGCCGCGGAACATGTCGGTGACCCGGATCGCCTGGTCGTACGGTCCGAACCCTTCGACGTCGGCGACGCCGGCGGACGCGATCCGTGCGAACGCTCCGTCGACGACGGTCCGGTTGATGCGGGCGTTGTCGCCGGTCATCACGTCGTCGTCACCGTCGCCGTGCATCACGTCGTCGCCGTCGAGCAGGCCCGCCGGGTCGCGGGTCGGCACGATCGCCCCGTCGGCGGCGGAACCGCCACCGACCATGTCGTCCTCGTCGTCGCCCCCGAACATCCAGTCGGCGCCGGCGTTGCCCTCCATGTAGTCGTCACCATCGTCGCCGAGGATGACGTCACCGTCCCACGGTTGGTCCTCGTCGACCGCGCCGGAGCAACCGGGATCGGCGGCGTCCGCGGCGCCATCGTCGTCGTTGTCGAAGCCGTTGTCCGCGCAGTCGTACGAGGTCGAGTCGGAACTCTCGCGGCCGTCGAGGTCGTTGTCGACCCCGTCCAACGGGTCGGCCTGATCGGGGGACTGGGCACCGTTGCCCTGGCCGAACATCAGGTCACGTTCGGCGCCGCCCGCGAGGAAGTCACCACCGCTGAACAGCGGGTCGGTCGAGTTGACGTCGAACAGGAGCACTTCCCGGTCGGTGCCGAGGAGCAAGCCCGTCAGTGGCGCCTGTGCATCGCTGCCCCGATTGATCCGGGCATTGTCACCGGCGATCACGTCGTTGCCGTTGCCGCCGTGGACGGTGTCGCGCTCGTCCCACAGGCCGTCGCCGACCCGCTCGGGCACGTACCGTCCGTCGATCGCCGAGCCGCCGCCCGTCAGATCGTCGTCGCCGTCGTCGCCGGAGATCAGGTCCGAGCCCTGGTTGCCCTCCACGTAGTCGTCGTCGGCGCCACCGTTGATGGTGTCGCCGAGCCACGGCGCGTCCTCGTCCACGACACCGTCGCCGTCGTTGTCCGAGCCGTCCGGCGGGTCGGACTGTGACGCCTGGGCGCCGTTGCCCTGCCCGAAGATGACATCGTCGCCGGCGTCGCCGTGGATCGTGTCGCCGCCGCTGACGTCGGCCTCGTCCGCGGAGTTGACGTCGAACAGGTCGATCGGCTCGTCCGCATCGTCGAACAGCACCCGGTTCATGAACGCGTTGTCACCCGCCATCCAGTCGATGCCGTCGCCGCCCAGCATGTCCGTCTCGCCCTGGTCGAGCAGCCCGTCGCCGAGCCGGATCGGAACGATCGTGCCGATGGTCGCTGATCCGCCGCTGTTGGCGTCGTTGGCAGACCCACCGCCGACCATGTCGTCGTCGCCGGCGTCGCCGCTCATCGTGTCCGAGCCGTCGTTGCCCTCCATGTAGTCGGCAGCGTCGCCGCCGTTCATCGTGTCGTCGGAGCCCTGCCCGAACATGAAGTCGGTGGCGTCGCCGCCGTCCATCACGTCAGGTCCGTGTGCGCCCACGGGAGCGGCGGCGCCGACGGTCGCGAGATCGAACAGCACGATCGGGTGGTCCACGAGCGCCCCGCGCCCGGACTCACCCGCGAGCACCCGGTTCATCCGCGCGTTGTCGCCGGCGAGCCAGTCCTGGCCGCCGCCGCCAGTCATCGAGGTCTCTCCGTCGTCGTCGGCGCCGGTGCCCACGCGGTCGAGCACGATGACGCCGTCGGCCGCCGAGCTTCCGCCGATCATGTCGTCGTCGCCGGCGTCGCCGCTCATCGTGTCGTCGCCGTCGTTGCCCTCCATGTAGTCGCCGGCATCGCCGCCCGACATCGTGTCGCCCGCGACCTGGCCGAACATGTAGTCGGTCCCGGCGTCGCCGTGCATCGTGTCGTCGCCGCCGATCGAGAGGTCGAGCAGGGTGACGGAACGACCGCCGACCACACCCGTCGCGCCGATGACGGCGTTGTCACCCGCCATCACGTCGTCGCCGAGGCCCCCCTGCATCGTCGACTCGCCGACGTCGCCGATGCCGGCGAGATCGGATCCGCCGATCATGTCGTCGTCGCCGGAGTCGCCGTACATCGTGTCCGAGCCGTCGTTGCCCTCCATGTGATCGGCGTCGGCACCGCCGAACATCGTGTCGCCGGCTCCGTCGCCCTCCATGTGGTCGGTACCCGGACCGCCGTACATGGTGTCGATCGCCGCGCCGAACGGCGTGTCGGTGTTCCAGTTCGCGATGTCGCGGTCGCCGTACATCGCGTCGCTGGCACCGTCGCCGTACATGGTGTCGGCGTCCTCGTTGCCGAACAGCAGGTCGTCGTCGGTGCCACCGCGGAGCTGGTCGGCGCCGTGGTTTCCTTCGATCAGGTCGACCCCGGCCTGGCCCTGGACGGTGTCGGCATCGGAGCCGCCGAACAATGCGTCGGAGCCGGCCCCGCCGAAGATGCAGTCGGAATCTCCGACCGGTGCGTCCTCGGGGTCACACGACCGCAGTGCGGTGCCCGACGTCGAGCTGTCGCGGGTGACCGCAGCGTCCATCGCCATCACCTTCGTGGGCGACACGACGGTGCCGGTCGCCACACCGTGCGGATGACCATCGGTGACGCTGCCGGTGTCGCCCACCACGATGTCGTCGCCGTCGTCGCCGAAGAGCACATCGGAACCCTCGTCGCCGAAGATGTCGTCGTTGCCGGCGTTGCCGTTGGCGAGGTCGTCGCCGCCCCCGCCGAAGATCACGTCGTGGCCGTCGTCGCCGGTCAACGTGTCGTCGTCGGCGTTGCCGCGCAGTTCGTCGTCGCCGGAGTCGCCCACGACCTGGTCGGCGCCGTCGCCACCGCAGGCCCAGTCGTCGCCCTCGTCGCCGTCCATCTGGTCGCCGCCGCCGCCGCCGAGCATGATGTCGTTGCCGGCGTTGCCCACGAGGAGATCACCGTCGCCGACTGCAGGGGCATCACACCAACCGCGCCAGGTCGCCGCGTCGGGCTTGGCGTAGCCGATCCGTCGCATCGATCCGTCGGCGTCCATGAACCCGGCCACCTCGTCGTCGCCGAAGATCACGTCGCTGCCGAAGTCACCGGACACCGTGTCGGGCCCGATTCCGCCCGCGAGGGCGTCGTCGTCGTCGATCGTTGCATCGCTGGCACCGGCAGCAGGCTGCGGGATCGGGCCGCCATGGACCGAGTCGGCGCCACCTTGGCCGAGCACGGCGTCGCCGCCGGGCCCACCGTTGAGCGCGTCGCCACCCTCGCCGCCTTCGATGGTGTCGCGGCCGGCCTCGCCCTCGACCTGGTCGTTGCCGCCGTTGGCCTTGACGACGTCGTTGCCGCCGCCGGCATTCACGGTGTCGTCGCCCTCGGGACCGCCTTGCGCCGTCACGGCGTCGTACCCGATGCCCTCCCACGTTCCGGCGGCAACGGCGGCATCACCGAAGATCAGGTCGTGCCCGTCACCACCCTTGATGATGTCGTTGCCGGGCCCACCCGAGATCACCGTGGGGATCGTGAACGGAACCGGTGTCTTGGCGATGCCGACGGAAGGATCTTCGGGTGCGGTCGAACCGGTGTCGACCAGCTCGTCGTCCGAGCCGGGCAGCATCAGGATCTCGTCGTCGTCCTCGCCGCCGTCGGCGACGATCAGCTCCACCCCGGTGAAGACCTCCTCGAAACCGAACGCGGTCACCCGGACCTTGCCCGGCCCGAGCTGTCTGACCTCGATCGACTCGTCGGTGACGTCCTCCTGGACGTTGCGTTCCGTCGCCCGCGACCCGATGTTCAGGTAGACGACGCCGCCGTCCTGGGTCGCCGGCTTCGGCGCCGGTGGTTCACACGCGGATGACCACTCGAGCAGTGTGATCCGCACGAGTTCGAATCCGAACTCCTGGCTGTAGAAGAACAGGTCGATCTTGACGAACGCTTCGAGGAACGCCTCGATCTTGCCGCTCACCTCGAACAGGCAGATCGGGTTGGCGAGCTTGTCGACGATCTCCTCGATCCGCAGCTTGCCGTCGGGATCGGGACGGTCGTCGAGGTCGAGCGAGAAGGTGAGTTCGATGCCCCCGCGAACGCCGGCGGAGACGATGACGAGGTCCACCGAGGCGCCGGCGAAGACCCGGCCGCGGAAGACGATCTCGGGGACGTCGTTGCCTTGCGCGTCGAGGTCGTCGATGAAGATCCCGTCGAACAGCGCGACGCCGGATCCGCCGTCGAGCAGCTTGCGGATCCCGCTGGTGTCGTAGCCGATGGCGAAGCGACCCTCGATGCCGATCTCGCCGCCGAGGGTGATCGTGATCGGGATCGGACCGACCATGATCGGGCCGAAGTCGTAGGAGATGCCGGCGCTCGCCTTGAGCGTGCCGGCGTCCCACCGGATCAGGGTGGCGTCACGGCCGACGAGAATGCCGAAGATCTGGCTCGCGTCGTCGAGGAACGGGAAGCTGAGCCCTGGCACCCCGAAGGTCGACGGTCGGTTGGTATCGGGCGACGCGGCACTGTTGAGCGCACCACCGCCGGCGTTGCCGACGTCCTCGGTGAAGCCGGTACCGCCCTTGAACGTGCCGTCCTGCTTGATCAGCGAGCCGGCCTCGGTCGGCGACACCGTCGTGCCGGCCTTGGCCGCGTCGACCGTGAACGACCCGGGCTCCCGGCTGCCGCCGACGAGCGCACCCAGCGGTATCTCGCCGAGACTGCCGCCGTCGGGAATGTTGTTGACGAACGAGACGAACGCGGCGAGCGCCTTGATCAATGCGAGATCGGCCCCCGTGGCTCCCTCGAGCACGGAGAGCATCGTGATCTGCGGGCCGCCGACCAGTTCGGACAGATCGCTGACGACCGGGATCGGCGCGGTGATCACGTCGACGACCGGCTGGAGCGGCCCGGTGATCTTCTTGATCTCCTTGGTGACCGGCTTCATGAACTTGTCGAGCACGTCGCCGAGATCGAGGTAGAGATTGTCGAACGACACCGTCGGCGTGTCGATCGACACCGTTGCCAGATCCTCGAAGTCGCTCGCCGCCGGGTCGGACGGATCGAAGTCACCGATCTGCCAATCGAGCGTGAACGTGCCGATGATCGACGGGAGGTCCGCGGTGGCTCCGGCGATGCCTGTTCGGATGTGCAGGTCGATGTTGATGCCGCCGGCGACCTCGGGTGTGAGATCGACGTCCCCGCTGACGAGATCGCCGAGGGTGATCTTGTCCGGTGCGCTCCCGGTGACGTCGAGGCCGATGGCGGCGCCGATCGTCGTGGGGCTGGCGACGCTGTCGAGCGCCTCGACGCCGAGGAACCCGAGCCGGGCCGACAGGCAGCGATCGGTGGTGTAGTCCGCGGCGAGGGCGGCCAACGGGGCGTCGCACCCCGTGGCGCCTGGGGCGAGCGTGACGCCGGCCGCAACGAGGAACTCCGGTGGGATCCGTCGAGAGCGACGTAGGGACCGTCGGTCGACGCTCACGCCGAGCCCGAGCGTGACCCCCCAGTTGGCGAACGCGCTGACGCCGCCTTCGACGTTCAGCGGCAAACCCTCGAGACCGAGGTTGATGCCCGTCGTGGCCTCGACCATGTCGCCGAACGTGAAGGTGGCACGGATGTCGCGGAGGTCGAACAGGCTGTCCCCGCTCGCGCAGGGTTCGTCCGTACCACCGTGATCGCACAACGCCTCCACGGCGATGTCTCCGGGATCCAGGCCGAGCAACGACGCCAGCTGCGCGGCCACCTCGTCCTCGAGGGGCCCGCCCGGGTCGAGCGAGGCCAGTGCGGCGGCGAAGGTGTCCAGGTACCCGTCGACGGCGAGACGGACCGTCTCGATGCCGTCGGCGCCGGTCTTCAGCGGGTCGGCGATGGCGGCGGGAAGCCCGGCACCGGCCGCGTCGCGCATGCCGCCTTCGATCGCTTCGAGGAGGTCGGGGAGGAGCTGGAGCAGGAACGCCGGGTTGAGCGCGGCGTCTGCGAGCCGGGTCCCGAGATCGGTCGGCGCCCAGGCGCGCACGGGGTCGGGGCCGGCGATCAACTCGACGTCGAGCTCGCCGAGGTAGATGTCACCGCCGAGGTCCGCGGAGAGCGAGAGCTGGGCGCATGCGAACCCCGAGAGGTCCCGTTCGCCGGTGGTTCCGGTCGACCCCGAGATCCGAGTCATCAGGTCTTCGTCGATCGGCCCGCACGAACCGCCGCCGAGGATGTCGCCGGGGTCGGTCACCTCGACACCGGCCGCCGCGAACGACACGGCGGCATCGTCGCCGACCGTGACGCCGCCGTCGGTCAGCTGCAGCTCCAGGCCGAGGCCGGCGCTGAGGTCGTTGCGACCGCCGAAGCGGAACGAGTCACCCTCGGCCCAGTCGAGCGCGCACTCGACGTTGTCGTCGTCGGTCCGTGAACTCACCACGCAGGCCTCGCCGGTCGCAGTCTTGGTGACCACCATCCCCACGGAGACCGATGCGGCCGGGAAGGCGCCGGTGGCATTGAGGGTGCCGTTGCTGCTGCCCGATTCCGCCACGCCCGTCGGGCCGGTCGCGCCGGCTCCCACCGTCACCGAGGCCGGGCCGATGCTGGCCTCGACGGCCAGGTCGTCGGTGCCTTCGGCCTGCAGACGTGCCTCCAGGCCCGTCGATCCGTAGAGCACTGGCGCCGACCCGTCGAGAGGAACGCCCACGTCGAACTGGCCCAGCGCGGCGTAGTCGACCTCGATCGAGCCGGTGACGTCGAGACCCACGAGGTCGCCGAGTCCGGCACCCGACAGGTCGAAGTTCAGGTTCGCGGACGGACTCGGGCCCGTCGGGAGCCCGGCGCACTCGGGATCTGGGTTGCCGTCGGAGCAGATGCCGTAGCCGATGTCGATCCGCAGCGTCGGGTCGACCGGAGCGTCCGTCAGCGAGAACTGCAGGAGCCCGTCGGGAAGACCGAGCGTGTCGTTGATCAGGGTCTCGAGCTGCTGCAGGCTCTGTGGGATCCGAGGTGGGAAGGCGGCCTGGTGGTCACCGGTCGCGTCGCTCCACTCGACTTCGATGCTGTACTCCGAACCGAGTGACACGAAGCCGTCGCCGTCCGTGTCGAGACCGGGGGTGACCGTCAGCGCCTGGAACGCGGCCGTCGGGTCGGGTGTCCCCGAGAGGCTGTCGCCGTCGCCGTCGGCAACGAACGCTCCCGGGTCGGCGCCGGTGGGAACCACACGCCATCGGACGCCGGTCGGGTTGGTGGCGAAGGCCTCGGCCGCGCACTGGAGGGTGACGTCCGGAACCGGACCCGGCGGCGAGGTGTCGAGCGGCAGCGCACGGATGTCGGCCGCCGGGTCGCCCTGGACCACACACTGGATGTTGGCGTCCTGCACACCACGGAACTCGTCGACCATCCTGCGTAGTTCGTCGACCTGGCCGACGATGTCGGCCGGGCTCACCCCGATGAGGTCGATCGGGGTGTCGAAGGCGTCACTCCCGACGGCCACCTCGAGGTAGGCGACCAGTGCATCGAGGGCGGCGAGGATCTGCGCCAGGCCGGACAGCGTGTTGCCCTTGACGTCGTAGCTCTCACCGGCGGCGAACGTGATCGGGTTGAGCACGGCACCGACCGGATTGGAGCAGTTCAACTGGGTGGCCGACAGGACGGCGGTGATGTTGCAGACGTTGCCGGCACCGTCGACGAGCTGAGATCCGACGAGCCCGGGGGTGGCGAGCAGGTTCACCGTTCCGTCGCCGGTGAACAGCGTCGCATCGGTGGCCACCGTCGCTCCGTGGGTGAGGGACAGGTCACCGCCGAACGGCAGCAACGTGTTGGTGAAGCCTGGGTCGAAGTTGCTGATCGTCGGGCTCGCGTCGTCGAGGTTCCAGCTGATGTCGAACGATCCGGAGGCCCCGAGTCCCGCCGCGTCGGCGCTGACGATGGCGCTGCCGTCGAACTGGAGGTTGACGTCGGCGGTGATGTGGTCGGTCAGGCTCGGGCTGAGTACGTCGCGCACGAGGATCGCGTCCGGGATCGTCGTGCCGTTGGAGGAGACACCGGTCGAGCCGATCCCGACCTTCACCGCCGGGTCGCTTCCGGGAGTGGTCAGGCTGCCGCTCACGCCGGCGGCGACCTCGAGGAACCCGAGGCGGCCGTCCATGGCGAAGTTGCCATCGACCGACACGTCCCCGACCTCGATGATCGAGTCGACACCCGAGAGGAAGAACCGGTCGAGTGGGCCGGGCGGGTTGGTCACCTCGTCGCCGGGGTTGATGCTCTCGACGTCGTCGGTGACGATCAGGCCCAGGGTCACACCGGCGGAGACGTCGCTGAGCGAGTAGCTGGCGGACGCCGTGGCGCCGGCGGAGAGTCCGGTGAGTCCGGTCGCTGCGACGAGGCTGTTGCCGGCGTTGATGCTGGCGTCGCGCTGGATCGGTCCGGCGACCCCGAACTCGAACGGGAAGGTGAACGCCTGGGCGGCGGCGTCGTAGCCGAAGTCAGGAGTGCCGCCTGGGCTCGGGATCAGATCGGCGGCGGCGAGCTCGGTGAGCAGCTCCTGGATCGTTCCTGGGCGGGGGAGGATCGTGATCGCGCCCGAGCCGTCGTCCGGGGTGAACCCGATCTCGACGGCGAAGTCTCCGCCGGCGCCGACCGCGAGCTCGATGTTCTCCGATGGTTCCGTCCCGATCGTCGTCGTGCTCGGCGCGCCCGCGTCGGTTCCGTTCACCGTCCACTGGGCCGATCCGTCGACCGAGGTGTACGCCCGGCAGTACACGGACTGGCCCGCTTCGAGTGCGATGAGGCTGCCGGTCGGGATCCCGTCGACCCCGCCGGGGCCGTCGGGATCGGGGCCCACCTCGGTGCCGCACACGATCTGGCCCGACGAGCGGGGCTCCACGTAGTCGACCAGCGGCTGGATCGCGTCGAACACGCGGTCGAAGTCGGCCGCGTCGGCAACCCCGAGGTCGCCGGGGATGAACACGCCGTCGGACAGGAACGGCAACTTCACGTCACCGGCCAGCATCGCCGCGCCGTAGCTCGACACGAGCTGGGCGAGCGAGGTGATCGCCGCGTCGGCGCTGATGTTCGTCAACAGGTCGATCGGATTCGCCCCGGTCGGGGTGAACTCGAAACTCGGGGCCGGATCCGAGAACAGGTTCTGGTCGGTGACGGTCACCGAGCCACCGAACTCGGTGCCGAAGACGCTGGCGGTCAGCGCGAGGTCGATGTCGACGTCGTCGACGCCGTTGTCGGGGAAGTCGAGCTGGACCAGGTCGTCGATCGCGAGCGTCGAGAACTCGTCGATCGTGAGTCGGTCGAGCCCGTCAGGATCGGTGAGCTCGAAGTCGACGGTGAACCCGACGTCGAGGTCGCCGCTCGCGGTCGCGTCGGCGAAGCCGAACTGGATCGGGATCGTCTGATTCGACGCCAAGGATGCCGTCAGCGCGAACGTCGGCAGATCGACGAAGGCGAACGTGCCCGGTATGTCGGACTCGTCGAAGGTCAGCGTGACGGTGGTGGCCGGCATCGTGACCGCGACGTCGACGGGCGCCCCGAGGATCTGGACCCCGTCCTCCATGATCGTCACCGGTGCGGAGTAGGCGCGATCGACGGCGACGTCGAAGGTGACGGTGTGGGTGCCACCGCTCGACGAATCGTCGTAGCCGGAGAAGGTGAAGTCCGAGCCACCGAGTGCGGCGATGTCGGTCGCCAGGTCCGTACTGGTCGCGAGGCTGGTCAGGTCGGCGAAGATCTCGTGGACGCCGAGCACCATCGCCGGATTCGCTTCGAGTCCGGGGATGACCGGTAGCAGATCGGGCAGCAACGACGCCTGGGCGAGCGCGGCGCTCGCAGTAGCGAGCTCCTGAGCGACGGCGTTGTCGTACGGGGGCGCAACGGCAGACGTCGAGCCCTGCGGTGCGACGACGAGTGAGCCTGCGGCGACGGCGAGCGCCACGAGCAGCGAGACACCGAACGTGCGATTCGACATGGGTCGACCCCCCTGCCGGGCCCGCCCGTCCGCTCGCCCCCAAGCGTGGAACCCGACGATCAACTTCGGCGGCCCGTCGTTCGAGCCGCGCTCCCACCCAAGTCGACGATGCCCGCGTTGTCCAGGGCTCGGCCCGGGACTTGACAGAATCCTGACACGGACAGCCTCGAAGGTGTGATGCCGTGACGGCGGGCCTGGTCCCTACAGTGGCGCAGATGTCCGCGAACACCTCGCCGCACGTCCTCAGCCGGCGCCGCTTCCTCGTCGCGGGCGCCGCGGCGACCGCGGCCGTGGCGGCCGGCTGTTCGAGCAACGGTTCCGAATCTTCGGCCGATCAAACCGGCCTGCCGACCGATGCGTCGACTCCGGAGTCCTCGCCGGTCGACCCGACCGTGCCCACCGAGACCTCGGACGGCACCACTGTCCCGGCCGAACCGCTCAGCCCGGCGGCTGCAGCATTGCTCGCCCCCGGATCCCCCGGGCTGATGGACGAGGCGACGTACCAGGCCCGGGTCGACGATTACCTGGCGTTCGCGACGAGTGTCGACCACTCGTCGAACCCGTCCGGCATCAACGCCCACCTCGGTCGGGCCCATCGCGACCCCGACTACGTGTGGGACATCGACGCGGTCACCATCGAGTCGCTCGGCGCGGTGTTCGAGCAGATCGACAACTGGGAGGACACCCGCGACTTCCGCTTCATGGACCTGCACTGGATGCTCGTGCTCGGCCAGGGCGACACACCGATGACCCAGCTGTCACCCGACGTGATCGAGGCGATCGACGCCCGCATGATCGCCAACCGCTACCGCTACGACGACCCGCTGCCCGCCGACCGCGTCGACAACTTGTGGTTCTGGTCGGAGAACCACCGGATCATCAACCTCGCGATCGAGTACCTCGCCGGCCAGCGCTACCCCGACGAGACGTTCACCGTCACCGGGCTCACCGGTGCCGAGCACCTCGAGCGTGCCAAGCCCGACATCCTCGAGTGGATCATCGAGCGCGCCGACCTCGGGTTCTTCGAGTGGCACTCCAACGTCTACATGCTCAAGAACATCACGCCGCTGCTGATGCTCGCCGAGCTCGCCGACGATCCCGAGATCGTCACCGCCGCGGCGATGGCGCTCGACCTCTGCCTGGTCGACATGGCGGCCCACAACCACTCCGGCGGCTACACCGCCCCACGCGGGCGCACGTACAAGAAGGACAAGATGACCTCGCTCGACGAGGACACCTTCGGCACCGCCAAGTTCGTGTTCGACGACACCGGCGCCCAGTACCAGTCGACGTCCGACACCGGGGTCACCTACTTCGCGTCGGCCGAGCGTTACCGGCCCCCGCAGGTGGTGGTGGAGATCGCCCTCGACGAGACGCCGAGCGTCGTGCGCGAACGTCACGGCGTGTACTTCGACGGCAGCTCGCCGCTGGAGGACGACCCGGCCGCGCCGTACGGCAAGGACTTCTCCGACCCCGCCAACCTGCCGTTCTGGTGGAGCCTCGGAGCGCTCGGCATGTGGCCGCTGGCCGAAGTGAGCGTGGCCGCCGCCAACGAGTTCCGCCTCTGGGACACGTCCGAGTTCGGCGACATCAACCTGCTCGCCTCGATCAACGACTACGACCCGGCGAGGATCCGGGTGTGGGAGCAGGAGCGGGCGGCTGTCATCAACTTCGGGTTCCTGTCGGAGGCGAACACGTACGCGTACCGGCAGCCGAAGGTGTCGATGGCGTCGGTGATCGACCATCGCTTCGGCGAGATGCGCGACCAGGGGCACGCGTGGCAGGCCGCGATCGACGAGAACGCCATGGTGTTCACGAACCATCCCGTGCCCGACACGGCGCAGTCGACGATCTGGGCCGACGACAGCGAGCCCGGCTACTGGACGGGGGAGGCGGCGATGCCGCGGTCGGCCCAGTACCAGGGCACGGCGGTGCACATCTACCAACCGAAGTGGGACGAGTCGACCGACCCGCTCGTGTGGGGCGTGTTCGGGTACCGGCCGTTCACCCACGCCTACGTGCCGCAGGACCACTTCGACGAGGTGCGGCAGGTGGGCAACTGGACGATCGCCGCGAAGAACGGCGCCTACATCGCGCTGTGGTCGTGGCGCACGCCGACGTGGCGTGAGTACGACCCGGCGGTCGTGTCGACCAACGGGATGGTCAAACCGTTCGACCTCGTCGCCGAGGGTGGACCGGACAACGTGTGGTTGGTGGAGGTCGGCAGCGACGACGGCGGCTCGCTCGACGACTTCATCACCGCGCTGACCGCAGCCGATCCGTCGGTGGTGCGCGACGACGCCGGGTTCACCGTGTCGTGGACGTCACCGTCGGCGGGCATCGTCGACTTCTCCAGCACCGGCCCGTTCCTGATCGAGGGTGAAGAGCAACCGCTCGCCCTCTTCCCCCGCCACGAATCGCCGTGGGGCGGCATCGAACACCTGTCGCGCCAGTACAACCTGACCGCCGGTGACGCCACCTGGTCGTGCGACTTCGACACCATGACCCGGGAGCTCTCGTGACGGACAACACGGGTCAGACCCGTGTTGTCCCATCGGGTGGCGACGGGGAGAGCGTGCGGTTGGGGGTGAACGGGCTCGACCACAATCATGTGTTCGAGATCGTCGACCGGCTGGTGAAGGCCGGCGCGGTCGCCGCGCGTCACGTGCCCGAGGGCGGATTCCTCGAGCACTACGAGGGCTGGCAGACCGAGTCGCAGGCGGTCACCTACGACGACATGCTCGCCGACGACACGATCGACCTGATCGTCACCGCAGCCGTCCCGAACCGGCGCGCAGAGATCGCCCTCGCCGCGATCGGCGCCGGCAAACACGTGGTCACCGACAAGCCCGGCCTCACCACGATGGGCCAACTCGACGCCGTCCGCGCGGCGATCGCCGGCAAGCCCGGCCGGCCGTGGACCGTGCTGTTCACCGAGCGCTACGAGAACCGCGCGATCTCCGAGGCCGTTCGCCTCGCCCGCGCCGGCGCGGTCGGGCGGATCGTGCACGTGATCGGTGCCGGCCCGCACACGATGTGGGCCAAGCGGCGACCCGACTGGTTCTGGGACCCCGACGCCACCGGTGGGATCCTCGTCGACATCGGCTCGCACCAGGTCGACCAGTTCCTCACGATCACCGACCTGACCGCCGCCGACGTCGCCGTGGTCACCTCCGCCGTCGGCAACGTCGCCTCGCCCGACCATCCCGCGATGCAGGACATCGGCTCGATGACCCTCGCCGGCCCCGAGGTGGTGAGCGACCACCGGCTCGACTACCTCACCGCCAAGGGCCTCGGGACCTGGGGCGACTGCCGCCTCACGATCGTCGGCACCGAGGGAACGATCGAGGCCCGCGCCAACGTCGACATCGCCGGCGCCGAGGGTGCCGAGCACCTGATCGTCGTCGACGGCGAGGGCACCCGTCGCGTCGACATCAGCGGCGTCGTGGTCGACTGGGGCGAGCAGTTGATCGCCGACCTCGCCGACAACGGCGAGCGCCTGATGACCCAGCAGCACGCCCTCGACGTCACCGACGTGTGCCTCCGCGCCCAGTCGGTTGCCGGACCGTGGGGCCTGCCCGTGGGTCGGCCGCCGCACTGACCGACGTCCGGCGACGAGATCCGCCGATCGGGTCCGCGGCGATGTTCGGCCACACGCCTCAACGAATCTCGATCACGCTCGCCATCCCCTGTGCGAGGTGATCGCCGATCGTGCAGATCACGGCGAGGGGAGCGTCGGCGAGGGCGTCCGGGTCGAGTTCGATGATCGCCCATCGACCCGCCGGGACGAAGACCTCGATGTCGAGCGCCTCGATCGTGAACGTGTGCGGCAGGTCGGAGGCGTTGTCCAGTCGGGCCCGGTAGGGCTCGCCGGCCGGTGCCTCGACGACGACCGGGTCGTAGCCGAAGTTCAGCAACTGGATCACCGGGAGACGGGTGATCTCGTCGTCGTCGAGGTCCTGCCCGAACGCCGGTTGGGGAGAGATCGCCGGGAACACGGCGATCAGCAACGCGCCCAGCCCGAGACCGGCAGCAACCTGCGCTCCGACATGGCGCACCCGGACGGCATCGGTTCGCTCGCCACGCACCAACACGACGACCGCCGCCACGATGCTCCATCCGAGAGCGACGAGTGACGCCGCAGCCCAGATCTGCCACGCGCCGCTGTCGACCGCGCTGAGACTGAACGAGAACTCGCGAGCCGTCATCGGCTGGAACAGGGCGAGGCTGAGCAGCAACACCGTGGCGGCGCCGATGCGCGACCCGGCGATGAGGCCCGCCACCCCTGCCAGCAGCACGACGAAGATGCCGAGGAGCGTGGGGTCGGCGGCGGGTGTGGTGGCCCGGAGGAGGAACAGTGACGCGAGCGCGAGTGGCCCGACTCCCAGGAGCCAGCGGCTCGGCGAACGGAACCGATCGATGACGCCGCCCGTCACGCCAGTGTTCATGCTGCCAGCGTTCATGCCGCCACCGCCTCGGCGTGCATGACTGCGGACAGCGCCTGCTCGAGCGGTGTCGCCGTCATCCCGAAGTGCTCGGTGAACGCCGAGGAGTCGACGACGAAGTCCGAGTCGAACTCGTAGAGCATCTCGACCATCTCGCCGACCGGCTTGACGAACACTCCGATCGCCCGCAACAGCGGGGTCGGCGCCCTGCGGATCGTGCCCTCACGGCCGATCGATGCCGCCGCGAGCTCGGCCAGCCGGCGTTGGCTGACCGCCGGCGCGCACGGCGCGTGCCATGCCCGGCCCCATGACCGGTCGTCCTCGGCGACGCGGACGAGTGCCTCGGCGAGGTCGGGCACGTAGGTCACCGAATGCGGCACGTCGACGTTGCCGGCCGTCTGCGCCGGCTTGCCGACGTGCAGCGGGTCGAAGAACCGGTTGCCGAAGGCCGAGCCGGTGACGCCGGGGCCGATGAAGTCGCTCGCGCGGACGACGGCCATCTGCAGTTCGCCACGTTCCGACGCCGCCTGGAGCGACGCCCACATCTCGGCGCGGACCCGGCCCTTGCGGGTGGTCGGCCGCATCGGCGTCGACTCGGTCAGCGGGCTGTCGTGCGGGCCGTAGCCGTACAGGTTCTCCACCACCATGAGCGCAACGTCGTTGGCTCGGGCCGCCTGCACGATCGACGCCTGGAGAGCCGGGAACTCCTGGACCCAGCGGTGGTACTCGGGCTGGGCGGTGGAGAACACGACGGTCGCACCGGCGAGCGCACGGCGTGCCTGGTCGGCATCGGCGAGGTCGGCACGCCGTGCGTCCGCACCATCGAGGTCCGATCCGGATCGCGTGACGACGATGGGCCGATGGCCGCGCCCGACGAGGACGTCGACGATCGCCCGGCCGACGGGCCCGGCGCCGAGGACCACGGGGTGCTCGAATCTGGAGGTCGGGTTGGTTGGCATGGTGGCTCCTGTCTTCGAAGGGTTGTCGACCAACGTTCGTGAGTCGAACACTGTTTGATATTCATCGAACTCAAACAGTGTTCGAAAAGCAAGTGACGTTTGGCATAGGCTGTGTCCATGAGCACCGAGACCCGTCCGTCGACGCGTCGCGAACGTCTTCGCCGGGAGCTGGTGGAGGACGTGATCGAGACCGCACGCGAGCACCTTGCCGAGGGCGGGCCGACGTCGGTGTCGTGGCGCGGCATCGCTCGCGAGGTCGGGATCAATCCGGCATCGCTCTACACCTACTTCGACAGCCTCGACGACCTCTTCACCGCGGTGATCACCGACAGCTTCGGGCGCCTCGCACGGGCCATCGGCAACGCAGCCGATGCAGCGCTCGAACTCGATCCGGTCGAGCGAGTGCTGGTCTGCGCCCATGCCTACCGAACGTGGGCGATCGAGCATCCCGCCGAGTTCAACCTCATCTTCACCGACCGCATCCCCGGCTACGCCGCTCCGCCTGATGGGCCGACCGTCGAGGTGCAGCGTGAGATCTTCGGTCCGTTCGTCGCCGCCCTCGACGCCCGCGACGGTCAGATCGACGGTGAGATCCCCGCCGGGTTCGACCGACTTGCCCTCGACGACGAGCGCGTGGCGCTCTGGGCGACGATGCACGGATTCGTGATGCTCGAGATCAACAACCACCTCCCGTTCGTCGAGGACAGGGTGCGGGTGTTCGACGACCGCGCTGCGGCGACTCGTCGGGACCTGATCCGATCGCCGGGGTCGCCATCGAACTGAGGCGGGAGGGGGAGCCCGACCTCGGCAGTAGCGTCGCTGCGATGAATGAGTTGCGTGTGGCGGTGGTCGGGATGGGGATCGGCCAGAGCCACCTGCTGAGCTGGCTCGCCGTCGACGGCGCCTCGGCCACCGTGTTCGCCGAACTCGTCGCCGACAAGCGCACGAAGGGTGAGGCCGACTGGGGTATCCCGGGCGTCGCCTCGCTCGACGAACTGCTCGACCCTGCGTCGCCGCACCAGGTGGACGTGATCGATCTCTGCACGCCGCCGTCGATGCACGAGGAACAGATCATCCGCTGTCTCGATGCCGGCAAGCACGTGATCTGCGAGAAGCCGCTCGTCGACTCCGTGGCGGCGTGCGATCGTCTGGCCGTTGCCGTCGAACGTGCGGAGGCCACGTCCGGCGCACGGTTCATGCCGATCTTCCAGTACCGGTTCGGCGACGGCGCGGCCAAGGCCCGGGCGCTCATCGACGCGGGCATCACCGGCCGGCTCTTCACCGCATCGGCGTCCACCTGGTGGCGCCGTGGCAAGGGGTACTACGCCGAGGCGCCGTGGCGGGGCACGTGGGCGGGGGAGCGCGGCGGATGCGTGCTCAGCCACGCGATCCACAACCACGACATGCTGACGTGGATGGCCGGACCGCTCGTCGAGCTGCGGGCGATGGCGACGACTCGGGTCAACGACGTGCAGACCGAGGACTGTGCGGTCGCGATCGGGCGCACCGCCGACGGCGCGCTGGTCACGATGAACGTCACGCTCGGCGCGGCGAGCGAGTCGTCGCAGCTCGTCTGGCACTTCGACAACGTGACGATCACCTCGTCGTCCGAGGCATACGACCCGGGCGCCGGGCCGTGGAACTTCGAGTTCCGGCGGTCGGCCTTCGCCCAGGAGGCCGAGCTGGTGTGGGCCGACATGGCGCCCTCGGCCACGCAGTACACGGGCCAGTTCCAGGGCTTCGTCGATGCGCTCGCCGGCGGCGGTGGCTTCCCGGTGACGCTCGCCGACGCCCAGGCGTCGCTGGAGTTGGTGACCGCCTGGTACCACTCCGAGCGCACGGGCTCCGTGGAGACCCTGCCGCTCCCCGCCGACCATCCCGCCCGCTCCTCCTGGCAGCCCGGCGGTGTCGCATGACCCCCGCCGCACCCTCGCTGCCCGCTCGTTTGCGTCGAGGTTTCGGTGGGGCGGTCCACCCGAATTGCCACGCAAACGGGGTGGGCGTTGCGCTGGTTCGTTTGCGTCGAGGTTTCGGTGGGCCGGTCCACCCGAATTGCCACGCAAACGGGGTGGGCGTTGCGCTGGTTCGTTTGCGTCGAGGTTTGGGTGGGGTGGTCCACCCGAATTGCCACGCAAACGGGGTGGGCGTTGCGCTGGTTCGTTTGCGTCGAGGTTTCGGTGGGGTGGTCCACCCGAAGTGAGCGGGGTGGGGGTGGGGGGCCGATGAGCGGCCTTCCGCCGACGCCGGGGGAGCGGTTCGGCGTGGCGCTGCCGGGCGGGACGTCGGTGAGTCACGTCAAGGTGTACGACACGGTCGGGCCCGACGGGCTTGCCGGCGGATCACCGCACCTGCACACCGTGTGCACCGAGGCGTACCTGGTGATCGCCGGCGAGGGAATGGTCCAGACCCTGTCGGGCGAGGGGTACGCCGAGACGGCGCTGGTCGCCGGCACGATCGCGTGGTTCTCACCCGGCACGATCCACCGGCTCGTCAACCTCGACGGACGACTCGAGCTGTACGTGCTGATGTCGAACGCCGGGCTCCCCGAAGCCGGCGACATGATCCTCGCCTTCGCCCCCGACCTCCTGGCCGACGACGCCACCTACCGCTTCCCTCGCCGACCTCCCCGCGGACGCCCGCACCACCGCCGGCGCAGCCGATCCGGAGATGCGACGCCGCGACGCA
This sequence comes from Ilumatobacteraceae bacterium, assembly GCA_942492715.1. GTDB lineage: Bacteria > Actinomycetota > Acidimicrobiia > Acidimicrobiales > Ilumatobacteraceae > Sva-07. Next base: position 280,697 of record CALOFW010000005.1, on the reverse strand, counting down.
GCGGTCGAGGGCTTCGGGCACTGGCGGTCGCAGGTCGAAACCGAGGGTCCATCATCGCTCGAAGCGTTGAATCGCCGCGCCGTCGAGCTGCTCGGCGACCGGCCAGCGGACTGGCTCGACCTCCTTGCCGGCGACCCGGCCACCGACCTCGAGCGCTCGCGTGCTTCCAGGTGGAGGAGCCCTGGTCGCCCGACCGTGGGCGCGCAGCCGACCGCCTCGGCGAGTCGGCCATCCGATCGACGTCGCTCCACCCCGAGACACGCGCCATGGGCTGCTGCGGCACGCTCGGCACCGTCGTCCACTGAACCCGCCGGCGCACAATCATCCTTCGCGTCGACGTCCACACCCCCCCCGACCCGAGTCGTTTGCGTCTGGATTTCGGTGCCCCGGCCCACCCGAATCCTCACGCAAACGGGAATGTGAGCGTCAGTGCGGCTGGGCGTCTTGCGACGCGGCGGCCTGCGGGCGGAGATCGTCGAGCGTGAGGAGACGGGTCGGGGCCGATCGATGGCGATCTGGGAGTGGACCGCCAGATCGGTGTCGACGTGAATGAGTTCGCCCGGCGCCAGCAGCCGCCACCCAGGGTCCTCGTCCATCGGCTCGCTGGCGACGACGACGGCGCTGCGGCTGGCAAGGTGGCCCGAGCGCACCCTGATCGAGCCGGCCGCTGTGGCCGCTTCGATGTGGCGTCCGCCACGCGGCCCGCCGGCGCTGCGCTCGAGGACGAACAGGCGGTGCGTGTCGGGATACCGCAGTGCCCACAGGCCGTCGGCGGTCGTGAGCACGATGTTCAACGCATACAGCGGGAGTCGGTCGGCGATCCACCGACACGCGCCGACGAGCCCGGCGGTCACATCGCCGTCGGCGTGCCGATCCGTCTCGTGATCAGTGCGAAGACCCGTTCGGAGTCGGTGTCGCCGTGCACGAGCGAGAGGTCCTCGCCGAGCTCCGCCTCGAAGAGTTGGTCGAGCCCCTCCACGACGCCGTTGTGGGCGAAGAGACGGTCGCGTTGCTCGAACGGATGGGTGTTCTTCAGTTCGACCGCGCCGGTCGAGGCGAACCGGATGTGAGCCACGAACGTCGTCGAGGTGACGTGGCGAGCCTCCTCGGCGAAGGCTCGGTCCTCGTACGCTGCGATCGGCCACTTGTGGACCTCGGGACACCCGTTGGCGTCGAACACACCGAGCCCGGTGCCGTCGGGCTCGCGGCGACTCTGGACCGAGAGACTGTCGGGCGCCTCCAACAGCCAGAACGACGCTGCGATGGCGTTCCCACCGCCGGTCATCCCGAACAATCTGCACATCTCGCTCGCACCTCCCCGGAGTCCCCTCGACAGTACCGCGCCACCCACGGCCCCTCGCCCACGCCTCGTGCCGTCGACGGATTCCAGCACCGGCGCGCCGTCGTCGAGTCGGACGGCCCGAGCGAGCTCGATCCGCTGGACCGCGCCACGATCGCCCTCCGGCCGCGGCTGACCCATCCGTTTGCGTTGCAGTTTCGGTGGCCCGCCCCACCGATTTCTCGACGCAAACGGAACGGGGTGGGGGTGGGGCGGGGGAGCAGCGCTCGTCGAGGTCAGTCGCCGATCAGGTGACGGGTGACGGCTTCGGCGGCTCGTCGCCGGCGTGGGGGAACAGGATCTGGCCCGCCATGACCTTGGAGACGTCGGCGAGTTCGCCGATGGCGAACACCATCACGTCGTCGAGCGACACGATGCCGACCACTCGGTCATGGTCGACGATCGGGACACGCCGAATCGCATGGTCGCGGAAGACGTGCACGAGATCTTCGAAGTCACGGTGGGCGTCGAGGGCGATCAGGCCCATGCTCATCACGCCGTCGATGCGCCCGTCCGCCGGGTACTGCTGGGCGACGCCCCGGGTCACGATGTCGCGGTCGGTCACGATGCCGACCGGGACGTCGCCGTCGACGACGATCACGGAACCGACGCCGCTGCCCGCCATCAAGGCGGCGGTGTCCGCGACCGTGGCGGCACAGTCGATCACGACGGGTTCCCGGAGTGCGATGTCTGAGACCTTCATCACGAGCCCTTTCCAGTGGATGCGTCGGTCGGGTGCTCGATTCGGCAATCGGCACCCGGGAACAGCAGCGTCGAGCGATCGGTGTCATCCCACCTGACCACGTACGGCGGGCCTCCGTCGGCGCCGCGTACCTCCTCCACCTTGCCCGTGCGTCGAGGCTCGCCCACCCGGTGACCCTCGATGATCAGTTCATCTCCGACCTTGGCGAACATGGGGACCCCCTTCCTTCGAGGTGATCACGTCATCGACTCGACCATCGCAGCTGCCGACCGGGTGCGGTAGAGAACTTCGTCCCCCGAACTCCGGTGACGTCCGGCCCTGGCGGTTGGATACCGATGGTCAGACAGTGGAGCAATGGAGAGCTTGCAACCACACGGCTGGACACTCCGGTTCGAGACCCGCGAAGACGATGACCACTGCGACATGGTGGTGCACCTGGACGCGGGCGACCGGTCGTTGTCCGGCTACGGACGATCCCGTCGGAATCCCACCGACCCATCCCTGCCGCAGGTCGGCGAGGAGCTGGCCGCGGCCAGAGCCCTGCAGGACCTGGCGAGACATCTGACCGAGGACGCCTGGGCGATGATCGAGTCGCACCCGGCGTCGACCGGTTGAGCCATCGCACCGCGTAGTGTCGGGCGCCACCGCCCGGGTGGCGAAACTGGCAGACGCGGGGGGCTTAAACCCCCCTAGATCGAAAGATCTGTGCGGGTTCAAATCCCGCCCCGGGCACATCTACCTGGGGTTTTGGGTCCGGACGGATATTGTGTCCGCAACGTTCCGTAGCGAACGGTCACAGAACGTCCGATCTCGATGACATTTGGTGATCAGGCCCGCGATTCTCGAGCCCCAACTTCCGGCTGTTTTGAGGCGCGTTGACGCGTGCCAGCCCTTGATTCCGGGCAGGCGTCACAATGCAGACTCAGCTCTCGTCGCTGTTCAGCTCCGAACGCTGCAGCGTCAAGCGGAGACTGTCCATAACCTCTTCGTCAGCGCCGCACTCGAGCGCGGCCTCGACTGCGGCCTCCTCGATGGCTTCGATGCCGTCCGCAAGCAGTTCCTCTTCGGTCGACGACGACAGCATCGTCTCCGAGGTGCACACCGCCATCTCTTCCGGGTACGTCAGGAAGGTCATCGCATCGAACACCACTCCGCCAACAACGCTCTCGGGACGGTCGGTGCCGTAGGCGGACAGATCGAAATCGTCATCGCTGGACGCGGTGGTTGCTTCCGCGACGCTACCGGCCGGTTCCTCGACGGTGGATGAGTCGTCATCGCTTCCGCAGGCGCTGGTGATCAGAGTGAGCACGGCCAGCAGACCGAACGCCGATCGAATCGTCGAGTTCACGTATCCCCCTCGTGGCGTCTGTAGCTGGCCTGACCGGTGCCACCCGGGTTGGCCTCTCCAGGGAGGATACACATCCGGTCCGCTGCAGGTGAGGCCTGCCTGGCGTGCGGAGGGGTCGGCTCACCCGCCGCTCGAGATCCATCCCCGCACGATCGATTTGTCCGCGCTGTCCGAGCCGCCGAAGTAGTAGTGGAACTCCAGGCCCTCGTAGGAGCCCTCGCCGACATAGTGGGCTTCGCCGGACGGTACGCCGTCGTCCGCTGCCTGCACGGAGCCACTCCAGGTGCCCTCGGAATTGGTGATGACGGCCTCTTCCGCCACCCACACGTCGCCGATCGCTCCACCGTTGAAGAAGCGCAAACGATCGTGTGTCTCGGTACCGCTGACCCTCGGGTCAGACATGTCGAGTTCGCACCTGACGAGGAACCCGGTTCCGCCTTCCGGGTCAACCCCCTCGTCCGAGAAGGAGCATGCCACCGTGCCGGAAACCACCACCGGGTCCATGGGTACAGCATGGAAAGGGGCCGCGCTTCGGGGCGGGTCTTGCCCTCGGCGATCTTGCGTTGGTAGTAGTCGCGGCCGGGTGTGTCGAATCGGATCTGGGTGACGGTCGCTCTCTTCCGCTCGCACAGTGGGACCGCTCGGTTCCCGTCGTCGCCAGCACCGTCCCGCCTGCGCTCGGGCCCGGCGCGCGCCGACGCCCGACGCAACCGGTTCGTCCGGCCGCCGGGGCGTCGTGCGTCGTCGATCGGATCGCTCAGTCGGCAGTACTGCGGATCAGGAACACCGAGGCGGCCAGGACCCAGATCATGCTGCCGACCTCGCCGATGAAGCCGATGCCCCTGACGACACTGTCCGGGTCACCGCTGAAGATCCAGGTCCCGCCGATCACGGGCAGCACCCCGGCGACGATGCCCAGCCCGGCCAACCACATCGGCATGATCCGGCTCTGGATCATCAACACCGACGCGAAGATGATGAACATGGCGGTGGCCCAGGGCATCAGGGCGAAGAAGACGACGGCGTCGAGTGCTGACAGGGTGACCAGCAGCCCGTCGGACGCCCCCTCGAGAACCGGGTCGAGCGACATCACGGCCCACAGCGACATGCCGACGATGCCAACGGCGAATTGGGCGACGATCCCGGCGAACGAGAGTCGCGGCAGGATGCCACCACTGGTGTCGCCCGCGGTGAGACGGCGGAGCAGCCCGACGCCGAAGACCAGGTAGAGGAAGCCGAACACCATCGGCGTGAACCAGTTGAAGAAGGCGATCGACCCCTGATTGTCGCCGAACCACGAGCGGAGCTCGTCCGCTCCGTCGGTGAACGCCGGGGCGCCCGCTGCGATCGCTGCGCCCATGCCGATGAAGAGGACGACGAACGCGAAGCCGGAGAATCCGGCGATGCGATTCCACGTCCGAATGGTGTCGTTCTGGCTGTGACGAATGGTGGTCGACTCGGTGGTCATGATGTGCTCCCCTTGCACCGCCCGGCGGCGGTGCACTCGTGTGGTTGGTCACTGCCATCGTCCATGCTCGGAGCCACGGCGGACAGCGTGCCAGCGCGCTTCGTGCCTACGTGCCAGCACCCGCCTCGACAGGGCCCGATCGGCGCTGGCGCCGAGCACGACCCCGGTGTCTCACGCAAGCGACTGCTCGCGGCGCCGGTCCGCGGCGAGTTCGACGAGAGCCTTCTGTTCGACGGCGCCGGCCGGCACCGCTGCGACTTTGCAGTGGGTCACCGCGCGCAGGGTTGCGGTTCGGACACCTCCCTCGAGGGTGGCTCGCTCGCCCAGCACGGCCCCGGGCCCGAGCTCGGCGAGTGGCTCGCCGTCCACCTCGACGACGAGCACCCCGTTCAACAGCAGGTACAGCTCGCTGTCGTCCGAGCCCTGTTCGGCGAGTACCTTGCCGGACTTGATCTCGCGGATCGTCGGTTTGGCGCCCCCGCGCATGATCAGCTCGTGGAGTTGGCGCTCGAGAACGGTCTCGACCTCGGTGACGAGTGCCGGCGAATCCTCGTCACCCCAGGGAGTGCGGCGTCCGAACGATTCGCTCATCCACCGCTTGTACTCGGCCAGGCTGCTCTTCGCCACCAGAGCTCCGGCGTCGTCGAACACCCAGTGTCGCGGGAACCCCGAGGCGCCCGCCATCGCACTCTCGTGCGTGCCGTCGGCGTGGATCGTCAGCTCGAGGGTCGTCCAGACGATCGGCGCCGAGTACTGGACGAACGGCGGTCGCTTGACCGCTCGCGGCATCGGTGCTCCCGTGCGGCCGCCGACGGTCTGGGTGAACCGGACGGAGGTCGAGGTCACCTCTGGTTCACCCTGCAGGTCGGGGAGCGGGGTCGCCGGAACCGTGATCGAGGTGACGCCGAGTCCGACGGTCGTCGCTCCGATCATCCCGCCACCGCAGTACCCGAAGCCGGTGATCCGGCCGTCCTCGACGTCGATGAAGGCGCGCAGTTCGTTCGCGAAGCGGAAGCGATCGGCCACTCGGAGGTCCTCGATCGTTGCGTGGACATCCGGTCCGAGCGAGTCGGGCGGAGGCGGGTCGTGGTGCGCCATCTTCATCCGGGTGGCCACCTTGCCCATCCCCTCCAACAGGTCCGAGGGGATCCACGAGATGGTGCTGACGCTGCGTTCGATTCGCATGCTCTGCCTCCTGACGACGAGTGACTGCCAGCGTGCACTGCGAACGGCTCGCCGACCAGCGTGACGACCCGCACGATCGGTACGTGCCAGCACCACCCGATCCGGCGCGCCCGCACGCTGGTGGGACACTGCCGGGTCCCTCACACTGGGATACCTACACTCACCCACCCAGGAGGCGTCGATGGCCATCACGGTGTTCCTCGCAGACGACAATCTCATCGTGCGAGAGGGCGTCAAGGCGCTGCTCGAGCTCGAGGAGGATCTCGACGTCGTCGGTCAGGGAGCCGACTACGACGAACTCGTCGCAGGGGCCGAGGCCCTGCAGCCCCAGGTCATCGTGACCGACATCCGGATGCCGCCGAACTTCTCCCGTGAGGGCATCGAGGCCGCGAAGGAGATCCGGAAACGGAATCCGGGTACCGGCGTCGTGATCCTGTCGCAGTTCGACGACCCCGACTATGCCGTGTCGCTCCTGTCGGAGGGCGCCGCCGGCTACGCCTATCTCCTCAAGGACCGTGTCGGTGAGGGGAACCAGCTCGTTCGTGCGGTTCGCGAGGTGGCAGCCGGGGGCTCGATGCTCGACCCCAAGATCGTGGAAGCGCTCACCAGCCCGGTGCGGGCCGAGGCATCGCTGTCCGACTCCGACGAGGACCTGCTGCAGCAGGTTGCGCAGGGCCGTTCGGTGAAGGCGATCGCCCTGCAGCGCAAGACGACACCCGCCGACGTCAATGCCGCGATCGAGGCGCTCTTCGGAACGCTCGCGCTCGGCCTTGCCGAGGGCCGCACCGACAGCCTCGATCGGCTCAAGTTGCTGCAGCGGGCGATCGTCGACCGCAAGGAACAGGGCGAGGCCCTGAGCCGGTTCCTTCCCGGTGGCGTGGCCGCACAGATCCTCGACGGGGGCCGTCAGCCGGGGGAAACCGAGGAGCTGACCGTCACCGTGCTGATGTCCGACATCCGCGGGTACACCACGATCGCCGAGCACGCCGACCCGAGCGTCCTGGCGGGCCAGCTGCACGAACACCGCGCCGTGATGAACCATGCGATCCTCGGCGAGGCGGGCACCGTGATGCAGTTCGTCGGCGACGCGGTGATGGCGGTCTTCGGTGCGCCGGTCGCCAGTGACGACCATGCCGACCGCGCGGTGGCCGCCGCCATTGCGATGCAGCAGGGGCAGCACGAGTTGAACGAGCGGTGGAAGCGCAGTGGCCAGCCGGTGTTCGGACTCGGGATCGGGCTCTCGACGGGCCCGGTCGCCGCCGCGCTGCTCGGATCGGAGGAGCGTCTCGAGTACACCCTCGTCGGCGACACGGTCAACCTCACCCAACGACTCCAGCAATGGGCCGAGCCGGGTGAGACGGTGGTGAGCGAGCCGACCTGGGTTGCCATGGAGCGCATGCCCGAGGCCGACAAGCTCGCGCCGGCGATCGTGAAAGGTCGAGACACACCGGTCGCCGCGTATCGATTCCCGCGGAGAGCGGCGTGACACCGACCGATGCACAACTGATCCGCATCGGTCGCACGATCGCGGCGGTTGCCGTGGTCTTGGCCGTGGGTGGCCTCATCGTTGCCATCTCGTTGGGCCGGTGGCAGAGCGCCGTGAACACGGTCACGCCGATCAACGCGTCGGTGGGCGTGGGCTTCGGTGCACTGGCGTGGACGGTCCTGCCGAAGCAGCCTCGGAACCGATCGGTGTGGGCCTACACCGTGGCCGCCTTCTTCGGAGGCTTGTATTCGGCCGCGCTGGTGCCCCTCGTCCTCGCCATCCCGACCGAACTCGAGGCCGGCGCCAACGTTCCCGCTGATCTCGAGTGGCCGTCGGCGATCGCACTCACGATCCTGGCGGCCGGCTGGATTCCATCGTTCCTGCTCCCCCTGACACTCGGCCTCCTGCTCTTCCCCGACGGGCAGGTTCCCTCACCGCGATGGCGTTGGGCACTCAGGTTCCAGACGACGACCCTGGCGCTCGCGTTCCTGTTGGCCTGCGCCGCCAACAACCCCCGGAGCACCCGTCCCATCCCGACCCCCGGCGGAACACTGGGCGATCTCGCGGAGATCTTCATCCTCCTGGCGCTGCTCAGTTCGTTGCTCGGCATTGCCTCGCTGGTGGTTCGCTATCGAAACGGCGATGCGATCATTCGTCATCAGATCCGTTGGATCGCGGCGGGTGGAGCGTTCGTCGTGATCGGCGAGCTGGCCTTGCGGCTGGCCGCGGGCGGTGATTCCGGAGACGTGGGCCCGACCATCCAGATTCTGATCAACCTCGTACCGCTCCTGCTCTTGATCGCAGCGTTCTGGGTGGCGATCACCAGGTACCGGCTCTACGAGATCGACACGATCATCTCGAAGTCCGTCACGTACTTCGGCCTTGCCGTCGTGATCGTCGGGCTCTACGCGGCGATCGTGGTGGTTCCGCTGTTGATCATCGGCGTCTCGGATGACGGGGGTCCCGGGCTCGTCTTGCCGATCGTCGCCTCGGCCATGGTCGCCGTGCTGTTCGAACCGATCCGCTCGCGTCTCCAGCGAGGAGCCAATCGCCTGGTCTACGGAGACCGGGTGAGTCCGTACGAGGTGCTGTCCCAGGTCACCTCCAGCCTTCCCGACGTCGCTGCCGGCGACGGCACCGGCGATCTCGCGCAACTGCTCGCGCGCGGCACCGGAGCCGAGCGCGCCATCGTCTGGGTCGCCAGCGGCGGGGTACTCCGGGCGAGCGGCGTGTTTCCCGACGCAGGACACTCCGGCGTGGAGCCCGTGGCGATCGACGGTCTGGTCGATGACGATGTCACCGAGTCACTCCCGGTTCTCCATCACGGTGTGCCGTTCGGGGCGATCACCATCGTCAAGCCGCACAACGACCCGATGACGCCCGCCGACCGCCAGTTGTTGGCCGACGTCGCCGCGGCGTCGGGGCTCCTGCTGCGCAACATCAGCCTGAACAGCGAGCTCGAACAGCGCGCCGCGGACGTTCGGGCGTCACGGCGCCGGCTGATCGCCGCGCGGGATGCCGAACGCCATCGTCTCGAGCGCGATCTGCACGACGGGGCGCAACAGCAGGTGGTCGCCCTCAAGGTCAAGCTCGGCATCGCCCGCACGATCGCCCAACGCGAGGAGGCCGACGAGATCGTCACCCGGGTCACGGCGTTGGCCGACGAGACCCAGCAGGCCGTGGACGCGCTCCGTGCCGTTGCGCACGGGATCTATCCGCCGCTGCTCGAATCCGAGGGCCTCGAAGCAGCGCTGCGAGCGGTCGAGCGGACGTCGCCCATCGACCTGACCGTTTCGGCCGACGGGCTCGGAAGATACGGCCGCGAGGCCGAGGAGACCGTCTACTTCTGTGTGCTCGAAACCGTCGAGCGAGCACGGATGTCGGGGGCGTCGGCCGTGTGCGCGACCGTCGTGGCGTCGGGTGCCGATCTCGTCGTGAACCTGGACATCGGCGGCGGCGCCACGGAACTCGACCTCACCCCGATCACCGACCGGATCGAGGCCGCCGGCGGGACGTTCACCCTCGAGGAGGGATCGTGCGGCGACTCGAGGATCACGAGCATCGTGCCGGTCAGCCAGACGACGTTGGAGCCGGCATGAACGGGCTCCGAACACCCACGTGGCGCGTGCGCCTGCTGCTCGTCGGAGTGGTCGTGTACGTCAGCGCGGTCGTCGTCGTGCTGGTGCAGATGCACAGCGTCGAGGTGTCGACCGTGGCCGAGGTGGTGAGCCTGGCCGCGTTCGGCACGTACCTGCTGGTCGGCGGCCTCATCGTGTTGCGACGAGGGAACAACGTGGGACTGCTGCTCGTGGCGTACGGCTCGCTGTGGAGTGTGGGGAAGGCAGGGCTCGTCACGGCCGAGACGCTGGCGGACGCAGGCCGCATCGGAGCGGCCAGCTGGGCGGCGCTGGTCGGCATGGTCGCGATCTCGCCAGGGTCCTGGCTGATCGCCGCCACGTGGCTGGTCTTCCCCGACGGTCGGCCCCGCACGACCGTGGATCGGCGGCTGCTCCGCGGGAGTGGTTCGCTCGCCGCTCTGGCGGTCGTCCTGACCGTCTTCGCCACGCCGCAAGTGCTTCCTGAGTCCGACTCGTACCCGCACCCGCTCGTGGGCGAGCAGCTTGCTGACGTTCTCTACGTCGCTGTCAACGTCCTCTTCCTGCTGTTCTTCCTCTTCACGATCTTCGTCGCGGCACGGCTGGTGGTCCGGGGGCGCCACGGCGACCCGATCGAGCGCCGGCAGGTGGGCTGGATCGCCGTGGCGGTGATCGGGAACATCACGATCCTCATGGCGAATGTCGCGATCGCGCCGCTCGGTACCGAGGACAACTCGTTCCTGCTGATCGACTCGGTCGCGGTCGTGCTCATCCCGCTCGCCGTGGGCGTGGCGATCATGCGGTACCGGCTCTACGAGATCGATCGGATCATCAGCCGCTCGGTGACCTACGGCGCGCTGGCGATCTTCATCGGCGGCGTGTACGTCGCGATCGTCGTCGGGCTCGGGGCGTTTCTCGGTGGAGACACGGGGTTCGGACTCTCGATCGCGGCGACGGCGCTGGTGGCGATCGCCTTCCAGCCGATGCGCCGATCGGTCGAACGGTGGGCGAACCGGCTCGTCTACGGCGAGCGCACGACGCCGCACGAGATCCTCGTGCAGTTCTCGCACCGTTCGTCGGAGCTGTCCGACGTCGAGTTGATCGACCAGGCGCCGAAGCTGATCGTCGACGGCACCGGGGCCGCAACGGCGGCGCTGTGGGTCCGCTCCGCCGGCGGGTTCCGTACCGCGTCGACCTGGCCCCCGGACACGACGGAACGGTCCCTCGCCGACGGCGCGGAGTTCGTCGATCCGGAGGCAGACCGGTCGTGGCCGGTGCTGCACGACGGCGAGTTGCTGGGCGGCATCTCGTTGACGAAGGAGGAGGGCGAGGCGGTCACTGCGGCGGAGTCGGCGTTGCTGGACGACCTCGCCGCCGGTCTCGGCCTGGCGTTGCGCAACACGCGCCTGACCGCCGAACTGCGCCGTCAGATCGCCGAACTCGAAGCGTCCCGCGAGCGTGTGCTCGCCGCCGCCGACGCCGCCCGACGTGACCTGGAGAACACGCTCGACAGCGGCCCCCAGCAGCAACTCGTTGCGTTGAAGGTGAAGTTGGGTCCGACGCGCAAGCGTGCCGAGCAGCTCGGTGCCACCAAGACCGCGGCGCTGCTCACGCAGCTCGAACAGCAAGCCGGCGAAGCGATCGCCGCGGTCCGCGAGTTCGCCAGTGGGATCTACCCGCCACTGCTCGAAGCCGAGGGGCTCGCCGTGGCGATCGGGCAGCAAGCTCGAACGTCGGCGCTCCCCGTGTCGGTGCGCGCCAACGACGTGGGGCGATATCCGCGCGAGGTCGAGTCCGCTGTGTACTTCACGGTGCTCGAAGCACTCCAGAACACGACCAAGTACGCGAGCGCGAACTCGGCGACCGTCAGCCTCACGGCGGTGAATGGCACGCTGGCGTTCGAGATCACCGACGACGGCCACGGGTTCGACACCGCGACGGTCGGCCGGGGAAGCGGACTCGACGGCATCGCCGACCGTCTCGACACCGTCGGTGGCTCGTTCACGATCAGCTCCGATCCGGGACGCGGTACGACGATTGCCGGGATCGTGCCGACGACGGTGCGCGCCGGCGTCTGACCCGTCGCGCTAGCGGAGACTCGCCCAGGTCTCCTCGAGTGCGTCCATGCCGAACATCGACTTGGGGAGGAACCCGATCGCGCCGGCGGCGAGCGCCGGCGCCTCGTAGCTTCCCGACTCGTGTGTCGACATCACGAGCACGTGCGGTGGACCGTCGAGCTGCATGATGCGGCGGGTGGCCTCGATGCCGTCGATCCCGGGCATCTGGACGTCCATCAGCACGAGATCGGGCCGCAGCGTCGATGTCATGTCGACGGCTTCCTCACCGTTGACCGCCTCGCCGGCGACCTCGAAGCCGTCGGTCATCTCGACGACCATGCGCGACGCCTCGCGGAACGGCAGCTGATCGTCGACGATGAGAACGCGGACATCGGTCACCCCTCGATCATGGCATCGCGGGACTCGGCAGTCCACCGGGGTGGCCCGCCCTCCGGGGTCGGGTCAACCCGTACTGGCCGCGCCCAGGCCGAGGAACACCAACACCGCCTGGACCCGTCGGTGCACGTCATCGGTCTGCACGAGATCGAGCTTGGTGAAGATCGCGTTGATGTGCTTTTCGACCGATCGGGCCGAGATGAACAGCGCCTCACCGATCGACGAGTTGCTCTTCCCCGCCGCCATCTCGGCAAGCACGTCTCGCTCGCGATCGGTCAGTCGATCGAGCGCGACCGATTCGCGGTTCGACTCGACGCCGATCAGCGCTTCGACCACTTTGGGGTCGACGACCGATCCGCCATCGGCCACCCGGCGAATCGCACCTCCCAGTTCGTCGAGGTCGGCGACGCGCTCCTTGAGCAGGTACGCCCGACCGTCCGAGCCGTGCTCGAACAGGCGCCGCGCGTACTCGGGCTCGACGTACTGGCTGAGCACGACGACACCGATCTCGGGATGCGCAGACCGGATGACGTCGGCTGCCCGGATGCCCTCGTCGGTCTGGCTCGGTGGCATTCGGATGTCGGTCAGGACAACATCGGGGCGGTGTTCCTCGACCGCAGCGAGCAGCGTGTCGTAGTCCTCGCACGATGCGACGACGTCCACCTCATCGTCCAGTTCGAGCAGGGCGTTGATGCCGTCGCGCATCAGGAAACTGTCCTCGGCGAGGACGACGCGCAGCACCATCCCGGCAGAGTATCCCGTCCGAATCGTCGACCATCTGCCGATGCTCAACCTCGGGCTGCTGCCTGCGTTGGAAGGATTGCGCTCGACGTCGCGCCGCACTTCACCGATACTCACAGCTCGTAATCGCGCCGATCGACCCGTGAGGTCACCCAGGTGGCGCCCGTGTCATATCTGTGTCGCGGACCGTGACACCCCCGCTCCACGGTGTGCTCGTGGCCGAGGGTTCGATGCAGCAGAAGGCAAAGGTGTGGTCGTTCGTCGTCGACCTCGGCCCCGACCCGGCGTTCAGTGGGTCGGGTCTGGTCTGGTCTGGTCACCACCAGTCGGTGATCGCCTGGTAGACGTCCGGGTGGTGGGCCAGCGCGTTGTGGGTGATTCCTGGGAATGTTCGCGTCGTCGCCCGGGGAAAGAGTTCACCGTCGGGGGAGCGACCCGATGCACTCGTGGAGGTGACGAGGACGTCACCGATCATCTTGGCCAGCGGGTGCTCAGGGTCGGTGGTGACGGTGCCGGCGATCACGAGATGATCGGCCCGACGGAGGCGGTCCGGCCGGTGGCGGAAGACGCGTTGACGAGCGCTGGGATCCTGCTCGAGCCAGTCTTCGTCGACGATGGCGCCGAAGCGCAGGTCCTTGATGCCTGCGCTGCGTTGGTCGAGCCCGAGCCCGACCAGTCGTGTCGTGGGTACGGGAAGCGCCCACAAGGCTGCGCTGGCGGAGTTGACGACAGCCTCGAGACCGGCGCCGGTGTTCGGCACCCCGATCAGTACGACTCGACGCACTTTGCTGGTCCAGGGCCGACCGATCGGGAGCCACCGACCGAGCGGACGCTGGCGGCGCGCGTAGTGACATGCAGATCGCACGACGAGCCCACCCATGCTGTGACCGATCAGGTTGACCTCGCGCACTCGCACGGGCCACGACGACACGATGTGGTTGAGGAGGTGGGCGAGCTCGCGGCCGTTGGCGGAGATGTGGCGGCCGGTGTTGTAGCGAACCGAGAGCACGGTCGTGTCGTGGTCGTCCGCGAGGAGCGTGCCGTAGGTGGTCGATGGGTCGTTTGCGTAGCGCCAGATCGACTCGGTCGACATCAGCCCGTGAACGAGCACGCAGATGCGGGGGCCAACGTCGATCGTGGCCAGCGAGTCGAGCAGCGCATGATGGTCGAGTGGCAGCACCGTGTCGCCTGCACGGATCGTCATCGGCGTGGACCAGCGAGAGTCGCGGTCCTCGAGTGTGTCGCCGAACAGCCCGTTGACAACCGCCACAAGATTCTCACTCCGCCCCGGAAACGAAGTCAGCACCCTGAACATCGCTCCCGCGGTGGGCGATTCACCGGGCCGATCAGCGAACGAGTCGACAGATGCCACGACCGGAGACGGTAGCGGCGCATGCCCACCGCGACCTGTCGACGACGCGACTCACACTCGGGTCTGGGTTCACCGAGCTCCTCGTCGCAACAACTCTCTGACCCGCTCGTATCGTTCACGACGCTGCCGTCTCACGCCGCCCCTGTCCGGCATTGCGATCGGCGACCGCTCGACAGCGGCCCGATTGTGACACGAGATGATCCCGGCCGATTGCTCGGTGGTTCGAGCTCCTGTGAGCGTGAGTGCGTTTCGGACCTCGGGTACGTCGACTCCGAGGATGACTGCTGGCGTTCGATCTCGGCCAGTTGCGCGAGAGAAGCCGATCGTGTCAGCTCGAGCGATCGACGGAACCGGCGGCCCAACCCTCGAGGAAGTCCACCAGTTCCTGGCGGCTCGCGCTGCGGGCGTTGCGCACGAAGAACCCGGAAGCGGCACAGCCGAGCGCCAGCGACTCGCTGTCGTCGAGGCCCAACGCGAGCCCGAGACAGAAGCCCGCGTTGAAACGGTCGCCCGCACCGGTGCTCTTCTTCGTGCTCGCGCTGTACGGACCCGGTTGCATGGATCCACACTCAGCGGCCGCGCTCACGGCGAACGGCACCCGATGAATCACCACGCGGGCGACGCCGAACAGGTCACGAAGGGCGAACGCCTGCTGCAAGGTCTGCTCCGGCGTGGCGTCGGCCGGAGCGGATGACACATCGTGCGCCCGGCAGAGCACGTTCGCCTCGTTGCCATTCAAGCCGAGCGTCACCGGCCCCACCGGCTCGAACTCCTGCAGGATGGCCGCCATGTCGCGAATGTCCGCCACCGAGCGGGTCGACGGGTCCACGAGATCGATGAAGAACGCTGGGCGGTGAGTGAGGAATGAGAACACCTCGCTCTGGAGCAGGCGCCACACCTGCGTCATGTACGGATAGAGGCTCCAATCGGTCAGAGCGATGACCTGTGCGACCTCACAGGCCGCGGTGTACGTCCCGTCTGTGAGGAGTTCCCGAACGGAGTGCGGCGTGAACCCCGCGAGCTGTTCGACGGCGCTGAACATCAGCTTGCCGTCGTTGAACTCGAACGCCAGCGTTCGCCCCGGCTCGGGGCCCCAGGAATGGAAGCCGTGGCACTTCACGGCGATGTCGCTGAAGGCCGGATGTGGCGGTTCGCCGATCGTGGCGAAACAGTCCACCGTCGCTCCGAGACTCGCCAAGCCATCTGCCAGGTTGACTGCGCAGCCACCCGGTTGGACGGCGGTGACGACGATTTCGCGCAGGCTGCTCTGACCAGCGGCGGCAGCGATCATCGCTCCGAAGGTGCCGATGTCCGGCACCGGCGCGAAGTCATCCAGTGTCCTGCGCTCACCCACCACGGAGATCATCTCGTCCACGAAGCCGTCGAAACCCGTCACGACGCGGCATCCCCGTGGGTCAGCGACCGAGACGCGGCGAGCAGTCTCCAGAAGATCCATCTTCAAGAGGTCGAACCGTTGAGGATGTCGGCGAACCTGCGGTCGAGGCGCTTCATGACGGACCCATGACCTTCACCCGATCAGGCCGGCGATGTGATGTCGAAGGTCTCGCAGCATGTTCACAGCCGCTCGACGCGGGATGAATCGGGGGAAGCATCGAGCACGGCGGTCATTCTCGCGTGCCGAAGGCGCGGCGGGTGGGGTCGAACGCGACGGTGATCGCAGCGAGCAGATCACCGCGCGACGCAGTTGCACCCGACATCGCACGCGAGGCCGCAATACATAGCGTTGGAAACTATGTGGTACGCTAACGATCGGTGAGCGCCCTCGAATCCCCATCCGCCGGAACCGACACGCCGATCGACGTCGATCGGCTCCGGTTGGTCCTGCTGCGCCTCGCCCGCAAGATCCGAACCAGTTCGGTCGACCGGATCACCCCGTCCCAACTCGCCGTGCTCGCCACCGTCAGTCGCAACGGGCGGCTCACCATCGGCCAGATCGCGGAGAGCGAACATGTCAAGCCGCCCTCGGTGAGCAAGATCGTCGCAGCACTCGAACAGGCCGAGTTCCTGGCTCGTGAACCAGACCCCGACGATCGTCGGTGTGCGTTCATCACGGTCACCGCGGCAGGCGCGGACTACCTCGACGAGGTACGTACGGCGGGCCGGACCTGGTTGGCGTCGCAGCTCGCCGATCTGGGGGCCGACGACGTGGATGCGATTGCCGCGATGCTGCCCGTCCTCGAACGGTTGCTCGAGGTCGGGGAGTGAACGCGAGAGTCTCGGCGATCAGCGCCCGCACCTTTTCCGCACTCCGCTTCCGCAACTACCGCCTCTACTTCGCGAGCCAGGCCGTGTCGTTCAGCGGCACCTGGATGCAGCTGATCGCCCAGTCGTGGCTCGTGCTCCAGCTGACGGGGAGTGGCACGGCGCTCGGGACCGTGATGGCGATGCAGTTCCTGCCCACGCTGCTGCTCGCGCCGTTCGGTGGCATGATCGCCGACCGCTACGACAAGCGCCGGCTCATCATGGCGACCCAGTCGATCGCCGGGCTGCTCGCACTCACGCTCGGCATCGTGACGATCACCGGAACGGTCGAGCTGTGGATGGTCTACGCGATCGCGGCCGGCTTCGGGGCCGTCACCGCCGTCGACAACCCCAGTCGGCAGACGTTCGTCATGGAGATGGTCGGCGCCGCAGACGTCAGCAACGCCGTCACGCTCAACAGTGTGGTCGTGAACGCAGCTCGGGCGATCGGCCCGGCGATCGGTGGCGTCCTGATCGCCACCGTGGGGATCGGCCAGTGCTTCGTCGTCAATGCCGTGTCGTACCTCGCTGTCGTGATCGCCCTGGTGCTGATCCGAACCGACGAACTCCACCCCTCCGCGCGCAGCGCTCGGGCCCCGCGCCAGCTTCGCGACGGATTCCACTATGCGTGGAACACGACGACGCTGCGAACCACGCTCGTGATGCTCGTCGTCATCGGCACGCTGACCTACGAGTTCTCGACCACCCTGCCACTGTTCGCGGAGTTCACGTTCGGGGCGGGCGCGAGCGGCCTGGCCGTGATGACGTCGCTGATGGGTGCGGGAGCCGTCATCGGTGGTCTCTTCGTCGCCTCGTCAGGCACGGCCACGCCGCGTCGTTTCGTGATGGTTGCGGCCGCCTTCGGGCTGCTGGTGTGTGCCCTCGCCGCGATGCCGACCCTCGTGGCGGCCTACGTCGTGCTCCCCTTCGTCGGCGCGGCGAGCGTGGGCACGATCTCGCTGTCGAACGCGACCTTGCAGCTCAACTCCGATGCGCAGTTCCGGGGTCGGGTCATGGCGCTGTTCTCGATGGCGCTCCTCGGCTCGACGCCGATCGGTGGGCCGATCGCCGGGTGGGTCGCCGAGCACGTCAGCCCCCGTGCCTCGCTGTTCATCGGTGGTGCCGCAGCGCTGCTCGCCGCCCTCTACGGCTGGCGCATGCTCGCACGCAACGCCGCACTCGATGCGGTGGCGGCGATCGAACCGGCCATGGCGAGCTGACGAGCCCGGTCGGACGGCGATTCGGTTCGTCGCGCGTCGTGATGACGTCGGGCCGGCACTCGTTCGAGTGAAGGGTGGAGAGCCGACCCATTCGCAAGACGTGCCGAGCCGTGGCAGCGTACGCTTGTGGGCGATGAGTGCGGTCCCGGCGTCGTCGTCCGCTCACCCGGCGACGTGGAAGTTCGACTACCCGATCTACCATGCCGAGTCCCGAGCGCAGTGGCGCGCCTGGCTCGAGGCGAATCACGATTCGGCACCCGGCGTCTGGCTGTGCTCCTGGAGATCGGCCACCGGCAGACCGAGATGCCCGTACCCCGACGTGGTCGAAGAGGCGATCTGCTTCGGTTGGATCGACTCGACTGCGGGCCGCCTCGACGACGACAGGGGATTGCAGCTCCTCACACCCCGCAAACCGAAGAGCACCTGGACTCGGCTGAACCGACAACGAGTGGCGGACATGGAGGCAGCCGGATCGATGACCGATGCCGGCCGTCGCGCCGTCGACATCGCGAGAGGCAACGGCTGGTGGACGATCCTCGATCCGGTGGAGGACCTCGTGGAGCCCGACGACCTCTCCGCTGCGCTCGATGCCAACCGAACGGCCCGGGTCGCGTGGGACGGCTTCCCTCCGAGTGCTCGCAAGGCGATGCTCTGGTGGGTGATCAGTGCCGTCAAGCGAGACACCAGAGAGCGCAGGATCGACACGATCGTGGCCAAGGCTGCGAACGGCGAGCGGGCCCAGGGCTGAACCGACCCGAGAGCGCTCAGCTCCGCGGCGCAGTCGCCGTTGGCCCATCGACGCCGGACCGCATGATCCACACCGTCGCCAGCACCACCGCCATGGTCGCGACCGCGGCGACACCGCCTGCGCCGGCCTCGGTCGCGGTGGCGAAGTTGTAGGCGGTGTGCCAGAGCGCCACGATCAGCACGGACCCTTCGGCGGCGCCGATCAACCACGCCAGGAAGACCGAACCGAAGAACAGGCCGACGGCCCACCCGACGGTGCCGGCCACGCCGAAGTCGCGGAAGTTGGCAACGATCCAGAACAGTGGGAGATGCCAGCACCCCCACACGATCCAGACGATCACCGAGGTGTCGCGCAACGACCGTTCGGTGCGCAGGCGCGTGACCATGAACCCTCTCCACCCCAACTCCTCCCCGAAGCCGTTGATCAGGAGCACGAAGAGCACCGTCAGGATCCCCAGTTCCGGCGCCCCCGAATACGACAACGACGCAGACGGATCGTCGGCGACGAGCATCGCGAGCAACGCGAGCAGGACCGCCGCTGCCACGGCCACCCACGCAATCATCGGCACGCGCCACAACAGGCACCGGCGCAGCAGCGTGACCACATCGCGCCAGCCGCCGCACAACCCTGCCGTGATGACGGCGGCGATGGCGGGCCCGGTGAGCCCGATCAGGTGCGTCGGCCAGCCCTGGCCGGTGCGCGACACGTCGCCGCGCACGGCCATCGGAATCCACCACGCCCACGACAGCGCGTACGCGAGCACGCCGAACGTGACCAACTGCCGTTTCAGCGACCAGGTCCGACGATCGCCCCTCATGACACGAGGCAACCGCGCCCGGAGCATCGGCGACAGGGGCCTTCAGCACATCGACACCTGAACCCCGGCGTTCCACACCCTGGATGTCGGCGGCTCGACACAGAACCCTGCCGCGAAGATGGGCCGTCTGCGGCGGACTCAGTTCAGATCTCGGAGGACCGGCCGGAGTTCGTTCGCCCAACGCTCGTATCCCTCGACCGTGAGATGGAGGCCGTCGTACGTCTCGCGACCGCGCAACGCGCCGGTGCCATCGTCGAACGGTCCGTACAGGTCGAGCAGACGGAGCCCCCTGGTCGCGGCGAGGTCGCGGATCTCGACGTTGGCTCGCTGCACCGCAGTGGGAGCGTCGGCGCGCGGAAGGATCGTCTGGAGGATGATCGTCGTTTCCGACCCACGCTCCAGCCGGTCGATCAGCTCGTCGAGGTGTGCCCGTGTCCACGACGGCGGATGTCCGTCACGGATGTCGTTGGTGCCCGTCAGCACGACGACCACCGCCGGGTCGGCGGCAGCGACCCGCTCGGCCACCGCGATGAGTTGTTCTGTCGTGAAACCCGGATGGCCTTCGTTGACGAGTGGCTGATCCGGCAGCAGGCGTCCCCAGTCGGCCTCTGCGGTGATGCTGTCGCCGAGCATCACGATGCTGTCCTGGACGATGCGGTTGCTGTTCGCGCTCGTGCGCAGCATCGAGACGACGACGAACCCGGCGATCGAGGCAACCACTGCGCCCACGATCCCAGCCGACCGGTTCATGCGCCGATCGGAACACAACGCACGAAGGCGGTCAACTCGAAGCCGGGTGATCGGGGTGAGGGACCTCCACGACCTCCAGCCCGTCGATTCCGGCGAAGTCGCTTGCGTTGCAGGTGTACACCGGGAGCTCGGCGGCGATCGCAGTCGCAGCGATCATCGCGTCGTAGGCGCGCGCTGTCGTCTTGCGCCCGCTGCGCCGCAACGACGCCGCGACGCCACCGAACGCTCTCGCGGCGGCAGCATCGAAGGGGAGGGGATCGAAGTCGGCTTCGGCAGCTTGGAGATGGGCTTGGCGTGCGACACGGTCCCCGTCGGTCGTGGCCACGAGCGGTCCGACGGAGAGCTCGGCCAGGGTCACCGCAGTGATGAACGCGGCATCGGGCAGCGCGTCGACCGAAGTGATCCGTCCCAGCAGGATCAGCGTGCTCGTGTCGAGAACCCCGGACCTGCTCACAGCGACGGGTCGATCACGGCATCGAGGTCGCGGCGGAGCTCGGCGGGGTCGACCAGGGGAAGGTGGGCGCGCCGACGCACCAGCTCGGCGGTGGCCACCGCACTCGAGCGGAGGGGACGGAGTTCGGCGACCTGCTTGCCCCGACGGGTCACCGTGACGCGTTCGCCACGGGCCACGCGATCGACGACCTCACCGCCATGGTTCCGCAGCTCTCGGATCGACACCTCGGCCATGGCCATCAATGTATCACCAGTGATACATTGAGGCGATCCGGCCCTTCCGTACGTGTCCCGCCGAGGCCACCACGACCCTGCAGAGCACTTCGTCTCTTCCGCCGCGACGTCGTCGTCCGTAGCGTCGGACCTGGCAACCGGTGGCGCCCGGAGATCCCGTGCTCGACGCCGGACGCGTGCGAAGGAGAAGGACATGAGCAAGGTCAAGGTCGGCGTCGCCGGCTACGGGGTCATCGGCAATCGTCTCGCCGCCGGAGTGATCGCCCAGGACGACATGGAGTTGGTCGGCGTCGCTGACGTCGCCCCGACGCTCGCGGTGCGAGCGCTCAAGGAGCGCGGGATGCCGTTCCCGCTGTTCGCTGCCGTGCCCGGTTCCGAGCGCGTGCTCGGCGACGCGGGCATTCCGGTCAGCGGGTCGTTCGACGATCTGCTCGGCGAGGTCGACGTCATGCTCGACTCGGCGCCCGGTGGGATCGGAGCGAAGAACAAGGAGCGGTATCTCGAGCACGGTGTGAAGGCCGTCTTCCAGGGCGGCGAGTCGTCGTCGGTCGCCGACGTCTTCTTCCACGGCACGGTCAACTACGAGCAGGGGCTCGGCGTCGACTACCTGAAGCTGACGTCGTGCAACACGACCGGGCTGATCCGCTCCGTGGACGCCATCCATCGAGCGGTCGGGGTCACCAAGACGTTCATCACGATCGTGCGCCGTGTCGCCGATCCGGGCGACACCCACCGCGGTCTCACCAACGTCCTGCAGGTCGAACCCGTCCCGAACCATCAAGCCGTCGACCTGATGCACATCATGCCCGAGATCGATGCGACCGGGATGCTGATCCACGCCCCGGTGACCCACGGCCACATCATCACCGTGTCGGTGACCCCGAAGGAGAAGATGTCGGTCGCCGCGGCGATCGAGGCGTTCCGGGCCTACCCGCGGATCATGGTCGTGCGCATCGACGAGGGCTTCAACTCCAACTCCTCGCTGTTCCAGTGGGCCCGATACATGGAGTACCCGCGAGCCGACATGTACGAGATCGGCCTGTGGGAGGAGATGGTGGGGCTGTCGGGCGACGACATCGTCTTCGCCATCAACATCCCACAGGAGTCGGTGACGATTCCCGAGACGATCGACGCGATCCGGGCGGCGATGAAGATGCAGCCGACGGGTGCAGAGGCGGTCGCGGCAACCGACGGCTACCTGCAGATCACGTGAGCATCCCGTCGAGCGGCGATCTCGACGTCGCCGGAAAGCGGGTGCTCGTGCGGGTCGACATCAACTCGCCGATCGACCCGGACACCAAGCGCATCGTCGACGACGCCCGGATCGACAAGTCGGTCCCGACGATCCGTGATCTCGCCGAACGGTCGGCGCGTGTCGTGATCCTGGCGCACCAGGGCGACGCGCTCGACTACCACAACCTGATCCCGACCGAGGAGCACGCAGGCAAGCTCGCCGCGAAACTCGGCCGGCCCGTGCAGTGGGTCGACGACGTCGCCGGCCCGGAAGCGCGGCGGCGCATCGAGGCCCTGGTGGACGGCGAGGTCCTGTTGCTCGACAACGTCCGCATCTACGGCGAGGAACTCACCACGTTCGAGCGCGACGTCGAGCTCACACCGGAGCAGATGGCGGACACGTATCTCGTCCGCAACCTGGCGCCGCTCTTCGACCTGTATGTCAACGACGCGTTCGCCACCGCGCATCGCGCCGCACCGTCGATGATCGCGTTCCAGCGCCTGCTCCCCTCGGCCGCAGGGCTGCTGCTGAGCGCCGAGCTGGACGGGCTCGCCAGCATCGTCGACGCCCCGGCGCGACCGGCCGTGTTCCTGCTCGGTGGTCTGAAGGTGTCCGACGGCTTCTCGATGATGGGCCGAGTGCTCGGTGACGGAACGGCCGACCGGGTGCTCACCGCCGGGGTGCTCGGCGAGATCTTCCTGATGGCCGACGGGGTCGCGCTCGGTGGGCCGACGGAGCAGTTCGTCCACGACCACAACCTGGCCGGGTACATCGGCGAGGCCCGAGCGCTGCTCGCCGATCACCGGGAGCGGATCGCACTGCCGGTCGACGTCGCGGTGCTCGACGGCGGAAGGCGGCGCGAGCTCGCGGTCGACGACCTCCCGGTGGACGAGCTCTGCGTCGACATCGGCGAGGCGACGATGACGATGTACGAGGACGCGATCGCCACAGCCGGCACGGTCTTCGCCAACGGGCCGGCCGGCGCCTACGAACAACCCGGAGCGGACCTCGGAACCCGTCGCCTGTGGACTGCCGTCGCGAGCGCACCCGGCGTGAGCGCGATCGGCGGCGGTGACACCGTGGCCAGCGCCCGCCGCTTCGTCGACCTCGACGACATCACGTTCGTCAGCACCGGCGGCGGCGCCCTGATCCGCTACGTGAGCGGACAGTCGCTGCCCCTGCTCGAGGCCTTCGACGCATCGTGACGGCTCGGCGAATCGAGTCGCGCTCGCTCGCATCGTCGCCGGTTCCGTCCAGGCGTACCGCGACGAACAACATCTGAACACCGCGCAACGGCACCGTCGCGGCGCGGGTGCGCCGGACGACGCCCAGACTCCCACCCGGTCAGCTCCCCCGAAGTTCCCGAGATCGCCGACGACGCGCGGTCGTGACCTGGCACGGCCCGGAACGAGCCCGATGGCGGGGATACGGTGATGCGATGGAGCTCACCGCCGAAGAACTTCGTGTGCTGGGCTGCCTGATCGAGAAGCAGGCGACAACGCCTGACCACTATCCGCTCTCGACGAACGCGCTCGTCAATGCGTGCAACCAGAAATCGAACCGCGAACCGGTGGTCGACTACAGCGAGCGGACCGTGATGGACGCAATGCTGCTCGTGCGTCAGAAGGGGCTCGCACGGATGAACAGCAGTGGCCGCACCGACAAGCACCGCCACATTCTCGATGATGCCCTCGGGCTCGACCGCGACCAGCTCGCACTGCTGGCAGTGATGATGTTGAGAGGACCGCAGTCGGCTGGTGAGTTGAAGACACGCACCGAGCGCTACTCGACCTCGCAGGGAACCGGTTTCGAGTCGATCGACGACATCGAGGCGGTGCTGGCTCGGCTCGCCGAGGGCGTCGATCCGTTCGCGGTGAACATCGGGCGGGCCTCGGGCCAGAGCCAGGATCGTTGGGCGCACCTGCTCGGCGATGTCGTGCCCAGTGCACATGACGCGACGCCCGGCCGGGCGGCTCAACCCGCCGACCTCGGTCCATCGCTGGCACAGCGCGTGGCGGACTTGGAGGCGCGGCTTGCGGTGCTGGAATCCGAACTCGGCGTGTCAACAGAGCCGTCGTGATGCAGCGGGTCGACCTGTCCGACGAGTAGCTCGCACGCACGGCGCCCGACGAGCCTCACTCGAAGACGACCGGCACCGCCGTCGCACCCTGCTGGGTGCTGATGACCAGCGTCCCCTGTGCGCCGGCGGGACCAACGCCGTTGCAGACGGTGACGAAGGAGAACAGGGAGGCGAGGCCGGGGTTGCAGAGGGTCGTGTCGACGACTCCTGAGAACGACCCGGCGGCAAAGATCCCTCCACCATTGAACTGAGCCTGGAACGTGGGCGTCGCAGAACCGGTGACGAAGACGCGGACTTCGGGTCCGCTGCTGATGAGCGTGTTCGAGTAGTCCATCTCGAACACCGAGCCGACCCGGTCGCCCGGAAGCGGCCGACCGACCTGCAACGATGCCGAGCGGGCTTGTGTGACCTCCCAGCCGCCGAACAGTTCGGACCGGCTGACGACGACCGTCATCGTGGGCTGCACGAGCTGCCGCAGCGTCACGTCGAACGTCAACGGTGTGTAGGTGACCTCGACCTCAGCCGAGGCGCCGTCGGATGTGACCTCACCGATCGTCCACGGATCGAGATCGGCGACGGTGCGTTCGAGCCACCCCATGAACGCCTCAGTAGCGGAGACAGGATCCCCGAACAGCACCCCGGACGCCCATGGAGGAGTCGGAGCCTGGCGGGTGTCGAGGATCCGCTGGTTCACGGGGGTGAACACGGACGAGGCGAAGTAGCCCTGCAGGTCGGCGATCAGGTGTGCGCCCCCCTGGGTGTAGAAACACGCCTTGCCGTTGGCGTCGAGTTGCGCGATCGCCAAGTTCGCTCGGGTCTGGCCCGCACGATCGGAGTTCAGGTTCGAGAACGCTCCCTCCACGTCGGCGCACTCGAGCACCTGGAAGTAGCCGGGTGCCCGAGTCTCGGCACCGATGAGCGACAGTACCGCCACCCCGTTCGCCTGACCGACCACTTCGGCCCTGCTGCCGGCGGGCAGCGCGGGCATCGGCGCAGGCTGACGAGTGTCCAGCAACCGCTGTGATGCAACGGTGAACGTTGCTGGATCGAGGTAGCCCTGCAGGTCGACGATCAGGTGTGCGCCCCCCTGGGTGTAGATGCACGACTCGCCCTCGGCGTCGAGCTGCACGATCGCCAGGTTCGCGATCGTCTGACCGGCTCGATCGACGTTCAGATTGGAGTACGCACCGGGCGAGGCGGCACATGACAGTGCCTGCACGTAGCCGGGGGCGAGGGCGTCGGTCGCCACGATCGAGACGACGGCCAATCCACTCGGCTGGCCGACGAACGCGACGCGGCCGCCGGCCTCGACCGGGGGCTTCGGTGCAGGCTGACGGGTGTCCAACAACCGTTGCGCCACCGGCGTGAACGCCGACGGGTCGAGGTACCCCTGCAGGTCAACGAAGATGTCGGAAGCACTCTCGTTGTACACGCATGCCTTCCCGGCGGCGTCCAGTTGGACGATCGCCAGGTTGGCGATCGTCTCACCGGCCTCGGCGGCGTTCAACGTGGAGTACGCCCCTGGCGTCGCATCGCACGGCAACACCTGGAAATAGCCCCCCGCCCACGTGTTCGTCGCGCCCACGGACAACACGGCGATGCCATTCGGCCGACCCGTGATCTCGGTCTTTGCCCCGGCGGGAACCGCGGCGCTCACCGAGTTGGGCTGCGTGGCGACCTCGATGGTGGCCGTTCCTGCCGCCAGCACGAGTGACGCGGCCACGAGCACGACGAGTCGCCGATTGATCTTCCGAGCGAACGACAGCACACGCCGTCCGTGCGGACTCCTCCTCGAGACGACCGCAGCTTCTCGGGCGCTGTGATGGGAAACGACCGATCCGAACCTCTCGATCTCATCCATACCCCGACGGTAGGACCCGAACGGGTTGGACCGTAGGGCCCTTCGTCGCAAACGAGGAGCACAGTCCTCCAGCAGGAATCGCCCGATCGCAACGGTGTCCGCGACTGCGCGCAGGGCTACTTGGCCAGCGCGCTGATGTACTCGATCGCAGGCTTCTGGCGGTCTCGGTCGGGGTGGGCCGCCTGCCAGCTTCGGATCCCGCCGGTGAGGTTGCGCACAGTGAAACCGCGAAGCCGAAGCATGCGTGACGCGAAGTAGGAGCGCTGACCGGAGAAACAGTGCACGATGTACCGCTTCGACGTGTCGAGTTCCTCGATGCGACCTCGGAGTTCATCGAGCGGGATGTGCACCGAGCCGGGAATCATGCTGGCTTCGCGCTCTTCGGTGCTGCGCACGTCGAGGAGCACCTCGTCATCGGCCAGAGCATCCACTTCGTACCACTGGGCGATGCTGACATCGTCGTTGACGACGTTGCGCGCTGCCATGGCCAGGAGATTCACCGGATCCTTCGGGGCACCGTACGCCGGGGCGTAGCAGAGCTCGAGTTGAGCAACATCGTCGACCGACAAGCCGCCCTGGATCGCGGCGGCGAGCACATCGATCCGGCGAGCAGCCGTTTCGTCACCGACCACCTGCGCTCCGTAGATCGTCCCGTCCTCGGCAGAGAAGACCAGCTTCATGTCCAAGAGCTCGGCGCCGGGGTAGTAGCCGACATGGGACAGCGGGTGCACCTGCACACACTCGAAGGCGATCCCGGCCTGTCGGAGCTGCCGCTCGTTGAGGCCCGTCGCGGCGATCGTGAGGTCGAAGACCCGAACGACCGAGGTGCCCCACGTACCGCGGTACCGGGAGGGTCGTCCCATGATGTTGTCGGCCGCGACGCGTCCCTGGCGGTTGGCCGGTCCGGCCAGCGGAAGCAGTGTCCAGTCATGGGTGACGGGGTTCCGAACCTCGATGGCGTCGCCGACCGCCCAGATGTGTTCGTCGCTGGTGCGCATGTGCTGGTTGACCCGGATGCCGCCCAAGTCGCCGACGTCGACGCCGGCGGTTCGCGCCAACTCGACCTCGGGCTTCACGCCGATGCTGAGGATCACCAGGTCGGTCGGCAGTCTCGAGCCGTCGTCGAGGACCACGGTCGAGGCCCGAGCGTCTTCGCCTTCCGCCGGCTCCTCGAATCCGACGACCATCGTGCTGACCCGGACATCGATGTCGCGATCCTCGAGTTGCCGATGCGGCCAGAACGCGATGTCCTCGTCGACGGCCCCGAGAATCTGCGGCGCAGCCTCGATCAACGTGATCGACATGCCGAGGTGCGTGAGTTGCTCGACCATCTCGAGTCCGATGTAGCCGGCGCCCACCACGGTGGCATGCCGCGGCTGCACCCGGTTGTTCCACTCGATCACCGCGTCCATGTCGGGGATGGAGCGAAGGGCGAAGTGGCCGACCCGATCGATGCCGGGAATCGGTGGGCTCAGCGGGGCTGCGCCCGGGGCCAGGACGAGGTCGTCGTATCGCTCCGAGTAGACCTCGTTCGTGTCGAGGTCGCGGATCTCGAGGTGCCTGGTCTCCCGGTCGATGCCGATCGCCTCGCTGCGAGTGCGAACGTCGAGATCGAACCGGTTCTTCAGGCCCTCGGGAGTCTGGACCAGCAGGCTCTCGCGGTCCTCGATCTCCCCGCTGATGTGGAACGGCAGCCCACAGTTCGCATACGAGACGAAGCTGCCTCGTTCGATCACGATGATGTGCGCCTCCTCCGACAGCCGACGCGCTCGAGCGGCAACGCTGGCACCACCGGCGACACCACCCACGACGATGACCTTCTTGCTCTGGTTCGGCATGAGTCGCACGCTACGGGACCCTGCCGCCCCCGACACCCACGCCCGAACGTCGATCAGCGGTGCTCGCTACAGGCCGGCGTCGTCGAGTTCGGCGACGTACTGCTCGAGTTTGGCGAGGGCCGGCTCGGCGTGATCGAGCGCCCCCATCATCACGGTCATCAGCTGCTCGCTCGGAGGGGTGGTCGAGCTGAAACCGTCCAACCGGGAGCTGGCGAGCCACGCCTGCAGATCGGGGTCGGCACCCCAGCGGCTCGAGTTGATCGAGTTGCCGTAGGCGGTGCGGATCCAATCGGTGGCGCTGTCCGGATGCGGCACCACACCGCACAGATGGTTTCTCGCCTCGTCGGTGTCGTAGGCGACCTCGCAGTGGGCGATGAACGCAGCACTGAACACCTGCTGGCAGTGGCGGACCGTCTGCAGGGTCACCCGATTGCCGTCGAACACCGGGACCGCCGGCCGGCGTTCGAGACCGTCGGCGGTGCAGTCGATGTGTGCCGTGGCGGAGCTGGTGGGGGCCACGCCGTCGTCGAGGACGATCTCGGTGGTACCGATGCGCTGCACACGACCCAGGCGGATGACGTTCGTGATGCGCCGCAGCTGCTCGAGTTCGGCCTGCGTCACGGTGGAGCAGCGGTACATCGTCGGCTCGACCGCCGGGTCGAGGCGCAACAGCAGGCCCTCGGCCTCGAGACGGGCGAAGAGGTCGGGAATCGAGGTGGACTCTGCGACATGTCGGAACTGGGTGATGAACCGCTCGGCGGTGACTTCCCGGAAGTCGCCGGGTTGGATCTGCGCTCGGTCGAGATACCACGAGTCGCGTGGCATCACCCAGCGGATGTCGTCGGGATCGACGCCGTTCGCGAGCAGCCAGAGGCAGGCGTCGGCGCCGGTCTTGCCGGCGCCGATCACGACGTAACCGTCGGCCGGTCGCTCGAGGCGAGGGAGGTCGTTCAGGGGCACGCACTGCATGCCATCGGCGACCTCGTACTTCGGTGGGCGCTGTGACGGGACGGTGACGTTCATGTAGGTGGCGTCGATCACCTTGCGCGCGGTCACTTCGGTGTCGACCCCGCTGACCAGCGACGAGAAGCGCCCGCGCACGCGCCCGTCGGCGTCGGTTCCCGTACCCGTGAAATCGCTCATCGGGAAGTAGTGGACGCGACCCGACGGCAGGAAGTCACGCTGCATCAGGTGGTCGTAGTACGAGAGCACCTCGGCCCCCGACGCGAGTTCGTAGAGGCCCACGTTCCAGCCGACGGCGTCCTTCCGGTCGTCGCCGAGCGGGCGTGAGTTGACCCCGTAGAACGCCGACGGCTGGTGGAGCCGGACGAACGGGTAGGCGTCGTTCCAGTGTCCGCCCGGTCGCGAGTGTCGATCGACCATCGTGATGGTCGCGTCGGTGGTCTCGTTGAGAATCGTGTCGGCGAAGGCCATTCCCATGGCCCCGGCTCCGATGATGAGGTAGTCCGTGTCGATCATGCACGACCAGTGTCGCGTGCCCGGCAGCGCCACGCCGTCGCTGGAGCTGTCGGACGATCTCGACGTCGCCGGAAAGCGGGTGCTCGTGCGGGTCGACATCAACTCGCCGATCGACCCGGACACCAAGCGGATCGTCGACGACGCCCGGATCGACAAGTCGGTCCCGACGATCCGTGATCTCGCCGAACGGTCGGCGCGTGTCGTGATCCTGGCGCACCAGGGCGACGCGCTCGACTACCACAACCTGATCCCGACCGAGGAGCACGCAGGCAAGCTCGCCGCGAAACTCGGCCGGCCCGTGCAGTGGGTCGACGACGTCGCCGGCCCGGAAGCGCGGCGGCGCATCGAGGCCCTGGTGGACGGCGAGGTCCTGTTGCTCGACAACGTCCGCATCTACGGCGAGGAACTCACCACGTTCGAGCGCGACGTCGAGCTCACACCGGAGCAGATGGCGGACACGTATCTCGTCCGCAACCTGGCGCCGCTCTTCGACCTGTATGTCAACGACGCGTTCGCCACCGCGCATCGCGCCGCACCGTCGATGATCGCGTTCCAGCGCCTGCTCCCCTCGGCCGGCACGACGTCTGCCTCGATGTGGACGCTGCGCTCGAACGCCTCGGCGACGAGACGTCCCACCGTCGACTTCCCGCCCCCCGGCGGCCCCGTGAGCAACACGATCGGCATCGTCGGACCAGCGGCCATCGTCCGAAGTCAACCCGTGCTCCGCGGACCCGCAGAGGACGCCGCGCAGGGTCTGGCTGGGAGCTGCCGTCGGAGCCCCAGTGGCCGTCTCGGTGCTGGTGACCGCGATGCGACGCCGTCGACGAACTCCATGTCACTCAGAACAACAGTTCGAGTCGGGCGGCGCCCCAGGCCAGGTGCCACAGGGCGTAGTAGACGAGCCGGAACCCGAGCATCCACATGAACCCGAACCGCCAGAACATCCACACCTGAGCCACCCCGAACACCACGAGGTGGATGGCACTGAAGACCGACGTACCGATCGATGGGGCGTACACGGCCTGCAACACGGCCTCGATGAGGGCGGCCGGGATCGCAATCCGCCAGAAGGTCGCGTCCAACCCGCTCGGCATCCCGAGAAACGTGACGAGCACCGCGATCGGGACGATGTGCAGCGCGCTCTCGACGAACACGGCGATCGCGGGGTAGAACCTGAGCGCGTCGGGCAGTGCCACATTGGTGTCTTCGGCGTAGCGGAAGACGAGGTCTGCGCCGATCGCAGCGACGGCGAGGAGCGGGACGGCCCAGGCGATGATCGAGACGGCCTCCCTCGACGTCCCGGGGCCGAG
Organism: Ilumatobacteraceae bacterium; assembly: GCA_942492715.1. GTDB lineage: Bacteria > Actinomycetota > Acidimicrobiia > Acidimicrobiales > Ilumatobacteraceae > Sva-07. The sequence goes on along the minus strand of CALOFW010000005.1, from coordinate 250,220 downwards.
CACTGCGAAGTCCGAGATCCCCTGGAGATAGGCCATCGCGAACGTGCCGACGACCGCGACACCGGCCATCACCGCGACCGGGTCCGCTGCGCCGAAGAAACGCTCGAACACCGACCGATCGACGCGCACCTGCCAAGCCGTCAAAGTGACTGCAACGACGGAGCTCACGAGGAACGGGCCCATTCCCGTCCAGTCGAATCTCCACGTCATGGCCCAACTCGACCTCGGTGACGACCCCTCGTGCCAGGGCCGAAAGGCCGACCGGGTGATCAGCGCCGGACGTCGTCGTGGTGGCGATCGGCTCGCTGCCCGACGCTGCACCCTTCTGGTCGATCTATCTCGGCGCGATCGCCGCCGGCTTCGGCATGGGGCTCGCCTACTCGGCGCATGCGCAGCTCGCGTTGCGCAGCGTCGAGGAGGGTCGCGTCGGTGGTGCCACGGCGTCGCTGCAGCTGTCGGACAACCTCGGCGTCGCGCTCGGCACGGGCGTGCTCGGTGTGTTCCTCTCGCGCCGGATGCCCAGGGGCGTCAGCACGTCTGCGGCCTGACGGCGGCGCGGCGGCTCAGGTCACGAGCGGACGCTTGTCGTCCTTCTTCTCGCGCTTCGCGGCGCGCTTCTCCTTGAGGGTCTTGCCGGGCTTCTTGCCGGAGTTTCGCTGTGGTGATCGGTCGGCCATGTTCGGTCCTCTCGTCGTCGTTGGTCGGTCGGTTGGTCAGTCGGTTGGTTGTCCGGTGGACGTCGTCGATGCCCGTTGCCGGCTGGGGAGCAGCGACGCGGCGCAGCTCGGGCAGGCCCACCACTCGGACAAGGCCGGTCGATCGATGGTGCCGTCGATCGGGAACGCCCGTCGACAGCGACCGCAGAGACGGGTCGGTACGGCCTCGTCGGCAGGTGCGTCGGCGGATGGGTCGACGGTTGCGTCGACGTCCGACGCCGAAGGCGCCGGGAGAGCGTTGATGGTCATGATGACTCCTCGAACCGGTGGTGGCTCGGGTCGAGGCGTCGGGCCTGTACGGGGCGACAGCGCAACCGGCCGTCCTGCCCAAACGAGGCGACTCATCCCAAGGCGGCCAACCTAGCCCGGATCGCGTGCGGCCGGGTCGCGGCGGGGACGCGCCGTCCGGCCGATACGGTGCCAGGTGTCGTCATCAGCCCGATGACCAACACGATCATCGTGAACCGGAGGTTCCCATGGATGCACTCCGGATGACACGTTGCGACTCTGTGCGCCTCGTCCCGGACTCGCGGCGAGTGATCACCAAACCGTTCCTCCCGGGCCAGGAGATCCACGCGGACGGGGCGTCGCGCCTCCAGATCGTGCTCCGGCGGATCATGGCGATGCCGGAACACGAGGTCGTCGAGACGCTCGACGCGGCCCGCAAGGACTTCGTCGGTCGCCACCGCGATCTCGATGCGGTGCTCGAGCGCAATGCCGGCATCGTCGCTGCCCGACTCGATCAGGTCGAGCTGGTCGGTGCGTCGCTCTCACTCGCTCGGCTGCAGTTGATCGGCGCGTACTTCACCCACGAGTACTCGATCGAAGCGGCCGCGCTCGGGAACCCGTCGATGGTGGCCGCTCCCGACCAGTCGGGCGTCGAGGACGGCGCGGTTCGTTTCATCATGAGTCTGCGGGCGATCGGGGAGGGACACCGGTCGTCGATCGAGTTCCGCACGGGGATCGTGCGAGCCGACGCCTCGATCGTGCTCGACCCAGCCAGCGACTTCGCGGTCACCGGTGATCGCACGCCGCACGCGTACGACAAGCGTTTCTTCACCACCAAGCTCGGTGACATGGAGATGTTGAACGACATCGAGGAACGGGTGCTGGTCCGGTTGGAGGACGAGTTCACGATGGCTGAGCTCGAAGCGGCGATCGTGGCCCTCGAGGACGATGACTTCGAACGATCGATCTCTGGTGAGACGACGCGCGTGCTGCACTGGCTGGCGTCGTCGAACTACCGCACGTCGTTCCCGCCGTCGATCGACATCTCCGAGCGTGTTCTCTTCCCGAGCGGGCCGACCGAGAGCCACGGGATGGAGGACGCCCGGTTCGTCCGCTTCGTCGGCGACGACGGGACGATCACGTACTACGCGACCTACACCGCGTTCGACGGCCATCAGATCCTGCCGCAGCTGATCGAGACCGCCGACTTCACGCACTTCCGCGTCGCCACGCTCAGCGGCCGCGCCGCGCACAACAAGGGGATGGCGATCTTCCCGCGCCGGATCGACGGCGAGTTCGTGGCGCTCGGCCGACACGACAACATGAACAACTTCGTCATGTCGTCGACCGACATCCGGGTCTGGCGCGACGCCACCGTGATCCAGGAGCCCGAACGGCCCTGGGAGTTGGTGCAGCTCGGCAACTGCGGCTCGCCACTGGAAACCGAGGCCGGCTGGCTCGTGATCACCCACGGCGTCGGACCGTTCCGGCGCTACACGCTCGGCGCCCTGCTGCTCGATCTCGACGACCCGAGCCGGGTGATCGGTCACCTGAAGGAGCCGTTGCTGAGCCCCGACGACGCCGAACGAGACGGCTACGTCCCCAACGTCGTCTACTCGTGTGGCGGCATGATCCACGCCGGCCACCTCGTCCTCCCGTACGGCTACGCCGACGTCGGTGCGAGCATCGCCACGATCCCGCTCGACGATCTGCTCAGCCGGTTGACCAGCTCAGCCGGCTGACCGGTTCAGTGGGTCGACCAGGGCGGTCCGGTGACCCTGGCGCGCCCCGCTCCCACCGGTCGTCGTGCGTGCTGCATCGTGCTGATGAGCGCAAGGGTCGACTCGGCGCCCTGGTTGAGGTTCGGACCGGTCGGGGTGAGCCCGTCGTAGCCCCCGCTCGTCTCGAGGTCCCACATCGTCGCCCCGACGTCGTTGTCGCCGGCGAACCACCCGATCGCGAGGTCGACGCCGGCGCGCCAGCTGTCGTCGCCTGTCGCTGCGTGGGCCCGAGCGCATGCGTCGGCCAGAGCGGCAACTTCGATCGGCTGCTGATCGAATCGTCCCGGTTCGTCGTAGCGTTCCGCGCCACCGACGGGCGTCGGCGACAGGTGCCCGTCGACCGTCTCGCGGTCGAGCAGCCAGCGCAGCAACGTGAGCCCGTCGTCGAGCACGTCGGGACGTTCGAGGATGCCGCCGGCGGCGATCAGCGCCTCCGGCAGCGCTGCGTTCGCGTACGACAGGCGGGGTTCCGGCCATGGCCAGTCGCGGTCTGACGACAACGGTCCGATCGTCGTGACGGCGTCGGCGAGCAGCGCACGCGCCCGGTGATGGCGAGGATCGCGGTCGACGACCTCGGCGGCGCCGAGGGCGGCGAACGCCATCGCACGGCGATGCGGCGATCGCTGCTTCACACCGTGGTCGAAGTACGACTGGGCGCTCGATCGCATCCCGTCGGCCTCGGCCCGCCGTGCGGCAGTCCCGAACGCCCAGAGGCTTCGGCCCCAGCAGTCGTCGGTGCCGTACCGCCCGTGCCAGCGACCCCGCTCGTCGCGTCGGTTCCGCGTTCGCCCGGTGGCGCTCTGCGACTCCGCCAGGAACCTGAATGCCGTCCGTCCCAGATCCTGCACCGCCTGGCTCCCGGTGGGTTCACGAACCGCGACGATCAACAGCCGTGCGACGTCGTCGGTGCAGTAGCCGTGCTCGCGTCGCGGTGCCGCGTGGTCGGCGTGTTCGAACATGCCGATGCCGTCGCTCAAGGTCAGCACGTGGCCGAACGATGGCAGCGTCACGACGACGCTGCGCTTCGCGTCGCGGCGATCTGCTCGGCGAGCTCGCAGTAGCGGCGGGCGATCGCCGGCCACGAGAGGCCCGGCGCGAGGCGTTCGGCCTCGGCCGCCATCGACGCGGCCAGTACGGGGTCGGTCAGCACCGACCGGATCGCCCGGCCGAGTGCCACCGGGTCGCGCTGGGGCACGACGATTCCGGCCCCGCTCGCCAGGAGTTCGACGGCGTGGGGGAACGCGGTCGACACGACCGGCCGGCCGGCCGCCACTGCGTCGACCAACACGCCCGAGGTGACCTGGTCACGCGAGTCGTAGGGGAGCACCACCACATCGGCGGACCGGATCAGCTCGGTCAGCGATGCGAGATCGCGGTAGGTGTCGTCGAAGCTGATGTGGTCGGCGGCATCCGATGCTCCTGCACGGGCGACGAGCATCTGCCGGTATGCCTCGCCGTGACGTGCCCGCACCTTCGGGTGCGTGGATCCGGCGACGACGTACTCCGGGTGCGGGTCGAGATCGTGGACTTCATCGAGCGCGTCGATCGCCCACTCGATCCCCTTGCCCGGACCGAGGAGCCCCCAGGTCAGCACGCGGGCCGGATCGCCCGGCTGCCGCGGAGGGCCCACCGGCGTCGCCGACGGTGTCGTCGCGCCGTGGGGGATCAGGGTCACCCGCGCCTGATCGACGCTGTAACCCTCGACGAGTCGTGCTCGCGCGGTGTCGGTCATGACCACCACGGCGTCGGCGGCAGCGCACACCGCTTCGAGCACACGCCGTTGGTTCGCCGACGGATCGCTCAGCACCGTGTGCGCCACGACGACGATCGGCGAGTCGATCGCGGCCATCAGCTCGATGACCGACTCGCCGTCACGACCGTCGTACACGCCGTACTCGTGCTGCACGACGACCACATCGGTGGCGTTCAGCGCATCGATCACGGTTGCCCGAGTCGATGGACTGCGACCGTCGAGTGCCGCCACCACCAGCACGTCCTCGAGTTCCGGTGGTGGTCCGACGCGGACGACGTCGACCGAGGCGCCGGTGGCGATCAGACCCGCCGCGAGGGCGGCGGAGAACGTGGCGATCCCACAGGAGGTGGGCGGGAAGGTCGACAGGATCCCGAACGATCGGGCTGCGCGCTCCTGTGGGGGAGCGGGCGGGGCTGAGATGGCGGTGTGCACTTGGGGAACTCCTTGTTCGGCTCGTGCGAGGCGACGAGCCTGCGGAGGGCGACAGGACCGTGACGGCCGTCCAGCCCAAGCGGGGCGCACACGTCCGAGGGGACGTGCGGCCACTGTACTGCCCAGGGTTCGACATCCGCCGTCGGTACCCTGACGTCATCCCCCGTCGTCATCACGAGGCCGGCCCCGGTTCACCACTGCGGGTTGCGGTGCTCGCTCCGATCGCCTGGCGGACGCCACCGCGCCACTACGGCCCGTGGGAACAGTTCGCATCGCTGCTCACCGAGGGGCTGGTCGCAGCGGGACACGACGTGACACTGTTCGCCACCGCCGACTCGGTCACCTCTGCCACACTGCACGGCACGGCACCGACCGGATGGTCCGAGGATCCCACGATCGAGCCGAAGGTCGCCGAGTGCCTGCACATCGCCGCGGTGTTCGAGCGGGCCGACGACTTCGACGTCATCCACAACGGATTCGACTTCCTTCCGCTGACCTACAGCGGCCTCGTCGACACACCGGTGGTCACGACGATCCACGGGTTCTCGTCACCGCGCATCGTGCCGGTGTACGAGCGCTACGACGCGACCACCGACTACGTCGCGATCAGCGACGCCGACCGGCACCCGAGACTCCACTACGCGGCCACGATCCACCACGGCATCGACACCGCCGCCTTCGCCGTGCATCCCGCTCCGGGAGATCATCTGCTGTTCTTCGGGCGGATCCATCCCGACAAGGGCACCGCGCACGCGATCGACATCGCCCGTCGAACCGGCCGCCGGCTCGACATCGCGGGGATCGTGCAGGACGAGCGGTACTTCCGCGAGGAGATCGAGCCGCACGTCGACGGCGAGCGCGTCCGATTTCTCGGGCCGGTCTCGGTCGCGGAGCGAGCGGAGGTGCTCGGAGGTGCCCATGCGCTGCTCCACCTGATCGACTTCGACGAACCGTTCGGCTACAGCGTGGTCGAGGCCATGGCGTGCGGCACGCCGGTGATCGCCCACGACCGGGGCTCGATGCGCGAGCTGATCGACGACGGCACGACGGGATTTCTCGTTTCCGACCCCGAGGGGGCTGTGGCCGCGGTCGATGCCGCGGCACGCCTCGATCGCTCGGCGATCCGAGACATTGCGGTGTCGCGCTTCGACACCGCCACGATGATCGACGAGTACGTCGGGGTCTACCGACGGATGCTCGACCCGACCACCTGACCGAAGAATGCAGGAGAATGCGCGCTGAGTGACCGAATCCGGCACATTGCGATCCGTTGAGCTCCATCCCCGATCGTCGAGAGGACGCCAGACGCATGACCACCCACCGAGCAGCCCAGCCGATGTCGTACACCGAGGCGGGTGCGGGAGGGCGACCACTGATGTTGGTGCACGGGTTCACCGGTGGGCGGACCGACTTCGCCGACCACGTCGCCCCGCTCGCCGAGGCCGGCTGGCACGTCGTGGCTCCCGACCTGCGCGGCCACGGCGAGACCGGCGGACCCCGTGACACCTCGGCGTACACGGTCGCCGCCTTCGTCACCGACGTACTCGCCCTCGCCGACGACCTCGGCTGGGAACGGTTCGCGCTGCTCGGCCATTCGATGGGCGGGATCGTCGCCCAGCAGTTCGTTCTCGATCATCCCGAGCGGTTGGACGGGTTGATCCTGATGGACACGGTGCACGGTCCGCTGCACCTGGTCACGACGGAACTCCTCGAGATCGGCGGAGCCTTCGCGATCAGTGATGGCATGGCGGCGCTGGCCGACCTGTTCGACTCGGGCGGACCCAACCCGCTGGAGACCGATGCCTACAAGCGGGTCCGCGCCGAGCGGCCGGACATCATCGCCCAGCAGCGGGCGAACATGGTCGGTGCGGTGCCGGAGATGTTCGCCGCCTGCTCGATGATGTTGACGACCGAACCCGATCGCCTCGAACGGCTCCGCGCGGTCGCGGTGCCGACGCTGGTGATCGTCGGTGAACTCGACGGGCCGTTCCTCGACGACAGCCGGCGGATGGCCGCCACGATCGAGGGTGCACAGCTCGCCACGATCGTCGACGCCGGTCATTCGCCCCAATGGGAGCAGCCCGACGCCTGGTTCGGCGCCCTGTCGGGCTTCCTCCAGCGCCTCGCCTGACCACCGTCAGGTGAGGCTGCCAGCGGTCTGGGCCTTCTTCACGGAGGCCTTGACGACGGGGATCTCGTCGTCGGCGAGCGGTTCCATCCACTGCTTGCGGGCGAGTGCGGCCTCGATGAACGGCGCCAGCTCGGCAGCCTTGCGCCGCTGACGGTCGGCCTCCTCCGCGGCGAACTCGGGCATCACCTCGGCGGCGAACAACTCGAGCGACGCGCAGATGTCGGCGTGTCGGTTGCGGCCCGCCTGTTGGATGAAGATCACCTGGTCGACGCCGACGTCGCGCATCTCGCGCAGGTGCCGTCGTGCGTCCGCCGGCGTGCCGATGCAGCTGGCATAGGTGTCGTCCTGCGCCGCGGCCGCGGCGATCCGCAGCTCGGTCGAGTCCGGCGAGCGTCGGGCATGGAACTCACCCCACAGGTCGGTTCGCCCGGGAACCTGGTCGTGCGCCACCAGCGCATTGAGGGCGTACCCGAAGAACTCGAAGCCCTCCTGGCCCCGGCGGATCGCCTCGGCCCGATCGTGATCGAGCGAGAACCCGGTGACGAGCGCGACGTTCGCATTCACCGTGTGGCCGAGCGGCACACACTCCTCGCTCTTGACGATGTCGTAGTAGATCTCGACCCAGGCCTTCGCCTCCTCGGGGTCGACGAAGCTGAACGCCAGCGCACCGAGCCCGTGACGAGCCGCCACCTTGATCGTGTCGCGATTGGTACACGCGATCCACATCGGTGGATGCGGCTTCTGGCGCGGCTTGGGCAGCACGTTGCGGCACGGCATCGAGAAGTGCTCCGACGTGTACCCCGGATAGGGATCGAGCACCATCATGTTGGCGATCTGCTCGGCGGCCTCCAGCGACATCGCCCGCTTCTCCTTGGCGGGGATGTTGAACCCGTGCAGTTCAAGGCGCGTCGCGCCCTCACCGATGCCGAAGTCGACCCGACCGTTCGAGATCAGGTCGAGCGTGGCGATCCCCTCCGCTGTCCGTGCCGGATGGTTGTAGTTCGGGATCACCTGGCGTATGCCGTGCCCGAGCCGGATCCGCTTCGTTCGGGCCGCCGCAGCGGCAAGGAACACCTCGGGTGCCGAGGAATGCGAGTACTCGTCGAGGAAGTGGTGCTCGACCTCCCAGGCGTAGTCGAACCCGAGCCGGTCGGCGAGCTCGACCTGATCGAGCGCATCTCGCAGGAGCTCGTACTCGTCGTCGACGCTCCAGGGCTTGGGGAGCTGATGTTCGTAGAAGATGCCGAACTGCATCCCAGCAGCACAGCACACGGGCAGTGACGAGCGACGACCGGGACGGCACGGCACCGAACGGATCGGACACAGCGGGCCGGATCGTCGCCTCGGCCACGCCTGTAGCCGATCGCGGTCAGGGCGACGCGGCGTCGGCGGCGAACGGGTCGGCCATCGCGTCCGCGCAGGCGTCGGGATGGCCCGCCACCCAGCGCTCGATCTCGTCGACCGGGCTGATCTGGTCACCGACTTCCCATGCATCGAGGTAGGGATACGGCCAGATCACGCCGCGACGCACCGACCACTCGGGGCCGGGGCACGGCGGCGAGATCGAGAAGTGGACGTGACACGCCGACGACCGCCCGGTCGTGCCGACCGTGCCGACCGGATCGCCGGCGCTGACGCGTCCACCCTCGACGACCGTGGGCTCGATCGTGTCGAAGTGGGCGAGGTAGTAGCGGACACCGTCGTCGCCGAGCACCGCCACCGAGCGACCGCCGCGGGTCGCCGGGTCGTCGACTGCCGGATCCCACCGATCGACCGTCCGAACCTGGAGCACCACGCCGTCGACCGGCGACACGATGCCGGCGCCGCACGCGGCGAAGATGTCGGTGGCCGGATATCCCGAGTGCGTCGTGCCCCATCCGGCAGCAGCGACGTCGGCGATCGGCACGACGTACGCAGTCGACGAGGCGGCGGGCGACGTGGCGGGCGACGTCGCTACGGTGGTGGGCGACGCCGCAGCGGTCGTGGAGGTGGCCTCGTCCGATCCGACGGTCGTCGATGTGGCGGTCGTCATCGTCGGTGCCGCGGTGCTCGCAGGTGCGGCGCCGGCGAGCTCGCTGCTGGACGGTGCCGTCGTCCCAGCGGTGTCGGAAGCGCAGCCCGGCGCGACGGTGAGCACCGCCATGAGCAGCGCTGTGGCCTGCCGCCGGGGTGTCAGCATCGTCGGTCGGCGCGGCTCACTCGCACGCCACAGTCTCCCATCCCGGCAGGTTCGTGGGGCGGCGTAGTGTTCGGGGCATGTGCGGATGTCTGTTCCTGCTTCTCGGCGCGGTGTTTCCCCGCATCGCGCTGGTCCTGCTGGAGATGTTCACCAACTGGAACGACACCGCGTTCGACAGCTTCTGGATCGGGTTCATCGGCTGGCTCTTCCTGCCGTACACGACGCTCGCCTACGTCCTGATGGACCAGTGGGGCGACCCGATCAACGGCTTCGGCTGGGTGATCGTGATGTTTGCGTTCATCGTCGACCTCGGCAGCTGGTTCGGTTCCAGCAACTCCGGTCGCCGAGAGATCGATCGACGGTTCGCCTGATGGTGCGGCGCCGGAAGGAACGCCTGCGAATCACACGGATCGACCACGCAGGGACCGGTGCCGCGGCACGGTCCACCTTCGATGATCTGATCGTCGAAGAACCGATGACGATCCAGCTCGATGGAACGGTCGTCGCCACCACGATGCGGACGCCGGGGCACGACTTCGAACTCGCTGCCGGGTTCTGTTTCGCCGAAGGTCTGCTCGGCGGGGCGGGTGTCACCGGTGTGCGGTACTGCGCTGACGGCAGCGCCGTCGACACCGAGTTCAACGTCGTCACCGTCGAGACCGGCGGACGCGCCCCCGAGCCGTCCCCACGGCTCGGGACGGTCGCGTCGAGTTGCGGATGGTGCGGCAGCGAGCAACTCGACGACATGTGTGCCCGCCTCGATCCGCTCCCGGTCAGCGAACCGATCGCCTACGACGTCCTCGCCTCGGTGCCGGCACAGATGGCGACCACCTCGCGACTCTTCGCCGCCACCGGTGCCGTGCACTCCGCGGCGGCGTTCGACCACACCGGAACGCTGCGAGTGGTGCGCGAAGACGTCGGCCGTCACAACGCGGTCGACAAGGTCGTCGGCTCGATGGTGCTCGGACTGTCCGGTGCCCTCCCGGCCACGGGCCTCGGGTTGTTCGTCAGTGGACGTGCGAGCATCGAGATGGTGCAGAAGGCCTGGGCGGCGGGTTTCTCGACCCTGCTCGCCGTCAGTGCTCCGACCGCCCTCGCCGTCGCCGCCGCCCGACGGGCCGGGCTGATGCTCGTGGGGTTCGTGCGCGACGAGGGCTTCAACGTCTACTCCCCGGCACGCCCGTCCTGACCCGAGCCCTGCCGACCCGACGGTGGCTCGGTGGGCGAACCCGATGCCTCGGCGGGGAGATGCTGGACGTGCTGGAATCCGAAGCGGCCCTTGATGCAGAGGTTGCCGTGCGTGATCGGATTGTCCGCGGGCGAATCGACTCTCACGATCCTGTCGTCCTGCACGTGCAGGACCAGCGCGCACCCGACACCGCAGAAGCCGCAGATCGTCTCGGTGGCGCTCTGTCGCTCGGGGTCCCACGCTCCCGCCGCACGCAGGTCGAACTCGGTGGTCGGCATGAGCGCCCCCGTCGGGCACACCTGGATGCAGTTGCCGCAGTACACGCACGCCGAGTCGGGGAGTGGCACGTCGTTCTCGGTGGAGACGTGTGCGTCGAACCCGCGGCCGGCGATCGCGATGACGAAGCTCTGCTGCCACTGCTCCCCACACGCGTCGACGCACTGGTAGCAGAGGATGCACTTGGCGTAGTCGCGCACGTAGAGGTCGTTGTCGATCTTCACCGGCTGGGCGACGGTCGCCGCCCGGTCGCCGTAGCGGCCGACGTCGACGCCGTACTCGTCGTTCCAGTCCGCCACGTGCTCCGTGAGCGACAGGTCGACCGATGAACCGAGGAACTCCAACACCATCCGCCGGGCGTGGTCGACCCGTTCGGAGCGTGTGCGGACGGCCATCCCGGGCTCCAACGGCCGCGAGCACGCGGGCACGAGCGCCCGCGAACCCTCGACGTCGACCATGCAGAGTCGACACGCGTTCTTCGGTGTGATCGTGTCGCCGAAGCACAGGGTCGGGATGTCGCCGCCGGTGCTGCGGCATGCCTCGAGGATCGTCGTGCCCGCACGGACCTCGACCGTCGCACCGTCGATCGTCGCCGTGACGCGATCCGACGCATCACCGGGACAGTCACCGGGGGAGCGCCTGTTCACGGTCGGAACACCCCCAGGTCGACGACCGCCGACTCGATCGCATGGTGAGCGGTCTGGCCGAGCCCGCAGATCGAGGCGTCGGCCATCGCCCGCCCGATGTCGGCGAGGAGCTCGAACTGTCCGCTGCGCTCGCCGTCGGCCAGCCGGTCGAGCACCTCCTCCTGGCGGAGGGTGCCCACCCGGCACGGCACGCACTGGCCGCACGACTCGTCCCGGAAGAACGCGGCGATCCGGCGGATCTGATCGACGAGGTCGACGGAGCGGTCGAGCACCATCACCACGCCGGACCCCAGCGTGAGCCCCGCTGCGCTCACCGGTTCGTGGTCGAGCACGAGGTCGAGCCGGTCGGGCCCGACGTAGCGGCCTGCCGCGCCGCCGAGGAGCACGGCCTGCAGTTCGCTCCCCGGGCGCAGCCCCCCGGCGAGCTCGATGAGCTCGCCGAGCGTCAGCCCCAGCTCGACCTCGTAGACGCCGGGAACGGCGACTGCGCCCGACAGGCAGAAGACCCGTCGGTTCGCCGCTGGCCGGCCGAGCACGATCGATGGCACGTTCATCAGCGTCTCGACGTTGTTGACCACGGTGGGAAGCCCGAACAGGCCCACCTCGAACGGGTACGGCGGCTTGTTCCGCGGCTCGCCACGGTGCCCTTCGATCGAATTGAAGATCGCGGTCTCCTCGCCGCAGATGTAGGCGCCCGCGCCTCGGCGGAGTTCGATGTCGAGCGCTCCGTCGAGGACTCCGTGCGCACGGAAGCGATCGATCGCGTCCAGCAGGATCGCCTCCGCCTCCGGGTATTCGCCGCGCAGGTAGATCCATCCGCGGTCGCAGCCGGTGGCGAGCGCCGCGATGCAGATCGACTCGAGCAGCCCGAACGGGTCGTGCTCGATGAGATGCCGGTCCTTGAACGTGCCGGGTTCCGACTCGTCGGCGTTGCAGACGAGGTGGTGCGGCGTCGCCGCCTGTGCCCGCACCGCCGCCCACTTCCTCGCCGTCGGGAACCCGGCGCCACCCCGGCCGATCAGCCCGGCGGCATCGACGAGTGCGATCACGGCGTCGGGGCCGATCTCGCGGGCGCGGGCGAGTGCCAGCAATCCGCCGCGTTCCACGTACGCGTCGAGGTCGAGCGGGTCGGCCCCGTCGGCGCGGGCGAGCAGCACCAGGTCGCCGTCACCGGCCTGGGGCACCGAGGCCAGCGTGCGGGTCGACCTCGGCTCGCTCGGCCCGCCGGCGGCCAGCTGCTCGAGCGTCCGGAGGTCGAGGCGGGCCACGGTGCTGCGCCGGACCGGGCCGCCCGGCTCGACCACCAGCGCGGCAGGCGCCTGCTCGCACAGTCCGAGGCACGGTGACGCGTGGGTTCCGGCAGGCAGGTCGGCGTCGCGAGCGCCCCCGGCGGCGCGGCAGGCGAGATCGACGCACACGTGCACCTGGCGGCCCACCCGTTCGGTGGTGGAGAAGAGCCCGTAGAACGTGGCGACGCCGAAGATCTCGGCGGGTGAGACGTCGAGTCGCTCGGCGATGTGGTCGATCGCGGGCTGGCTGATCCAACCCACCCGATCGTTCACGGCATGGAGCGTCGGGAGCAGCAGGTGCCGACGCGACCGCAGGGCGTGTCCCCCTCGACGCTCGTGGTCGCTCGGTGCGGGCGGGCGGCCGAGCACCGATTCGACCGCCTCGCGTTCGGCGTCGGTCGGCGCGATGCCGCGGATCCTCAGCTCCATCGGCTCAGCCCTGAGCGTGTTCGGGTGTTCACGAGGTGACCATCCGCTCGGTCGTCCTCGGATGCGCGGCCGTCTCGATCTTCTCGATCCGCACGGCGGCCGCCTTGAACTCGGCGGTGCCCGACTTCGGGTCGGTGGCGTCGATCGTCAGGCGGTTGACATCGACCTCGTCGGGGAAGTGGAAGGTCATGAACACCAGACCGGCGCGCAACCCCCGGTCGATGCGGACCGGCGCCTCCACCGCTCCGCGTGGCGAGATCACTCGGACGAGCTCGCCGTCGGCCAGGTCCAGCGACCTGGCGTCGGCGGGCGACACGTCGACGCTCTCCCCACGTCGGTTGGGGCTCCGATAGCCGCCGGACTGCACCCCGGTGTTGTACGAGTCGAGTCGCCGTCCGGTGGTCAACCGCAGGGGGAACTCTGCGGTGACCGCCTCGGCCGGTGGTTCGTGGGCGACCACGCTGAACGGGGCGCGACGTCCGCGGGCGGCCGGGTCGTCGGCCCACAGGCGGCCGTGGAGGAACGAGGGCTCGACCGAGTCCTCGGACGGGCACGGCCACTGCAGGCCGCCGGTCGCCTCGAGCCGGGCCCACGACATGCCGGCGTGCATCGGCGAGAGCCGGCGCACCTCGTTCCAGATGTCCTCGTGGGTGTCGTACGTCCAGTCGTGGCCGAGCCGACGGGCCAACTCGACGAGGATGTCGATGTCGTCGCGGGCTTCCCCGGGCGGATCGAGGGCCTTGCGAACCCGTTGCACGCGGCGCTCGGAGTTCGTCACCGTCCCGTCGGACTCGCACCACGACGCCGAACCGGGGAGCACGACGTCGGCGAGTTCGGCGGTGCCGGTGCGATGGATGTCGAGCACGACCAGGTGGTCGAGACCGTGGAGCAGTTCCACCGCGCGGCTCACGTCGGCCTCGGACTGCGCCGGATTCTCGCCGACCACGAGCAGCGAACGGAGGCTGCCGCGCTCCATCGCATCGAACATCTGGGTGAGGTTCCGTCCGGGTGTGGGCGGCACGGTGGCGCCCCATTCGGCCTCGAACCTCGCACGCGCGACATCGTCGTCGACGCGCTGGAATCCGGGCAGCCGGTCGGGCAGCGCGCCCATGTCACCGCCGCCCTGCACGTTGTTCTGCCCGCGCAACGGCGACAGCCCGGCGCCGTACCGGCCGACCTGACCGGCGAGCAGCGCGAGGTTGCACAGCGACAGGACGTTGTCGACCCCGTTGTGGTGTTCGGTGATCCCGAGCGTCCAACACAGCTGTGCGGCGCGGGCGGTGGCGTAGGCATGGGCGAGCTCGCGGATCGCGTCGGGTGGGACGCCGGTCACCTCGCTGCCGCGTTCGAGCGTCCAGGGCTCGACCGCTGCGGCGTACTCGTCGAAGCCCGACGTGGCGCGCTCGACGAAGTCGTGGTGGACCAGGCCGGCGTGGATGATCTCGCGCGCAACGGTGTTCGACAGCGCGATGTCCGTCCCGACCTCGAGGCCGAGCCAACGATCGGCGAACTGCGCCGTCTCGGTTCGGCGAGGGTCGATGACGAACAACGTGGCGCCACGACGCACGGCCTGCAGCACGTGGTGGAAGTAGATGGGGTGGGCATTGCGGGCGTTCGAACCCCACATCACGATGACATCGGCGTCTCGCGCCTCTGCATATGACGACGTGCCGCCACCGGCACCGAAGACCGTGGCCAGACCGACCACCGACGGTGCGTGTCAAGTCCGGTTGCAGCTGTCGATGTCGTTCGTGGCGAGGGCGGTGCGAGCGAGCTTCTGGGCGACGAAGTTCATCTCGTTGGTCGACTTCGAGCACGAGAAGACCCCGATCCCCGAGCCGGTCTCCCGCTCCAGCGCTGTGCGGAAGCCTCTCGCCGCCCGATCGAGTGCCTCGTCCCAGCTCGCGGGACGCAGGGTGTCGCCGTCGCGGACCAGCGGTTGGGTCAGCCGCTCGAGGGGGCGGTACCGGTGTCGCCGTGGTCCGAACGCAGCCATGCCTCGACACTACTGCGACGCGGTTTCGGTGTCGGTCGAGCATCGAAGCGTGGCTCGAACAGGCAGCTGCCGGCGTGCGATGGGAGGATGAACGGTGTGCGTCTTCCCCGCGAGTTCGAACTGGAGGC
This sequence comes from Ilumatobacteraceae bacterium, assembly GCA_942492715.1. GTDB lineage: Bacteria > Actinomycetota > Acidimicrobiia > Acidimicrobiales > Ilumatobacteraceae > Sva-07. The sequence continues at coordinate 235,046 of CALOFW010000005.1, read as the reverse complement.
CGACGCCCGGATGGCGCTCGCTCAGATCCTGGGGATCATGACCGACCAGGCGATGTCGGGCGATCCGACCCGCTGGGACGTCGGCCGCCTGATGGAGGTCGAGGCCCGCCTCGGCATCACGCTCGGGGTCGACGACACCGGCCAAGGACCCACCGAGTCCATCGATGTCACGATCGGTATCGACGACGCCGCGCTGCTGCTCGATGGGATGGCCTACACCGAGATCGCATCTGCGGATCTCCCCTGGATCGACATGGTCCGCTGGACCGCCGACTTCGTCAGCACCGAACTGCGCCGGCACTGGACCGACGACGAATGGTTGTCGATCGCCGCCACGTGACGCGTCGCTGGTGGCGCAGCGACCGGTACCGTCGGGCCTGATGCGACGCCAGGAGAAAGCCGACCGGATCGGGGTGATCCTCGACGATCTCTACCCCGATCCGCCGATGCCGCTCGACCACACCGACGCGTACACGCTGCTCGTCGCCGTGGCGCTCTCGGCGCAGACCACCGACAAGAAGGTCAACCAGATCACACCGGGTCTGTTCGCCGTCGCCGACACCCCCGAGAAGATGGCGGCGCTCGATCCCGACCAGATCCTGGAGCTGATCCGCGAGGTCGGCCTCGCTCCCACGAAGGCCAAGAACCTGTGGACCGCCGCCAACCAGATCGTCGACGCCGGCGGTGAGGTGATCGGCGACTGGGAGTTCCTCGAGTCGCTCGCCGGGGTCGGTCACAAGACCGCCAGCGTCGTGATGTCGCACGCGTTCGGTGTGCCGGCGTTCCCGGTCGACACCCACATCCACCGCCTCGCCGCCCGTTGGGGTCTGTCGAACGGTTCCAGCGTCGAACGCACCGAGCGCGACCTCAAGGCGGTCTTCCCCCGCGACACCTGGAACGACCGGCACCTCCAGATGATCTGGTTCGGTCGCGACTACTGCCCGGCGCAGCGCCACGACCTCACCGCATGCCCGATCTGCTCGTTCGCCGCCAGCAAGAAGCGCATCGCCGAGGAGTCCGGCGTGCGCAAGGCACCTCGCCGGACCTGATCCCCGTCCGCGGTGCGGGCGAGCCGCGCTCAGACCTCGGCGATGCAGTCGATCTCGACGAGGTGCTCGGCCTCGAACAGCGACTGCACGCCGTAGAGCGTCGTGGCGGCGATCGGCATCTCCTCGCCGAACACCTCGCCGACACCGGCGAACAGCGCGTCTGCCATCGACGGCTCGTAGCCGACGACGAGGATGTTCATCCTGGCGACGTGTTCCCACGACGCACCGGCGGCGGCGAGTGCGATGCCGACGTTGCGCAGCGCCTGCGCGGTCTGCGATGTGAGGTCGTTGCCGACGACGGCGCCGGTGGCATCGACGCCGGTCTGGCCGGCGACGTACACACGGCGAGTTCCCGTGGCGATCAGCGTGTGGGTGTAGCCGAGCGGCTCGACCAGTTCGGGTGGATTGATCTTCTCGATGGACATCGCGAGACGGTAGTCGCGCCCGTCGCTGCCGAACGGTGCGAGACTCCGCATCATGGGGAACCTGCATCCGCTGCCCGACGACTGGGGCGCGCAGCGAACGACGCTGCAACGCATTGCGACCCACGTGCTCGGGCAGGGGCGATTCCGTCATGACGGCCTCTTCGACCTCACCCCGCTTCCCGGGGGCTTCGGCACGCCGCCCGTCGGGGACCGGCGTGAGCGCGTCCGGTTGGTCGGCGGGTCGCTGTTCGTCGAACGGGTGATCGGCGACGACGTGCGCGAGCTGACCGCCACCACCGACGTCGTCACCGTCGCGGGCGGCTCGATCGCGGAGCTGTGTCGCGCGGTCGGCTTCGAGCCCGCCCCCGGCTTCTGGGTCGGCGGCGACACGCCACCACTCGGCGATCCCGACGAGATGATCGTGCTCGACAGCCTGTCGGCGCAGCTGCTGGGGGAGTGGTATCTGATCGGCCAGCGGGCGATCGACGAGATCGTCGCCTCGGTGCCCGATGCGCAAGCGTCGGTCGGGCGCCTCTGGCCCGAGCACTTCGACTACGGCATCGACCTCGCCGCGCGGCCCGGCGTGCGCTGCAACCTCGGCGCCGCGGCCGGCGACGGATTCAGCGACGAGCCGTATCTCTACGTCGGGCCGTGGGACGCTCTCCGGCCGGGCTCGGCCGACTACTGGAATGCCCCGTTCGGCGCTGTGCTCGGCTACGACGACCTCGATGCCGCCGCCGATCCGCTCGGACGCGCGATCGAATTCCTCCTCGCGGGCATCACCCAGCTCCGATCGGGGTAGTCCCGACCCGCACACCGACGCACGACCGACCCGAAGGAGACCCATGCGCCCACATCCGATCGCCGACTGGAACGACCTCGATCTCGACACGCCGACCGGAGTGCTGGTGTCCACCGTCGACCTGGTGGTGCTCCGCTGGAACGACGACACGGGCATGCCGGGTGACCCGACCGATCAGCACTCGGTGCTCTACGGTCGATGTCTCCACCGGGGTGTCAAGCTCGCCGATGGTCGCGTCGTCGGGCCCGATCTGATCTGCGGCGTGCACGGCTGGGACTACCGCAAGGACACCGGCGTCTCCGCCTACGACAACGACGAGGCCCTGCACCGCTTCACCTCGTGGGTCGACGACGGCCGGCTGTTCGTCGACCTCGACGAGATCGAGCAGTGGGAGACCGACAACCCGCAGCCCTACGACCGCAGCGTCTACCTCGGCGAGTTCGCCGATCCGCACGGCGCGCCCGAGGAATCCTTCGTCGGCGAGATCCACGCCATGGCCACCGGGAGCACCGGCAGCCACGGCCCGATGGCCGCGATGGGTGTGCCCCGCGAGCAGCTCCCGAAGTGGGAGTCGATCCAGTTCGTGACCGCGCAACTCGCCACCAAGCCGAGGCTCGACGACACCGACGTCGACACCTCGACGGTGATCGGTCCCAGCGCCGACAAGCCGCTGCGGCTCGACATCCCGCTCTTCGTCACCGACATGAGCTTCGGCGCCCTGTCGGAGGAGGCCAAGGTGGCGCTGGCAAAGGGCGCCGAACTCGCCGGCACCGGAATCTGCTCCGGTGAGGGCGGGATGCTCCCTGACGAGCAGGCGGCCAACAGCCGGTACCTCTACGAACTCGCGTCCGGGAAGTTCGGCTGGTCGATCGACAGGGTCCGCGACGTCCAGGCGTTCCACTTCAAGCTCGGCCAGGGCGCGAAGACCGGCACCGGTGGCCATCTTCCCGGCACCAAGGTGACTGCGAAGATCGCCGAGGTCCGCGGACTCGACGAGGGCCAGGACGCGGTCTCTCCTGCCACCTTCCCCGACCTGACCACCATCGACGACTTCGCACGGGTCGCGGCCGACGTCCGAGCGGCGAGCGGCGGTATCCCGATCGGAGTGAAGCTCTCGGCGCAGCACATCGAACGTGACATCGACGCCGCGCTCGCCATCGGGGTCGACTACGTCATCCTCGACGGACGCGGTGGTGGCACCGGCGCGGCGCCGCTGCTGTTCCGCGACAACATCTCGGTTCCGACGATCCCAGCGCTCGCCCGAGCCCGGCGCCATCTCGACCAGCTCGGCCGCGGCGACATCACGCTCGTGATCACCGGCGGGCTCCGCACTCCCGCCGACTTCGCGAAAGCGCTCGCTCTCGGCGCCGATGCGGTTGCGATCGGCAACTCGGCGATCCAGGCGATCGGCTGCCTCGGCATGCGAGCGTGCAACACCGACAACTGTCCCGTCGGCATCGCCACCCAGAAGCCGGGCCTGCGATCACGCCTGGTGGTCGACGAATCCGCTCGGCGCCTCGAACAGTTCCTCACCTCGACGGTGCACCTGATGGCCGTGCTGGCCCGTGCGTGCGGTCACGACCGTCTCGACCAGTTCGACGTCGACGACCTCACCACCTTCGATCGCGAGATGGCGCACCTCACCGGCGTCCGCTACGGCGGTGTCGCTCTCTGAGACACCCCGGACGTCACCGCCGTGTCGACGGGGTCATTCGATGCCGGCAGCGATCACCTGCTCGAAGGACTTCGTGTACCCGAAGCGGCGGAGCAGGAACGGCGTGAGCTTCGGGAACGTGTTCGCGATCACCACGAGTGGGCGAACCGGCGGCGTGTTCACGATCACCTCCGACCGGTTTCTCCGGATGCAGTCGACGGTGACGGCGGCGACCTTCTCCGGCTTCGAGCTTCCGGCGATCCGGGGTGCATGCACTCCCCGCTGCTCCCAGCGGTCGTACATCCCGGTGTCGGTGACGAACCCCGGACACACCACCGAGAATCCGACCGGCGACCGCTCGTACTCGGCCCGCAGCGCGTTGGTGAAGCCGACCAGGCCGTGCTTGCTCGCGCAGTAGGACGTGCCGTAGGCGACGCCGACCTTGCCGGCGCCGGAGGCGATGTTCACCACGTGGCCCCGCTTGCGGTCGAGCATGCCGGGGACCACGGCGCGGGTGAGCAGAATCGGTGCCTCGAGGTTGATCGCCAGCGTCTCGGTGAAGTCGGTCTCCGGTGCGGTCTCGAATCGGCGGATCCGCTCGATGCCGGCATTGTTGACGAGGATGTCGACCGGGCCCAGTTCCGCGTCGGTCCGGGCGATCAGCTCGGCTCGATCCTTCGCCTCCGCGACATCGCACACGGTGGCGATCGCTCGAATGCCGAGCGCCTCCATCTGGTTGCGCACCTGCTCGAGTTCGTCTCCCGAGCGGGCGGCGAGCGACAGGTTCACCCCCTCCTCGGCGAGTGCCTTCGCGATGTGGACGCCGATCCCTCGCGATGCGCCGGTGACGATGGCGGTCGTGCCGCGCAGGTCCTTCATGACGTTCCCCCAGTCCCCGTCGGCACCGCTGGTGCAGTGCCCGTACGACCCCTACGGTAGCCCGAGCGTTGCGGAGCGGTTCTGACGGTCCGGCGGCTCAGGTGCCGGTGTAGCTCGGCGGGCGCTTCTCGAGGAACGCCTGGACACCCTCTCGATGATCGGCGGTGCGGAACAGCTCACCGAGCGTGGAACTCACCCAGCGGCCGAGCTCGTCCCAGTCGGGATCGAGCGCTTCGCGCAGCCCTCGTTTGAGCGCCTGCACCGCGAGCGGCGGGTTGTCGGCGATCGTCGTCGCCACCTCGAGGGCCGTGGGGAGCAGCTCGTCGTGGGGTACCACTCGGGAAACGAGCCGCAGATCGCGCGCCTCGGCGGCGTCGATGATCCGGCCGGTGTAGAGCAGCTCGGCCGTGTGCTCGCGGCCGACGAGTTCCACGAGGCGGGCCAAGCCGGCAACGTCGCAGCACAGGCCGCGCTTGACGAACAGCTCGCCGAAACGGGCGCGGTCGGAGGCAATGCGGATGTCGGCCATCAACGCCAGTTCCATCCCCCAGCCGACAGCGGCGCCGTTCACCGCCGCGACGATCGGGACGTCGGTGCGCAGCAGCACGCCGGCCGCTGGCGTGAGCCGCGGCGTGCGGTCGGTCGTGGTCAGCTCGGCGCTCGCGGCAACCATCACCTGCTTGACGTCGTCGCCGGAGCAGAACGCCGGATCGCGGCCGGTGATCACCAGACATCGCGCGGTCGTCGTCTCGACGGCAACGGCCAACTCCGCGTACGTCGTGAAGGTCAAGGCGTTGCGCGCCTCGGGCCGGTCGATCGTGATCACCCCCACGTGGCCGTGCTCGTCGTAGTCGATCTCGGTGTAGCCGTGTCGGGTCCCCACATCGCCACCCTTCCACGTCGCAGGGGTGAGCGGGCGGGCCGGGCGGACTCTTGACGACCGATCACCTCGTTCTCACCTTCCTCTGACCCGGCGGACGCACGCTGAGCGCCATGGATCCGCTGCTCACACCCCCCGTTTCGCCACCGTTGCGCTCGGACGACTCGTCTCGCGTCAGCTGGACGCCGCCGACGGTCGATTCCCCGTCGCCCGCCCTCCCCGCCACCCCGGCGCCGGTGACCCCGTCACCCGGGAAGCAGAGTGGGCGGGCCCGGTTCGGTGCGGGCCTCGTCGTGGGTGCCGCCGTGACCGCCGCCGCACTCGGGGGCTACGTCGCCGGCCAGAACGACAGCAGCACCGAGCCAGCGACCGCAGCACCCGCCGTCGCCGCGCAGACGGTGGCCGTCGAGTCCGGCTCGATCAGCGACCTCGTGCAGGCCGTGCGACCGAGCGTCGTGTCGGTCCATCAGTCGGTGAGCCAGTCGGGCACCGGTCTCCAGGGCCGAGCGGCCGGTACCGGGTTCGTGCTCACCGCCGACGGGTACATCGTCACCAACGACCACGTGGTCGCGGACGGCGACGACACCATGGTGACGTTCGACGACGGCAGCTCCGAATCGGCCACCATCGTCGCCGCCGATCCCAGCCGCGACCTCGCCGTGCTCAAGGTGGACCGCACCGATCTCCAGCCACTCGCGGTCGGCAACTCCGACGATCTCCGCATCGGCGACGAACTCGTCGCCGTCGGCTACGCCCTCGACCTCGACGGCGAACCGTCGGTCACCGCGGGCATCCTGTCGGCGAAGGAACGCACGATCACCTCCGAGAACGGGGTGCAGCTCGTCAACCTGCTGCAGACCGACACGGCCATCAACCCGGGCAACTCGGGTGGGCCGCTGCTCAACATGAACGGCGAAGTGGTCGGCATCAACACCGCCATCGCCGGCCGGGCCCAGAACATCGGCTTCGCCATCGCGATCACCCCGGTGACCGACGTGATCGACTCGCTGCAGGCCGGAACGGTGCCCGACCGTGCGCTGATGGGCGTGACCACGCAGCCGGCGACCGATCAGCAGGGCGCCGAGATCGTCGAGATCGCCCCGGGATCGGGGGCGGCGGACAGCACCTTGGGTGTCGGCGACGTGATCGTCGAGGTCGATGGCGACGACATCGATGATCCGTCCTCGCTCGGTGCGGCGGTCGCCAGGTATCAGCCCGGTGACACCATCACCGTCACCGTCGACCGCAACGGTCAGACCACCGACGTCACCGTCACCCTCGGCACCCGTCCCACCTGACCCCACCCAGACCCCAGGGGCGGGTCAGCGGAACTCGAGGCCGTCGAAGTCGCCGGAGCGACGCCAGGCGTCGATGTACTGGAAGTAGGCCACCGGCCCCTCGGGGTAGCCCATCGAGTTGAGTCGTCCGCGGCGGCCGGCGGGCCGGCCCTCGTTGTTGTAGTAGCCGGGGGTGCAGTCCGGTGAGTTGGTCATCCGGGCGACCGCACCGGCCTCCAACCGTTCGACCCATGCCTGCTCGGCGGCTTCGGTGACCTCGACCTCCGATGCGCCCACGTCGAGGGCGTGGGCGATGATCGTGGCGATCGTCTGGCCCGCCTCGGTCAGGTTGTGCGGGATGTTCGAGATCAGGTTCGCCCCCTGCGTCGGGCCGACGACGAACAGGTTCGGGAAGCCGTGGACATGGATGCCGTGCAACGACTGCATCCCGTCGGCCCAGTGCTCCGACAGCTTCTCGCCGCCTCGACCGACCGCGTCGAACCCGGCCCGGCGGGCGTACTCGGTGCCGACCTCGAAGCCCGACGCATAGATCAGGCAGTCGAGTTCGTAGTGCTCGCCGTTCGCCCACACCCCGGTGGCGTCGATGCGCTCGACCCCCTTGCCATCGGTGTCGATCAGGTGCGTTCCGGGCTCGTTGTAGGCATCGAGGTACTCGTCGTGGAAGCACGGCCGCTTGCACAGCTGGCGGTACCACGGCTTGAGGGCCTCGGCGGTCTCCCGATCCTGCACGAGCGCATCGACCCGGGCGCGGATCTCGGTCATCTTCTCGTCGTCGGAGTCCTCGTACGCCTGGATGAAGTTCTCCCGGTTGAACTCCTTCCCGCTCGACATCACCTTGTCGCGGATCCGCTTGCTGATGTCGGTCCAACCGTCCATCACGAGGTCCTCGTCGGCGAACCCACCGGTCTGCAGCGTGGTGAAGTTCATCAACCACTTCGCCTGCCATCCGGGCTCCAACGTCTCGAACCAGTCGGGATCGATCGGGTGGTTGTTGCGCACGTCGATCGACGACGGGGTGCGCTGGAACACGAACAGCTCGCCGCACGCCCGTGCCAGGTGGGGGATGCACTGCACCGCAGTGGCGCCGGTGCCGATGATCCCGACCCGTTTGTCGGCGAGCCGGTCGAGCGGCGCACCGGCCGGGTCGCCGCCGGTGTACTCGTAGTCCCACCGGCTGGTGTGGAAACTGTGGCCCTGGTAGGTCTCGATGCCGGGGATGCCCGGCAGCTTCGGTCGATGCAGCGGGCCGGTGCCCATCGCGACGAACCGGGCGCGCATCTCGTCACCCCGGTTGGTGCGGATGATCCACCGCTTCGCCTCGTCGTCCCAGTCGAGCCCGGTGACCTCGGTCGACAGGCATGCGTCGTCGTACAGGTCGAAGTGGTTCGCGATGCGGCGGCAGTGGTCGAGGATCTCCGGCGCGTGGGTGTACTTCTCACTCGGCATGTGCCCGGTCTCCTCGAGCAGCGGGAGGTACACGAACGCCGCCGTGTCGCACTGGGCCCCGGGATAGCGGTTCCAGTACCAGGTGCCGCCGACGTCGCCGCCCTTCTCGATGATGCGCACGCTGTCGACGCCGGCCTGCTTCAAGCGGGCGCCGGTAACCAGCCCGGCGAAGCCGCCGCCGATGAACGCCACGGTCACCTCGTCGAACAGGGGCGCTCGGGGAGCCGGGGCCACGTACGGGTCCTCGAGATAGTGGGCGAACTTCCCGACCGGCTCGATGTACTGCTCGTTGCCGTCGGTTCGCAGCCGCTTGTCGCGTTCCGCCCGGTACTTCGCCCGCAGCGCCTCGGCGTCGATCCCCGTCGTCGTCATGCCCGAACCGTACCCAGCGCGACATCTGGGGTCAGACCCCAGATGTCGCGTCGCGTCTGGGAGGATGGGGGAGTGCAGGTCGCATTGGCCCTGTCGCCGGGGGTGTCGGCGGACGAGTGTGAGGCGTTCACGCTCGTGTTCGACCAGCTCGACACCGCTCGGCTCGTCGGGGTCGGGGAACGCCTCGGCCGCGTCGACGGCCCGGGCGGAGGCACGCACGTCGACGCCGTGTTCGACGATGTGCAGCACCCTGACGTCGTCCTGGTCCCGGGCGGGCTCGGCTGTGCCCGCACCGCCCGTGACGAGCCGCTGCTCTCGTGGTTGCGCCTCGTGGCTCCGCGGTGCGGCTGGATGGCGGCCAGCTCCACCGGCACCGTCGTGGTCGCCGCCGCCGGACTGCTCGACGAGCACGAGGCCGCCACCCACTGGCTCGCGTCACCGCTGCTGGAGGCGTACGGGTCGGCGGCGTCGAAGCAACGAATCGTCGAAGTCGGCAACATCATCACCTGCGAGGGTCAGATCACGGCGATGCACGTCGCGCTGCTCGTCACGCTGCGGCTGGCGGGGCCCGAAGCGCTCGCCGGTGTCCGAGCCGGCCTCGCCCACCGTGAGTCGCCCCCACCGATCGGTCGCGCACCCTGGCGGCGGTGGCGCGATCTGCGTGCTCGTCGCCATGATCGCCACCAGGGACCCGGCAGACCGCGAAACCCGGAGCTCATCGCCCCCGAGGAGATCGAGTTCGATCCCGTCATCCGGATCCGGTGAACGCGATCGCGTGACGTCGTTCACGATCATGGACACGATGATGTGCCCAAAGTGCCTGGTGACCACTGCGCAGCCGGCCGCACAATGATGTCATGAGCGACGAGAACGTCATGAGCGACGAGAACGTCATGAGCGACGAGAACGCCGACGAGAACGCCGTCGAGCCCGAGTGGCCGGACACGATCGTGCACCGGTTCCGCGCCAGGGCGGCCCGCCAACCACGGCGCACGGCGATGCGTCGCGTCGTCGACGGCCGTTGGAAGACCCTCACGTGGGAGCAGTACTCGACCGCGGTCGACGAGACGGCGGTCGGGCTGATGGCGCTCGGCATCGAGCCCGGCGACCGCGTGGCGATCCTGGCGGGCAACCGGCCCGAGTGGCACATCGCCGACGTCGCGATCATGTCGGCCGGTGCGATCACGGTGCCGGTGTATCCGACGAGTTCGTCGTCGCAGGTCGCCTATGTCCTCGACAACTCCGACGCCAAGGTCTGTTTCGTCGACGACACCGAACAGCTGGCCAAGGTGCTGCTCCACCTGGGCAACCTGCCGACCCTCGAACGCATCGTCACGATCGCCGCCGCCGACAAGCTCGACCGGCCCGGGCTGCTGATCACCCTGACCGACCTCCGCTCGCGCATCGACTCGACGTCGGTGCTCGACGCACGGGTCGAGGCGCTCGGGCGCGACGACCTGGCCACCCTCGTCTACACGAGCGGGACCACCGGACCTCCCAAGGGGGTGTGCATCACCCATGGCAACATCGCCTGGACCCTCGACTCGGTCGAGTCGATCGTCGGCCTCTCCGAGAACGACCGCCTGTTGTCGTACCTCCCCCTCAGCCACATCGCCGAACGGGTCACCAGCCACTTCGGGATGATCCAGGCCGGCGGCGAGACGTGGTTCGCGCAGAGCCTCGCCACCGTTGCCGACGACCTGCGGGCGTGTCGGCCCACCATCTTCATGGCGGTGCCACGGGTGTGGCAGAAACTCCACGATGCGATCGTCGAGCAACTCGATGCGAAGCCTTTCCATCTCGGTGGCACGCTCGATCGGCTGATCGGCGCCGACGCCGATCCCGATCAGTCGGCGGGATCTCCTCGAGCTGTGGCCACCCACGTCGCTGCGGTCGCTGCGAACCGAACGGTCGGCCGAACGGTGCGTCGAGGGCTCGGTCTCGATCACGCTCGACTCGTCGTGTCGGCCGCCGCCCCGATCCACCCCGATCTCGTTCGCTGGTTCCACGGGCTCGGGCTCCCGATTGCCGAGGTCTACGGCCAGACCGAGGACTGCGGTCCCGCCACGCTCAATCCGCCGGACGCGATCCGGATCGGCTCGGTCGGTCGGCCGATCCCCGGGCTCGAGATGCGCGTTGCCTCCGATGGCGAGCTGCTCGTGCGCGGCGGCAGCGTCTGTGCCGGCTACTTCCAGATGCCGGAGGCGACCGCCGAACTGATCGACGGCGCCGGCTGGATGGCCACCGGCGACCTCGGCCGGATCGACGACGATGGCTACGTCTGGCTCACCGGTCGCAAGAAGGACCTGATCATCAACGCTGCCGGCAAGAACATCGCCCCGTCGGAGATCGAAGCCCGTCTCTCGATGGAGAAGCTCGTCGGCCAGGCGGTCGTGGTCGGCGACGGTCGCCGCTACCTCACCGCGTTGATCACCCTCGACGCCGACGCAGCCGCGGAGTGGGCCGAACACCACGGCGCGTCGAACGACATCGCCGACCTGATCCACGATGCGCGGGTGCGCGACGAGATCGACGCCGCCGTCGAACGGGTCAACCGCGAGCACGCGCCGGTCGAACAGATCAAGTACTGGCGGCTGCTGCCCACCTCGCTCACGGTCGAGGGTGGCGAACTCACCCCGACCTACAAGGTCAAGCGGGCGGTCGTCGCCGAACGCTACGGCGACCTGATCGAGGCGATGTACGCCACCTGAATGAGACGTGGGGTCTGACCCCATGTCTCATTCGGTGTAGGAAGGGCGGATGATTCGTCACGTCGTGATGTTCCGCTGGAACGACTCCGTCACCGACCGTTCGCTCGCCGCCACAGCGGCAGCGCTCGATGCGCTTCCGGATGCAATCCCCGAGATCGTCGTGTACCGCCACGGGCCCGACCTGGGGCTCAACCCGGGCAACTACGACTACGCGGTGGTGGGCGACTTCGCGTCGGCCGAGGACTATCTCGTGTACCGCGACCACCCGACGCACCAGCGGTTCATCGCCGAGCACATCACGGGTCGGGTGGCGGATCGGGCGGCGTTGCAGTTCGAGTTCTGACGTGCAGTCGTCGCGGTGACGCGGTCGGCGACCCGTCGGTCCGCGACGCCACGTTCGGGGGGTTGCGCCGCAACTGGTGCCGCCAGAACCCGAGCACGGCCAACCCCACCGGGATGATCAGGAGCCACGTGAGGATCCGGAAGATCAGGATCGCCGCGGTGATCTGGTTGACCCACTCCTGGCCGGCGGCCGCCGTGAGCATGCCGATGTAGGCGATCTCGCTCACCCCGGCGTCGCCGGCCGTGATCGGGAACACGGTGAGGCCCTGCACGAGTGCGAACACCACGAACACCTGTGTCCACGGCAACACGTCGTCGTCGACGCCGATGAATCGCAGGGTCATCAGCAACAGGGCGAACTTGCTGGCGGCGGTGAGCATCGTCGCCCAACTCGCAACGAGCCAGCGATCGTGGAGCGTGCCGACCGCGTCGGCGCGGGCGGCCACCATCCGCGCCGTGAGGTCGGCCGGCTCGGGCTTGCGCAGCATGCGCAGCACGCGGGCCCAGATCGGCTCGATCAGCCGGCCCGCCTGCTCGGTGCGCTTCTCCGAACCGAGCACCACCGACAGCACGGCGACGCCGAGGCCGACGAGCAGGCAGATCACCACGACGGTGCGCAACGTGCCACTGATCGGGGCGTCGGAGATCACCAGCCCGAGCGCAGCGATCACCGGGAGCGCCAGCTTCACCCCGATGCTGAAGATGCCCCCGGCGGCGACCGCGAGTGTGGCCTCGCCGGTGGTGCGACCCCACGAGGTGAGCATCTGGTAGCGGATCGGCAGGTCGCTCGGCCCCGGGACCACGGAGGTGATCGACGCCGGACCGAGAAATGCCACCACGCCGTGACGCACGGCGAGGCCAGGCACCAGCGACGCCGTGAGCAGGCCCTGCGCCCCGATCCACAACAGCCACATGCTGCCCAACGACAGCAGCTCCGCATCGTTGAGCGAGGCGAGCGCGGAGCGGATCTCGGCGAGATCGAGATCGTCGAAGGTGCGGGCGAGCACCCAGAACGAGAGCACCAACGCCGCGATGACGAACACGATCCGCATGACGATCTTGCGGATGCTGCGCGGCGGCGACGTGGGCAGCGCGTCCTCGGACACGGCGTCGCTCGCCGGGGTGGCCCGGGTCGAGTCGTCCGGTCCGGGATCGGTGGTGTCAGTCATCGGCGGATCCGATACTGGCGCGGACGAGGTCGGCAACGTGGGATCGTGCGGCGAGTACCGGCGCCAGCAGCCCGACGCGATCGCGGACCCGAAGCCGTCCGACCAGTGTCCGGACCTCTCGAACCAGCGGGGTCCACACCAGCAGCGCGATGCCGCCGAGGAACGCCACGGCCACGCCCCAGGCCACTGCACCCCAGCCGTTGCCGAGCACGGCGCCCGCCAGCGTCCACGTCGCGAGAGCGGTCACGAGCCCCAGGAGCAGGCGGACGGTCCCCTTGGTGGCCGTCGAGCGCACCAGGCCGGTGCCGATCGTGACCACGAGCACGGCGGGGAGGTGGATCACTGTGGCCGCGACCACCACCGAACCAGCGAGAAGCAACACGAGCAGCGACAGCGCAAGGCGCACGAACGGCTGGCGGCGAGGCGTCAGCTGTCCGTCGGTGATGCCGATCAGTTCCAGGCGCGTCGCGAACACCCGGTACGCGTCGATCACCGAGCGGCGCATGTCGGCGGGCCCCGCGGCGATCCGGCGGGCGACCACCTCGGTGTCGGCGAACGACGGCTCCCGACGATCCGGGCTGCTCGTGCCTTCGATCCGTGCCGCGGCGCGCAGCACCTCGCGCTCCTCGACGTCGGCGAAGCCTGGTGACACCGCCTGCAGCGACGCAGTGATCTCCTCGGTCAGGGCCCGGGCGTCGTTGCGATCCGGTTCGCCGTCGGGTTGGAGCCCGCGACCCCGGTAGTCGGCCACGACGATCGGCTCGCCGAACATCACCGCGACCCGGCTTCGGGTCTCGACCTTGTTCTCGTACGCCATCCCGATCGGCACCACGACCACATCGGGCGCGGTGGGCAGGGCACCGAGCGCAATGCGAGCTGCGCCCGACTTCACCCGATCGAGACCCGCCCGGTCACCGGTGGTGCCCTCGGGGAAGATGGCAACCGTGGCACCCTGAGCGAGTTCACGGTGGCAGGCGTCGAACACCGAGGTGTTCCTGCTCGTGGCGTCGCCGTCACCGCTGCGATACACCGGCAGCACACCGGCGAGGCCGAGGAACGGGCGAGCGATCACCACCTTCCACAACGCCGCCTTGGCGAGGAACCGCGGTAGGCGGCCGAGCACCGACGCGACCACCACGGGATCGACGAAGCCGTTGCCGTGGTTCGCCACCACCAGAACGGGCCGATCGGTCGGCAGGCGGTTGCGCCACGCCACGTCGACGGACCGGTGGAAGGCGAGCACCAGGCCGGCCGCGAGGAGACCGATCGAGCGGTCGGTGAAACGCCGGAACATGCGTGGCGCACGATCGGGGCGGTCCGCGGCGTAGGCCGAGTCGACCCAGGCGAGTGCGGCGACGGCGGTCAACAGGTGCCAGAGCCCGTGCGGTTGCAGCCAGCTGTCCGCTTCGCATGCGGGGCTGTCGGGCGTGCCGAGCAGCCAGAGCGCCCCGGCGACGGCGCCGAGCACGAGGAGAGGGGGCGTCCACACGCCGGGCAGGCCGCGCCGCCGGGCGAGCAGCGAAGCGCCGACGATCACGGCGATGGCAATCGCGGCGGTGGCATTGGTCGCCCCGGGGGCCACCAGCCAGAGCGCCGATGCGATCGCCACGCCGGCGACCAGGCCGACCACCGAGCCGCGGTCGCTCGCGCCGGCCAGACGCCCGGCGTGCCACCCGGCGACGAACCCGAGCGCACCGATCAGCGGGACGTCGTGGAGGTACTGCGACAGGTCGCTCGCGGCGCCGTGATACAGCAGGCTGCCGACGCCCTCGGCGGCGACGACCGCAGCGAACGCGTACACCGCGGTCGGCAGCCCTCGCCGAGCGACCTGCCACGCGAGGAGCGCCCCGGCGGCGACGTAGGCGAGCGAACTCCACGCGTTGACGTCCTGTTCGAGGAACCAGTCGTCGCGTTGTTCGCAGTCGGCGGTGCCTGACATCAGCGATCAGTTCACGAGGTGGTGGACCCGATCCCGGTCGACCACGCGTCGCGCAGCGTGTCGCGTCGGCGGTCGACGTCGATGAACTGGGCGATCATGCCGCCCACGGCGAGCGCGAGATAGATCGCGTACCACCACCAGTCGTCGGCGAGCGCCTCGGTGGTCTGCGCCGAGTCGAAGTCGCCCACGTCGGTGACGCCGAACAGCAGCATCAGCCCGGCGACGATGGCGGCCGCCCCGGCGAATCCGGTCAGGACGGTCAACAGCACCATCGGCAGGTCACCGACCAGCGCGATGAAGGCCAGGACGAGGGCGACGGTGATGCCGGCCAGCACGATCACCCAGTTCCACGTGACCCCGAGCGCGACCATCAGCGAGGTGCCGAGCGCGAACCCGATCGCCAGCATGCCGAGCACGACGGCCACCTCGTAGTACAGGTACGCGAGCAGGCCGAACAGGAGGGCGACGGCGAAGCCGACGATCCAGCCCAGTGCCGTGGCGAGGAAGCCGGCATCGGTGGCCACGATGCCGGCCCCGAGCATGAACCCGGCGAAGGCACCCCACAGCGGGATGATGACCCGCATCGCGAGATAGCCACGGAAGCAGAAGACCGCGCCGGTGAGGATGGCGATCAGGCCCACCACGATGTCGTTCATGGTTCCACTCTTGCAGAGCGACGGCGATGGCGCCGACACCCCGCAGGTGCGAGAATCGAGCCATGACCTCCTCCCCGTCACCAGTGACCGTGCTGTTGTGCACCGATGGCTCCGACCTCGCGCTCTCGGCCATCCGCGAGGGCCTGGCGCTCCTGGCGCCCGCCCAGCGGACGGTCGTGCTCACGGTGGCAGCGGCGGTCGACCCGACGCTGGTCACCGGCACCGGCTTCGCCGGTGGGGTGATGTCGTTCGACGAGAAGAACGACCTGATCGAGGCGCAGCGTGAGAGCGCCCAACGCATTCTCGACGAGACCGTCGCCGACCTCGGGCTGGTCGATGCCGAGACGATCGTGAGGTTCGGCGATGCCGGGCACACGATCTGCGACGTCGTCGCCGAACTGCCGGCGAGCGTCGTCGTGCTCGGCACGCACGGGCGCAGCGGGCTGCGCCGCGCCGTGATCGGCTCCACGTCGGACCACGTCGTGCGTCACGCGGTGTGCCCGGTGCTGGTCCAACAGTCGCAGAGTTGACCCACCCGACCCCGGCCGGGTTACGTTCTGCTCGCTGATTTCGACCAACGGAGGCCGTGATGCCCAACGGAAAGCCGAACATCCTGGTCATCTGGGGAGATGACATCGGGATCTCCAACCTGAGTTGCTACAGCGACGGGTTGATGGGGTACCGCACCCCCAACATCGATCGGATCGCCGCCGAGGGCGTGCGATTCACCGACTACTACGGCGAACAGAGCTGCACAGCCGGGCGGGCGGCGTTCGTCACCGGCCAGAACCCGTACCGCACCGGGCTCACCAAGGTGGGCATGCCGGGCGCCGACATCGGTCTCCGTGACCCCGATCCCACGATCGCCACCGCGCTGAAGGCGCAGGGGTACACCACCGGCCAGTTCGGCAAGAACCACCTCGGCGACAAGGACGAGTTCCTGCCGACGATGCACGGATTCGACGAGTTCTTCGGGAACCTGTACCACCTCAACGCCGAGGAGGAGCCCGAGCAGGAGGACTACCCGAGCGAGGAGGAGTTCCCGAACTTCCGCGAGAACTTCGGACCCCGCGGCGTGATCCACTCGTGGGCGAACGGTGACGG
This sequence comes from Ilumatobacteraceae bacterium, assembly GCA_942492715.1. Taxonomy (GTDB): domain Bacteria; phylum Actinomycetota; class Acidimicrobiia; order Acidimicrobiales; family Ilumatobacteraceae; genus Sva-07. Next base: position 218,320 of record CALOFW010000005.1, on the reverse strand, counting down.
CACCCAGCGCATCGAGGACACCGGACCGCTCACCCGGGAACGCATGAAGACCGTCGACGAGGAGATCCTCCCCGAGGCGCTGCGCTTCATGGGCGATGCCAAGGAGAACGACACGCCCTTCTTCGTGTGGTTCAACACGACCCACATGCACTTCCGCACCCACATCAAGGACGGCAGCCGGGGCAAGGCCGGTCGCTGGCAGTCGGAGTACCACGACGTGATGTGCGACCACGACGAGCTCGTCGGCCAGATCCTCGACTACCTCGACGCCAACGGTCTCGCCGAGGACACGATCGTGATGTACTCCACCGACAACGGGCCCCACATGAACACCTGGCCCGACGCCGGCATGACCCCGTTCCGCAACGAGAAGAACTCGAACTGGGAGGGTGCGTACCGCGTCCCGGCGATGGTGCGTTGGCCCGGCCACATCCCAGCCGGCGAGGTGCTCAACGGCATCGTGAGCCACAACGACTGGTTCGTGACGTTCCTGTCGGCGGCGGGCGATCCGGACATCCAGGACGAACTCAAGGCAGGCCGCGACCTGAACGGCACCACCTACAAGGTGCACCTCGACGGCTTCAACCAGCTCGACTACATCACCGGGGCCAGCGACACGAGCCCGCGCCAGCACTTCTTCTACGTGTCCGACGACGGCGATCTCACCGCGCTGCGCTACGACAACTGGAAGGTCGTGTTCCTGGAGCAGCGGGCGGTCGGCACGCTCAGGGTCTGGGCCGAGCCGTACACCGAGCTGCGCGTGCCGAAGATCTTCAACCTGCGCACCGACCCGTACGAGCGAGCCGACATCACGTCGAACACGTACTACGACTGGCTGCTCGACCGGGCGTGGGTGCTCGTCCCGGCCCAGACCTACGTCGCGAGGATGCTCGGCACCCTGGCCGAGTTCCCGCCCCGCCAGGAGCCAGCGAGCTTCAACATCGAGAACGTGCTCGCCAAGCTGCAGGCCGGGGTCTCCAGCGCGTGATCGAGCTTCCGGCGGGCACGTTCCGCATGGGCTCCGACGACCACTACCCGGAGGAGGCGCCGACGCACCTCGTCCGCGTCGATGCGTTCGCGATCAGCGCGACGACCGTCACGAACGCACAGTTCGCGGTGTTCGTCGACAGCACCGGGTACGTCACCGTGGCCGAGCGTCCGCTCGATCCGGCCGACTTCCCGGGCGCGCCGCCGGAGAACCTCGCGGCGGGTTCGCTCGTCTTCACGATGACACCGGGCCCGGTCGACCTGCGCCACCTCAGTCAGTGGTGGACCTGGACGCCGGGAGCGTCGTGGCGTCACCCCGAGGGTCCGCGATCGTCGATCGATGATCGCCGCGATCACCCGGTCGTGCACGTGGCGTTCGAGGACGCCGCGTCGTATGCGGCCTGGGCGGGGGAGGAGCTCCCGACCGAGGCCGAATGGGAGTACGCCGCACGCGGCGGTGCCGATGCCCGAGCGTTCGTGTGGGGCGACGACGCCGTTCCCGGCGGTCGGTACCTCGCGAACTTCTGGCAGGGTGACTTCCCCTGGCGCAACAGCGAAGCCGACGGCTTCACCGGCACCTCCCCGGTCGGATCGTTCCCGCCGAACGACTACGGGCTGCACGACATGGCCGGAAACGTCTGGGAGTGGACCACCGACTGGTACTCGGACCAGCATCCGGCGGACCACGACGAGCCGTGTTGCGTCCCGTCGAATCCTCGCGGCCCCGAGGTCGAAGCGAGCTACGACCCGGCCCAACCCCAGTTCCGGATCCCACGCAAGGTGATCAAGGGCGGCTCGTTCCTCTGTGCCGACAACTACTGTCAGCGCTATCGGCCCGCCGCCCGCCGCCCCCAGATGATCGACACCGGGATGAGCCACATCGGCCTGCGGACGATCCGGCGGCCCGGCCCGACGGCCGCTGCCGAGCCGACTCGAGGTGGTGCCCGATGAGCGATGACCGCCGTCTGCCGTCGTGGAACGACGGGCCGACCCGCGACGCACTGATCGAGTTCCTCGACGCCGCCGACTCGCTCCCGGTGGGGGATCGCGTCGCCGTGTTCGACAACGACGGCACCCTGTGGTGCGAGAAGCCGGAGTACCCGCAGCTGCTGTTCATGCTCGACGAACTCGCCCGGGCCGTCGCCGCCGATCCGACGATCGCGTCACGAGCGGAGTTCCGGGCCCTGATCGAACGCGACATCGCAGCGCAGGTCGAGATCGGTCTCGAGCGCATCGCGTTGGCGCTGCTCGAACTGTGTGCCGGCATCTCGCCGGAGGAGTTCAACGCTCGCGTCGTGTCGTTCTTCGACCGCAGTCGCCACCCCGACCGGGGCGTGCCCTTTCTCGACCTGCGCTACCAGCCGATGCTCGAGCTGCTCGACGAGCTGCGGTCCCATCGGTTCGACGTGTACCTCGTCACCGGCGGCGGAGCGGAGTTCGTCCGGGCGATCAGTCGCCGCTTCTATGCCGTCTCGCCCGACGCGGTCGTCGGTTCACTGGTCGACTACGAGTTCGTCCGTGACGATGGCGGTCGGCCCGCCCTGGTCAGGACGAAGGAGCTGTTCGGTCACGTCAACGAAGGCCCACCGAAGGTGTCCAACATCCAGCTGCAGCTGGGGCGACGCCCGATCTTCGCCGCAGGGAACTCGCCCGGCGACGCCGAGATGCTCGAATACGCCATCGCCGGCACCGGTCCGTCGATGGCGCTGCTGGTCGACCACGACGACGCCGAACGCGAGTACGCGTACGAGGGGCGAGCCGGATCGTTCGAGACGGATGGATCGTTCGAGGAGACCGCTCGCGGTCTCGGTATCACGGTCGTCAGCATGCGGTCCGACTGGGCCTCGGTCTTTCCGCCAACGTCCCCATGAACGCCAGGAACAGCATCGGCACCGTCATGGCCCCGGTCCGGTCCTGGTGGAGCGGCGTGAAGCCGTCGAGCGGTGCCGAGCTGCGTTCGGAAGCCGTTGCGGGAAGCTCGGTCGCCATCGGAAGTGTGCCCGACGGCATGGCAGCGAGCGTGCTCGCCGGGGTCAACCCGGTCTACGGCCTGTACGCGTCGTTCGCCGGCCCGCTCGTCGGTGGCCTGTCGAGCAGCACGCAGCGAATGATCGTGACCACCACGGGCGCCGCAGCGCTGGCAGCCGGGTCGGCGCTGTCCGGGGTCAGCCCGGCCGATCGGCCGGGGGCGCTGTTCCTGCTCACGGTCGTCGCCGGCGTGGCGATGCTGCTCGCCGGTGCCTTCAAGCTCGGCCGCTACACACGGTTCGTGTCGCAATCGGTGATGACCGGCTTCCTGACCGGCGTCGCCGTCAACATCGTGTTCGGGCAACTCGACGATCTCACCGGCGCACCGAGCGAGGGCGGCACCGCGATCGAGCGGGCGATCAACGTCCTGGTGAACCCGAGCGAGTGGTACCTGCCCACGCTCGTCCTCGGCCTCTCGGCGCTGGCGATCGTCGCCTGGGTGAAGCCGACCAGGTTCGGCTCGTACGCCGCGCTGCTCGCACTGATCGGGCCCACACTGGTGCTGCTGCTGACGGGAACCGCCGGCGTCGCGACCGTCAACGACGTCGGTGAGATCCCGACCGGCGTCCCACTTCCCCAACTGCCGGCTCTCGGCGACCTGTCGTTCTCGCTGGTCACCGGCGCACTGGCGGTCGCGGCCATCGTGTTGGTGCAGGGTTCGGGCGTCGCCGAATCGTCGCCCAACCTCGACGGTTCTCGCTCGGACCCGAACCGGGACTTCATCGCGCAGGGCGCCGCGAACGTCGCCGCGGGGTTCTTCCAAGGCCAGCCGGTCGGTGGGTCGGTCGGCCAGACGGCGCTCAACGTGAGTTCGGGCGCGTTGACGCGTTGGGCAGCGGTCATCTCGGGCATCTGGGTGCTCGTGATCCTGGTGGTGTTCTCCAGCGCCGTCGGTGAGGTCGTGATGTCGAGTCTCGCCGCAGTGCTCATCTACGCCGCCTCGCGGTCGATCCGATTCGCCCAGATCAAGGTGGTGTGGCGCTCGGGCATCAACTCGCAGATCGCCGTGTGCATCACGTTCTTCTCCACGCTGTTGTTGCCGATCGCCGCGGCGGTCGGCCTCGGCGTCATCGTGTCGCTCCTGCTGCAGCTCAACCAGGGCATCGCCGACCTGCGCGTCGTCGAGTTGCGCCGACGCGACGACGGTCGGTTCGAGGAGTTGCCCGCCCCGCAGGTCGCACCCGACCGTCAGGTCGTCGTCATCGACGCCTACGGGAGCCTGTTGTACGCCGGAGCGCGCACCCTGCAGCTCCGATTGCCCGACCCGTCGGGCTCGACGCAGCCCGTGGTGGTGCTGCGGCTGCGTGGACGGCTCTCGCTCGGAGCGACCTTTGCTGCCGTGCTCGCCGACTACGTCGACCGACTCGACCGCGTCGGCGGCCACCTGATCCTGAGCGGTGTGCAGAGTCCGATGCTCGCCAAGATCGAACGGACCTCCTCGCGCCGCGTGGCCGGAGCCATCGAGGTGTACGAGGCGAGCGAGGTCGTCGGCGAGTCGACGGAGCTGGCGATCGCCGCAGGGGAGCGCTGGCTCGCCGAGCATCCGCCCGTGGCCGCGAACGTGACCAACGTGGCCGTGGCCGAAAACGACAACGGCGCCACGCCCGACGATCAGCCGGACGTGACGCCGTCATGACGCTCTGAGCGCGCGGTGACGCGGGTTCGGCTCAGGAACCGATGACCTTGGCCTTCGCCGTGGCGTACTCGGCGTCGTCGAGCTTGCCGCTGGCGTGGAGGTCGGCCAGCTTGGCGAGCTGATCGGCCTCGCTGGTGCCGCCGGCGGCGCCTGCGGTCGCCTGGATGTACTCCTGCATCGCCTCGTTCTGCTTCTGGGCTGCCGCGACCTGACGCTCCGCCATGCCGCCACCGCGGGCGATCAGGTAGACGAAGATGCCGAGGAACGGCACGAAGATGATGAAGACCGACCAGATGGCCTTGGCCCATCCGCCCATGTCGTCGCTGCGGATGATGTCTCCGAAGATCGTGATGATCAGCATGATCCACACGAAGAAGAGGAAGAACCAGAGGAGTGACCACAGCACCTGGCCGGTGCCGAATTCAGCTGCGAGTAGCAATTGTCTGACCTTTCTGTCAGTCGTTCCGTCGGAGCAACCGTGCTCCGAGCCCGCACATCATGACCGGCTGTCCGGTCAATATCAACCATTGCGCTCGGGCGCGGTACCATCTCGCTGGCCGATCCGGCCGACCCGCTCACCACTGGAGATTGCCACATGCCACTCGCCCCCATCGAGGTGCTCGTCATCGACTTCCCGGGGAATCAGTTCTCCGGCGAGATCATTCCCGAGCTCGAACGCCTGGTCGCCAACGACACGATCTCGATCGTCGACGGCATCCTCGTACAGAAGGATGAGAACGGCGACGTCACCTTCACCGAGTTCGAGGAGATGGGCGCCAACCCCGAAGCCACCGCGCTCGCCAACGTGATGAACCAGCTCGAGTCGCTGATCTCCGATGACGACATCATGGAGTTCGCCGCCGGGCTGGAGCCGAACAGCTCCGAGGCGATCCTGGTGTTCGAACACACCTGGGCGCGCCCACTTCGCGATGCCATCGTCAACTCCGGCGGCGTGCTCGCGAACAACTTCCGCGTGCCCGGCCTGGTCGTCGAGGAACTCCTCGTCGAACTCGCCGAACTCGTCGACGACTGACCGTCGGCGATCGAGCAGCAGCAAACCAATCAACCACCACACATCGAACGAGGAGACACGACATGATGCGACGACGCGTAGGACGACCGGGACTCGTCGGAACGATGGCCCGCACGGCCGTCGTCGCCGGCACCGCCAGCGCGGTGGTCGGCCACTCACAGAACAAGCAGATGGCCAAGCAGCAGGAGGCCGCCGAGCAGCAGGCCGCGCAGCAAGCGGCGTTCGAGTCGCAGGCCCAACTCGCCGACATGCAGGCCCAGATGAACGCCATGCAGGCGCAGCAGGCCGCTGCCGCGCCGCCGCCCCCGGCGCCTGCCGCCGCCCCGGCCGGGGACGACCTGATGGCGGAGTTGAGCAAGCTCGCCGATCTCAAGGCCGCCGGAGTGCTGACCGACGAGGAGTTCGCGGCCGCCAAGGCCAAGCTGCTCGCGTGATCAGCGTCATCGCCGCTGATCACGCCCCGGGCTGAGCCACTGGTGACGGTTGGCGGACGATGACCGACTACCTCCCGGCGATCATCGCCGTTGCCGTCACCGCGTTCGCGGTCGTCTCCAAACGGCTGGGCCAGTCGGCGGTCACCGGCACGATGGTGTTCACGGCGCTCGGCCTGGTCGTCGGGCCCGAGGTGTTCGATCTCGTCGACTTCGGCGGCCTGCTCGGCCAACCGGAGTTCGTCCGGCTCGTGCTGACGGGGACCCTCGTCGTCGTGCTGTTCGCCGATGCCAGCGCGATCAATGCGTCGCGCTGGAGCGACGACGTCGTCGCGGCACGACTGCTCGGGATCGGCCTGCCGCTCGCGATCGCGTTCGGGTGGCTCGCGGCGCTGGTCCTGCTCGGCGACCTCGAGGTGTGGGAGGCGGCAGTGCTGGCCGCGATGCTCGCACCGACCGACGCGGCCCTCGGCAAGGCGGTGGTGTCCAACCCCCGGGTTCCGGCGCGGATCCGGCAGGCGCTGAACATCGAGAGCGGCCTGAACGACGGCATCGTTCTGCCGTTCTTCATCGTGTTCCTCGAAACCGCTCGAGCGGCCGAGGCGTCGCTCGACGTCGTCGACCTGGTCACGGAGCTGGTGGCCGACCTCGGCATCGCCGTGGCCATCGGCATCGCCGTGGGTGCGCTGGGGGCGCGGGCGGTCCGGTGGGGGCGTACCAGCGGCTTCGCGAGCCCCTACTGGCTCCAGATCGCCCTGCTGTCGCTCGCCGTGGCTGCGTATGCGATCGCCACCCCGCTCGGCGGCTCCGGTTTCATTGCCGCCTGGGTCGCCGGGCTCGTGTTCGGCCGGACCAATCGGGCGGCCCACGACACCGAGGGGTCGTTGCTCGAGTTCTCCGAGATCGTCGGCGACCTGCTGACGATGGTCAGCTTCTTCGTGTTCGGGGTGTACCTCGGCCCGGTACTCGCCGAGGTCACGTGGCCGATCCTGGCCTACGCGGTGGTCAGCCTCGCGGTGGTTCGCCTCGTCGCGGTGGTGATCGCCGTCACCGGCGAGCACATGCGACGCTCGACGCTGCTCTACATGGGCTGGTTCGGCCCGCGTGGGCTGGCCACGATCATCCTCACCATCGAGATCGTCGACACCAGCGACCTCGTCCACGGGGCCACGATCGCGAACGCGGCGTTGCTGACCGTCGGGCTCAGCGTGCTGGCCCACGGTCTCACCGCCTGGTGGGGATCGAACGCGTACGCCGATTCGATCGAGGCCCACCCCGACGGCGACGACGTGCGAGAGACGAACCCGACGAACCTCGACGTCCGGGTGCCGCTGCGGTCACGTCACCCCCACCCGCCGAAGGGCTGATCCCGCCGGGGTCAGCCAGTGGTGCGGCTCGACGGCAGCGATGCCCCGAACACGGTGATCGTCGCTTCGTCCTCGAGCGCCGTGAGCGCCGTGGCCAGGTCGTCGAGCGCGGGTTGCAGGATCGCCCGTGCCGTCTCGGCTGGCGTGCCGTCGGCCAGCTGGTCGATCGTCGCGGCCAGCCCTGCGTCAGCGGCAACGACGGCGTCGAACAGCTCCGGGAAGTCCCGTTCGGGCAGCGACGCCGACAGCTCCGCGAGGAGCCCCGTGAACCGCTCGTGTTGCTCGCTCCAGCGAAGGGGCCGCACCCAGGGTGCAGGGTCGCCGAGGCGGGCAGCCACGGTCAGCGACATCGCCCGTCCCGTGTCGCAGGCGAACGAGGCCGAGCGCGCCCAGTCCTCGACCCCGGTGCGTCGCCGCAGGCTGTAACCCACGCCGAACACGGCAGCGGCGACCACGAACCCGCCGCCGATCCACCACCAGATCGACACGTCCTCGCGCTGGTCTGCGACCGAGGTGGGCTGACCACCTGCCGTCACCGGTGGCGACGTGGCGACCGTCTCCCCAGGTGTGTCGTCGGTCGTCGGAACCGTCTCTGGCGTGGCGACGGGAGACGTGGGGGCGGTCGTGTCGTTCGGGACGCCGGGCTCGGCCACCGTGTCGTCGGCGGGTGTCGGGGTGGCCAGGACCGTCGCCGGCACCACGCTGATGACCGCAACGAGCGCCGCCGCGGTCGCCCACCGAACGGATCGGGCGGCGGCGGACGTGTTCAGCCGATGACCTTGGCCTTGGCGGCGGCGTACTCCGCGTCGTCCAGCTTGCCCGAGTTGTGGAGGTCGGCGAGCTTCGTGAGCTGGTCGGCGTCGGATGACACCGCAGCGGCGTCACGGATGTAGGCCTTGGTGGCCTCGTTGGCCTCCTGCGCGGCCTTGGCGGACCGTTCGGCCATGCCTCCGCCGCGCACGATCAGGTACGCGAGGATCCCGATGAACGGCAGGAAGATGATGAAGAAGACCCAGAGTCCCTTGCCCCAGCCGGACAGATCCTCACTGCGGATGATGTCGCTGAAGAGCAGGATGATCATCCAGATCCAGATCACGAAGATGAAGAACCACACCATCGACCAGAACACCTGGCCGGTTCCCCATTCAGCAGCAAACATCATGACGTGTCACCCTTTCGTTGATTGCGGTTGGAGCGATCAGTCGCGGATCACGACGGCCGGAGCAGTCGCCCCGCCGATCAGCACCGAGACCAGGATCCCGAGTGGCAACGTTCCCCAGTAGCTGAGGCCCATGGCCGGTGCCGCATTGCCCATGAAGAGCATCAGCAGCCAGGTCGCCGGGAAGGTGGCGATCAGGAAGATGATGAGTAGTCCGAGCAGTCCCTTGATCATGTTGTCCCCATTTCGTTCGCAGAGACGGCCTTGTGTCGCCCCTCGGAAATGTAGCCACTGCGGTATCGTGCGCCCGTGCTCATTCTTGCGATCCTCGGTTTCGGAGTCCTCGTCGGCGCGCTCGCCCAGTTCATTCTCGGGCGGGAGGGCGGCGCGATCGATTGGACGATTGCGCTCGTTGCCGGCCTCGGCGGCTCGTTCGTCGGTGGGCTGCTGGTCAGCCTGCTCGCGGGTGATGGTCTCGCGCTCAAGCCGAGCGGCCTGATCGGGTCGATCGCCGGCGCCGTGATCGTCACGGCGATCTGGCGATACGTCGCCCACAAGAAGCAGGCCGAGGCCGGCGCCGCTGCCAAGGCGTCGGCCCGCTCGGGCCGCCACCACTGATCGTCGTTCAGGAACCGTCGCCGTCGGTGGGCACGACGAGCGAGCGCACCGCGATCGGTTGATCGTCGAGATCCACCACGTCGTCGGCCGACTCCCATGACCAGTCGCCCTCGGCCGCCTCGATCGTCGACTCGTCGACGAGGATCTCGTCGGCATTCGACAGCGCGCTGATCGCCAGCGCTCGGCGAACCGGCTCGCCCCAGGCCCCGAACGTCAGGCTCCCGCGAGCGAGGACTCCGGTGGCGACCTGCCCGGTCGACAGTCCGATGTGGACCGAGAGTGTCAGCCCGGCGTCGTCGGCCAACCCCCGGAGTTCGTGGGCGAGCGCCGCGACGAAGCGGAGCGCATCGTCGGCGCCGTCCTCGTCGCCCGATGTGCCGGCGACGAACAACGAGCGGTCGGCTGCGACGCGGATCCGCTCCACTCCGAGTTCTGTGGCGAGCCGCTCGGCGGTGGCCGTCACGGTTGCCAGCGCGTCGGCGAGTTCGTCCCTGCTGTCGAGTTCGCTCTCGTCGGTGTCGATGACCACGGCGATCACGGTCGCGACGTCGACGTACTCTCCGGTGCCCGAGACGACGCCATCCCCACCCACGAGGTGGGGCGGAAGCACGGTCAGCAACAGCTCGCGCTTGCGTTCGTACTCGTCCTCGAGCGCCCGTTCCTGACGGCCGAGCCTGGCGGCCATCTTCGTGAGGCGGCGACCGAGGTCGCCGAACTCGTCTCGTCCGAGCTCGGGGAGGTGGAGGTCCCGTTCGCCGGCAGCGACGGCGCTCGCCGCAGCGACGGCGATCGGAATGGGTCGCGTCAGGCGCCGTGCGAGGAGAAACCCGATGACTGCAGCAAGTGGCAGGAGCAGCGCAGCCACGAGTCCCATCCTGATCAGATACTGGTTCAGGGGCTCACGCGCCACCGACTGGGGGATCTCGGTCACGACCACCCAGGTGGCTCCCGGCACGTCGAGCGACCTCGACGAGCTGTAGACGCTCTGCCCCGCCTCGTTCTTCGAACGCCCGATGAACGGGGTCCCGTCGAGGGCGACCCGCACGGGCTGGGTGTCGATGACCTCGATGCCGACCGGCGAACCGAGGGCCTCGACGACGCTGCGCGTGTCGGGGTCGTCGATCCCCTCGAGGTACGCCTCGGGGTCCTCGAACCAGGTCCGCGGCGTGCTCTGGAGGACCAGGCTGTCCGCCACGATGTAGGTGTCGACGTCGTCGAGTCCACTGCGGTCGGTCGTGGTCTCCGAACCCGTGATGCTGTCGATCGCATCGAGCGGAATCTCCACGGCGAGGGTGCCGACGATCTGGTTGCCGGAACGAATGACCGTGGCGGCGAACAGCACCGGTTTGGCACCACCGGGCACGTACACGGTGAAGTCGGTGAGGAGTGCCTCACCGGCGCGCACCCGCCGGAGTTCGTCGGTGACGAGCGCCGCAAGCGCCGAGTCAGCGTACGGTCCGGTGCCGAGGTTCGTCCCGATGTCGATGCGCTGTTCGGTCGAGTAGACCACGTTCGCCTTGGTGTCGATCAGCAGGAGGTCGCCACCGCGGAATGTGTTCGAGAGTGCACTGAGGTACCCGTCGTGTTCGGCCACGGCGGCGTCGTACGCAGCGGCGCGGGGTGATGGGTCGCTCGCCCGGTCACCCGTGCGGGCCTCGTCGGGCAATGTGTAGTGGTACTGGATCCAGCGGCCGGCGTCGGTCCGGGGGAGCACGTCGTCGAGGGTGATCGCGATGATGTCGAGTTCGTTGATCGGATCGACCACCTCGTTCTGGTAGACGGCCTCGAGCGTTGCGGACTGCTCGACGTCGAGAGCGACACCGCGGAGGTCGTCGAAGCCGGTGACGAAGTCGTCGACAGCGTCGACGAGACCGGGATCGGACGCCACGGACCCCACGCGGCCCAACAGACGGTTCGCGCCCAGCTCGGTGGTCTGGGCCGCCAATGCCGCTTCGCTCTCGAGCTCGCCCCTCGTGCCGTCCAGGAGGAGCTGATCAGCGGCGTAGTAGTTCAGGGCGCCGAACAGCGCCACCGCCACCAGTGCCACGGCCATGAGGGTGCCGGTGATCTGACGTCGGAGTTTCCGTGGTCGGCGCCAGAACGGCACCCGTGCCGCGCCCGGTGGCGCGTCGCTCGAACCGGCGTCGTGCGTCGTGACTGCCTCGGTTGCCTCAGCGGTACTCATGCGGTCGACTCCGGCTCGGTGTCGCCGACGGTCGCTGCGATCGGTGGCGTACTCGCCGCTTCGGCCGCAGCGAGCGTTGCCCGTGCTTGGAGGAGACGGTCGACGCGGCGCGCCCGGATCTCGCGGAGCCGGTTGAAGGCCGCGGCAAGCCCGGCATTGCGACTCGTGATCTCGCTCGCCGCCGCCGCTTCGATGATCAGGACCTCACAATCGGTGGTGGCCCGCACCGCGAGCGTGCGGCCTTCACCCGGTGGGCTCTCGAGGATGCCGATGGTCTCGCCGTCGCCGATGTCACCGACGATCGACTCGTCGGCACCCGTTTCGATCAACACGAGCAGCGCCTTGCCCTCGAGCAACACCATCACGTCGCGTGCCGAACGGCCGGACTCGACCATCAACTCGCCGGCCGCGAACCGAGCGAACCGTGATGCGGGGACGAGCCGATCGATGTCGCCGTCGTCGAGCAGAGCGAGGAGTGGGGAGTGCTGGAGACCGGCGCGAATCGACGCCGGTGTGGGCCTCGCTGCCTCCGCCGTCGCGGCGGCGTCGTGGAGGTACAGATCCTGCGCCGGGCTCGGCAACGGAACGCCGAGGCGGTGCGACTGGTACCAGACGAGCGAACCGAAGTCGCTCTGGACGCGGGGAGCGAATGCGTAGTCGTCCACCCACAGATCGACCTCGTAGCCCATCAGCGGATCGTCGATCGACACGACCCTGACGTTGGGTGGAGGATCCGCGAGCACCCCGGCCGTCTCGCGTGCGGCGGCGAGCAGCATCTCCTTGGCCATGGTCGGGGGATTCGAGAACGCCACCTGGATCGGTACGACGATTCGGTGGACGGGCTCCGGCGCGGTGTAGTTGACGATGTTGGCCTTGGCGAGCAGGCTGTTCGGCACGATCACCATGTCGCCGTTTCGCGTGCGGATCCGTGTGGTCCTCCAGTTGAGATCGATCACCATTCCCTCGGTGCCCTCGGAGATGATCCAGTCGCCCGGTTGGAACGGCTGATCGCTGAGGAGCAGGAACCCCGATGCGAGACCACTGAGGGTGTCCTGGAGGGCGAAGGACACGACGAGCGAGGTGACGCCCAGCGCGGTGAGCAAGCCGGAGAGGTTGACGTCCCACACACCGCTCAACACGAGCCAGGCCAGTATGAGGAGGAGAGCGATTCGGGGGGTGGCGAGCACGAGCTGCGGGACGGGTCCACGTCCATCCGAACGGGGACGGCCGGCCACGCGTGCCACCAGGACGCGCAGCACGCGCAGCGCGGCCGCTCCGAGGGCCACGATGAGTGCGGTCGAGGCGAGTTGGACACCGAGCGCGTCGGTGTCGCGTCCGAGCACGGGGCGGAGCACCGCCCAGATCGCGAAGAACGGCAGTGCCCATGTCCGAACGGTCCGGAGGGCGCCACGCAGCGGTGAGTCGCGTTGGCGTAGACGCTCGTCGAACTCGGCCGCTCCGAGGACCGCCAGCGGCACGACCGCGATGATCACGACCGCCCAGAGGGACGAGTTGTTGATCATGCCAGCGTCCCCGGGTTGGCGCCGCCGATGCTTCCCATCGCCGTGTCGGCCACCGTCCAGGCGGAGAACCCGTCGATGTCGGTGGGATCGCCGGGGATCTCGTCGGGGAGCATCGAGTGGGTGACGTCGGAGACGAGAATGGTGCCTGCCCCCGCGCTGCGCGCCAGCAGGTGAGCCGCACTCACCGGGCCGCCCCACACGTCGTACACCAGCCCGCTCCCGCCGGTCATCCCGACGGACACCGGACCGGTGTCGGCGCCGACCGACACGTCGAGATCGATCCCTGCAGCGGCGCCGACGGCGCGGACCGCATCTCGGGCATCGGTGGCGAAGGTGACCACTCGCGGTGCATGGTCGATGAAGGGACGATCGTGGCCGCAGGCCGCGAAGTAGGCATCTCCCACCACCTTGATCCGGTCGAGACCGTGCTGTTCGGCGAGCCCGTCGAGCTCCGAATGGAGCCGGTCGACCAGATCACGATTGGCGTGCGAGTTGCCCGACCGGACGAGTTGTCCCAAGCCGCGAACCACGAGGACGACCGCCGAGGCCTGTGGGACCCGCTCGAGACGGTCGACGTCTCCGTTCGCCAGGCGGTTCGCGACCGCGGTCGGTAGCAGTTGGCGCAGCAGACTCAGACGTTCCTCACGAGCCACTGCGAGGGCGACCTGCTGGTGATCGAGGGTCGCTGCCATCGAGTCGAAACTCGCGACGAGATGGTGCATCTCGACCGGGCTCTGCTCGGGAATCGTCAGCGGATCGTGGTCGACGTCGATCGTTCCGAGCCGTTCGCTGATCGTTCGGACGGGATCGAGGAGTCGGTTCGCCCACCAGACGCCCAGGAATGCGATCACGATCATGAACAACGAGGCGCCGACGATCAGGATGTCGCGGAAGTCGCCGAGGGCGGTTTCGGCCACGACGACGTCGGCCTCCGATGCGACGTACCACTGCACGCCGTCGAACGGGACCGGCTCCACGGTGCTGTACACCTCGCCGCCGGTCATCGACGTCCGTTCGGTGACATCGTCGTCTCCCGCTTCAGCGGCGCTGATCGTGGCGCCGACCGCCGGCTGTACCAGCACCGTCGTGCCGCTGATCTCGATCTCGGCCCGCTCGGCCGGGGTGAGCAAACCGCTCGCCTCGCTGAGGTCGAGGAATGCGACCGGGTCCTCCACGAAGGAGAGCGGGTCGCTGCGCAGCGTGCCGTCGGAGCCGATGAGATACGCGTCGGCCACGCCGGAGAGGTTGTCGTCACCGGCATCGTTCTCATCATCGTCATCGGTGATCGCTGCGGTGTTGAGGATCTCGGTGAAAGCGGAGCCGTCGTACATCCCTGCCACCACCCCGGCGAGGACGTCGCCGTCCCACACCGGGCTCGCCATCACCCCGACCACGTCGCCAGGTGCACCGTTGTACAGACTCAGGTCGCTGACCGCGGTTCCGGCATCCGGATCGTCGATGACCCTGTCGACGGTGTTCGCCAGTACCGATCCGCCGAACGGTCCGGTGACGAGACTCGTTCCGAGATCGGGGCCCTTGCCGACGGAGTAGACGATTCGTGAGTCGTTCGGCTCGATGAAGTACAGGTCGAGAAGCCCGAGATCGTCGCGTATTCGGCGGTAGGCCGGGTGGTACCCGCGGTGAACTCGTGTCCACTCGCTCGCGTCGCCGGCGTCATCGACGCGGCCGGGGTCGGCGACGACTCGGGTCTCGACGATCTGCCCGTCGGTCGGATCGCCGACGACGATCTCGCCGGTCTCCACATCGACGGTCTCGATGGAGTAGATCGTCTGCAGGTAGAGCGCCCGTGGGTCGGCAGCGACGATCTCGCCGATCGACGGGGGCGCGCCGTTCGGTCCGGGAACGGACAGGTAGGTGTCGTCGTACGCCGTGGTCAGTTCGACCGAGGCCTCGGTCGCGTCGATCTCGGTCTCGTCCGACAGCGCGGTGAACGCACGGTCGAATGCGTCGATGGCCACAGCGGTCGCTGGGCTCAAGGCGAGTGCTTCGGTCCCGGACCGGGTCGAGAGGAGTTCTCCGGCGACGTCGGAAGCGCTCGCAGAGGAGAGCGTCGTGAGCCGTGTCTCGTAGATGCTCCGGCCGAGATCGGAGCCCGAGGTGATGCCGACGATCGTGGCGACGACGAGCGACACGAGGCTGACGAGGAGTACCGCTGCGGCGAGCCGTGTGGCCACCGACACCCCGTTGCGCTTGAACCTCCGCTTCCGGGGTTGGTCGTCGGGCGACTCGGTCACGGGCGGCAACACTACAGTGACGTGCCTGTGCACACCGTGTTGCCGGAGCCGGCGAACGACGCGACACCGGGGATGGTGTGTGCCCACCATCACCTCTACTCGGCGTTGGCGCGGGGGATGCCGGCACCGCCGCAGACCCCCACGACGTTCCTGGAGGTCCTCCAGCAGGTGTGGTGGCGTCTCGACACTGCGCTCGATCTCGAGATGCTCGAGTGGTCGGCGAAACTCGGCGCGCTCGAGGCGCTGGAGTCCGGGTGCACGGCGATCATCGATCACCACGAGTCGCCCAACGCGATCGAGGGATCGTTGACGGTGATCGCCGACGCCTGCGCGGAGGTGGGCGTGCGGGTGAACACGAGCTACGGGGTGACCGATCGCCACGGGGCCGACGGCGCCCGGCAGGGGCTGGAGGAGAACGATCGCTACCTCACCGCCGGCGGCCGTGGCATGGTCGGGGTGCACGCGGCGTTCACCTGCACCGACGACACGCTGGCCGGTGCCGCCGAGCTCGCGCATCGCCACGGCGTCGGCGTGCACATCCACGTCGCGGAAGGGCCCGACGACGCCGGCGCGGTCGAGCGGCTGCGCGCGCTCGGTGCCGACGACTGGCTCCTGATCCACGGCGTCCACCTCCCCGACGACCACGGGCTGGCCGGCACGATCGTGCACAACCCGCGTTCGAACCTGAACAACGCGGTCGGCTACGCCCGACCGACACGCTTCGCCAACCCGGTCGCGCTCGGCACCGACGGCATCGGTGCCGACATGCTCGCCGAGTTTCAACTCGCGTTCGTTGCCGCCCGCTCCGCCGACGTCACGACGAGTCCCGACGTGGCGTGGGGGTGGCTGCAGGAGGGCTGGCGCCTGTTCCCCGAGGCGCTCTCCGATCGGGTCACGTGGTCGTATTCACCGATGGCGCCGTGGCACCTCGCCTACACGCCCGGGGTGCGAGCGCTCGACGTCGACATCGACGGTCGACCGGCGCTTCGCGACGGCATCGCCACTCGCGTCGACGCCGCCGAGATCCGGGCCCGAGCCGCCGAACAGGCCACACGCCTCCACGCCCGCCTCTGAGGACGGCCCCGATTGTCGGTGGTCAGGTGGCGCCGGCTCAGGTGACGACGACGGTGGTGCCGACGTCGGCGAACGACCACAGGAACGCAGCGTCGAGGTTGTGCTGGCGTTGGCAGCCACCGGACAGGCGGGTGCCGAGTTCATCGGTGGTCTGGTACGGCGAATTGTCGGACACGTGCAGCGGAATCGCGTGGAAGCCGATGTGGCCGATCGCGGTCTGCTGGTAGCGGATCATCTGGGGCAACCAGGCCTTGCCGTTCCACGCCGTCGACATCTCGGAGCGGCTGTACACCGTGTGCGTGCCCGGCTGCTCGTTGCTGTACGTGCTGCCCGAGACGAGCCAGGAGCGGACGATCCGCTCGTTGGCATCGACCGCCCAGACGCGCTGGCCGGCGCGGTCGTACACGACGCGTCGGCCCGATCCGGAGTCGTCCGGCAGCGGGGGAGCGTCATCGCCGACCGACGCCACCGGCGACAGCAGGTAGCCGGTGGAATCCATGGCGCCCTCGGCGGGCGGGGGAGTGTGGACCACGAACGACTCCTCGTCGGGCCAGATGTCGAGCGCGATCGCACTCTCGCGGCCGACCACGCCGTCGACGAAGAGACCCTCGGCCTCCTGGTACGACATGACGGCCCGAGCGGTCGCATTGTCGAAGTTGCCACTCGCAGCGCCGTCGTAGTAGCCGAGGTCGGTCAGTGCCTCCTGCAGGCAGGTGACCCCGTCGCCGTCGGATCCGAGGCGGATCGACAACGCTCCGATCGTGCAGCCGCCGTCGGCCCGTTCGGGCTCGACCGGAGCGGTCGGCTCGGCCTGGTTCTGACCGAGCTCGCCCTCGAGATCGGGCAGCGCGGACGCACCGACCACGTCGATCGGCGCCGCTGCAGCGTCGGCGACGTCGGTGGCGTCGGCGGCGTCGACCGTCGCGATCGCGACCGATTCGCCCTGGTCGTCGGTGACGACGGCAGCGATCGCCGCGACGCCGAGCACGGCCACGATGGCCCCGACGAGGACCATGCGACGCCGACCATGGTCCGGTTCGGCCGGTTCATCGGTGCCGTCGTGGCCCATCTGGTCGCCGATCATCAGGTCGTCGACCGGGATCGGCTCGGCGTCGAAGAGCGTCGTCACGAAGTGCGAGGCTACCGCGATCGACCGCCGCAGACAGCGCGCGCGTCCCGTGGCGGTCGACCTTCCAGCGAGATCGCCATCGCCGTGCGTTCCCATGCCAGCGCAGTGCGGGTCCAGGCGAGCAAGGTCCGCTCGTTCACCGGCGTGAACCGGTGGTCCGGCTCGTCGCCGGCGCGGCGCGGGTCCGATGGGACGAAGCGTTCCCTGAGCCTCATTCGTCGGCCACGAGCGTCAGCGTGTCGTCGGTCGCCTCGCGCATGCACCGGGCGAACAGCTCGTGGTCGACCACGGCCGCACGATCGCTGTTGATCCCCAGGTGGACGGTGCCGTCGTAGCTGAACAGTGTGATGTTGATCGCCGCGCCGGCGAGCGGACCGAACGCGTAGAACTCCTCGACCTTCGCCCCGGCCATGTACACGGGGAACGGCGGGCCGGGGACGTTCGAGGTCGTGATGTCGACGCCCTTGAGCATCGCGCCGAGCACCGACACCGCAGCGCTCGGCCCCAGCCGTCCGATCACGCCGGAGATGTCGTTGACGTGGGGGAGTGCCGGCTCGGCGCGCACCGCCCGCAGGAGGTCCCTCACCTCGCCGATCCGTGCGGCGGCGTCGCCGACGCTGAGGGGCAGCACCATGCGGGCCGGGACGAACTGGTTGTCGAACCGGTTCGCCGATTCGCCGCCTCGCACGCTGACCGGCATGTTCATCCGGACCTCGGCGCACGGCGCCCCGAGCGCATCGTGATAGCGACGCAACGCGTCGAGCGTGGTGGCCACGAAGACATCGTTGAGCGTTCCACCCGCCCGCTTCGCCGCCGCCTTGAATTGGTCGAACGGCACCGCGACGTCGTCGAACCTCGTGTTGATCGATCGGGCGGTCATCGCCGGGCTCAGCGGGGTGGTGGCTGGCTTGACGACACGGGCGATCGACCCGGTCGTGCGACCCAGTTGCCCGATCGTCGCCCGCGGATCGCGCAGCAGCTCCCCGGCGGTGCGCCACGATGCCCGACCGATCCGCACTCCCGTCCGCGTCTCGCTGGCGATGCGGTGCGAGATCGAGCGGGCGCCCGGGATCCCCCAGAGCGGAGCGACGACCCGGAGCGCGGGCGGCGCGTCCGCCGCAGCCATGGCGGGCTCGTCGGCCGGCGGCGGGTCGGCTTCGAGATCGACCATGTACTGCAGCAGCTGCACCATCCCGAGTCCGTCGGCGATCGCGTGGTGCACCTTCATCACGAACGCGGCCCGCTTGCCCGGCAATCCGTCGACGACGCACAGCTCCCACAGGGGACGGTCCTTGTCGAAGGCCAGCCCGCCGAGACGCTGCGCATGGTCGAGTACGTCGCGACGGCTCACCCGGCGCCCCGGCAGACGCACCCAGCTGTAGTGGTAGTCGACGTCGAGGTCCGGATCCTCCGCCCACCTCGGGGGAGCGACGCCCGGCTGCTCGTCGACGACGCGTTGGCGCAGTCGGGGAACCTTCGCCACGATGCGCTCGACGACGCGATCCATGCGGGCACGGTTCGGAGTCGAATCGAGGAACCACACGCTCGTGATCGTCGATCGCAGCAGCGGATCGCGCTCGATGTGCCAGAGCACCGAGTCGCTCTCGCTCATCCATTCGTCGTAGCTGAGCTCGCTCACCGTCGACCTCCCATCCAGCCGAACGTACACCGCGCCGTGGTCGGTCGATGTCGCCGAACCGGCGTCCGAGGGTGACGGAGCACCGCTACGGGCGCGAGACTCTCCGTGTGAAGCAACTCTCGGGTCTCGACGCCAGTTTCCTCTACATGGAGACGCCGAACACGTACGGCCACGTCAACGGCCTCGCGATCTACGAGCGGCCGTCACCCGACTTCGATCCGTACCAGGCCGCCTACGACCGCTTCAACGCGCTGATCGGGCGCCTCGAACCGATGCGCCGGCGGCTCGTGGAAGTGCCGTTCCAGCTCGACCATCCCTACTGGATCGACGATCCCGACTTCGACCTCAACTTCCATGTGCGCCACCTCGGTCTGGCGCCGCCTGGTGGCGCCGACCAGCTCGCCGAGCAGGTTGCCCGCATCGTCGGTCGGCGGATGGATCGATCGCGTCCGCTGTGGGAGGCCTACGTCATCGAAGGGCTCGCCGACGGCCGATGGGCGATGCTCACCAAGACCCACCACGCCACCATCGACGGGGCGTCGGGGGTGTTGCTGCTCAACCTGCTGACCGATCCATCGGCCGACACGCCGTTGCCCGAACAAGCCGACTGGGTCGGCGAACCGGTGCCCACCGACCGCGAACTGCTCGAACGCACGATGCGCAACCTCGCGCTCAACCCGGTGAAGGGCATGCGGCTGTCGTTGCGAATGGTGCGCAACTTCGCCGAGGCCGCCGGGGTCGACAGCGTCTCAGCGATCGCCGGACAGGCCCGCGACCTCATCAAGTCGATGGCGGTCGGCGGCCAGGTCGACACACCGGAGCCCGCACACCGGGTGCGGATCCCGCTGTCGCCGGCGCCGCCCACGCCGTTCAACCGGTCGATCACCCCGCACCGTCGCTTCGCCATGCGCTCGACCGCCCTCGCCAACATCAAGGCCCTCAAGGAGGCGACCGGGTGCACGGTCAACGACGTCGTCATGGCGATCTGCACGGGCGCGCTGCGCGAATACCTGCTGCGTCACGACGCGCTGCCGGACGAGCCGTTGCGCGCGATGGTGCCGGTGTCGATCCGCACCGGTGAGGAGGAGGACCCGTGGACGAACCGGGTCGGCGCGATCATCGCCGACCTGCCGACCAACTGCGCCGACCCGCTCGAGCGGCTGCGGCGCTGCCACGACGCGATGAACGAGGCGAAGCGCCAGATGGACGTGTTGCCCGCCGACGACATCGCGGAACTCGCCCAGGTTGCGCCTCCGCTGGCGGCCACCGCCGCGATGAGGTTGCAGTCGCGGCTGCGCCTGGCCGACCGGATGAACCTGCCGACCAACGTGGTGATCTCCAACGTGCCGGGGCCGCGTCACGCGCTGTACTTCGCCGGAGCGAAGATGACCAACTACATCCCGGTGTCGACGATCGCCGACGACATGGGCCTCAACATCACGGTGCACAGCTACCTCGACCGGCTCGACTTCGGGCTGATCTCCGACCGTGAGCTGATTCCCGATCTGTGGGATCTCGTCGATCTCCACATCGACGAGATCGAGCGGCTGTTCGATGCGACGGGCGCAGAGTGGGCCGAGGTGCAGCCGGCCCCGGCGATGCGTCGCGGGATCCCAGGGATGCCGGGCACCGATCGCCCCCTCTCGACGTCCGTCCCGGCCAAGAAGACCCCCGCGAAGAAGCCGCTGGCCAAGAAGCGTCCGGGCAAGAAGACGCCGGCGAAGAAGACGCCGGCGAAGAAGACGCCTGCGAAGAAGGCACCGGCCGAGGAGACGCCGGCGCAGTAGCGAGCTCCGACCGGGTGCGCTGAACGCCCGACGTCGGGAGTGGGTCGAGGGGCGTTCGAATCTGATCCTGCCGCCGCCACCGGCAAGAGTGTCGGTATGGATTTCGACCTCCCGTCCGAGGACCACCCCACCCGCCAGACGGTGCGTGACTGGATCGCGGCCAACCCGAACCCGAGCGGCAAGGTGCTCGCCGAAGCCGGGTACGTCGTGCCGCACTGGCCCCGACCATGGGGCCTCGACGCCGACCCGATCGACCAGCTCGTCATCGACGACGAACTCGCCAGGGCCGGCATCCGGCGGCCGAACAACCACATCGGCATCGGCTGGGCCGCGCCGACCATCTTCCTCGCCGGCACCCCCGAACAGCACGAGCGGTACCTGCCGAAGATCTTCAGCGGTGAGGAGTTCTGGTGTCAGCTGTTCTCCGAACCCGACGCCGGCTCCGACCTCGCGAACCTCGCCACGAGAGCCGTCAGGGATGGCGACGAGTACGTCGTCAACGGCTCGAAGATCTGGTCGAGCGGCGCGCACCACTCGCAGCTCGGGATCCTCATCGCCCGTACCGACCCCGACCAGCCGAAGCACAAGGGCATCTCGTACTTCATCTGCCCGATGGACCTGCCCGGCATCACGATGAGCCCGATCGTCGACATGACCACGGCGCACTCGTTCAACCAGGTCTTCTTCGACGACGTACGGATCCCCGCATCGCTGCGCGTCGGCGAGGAGGGCGATGGCTGGCGGCTCGCCAAGGTGACGCTGTCGAACGAGCGGGTGTCGCTCTCCGCCGCCGGGTCGCTGTGGGGCGTCGGCCCGTCCGCCGAGGACCTGCTCGACGTGATCCGAGCCGACGGCGGGCTCGACGACCCCGAGTTGCGCGACCAGGCGGCCCGCCTCCACATCGAGGCCGAGCTGCTCCGGCTCAACCGCATGAGGAGTCTCAGCGCCACGCTGCAGGGCAAGACACCAGGTCCGGAGGCGTCGATCCAGAAGATCATGGCCGACGAGCACGGCCAACACGTGATGTCGCTCGCCAAGGCCGTCACGGGCGCGCACGGGATGCTCGCCGGGTCCGGCCCGGCCGGCCCGATCCCGTCGGCGGCGCAGAACGGCCCGACCGAGAACAACTTCCGCGGCACCAGGCAGTACCCCGACGTCGATCCGGTGTGGCACTACGGCTATCTGTTCAGCCCGGCGCTGACGCTCGGCGGCGGCACCTTCGCGGTGCAGCGCAACATCGTCGGCGAGTTCGTGCTCGGCCTGCCCCGCGAACCGAACCTCGAGAAGGGGCTCACCTGGGCCGAGGCCCGGCACCTGGCGACGTGAGGACCACCTGACCTTCGACCGCCCGCAGATCGCGGACGACGCCCGGCCGATCGGTCACGGTGCGTGGCCGTCGACCACCTGACGTGGTAGCATCACGCGGTGGCCCGAGGCGGAGGGACCAGCACGCGTGGCGGCGCGTCGGCGGGTACCTGGTCGCCGCGCCCTCTTCTCGCTCGACGTTCGCTCGCGGTGGCTGCAACGTTGTTCGTGTCGTCGCTCGCGATCACCAGCGGGTCCATGAGCGCCAACGGATCGACCTACGTGGTCACCACCGTGGACGACCCGGTGACGACGGCCGGTCGCGCCGACGCCCGTCCCGGTGACGGCATCTGCAACGTGTTCGCCGACTTCACCGGCAACGGGAGCGGCGCGGCGAACCCGCCGACATGCACGCTGCGCGCCGCCATGGAGGAGGCGAACGGTCACGGCGGTCACGAGCAGATCCGGTTCTCGATCCCCGGCGCCGGCGTCCATCGGATCGAACCGGTCGCGGCGTTGCCGATGATGACCGACCCGGCCGGCGTCACGATCGACGGGTACACGCAGCCCGGCGCGCAGGTCAACACGGCCGACCACGGATCGAACGCCGTCCTGCGCGTCGAACTGCGCGGCGCCGGCCCCGACGCCTTCGACGGCCTCTACTTCAACCAGTCGTCCGACAACGTCGTGCGAGGTCTCGCGCTGTTCGACTTCAAGCGGACGATCCGGTTCTGGGGCGCCCGGGCGCAACGCAACGAGGTGCTCGGCAACTTCATCGGCACCGATGCCACCGGCACGTATGGCCAGACCCGGTGGGAGGTCAACAGCACCGGCGTGCAGCTGGAGATGGGAACATCCCACAACCGCATCGGGCGACCCGGCAACCAGCACCGCAACGTCATCTCGGGCAACGGCGACCGCGGCGTGGGGATGTTCGAGGACGGCACCGATTTCAACATCGTGCAGAACAACGTGATCGGGTTGCGTCCGGACGGTTCCGCACGGCTGACGAATTGGACCCACGGCGTCGACCTCAACTGGGACGCGAGCGACAACCTCATCGGCGGGTCGGGACCGGGGGAGGGCAATGTCATCTCTGGCAACCACAAGTCCGGGGTCGAGATCTCGCACAACCGCACATCGGCCGGGGTCGAACGCAATCGCGTGGTCGGCAACTTCATCGGCACCGATCTCACCGCCTCGTCGTCGCCGGTCAGCTTCCGCAACGACGACTTCGGCGTCTACCTCGAGGGCCAGCCGGTGTGCCCGTCCACAGGGTGTCCACTCGACATCGCCCGCAACGAGGTGGTCGGCAACGTGATCGTCGGCGGTCCGGCGACCGTGCTCGTCGCGAAGGGGGCGCATCACAACGTGATCGCCGACAACCTGATCGGGGTGCTGCCCAACGGTCAGGTCGCCGCCAGGTCGGCGCGGTGGGGCGTGCTCCTGTCGGGTCGGGCCAACGACAACATCGTGCGCGGCAACACGATCCGCGGGGTCGACAGCGGTGTGCAGATCGTGCCGTTCGTGCTCTACGGACAGTGCTTCGGCCGAGCGTGCGGCATCGACGATGCGATGGTCACCTCGGGCAACACGATCAGCCGGAACTCGATCAGCGGCATCGTTCCCGGATTGGGGATCGACCTGTGGCCGACGGGGGCGGTCACGATCGTTCCGGACCGGATCGTCCAGGGCGGCGTTCGGACACCCTCGATCGTGTCGGCGGTCGGCGGCGTCGTCACGGTCGCGACGTGTCCGGGTTGTGTGGTGGAGGTGTTCAGGGCAGCGTCGAACCCGCTGTCGCTCCATGGGCAGGGCGTCGAGTTCGTCGGCTCCGCCTCGGCCGGCGCAGATGGCACCGCCGCGGTGACCACCTCGCTCCCGATCGGCGCCGAGGTGACCGCCACGGCCACCGCCTCCGACGGCAGCACCTCGGAGTTCTCCGCCCGGCTCACGATGGCCACCGCACTGCCAACGTCACCGTCACCGCCGTCACCGTCGCCGTCGCCGTCGCCGTCACCGTCACCGTCACCGTCACCGTCGCCGTCGTCGCCGTCGTCACCGCCGTCGTCGTCACCGCCGGGTGCCTCGCCCGTTCCGCGGGTCGGGCCCGGGGGGCTCGCCACCGCCCGACGGTGCAGCATCGGCCAGTGTTGACCGAGGCCCGCGCAGTAGCTTGCCAGCCGTGAGCAAGGACGGTCTCGGCTTCGGGTTCGGCATCGACATCGGCGGTACCGGCATGAAGGCCGCCATCGTCGATCTCACGTCGGGCGAACTCGCCTCCCGGCGGCACCGCATTCCCACGCCGCAACCGGCAACCCCGGCGGCGATGTCGGACGTTCTCCGCGAACTCGTCGAGTTCCACGAGTGGACGCGGCCGCTGGGTGTGGCGTTTCCGTCGATCGTGCGTCACGGCGTGGTCGCGCTCGCCGCGAACATCGACGCCAGCTGGGTCGGCGTCGACGCCGACGCGCTGTTCACCCGGGCGTGTGGGCTCGATGTCACGATGGTGAACGATGCCGACGCCGCCGGGATCGCCGAGATGCACTTCGGTGCCGGTCGCGGTCGCGACGGCGTCGTCATCATGCTCACGTTCGGCACCGGGATCGGCTCGGGCATGTTCGTCGACGGCATGCTCGTCCCGAACACCGAACTCGGCCATCTCGAACTCGACGGGCACGATGCCGAGACCCGGGCCTCGGCGGTGGTGCGCGAACGTGAAGGCATCGGCTGGGCGGAGTGGGCCGCACGGGTCGAGCGCTACCTGCGCCACCTCGAGATGCTCTTCTCCCCGGACCTGTTGATCGTCGGCGGTGGAGCCTCGAAGTCGGCGGACGTCTGGCTGCCGATGATCTCGATCGACACCGAGATCGTGCCGGCGACGATGGCCAACAACGCCGGCATCGTCGGTGCGGCGCTGGTGGCGCACGATCTCGCGCCGTCGATCAGGACGGGGCGCTGAACGCGGCGGACCGTCCTCGTGCCCACATCACCATGATCGTCACGGCGATCACCGGGATCACGAGGAACACCATGACGGTGCCGTAGGCATCGCGGAACCCGTGGTCGTTGGCATCGAGCACCAACCACAGGATGTAGCCCGCGTACAGGACGAGGAACACGATGCCCTCCCAGCGGTTGAGGACGTGGCCGTTCGCGAACACGGGGAGGCAGGCCACGGCCACGGCCACCATCACCGGGATGTCGACGCGCACGGCGCTGGAGGCGACCGCGATGGCGTTCGGTGAGACGATCGCGGTGATCCCGAGCACCGCCATCAGGTTGAACAGGTTCGATCCGATCGCGTTGCCCACCGCCAGATCGCGCTCGCCGCGGAGCGCGGCGAGCACCGACGTGGCGACCTCCGGGAGCGACGTGCCGATCGCGACGACGGTGAGCCCGATCACCAGGTCGCTGACACCGAGGGCGCCGGCGATGTCGCTCGCCGAGCTGACCAGGGCCTGCGAACCGACGACCAGCAGCGCGAGCCCGGCGACGAGGTAGCCGAGGTCGACGAGCACCGACGACTGCGCGAGCTTCTCCGGGTCGAGTGCTTCGTCGTACTCGGCGACGATGGCCGGGGCGGAGCCTCGGGTGGCGACGATCACCGTCCAGGAGATGTAGCTGACGAGCAGGACGACCAGAATCACCCCCTCGATCCGTCCGAGCTGTTCGTCGAGCACGAACAGGAGCACGAGCACCGAGACGCCGATCATGATCGGCACGTCGAGTTGCACGATGCGTTGGGCGACGAACAACGAACCACCGACTGCGGCAGCGAGCCCGAGCACCAGCAGGATGTTGGCGATGTTGGAGCCGACGACGTTGCCGATCGCGATCGATCCGGCATCCTCGCCGCCGCGGATGCTGTCGCCGACACTGACCGCCAGCTCCGGGGCACTCGTGCCGAACGCGACCACCGTGAGGCCGATCACGACGCTCGACATCCCGGTTCTGGCCGCAAGTCTCGAGGCCCCCCGCACGAGGCCTTCGGCGCCCACCACGAGTGCCACCAGGCCCACGATCAACAGCAACAGGGTGGCGGCGCTCATCTGGCGCCCGAGGCTAGGCCACCGTCGCCGTCATTGCATCGGGGGTCGGACCCGCGAGGTGATCAGGGGTCACCAGGTGCGGAGGCGATCGACGAGTTCGGCGCGATACGCAGCCGCGCGCCGAAGCTTGAGGTCCTCATAGCCGCGCACCTGGTCGGGCAGCCAGGCGATCTCGACGGCTTCGTCGAGGTTGTCGGAGCGCAGCCGCCGCTGCAGGTGGCGGATCGCATCGACGTACTCCGGGATCAGCGCCCGCTCGACGCGGCGCACCTCGGCCCACCGGAACGGGTCTGCGATGGTCCCTCGAAGCCCCTTGGCCGCCCGAAGCGCCCGGAGCGTCGGCACGGCGCTGCGGCGCAGCTTCAGCTTGCGGTCGATGCCGATCGCTCGCAGCATCGGCGGATGGAGGTGGTAGGTCACGCTCGTGCGCGGGCCTCCAACCGCCTCGTAGCCCGCTCGGGCCTCGTCGCCGAGCAGCAGGCGGGCGACCTCGTACTCGTCCTTGTACGCCATCAGCCGGTGGAGCTGACGGGCGACCGCGGCGGTCAGTGCGGTCGATCCGGGGGCAACGCGTGTCTCGGTGGCGCGCACCTCGGCCACGACGACCCGGTACCGGTCGGCATAGGCACCCGACTGGTAGTCGACGAGGTCGCCCGCGAGCCGTTCGATCAGTTGGTCGACGGTCTCGGGCCGGGGCGTCGTCGGGAGGTCGGCCGCCCGTTCGACGGCGTGGGGGTCGTCGATCCAGGCCCGGCCCCAGCGGAACGCAGCAAGGTTCGTGTCGACGGCGACGCCGTTGAGCCCGATCGCCCGCTCGATCGCGTCGGGGCCGACCGGAACGGCGCCGGCTTGCACGGCCGCACCGAGCAGCAGGATGTTCGCGGTCGTCGTCGAGCCGAGCAGGCCGTTCGCGAGGCCCGCCGCATCGAGGTAACGGTTGTCGGCTGCCCGGCTCACCTGGCCGACGCGATCGATCAGCACCGATCCGCTCGGAGGTGCGACGTCGGGGTGGGTGACCATCTGCCCGGTCGGTACCGCATCGGTGGACGCCACCACCACGGTGCGTTCGGGGCGGGCGCCGGTGAGGTTGGAGTCGCTGGCACCCACGAGCAGATCGAACGCCAACAGGCAGTCGACACCGCCGGCGTTGGCGTGGTTGGACGCGGCAGCGCCGGCGTTGCCGATCCGGAGATCGCTGACGACCGGCCCGGCCTTCTGCGACAGCCCCGTCTGGTCGAGCCCGCGTACGTCTCGGCCGTCGAGCATCGCCGCCGTTCCGAGGATCTGGCTGACGGTGACCACACCGGTGCCACCGATGCCGGTCATGCGGATGGTGAAGTCGTCGATGTCGCCGATCGGCGGATGTGGCGCGGGGAGGTGCTCGGGCGGTTCGGGTCGCCGACGCTCGGCCGCCGGGCCGCGGGTGGTGGTGGTGACGGTGGCGAACGACGGGCAGTCGCCCTGCAGGCACGAGAAGTCGAAGTTGCAGCTCGTCTGGTGGATCCGCGTCTTGCGACCCCACGGCGTGTCGACCGGCTGCACCGACAGACAATTGCTCTTGTCGCCGCAGTCACCACACCCCTCGCAGACCCGCTCGTTGATCACCACCCGGAAGCCGGGTGTGGCGATCGTGCCCCGTGCCCGCCCGCGCCGATTCTCCGCAGCGCAGGCCTGGTCGTGGATCAGCACGGTGACGCCTGGCGTGTCCGCGAGTACCCGTTCGGCCTCCTGGAACCGTGAGCGGTCCCACACGTCGACCGAGGCGGGGAACGATGTGCTCGGGTGACGGTCCGGGTCGTCGCTCGTCACGATCACCCGGGTCACGCCTTCGAGCAGCAGCATCGCAGCGAGGTCCGGCACCGACATCTGCCCCTGCGGGTCCTGCCCACCGGTCATCGCGACCGTGCCGTTGTAGAGCAACTTGTAGGTGAGGTGGACGCCGGCAGCGACGGCGGCGCGCACGGCGAGCGATCCGGAGTGGAAGAACGTGCCGTCGCCGAGGTTCTGCGCGAGATGGTCGCGCTCGACGAACGGGGCCATGCCGATCCACTGGGCGCCTTCGGTGCCCATGCACGTGAGCCCGACGATGTCGCCGACCCGCTCGGGGTCCATCATCGCCACCATCGCGTGGCAGCCGATCCCGCCGCCGACGAGCGTGCCCGGCTCGGCGCGGGTGCTGCGGTTGTGCGGGCACCCCGAGCAGTAGAACGGCGCCCGGTTGACCGTGAGCGGGATCCGCGGGCGGGGCGGCTTCACGAGCTCGTCGATCGGCCGGACTCGCTCCGCCAGCCGTGTCGACAGGCGGGCGTGGAGCGGGCCGAGCAGGCTGTCGACATCGAGCGTGCCGTGACCGGGAACGAGCAGGTCACCCCGTTCGTCGCGGCGACCGACCACCCGTGGGTGGTGCGAACCGTCGTAGAACGATCCCTTCAGGAGCTGCTCGAGCGTCGGGTTCTTCTCCTCGACGACGAGCACCTCCTCCAGACCGTCGGCGAACTCGCGGGCCTGCCCGGGATCGAGGGGCACCGGCATCAACAGCTGGAACAGCCGGATGCCCGCCCGTCGCAGGTCGTCGTCGGTGTCGAAGCCGAGCACCCGGAGCGCCTCGCGGAGTTCGTGGAACGTGTGCCCGCAGGCGGCGATGCCGAGCCAGTCGTCGTCGGTGCGCACGACGACCCGGTTGAGTTGGTTGTCGACGCCGTAGCGGCGTGCGAGGCCCCACCGCACCTCCTGGAACTCGCGCTCCATCTCGATCGTGTACGGGGTGATCAGGCGACCGTTGGGGTGCGGGCGGAACGGCTCGCCGTCGATCTCGACGACCGGTGCGGTCGGGCGGACCCGATCGGGGTGCACGTCGACCGTGCCGGTGCCGTCGGCGACCGCGGTCACCAGCTTCAGACCGGCCCACAACCCGCACGACCGCGACAGGGCGACCGCATGACGCCCGAGTTCGAGGGCCTCCTGCACGTCGCCGGGGAAGAGGACCGGCATGTGGAGGTCGACCATCGTGGCGTCGCTCGACGACGGCAGCGTCGACGACTTCGCTGCCGGATCGTCGCCGACCACGGCGACCACACCGCCGTGCATCGACGTGCCCGAGAACACCGCATGGCGGATCGCGTCGCTGCTGCGATCGAAACCGGGCCCCTTGCCGTACCAGACACCGACGACGCCGTCGTATCGGGCATCGGCCAACGTCATCGCCAGCTGGCTCCCCATGACGGCGGTGGCGGCGAGTTCCTCGTTGACGGCGGGCTGCACCACGACCGGCAGGTCGGCCACGGTGGCGGCGGCACGTCGCAGCTCCTCGGTGAACGTGCCCACCGGCGACCCCTGGTAACCCGACGCGAACGCCGCGGTCGTGAGGCCGAGCCGGCGATCGAGCCGCAGCTGGTCGATCGGCAGGCGTGCGACTGCCTGCAGGCCCGACAGGAAGACGGTTCCGTCCTCGAGGCGGAAGCGATCGGCGAGTTCGTACACGCGCGGCGCCCGACGCTGTTCGGTGCCCGAGCTGTCGATCGTCACGTCGGCTCCTCTCGTCGCGATGCCCCACCCTGTTGTACCTCATCCGACGCACCCGATCGAGCCCCGCGGTGACGGCTCCTTCGTCCGCGGGTTCGTCAGACCAGGTAGTGACGCACGGCGAGTCGCTCGGCGGAATCGTCGCCGGGAACCGCCAACTGCGCCACGACGCGCAGCGACGGCCATTCCGCCGGGGTGAGCTGCTGGTACTCGAAGGTCAACTCACCGGCGGCCGGATGCCGGAACCGGCGCAGACGGGTCTCGAACCCCGACACGTCGTGGTCGCGCCACCAATCGGCGAACTCGCTGCTCTCCGACGTCAGGAGGTCGACGAGTTCGACCATCGCCGGATCGTGACGAATCGTCGAGGTCGCCGATCGGAACTCGGCCAACGCCTGGCGGGCGTGGATGTCCCAGTCGACGATCAGCTCACGGGTGTGCGGGTCTGCGAACAGCACCCACATCAGGTTGCGACGGGGCGGTTCGAGTTCGATGATGCGTGGATAGAGCCGCGCCTGGGCGGTGTTCCAGCCGACGAACTCCCAGACGGGTCCGAGCACGTAGGCAGGCGCGGGCATCAGCGCGTCGAGCAGTCGCACGAGCGCGCTCGGCGCCTCGGTCGGCGCGGCGATCGTGGCGGTTCCCGGTTCGGTCAGCGACAGCAGGTGGTCGAGGCCGGCCTCGTCGAGTCGCAACGCCCGCCCGATCGCGAGGAGCACGTCGTTCGAGGCGTTGATCCGCCGGCCCTGTTCGAGCCACGTGTACCAGGTGAGCGACACACCGGCGAGCATCGCGACCTCCTCGCGGCGCAGGCCCGGGGTGCGGCGCCCCCGTCCGCTCGGCAGGCCGACCTGTTCGGGGCGCGTGGACTCGCGACGCGATCGCAGGAACTCGGCGAGTTCGCGGCGATGGTCCGAGCTGCTCCCCATGGCGACAGTCAAGCAACTCCGGGTGGCGTCGACCTCACGCGAGCTGGGTGGCGGCCAGAAGCACGACCAGACCGGCGACGAACGCCGCCGTCGTCTCGACCTTGTCGCGGGTGCGCTCCTCCGAAGCGATCTCGGGGAGGAGGTCGGCTGCCGCGATGTAGACGAAGTTGCCGGCCGCGAAGGGAAGCAGGTAGGCGACCTCGACGTGCTCGGCCATCGCGTATGCGAGCAGTGATCCGAGCAGGAACGTCAGCGCCGAGGCGAAGTTCCACAGCAGCGCGGATCGACGCTGCCACCCGCTGTGCATCAGGACTCCGAAGTCGCCGAGTTCCTGGGGGATCTCGTGAGCGGCGGCCACGAGCCAGGCCACGATGCCGACCCGGACATCGACGACGAACGCGCCACCGACGGCGAGCCCGCCGATGAAGTTGTGGAGTCCGTCTGCCACCAGGATCAGGTAGCCGAGTGGGCGGTGGGTCGAGTGGTCGGTCCGGTGGCAGTGATGCCAGTGCAGGAACTGCTCGAGGACGAAGAACACGACGAACCCGGCCACGAAGGCGACGTAGACGCCGAGACGATTGCCGGTCGCCTCGATCGACTCGGGGAGCATGTGGAACATGGCGCCACCGAGCAGTGATCCCGCCGCGAGTCCCACGATCGGGAGCACGACGCGCTCCAGCCGGGCGGGCGGCATGAACGCGGTGATCATCCCGACGAGCGCGAGCAGGCTCATCGCGAGGCCGGCGACGACGATCCATGCGAGCGTCGGCATCGCCGGACCCGATCAACAGCCCCGGCGTCGTCGCGTCGGTGCCCGTGGTCTCGGTCCGGCGTGTCCCCCGCGTCGCGTGACGCGCATCGCCGGAAGGCGGGGAGATGTCGCTCCTGCGACGCCTCGCGCAGGTTCTGGTACACCTCCTCGCACACCCGGCGGACGTCCGCTCGCTCGGTGCCCGAGAGGAGTTCGTCGTAGAGCCCGGCGTTGGCGATTTCAGCGGCGACGCCCGCCTCGCACGCCTCGCGGAGCGAGCCGTAGCGGGGTGCTCGATCCGGCCAGGTGTCCGGCGGCACGGGAACCCCGTAGCGCTCGAAGAGGCTGATCAGGGCTCGGGCATGGCGGTCTTCGGCCTCCACGATGTTCGAGAACGGACGGACGTCGCCGAAGTCCTCGATCACCTGTGCATACGTCGCCCGGGCCTGGTACTCGTCGTCGAGCGCAGCGATCAGGTGCGCCTGTTCCGACGCCGAGAGCGGGTCATCCACCATGGCGCCCGAGATGGTCCGGGTCGATCGGGTGGATCCGGCCCGAGTGCTGAGCCATCACCTCGCGGGCAGCGTCGGGGTGACCGTGGCTGCAGACCACCACGAGTACCTCACCGGGCTCGAGCGCCGTGTAGGTCAGGTCGCGGTGGGCGTTCCAGCCCTCGTCGCCGGCGGCGGCACCGACGTACCCACCGATCAATCCGCCCCACAGCGCCGACGCCCCGGCGAGCGCGAAGATGCCGCCGAGACCGATCAGGCCGATACCCGGCACCACCAGCCCGGCGAGTGCAACCCCGGCGATGGCCCCGATCGGTGCACCGACGAGGGCACCGACCTCGGTGTCACGCACCAGGTCGCGATCCTCGTCGTGCTCGAACACGACCGAGTCGTCGCCGTGGACTGCGACGCCGAGGTGCTCGCTTCCGAGACCCAACGATCGCAGGTGTTCGATCGCTGCCGTGGCGGTGTCGCGGTCGGGGAACACGGCGGCGATGTGGTCGTGTTCGGCGTGGGCGGCGAGGTCGTCGGGGGAGA
The DNA here is from genome assembly GCA_942492715.1 of Ilumatobacteraceae bacterium. Classification (GTDB taxonomy): domain Bacteria; phylum Actinomycetota; class Acidimicrobiia; order Acidimicrobiales; family Ilumatobacteraceae; genus Sva-07. The sequence continues at coordinate 185,864 of CALOFW010000005.1, read as the reverse complement.
ATCGCTCGCTGTCGGTGACGTCATCGGTCATGGTTCCTGCTCCCATTTCGCTGTCCGGGCCGGGCTCGATGTCGGCCCTCGACTCCAACCAATCACGCGTCGGCCGCGTTGGCCAGGGCCCAAGGGCACGGGCGGCTGGCCCTCGGCCGACGCGTGTCGCAGGCGCGCACGAGTGCCGCAGGCAATACGGTGGAAGCGTGAGTTCACCGTCGACCGATTCCCCGACCGTCGATTCGTTGTCCGCCGATGCGATGCTCGACGACCTGCGCACGCTCGTCGAGATCGAGTCGCCGTCGCTCGACCTGACTGCCCTGCAGACCTCCGCCGATGCGCTGGCGGCGATGATCGAACGCCTGCTCGGCCGCCCGGCGATGCTGATCGACAGCCCGGCGGGCCCGCACGTGCACTGGTCGGGCGGAGGCACGCCCCGGGTGCTGCTGCTCGGCCACCACGACACGGTCTTCCCGACCGGTGCCCTCGCCGCACGGCCGTTCACGGTGGCCGACGGCCGAGTGACCGGGCCGGGCGTGTTCGACATGCTCGCCGGCATCGTGCAGGCGCTCCACGGGCTCGCGACGCTCGACGACCTCTCGGGGGTCGAGTTGCTGTTCAGCGCCGACGAGGAGGTCGGCTCCGGCGCATCGCGCGAGTTGATCGAGGAGCGGGCACGGGCCTGCGGTGCGGTGCTGGTCCTCGAGCCGTCGGCCGACGGGGGTGCGTTGAAGACGGGCCGCAAGGGGTGTGGCACCTTCGACGTCGTCGTGCAGGGCCGGGCATCACACGCCGGGCTCGAGCCGGAGAAGGGCGTCAACGCATTGGTCGAGATGGCCCATCAGGTGTTGGCGATCAACGAGCTCGGCCGCCCCGAGGTCGGCACGACCGTCACCCCGACGGTGGCGTCGGCGGGCACGGCCGACAACGTCGTGCCGGCGCAGGGCCGGATCAAGGTGGACGTGCGCGTCGAATCGGCCGACGAGAAGGATCGTGTCGAAGCTGCGATGGCTGGGCTGCGTCCGATCGATCCCGAGTCGACGATCGAGGTGTCGGGAGCGATCAACCGCCCGCCGATGCCCGAGTCGGCGTCGGCCACCCTGATGCCGCTCGCGGAGGCGGTCGCCCCCGGGCTTGCCGGTTACGCCGTGGGTGGCGGCAGCGACGGAAACTTCACCGCCGCGATCGGGGTGCCGACGCTCGACGGGCTCGGTGCCGTCGGCGGGGGAGCGCACGCCGACCACGAGTTCGTGCTCGTCGACACGATGCCCGATCGTGCCCGCCTGATCGCCGCTCTCGTCGAACGCATCTGCGCCGGCGATGGAGACGCGCCGGCCTGATCGGCGCCGCCCACCGTGTTCAGCGTCAGCGAACAGGTGCGATTCGTGCGTTGTTGCTGACGCTGACGGCCGAGCGCGCGATCCCTGATCGACAGCGTCAGCACACATCCACACGTCGTGCGTTGTTGCTGACGCTGACGGCCGAGCGCGCGAGTGGCGCTCAGCGATCGAGGGCGGGCGTGACGTCGCCGGGGCCGAGTGAGCCGACCTGGCGGTACACGTCGAGCTTGTTGCGGGTGTCGGTGATGTCGAGGTTGCGCATCGTCAACTGGCCGATGCGGTCGAGCGGCCCGAATGCTGCATCCTCCACCCGCTCCATCGACAGCCGGTCCGGCTCGTACGTGAGGTTCTCGCTCACCGTGTCGAGGATCGAGTAGTCGTCGCCGCGCCGCAGACGCACCGTGACCTCGCCGGTGATCGCCGAGCCGACCCAGCGCAACAGGGGCTCGCGCAGCATCAGGCTCTGCGGGTCGAACCAGCGGCCCTCGTACAACAGGCGGCCGAGGCGGCGACCCATCGTGCGGTAGTTCTCGATCGTGTTCTCGTTGTGGATGCCGGTCACGAGGCGCTCGTAGCAGATGTGCAACAGCGCGAGAGCCGGGCCTTCGTAGATCCCGCGGCTCTTGGCCTCGATGATCCGGTTCTCGATCTGGTCGCTCATGCCGAGACCGTGGCGACCACCGATCGCGTTCGCTTCGATCACGAGGTCGACGGGGGAGGCGAACGTCTCGCCGTTGATCGCGACCGGCCAGCCCTCCTCGAAACGCACCGAGACGTCCTCGGTGGCGATCTCGATCGTCGGGTCCCAGTGGGCGACGCCCATGATCGGGTTGACGATCTCCATGCTCGTGCCCAGTTCCTCGAGCGACTTGGCCTCGTGGGTGGCACCCCAGATGTTGGCATCGGTCGAGTAGGCCTTCTCGACCGAGTCGCGGTAGGGGAGGTCACGGGCCTGGAGGAACTCGCTCATGCCCTGGCGGCCGCCGAGCTCGTCGACGAAGGTCGGGTCGAGCCACGGCTTGTAGATCCGCAGATTCGGGTTGACGAGCAGTCCGTAGCGGTAGAAGCGCTCGATGTCGTTGCCCTTGTAGGTCGACCCGTCGCCCCAGACGTCGACGCCGTCGTCCTGCATCGCCCGAACCAGCAGCGTGCCGGTCACCGCCCGGCCGAGCGGGGTGGTGTTGAAGTAGGTCTTGCCCGCCGTGGTGATGTGGAACGCCCCGCACTGCAGTGCGATCAGGCCTTCGCGCACCAGCTCGTCGCGGCAGTCGACCAGTCGGGCCTCCTCGGCCCCGTAGACCTTGGCGCGATCGGGGACGGTGTCGAGCTCCGGCTCGTCGTACTGGCCGAGGTCGGCGGTGTACGTGTACGGGATCGCGCCCCGGTCGCGCATCCAGGCGACAGCGGCCGACGTGTCGAGGCCGCCCGAGAACGCGATCCCCACGCGCTCGCCGACCGGCAGTGACATCAGGACCTTGGCGTTCGAGGCGCCGGTGTTCGACGTGGAGCTGTCGGGCATGGGCGAGGACGCTACCGGTCGCCGTCGGGCTTGGCAGCCCGATAGGTGCCAGTGAGCGATGCGAGCGACACCAACGCCACCGCACCCGCGATCGCGAACTCGACCGTGGCCAACCCGACCGATCGGGACAGGTCGGGCACGGCGATCAGCGCCAGCACCGCCGAGCCGCCGAGGCTGATCCACGGCATCCGTCGCACGTTGTAGCTCGCGAGGATCCCGAACACCGCGGTGACGAAGAAGGGGATCAGTTGCACCAGCACGGGTTGTGGATTGGAACGGGGACCGAGCCACCAGGTGCCGATGCCGATCTCCTCGCTCGCCTTCCACACCGCCATGTAGGCCAGGAACACCCCGACCCACGTCGCCACCAGCGCCGCGCGCCAGGCCGTCGTCAGCTCGCCGGGCCGGTGCGGGCGCCGGGCGGGCTCGACGGCCGTCGTGTCGTCGGAGAGCACCGTGCCCGGTGCGGGCAGCGCGGATTCCACGCCGGAGGTCGGTGGTGCCGGAGGTGGCAGGTCAGGTGAGCGAGCGTCCGACACGACGCAGCACACTACGGGCCCGCGCCCGCCCACGCGACGCGAGGCGCCGAAGCAGTCAGGCCGCGCCTGCCAGCTACCCTGCACCGGAATGCCTGTCGACACGACGATCGGTGAGCCGTTCGAGAAGCTCTCGATCTTCTATCCCATGTGGAACGAAGAGGAGTACATCCAACGTGCCCTCACGGCCGGTCGACGGGCCTGCGAGCGGCTCGTCGCGTCCGGCGACATCGGGGACTACGAACTGATCGTGGTCGACGACGCCTCGACCGATTCGACCGGCGAGATCGCCGACCTCCTGGCGCTCGACGACCCACGGATCGGTGTCGTCCACCACCCGGTCAACCGCAAACTCGGCGGTGCGATCAAGACCGGGTTCGCCACGGCCACCGGCGACCTGATCCTCTACACCGACGCCGATCTGCCGTTCGACATGTCGGAGCTGCCGCGAGCGGTTCGGCTGCTGCGTGAATACGACGCCGACATCGTGAGCGCGTATCGCTTCGACCGCACCGGAGAGGGCTATCTCCGGTCGGTGTACACCTTCGTCTACAACCTGCTCATCCGCACCTTGTTCGACGTCAAGGCCCGCGACATCAACTTCGCGTTCAAGCTGTGCCGGGCCAGGGTGTTCGACCACGTCGAGCTGCGCAGCGAGGGGTCGTTCATCGACGCCGAACTCGTGATCCGGGCCACCCGGCTCGGTTACGAGATGCTCCAGTTCGGCGTCGACTACTTCCCCCGCACGCGCGGTGAGTCGACGCTGAGCTCACCCTCCGTGATCACCACGATCCTCAAGGAGATGTGGGAGCTGCGCGGCGACCTGGAGAACATCGAACCGGTCGTCCAGCGCTCCTGAGCGGCCCCCACCGAGGCCCTCGAATCGGATTCCTGAACCGATTCGAACAGTTCGGGGGGCCGCGGCCCGGCCGACGGTTCGCCTTGGTAGTTTGATCACAGCCGCTGCCGGTCGGCCCCCTGACACCGAGCACTCGCCCCGTGAACGACCGTCCCCGACTCTCTCCCGAAGCCCGTAGATGGATGCCTGCAGCAGGTGCCGCAGGCCTGCTCGCCGTAGTCGTCTTCGCCGGGGTCGCGCTCGGTGGCGGCAGCGACGAATCGTCGTCCCCCGCCGTCACCGCGGAGTCGGTCAATCTCGAGACCGGCACGATCCCCCCGTCGGTCCCCGTGATCGAAACCGTCGAGACGAGCGCACCGGTCGTCAAGACCCAGCTCGACCGCGACCTCGCGAAGGGCATGGCCGGCGACGACGTCGCCCAGGTCCAACAGCGCCTCACCGATCTCGGGTTCTGGCCCGGGCCGATCGACGGCTACTTCGGCGACGAGACCCGCCGTGCGGTGTGGGCCTACGAGAAGCTCGTCCTCGGCGTGCCCTACGACCAGCCGAACGGTCTGGTCACGCCGGCCATGTGGGCCGACATGCAGGACCCGTTCGTCATCCAGCCTCGCCGTCCCGACTCGACCCGCAACCACACCGAGATCTACCTGGCCGAACAGGTGATCGCCGTCTTCCACGACGACGCACCGGTGATGATCAGCCACATGTCGAGCGGCGACAACGAGGAGTGGTGCGAAGAGGTCACGATCAGCCCGGGCGAATACAACAACCCCGGTGACGAACCGCTGGTGCGCGGCGAGTGCGGCAAGTCGATCACGCCCGGCGGCGTGTACAACTTCGACCGCGAGGTCGAGGGCGTGCGGCAGAGTTCGCTCGGCGGCATGTGGGACCCGGTGTACTTCAACTACGGCATCGCCGTCCACGGAGCGCTCAACGTGCCGCTGCGCCCGGCATCGCACGGCTGCATCCGCATTCCGCTCAGCCTGTCGCCCACCTTCCAGGACCTGACCACGCTCGGCGACCAGGTCTTCGTGTTCGACGGCGTCCAGGAGCCGGAGTACTACGGCGCCCAGCCCCCGTACTTCAACCGCATCGACCCGGACTACTCCACGACGACCACGAGCACCACCACCACCACGACCACGACGGTGCCCCCATCGACCACCGTCGCACCCACGACGACCACGGCGTCCGCCACGACGACCGCCGTTCCCACCACGACCGCACGGCCGACCACCACGACCACGACGGCTCCCGTGGCGGCACCGGCGGAGGCCGACCCGCCGCCCGACGGCTGAACGAGCGCGTCGCGGCTCGCCGTGACGCCGCGAGCCGTGTCATCGTGAACGGCGTGAGCGACTACGACGAGTTCGGCCTGTTCCACGAGAACGTCGACGAGTTCGACCTGGGGATCGACGAGTTCCCGCCGGTCGCCCGGGTCGACACCGCCGTGCGCAGCGATGACGGCGGCGACGAACGCATCGTGAGTTCGCTGCGATGGGGCGAGGGGTCACCGGAGCTGGTCCTGGTGCACGGTGGGGCGCAGAACGCTCACACCTGGGACACCGTTGCGCTCGGACTCGGCCTCCCCCTGCTCGCCGTCGACCTCCCGGGCCACGGTCACTCGGATTGGCGTTCGGACGGGGCGTACACGCCGATGAATCTCGCCGACGATCTCGCCCAGGTCGTCGAGTGCCATGCGCCCGATGCTCGGACGGTCGTCGGCATGTCCCTCGGCGGCCTGACCTCGATGGAGCTGGCGGTCCGGCATCCTCCACTGGTGCGGTCGCTCGTGATGGTCGACATCACGCCGGGAGTGAATGCGGTCAAGACCAAGGCGGTCACCGACTTCGTGGACGGCCCGCAGGCGTTCGCGAGCTTCGACGAGCTCCTCGCCCGCACGATGGAGTTCAACCCGACGCGCTCGGAGTCGTCGTTGCGCCGAGGGATCCTCCACAACGCCCATCAACTGCCCGACGGATCGTGGGAATGGAACTACGACCGGGGCAGCCGAGCCCGCTCGCGTGTCGCCGACACCGAGTCGGGCCCGACCGAGAACGCCGACGAACCGGCACCGAACACGTTGTCGCCACTGTGGGACCACTTCGGTGCGATCGCGTGCCCGATCATGCTGGTTCGTGGCTCGCTGTCGCCCGTGGTCGACGACGACGACATTGCCGAGGCGCGGCGCCGTCAGCGGACGCTCACGGTCGAGGTGGTCGACGGCGCCGGCCACAGCGTCCAGGGCGATCGCCCCGTCGAACTGAGCGCACTCCTCGCCACCTGGCTCGCCACTCGGTGATCGGGCTGCGGCTCGATCAGAGTTGGGCGAGGCAGGCGTCGGTGCCGTCGAGGACGCCGGTCCGCAACGCCTCGATCTTCTCGAAGGCGCTGCCGACCTCGTCGGCGTCATCGTCGAGATCGGCGACGAGGAGCACGGTCTGAATCGCCTCGTCGAGGTCGCCCGCCGACACACTCGACGTGCGTGCTTCGAGTCGCGGTTCCGGCAGGGTCAGGAACCCCCGGCCGTCGGGCACCGGGATCACCGTCTGCACCCATCCACCGGTGAGACAGTCGTTGAGCAGGGCCCGGTCCTCGCCGGTGAGCTCGGACCCGAGGGCGATCTGGACGGACTCGCCCCAAGCGATGCCCAGCAGATACCCGACCGAGAAGTCGCCGAGCGACCGGTACAGATCGAGGGCCGCCGGCTCGTTGAAGTAGACCTCACGCGTCGATGCACACAACGCTGCGCCACGGGTGAAGTCGCCACGAAGATCGCTGCACCGGACGTCGTCGAGCGAACGCACGACCACGAGCGACAACGCGTCGAGTGTCGGGATCTGCCGAGCGAGTTGCTGGTCCCAGTACAGGTTGAGGTCCTCGGGAAGGAAGGCGAGCAGTTCGCCGTCGCCGTAACCGAACCTCGCGTCGCCCCCGGTCGCCGCGTCGGCGCTGGTGAACTGGTTCGGTACCAGCGGGAGCGGCTCGTCGAGGATTTCGGCGCAGCGAGCGGGCCCCTCGGCGAAGCCGACCTGGAACGCACCGACGCGGTCGAAGCCGGAGCCGTGGCCGCCCTCGACGAACTGATCGGTTCCCACCGGGTCGCTCACCTTGGTCATCGCGATCAGCCCGGCGCGGACGTCGGCGTCGGTGTAGCGCAGGACCGGTGACTCGCCCCGGGCGACTCGCGACGACCAGGCACCAGCGAAGCAGTCGGACTGCTGCTCGGTGAGGATCGTGGGCAGCGCCCGGTCGAGGTTGCCGGCCCGGAGCTGGATCGCGTGTCCGAACTCGTGTGCGAGCACCGTCCCGATCGTGCCGAAACCGTACTCGCGTTCGAGCTCGGCGAGCAGCCCGTCGGCGCTGTCGTCGTAGACCATGAAGTCGCCGACGCCGCAGTAGAACGCCACGTACTGACGCACCTCCTCGTAGGTGGTGCTCGGCGAACCACAGCCCGGGAGATCGTCGGGCCGGCCCGGATATGCGGCGTACACCTTGCCCTCGAGCCGGCGGAACGAAGTGCCGTAGATCGCCGGGTACTCGACCTCCCACCACAGTTGGAGGTCGGTGATCACCGCGAGGAGGAAGTCGTCGTAGCCGCGGGGCGGTTTGTCGGGACCGAAGTCGATCGCGGTCGGATCGGACGGAACGCTCGCCGGCGGCGGAGTTGCAGGGTCGTCCGGTGCCGTGGTGCCGGGAGAAGTGGGAGTGGGGGTGCCGGGGGAAGCGGGGGTGCCGGGGGAAGCGGGGGTGCCGGGGGGTGGGGGTGCCGGGGGGATCGGGGGTGGTGGCCGGGCTGCCCGGATCGACCCCGGTCGGGTCGAGGACGATTCGATCGGCCCGCTCGGCGGTGACCGACATCTCGACGCCGCACGCCGTGAGGGCGAACGCGCCCGCGGCGAGGAGTGCGAGGGCGCGGCCCGGTGCCATGCGACGATGCTACGGGGGCACCGTTCCGGGTGTCCTGCACCGCTCGGAGACTTCACCAGGTTCTTACGTGACTCGACGGCACCGTCCCGTGGGGTCGACGTCCGCACGTGGGCTTCGTCGGTTCCCGCAACGCTGCTACGGTCATGGCCCACACGTGACGGATGACACGATCGGCCATGACGGTCGCGAGGGGGGAGAACACAACGTGGCGCTCTTGGAAGTCGACGACATCTCGGTCTCGTTCGGCGGCATCATCGCCCTCGACGGGCTCACCTTCGACATCGAGGAGGGCCAGATCCTCGGGTTGATCGGGCCGAACGGTGCCGGCAAGACCACGATGTTCAACGTCGTCAGCCGCATCTACGACCCGACGCGCGGTCGGGTGCGTTTCGACGGCCACGACCTCCTGGAGGTGTCCGCGCACGGGATCGCCGGCCTCGGGATCGCTCGCACCTTCCAGAACCTGGCGCTGTTCCCGACGATGACGCTGCTGCAGAACACGATGACCGGCGCCCATCACCGCGGCAACGTCGGCTTCCTGCGGGCGATGTCGCGGATCGGCGCCGCGAAGGAGGAACGTGCGCTCGCCGCCGACGCCTTCGGCATCCTGCGTTCGCTCGACCTCGCCGACCTGGCATTCCGCCCCGCAGCGGGCCTGCCCTTCGGCACGTTGAAGCGGCTCGAACTCGCCCGCGCGCTCGCCGCGCACCCGAAGCTGCTGCTCCTCGACGAGCCGGCCGCCGGCCTCACCCACCACGAGGTCGACGAACTCGGAGCGACGATTCGCCGTGTGCGCGACGAGTACGACCTCACGGTGCTGCTCGTCGAGCACCACATGGGGTTGGTGATGGGCATCTCCGACCGGGTGGTCGCCATGGAGTTCGGTCGCAAGATCGCGGAAGGCGTACCCAGCGAGGTGCAGCGCAACCCGTTGGTGATCGAGGCGTACCTGGGGACCCCGGCATGAGCGGCGATGGACTGCTGACCGTCTCCGGCCTCACCGCCGGTTACGGGCCGGTGGAGGTGCTGCACGGCCTGGACTTCACCGTCGGCGAGGGAGAGATCGTGGTGATCCTGGGGGCCAACGGGGCAGGCAAGACCACCACGATGCGTGCGGTGTCGGGCATGATCGACCGTCACGGCAGCATCGAGTTCGCCGGAACCGACATCTCCGGATCGAAGCCCGACGCCATCGTTCGCGCGGGCGTGTCACAGGTTCCGCAGGGACGCGGAACGTTCACCGATCTGACGGTCGAGGACAACCTGCTCGCCGGCGGGTACACGGTCGAGGGTTCGGTCGAGGAGGACCTCGATCGGTGGTTCGACGTGTTCCCTCGTCTCGGCGAACGACGCGACCAGAAGGCGGGGTCGCTCTCGGGCGGCGAGCAGCAGATGCTCGCGGTGGCCCGGGCGATGATGAGCCGCCCGAAGCTCCTGCTGTGCGACGAGCCGAGTCTCGGTCTGGCACCGCTGATCACCAAGGAGCTGTTCCGGGTGCTCGGCACGCTGCGTGACGAGCACGGCATGTCGTTGCTGGTCGTCGAGCAGAACGCCGGCATGTCCCTGGCGCTCGCCGACCGGGCGTACGTGCTCGAGACCGGCACGATCGTCGCCACCGGAACCGGCGACGAACTGCTCGCCGACGACACGATCAAAGAGGCCTACCTCGGGGTGGTCAACTGATGTCACTGTTCATCGAACGCATGGTCAACGGTCTCGCCGATGGATCGATCTACGCGCTGCTCGCGCTCGCGCTGGTGGTGGTGTTCCGCTCGACGGGCCAGCTCAACTTCGCCCAGGGCGAGATCGGCACGATGGGAGCGTTCTTCGTGTCGACGCTCACCTTGACCGGTTTGCCGGTCTGGCTGTCGATCGGTTGCGCGATGATGCTCGGCTTCATCGTTTCGGCCGGCGTCGAGCGAGTCGTGGTCCGCCCGATCGAGCACCGCAATCCAGGCGCTGTGATCGTGGCATTGATCGGTGTCTTCCTCGCGGTCAACCAGGCCGTGGCGATGATCTGGGGGGTCGATGCCCGGAACCTGCCGAGCGTGTTCCCCGACGACGCCGACGACTTCGTGACGATCTTCGGTGCACCGGTGCGGATCGCTCGTCTCGGTGTGATCGGCGTGCTCGTCGTGATGCTGTTCCTGCTCTGGCTGTTGTTCGCCAAGACCAAGATCGGTCTCGCAATGCGAGCGGTCGCCAACAACCAGGAGTCGTCGAACCTCGTCGGCATCCGTGTCGGAACGGTGCTCGTGCTGGGTTGGGGCCTGGCCGGTTCGATCGGTGTGCTCGCCGCAGCGATGCTGGCACCCTCGGCCGGCCTCAGCGGTTCCTTGATGCTCAGCCCGTTCCTGCTCGCTTCGGTTGCGGCTGTTCTCGGCGGGCTCGATTCGCCGGTCGGCGCGGTGGTCGGCGGTCTGATCATCGGGCTCACCGAGGCGTTCATCGTCGGTTACGTCGACTTCCTCGGCGCCGACATGCTGTTCCCCGTGATGCTGGTGATCCTGCTCGGGGTGTTGCTCTTGAGGCCGTCCGGTCTCTTCGGTTCCGAGAGAGTGGAGCGCGTGTGATGGAACTCCCAGTTCGCTACACCCGCGGAAGCTGGCAGAACTGGCTCGGTCGGGCAGTGCTGTTCGGCGGCGTCGGGCTGTTCATGTACCGCGCCGTCACGGAGTGGAGCCGATCAGGCCTCGGCCTGCTCGCCGACGCACTGATCATCGCGATCGCCGTGACGGGTTTGAATCTGATCACCGGGTACACCGGCCAGCTGTCGCTGGGCCAAGCAGCGTTCTTCGCCATGGGCGCCTTCGTCTCGGCCATGCTCGTCACCGGGAGGATCTGGACCCCGTTCATCACCGACAACATCTGGACGCCGGGCTGGACGATGCTCGCGGCGGCGGTCGTGTGCTTCCTGGTCGGCATGGTGGTCGGTGTGCCGGCGTTGCGCCTCAAGGGCATCTACCTCGCGCTGGTCACGCTCGTGTTCACCGAAGCTGTACGAGCGTTCTTCAAGTACGACGAGTTCGCCGGCGTCACGGGTGGGGCGACCGGGATCAAGGGGTTCAGCTACCTGCCCCCGTCGTGGACCGGCCTCGAGGGCCGCGCCGATCTGGTCACGTGGTTCTTCTGGCTGTCGCTGGGCATCTTGATCGTCGTGTCGATCCTGTCGGCCGGACTGATCCGAAGCCGCGTCGGGCGGGCCATGGTTGCAGTGCGCGACAACGAGACAGCGGCAGCTGTCATGGGCGTCAACCTGTTCTCGATCAAGACCGTCGTGTTCGGCCTGTCCGGGGCGATCGCCGGGGTCGCCGGCTCGCTGTTCGCGCTCAAGCTCACGCTCGTCGAAGCTGATGTCCCCATCTTCGGGCTGTTCGGATCGGTGACGTTCCTGGTGGCGATGGTGGTCGGTGGCGCCGCACAGAACTGGGGACCGTTCGTCGGCGCCATGTTCTACGTGTTCGTCAACGACTTCGCCCGCAGCGTCGGCGAGGATCCGTCGGGCAGCATCTTCCTCGGTTGGTTCGTCGGCGAGGGCACCAAGATCGATGGCTTGGGCGGTGTCACGTTCGGTGTGTTGTTGATCCTCTTCGCCCGCTTCGTCCCGTTCGGCGCCGTCGGCACCATGCGGATGTGGCGCTCGAAAGTGGTTCTCGTCGTACCGCGGGTGCCACTCGGCGCGGGTGGCGTGCCGTCGGCGGAGGTGCTCGGCGAATCGGGGGCTGTGGGCGCAGAGCAGGCGGCGACTAACATCGATCCTGCTGAACCGCCCGGACTGGCCGATGAGGACCCGCCCGGAATGGCAACGTGACGAACACCCAACTACACCACCACCAACCTGAGGGGGATCTCTGATCATGGTCAGAACCAAGAAGCTCTTTGCACTCGCTGCGGCGGGCGCACTCGTGCTCGCCGCGTGCGGCAGCGACGACGACAGCTCGTCGAGCGGCACCGATGCGCCTGCCGCCACCGACGCACCAGATGCCACCGACGCTCCGGAGTCGACCGACGCTCCGGAGTCGACCGACGCTCCCGACTCGACCGACGCTCCGGACGCCGGCGGCTCGTCCGGCGCCGAGTTCGTCATCGACACCGAGAACTGTGACGACCCGGACGCTGCAACCGCTCCGATCGAGGGTGGGCTCAAGATCGGGACCTCGATCCCGCTGTCCGGCGGCCCCGCCGTGCTGTTCGCACCGTTCGGTGACGGCCAGCAGACCTACATCGACTGGTACAACGAGAACAACGGCGGTCTGGACGGTGAGCCCGTCGAACTGGTGATCACCGATGACCAGTACACCCCCGATCTCACCAAGACCAACGTCGACGGGCTGATCTTCGACGATGAGGTCGACCTGCTGTCGGGCATCATCGGCTCCGGTAGCAATCTGGCCATCCAGGCTGATGTGAACGCGCTGTGTGTGCCGCAGCTGTGGGCGTCGACCGGCGCTTCCGACTGGGGCAACATCGACGAGTACCCGTGGACCACCGGCCTGCTCGTGCCGTACGCGATCGAATCGCGCGTGTGGGCCGATTTCATCTCGCAGGAGGCCGGCGACGGCGCCACGGCTGCGTTGTTCTACGTGAACAACGAATTCGGCCAGTCCTACGCCGACAACTTCAAGGAGTTGGCCGACGAGAACGGCATCGAGATCATCGGCGAAGAGGTCATCGACCCGGCCGACTCCGGTGCACCGAGTGGCCAGATGACCAACCTCGTGCAGGCAAACCCTGATGCGATCCTGGCCGTCGGTCTCGGCGGGCAGGCCAGTGCGTTCATGACCGAGCTCGGCAACGCCAAGGCGGCGAATCCCGACTTCGACCCGCTGGTCTACATGACCGCGACCGCCGCCAACCCGCTGTTCTTCGACACGCTCGTCGAGAACGGCGGCAGCGACGGTGTCTACACCTCCAGCAACGTCAAGTTCGTCAGCGACGAGCAGTTCGCCGACGACGAGGCGGTGCAGACCTACCTCGAGGCGATGGCGACCTACGCACCCGATGCCAACCCCGCCGACACGTCCGTGCTGGCCGGCTGGCTGTCGATGGAGCTGGCGGTCTACGCCGCCCAGCAGGCGCTCGCAGCCGGTGACCTCAGCCGAGCGGGAATCATCAATGCTGCCCGGAACATCGACTACGTGCCCGGTCTCCTGATCGACGGCATCACTGCCTCGATGAACGCCGACGACGCCTTCTATCCCGAGGCGACGCAGCTCGTGCGCTGGGACGACACGGCCAAGGCGTTCGTGGTGGCCGGTGACGCGGTCGACTACAACGGCTCGCTGGGCACCTACACGCCCTGATGCGCTGATGTGACGACGCCCGTCACATCCGGGGTCCGACCCCGGATGTGACGGGCGTTTCGTCGCGTTCGGGGGCGGGTCAGCCGCCCAGATCGACGCACTCGACGAGCGCGGCGACCAGATCGGATGGCATGTCGCCGCCCTCGGTGGCGGCGACGAGCTCGGGGATGTCGACATCCTCGAGCTCGTCGCGGGCGCAGTCCTCGTCGATCTCCTGGCCGGATTCGCTCATGCCCGCGATGAACGCGTCGACCAGCGCGTCGGGATCGGCGCAGCCGAGGAGCTCGGCGCCGAGCGCTTGGCCCTCGGCGCTGATCTCGGCGTCGTCGTTCGATGCGATCGCTTCCGCGTCGGCGTCGCTGAGCTGGGCGGCGAGGTCGTTGACGCACCCTTCGTCGAGCTGCAGTCCGCTGCTCGACGCCGACTCGATCGTGGCGGCTGCGGCCGCGGCCTGTGGTCCTCCGAGGTCGCCGCCTCCGCTGTCGCCATCGCTGCCACAGCCGGCGAGGGCAAGGCCCACGACGCCCACGCCGATCATCAGTGTCCTGTACATGCCTGTCCCTTCATCGAGCCCCTGAGATCTACGATTCGGGACGTTCCGACACGCTGAGTTCGATGCTGTCGGAGTCGACGATCGTCACGTCGAAGCCCCACTGGTCGCCGTTCTCGTCGGTTGCCGTGCACGCGAAGACCGTCCCGGCCTCCTGGTCGGCCGGTTCTTCGCACGTGGCCGATGTCATGCTCACATCGAGGCTCTCGGCGATGCCGGGATCCTCCACGATGAACTGTTCGGCTTCCTCGCGGAAGTCCGCCGTGGTGGTGAAGCATCCCGAGAGCGCGAACGCACATGTCGCGGGCACGGCGATGAGTGCGAACACGCGAGCGACCATGGGTGGGAACGTAGCTCAGGCGAGCGGCGACGGGGTGGCGAGGCGACGGTGGCTGGAGAGGCGATCCCACATCACCACGCCGAGGGCCACCCACACGAAGGCGAAGCCGACCAGCCGGTCGGCCGGCATCGGTTCGTCGTAGACCAGCCAGCCCAGGCCGAAGTTGATCACCGGCACCAGGAGGTTCAGCGGGCCGAGCAACGTGAACGGCACCGACTTCGCGGCGCCGGCGAACAGCATCAACGGCACCGCCGTGATCGCTCCGGTGCCGAGGACCAGCAGCCACTCGGTCGGGTCGGCGGTGGCTGCGACACCGTCGGCGTTCGTCGAGAACCACACCACCGCGGCCACCGCCGGGACGAACAGGACGAACGTCTCGCCGGCGAGACTGTCGACGGCGCCGAGCGGGACCCGACGCGTGGTCAGGCCGTAGATGCTCCACGACGCGGCGATCACGAGGGCGATCCACGGTGGCCGCCCGTACGACACCGTGAGGATCACCACGGCGACTGTCGCGCATCCGAACGCGAAGCGCTGGGCCGTCGTCGGCCGTTCCTTCAGCACGAACACGCCGATCGCCATCGTGGCGAGTGGAGCGATGAAGTAGCCGAGTGCCGTCTCGATGACCCGGTCGTTGGTCACCGCCCACACGTAGCTGCCCCAGTTGACGGTGAGGAGCAACGAGGCGAGCACCAGTCGCCGTGCGACACCCGGATCCCGGAGTGCGCCGATCACCGTGGGCCAGGTCCGTCGCGCCGTGACCACGAGTGCCATCACCACTCCGGCACACGCCATCCGCCACGCGATCAACTCGAAGGCGTCGAACCCGCTGAGCTGCTTCCAGTAGATCGTGAGGAAGCCCCACAGCAGGTAGGCAGCGACGGCGAGCCGGACGCCCTGCGCCACCGTGCGTTCGCCGGATTGCGGTGGAGCATCCACCTCGACGGCGTTCGATCCGGGTTCGTCGGGCATCGCTCCGTAGGGTACGGAGCAGCGACGACTCTGCGGAAAGTGGTTCGATGACCGACATGACACCCCGACAGGCATGGGAGGCGGCGATCGGCGCCTCGCCGATCCGTGACGCCCGGTTCGAGACGATGTCGGGGATTCCCCTCGACGGCGTCTACGGGCCCGACGACGGCGAGTTCCCGGGGCAGTACCCGTACACCCGGGGTCCGTATGCGTCGATGTACCGGTCGAAGCTCTGGACGATGCGGATGTTCGCCGGGTTCGGCACGGCGGACGACACGAACTGGCGGTTCAAGGAGATCATCAAGGCGGGCGGTGACGGCTTGTCGACGGCGTTCGACATGCCGACGCTGCTGGGGTTGGATTCCGACGATCCCATGTCGTTGGGTGAGGTCGGCCGGTGTGGCGTGGCGATCGACTCGTTGGCCGACATGGAGGATCTGTACGCCGGTATCGACCTCGGTGCGATCACCACGTCGATGACGATCAACTCTCCGGCGGCACCGATCTTCGCGATGTTCGTCGCGCAGGCGGAGTCGGCGGGTGTGCACCGGTCCCGTCTGGGTGGGACGCTGCAGAACGACATCTTGAAGGAGTATCAGGCGCAGAAGGAGTTCGTGTTCCCGCCGCGTCAGTCGATGCGGTTGGTGCGCGACACGATCCGCTTCACCGCCGCGGAGATGCCCCGCTGGCACTCGATCTCGATCTCCGGCTATCACATCCGCGAGGCGGGCTCGACCGCAGTGGAGGAGCTGGCGTTCACGCTGGCCAACGGGTTCGCGTACGTGGAGTTGGCGTTGCAGGCGGGGTTGCCGATCGACTCGTTCGCGCCGCGGTTGTCGTTCTTCTTCAATGCCCACATCGACTTCTTCGAGGAGATCTGCAAGTACCGAGCGGCGCGTCGGATCTGGGCGCGGTGGCTGCGTGAGCGGTATGGCGCCGAGCTGGAGAAGTCGCTGCAGCTGCGCTTCCACACCCAGACCGCCGGGGTGTCGCTGACGGCGCAGCAACCGGAGTTGAACATCGTGCGCACCGCGATCGAGGCGCTGGCGGGCGTCCTGGGAGGCACGCAGAGCCTCCACACCAACTCGATGGACGAGGCGCTCGCTCTGCCGACCGAGAAGGCCGCCCGGATCGCGCTGCGCACCCAGCAGGTGATCGCGAACGAGACCAACGTCGCGCACGTCGCCGACCCGTTGGGAGGGTCGTATTTCGTCGAGGCGTTGACCGACGAGATCGAACGTCAGGCAGAGGAGATCTTCGCCCACCTCGATCAGCTCGGCGGTGGGTCGATGCTCGACGGGGTGATCGCGGGGATCGAGGACAACTGGTTCCAGCGGCGCATCGCCGATTCGGCCTACGACCTGGAACGGTCGTTCAACAGCGGTGAGCGGATCGTCGTCGGCGTCAACGCCCACACCGAGGGCAACGACGACGAACTCGAGCTGTTGCGCATCACCAACGAGGACGAGACCCGCCAGCGCAAGCGCCTCGATGGAGTGCGCGCCAACCGTGACCAGGCGGCGGTCGACGACGTCCTCGCCCGTCTCCGTGCCGAAGCGACCGACCCGGAGGTCAACCTGATGCCCACCCTGATCGACGCGTCGCGCGCTTACGCAACGCTCGGTGAGATGATGGGTGCGATGGCCGACGTCTTCGGTCGCCACGTCGAGGTCCCCACCATCTGACCGACGTACGGTGCACGGTGTGGAAATTCGGGTGAGTGAGGATCCCGCCGCGGCGGCGGGGCGTTGGCTGGCCCGCCGGATCCGTGATGCCGCTCGCCGCAGGGGTGAGGCGCTGATCGCCGTGAGCGGGGGGAGCACCGCCCCGCCGATGTTCCGGGCGCTGCTCGACCAGGACGTGCCGTGGGACCGCCTCACGATCTGGCAGGTCGACGAGCGCGTGGCCCCCGACGGGGACCCGGCTCGCAACGCCGTGCAACTGGTGCCGCTGCCCTGCCAGGTCCGTCTGATGCCGGTGACCGTCGCCGACCTCGCGATCGGTGCGCGCCGTTACGGGGCGGGGCTCCCGGAGCGCTTCGACGTCGTCCACCTCGGCCTGGGGTCCGACGGCCACACGGCTTCGTGGCCGCCGGGCGACCGTGTCGTCGACAGCGAGCGGCCGTGCGAAGCGATCGGTGAGTTCAACGGGTTGGCTCGGATGACCCTCACCCCGCCGGTCGTGAACGCAGCCCGCTCGCGTCTGATGCTGACACTCGGAGCATCGAAGGCCCCGATGGTCGCTCGGTGGCTGCTGCGCGATCCGTCGATCCCGGCCAACCGCGTGCGTCGTGGGGCGACCTGGCTGTTTCTCGACCCTGCGGCGGCAGGCGGTCTGCCGCGGCCCGACGACCTGACCGCGACGGATTGATCGCGACGGCGTGATTCGGGGGAGCGACGTCGAGCACTAGCGTCGGAGGCGATGGATGCCGTGGACCCCCGATCGATGCTCGCCGACCTACCCCGCCCCGCCCACCTGCGCGAGCTGTTCGCCGCCGACCCCGGGCGAGCCGATCGCTACGTGCTCGAGGTCGCCGATCTCCGGATCGACTGGTCGAAGCAGCTGGTCGACGATCGAGTGGTCGCCGGCCTGATCGAACTCGCTGCCGCGACGGGCGTGCCGGAGCGGCGCGATGCGATGTTCTCCGGCGAGCACATCAACGTCACCGAGGATCGCGCGGTGATGCACGTCGCGCTGCGCGCTCCGCGCGATCGTTCGATCGTCGTCGACGGTGTCGATGTCGTGCCGGAGGTGCACGAGGTGCTCGACCAGATGGCATCGCTCGCCGACAGGGTGCGCGCCGACGACCGCATCACCCACGTCGTCAACATCGGCATCGGCGGGTCCGATCTCGGCCCGGCGATGGCCTACCGGGCGCTCGACGCGTACCGCCACGAACGCATCCGGTGCTCGTTCGTGTCCAACGTCGACGGTGCCGACATCGCTGCGGTGCTGCGCGACGCCGACCCGACATCGACGCTGTTCATCATTGCGTCCAAGACGTTCGGCACGATCGAGACGCTCACCAACGCCCGCACCGCCCGTGCGTGGCTCGTCGACGAACTCGGCGAGTCGGCCGTCGCCGATCACTTCGTCGCGGTGTCGACCAATGCCGAACGGGTCGCCGAGTTCGGGATCGACACCGCCAACATGTTCGGGTTCTGGGACTGGGTGGGCGGGCGGTACTCGGTCGACTCGGCGATCGGGCTGTCGCTGATGATCGCGATCGGACCGGAGCGGTTCCGCGAGTTCCTCGATGGCTTCCATCGGGTCGACGAACACTTCCGGACAGCCCCACTCGCCGAGAACGCCCCGGTCGTGATGGCGATGCTCGGCGTGTGGAACGCCAACGGCCTCGGCCACGGCACCAAGGCGGTGCTGCCCTACGCCGAGGAACTCGGTCGGTTCCCTGCGTATCTCCAGCAGCTCGACATGGAGTCGAACGGCAAGTCGGTGCGCCTCGACGGCTCGGCCGTCGTCGGCGACACGGGCCCGATCGTCTGGGGTGAGCCGGGCACGAACGGTCAACACGCGTTCTACCAACTGCTCCATCAGGGCACCCGGATCGTTCCCGTCGACTTCATCGGCTTCGCCACGCCGCATCACCCGTACCGCGAGCACCACGACCTGCTGATGGCGAACCTGTTCGCGCAGTCCGAGGCGCTGGCCTTCGGCCGCGACGCCGCGGCTGGAGAGCCCTACCGACAGTTCGACGGCAACCGCCCCAACACCGTCATCCTCGCCGACCAGCTCAGCCCGTCGGTGCTCGGCCAGCTGATCGCCCTGTACGAACACGTCGTGCACGTCCAGGGCACGGTGTGGGGTGTCAACAGCTACGACCAGTGGGGCGTCGAACTCGGCAAGGAGCTGGCCAACCGGATCACCCCGGAACTCACCGGCGATCCCGAACCCTCCGCCCACGACGCCGCCACCAACGACCTCATCGCCTGGTACCGCGCCCGCCGCTGACCCCCAGACCCCCGACAATGCTGGAGTGTGGCGCGGGCGGGATACGGGTGGGGGGTACGATTCCGGTATGCGATTTCCGGAGGACGTGAACGATGACGTGCTGAAGCGTCTCCGGCGGCTCGAGGGCCAGATCCGAGGCGTCCAGCGCATGATCGAGGAAGGCCAGAACTGCGGTGACGTGGTCACCCAGCTCTCGGCGTGCAAGGCCGCGCTCGATCGGGTCGGGTACCGCCTGGTCGTCGCCGGGATGCGCCACTGCGCGACGGTTCCCGAGGGGTCCGACGACGCTCCGGAGCTCGACGCCGAGGAACTCGAGCGTCTCTTCCTGAAGCTGAGCTGACCGAATCCCACGGTCCGGCGTGGCGCCGGACCGCTCGGTTGCAGCGAACCTGCCCGGATGGGCAAGACTCGTGCCATGCGCGACTACTCCAACATCTACATCGACGGTGCCTGGGTTCCCTCCGACGGAACCGGCCGCATCGAGGTCATCAACGCCGGCACCGAGCAGGTCATGGGCTCGATCCCCGAGGGCACCGCCAGCGACGTCGACAAGGCCGTCGCCGCCGCCCGCCGCGCCTTCGACGGGTGGGCCGCCACTCCGGTCGAGGAACGTCAGAAGTACATGATCCGGCTCAACGAGGCGCTCCAGGCCCGTTCGCCCGAGATCGCCGAAGTGATCGCCGGCGAGGTCGGGATGCCGATCACGTGGTCGACCATGATCCAAGCCGGCCTGCCGGCCGGCAACATGCAGACCTACGCGACGCTGCTCGACACCTTCGAGTTCGAGGAGACGATCGGCAACAGCCTCGTCGTCAAGGAGCCGGTCGGTGTCGTCGGCGCGATCACGCCGTGGAACTACCCGCTCCACCAGATCATCTGCAAGCTCGGTGGTGCGCTCGCCGCAGGCTGCACGTTCGTGCTCAAGCCGTCGGAGATCGCCCCGCTCAACGCGTTCATCCTCGCCGAGATCGTGCACGAGGTCGGCTTGCCCGCGGGCGTGTTCAACATGGTCACCGGCACGGGCCCGGTGGTCGGTGCAGCGATCTCGGAGCACCCCGACGTCGACATGGTCAGTTTCACCGGTTCCACCCGCGCCGGCAAGCAGGTCGCTGCCGCGGCCGCCGGCTCGGTGAAGCGCGTCGCGCTCGAACTCGGCGGCAAGTCGGCGAACGTCATCCTCGATGACGCCAACCTCGAAGAGGTCATTCCGAAGGGCCTCTTCGCCTGCTACCTCAACTCCGGCCAGACCTGCACGGCCCACACCCGCATGCTCGTCCCCAACAGCCGCTACGACGAGGCGGTCGCCATCGCCGCAGCTGCTGCCGAGACCATGCAGGTCGACGACCCGACCAAGGAGGGCATGCACCTCGGCCCGCTGATCAGCCAGGCCCAGTGGGACCGAGTGCAGGGCTACATCCAGAAGGGCATCGACGAAGGCGCGGTCGTCGCGGCCGGCGGCCTCGGGAAGCCGGAGGGCCACGAGACCGGCTACTTCGTGAAGCCGACCGTGCTCGCCAACGTCACCAACGACATGACCGTGGCCCAGGAGGAGATCTTCGGGCCGGTGCTGTCGATCATCGGCTACGAGGACGACGACGACGCCGTGCGCATCGCCAACGACAGCCTCTACGGCTTGTCGGGCGGTGTGTGGTCGGGCGATCAGGAGCGAGCGATCTCGGTGGCTCGCCGGATGCGCACCGGCGCGGTCGACGTCAACGGGGGTTCGTTCAACATCGCGGCGCCGTTCGGTGGCTACAAGCAGTCGGGCTACGGCCGCGAGAACGGCCCGTACGGCATCGACGAGTTCCTGCAGACCAAGTCGCTGCAGCTCTGACCGCACACCAGGGCGTCGGCGATGGTCGGGCCGAGGGGTACAGTCGCAGCTGATGGCAGGCGAGCGTATTCTGGTGGCCAAGGTCGGGCTCGACGGCCACGATCGCGGCGTCAAGATCGTGGCGCGCATCCTGCGTGACGCCGGCTACGAGGTCATCTACACCGGTCTCTTCCAGACCCCCGACACCGTCGCTGCAGCGGCTGTCGACGAGGACGTCGACGCGATCGGGCTCTCGATGCTGTCGGGAGCCCACATGACGCTCGCACCGCTGGTCGTCGACCAGCTCCGTGAACGTGGCGTCGACATCCCGGTGATCGTCGGCGGCATCGTTCCCAACCACGACGTCGACGAGCTGTGTGCGGCCGGGATCGCCAAGGTGCTCACGCCCGGCGCCTCCGCCGACGAGGTCGTCGCTGCCGTTCGCGAGGCGATCGACTCGTCGGTCCGTCCCACGGGCTGAGGTCGCCGTTGGCCGTCGATCGCGTCGAACGCCTGACCAACCTGCTCGCGCTGCTGCTCGAGACGGCTGAGCCGCTCAGCCTCGTGCAGATCGCCGGCGAACTCGAGGGTCAGTACCCCGACGCCGATCAGGCGCGACGGGCCTCGTTCGAGCGCGACAAGGCCGCACTGCGCGACATCGGCGTGCCGATCGAGACCGAGGTGGTCGCCGGTGGCCCGTATGCCGGGCAGACGCGGTACTGGATCGATCGGCGGGCGTACGAGCTCGACGACCTCGCCCTCGAACCCGACGAGATGCGGGCGCTGCAGGTCGCCGTCGCTGCCGTCCACACCGGCTCGGGTGTCGGCCAGGACGCGATCTGGAAGCTCGGTGGCGCGCTCGGCGAGGAACGCCCGGCCGTGTCGGCGTCGATGCCCGACCGCCCCGAGCTGCCCCTGATCCGCTCGGCGGTGGCGACGCGCTCGACGATCGAGTTCCGCTACCGGGGCGAACCGCGTCGGGTCGACCCGTGGGGCCTGTTGCTGCGGGGAGGCTTCTGGTACGTGATCGGTCACGACCACGATCGCGGCGAGCAACGCACGTTCCGAGTGGACCGGTTCGACGGGGGAGTCGCCGGGATCGACATCGGCGAGCCGGGTGCGTACGACCGCCCGGTTTCGTTCGATCCGCGGTCGGCGTTCCCGGCCGACCCGAAGCAGATCGGGCACTCGGCCGCCGACGGGGTCGAGGCGACGATCCGGATCGACGCGGTCCGAGCGGCCGCGGTCGAGCGCGAACTCGGTGCCGACCGCGTCGTCGCTCGGGAGCCCGGTGGCATCGTCGTACGTGTGCCGGCGTCGAACCTGCCGGCATTCCGGTCGTGGGTGCTCGGGTTGCTCGATCACGCGGTGGTCCTCGACCCGCCCGAGGTCCGTGCACACGTGATCGACTGGATCTCGTCGGTCGCCGGCCCCACCACCGAGGGGGAGCGCTCGTGAGCGGTCCGCGCAACGCCGAGGATCGACTGCGGCGTCTGCTGGTGATGCTGCCATGGCTGATGGAGGTCGGCGAGGTGCCGCTCGCCGACGTCGCGCGTCGCTACGGCCTCACCGAAGCTCAGGTCCAGAAGGACCTCGAGCTCGTGGCGATGTGCGGACTGCCGCCGTTCGTCGACGAGATGATCGACGTCTTCGTCGACGACGGTGTGGTCTTCGTGGGCGTGCCGAGGCTCTTCACCCGTCCGCTGCGGCTGACCGCCCTGGAGGGATTCTCGCTGCTCGCGGCCGGGCGCGCGGCGATGGAGCTGCCGGGCGCCGATCGGGTCGGGGCGCTCGGACGCGGTCTCGACAAGCTCGCCGGCGCCCTCGGCGAGGCCGGCATCGACACCGGGGCCGACGACACGGCCGGTGTCGTGATCGACCTGGCCCGACCCGAGGTGACCGATGCCCTGGTCGACGCCGCGGCCTCGTCGAGCGAACTGCGCATCAGCTACTACACGCCTGCACGTGACGAACTCGCCGAGCGCACGATCGTGCCGCGGCACGTGTTCGTCGAGTCGGGGAACTGGTACGTGCTCGCCGACGACGGGCGCTCGGGTGAGCGGCGCACGTTCCGCGTCGACCGGATCGAGTCGTCGAGTCCGACCGGGTCGGTGGTGCCCGCCGTCGACGAGGTCTCGACGCCACCGTCGTTCTTCGTCGACGCCGAGGTCCCCCGCGCCGTCCTCCGCCTCCGCCCCGAGGCGCGCTGGGTGGTCGAGCAGTATCCCGTCGACGAGGTGATCGAGCGCAGTGACGGGTCGGTCGACGTGCGGCTGCCGGTGTCGAACGAGCGGTGGCTCGCCAAATTGCTGCTCCGCCTCGGACCCACTGCGGAGGTGGTGGAACCGGCGGGATTCGACGCAGCCGCCGAGCTCGCCCGGCGGCTTCTCGACCGCTACGCCCGCACGTAGAACGGCTGCAACTGCTCGACGGTGGTGATGCCGTGCGCGTCGAGGAGGTGGGGGAGGACGGCGGCGGTTGCCCGTGCGTCGGCGAGCGCGTCGTGCGGCCGTTCGAGGACGACGCCGTAGCGCTCGCAGACGTCGCCGAGACGATGTGACTGCTCACGTGTGGGGTCGAGGCGGCGCGACATCCGAAGCGTGCACAGCACCGGATCGAGGTGGCGCAGCGGGTCGTCGACCGCTCGGCGGCGACCCGCCCGTTCGATGAACGCCGCGTCGAAGGCTGCGTTGTGGGCGGTGAAGATCGATCCGTCGAGTCGCTCGGCGAGCTGGTCGAGCGCATCATCGAGTGCGGGCGCGCCCTTCAGTGTCCGCCGGGTGATCCCGTGGATCTCGGTGGGCCCGACACGCTGGAACGGCCAGCGGAGCTTGACCATCGTCGACCAGGTGTCGATCACGGTGCCGTCGGCGCAGACGGTGACCACGCCGATCTGCAGGACACGGTGCCGCCGACTGGACAGGCCCGACGTCTCGAGGTCGACGACGGCGAAGGTGGGCAACGACACGGTGCCACCCTAGACAGCGGGTGTCACAGGCCCCGCCTGGCTCGGGTGGGCTCGGATCGGGTCGTCAGCCGGTCTGGCTCTGCAGGCGGGCCCGCACCCCGATCGGTGCCGACACGGTGAAGCCGGCGAGATGGCGGTCTTCCTCCGACTCGCCGCCCCAGTATCCGTATTCACGGTTGGACCGGGCGAAGGTCCGGCAGGACAGGAGCACCGGGCACTCGTTGCAGAGTCGCTCGGCCTTGGCCTCACGGCGAGCTCGAGCCTGGGGACGCTCGGCCTTGGGCGGGAAGAAGAGTTTCGTGCGGCCCTTGCAGGCCGCGAGATCCTGCCAGCTCTCGACGTGATGCGTCTCGTACTCGAACAGCTCTGCAACCGCCATGACGGCTCCCTTCGTGCTGAGAGCAACGGGAGTTGGTGGGGAGTGACCCTCGCTGCTCGATTTAACACTAAATGTTCGGAGCAACGGCTGCAACCGGATTTTCGAAACACGCGATGAACCCGGAGAGATCGCTGGCGTTCCCTGCGGCGGCGCCCGGCGGGCACGCCCGGGGTGCTACAGGAGTTCGGCGGCGAGGCTGGCGACGTCGCTGCGCTCGCACGCCGTGAGGGTGATGTGACCGAAACACTGCTGGCCGGAGAAGGCCGACGTCAGCACGCTCAGGGCGTTGTTGGACTCGCCGAGGTACGGCGCGTCGATCTGGCTGGTGTCGCCGGTGAAGATCACCTTGGTGCCGTCGCCGACCCGGGTGAGGATCGTGCGCAGCGTGGTCGGCTCGAGGTTCTGGGCCTCGTCGATCACGACGAACTGTCGCTGCAACGATCGACCGCGCAGGAACGTCACCGATTCGAGCGACAGCTTGCCCCGGGTGGTCAGTTCGTCGACCATGTCGCGGGCGTCGGTGATGTTGCCCCGATCGGTCAGCGCCACGACCGCGTCGTGGATCGCCGCCATCCAGGGATCGAGCTTCTCGTCGAGCCCGCCCGGCAGGAAGCCGACGTCGGCTCGCCCCACCGGCACCAGGGGGCGGTACACCGCCAGGCGTTCGTAGCGGTTCTGCTCGACCACCTGCTCGAGCCCGGCGGCGACCGCCAGGATCGTCTTGCCGGTGCCGGCTCGGCCGTCGAGAGCGATCACCGCGATGTCGGGGTCGAGCAGCAGCTCGAGCGCGAAGCGCTGCTCCTTGCTCCGCGGCCGCAGGCCCCAGGCTTCGGGAGTGTGCTGTGGCAGGAGCACGAACTCGTCGTCGATGGCCCGGACCAACGCCGACTGTGACCCTGAGCGGAGCACGGCGAACTCGTTCTCGGTGAACGTGGCCGCCGGATCGTTCGCCCCGGTGGTCACGGCGTCGATGGCGATGGCTCCGGCCGCGTACAGGCAGTCGATCGATTCGTGGGAGGCCTCGAGGGTGGTCCATCCGACCGCGCCCGTGGTCCGGTCGGACCTGGTGAGCCGATGCTCGGCGGCAGCGACGCCGAGGTGCGCGGCCTTGATGCGCAGTGCGGCGTCGTTGCTGATCATCGTCGTCGGCCCGAAGTCGGACTGACCGATCGCGGCGCCGATGATGCGGTTGTCGGGCACGGCGGGGTCGAGCCCGTGCTCGACGAGGAGGTGCTTGCGGATGTTGTTGATCTCGATCTGCAGCGTGGTGGTGCCGTTGCCGGTGGGGACGGGGTCGGCGAGCGAGCCGCCGTGGGTGACCCGCAGCTCCTCCAGTGTGCGCAGCGCGGTGCGGGCCGCCCGGCCGACGTCGTCGGTCCTGCTCTTGAGGCCGTCGAGTTCCTCGACGACCGTGAGCGGAACCACGACATCGGCGTCGGTGAACTCGAGCACGCAGGTCGGATCTGCGATGAGGACGGAGGTGTCGACGACGAGCCGGGTTCGCTGGCCTCCCCTCATCCGATCGGGACCGTGCGATGCCTGATCGGCATCGGGGGTCGGTGCGCCAGCGGACGGAAGAAGGTCGGTCACCATCGCTCCTCGGCGTGAGCCTCGTGGATTCGCTGTGAATCGATTGCCATACCCAACGGATGCACGTTGTAGCGCAGTGATCATCGAACGTGGTGGATGCGCGAATTCTCCAATACCGGCAAGGGTCAACGGGCGATGTCATTGCATATGCAAATGACTAGGTGCTTGAACGCGAGGCCCTCCGATCGGTCACATGGACTCATTCCGCCGTCGATGGCGGAGCGGTCTCGGCGCATCGCGCCGGGGTGAACAGCAACGAAACACCCATCCGAAAGAGGACTCATGGCTACCAAAGCAGAACTGATCGACGCAGTGGCAGACGCCGCCGGCGTCTCGAAGGCCGATGCCGAGCGCACGCTCGGCGCGTTCTTCGATCATGTCGTCGCCGCAACGAAGAAGGGCGAGAAGGTCGCTTGGC
The DNA here is from genome assembly GCA_942492715.1 of Ilumatobacteraceae bacterium. Lineage (GTDB taxonomy): Bacteria > Actinomycetota > Acidimicrobiia > Acidimicrobiales > Ilumatobacteraceae > Sva-07. The sequence goes on along the minus strand of CALOFW010000005.1, from coordinate 159,387 downwards.
CCGGCTTCGGCTCGTTCAGCACCACCAAGCGCAGCGCTCGAACCGGCCGCAACCCGCAGACGGGTGCGCCCGTGCAGATCAAGGCCTCGACGGCGATGAAGTTCACCGCCAGCTCGACGCTCAAGTCCGCGCTGAACGGGAAGTGATCTGATGGCCGTCGCCAAGAAGGCACCCGCCAAGAAGAAGGCTCCTGCGAAGAAGGCGCCCGCGAAGAAGAAGGCGCCTGCGAAGAAGGCGCCGGCCAAGAAGAAGGCGCCTGCGAAGAAGGCGCCGGCGCCTGCGAAGAAGGCGCCGGCCAAGAAGAAGGCGCCTGCGAAGAAGGCGCCCGCGAAGAAGAAGGCGCCTGCGAAGAAGGCGCCCGCGAAGAAGAAGGGCGCCTGCGAAGAAGGCGCCCGCGAAGAAGAAGGCTCCTGCGAAGAAGGCGCCCGCCAAGAAGAAGGCACCTGCGAAGAAGGCGCCCGCCAAGAAGAAGGCACCTGCGAAGAAGGCGCCCGCCAAGAAGAAGGCACCTGCCAAGAAGGCCCCAGCGAAGAAGCGCTGAGGTCTCCACGAACACGACGACGGGGGGCCCACGGGCCCCCCGTTTCGCGTGCTGGGCGTCCTCAGAGATCGGCGATGAGCTTGAAGACCTCAGCGGCATCCATGTCGAAGGGGCGACCGAGATCGCCGAGACGATTGCGCACCCGTTGCTCGAACGCTGCCATCTGGGCCTCGTCGGAGGCCTTCATCGTCGATTCGAACTGGCTCTCGTGGGCTGCGAGCGCGAAGAGCTTCACGTCGACGAAGCCGCTGACGTCCTCGGCGTGATCCGGTTGGTCCGCCTCCCAGAGCAGCAGCGCCTCCGGTCGGTGGTGTCCGAGGTCGTGATCCCGGAAGAAGTGGGGGTCGCGAGCGGCGACGATCCCGTCGCAGGCGAGGATCCCGGCATGACGGTGATCCGGGTGCAGGCGGTACCGCTTCCACGGGTCGTGCCCGAGTACCACCTGCGGTCGGAGCTCGCGGATCACCCTGGCGACCTCACTGCGCGTCGCGAGGTCGCTCTCCAGCTCGCCGTCGACCCGCCCGAGGAAGCGCACCTCACCTGCTCGATCGCCGGCGAGACGTCGGGCCGCTTCTCGCTGCTCGTCCTGGCGACGGGCTGCGAGCGCGACGACGTCGGCGTCGGGATCCCAGGTCCCCTTGGATCCGTCGGTGCACACGAGGTGGTGGATCGTGCAGCCGTCGGCCGCCCACTTCGCGAGCAACCCACCGCAGCCGAACTCGACGTCGTCGGGGTGCGCGCCGATCGCCAGCGCGGATGTCGGTGTGTGCAGGTCGGTGGTCGTCGGCGTTGCCGACCCGGGCGTCACGGGCGCGGGTTGGCCTGGTTCGTTCGCAGCCATGGGGGAAGTACCTCGTGGATCAGGGGATGGGAGAGATCTCGACCGGTGTCGAGATCGAGGGACAGGTCGGGATCGGAACGAACCTCGACCGTGACGCCGTCGAAGGCCAGCGCCTGCGCCAGGTGACGGCTGAACGATCCACCGCCGTAGGAGGCGGCCAGCGGGCTCGCCGTCGGAAACGACATCACGTTCGTTCCGTCGTGGCGCCGGTCCGGCACCAGCGTGATGGTGCCCTCGTCGACGACGTCGAGGAGCCGTCCGGGGCGGGCGAGGTCGGCGTGGGAGACCACCACATGGTCGAAGCCCAGCATGGTGATCCGCTGCACGCCGTCATCGACGGCGCCGTTGAGACCCAGCCCAGCCCCCCAGATCACCTCGGCGCCGCGCCCGGTTGCCCAGGCCGCGACACCGTCGTCGTCGCACGCGACGAACGTCGGCACCTCGGCGACGACGTCGACGACCCTGGTCGCCATCCACCGCGCGAGTTCGGCACGGTCGTGGTCCGACAGCACCCCCGCGAGACGGCCCTTCGCCGCGCTGAATCGCTTGACCGGGATCAGCACGGCGAGACGCACGAGTAGCCACTGTAGGAGAGGGCGCCGTCGATCGGGCCTGTCGGTGGCGACCGAGCCCGACCCGAGGCCCCGAAGTAGGGTGACGCCGTCGGAGATGGCACGTACCGGCGGAGCATTCGGGGGGAACGAGATGAGTGAAATCAAGGTTGCGGTGATCGGTGCGGGGTCGTGGGGGACCACGGTGGCTGCGCTCGCCGCAGAGAACGCACCCACGGTGCTGTGGGCGCGTCGTTCGGAGCTCGCAACACAGATCGACGAGGCCAAGGTCAACCCGGAATACCTGCCGTCGTTCGCCCTGCCCGAGGAACTCCGCGCCACCGACTCCCTGGCCGATGCCGTCTCCGCTGCCGATGTCGTCGTGATGGCGGTGCCGTCGCACGGGTATCGCGACGTCGCGCAAGAGGCGGCGCCGTGGATCCGGCCGTGGGTTCCCGTCGTCAGCCTTGCCAAGGGGCTCGAACGCACGACGCTCAAGCGGATGAGCGAGGTGACCGCAGACGTGATGCCCGGACATCCCGTGGCCGTGCTGACCGGTCCGAACCTCGCCAAGGAGATCCTCGCCGGTCAACCCGCCGCCAGTGTCGTCGCGATCAACGACGACACGATCGGCCGCGAACTGCAGCGGATCTTCAGCCGGCCCAGCCTGCGGGTCTACACCAACGCCGACGTGATCGGCTGCGAGGTCGCCGGCGTCGTCAAGAACGTCATCGCGATCGCTGCCGGAATGGCGGAGGGCATGGGGTTCGGCGACAACACCCGCGCCACGCTGATCACCCGGGGCCTCGCCGAGATGACCCGTCTCGGGGTGGCGATGGGAGGCGAGCCCGTCACGTTCGCCGGCCTGGCGGGCATGGGCGACCTGATCGCCACCTGCTCCTCGAAGCAGAGCCGCAACAACACGGTCGGCCTCCAGCTCGGGGCGGGCAAGTCGATCGAGGAGATCCTCGCGGGCACGAACACGGTCGCCGAGGGGGTGAAGTCGTCGCCGAGCGTGCTCGACCTCGCCCGCCGATACGGTGTCGAGATGCCGATCACCGAGCAGGTCGTCGCCGTCTGCCACGAGCACCGTCCGGCCCCCGATGCACTTGCGGCGCTCATGCAGCGCAGCCGCAAGGGCGAATTCGAGGCGTGAGCGCGACCGAGCAGCACGCCGCCACCGCCGAGCTGATCGTCGGGGTCACCGGTGCGCCGTGCCGTGCCGTCGTCGCGCCGTGGGGTGACGTGACGTCGCTCAGCGTCGACGGCAACGACGCCAGGGACGCGATCGTGTCCTGGTACGTCGCAGCGGAGGACCGCTGGCACGTGCCTGCCGACGAACCCGCCCTGCGGCAGCGACGACTCGACGGCACCCCGGTGGTCGAGACCCGGCTCCGGGTCCCCGACGGCGATGCCGTGCAACGGGTGTGGTCGGTCCCCGACCTCGGTGGGCTCACCGTCATCGAGGTCGAGAACGAGTCGCCGTTGCCGTTCGCCGTCGCATTCGCCGGTGCACGGGTGCTCACCGAGCGTCCGCCCGCCGACGTGCCGATCCAGGGGCTCGACCTGCCTGCCGGTTCGATCGTGCTGCCGGTGGGGCACCGCTCGTCGATCCGTGTCGCCGTGCCGCACGATCCGCACCGCATCGGGGCGTGGGCGCTGCCCACCCTGGCCCCGGCGATGGCCGTCGTACGCGGGTGGCTGTCGGTGGTGCATCGGGCGAGTCGGGTGGTGTTGCCCGACGCCGGCCTCGACGACGCATTGACCGCTGCCCGATGCGATCTGCTCCTCCAGGGCCCGATCGCCCCGGACGACCCGATCGGGTTCCTGCTCGACGTCGCCGAGTTGGCGCGGCTGGGCGACGACGCCGACGCATGGATGCCCGAGATCGTCGAGCCGATCGCGGCGATCGCTCGTCTCGACGATCCCGAGGTGGATGTCGCCCTTGCTGCGTGCGAGCGGTTGGCGCTGGCCGCCGACGACGAGCGGGCCGCCGGTGACATCGCGCGACTCCGTGCCCGTCGAATCGCCGACGGTCGTGTCGCTCCCGATGCCGACGGCCGGGCGGGGTCGTTCTCCGACGTGCGGCGCGGACCGTCGGTCGGCCGGTTCGTGAGTCGGATCGAACGGCGGATCGCCGACGGTGGCCGGCTCCTCACGGCGGGGATCCCTCGGCGCTGGCTCGGCGCCAACTTCGAGGTCCACGGCATCCCGACCGGCCCCCGCTCGACGGTGTCGTTCGCGGTCCGGTGGCACGGTGAGCGTCCGGCGGTGTTGTGGGAACAGCAGGGCGAACCACAGCGCCTGACGGCACCGGGCATCGATCCCGACTGGGCCACCGAGGCGGCGTCGGGCGAGGCGCTCTGGGCGGCGCCGCCGCAGCCCACCCGCATCGGTGTCAGCATCGACCTCGGTCCCGGGTGATCCCGACGTGAGTTCGTCGACGGCACGCCCGAAGCGACCGAAGCAGTCGAAGAAGCGGGCGCCGACGCGCGCGATCGAGCAGGAGATGTGGGCGCGGGGCCATGACGTGGTGGTCGGCATCGACGAGGTCGGCCGCGGGGCGTGGGCAGGCCCACTATCGGTCGGGGCGGCGATCCTGCCACGCGACACGCGGGTCAACGGCGTGCGCGATTCGAAGCTGCTGAACGAGCGAGAACGCGAGGCCCTGTTCGACAAGCTCACCGACTGGTGCGTCGCCTGGTCGGTCGGCTCGGTGAGCCACGAGGAGTGCGACCACCTCGGCATGTCCGCCGCCCAGAAGCTGGCGGCGCGGCGGGCGATCGAAGGGCTCGGAGTGCAACCGGACGTCGCCGTCACCGACGGCAAGTGGGACTTCGTGTCGCCGTCGGTACCGCACGTGGAACTCGCGGTGAAGGCCGATCTCCGCTGCCTCAGTGTCGCCACGGCGAGCATCCTCGCCAAGGTGGTACGCGACCGGCAGATGCGCACGCAGGCCGAGAGCTACCCGAACTGGTCGTTCGACACCAACAAGGGGTACCCGTGCCCGGTGCACAAGGCGGCGCTGCTCGGCTACGGGCCGTCGGCGATCCACCGTCGCACGTGGGTGTTCATGGAGCACTACGTCCCGTGGACAGCGATCCACCGCACCCCGCCCGCCGGCCAGTCGTCGCTCTTCTGACGGTTCGGGAGATGCCGCCGCGACTCAGGTGATCGCGACGAGCAGGGCCGGCACGGCAGGATCGTCGTGGACGGTCATGACGGGGTCAGTCGGTGGCGGCGTCGCGGGCGTCGGCAGAAGCGACCATCACACCGAGGAACCTGTCGGCCCAGCCCTGCACGTCGCTCTTGCGGATCTGGTTGCGCAGCCCTTCCATCCGCTCGCGTCGCTCGTGGCGGTGCATCTCGACCGCGGTGATGATCGCCTGCTGCAGTGCCTCGTCGTCGTGAGGGTTGACGAGCACCGCATCGGTCAGTTCGTCGGCAGCGCCGGCGAACTCCGAGAGCACCAGCACACCATCGCCGTCGATGTGCGCAGCGGCGTACTCCTTGGCGACGAGGTTCATCCCGTCCCGGAACGGGGTGACCAGCATGACGTCGCCGGCGCGGTACAGGGCGATCAGCTCGTCGAACGGCAGCGACTGGTACAGGTAGTGGATCACGGGCAGTCCGATACGGCTGTAGCGACCGTTGATCTCGCCCACCAGTCGCTCGATCTGGTGCCGCTCGTCCTGGTAGTGCTCGACGGCCTCGCGGGTGGGCGTTGCCACCTGCACCATCACGTGGCGCTCGGGATCGAGTTGCCCGGACTCGAGCAACGCCGCGAAGGCCTTGAGCCGCAACCCGATGCCCTTGGTGTAGTCGAGCCGGTCGACGCCGAGCAGGATCACCTCGGGGTCGCCGAGGCGGGCGCGTATCTGGCTCATGCGCTGACGGGTCGCTCGCCCCGCCGCCATCGCCTCGACGTCAGCGACGTCGATCGAGATCGGGAACGCGCCGACTCGTGTGCGGTGATCGGGGTTCTCGATCACGTTGTCATGGGCATCGACGTGCAGGAGTTGCTGCGCGGCGGTGATGAAGTTCGTGGTGCCCATCGGGCGCTGGAAACCCAGCAGGTCGCAGCCGAGCATGCCTTCGACGATCTCGGTGCGCCACGGCAGTCGGGAGAACAGCTCGTACGGCGGGAACGGGATGTGCAGGAAGAACCCGATGGTCACATCGGTGCGCAGTTCGCGCAACATCTTGGGCACCAGCTGGAGCTGGTAGTCGTGGATCCACACCATCGCGTCGTGTGGCGAGATCTCTGCCAGCGTGGCGGCGAACCGCTCGTTGACCGCGACGTAGGCATCCCACTGCTCGGCGGAGTACGTCGACTCTCGCAGGGCATCGTGGTACAGCGGCCAGAGGCCGTCGTTGGAGAACCCCTCGTAGTAGAGCTCGATCTCTGCCTCGCTGATCGGCACGGGATGGAGTTCGACACCTTCGACGGCGAACGGCTCGGCCTCGTCGTCGGGGTTGCCGGTCCAGCCGACCCAGGTACCGCCGGTGTCGCGCAGCATCGGCAGCAGCGCCCGCACCAGGCCGCCGGGGCTCGGTGCCCAGCCCTCGTCGGTGCGCATCACGGGGAGGCGGTTGGCCGCGACCACGATCGGTCGAGTGATCGGTGCGGGGTTCATCGCATCACCTCACGCGTTCGAGGGCCTGCTCGAGGTCGGCCACCAGGTCGGCGGCGTCCTCGATGCCCACCGAGAGGCGGACCAGGTTGTCGGGAACCTCGAGCGGCGATCCTGCGGCCGACGCGTGGGTCATGGCCCCGGGATGCTCGATGAGGCTCTCGACCGCGCCCAGCGACTCGGCCAGCGTGAAGATCTCGGTGGATGCAGCCACGTTCATCGCAGCATCCCTGCCCGCTGCGAGCGTGAACGAAACCATGCCGCCGAAGTCGCTCATCTGCTTGGCCGCCGCCGCGTGGCCGGGGTGATCGGGGAGTTGCGGGTAGAGCACGCGGTCGACGGCCGGGTGACCCGCCAGCAGGTCGACGACGGCGCGGGCGTTCTCGCAGTGACGGTCCATCCGCACCGCAAGCGTCTTCACGCCGCGCAGCACGAGGTAGCAGTCGAACGGCGCGGGGATCGCCCCCGCCGCGTTCTGTGTGAAGCGAAGCCGGTCGGCGAGCTCGTCGTCGTCGACCGCCACGAACCCGCCGACGACGTCGCTGTGGCCCCCGAGGTACTTCGTGGCCGAGTGCACCACGACGTGGGCACCGAGCGTGAGCGGCTGTTGGAGATACGGCGTGGCGAAGGTGTTGTCGACGACCACCAGCGCCCCGCGGGCGCGAGCGATGTCGGCGATCGCTTCGATGTCGAAGCAGGTGAGCAGCGGGTTGGTCGGTGTCTCGAGCCACACCAGGCCGACGTCGTCGGGCCAGTTCGCACGAAGCGCATCGAGGTCGGTGAGGTCGACCGCGGTCCACGGGAAGCCGAGGGGGCTCCACACCTTCGAGATCAGGCGGAAGGTGCCGCCGTAGGCGTCGTTGCCGAGCAGGATGCGCTGGCCGGGTCGCAACAGCCGCAGGATGTTGTCCTCGGCCGCCAGCCCGCTCGCGAACGCGAGCCCATGAGCGGCTTCCTCGAGGGAAGCGACCTGCGCTTCGAGTGCCGAACGTGTCGGGTTGCCCGACCGGGAGTACTCGAAGCCCTTGTGGTTGCCCACGCCGTCCTGGGCGAAGGTGGTCGACAGCGAGATCGGCGTGACGACCGCTCCCGTGGTCGGCTCGGGATCCTGGCCGGCGTGGATCGCCCGGGTGGAGAACGAATGGCGGCTCGACGCCTCGACATCACCCATCGTCGCGGCCCTCCAGCGCGGCCTCGGCGACCGCGGTGAAGTACGACAGCACGTCGGTGCGGGTGAGCACGCTGAGCGGCCTGCCGCCCGACAGCACGAGCAGGGCGGGTGCCGACTCGAGCATCTCGACGGCGAGTTCGACCTTCTGGCCGACACCGATCGTCGGCAGCTTCGGACCCATCACCTTCTCGATCGGGGTCGACATCACACTGGGGTCGCGGTGGATGACCTCCATCAGCTCGAGTTCGTCGATCGACCCCGACACCTCGGCTGCGGCGAACGGCGGCGTGTTCTTGCACACAGGGAGCTGGCTGACCCCGTTGGTGCGCATCAACTCGATCGCGTCGGACACCGGCTGGTGCGGGTTGACGTAGAGCAGGTTCTCGATCGACGCGTTGCGGGTGTCGAGCACCGCGCCGACGCACCGCTCGCACTCGCGGAGGAACCCGAAGTTGGCCATCCACGCATCGTCGAACACCCGCGACAGATAACCGCGTCCAGAGTCGGGGTTGAACACGACGACCATGTCGTCGGGCCCGGCGGCCTTGGCCACCTTGATCGCGGCGGCAACGGCCATGCCGCCCGAGCCACCGATCAGGATGCCTTCACGCTCGGACACGTAGCGGGCGGTGAGGAAGCTCTCCTCGTCGCTGATCGGGATGATGTCGTCGAGCAGTTCCGGCTCCCATGCGGCCGGGAAGAAGTCCTCACCGACGCCCTCGACCAGGTACGGGCGACCGGAACCTCCGGAGAACACCGAGCCCTCGGGATCGGCGGCGATGATCTTGATGTCGGGGTTCATCGACTTGAGGTAGCGGGCGACGCCGGTGATCGATCCGCACGTGCCGGCGCCGGCGATGAAATGGGTGATCCGCCCGCCGGTCTGGCGCCAGATCTCCGGGCCGGTGGTCTTCTCGTGCGCCACCGGGTTGTGCGGGTTCTGGTACTGGTTGGGGCGGAACGCGCCCAACTCGTTGGTGAGACGTTCGGCGACGCTGTAGTAGCTCTGTGGGTCGTCGGGCTCGACGGCCACCGGGCACACGACGACCTCGGCGCCGTACGCCTTGAGCAGGGAGATCTTCTCGGGTGCGACCTTGTCGGTCATCACGAACACGCAGTCGTAGCCACGTTGCGCGGCCACGATGGCGAGACCGACGCCGGTGTTCCCGCTGGTGGGCTCGACGATCGTGCCGCCGGGCTTCAGCACTCCCTCACGCTCGGCCGCGAGGATCATCTCGAGGGCCGGCCGGTCCTTGGCCGAGCCGCCGGGGTTGGTGCTCTCGTTCTTCATGGCGAACACGCACTCGATGTCCTCGAGTTCGCTCAGCCGCTTCAGGCGGATCAAGGGCGTGTTGCCGATGGTGTCGATCACCGAGTCGACGATCTCGGTCCCGACGAGACGTGGATCGCTCATGTGGTCGACAGTACCCGTCGTGGGGCCGCCACGCTACGGGTCACCCGAACACGCGGTTCGCGAGACGGCTCGCCGCATTCGGCTGCGGCGGCTCGAACCCGTCGGGGAGCAACTCGGGGTGGCGTTCGGTGAGGAATGCGATGAGCTCGCCCGCCGACGGGTTGACGAACCCGGTGCCGCCGATCACGACCGTGGGAACCGTCTCGTTGCCGTTCGCGTGCTGTCGCACGATCGCTGCGTCGTCGGCGCTGTCCCAGATGTTGTGTTCGACACGTTCGATGCCGAGCTTGTCGAGTTTGCGCTGCAGCATCGAGCAGAATCCGCAACCGGGCCTCCAGTAGAGATCGATCCGGCTGACGATTTCCGCAGGCTGCTCGGGCATGCCCGGTGCAACGATGCGGGCGCGGATGTATTCCCCGTTGGTCTCCACACGCGCGGGGCTCACGGCGACGTCGCGGGTAGCGGCTGGCAGACTGGAACGATGACGACCCCCGAATCCGATTCGTCGGTGTACCTCGCCCGTCTGGCCAAGGTGCGCGCCGCGATGGCCGTGTCCGACATCGACACGCTGCTGCTGTCGGTGGGCCACGACCTGCCGTACCTCACCGGGTACACGGCGATGCCGCTCGAACGGCTGACCATGCTCGTCGTGCCCCGCGACGCCGGTGCCACGATGGTGATCCCGGCGCTCGAGGCCCCGCGGGTACGTCAGGTGCCCGGCGTGTTCGACCTCCTGCCCTGGGGTGAGACACAGGACCCGACGGCGATCGTCGCCGGCCTCGCTGCCGGCTCCGGCCGCGTTGCCGTCGGCGACCAGATGTGGGCGCGGTTCCTCGTCGAGCTGCTCCCGCAGCTGCCCGGCGCCGAGTACACCCGGGCGGTCGACGTGGTCGGTCCGCTGCGGATGTCGAAGGATCAGGCGGAGATCGACGCGCTCGCAGCGGCCGGGGCGGCCGTCGACCGCATCGCCGGCGAACTGCAGCGCGGCGAGATCCCGCTCGTCGGGCGCACCGAGGCGGAGGTCTCGGCACATCTCGGCCGGCGGATCCTCGAGGAGGGCCACGACAAGGTCAACTTCGCGATCGTCGCCGCCGGCGAGAACGCGGCGAGCCCGCACCATCACGCCGGATCGCGTGTGATCCGCGAGCACGAGATCGTCCTGTGCGACTTCGGCGGCACGATGAACGGCTACTGCTCCGACACCACGCGCTGCGTCTTCACCGGTGAGCCGATCGCCGAGGTGGCGGAGGCCTACGCCGTGTTGCACGAGGCCCAGCGCGTCGGGGTCGAGGCTGGGACGGTCGGGACGCCGTGCGAGGAGATCGACCGGGCGACGCGTCGGGTGATCGACGACGCCGGCTACGGCGACTTCTTCATCCACCGCACCGGTCACGGCATCGGGATGGAGGAGCACGAGGACCCCTACATCGTCGAGGGCAACACCCTGCCGCTGGAGGCCGGTCACGCCTACAGCGTCGAGCCCGGCATCTACGTCCCGGGCAAGTGGGGCATGCGGCTCGAGGACATCGTCGTCGCCACCGCCGACGGCCCGGTCGCGTTGAACAACTCCGATCACTCCCTGGTCGGCGTGGGATGAGGTCGATGCGGTCGATGAGGTCCATGAGGTCCATGCGGTCCCGTTCGAAGGTCGCCGTCCTGATCGCACTCGCGGCGGTCGGGACGGTGCTCGTGTCCGCTTCCCCCGCTCGCGCCGACGCCGTCGCCGCACCGGTCGTTCGTCAGACGACACCCGGCGGCGAGGCAGCGACGGCGCTGCTCCCGCTCCCGCCGTGCCGGCTCTTCGACGCGCGGCGGACCCCGGATCTGGAGCGCATCGACGCGTCGACCTGGCGGCTGTCCGTCGTCGGCCGCTGCGGCGTTCCGGCCTCGGCGCGTTCGGTGGCGGTCAGCATCGTCGCCACGGGTACGACGGCGCCGGGGTTCGTGACCGTGTCACCGGGCGGAACGCCCCGTCCGGACGTGTCGAACCTCAACTACGAACGCGGCAACACCGTGGCGAACTCGGCCGTCGTGAAGCTCGGGTCATCCGGATCGATCGACGTGCACACGTCGGCTCCCGCAGAGATCATCATCGACGTGACCGGGGTGTTCGTCGAGACGCCCGCTGCCGTCAGCGCGGGTCGCTTCGTCGCTGCCGATCCCACCCGCGTGGTCGACACCCGAGTGTCCGCTCCACGCGGCGACGGCGAGATCCGCGTGCCGCTCCCCGCCGGCGTTCCCCGCGATGCGATCGCGCTGGCGGTCAGCGTGACCGCGGTCGACGCGGCCACCGACGGTGGCTATCTGTCGGTGTATCCGGCGGGCGGCCAGCGCTCGGACACCTCGGTGGTGAACACCGACGAACACAATCGAACCCGGGCGAACGCGGTGTTCGTCGCTGTCGGCGCCGACGGGTTCGTGGTGTTCCGGTCGATGGAGACCGACGTGCTCGTCGACGTGTGGGGCTGGTTCACGGGGCCATCGGCGCCGCCGTCCACCGATGGGTTGTTCGTGCCCCAGGAACCGACGCGCGTCTGGGATTCACGGTTGTCCCTCGACCCGGTGCACCGGGGCGGGACCGTCGAGCGGGATCTCGCGCTCGACGCAGCGGCGATCGTTGCGAACGTGACCGTCGTCGAACCGACGGGGGCAGGGTTCGTGTCCGTGTTCGCAGCGGGGACGCCTCGTCCGGACGTCTCGTCGCTCAACTACCGGTGGCGGCAACCGGTCGCAGCGCTGACCGTGTCTCGTCTCTCCGACCGGGGGGTGGCGTTGCACTCCTTCGCCGGGGCGCACCTGCTCGTCGACGTCGCCGGATGGTTCACCGGAGCCGCGGTGGCAGCGACCACGCCGCCACCGGCGAACGACTTTCCGCCCGGTGACTCGGAGGTGCTGTTCGTGTCGGATTCGTCGTTCGCCGGGATCCGCTGGAACGGGGCACTTCCGGTCCTTGCCGGAGCGGCGTTCGACAGCCGGCTGGAGTCGTGCCGCCGCCTGATCGGCGCGTCGTGCCGAGGCCGAGAGGGCTACGCCCCGCGGACCGCGGAGAGGGAACTCGCGACCGCGACGTTCGGCCGGTACGACACGGCGATCGTCGCCGTCGGGTACAACGACTCGGCGTTCACGTTCTCTCGGGCACTCGACGCCGTCATCGCGATGGCGCGCCTGCGGGGCATCGACCGTGTGATGTGGCTGACCTACCGGGAGAACGTCGGGTACGTGTCACCGGCGGGCGTGTCCAACAGCGCGTCGTTCGTGGCGATGAACCAGTGGTTGCGTTCGGCGGCGGCGTCCGGGCGATACCCGGAGCTGATCGTCGCCGACTGGCATGCCTACTCCTTCGTGCAGCGGGGCTGGTTGACCTCCGATGGAGTCCACTTCACGGTGGCGGGTGCTCGCGCCGCGGCCGAGTACGTGTCCCGCAAGATGGCGGCGATCGAGCGCCGGCCGTGTCCGGCGACGATCGGTGGGCCGTCGACGCCCGGTGGCTGGTGCGCCGACCCCGACCTGACCGGTCCGCCGGGGGACTAGCTGCTGGCGAACTTGGTCTCGTCGGGGACGTCGCTGACGGCCGTGAGCTCGATCAACAGGTCGGCGCCGTCGTAGCGGGCGAGCGCGCCGTTCTCGAGCGCGCAGTAGACCTTCGTTCCGCCCGACACGGGCACGTCGACGCACAGCGCCTGCCGGCCGGCCTGGGTGATCTCGTAGCCGCTGGTGTCGCCGATGCGTCGGCCTGCGTCGACTCGCAGTCGGCGGGCCATGCTCGGGCCGTAGAAGTCGTGGCTCAACTGCACGTCGGACACCCGTGCGTCGTTGATCACGGCCTCGCACTCGTCGGTGGTGAGGTTGCAGGTGGCGGCGTTGCCCGTGCCGTTGAGGAACCGGATGTCGTTGACGGTGACCGAGCGGCGGCTGTTGTCGGCCTGGACCACCGTGGCGGTCGAGTTGAGCCCCCCGAGGCGGGTCAGGACGGTGTAGTCGGCGGTGAACTGGGAGATCCCGACCGCATCGAGCCGTTCGAGCACGGCGTCGACGGCGGCGTCACCGGTGGGGGCGAGCGACGGCTGATCGCTCTCGAACGACGGCCGCGGTCCGGTGGCGCATGCCGTGAGACCGACCGCTGCAGCGAGTGCGGCCAGTGCGGCGCGACGGACTCGGCGATGAAGCTCGTGATGCTGGCGGGGGAAGGCCATGGCGCCGTCAGGCTACGGCGTTACCGTTGGGGAACGTGATCAGCCTCGATGCCGCCACGGTGCTCCTGCAATGGGCCACCGGCGGCATGCTGTTCTGCTGGTTCACCACCCGGCGGCGCATCGCCAGTCTCGGCTACGGCTGGCTGCTGCGGGGCGTCTACTTCTGCTTCGCCGCCGGGTCGCTGGCCGCGGGTCTGGCCTTCGGCGCCGTCCCGCTGCGCGAAGCGGCCTCGGTCGGCGTGATGATCACCTGCCTGTTCGCCCTCGTCGTGTCGGTGCGGCGCAAGGCGGCCGGCGTGAGTGGCGCCCGGGCCGAGTACGACCGCCGCAGCGAGCGCGTCGCGGCGATGACCGGCATCGAGCGCACCGTCGAGGCCCCTGCGGCCGATGGTGACGGTTCCGCCGCGGGTGGCCCCGAGTTCCCCCCGATCCTCGATCTGCTCCCGGTGTTCGTCGGCACGATCGGCCTGCTCGCAGCGGCGGTCGATGCGGGCGGCGACACCTGGGTGGCGATCGCTCGCACGCTGGTCGGGGCGGCGTTCATCGGAGCGTTGTCCGACGGAATGCTCCTCGGGCACTGGTATCTCACGCAGCCGGGGCTGCCGCGCGTGTTGCTCAACGAGATGGTCAACGCGCTCGCCTGGCTGTGGCCGGCCGAGGTGATCGTGATGCTGCTGCCGACCGGGATGATCGCCGTGATCAACGGCACCGTCGACGACGGCTGGGGTGGCATGTTGGGCTGGATGTGGGTGATGTGTTCGCTGACGACGATCATCCTGATCTTCATCACCAAGGCGGCGCTGCGCGAGCGCTACTACTCGGCCGTGATGGCGGCGACCGGGCTGCTGTATCTCGCCATCCTCACCGGTTTCGGCATGGACATCGTCCCGCGCGCCATCCTCGCCGACTTCTGAACGAATGAGACGCGGGGTCAGACCCCGCGTCTCATTCGGATGTGGTTGACTCTCTGCATGGCACGGCCCGTGTGGAGTGGGACCATCTCGTTCGGTCTGGTGGCGATCCCGGTCAAGCTGTTCCACGCCGTGCGCCGCCAGAGCGTGTCGTTCAACCAGCTCGACGAGCGCAACATGGCGCGCATCCGCTATCGCAAGGTGAACGCGGAGACCGGTGAGGAGGTCGGCGACGACCACATCGTCAAGGGTTACGAGATCTCCAAGGGTCGCTACGTCGTCGTCGACCCCGACGAACTCGAGCCGTTCATGCCGGTGGCCACCAAGTCGGTCGACCTCGAGGAGTTCGTCGACCTCGCCGACATCGACCCGGTGTACTTCGACACCGCCTACCACCTCGCTCCCGACGGCCCGCCGAAGCCGTACGTCCTGCTCGCCCGAGCGATGGAGGCCAGCGGCAAGGTGGCGATCGGTCGGTTCGTGATGCGCAACAAGCAGTACACCGCCGCCATCCGCGCCGAGGACGGACGACTCGTGATGTCGACACTGGCCTACGCCGACGAGGTGATCGATCCCGCCGACATCGAGGAGCTCCAGGGCCTCGAAGACGTCGAGGTCAACGACAAGGAGGTGGCGATGGCCGAGAGCCTCGTGGCCTCCCTCGCCGCCGCATTCGAACCGGAGAAGTATCGCGACGAGTACCGCGAGGAAGTCATGGCGCTGATCCAGATGAAGGCCGACGGCGAGGAGTTCGAGATGCCCGAAGCGACCGCGGAGAAGCCCAAGGTCGTCGACATCATGGCCGCCCTCGAAGCGTCGGTGGCGGCGGCCAAGGAGGCGCGGACACGTCACCCTGCCGAGACGTCGACCAAGAAGGCCGTCGCGAAGAAGAAGTCGGCCTGACCGGCTGATCCACCGGCATCGTGGCATCGCCGATCGAGGTCGACATCGGGGGCCGCACCGTCCGGTTGACGAACCTCGACAAGATCCTCTATCCGTCCGGGTTCACGAAGGCCGAGGTCGTCGACTACCACCTGCGCATCGCGCCGACGATCGTCCCGCACCTCGCGGGTCGTTGCATCACGTTCCGCCGCTACCCGGACGGCACCGATCGGGACGGATTCTTCGAGAAGCGTTGCCCGACGCACCGCCCCGAGTGGGTACCGGTCGCGTTCGGCCCCGGCGATCGTCGGGGTGGCATCGAGTACTGCCGGATCGAGGAGCCAGCCGCGATGGTGTGGGCGGCGAACCTCGCCGCGATCGAACTCCACGCCCCGATGGCGCTCGCCACCGACCTCGACACCCCGCGTGCGCTGGTGTTCGACTTCGATCCCGGCCCCGAGACGTCGGTCGTCGACTGCTGTCAGGTGGCCCTCGGCGTGCGGATCGTGCTCGACTCGGTGGGCTTGGAGGGCTGGTGCAAGACCTCGGGGTCGAAGGGTCTGCAGCTGTACGTGCCGCTGAACACGCCGGGGGTGACCCACGAAGCGACTGCGGACTTCGCCCTCGCCGTCGGCCAGGTGATGGAGCGTCGACTGCCCGGGCGCGTGACCACGGTGATGGCCAAGGTCGAGCGGCCCGGGAAGGTGTTCGTCGACTGGAGCCAGAACGCCCACCACAAGACGACGATCGCCCCGTATTCGCTGCGCGCCCGCCACGACCCGACGGTGTCGACACCGGTCACGTGGGACGAGGTCGAGCGGTGCGCCGGAGACGGCGTCGAGTTGCGCTTCGAGGCTGCCGACGTGCTGGCGAGGGTCGACGAGTTCGGCGACCTGTTCGCTCCGGTGCTCACCCTCCGACAGACACTTCCGACCGCCTCCTGACTCGCCTGCGCCCGGCGTGGTGCCGCTCCGGCAGCACACCGGTCGGTCATCATGGAGCGGTGGCAGTACCCGCATTCCGACGTGGCGCATGGGTGGCGCTGGGCGTTGTCGTGCTGGCTTCGTGTTCGTCACCGACGGCGGAATCGACTGCACCGCCCACACCGTCGTCCACGTCGGCGACGGCACCTTCGTCGACCGAGCTCTTCGACATCGAGGAACGCGATCCGCTCCCGTTCCCCGGCTACGAAGTCGACCGTGTCACGATCGCGCCGCTGCCGCAGGTCGGC
This sequence comes from Ilumatobacteraceae bacterium, assembly GCA_942492715.1. GTDB lineage: Bacteria > Actinomycetota > Acidimicrobiia > Acidimicrobiales > Ilumatobacteraceae > Sva-07. The sequence goes on along the minus strand of CALOFW010000005.1, from coordinate 143,018 downwards.
GATTCCGTCGACACGCCCCTGACCGGCTGGGCGGCGTTCGACGACCAGATCGTCCGCTCGGTGCTCGGCGGTGGCTCCGACGCGGTGTCGGTCGCGGTCGCGATCGACGGCGAGATCGTCCACGACGCGGCGTTCGGCGCGCGGATCCCCGACACCTTCGAAGCGGTCGCGACCACCGATCGGTACCGCATCGCCAGCATCTCCAAGACGATCACGGCGATCACAGCCCTCCAGCTCGTCGAGGAGGGTTTGGTCGGCCTCGACGAACCCGTCGGGCGGCTCGCCGCGTTCGAAGCGGGGGTCCCGACACCGACCGATCGTGCCGCCGGCATCACGATCCGCCAGCTGTTGACCCACACCAGCGGCTTCGGTCAGTACGAGAACCTGTTCTTCCGCAACCAGGTCGGCTCCTGTGAGGAGGCGGCAGCGGTCGGATTGACGCGATCGATGGGCGGTGGAGGGTTCCGCTACAGCAACATGAACTACTGCGTGCTGGGCCTCGTGATCGAGAACCTCACCGGCCAGACCTACGAGGAGGCCGTCTACGAGCAGCTGCTGACACCGCTCGGCATCTCCGGGATGCGCCTCGCCCCCACCTACGACCCGGGGCCGGGCGAAGTCGAGCATCGCACGGTGCTCGGGCGCAATTACATGGAGGTGCTCGGAGCGGCGGGCGCGTGGGTGGCGACGCCGACCGACCTCGTGACGATCATCGACTCGCTGGATCCGGCGACGCCGGGATGGAAGCCCCTCGAACCGGAGACCGTGGCGATGATGAAGACGAGCGCCACCGATCTCGCCGCCCCCGACCGTGGCTACGGGATGGGGTTGATCCTCTACGGCGGGGGAGCGGCCGGCCACACCGGCACGATCGAGAGCACACACGCCATGGTGTTCGACCGTGCGGACAACGTCACGTGGGCCGTCACCGTGAGCGGCCAGAACCCGAGCGACACGGTCCGCCTCGCCGGCATCGTCGACCGTGCCCTCGCCGCCGGCGGGTTCACCACCGGCTGATGCGTCAGCCCCGGCGGGCGGCTTCGAAGGAGCGGCCACCGACGACGGTGCCCCACACGCCGATGTCGCGGATCGCCATCGGGTCGACGGTGAGCGGGTTGTCCTCGAGCACGGTGAAGTCGGCCGCCTTGCCGCACTCGATCGTGCCGAACTCGGCGTCGAGGTGCATCTGGTAGGCGGAGCCGAGCGTGACCGCTCGCAACGCTGAATGCGCCGAGATGCGCTCGTGTTCGCCGAGGACACGGCCCGATGGTGTGACTCGGTTGACCGCGCACCACATCGTGTGCAGGTGGCCGAGCGGGGTGACGTTGGCGTCGGAGTGCAGCGAGAACGACACCCCCTCGCGTTCGGCCGTCGCGGCCGCCTCCATCCGGCGGGCGCGCTCGGGACCGACGGTGATGTCGTGGTGCTGGTCGCCCCAGTACCAGAGGTGGTTGGCGAAGATGTTGGCGCACATGCCGAGCCTGGCCATGCGGCGATACTGCGCCGCCGAGGTCAGCTGGCAGTGCTGCACCGTGTGACGGTGGTCGAGCCACGGATGCTCGATCACGAGCTGCTCGACCGTGTCGATCCAGGCATCGATCGTGAGATCGCCGTTGCAGTGCGCGTGGATGTTGATGCCGCGCTGGTGGAACGGGCGGGCGATGTCGACCAGCTGGTCGGGTGGCACCATCCACTGGCCGTGGTCGGTGCCGGTGTAGTAGCCGGGCCAACCCATCATCGCGGTGAAGCCCTGGATCGAACCGTCGAGCACCAACTTGAGCCCGGCGGTGCGCAGCTTGTCGGTGTCGGCCGCGGCGAGCCGCTGCATCGCCTCGGCGGCATCGGCCCAGTCGGTGCTCCCGGGAGGAAGGGCGTGCAGGTGACGTTGGAGGAGCCGGGCGGGGTAGTCGTCACGGTCGACCACCTCGTGGAGGACCCGCTGATCGTCGGGACGCGACAGGCCGGCACTGCCGAGGTCGCACAGCATCGTGATCCCGGTGTTCGCGCAGAGCTGCCCGAGCGCCTCGATCGCCCGTGGGTCGTTGAGCATGCGCAGGATCACGCTGACGCCGGAGCGGGCCAGCGCGATCGCGGGCATCTCCTGGAGTTCGCCGTTCGGTTCGCCGGTGCCGTCGCGTGCGACACCGGGCGTGGTGGCCTCGCGGGTGATGTCGTGGCGCTCGAGCATCGCCGAGTTGACCGTGGCGAGGTGCGCGCTCGCGTGGAACACGAAGATCGGACGTTCGGTCGACACGCGGTCGAGGTGGTCACGGGTGAGGCGTTCCTCGGTGGTGAAGTAGATCGGGTCGAAGCCGCCGACCACGATCGGCTCGGACGAACCGGCGGTCTCGGCGTCGATCTCGCGGAGCCGATCGAGCAGGGCGTCGTAGGTGCGGATGCCCGGCGACGTGCCGCCGTCGACCCGATGACGATCGAACCAGCCGACGTACGGGATCAGGGAGAACGCGCCCTCGAGCGTGTGGGCGTGCGCCTCGATCATCCCCGGCACGAGCACATGGTCGGCGAAGGTCCGGTCGACGACATGCGGTCCCCAGCTCGCGCACTCGTCGACCGATCCGGCCGCGAGGACCTTGCCGTCACGGACTGCCACCGCCTCGACCTCGGGCTGGGCGGGGTCCATCGTGACGATCGTGCGCGCCGGATACACCGTGATCTCGCTCATCTTGCGACCGTACCCGCCGTGTTCGATCAGATCGTGTTCGATCAGGTGAGGTGCGGGGCGACCTCGTTGGCGACCAGGTCGAGGTGGTCGAGGTCGGCGAGTTCGAGCACCTGCAGGTAGACCCGGTCCGCGCCCGCGTCGCGCCAGGCGAGCAACGTCTCCACGACCTCCTCCGGTGTCCCGGCCGCTCCGTTCTGGCGCAACTCGGCCGGTTCACGGCCGATGGCAGCGGCGCGGCGCTCCACCTCGGCCTCGTCGGCACCGCAGCACACCACGAGCGCCGCGGAGAACGTCATCGTGGCCGGATCACGGTCGATCGCCTCGCAGGCCGAGCGCACCCGGTCGGTCTGCGTGGCGAAGAACTCGCGCGAGACGAACGGCGTGTTGAACTCGGTGGCGAATCGGGCCGCCAGCGCCGGCGTCCGTTTCGGTCCGCCTCCGCCGATGACGATCGGGACCGGCGACTGCACCGGCTTGGGCAGGGCCGGCGATGCGGTGACCGGGTAGTGCCCGCCGGGCGACTCGAAGGTGTCACCGGCCGGCGTCGACCACATCCCGGTGATGATCTCCAGCTGCTCCTCCAACCGGTCGAAGCGCTCGCCCAGCGGTGGGAACTCGATGCCGTACGCCTCGTGCTCCTGCTGGTACCACCCGGCGCCGAGGCCCAGCTCGACGCGCCCGTCCGACATGTCGTCGACCTGCGCAACGCCGATGGCGAGCGGTCCGGGGAGACGGAAGGTCGCCGAGGTGACCAGCGTGCCGAGCCGGATCGTCGACGTCTCCCGTGCGATCGCTCCGAGCGTGATCCACGCGTCGGTGGGACCGGGGAGACCGTCGCCGCCGCCCATCGCGAGGAAGTGATCGCTGCGGAAGAACGCGCCGTAGCCGAGCGTCTCGGCACGCTGCGCAACCGCGAGCAGATCGCGATACGACGCACCCTGCTGCGGTTCGGTGAAGATGCGGAGGTCGTGGAGTTGCATCTCAGCAGGGTACGGGCGCAACGCGTGACGCCCCGAACGGGCGGCCCCTGCGTCGCGTACGCGACACTGTCGGGCATGGCATCACTGCAGCAGCATCGTCGTCCGGTCGAGGACGTGATCTCCGATCTCACCGACAAGCGCGTCAACGACGTCAAGTGGGCCGACGGTCGCACGTTCGGAATGGTCTACGACGGAGGGCCCTCGGTGCACGAGGTCGCCGAGCAGGCTGCCCGTCTCTACCTGCACGAGAACGCCCTCAACACGAAGGCCTTCCCGTCGCTCGGCCAGATCCAGTCCGAGGTCGTCGGTTGGACCGCCGATCTCCTGCACGGCGACGATGCGGTGGCCGGGTTCTTGACGAGCGGAGGCACCGAATCGATCCTGTGCGGCGTCCTCGCGGCCCGTGAGCGCGCCGCAGCCGAGCGGGGGATCACCGCGCCCGAGATGGTCGTCGCCGAGTCGGCGCATGCTGCGTTCCACAAGGCGGCGCACAACTTCGGGCTGAAGCTCCACAAGGCGCCGGTCAGGGACGACTGGACCGCCGACGTCGATGCGATGGCGGCCCTCTGCAACGAGAACACCGTGCTGGTGGTCGGCTCCGCGCCGCAGTATCCGCAGGGCGTGCAGGACGACATCCCGGCGATCGCCGCATTGGCGTCGTCGTTCGGCGCCAACTGCCACGTCGATGCCTGCATGGGTGGCTTCGTGCTGCCGTTCGCCGAGATGCTCGGACGCGAGGTGAAGCCGTGGGACTTCCGGGTCGACGGGGTCACCACGATCTCGGCCGACATCCACAAGCTCGGGTATGCGCCGAAGGGCGTGTCGGTGATCCTGCACCGAAACAAGCAGTCGCGGGCCTACCAGACGTTCGTGTTCGATGGCTGGCTCGGCGGCTTCTACGCCTCGCCGAACATGCAGGGCACTCGCTCCGGCCTTCCGATGGCCTGTGCCTGGGCCGTGATGTCGCATCTCGGCATCGACGGGTACGTCGACCTCACCCGCCAGGTGCTGGTCAACGCCGACGCGTTCCGTGCCGGCGTCGCCGCGATCGACGGCATCCAGGTGCTCGGCGACGGCCGATTCCACCTCGTCTCGATCGCGGCCGACCCGATGTTCGAGCCGGAGATCGACATGTTCGCACTCGGTGACGCGCTGCTCGCCAAGGGGTGGTTCCACGACCGCCAGACGCCGCCGGACAGCCTGCACTCGACGATCAGCAACTCGAACACCGGCGTGATCGACGACTACCTCGCCGACCTCGCCGAGTGCGTCGCCGCCGTGGTCGGGACGCACACCGACGACCGCAGCACCAACTACGCCACCCTGGAGTGACGCCGGTCAGTTGACCTGGCGGGTGGCGTCGGCCCAGAAGGGCTCGCGGAGCTTGAACTTCTGGAGTTTGCCGGTCGCGGTGCGGGCCAACTCGTCGCGGAACTCGACGCGCTTGGGGCACTTGTAACCCGCCAGCTTGGTCTTGGTGAACGCGATCAGGTCGGCCTCGGTCAGCTGGCTCCCCGGCGAGGTCACCACGAGCGCCGTCACCAGCTCGCCCCACTTCTCGTCGGGGATCCCGATCACCGCGACCTCGGTCACCTCCGGATGCTGGAAGATCGCGTCCTCGACCTCGATCGACGACACGTTCTCGCCGCCGGTGATGATCACGTCCTTCTTGCGGTCGGAGATCGTGACGTAGTTGTCGTCGTCGATGAAGCCGCCGTCGCCGGTGTGGAAGAACCCGTCGTGGATCGCAGCGTCGGTCTGGTCGGGCTGCTCCCAGTAGCCGGCCATCACCATGTTGCCGCGCGCCAGGATCTCCCCGTCGTTGCTGACGTCCATCGTGCATCCCACCACCGGTGCCCCGGCGCGGCTGAGCTTGACCGCCCGCTCGGCCGGATCGAGGTCGTCGAATTCCGAGCGGGACCGGTTCATGGTGATCACCGGGGTGGTCTCGGTGAGGCCGTAGATCTGGACGAACTCCCAGCCGAGTTCGGTCTCGGTCCGCTCGATCGTGCGCGTCGGAGGCGGAGCGCCCGCGACGACGATGCGCACCTGGCCGCGTCCCGGAATCGGGCGGCCGGTGTCGGCCTCCCACGTGGCCGCCGCATCGAGCACCATGTTGAGCACCGCCGGTGCGCCGCACATCAGGGTGACCCCGTGTTCCTCGACCCGGCGGAGGATCTCGGCACCGTCGATCTTGCGGATGATCACGTGCTTCGCGCCCATCCCGGTGACGGCATAGAGCATGCCCCAGCCGTTGCAGTGGAACTGGGGGAGGGTGTGCAGGTACACGTCGCGATCGCTCACGCCCATGTGCCAGCCGAACACTGACGCATTGAGCCACAGGTTGCGGTGGGTGAGCTGCACGCCCTTCGGGCGAGCGGTCGTGCCGGACGTGTAGTTGATCGTCGCTGTCGCGTCCTCGTCACCCTCCCAGGGTTCGGGCTCGACGCCGAACTCCATCATGACGGCATCGGCCTCGGCGCCGATGACGAGCTTGTGTTCGCACTCGACCTCGCCCATCGCGTCGGCCAGCTCGGGATCGATCAGCAGGACGCGAGCGCCGGAGTGGGCGACGATGTACTTGACCTCCTCGGCGACGAGACGGAAGTTGATCGGCACCAGCACCCGCCCGGAGCCCGACACCCCGAACAGCGCCGTCAGGAGCCGGGCCGAGTTGTGGCTGACCATCGCGACCCGCTCGCCGACACCGATGCCCAGCGCGTCGAGCGCCGCCCCCATCGCACGTGCCCGGTCGGCCATCTCTGCGTACGTGATCGTTCCCCACGACTCGGCCGGTTGGTCCGGTTCGTCGACGATCGCGACCCGGTCGGGGTAGACGAGTTCGGCGCGGCGGAGGAAGTCGTTGACGGTCAGAGGCACCTTCATGGTGCGCAACCTATTCGGCGGCGACTCGTCCCCGAGACCCGGGTGGGTCAGGGCGCGATCAGCGGCCAGGGCCGGCTGCGCTCCATCGTCAGCGCCAGGTCGAGCAGCAGCGGCTCGCTGAAGTGCCGCCCGACGATCTGCAGGCCGATCGGCAGGCCGTCCAGCATGCCAGCGGGTACCGAGATCGCCGGATTGCCGTGCAGGTTCGCCGGGAACGTCAGGCGGCCGTTGTTCGCCGGGCCGGCCTCGATGCCGCCGAACACGCCGGGAATCGGTCCCTCGGCGTCGAACGCCACATCCGGGTTGGTGGCCGTGATCACGAAGTCGACGCCACCGTCGCTCGTGTCGAAGATCCGGGCCATCGCCTCGTTGACCTCGGTGCGTCGTCGTTCGATCCGTGCTCTCGAGGTTGCGTCGTACTTGCCGTCGGTGGCCTCGAGGCCGTAGCGCATCTCGGGGGTGAGGTCGTCGGCGCAGGCCGGCCACTTGTCAGCGAGCTGCGCGGCGATCGAGATCATGCCGGAGATCGACCATGCACCACCCATGCGCGGGACGTGCGTGTCGAGACCGACGACGCGCTGCAGCCCGCAGTCGGCGATCAGCATCGTGGCCGCCTCCTCGAGCAGCTCCCACATCACCGGCGACACGGTGGCCCCGCCCCAGTCGTCGACCACCGCGACGCGCATGCCGCGCAGCGCGTCGAGGTGGCTGCCCAGCTGGGCCTCCCACCCCTCGACGCGCGGCAGGCTGAGCGGGTCTCGCGGGTCGTGTCCGTTGGTGACGTCGAACCACCGGGCGGTGTCGCGCACCGATCGGGCCATGCACCCGGTCGACACCGTGAGGTTGCCGTACTCCACGTGGGGCCCGCGGGGAATCCGGCCGAACGTGCCCTTCAACCCGACGAGGCCGGTGAAGCCGGCGGGGATGCGGATCGACCCACCCCCGTCACCCCCGGTGGCGATCGGATAGATCCCGCCGGCCACCGCCGACGCCGAGCCTCCCGACGAGCCGCCCGGCGTGCGGCCGTGCTGCCACGGATTGTGCGTGGCGCCGTGGAGCTTGGTGCGGGTGAGGTTGACGCCGCCGAACTCGCTCGCCGTGGTCTGCCCGGCGAGCACGGCGCCGCCGTGTTCGACGATCCGGCGCACCATCGTCGCGGTGTGCGAGGCGATGCCGTCGCGCAACGGCACCGACGCCTCGGTGTCGGGCCACCCTTCCACCGGCGTCAACTCCTTCACGCCGATCGGCACGCCACCGAAGGGCAACGACACGTCCGCCGCGGCAGCGGCAGCGCGAGCGGCGTCTCGATCCTCGAAGCACACGGCGTTGAGATCGCTGGCGTCGACGGCGGCGAACACCGCCTCGAGCTCCTCCTGCGGCGAGCGTTCGCCTGCGCGGAACGCCTCCACCAATCCCACTGCGTCGCCCGTCCAGGTCGAATCACTCATTCGAATCACCCATGAGGTCGGACTGTAGGTGGCGCCTACGATCGTCGTCGCCATGGACTCACGCACGTTTCTCGGACTCGAACCGACGCACAACCCCTTTCGCTGGAAGCTGCCGGTCACCGAGGGCATCTCGACGACGGGGAACTTCCTGTTCGGCGGATCCGGTCTCGGGGCGGCGATCTCCGCGTTGGAGGGAACCTCGGGGCGCCAGTGCGTGTGGGCAACGGCGCAGTATTTGTCGTACGCGAAACCGGGCGAGGTGCTCGACATCGACGTGCACGTGGCGGTCGACGGCCACCAGATCACCCAGGCCCGCGCCGTCTGCCACGTCGCCGACCGAGAGATCCTCACGGTGAACGCCGCGCTCGGCGATCGGCCGATGGAGGCATCGGGCCAGTGGGAGCAGATGCCGACCGACATCCCTGCGCCCGACGAGTGTGCGAGCCGCCCCCACAGCTCCGACTGGTCGGGAACGATCAACGACCGGCTCGACCAGCGACTCGTCAAGGGTCGGTCGTTCGAGGGGCTCGACGGATCGGAGCCCGGCGACGGCCAGACGCTGCTGTGGGCGCGGCTCCCCGACGTGATCGCCGGCGTCGACGCGACGACCCTCGCGATCCTCGGCGACTTCGTGCCGATGGGCATCGGCCAGGCGCTGGGCGCCCGGGCCGGGGGCAACAGCCTCGACAACACGTTGCGCGTCGGCCGGATCGTGCCGACCGACTGGGTGCTGATGGACATCCGAGTCCACGCCGTCGAGCGCGGCTTCGGACACGGCCTCGTGCACATGTTCGCGGAGGATGGAACGCTCCTGGCCACCGCCAGCCAGTCGGTGATCGTCCGCTTCTGGAAGGGCTGAGTCCGCACCCGACGAACTCTGCCAAGGCGCGGGTCATCACGTCGTGCGGCTTCGCCGGACCGATCCCGGCCGAGCCGTGGCAGTGAGCTGCCGCCGCGACACCGTGGTGGTGCGCCTCGTCCACGATGATCCGCAGATCGTCGAGGGAGAACTGCGGCGACCACATCGGGTGAGTGGGAGTCGGGAACCCACCCGTGACCATGACCTCGACCACGTCACACCCACGCTCGATCCGCTCCCGGACCGCCGCCCGCAGCGCATGCTCACCGGCGGTGGGATCGACTGCTCCGCCGAGATACCAACAGTGCCCCCGGGTGCCGTGATCGGGGGCCCCGAGCACAGCAGCGTCGGCAAGTCGTCCCGGCCGCGCAGCGACGGACCACCCCAGCACCGATTGGCCGGTCCGTGATCGCCATCGAGCTTCGAGACATGTCCCGTGGCCCGTCCTCGAGGCCGGCATCGACACGTTCACGCCGGTGCTCGCCGACCGGGATCCAGCGTCGGTGCGGTCGCGGTCGGCCCGCACCGCATTTTGTGGCATCCTGATCCTCGCGGCGAGTGGTCGCTGGATGAGGAGGGGTCATGAGCGTCTTGCTCGACGAGTACACCGCCGCAGCACTCCGCGGCGATCGCGCTGGTGCAGCGGAGCTCGCCACGGATTTCGCGGGTCGTGACGAGTCATGCCTTCGCGTCGTCACTCAATTGCTGGCGCCGTCGCAGCGCGATGTGGGTGAGCGCTGGCTGCGCAGCGAGTGCACTGTTGCGGAGGAGCACTCGGCCACGTTCGTCACGGAGTCCGTCCTGTCGTCCCTGGCGGTGGGGCTCGAGACGAGGGAGCATGTCGGGACGGTGGTGATGGTGTGTGCGGAAGGGGAGTTGCACTCGTTGCCGACGAGGATGGCAACCGAACTGATGACCGCCAACGGGTGGCGAGTGATCCATCTCGGAAGTGCGATGCCGGCCGTGAAGCTCCGCTACTACCTCGACGAGATCGATGCCGACGTCGTGGGGGTGAGCGTGACGCTGGCGACCAACCTCCCTGGCGCTGCTCGGACCGTCCGGGTGGCGCGCCAGGCCGGCCACAGCGTCATCTGTGGGGGTCGGGCCTTCGACTCGTCTGGTTCGCGGGCCCGCTCGATCGGCGCCCACGGACAACCCGGTGACCTGACCGGGCCGTTGGTGCTCGACGAGGTGCTCTGGGGCGAACCGCTCGCCGTCGACATGGACGGTGACTGGGCGCGCCTCGATTACCGGCGGGCGCAGGTCGTGCGCGACGCCCTGTCGTGGCTCGGAACGGGTGACTTCGCAGATGGTGTGCGCTCGGCGACGTGGCTCGCACAGTTCACCGAAGACCTCGATGACATCGTTGCCGCCGGGGCTGCGGCGATGCTCTGCGGCGATCGGACGATCGTCCTCGAGCAGCGCACCTGGCTCGAGGAGCGACTCGCCGCCGTCGGCACGCCGGTCGAGGCCGCACGACACTCATTCGATGCTGTCGCCGCGGTCGTCGACAAGCGGGTGCCGGGGGCCTCGGCGGTCTTCTCGTGAACTGGATGCGGTCCACGTGCGCAACTGGTTCACGAGTTCGGGTCCAACGACCAGTGGTTGTCGCGGGAACCTGACGGCTGTGTCCACCGACGCAGACGGGCTGGACTCCACCGGTGGGAACCGCGACGGGTCCGCTGCGTAGTGTCGATGCGATGGCGCTTCCGACACGACCTGGTATGACCGTTCCGCTTCCCGGCCCGCTGCACAGCCACCGTGAGAAGCTCTCGGCCCTCGCCGACATGGGCTACACCGACATCTGGTCGGCCGAGTCCGACGGGGCCGACGCCTTCACGCCGCTCGCCCTCGCGGCCGCCTGGGAGCCGCGACTGCGTCTCGGAACAGCGATCGTGCCCGCCTACACGCGTGCCCCTGCCTGCATGGCACAGAGTGTTGCGTCGATGGCCGACGCCGCGCCGGGGCGTTTCGCCATCGGAATCGGTTCGTCGAGCAACGTGATCGTCGAGCGGTGGAACGGGGTGCCGTTCGAGGAGCCGTACAAGAAGGTCCGTGACGTCGTGCGCTTTCTCAAGGACGCGCTGGGGGGCGAGAAGATCAAGCACAGCTACGACACGTTCGAGATCAACGGGTTCAAGCTCGGAGTGCGCCCGGAACAGACACCGCCGATCCTCGTGGCGGCACTGCGTGAGGGCATGCTGCGACTCGCCGGTCGGGAAGCCGACGGGGCGATCATCAACTGGTTGTCGGCCGAGGACGTCGCGACCGTGGTCCCCGTGGTTCGCGATGCCGCCGGTGGCGACGATCGGGAGATCGTGGCTCGGATCTTCTGCTGCCCGAGCGAGAACGCCGACATCGTGCGAGGCGCAGCGAAGTTTGCCATCGCGGCCTACCTGAACGTGCCGGTGTACGCCGCGTTCCACCAGTGGCTCGGACGAGGGGAGCAGCTGCAGGGGATGTGGGACGCGTGGGCGGCCGGTGATCGCAAGGCGGCGTTGGCCGAGATCCCCGATTCCGTGGTCGATGACCTCGTGGTACACGGCTCGCCGGCGGAGTGTCGAGCGCAGATCCAGGCGTACTTCGACAACGGCGTCACCACCAGCTCGCTGGCGATCCTGCCGCTCGACCCCGCCCTCGACTACTGGCAGGCGGTCACCGACCTGTCGCCGAGCGCCGGCTGAATCGATCGCCGGGCCGTCACGCCGCTCGGTCCTGGAGCACCTCCGCCGAACTCGCCATGGCGGTGAGGTCGGCTCGCTCGGCGAGCATCCGGCGGATCTCGGCGACGTGGCGCAGGCCGCGCTCGCGGGTTTCGCGGCTGAGACGGAATCGGGCGGGTGTGGCGGGCGCGACGACCGTGGAGAGCAGGGTGAGCTGTTCGGCCGACGGGAGCTGGGTGTGGGTCGCTGGCTTCATGGTGCCCATCATGACGAGGGGCTGTCACAGAGTTCCCGGAGCCAGCAGCGTCAGCCGAGCGCCATCAGGGAGATCCCGGCGATCACTCCGAGGATCCCGATCATCTGCCACCAGCGCAACGTGTCCTCGTCGAAGGCCGCCGCCAGGGTCGCCGACACCGCGGGGAACATCGAGGCGGACACGGCCACGGCAGCGAGCGAGCCCTGCTGTGTGCCGAGCGCGAACGCCACGATCGCGAGCGATCCGCAGGTCCCCGACACGAGCATCGGTCCGATCAGGCGACGCGGTGGCAGACGTGGCACGCCTCGAACCGTCGCCAGCATCAGCATCACCACGAGCGCGACCACACGTTGGGCGGCCGGCGCCCATGCCCCGCTGTCATCGCCCGCCTCGCCCACGAGTGTGAATGCGATGCCGAACAGCAGCGCCGCCACCAGCGACAGCCCGATCCCGCGGCGCAGGGTGCCGCGCAACGACGGCGAGTACATCACGAGGAGCAGGCTGGCGATGGCCACGAGGGCGCCGATCGCCACGAGGCCGGACGGCGTGTTGCCCCTCGAGATGTCCCAGGCGAGGGGCACGAACGCCGCTCCGAGCGCGACCAACGGCCCTGCCACCGCCGCCGACGAGGTGGCCATCGCTTCGTAGAGCAGCGCGAGCGCGATCCCGACCACGAGCCCTGACGCGCCACCGAGCAGGACGTCGCGGCCGGTCAGCACGCCGGGGATCACCAGCAGTGCCGCCGTCGCCACCACGGCACCGCCGAGCATGGCGCCACTCGTGGCGGTCACGGCGTTGGATCGACGCGTGCCGTACCGGCCGAGGAAGTCCGAACAGCCGATCAGTACCGAGGCGAGCGCGCCGAGCAGGATGGGCATCGGACCGGGTCAGATCGGGTCGCTGTCGGCGAGCGTCGTCTCGACGCGTGCGGCGGGGTCCTGGTGATAGAACGCCGCCAATTCGGTGTAGAGCGCCGGCTCGTGCTCGCGCAGTTCGACCGGACGGTTGAAGAACACCTCGGTCGCCACAGCGAAGAACTCTGCCGGGTTGGTGCCCGCGTAGGGTCGCAGCACCGGTGAGCCCTCGGCGCGCACCGTGTCGTACGCGGTGGTGCAGACCTCCACCCAGCGCTGGCGTGCCTCCTCGTCGCCCAGCGGCGGTGTGCCGTCGGTGATTCCGTCGAGCATGTCGAGCTGGTGGGCGAACTCGTGGTACACCACGTTCTGGCCGGAACCAGGGAAGCGGGCACCCCGGCGTGCGGCGTTCCACGAGAGCACCACCGGGCCCTGGTAGTGGGCCTGGCCGGCGAGCAACTGCGTGCCGGTCGATCGCAGCCCGCTGCCTGCGGCATGGTCGCCGTGCAGGCGCACGGTGGAGGGATGCACGATCACGGAGGTGAGCTGCGGGTACTCGTCGATGTCGAGCCCCAGGAGCAGCATCGACGCCTGAGCGGCGATCAGTACCTTGATCGCGTCGTCGAGCACGAACCCGTTCGCCGCCTCCCACCGCGTCCGGCGGACGAACCGGGCGACGAGCACTTCCATCCGATCGAGTTCTTCAGGGGTGAGGGTACGCCAGTGCTCGAAACCGGTCTCGAGCACGGCGCGCCAGGATTCGTCGAATCCGTCGGTGGCGCCGCGCCCGGCCAACCGACGACGGATCGATGTGAACATCGGGCTCAGGAAGTCGGTCCGGCGACCGGGCGATGTCGTCCCAGCACACCGGCAGGGATGGCGTCGCGTCCCCCGAAGTATTCCGCGAGACGCCGCTCGGCGTCGTCGCCGAACAGGATCTCGGCGACCTCGTAGAGGCCCTCCGACGCGGCGATGTCGTCGTCGCTCACGACCAGGTCGATCTTCGAGCGCCGCCGCATGAAGTCCTCGAGGCGGGTGACCATCTCGGAGCGGGCCGCGGAGTGGAGCTCCACGCGGAGGTAGTCGGCCGACCCCATCACGTCCTCGGCCATCGTGGGGTCCTCGCGGATCGCTTCGAGCATCCCGAACGCTCGCCGTCCGTATCGCCGCCAGAGCCGGTCGGTCAGCGGCTCCGTGTCGGCCTTCGAGCGGTACTCGTCGAGCCGCATCAGGCGAGCCTGTCGGTAGAACTCCTCACGGGTGGCGGGCGCCGGCTCGCCGTACCAGTTGCGGAGATCGGGTTCGAGAGGCACGCCGAGCGTCTCGATCTCGGCCGCGACCTCCTCGCCGACGTTGAGGCAGTCGGTCAACTTGCCCCCGAAGATCGTGACGATTCGTCGATCCCGATCGGTCTCGACGGCGTGCTTGCGGCTGAGCTTCGTCCAGTCGACCGTCGAATGGTCGGTGTCGGCCGCTCGCCGCGACCACCAGCGGCGCTGTGGCTTCGTCGGCACCACGAGCGGCCTCACGCCGGTCCGCTCGGCGATGATGTCGGCCCTGGTCAGTGGCTCGTCGAGGTCGAGCCGAGCGTTGATCTGGCCGAGCAGGAACTCGATGTCGTCGTCGGTGACCTCGGTGAACGGGGTGTCGACACGCGTGTCGGTGGTTCCGATCACCGAACGACGGCCCATCGGGATCACGTAGAACAGGCGTTGCGTGTCGTCGAAGAACGCAAGGACCCGGTGGTGATCGTGCGTGGTGAGGCGGGGCACCACGAGGTGGATTCCCTTGGAGTACACGATGCGATGGTCGGTGCGGACGTCCCACTGCTCGTTCAGCTCGTCGACGAACGGTCCCGCAGCGTTGACGATCGTGGTGGCCGTGACCGTGAACTCCTCGCCGCGGTCGACGTCGCGCAGCGTGGCGACCCAGCGGTCGTCGACACGTTCCGCCGAGGCCAACTCGACGTAGTTCGCAGCCGCCGCCCCGGCCTCGATCGCTGCGCGCACGAAGGAGAACACGAAGCGGGCGTCGTTGTCGACCAGGATGCCGTCGAAGTACTCGATGCCGCCGGCGACCGTGGTGGTGTCGACGACGGGCTCCTCCCGCTCGATCTTCTGGGCCGACAGCAGCCGCGGCGGCTTGGTGCCGAACTGGCCGATGATCCAGTATCCGAGGGCACCGAGGCCGGCGAACCACGGCTTGTAGGGGGCGGTGTCGTCGAGCGCGCCGTAGAACCCGATCTGGCTGATGTTGGCCGGGTAGGCGCGCATCAGGCGGTTGCGCGACCGGCAGAGCTTGAACACGAGCCAGAGCTCGTAGTTCTCGAGGTACTTGAACCCTCCCCACACCAGATTGGAGGAGGCTTGGCTGGTGAACGACGCGAAGTCGCCGCGGTCGATCATGGCGACCGAGGCACCGCGTCCGGCGAGGGAGGCAGCGGCGACGGCGCCGTTGATGCCGCCGCCGATGACGAGCGTGTCGAAGTGCTCGCTGCGAAGGCGCTGCAGGTGGCGATCACGCAGGGTCACGACGCTCCCCTCATCCCGCCACGATCGCAATCGAGCCGATCACGCTGATCGCACCGACGGCGACCGGGGTGGCGAAGCTCGCCCAAGGAGGAAAGGCCTTGTACGGCGGCGCGAGCATCACCAGCCCGCAGATCGAACCGGCGATGATGCCACCGACATGGCCCCCGATCGAGATGCCCGGGATCGCGAACGTGATGAAGAGGTTCAGGATCAGCGTGGCGCCGATACCGGTGGAGAACGGGTTCACGCCGCGCCGCCACAGCCCGATCGTGGCGGCGGCGAGCAGGCCGAACACGGCACCGGACGCGCCGGCGGTGATCCCCACGCCACCCATCACGACCACGCCGAGCGAGCCGCCGAGCAACGACGCCAGGTAGAGGAGCAGGTACCGGATCCGCCCCAGTGCCGGCTCGAGCATCCGCCCGAGGGCGTAGAGGAAGTACATGTTGAACGCGATGTGGAGGACGCCGAAGTGCATGAACCCCGAGGTGACCAGCCGGTACCAGCCGTCGGGTTCGGTGACGATCACGCCGTCGGCGCTCTGCCAGAGGATCGGTTGGGCCAACACGTCGCGGCTGAGCCCGAACCGCAGGTGCGCGTCGGTCACACTCCCGCTGAGCGCGCCGGGATCGCGGGTGAACAGCAGGACGGCCAGGAAGACCACGACGTTCATCGTGAGCAGCGACATGGTCACCAGGAGCGGCTGGCGCGCTGACCAGAACCTGGCTCGGGTCTTCACGTCGGGCCGTGATGCCTTCGCACACGACAGGCAGTGGCTGCCGACCGCCGCCTGCACGAGACACGACTCGCAAGCCGGAGTGCCGCATCGCGTGCAGCGCCGACCGGCCGGGCGGTCGGGGTGGCGGTAACAGGTGGTGGTGGTCGACGGCGGCGTGGGCAGTGGACCGGTCGGGCCCGCGGCAGGCCCGGCGCTGGTGGCGCCCGAGGAGCCGGGTGGGGGCGGCGGCGGCAACGGCACGCTCTCAGGGTATCGACCCCGGGCACTCGCAACGCCCCGCCCTCCTGGCGTGCTCAGCCCCAGCGCAGTCAGAACGGGGACGAGGTGACCAGGTGCTCGGCTGCGGATGCGGGTGCGAGCAGGTTGCCCTGCACCTCGTCGCAGCCCGCCGCTCGTAGGCGCAGCAGTTGTTCGACCGTGCTCACCCGTTCCGCCACGACGCGCATGTCGAGTGCGTGTGCGAGCAGCACCACCGCACGCACGAGCCGGGTGTCGGCGTCGGTCGACCCGGTCGGGAGGCCGAACGCGCCATCGAGCTTGACGATGTCGGCGCCGACGTCGGTCAGTGCCGACAACGCGTTCGCACCCGTGCCGAAGTTGTCGATCGCGATGCGCACACCCAGTCGTCGCAGCGCCCGGACGGATCGCTGGATGTCGACATTGCGGCCGAGGAGCGCTGTCTCGCGGGCTTCGAGCACCAACCGGTGCGGCTCGAGTCCGTGCACCCGCAACATCGACATCACCAAGTTGACGAACGACGCACTCGCGAGTTGCGCCGGCGACACGTTCACGTGCGCGGCGAATCCGTCGCCGATCCGGCCCTGTTCGAGCCAGAGGCGCGTCTCGACCATCGCCTGCTCGAGCACGAACTCGCCGAGCTCGCCGATCGAGCCGGCCTCCTCGGCGATCGACACGAACTCGATCGGCTCGATCCGGCCCCGAGTGGGGTGCTGCCAGCGCACGAGCGCCTCGGCGCCCACGGTCTGGCGGGTGACGGCGGAGAACACCGGTTGGTAGTCGATGCTGAGGCGCTTGTCGGTGATCGCCCGCGCCAGTTCGGCCGCGAGTTCGGTTCGTTCGCGTGCTGCGGAATGCATCTCGGTGGTGAAGACCACACAGCGGCTGCGCCCTGCGGTCTTGGCCTCGTACATGGCGGTGTCGGCGTTGCTGATCAGCGTCGACGCCGGCAGCGGGTCGTCGGCGCGCGGCGCCACGTCGTCGGAGAGCGCGACCCCGATGCTGACGGAGAACGGGAGGTCGAGCTGCCGGAGGCGAAGGTGGCCGGTCAGTGCTCGTCGGATCCGATCCGCGAGGTCGAGTGCATCCTCGGCGTCGATGATGTCGGTGCACACCGCGAGGAACTCGTCGCCGCCGATCCGTGCCACGCGGTCCTGTGGTCGCACGGTGTCGGCGAGCCGTTGCGCGACCGACACGAGCAGCCGGTCACCGACCTGGTGTCCGAGCGCGTCGTTGACGTGCTTCAGCCGGTCGAGGTCGACGAAGATCGCGGCCACGTGACCCGGGCGGCCGCGTTGATCGGCCAACGCGTGCGACAGCGTCGTCAGGATCTGGCGCCGATTGGGCAGGCCGGTCAACGGATCGTGTGTCGCCCGGTGGCGCAGGGTGGCCAGGTTGGCCCGTGCGGAGGTGACGTTGTGGGCGGTCAGTCCGATGAAGCCGCCGGTGGGGAGTTGGTCGTCGCGGCGAACCGCCACGGTGGCGCGGAAGACGAGTTGGTCGCCGACGGTGTCGATGCGATCGATGTCACCCTGCCAGGTGCCGTCCGTCGAACCGTTCACGAGGTGGCGCGGAGCGTGGTCGAGGATCGAGCGGAGCATCACGTGGCTCGCCGAGCCGACGGCCAGCGACTCGACCGAGGGGGCGCCGAGGAGCTCGAGCGCCGATTCGTTCGCCGCCCGGACCGCACCATCGAGCGTCATGATCACCACCGCGGTTCGATCGGCGTCGAGGAGCTCGCGTGCCGCCAGGGGGAGCGCGAACGCGTCGATTCCCAGGCCCTCGGTCTCGTTGTCGTTGTCGCCGTCGTGCACGGCGCTCTCCTCGTCTGTTTGCGTCTGTTTGCGTCTGTTTGCGTCTGTTTGCGTCTGTTTGCGTCTGGTTGCGTCCGGTCGCTCCGACGTCCCGGGTCAGCGCTGGTAGGTCGTGATCAGATCGGCCGATCCGATGGTGACTGCGGCGATGGTGTCCAGGAGTTCGGTTGCCAGTGTTCCATCGGCAGCTTCGAGCGGAGTGTTGAGCGCGTACGCGGTGAGGCGGTACTGATGGGCGTCGTCGCCGGGCGGCGGACACGGGCCGTCGTAGCCGACGTTGCCGAAGAAGTTCAACGCTTGGATCGCATCGGGTGGGACGTCGCCTTCGGCGAGTGCGATCTCGGCGGGGTCGAGCCCGGTGATCACCCAGTGGACGAACGGCCGGCCCTCGCTGACTGCGGAATCGTCGACGAGCGCGAGCGCGATCTCGACCGTTCCCGACGGAACAGCGCCCCAGCTCACCGCCGGTGCCACGTCGAGCCCGTCGCAGGTGTGGCGAGCGTCGATCGGCTGGCCGTCGGCCCACGGCGCGGTGATCGTGAACGGCTCGACAGCATCGATCGGCGGGAGGGACACCGCCAGTTCGGGTCCGGGCGCCGGCGCGGAGAACTGGCCGGCGCCGATCTCGAGGCTCGTGCTGACGTCGCTCGTGTCCACCGGCGCGGGGTAGTCGGCGGGATCGTAGGGCTGGAGCTGTTTGCCGTCGCCGGTGTCGCACGCCGCTGCGCCCAGGGCGAGCAGCGACGCCGCGACGCCGAGCGTCGCCGTTCGGAAGGTGATCACGCCCATCACCCGTCGGAGCGTAGGCGTTCGGACTGCATCCCCCGCATCATCGGCGTCACCGGGATCGACGTGCTCGACGCCGGTAGCCTGCCCCGGGTGACCGAGCGCCTGACGTTGATGACCGTTCACGCCCATCCCGACGACGAGGCGTCCAAGGGCGCCCCGACGCTGGCGCGCTACCACGACGAGGGCGTCCACACCGTGCTCGTGTGCTGCACCGGCGGTGAGGAGGGCGACCTCCAGAACCCGTCGCTGCGCGAGGAGGGCCAGGCGTTCCACGGCCTCACACCCGAGCAGGAGCGCGAACTCGTCGCCTCGATGCGAGCCTCCGAACTCGCGGCGTCCGCCGAGGTCATCGGCTTCGACGTCGTGGAGATGCTCGGCTACCGCGACTCCGGCATGGCCGACACCGATCCGAACAACCATCCCGACTGCTTCCACCAGGCCGACATCGACGAAGCGACCGGCCGCCTCGTGGCGCTGATCCGGCGGGAGCGACCCCAGGTGATCATCACCTACGGCGACGACCAGGCCGGCTACCCGCATCCCGACCACCTGCGCGTCCACGACATCTCGGTGCTCGCGTTCGAGCGGGCGGGCGACCCCGACTGGTACCCGGACCTCGGCGAGCCGTTCGCTCCCTCGAAGCTCTACTACTCGGTGTGGTCCAAGGCCCGCATCCTGGCGATCCACGAGATGATGCTGCGGCTGAAGGGCGAGTCGCCGTTCGAGCAGGAGTGGCTCGACCGGCCCAGCCAGGATCATCGGATCACGACCCGCATCGACATCACCGGCTACATGTACGCCCGGACCGGATCGCTGCGAGCGCACGCCACGCAGGTCGATCCGAACGCGCCGTGGTGGTTCGGTGCCGACGACGACCAGCTGACCGAGGCCTACCCGTGGGAGGACTGGATCCTCGCCCGATCGCTCGTCGGATCGATCCCGGCCGACGACGGCGAACGCGACCTGTTCGCCGGTGTCCGTGAGCGGGTGGCCCAGTGAGCGTGCAGTACCGCGTGGTCGTGGCGAAGAAGGACGAACGCGTCGACGGTCCCGACGATGCCGATGTCGTGATCACGGTCCCGCTCGTCGATGCCGCCGCCGACGGCTTCGATCCGACCGTTGCGTACATGCGCGGGGTCCTCAAGGCATCGGGTCACACCGGTACCGTGCTCGACGAACTGAAGTCCGGCGCGGCGTCGACCGCCATCGCCGCCCTCGTCGCTCAGCCCTGAGTGCCTGCGCTGAGTCAGCCGGCTCGCATCGCGTCGCGGAGTTCGCGGTAGCCGATGAGCGTCGCACCGCTCGCCTCGAGGCGCCCGCGGAGATCGTCGCCGGTCACCAGGGCGAGATCGTCGATCCAACCCTGGGTGTACTCGCCCAGCGCTTGCACCTCTGGCGTGTCGATCGCCGGCTGGACGTGGATCTCGGTGACGCCCGGCCGCAGGCCGTCGATTGCGGCGAAGACGCGTTCGGCGCTGCCGGCACGCCAGTCGTGGTCGAAGTGGTCGGGGAACACCACGCCCTCCTCTGCGGCGAGGCGGCGGAACGGAAAGCCTGCCTGGTCGGCGGAGATCGTGGAGGGCAGGCGGATCGGCAGCGCGAACTCGACGGCGAGTTCGAGGTAGACGTCGAAGAACTCGGGTCGCAGCGTGATCGCCGTGAGGTGGGGGGCGAGGTGGGTGATGTCCAGTCCCCAGGCGATCGCCCGCTCGATCTGAGCGCGCAGCTCGCGCAAGACCTCGGCGTGGTCGGCGTGCTCCCAGAGATCCTCCAGGGTCCGAGGGAAGCCGCCCTCACCAGACTGCAGCGACGGTGCGTGGGTGATCGGGCCCCAGCGGTAGCACTCGTGCTCGGCGTTGAGGGTGAGGTGGACACCGATGTCGTCGCTCGGCATCGCCATGCGTGCGGCGTATGACGCCCACGGCGCGGGGACCATGATCGACGCGCACGTGGCGGCACCGTCGTGGAGGGCGCGGAACACACCGACGTTGGCGGCGTGACACGACCCGAGGTCGTCGCACGAGAGGATCACGAGACGCTCGTCGGGGCGATGCCCGAGGCGTTCGGCGAGTGCGATCTCGGCGGTCACCGCGGCGACGCTACCGGACTGAGACGGAGCTCACGGCGAGCAGGCCGCCCACAGCCCGAGGTCGGCGGCCTCCGCTGCTCTCGCGGCCTCGGCGAAGTGCCGGGCGAACGTGTTGTTGGGTGCGATCGTGAGCGGAGTGGCGTACCCCCGGCGGATGATCTCGTCGTTGACGAACAGTGCCGCGGTGCCGTCGGAGTGGAGTATGTAGACGTAGCCCAGCAGGCGTCCGTAGTCGTCGCGGCCGACCACGTCGCGGTCGACCCGTACCCGTGTGCCGGGCGGGAGGAGCGACTCGGTGAACGTGCTCGCCTCGGGCCCGTAGCACTCGACGGGTGAGTTCGGCTTCTTGGTCTCCGGGGTGTCGATGCCGATCAGCCGGATGCGCTCGAGGGTGTCGCCGAATGCGACGTCGATCGTGTCACCGTCGACCACCTCGGTGACGGTCGCGAGACCGTCAGCGGGTGGAGTGGTGCCACCGGTGCAGCCGGCGATGCCGAAGACACCGGCACCGATCACCGTCGCAGCGAAGCGCACGTGAGGGTTCTACCGCCCTCACGCGTCGCGCCGTCCGCCCTGAACGTCTGCGTGAGGATTCGGGTGGGGTGGGCCACCTGAATCCGTGCGCAAACGTCGACTCAGAGGCGTTCGATGATCGTGCCGGTGCCGAGGCCGCCGCCGCAGCACATCGAGATCAGGGCGTAGCGGCCGCCGGTGCGCTCGAGCTCGTACAGCGCCTTGGTCATCAGGAACGCGCCGGTCGCGCCGAGCGGGTGGCCGAGGGCGATCGCCCCGCCGTTGGGGTTGGTCTTGTCGAGGTCGGCGCCGACCTCCTTCGCCCAGGCGAGCACGACGGAGGCGAATGCCTCGTTGATCTCGAACACGTCGATGTCGTCGATCGACAGCCCGGTGCGCTTCAGCAGATGCTGCGTGGCGTCCATCGGGCCGGTGAGCATCAACACCGGATCGGTGCCCACCAGGCAGGTGTCGACGACGCGGGCACGAGGCCTCAGACCGAGTTCGGTGGCCTTGGCCTCGGTGGCCAGCAGGACCGCAGCGGATCCGTCGGAGATCTGCGAGGAGTTGCCGGCGGTGTGTACGCCGTTCTCGCGGGCGACGGGCTTCAACGTGGCGAGCTTCTCCAGCGTGGTCTCGCGCAAGCCCTCGTCGCGGGCGACGGTGTGGGTGGTGCCGGTGGGGTTGCCCTCCTCGTCGAGGTCGGGGGCCTCGATGGTGATGTACTGGCCCGAGAAGCGATCCTCCGCCCAGGCCTGTGCGGCCCGTTGCTGGGACGCGAACCCGAACGCGTCGGTGTCGTCGCGGGTGACGCCCCACTTGTCGGCGATGCGCTCGGCGCCCTCGAACTGCGAGGTCATCTCGTACTGTTCGAAGTAGGTCCGCGGGATCGGGACGCCGAGCCCGAGCGCCTTGTTGCCCGACGCTCCGATCGGCACCCGGCTCATCGCCTCGACGCCGCATGCGAGGGCCATGTCGACCGCGCCGGAGCCGACGAGTGACGACGCGAGGTTGGTGGCCTGCTGGCTGGAGCCGCACTGGGTGTCGACGGTGGTGTTGGCGACGCTGAGCGGGAGTCCCGCCGACAGCCACGCGGTACGACCGATGTTGAACGCCTGCTCGCCGACCTGGCTGACGCAGCCGGTGACGACCTGGCCGACCTCGGTGGGGTCCACGTCGTTGCGGTCGACGATCGCCCGTTGCACTCGAGCGAGGGTTTCGGCGGGGTGGAGGGTGGACAGGCCACCGTTGCGCTTGCCGATCGGGGTGCGGACGGCATCGACGATCACGACATCTGAGCTGCTCATGTCGCCGACTGTAGAAGGTCGCGCCTCCCCCGATTCAGCCCGAGCGATGAGCCAGACCCGGCCATCCGGGGAGTTCGCTCATCGCCCGGAGGGATCCGGGGCTCAGGTGTCGTGGAGCCACTCGTCGATCAGGCGGCGGGCGACCGAGATCCCGGGCGGGATCGTGGGCAGCGCATCGCGGCGATACCAGTTCGCGTCGGCGATCTCGGTTTGGTCGAGGACGAGGTCCCCGCTCAGGTACTCGGCGCGGAACCCGATCATCAGGCTGTGCGGGAACGGCCAGGGCTGGCTGGCGCGATACGACACGTTGGTCACGCGGACACCGACCTCTTCGGCGACCTCGCGCACGACGGCACCTTCGAGGTCCTCGCCGGGCTCGACGAAGCCGGCGAGGCACGAGTACATCGGCATCGGGAAGTTGACGCCGCGGGCCAGCAACGCTTCCTGGTCCGGTCCCGGCTCGCCGCGGGTGACCAGCACGATCATCGCCGGAGCCAGGCGCGGATAGGCGATCAATCCACACGCCGGGCACTTCATGCCGCGCTCGCCGCTCGATGGTTCGGTCGGTGTGGCACAGCGTCCGCAGAACCGGTGGGTGCGCGCCCATTCGACGATCTGCACGGCGCGACCGGCCGCCATCCACTCGCTCTGCGCCGCGCGGCCGAAGTAGCTGAACAGGTCGAGCGCGGAGCCGTACGACGGGTCTTCGGCGTCCGCGGGGACGTCGACGGCCCACCACGCGTCGCCCTCGACGATGCCGACCACGTGGCGTTCCCAAGTGTCGTCGGCGAGCTCGGTGTCGACGAACACCGACGTACCGATCACGTGGATGTAGCGGTGGCCGCCCGCGTGGTCGCCCGGCTCGGTGTTGAGTGCGGCGTACAGATCGGCCGAGTTGGGAAGCGAGTTCATCGGATGCATGCGTAGCACGCGGTCCACCGCTGCTCTCCTACGGTGACGGAATGGAACCAGACCTGCATCCCGATGTCGTCGTGTTGGCACCGCTGCTCGGAACCTGGGTGGGGTCGGGCTCCGGCGAGTACCCGACCATCGAGCCGTTCGAGTACGTCGAGTCGATCACGTTCACCCACGTCGGCAAGCCGTTCGTGGCCTACACCCAGCGAACCAGGCATCCCGACACCGGCGCACCGATGCACGCCGAGACCGGTTACCTGCGCGTGCCGCTGCCCGGCAGCATCGAGATCGTGATGGCCCAGCCGACCGGCCTCGCCGAGATCTACGAGGGCGCCGTGGTCGGCGGCGACGTGCCCCTCGTGATCGATGCACGTTCGACCTCGATCAACGCCACCTCGACGGCCAAGGAGGTCACGATCACCGAACGCACGATCTCGGTGACCGGTGACCAGCTCCACTACACGTTCCGCATGGCCGCCGTCGGCCAACCCCTGCAGCACCACCTGAGCGCCACCCTCCGCAGGGAATAGGGAGCGATGGTGTCGGGTTGCTCCCAGCGATCGATAGATTTCGATCACCAGAACTGAAGGGGAGTATCCCTCGAGGTCCGTCGTCAACACACCGACTCCCGACCCGATCGGGACGAGGTCGGCGGGGCCAGCCTTCCCGGCGACGGGTCGGCGGAGAGACCTTCGGCGAACCATCCACCGTTTGCTGAAAGTTGAAGATGCACACCTCCAACACCCTCAAGACCGTCGTCCTGCTCTCCGGCCTCGCCGGATTCATGGTGCTGGTCGGCACGCTGCTCGGCGGCACGACCGGCCTCGTCATCGGCCTGCTGTTCGGCCTCGGCATCGTCGGCGCCTCGTACTGGTCGTCCGACAAGCTCGCCGTCAAGGCCGCCCGCGCGACCGAGGTCGCTCCCGGCCAACTCGACTGGTTGCGTGAGGATCTCGCCACCATCGCCCGCCGAGCGAACATGCACACTCCGCGCCTGTTCATCTCGCCCGACCCGCAGCCGAACGCGTTCGCCACCGGCCGCAACGAGAAGACCGCCGTCGTGTGTGTCACCGCCGGCCTGCTCCAGGTGCTCGATCGCAGCGAGGTTCGCGGTGTCGTCGCTCACGAGGTCGCCCACATCCGCAACAAGGACATCCTGATCGGCTCGATCGCTGCCGCCGTCGCGACGGCGATCTCGGCGATCGCCAACCTGGCGCTGTTTGCCGGCATGTTCGGAGGGAACAGTGACGACGATGGTCCGAACCCTGCGGTCACGATGCTGCTCGCGATCCTCGCCCCGATGGCGGCCGGTCTGATGCAGATGGCGCTCTCGCGCTCGCGTGAATTCGAAGCCGACCGCATCGGTGCCGAACTGCTCGGCGATCCACGCCCGCTCGCCAGCGCGCTGGCAAAGCTCGACCGCACGTCGAAGCAGATCCCGATGGACGTCGACCCGGCCCACGCCACGGCCTACATCGTCAACCCGCTCACGGGGCGCAAGCAGGCCGACTTCGCAAAGCTCTTCATGACGCACCCGCCGATGGAGGAGCGCATCGCCCGCCTCCTCGGCGCTCGCACGCAGGTCGCTGCGTGACGGCGCCCGTCGCGGCGTCTGACCTCGACGCAGCCTCGACGACCGACTGGCACCGCCGGTCGGTCGACACGGTGCTCGCCGAACTCGGGTCGTCCACGGACGGCCTCGACGATGCCGCGATCGAGCGGCGCCGCGCCGAGTTCGGCCCCAACGAGCTGCAGGAGTCCGCCGGGACGAGCCCCCTCAGACTGGTCTGGGGCCAGATCTCGTCGGTGATGGTGCTGATCCTGATCGGTGCCGCGCTGCTGTCGCTCGCGCTCGGCAAGTTCCTCGAGGCCGGCGCCATCGGGGCGATCGTCGTGCTGTTCACCGCGCTCGGCTTCTACCAGGAGTACCGCGCCGAGCAGGCGATCGCCGCGCTCCGACGCATGGCGGTGCCGTCGGCACGGGTCACCAGGGCCGGACGCACCACCTCGGTTCCCGTCGGGGAACTGGTACCCGGCGACATCGTGCATCTCGATGCCGGCACGGTGGTCCCGGCGGATCTCCGCCTCGTCGAGGAGGCGAGTCTGCGGATCGAGGAGGCGACGCTGACCGGCGAATCCGAACCGATCGACAAGCAGGTCGAGCCGATCGATCGGGACGGACTCGCGCTCGGCGACCGGCTCTGCATGGCGTACTCGGGCACCCAGGTCGCCGCCGGACGCGGCCAGGGCGTCGTCGTCGCCACCGGCATGGGGACCGAACTCGGCCGGATCGCTTCGCTCCTGCAGGGTGTCGAATCGGAGCAGACACCGCTGCAGCGCCGTCTCGATCGTGTCGGCAAACAACTGGCGCTCATCGGCGTCCTCGTCGCGCTCGCCGTCGTGGTCATGGGGGCGATCTCGGGGGAGGCCGCCGCCGACCTCGTGCTCACGGCGATCAGCGTGGCGGTCGCGGTGATCCCCGAGGGACTCCCCGCCGTCGTGACGTTCACGTTGGCGATCGGCTCGCAGCGGATGCTGCGCCGCCAGGCGTTGATCCGCAAGCTCCCGGCGGTCGAGACACTCGGGTCGGTCACTGTGATCTGTTCCGACAAGACCGGAACCCTCACGCAGAACCGGATGACCGTGACCGTTCTCGACGTGGCCGGCCAGGAGGTCCGCTTCGACGCCGACGACGCCGTCATCGCGCAGACGGTCGGCGCGGCACCCAGGGCGGTGAACATCGCCCTGGTCGCCGGCGCGCTCTGCAACGACGGCGCC
Source organism: Ilumatobacteraceae bacterium (assembly GCA_942492715.1). GTDB lineage: Bacteria > Actinomycetota > Acidimicrobiia > Acidimicrobiales > Ilumatobacteraceae > Sva-07. The sequence continues at coordinate 116,677 of CALOFW010000005.1, read as the reverse complement.
CCCGACACGAGCGACACGAGCGGTACGGGCGACGACGCCACGACAGGGTGGCTCGGCGACCCGACGGAGACCGCCCTGCTCCAGGTGGCTGCCGACGCCGGCCTCGACGTGGCATCGCTGCGCTCGCGAGTTCGGCGCATCGACGAGCTGCCGTTCGACTCGACACGCAAGCGCATGAGCACGATCCACGAACCGCTCGCCGGCGCCGTGGCCGAACTCGACGAGTTGCCCCAGGACGTCCGCATCGCGTTCGTGAAGGGCGCCGTCGACGGGCTGCTCCACCAGACGACCGCCGTGTGGGACAACGGCGCCGCAGTCGACTTCGACGATCGATGGCGTGGGCGTATCACCGACGCGAACGACGCCCTCGCTGCGGCGGGCATGCGCGTGCTCGGTGTCGCCTTCCGGCCGTTGGCGTCGCCGGACGACGACCCGGAGTCCGATCTCGTCCTCCTGGCTCTCGTGGGCATCATCGATCCGCCCCGCCCCGAGGTCCGTGATTCCGTCGCGGTGTGCCGCAATGCCGGCATCCGGCCGGTGATGATCACCGGCGACCATCCGCTGACGGCGCTCGCGATCGCCACCGACCTCGGGATCACCGACTCCGACCGGGTGCTGGTGGGCGCCGACCTCGACCGACTCGACGACGCCGAGTTCACCGAGGCCGTGCGCGACGTGTCGGTGTTCGCTCGCGTGTCGCCCGAACACAAGCTGCGCATCGTCGGGGCGCTGCAGCAGCAGCACCAGGTCGTGGCGATGACCGGCGACGGCGTCAACGACGCGCCGGCGCTCAAGCGCGCTGACATCGGTGTGGCGATGGGCATCACCGGCACCGACGTGTCGAAGGAAGCGGCCGACATGGTGCTGCGCGACGACAACTTCGCCACGATCGTCGCTGCGGTCGAAGAGGGCCGGGTGATCTACGACAACCTGCGCCGTTTCGTCAGCTTCGCCGTTGCCGGCAACTTCGGCAAGATCATCGTGATGCTCGGCTGGCCGATCCCGTTCCTCGTCGCCGGATCGGACACGACCACGGCGATCGCCTTCCTCCCGCTGCAGCTGCTCTGGCTGAACCTGATGACCGACGGCCTGCTCGGGCTGTCGATGGGCGTCGAGCCCGCCGAGACGACCGTGATGCAGCGGTCACCACACTCGCCCGAGGACGGGCTCTGGGCCAACGGGCTCGGGCGCCGGACGGCATGGATCGGCGCGGTGATCGGCGTCGTCACCCTCGGGCTCGGGTTCGCCTACTACGCGGCCGACCTCGACCAGTGGCAGACCGTGATGTTCACCACGTTGGCGTTCATGCAGGTGGGCCAGGCGTTCGCGACCCGCTCGTCTACCGAGTCACTTCGCACGATCGGCTGGCGGACGAATCCGCTGATGCTCGGGATCGCCGGCCTCGTGATCGTGCTGCAGCTCCTCGTGCTCTACACGCCACTGAGCGAGTTCCTCGACCTCGACCCGCTCAGCGGCGCCGACCTCGCTGTCTGCGCCGTCGCCGGCATCGGTCTGCTCGCGCTGGTGGAAGCCGTCAAGGCGATCCATCGCTCAACTTCTCGGCGAACCAGTCGAGGATGATCTCGCCGCGCTGGACGCGGTGGAGCGGCGACCCCGAACGGGAGAGCTCGTGGTTCTCGCCGGGGAAGCGGTAGAAGTCGACGTCCTTGTCGAGCAGCTTCAGTGCGACCCACAGCTCCTCGGCCTGGCCGATCGGGCAGCGCCAGTCCTCCTCGGAATGGATGATCAGCATCGGCTTGTCGATGTTGCGGACCGCGGTCACCGGCGACATGCGCACGTACTCCGCGGGATCCTCCAGATGGTTCACGCCGTGCACCGCGTTGAACGCCGTCGAGATGTCGGAGGACAACTCCAGCGCGGTGGCGTTGTTGACGGCCCGTTCGGAGCAGAACGCCCGGAACCGATCGCCGTGATGGCCGGCGAGCCACGTGGCCATCCAGCCGCCGTAGGAGCCGCCGAGCATGCCGACCCGGTCGACGTCGCAGAAGTCGTATCGGTCGAGTGCGGTGTCGATGATCGCGAGAACGTCGTCGACGTCGACGGTGCCCCAACCCGGGCCCGGCACGGTCGGATGATTGGGCCCCTGGATCGCCTGCCCCCAGCCGGTGTGCCGGCCGCTGCTGCCGCGCGGGTTGCCGAACACCACCACGAAGCCGGCGGCCGCCTGCATCTGGAACTCGTCGAAGAGATACTCGCCGTACTGGGTGTGCGGACCACCGTGGACGTTGAGCAGCACCGGGTAGCGCTTCGTCTCGTCGAAGTCGGCCGGACGCATGATCCAGGCGTCGATCTCGTCGGTGCCGTCGGTCGTGCGGGCGGTGAAGTGTTCCCACCCGAGCAGTCCTGCCGCGAGTTCGTCGCCGACGTGGGTGCGGCGCTCGTCGTCGACGTGGAGCTCGGCGGGGTGGGTTGCGGATTCCTGCGCCCGGGCCACGAGGCCGGCCGCCGCATCGAACGACGTCACCGACACCGTGCCCTCGGTGAGCGGTGCGGGGACGAACGAACCGTCGGCAGGGAGCCGGTACAGGTGCGTGGCGCCACGATCCTCGGCGGTTGCGAGCAGATGGGTGTCGGACTCCCAGACCGGAGCGCGCCCACCCACGGTCGGAAGGAACGTGCGGTCGAGCCCGGCGGAGATCCACCGGATGTCACCGTGCGGGTGGTCGTCGCCCTCGATCGGCAGGATCCCCACCTTGGCGTTCTGCGGGAAGATGCTCGGATCGGCGGAGCCGATGAACGCGACGAGTGACCCGTCCGGCGACACCGACGGCTGGCCGTACTGACCGTCGTGGGCCGTGAGGGCGCGTACGTTCGAGCCGTCCTCGTCGCCGTCGCCGTGCTCGGGCACCGACACGACGTACAGGTCCCTGGCGTGGTCGCGGTCCCAGGTGTCGTGGCGCTGCGCCGAGGTCACGATGCCGCTGGCATCGCGCAGCCAACTGACCCCTGAGTGCTGGAACTCGCCGGGTGTGAGGTTGCGAGGCGTCCCGGTCCCGTCGGCCTCGATCACGTACACGTGATTCGGGCGGTCGAAGATCCAGTCCTGCCCGTTGAGGCGGCTGAAGAGCCGCTCGACCTTGCGCGGCGACTGCCAGGCGACGCTCTCGGCGCTGTAGCGCTCGTGGCGAGTTCGGCTGGTGAAGGCGACCAGGCGACCGTCGGGTGACCAGGCGACGTCGCCGAGGCCGTCGGGCCTCGTGCACAACGTCCTGACCTCGCCGGCGGCGGCCACGGGAAGGACGTGCAGCGTGGAGTCGCCCTTGGTCTCCCCGCGGCGTGACGTGAACGCGAGGAATCGACCGTCGGGCGACCAGGTCGGGTTGCCGTCGTGGTCACCCGCTGTCACCGGGGCGTCGTCGATCCAGACCCGCGTGATCGTGGTGTTCTTCGCCAGGTTCGTGGTGGCCACCACGAACGCCACGTGTTGCCCGTCGGGGCTGACGGCCACCTGACCGACGACGCTGCGCCCGTCGATCAGTTGCTCCGCGATCTCGCGATGTGACGGCCCCGACGGGGGAGTGGTGGGCTCGGTGGGAGCGGTGGGAGGCGACGGCGGTGGCAGCTGACTCATGCGGCCCGACGGTACCCCGCGCGTGTCCGGACCCAGCCTGCTCGGTCCGGCGCTATTCGGCGATGCCGACGGGCCGGCCGTCGACGATCTGGTCGAGGTACTCCGACATGCCGAAGCCGACTCGACCCTCGTAGTCGCCGGAGTGGATCGTCCACTTGGTGTACGCCTCGGAGATGCGGGTCTGCAACCAGTCGCCGTCGGGCGTCTGGCGCCGGTTGCGCAGCGGGATCAGGCTGAGCGCCTCGCCGGTGAAGTTCCACTCGCGGTCGCTACGGCTGGAGCGGATCGTGCCCTCGATGCGGTCGTGGTAGCGCTCGTCGCCGCGTGTCTCGGTCGAGATCCGCACGTCATCGCACAGGTGCATCACGCCGTTCTCCCACACGAAGCCGCCGCGGGTGCCGTCGCTGTCGCGCTTGGCGACACGGCTCGCCATGAACCCGAAGTTCTCGTCGACGTTGACCGTCAACCATCGGTAGTACCACGGCGCCTGCCAGTAGCGCGGGCCCCAGGAGTGGTCGCGCAGACCGAACCCGGCGATCTGCCACTCCCGCTCGCCGACGCGCATCGTGCCGGTCGCCTCCACGAGTTGCTCGTAGTGGCCCTTGGCGAACTCCTCGCCCGGCTTCTCGTGAGGCTCGTCGGGCTCGCCGCCGAACATGCTCGGCCGCCCCTGGCCGGTGAAGGTGATGTGGATCTCCGCCTCGGCGTACGGGTTGTTCGTGAACGCCTCCTTCGGGTCGGCCATCTGCTCGGGCTCGTCGAGCACGACGACCTTGCCGACGTAGTCGATGCGCAGTTCCTCGAACGGCTTCACCATCGTCCAGGTGAGCCCGGCGGCGTCGAGCGCGTGGTTGTTCTCGATCGCGGGCCGCTTGAACATGAACCCGACCTGGCGGTTGCCGCCATCGACCTCCGGAGGCAGGTACAGGCACACCGTCATCTCGGCGGTGCCCTCGTTGGCGCGGTTGCCCATCCGGAACCAGCCGCCGACGCCCTGCGCCGGATCGAAGCAGTTGATGTACATGCTCTCGTTGAAGTTCGGCTCGGGGCCGAGTTCGTGCATGTATTCGTCGGACTCGTCCAGTCTCACGGCCATGATGGCGACGTTACGTTGGCTGATCAGGGCGGATTCAGTCGGAGCGAACCCGGCCAGAACCCGGCCAGCGCGCGGGCACACCCCCGGCGTTGTTGCTGTCGGAGGTGCGTTGTCCGCTCAGAGATCACCGTAGAACGTGTGGTTGGCGACTCGCAGCACGCCACCGTCGTCGACGATGGTCATCACGCTGATCCCCTCCACGGGTTCGGTCATGGTGCTGTCCTGCACCCGGTTGACCTGGGTCACGAACCACGGGCCGTCACCGGCCATGACCCGCTCGCCGACCGGCGTGACCTGCCAGTCGTAGCGGCCCATCCCGTTGATGGAGGCCGCCTGGGATGTCGCGCTCGCCGTTCCCATCTCCGACACGAACGTGTAGTCGTCGGTCGTGATCTCCAGGAACGCGTCACCGTCGTAGTTGTTCCATGCATCCGTGTAGTCATCCCACACCTGGGCAATGTCGTCACTCGGGGCCGTGGCAGGCGTCGAGGAGCGATCGATGATCACCCATGCGCCGAGGCCGACCAGCGCGACCGCCAATGCGATGACGATCACCTTCAGCGTCCGGTTGCCCCTGTCGGGATGCCCGGATTGGCTGCTGTCTACTTCGGTCCCTGTTGTCGTCTTCTCCTCTCGATCCGTGAGAGTCGTCATGATGAACTCCCTTCGTTGAGTTTGATGGGTCGGCACCGGCGTGCCACCAGTACGGTCTCACCTGGTCGAGATGCCCACAAGAGGCCATCGTCACGGACCCGGCATGCTGCGAGCCACGGCCGAGGTCGGCCACACCGTCGAGAGCTACGTTGGGGCAGCAGCGACCCGCGCTGCGCGTGAGAGGACGAGATGAGCATCACCGACGACGACCTGGAGACCACGAACTCGGCGATCGCCAAGATGGAGGGGATCGAACCGTCGGGTGACATCGGCGAGTTCAACGCCCGCAAGCTCACCTTCGGCCCGGACAAGGCCGTGATCGGCCCGGTCGCCCACCTCGCGGCGGAACGCATCCGGCTGACGGCGCTCGAGTGGGAGCACTTCGAGGTCCGCCAGGTCGGAGCCACGCTCGGCGGCATCGTCAAGGGCCTCGACCTGTCGAAGCCACTCGCCGACGACGTGTTCGAGGAACTCTCGCGAGCATGGGTCGACTACAAGGTGCTGTTCTTCCGCGACCAGCAGCTCACCGCCGAGCAGCACGTCGCCTTCGCCCGGCGTTTCGGCGAGTTGGAGGTCCACCCGTTCTTCGCCAGCAACGACGAACGCCCGGAGTTGGTCCGTTTCGCCAAGGACGCCGACACCGGCGGCTACGAGAACGGCTGGCACCACGACGTCACGTGGCGCGAGGTGCCGTCGAAGGGCGCCGTCCTCCGCGCGATCGAGGTGCCCGACACCGGTGGCGACACCCTGTTCTGCGACATGAACGCTGCCTACGAGGGCCTGTCGGACGAGGTGAAGGACCGCATCGAGGGCCTCGTCGCCGAACACGACTACATGCAGGCGTTCGGTCAGACGATCACGGGCGCCGACGCCGCGGCGATGCGCGAGAAGTACCCGGTCGTCGAGCATCCGGTCGTGGTGCATCACCCGGTCTCCGGTGATCGGTTGCTGTACGTCAATCGGTTCTTCACGACTCGCATCGTCGGCCTCGACCCCGCCGAGTCGGACGAACTGTTGGTGACGCTGTTCGCCCAGGCGAACACGCTCGAATACCACTGCCGATTCCACTGGCATCCCAACTCGGTCGCCATGTGGGACAACCTGGCGGTACAGCACTACGCGTCGAGCGACTACTGGCCCGACGTCCGGGTGATGGAGCGAGCGAGCATCGTCGGCGTCCGCCCGTCGTTCTGACGCTCCGACGATGGTCTGCGGCGCCACGATCGTCGAACGCTCCGGCGGTCGCTGATGGCTCGGCACCTCGCCCGATGGGAACTCGACGGCGTGCGCGGTCCGGTCGTGGTGGTCGACGTGATCCGTGCATTCACGACCGCGGCGTATGCGTTCGGGGCGGGCGCGGCCGAGATCTACCTGGTCGGCGCCGTCGATGACGCCCTGGCGTTCAAGGATGCGCATCCCGGCACGATTGCGGTCGGTGAGAGCCGCGGTCTGCGTCCGAAGGGATTCGACTACCCGAACTCGCCGGCGATGGTCAGCCGTGCCGACCTCACCGGTCGTACACTGGTGCAACGCACCTCGGCCGGCACCCGCGGTGTGGTCGCTGCGACCGATGCCGATCGGTTGTGGGCCGCGAGCCTTGCGTGCGCGTCGGCGACTGCACGGGCGGTGAACGACGCCGGCCTCGGCGAGCCGACCTATGTGATCACGGGCCGTTTCGAGGACGCGCCGGACACCACCGGCGGTGACGATGCACTGGCCGCCGACCTGATCGAACGGGCTCGGCTCGGCCGACCGCTCGACGCCGCAGCCACGTCGGCCGCCCTGTTGGCAACGAACGAGGCGGCCAAGACCCTCGCGCTCGGCCCCGAACACTGCGACCCGACCGACATCGACCTCGCCGCCACCGTCGACGCGTTCGACTTCGCCATGGAGGTCGAGCGCACCCCGCTCGGCCTCCGTCTGACGCCCCGCGGCCTACGGTGAGGGGCGTGGAGGACTTCGTCATCGCGCGGAACCCGGACGAGTCGTCGTCGTTGCCGTACCTGTTGCGCATCCCCCTTCCGTCGGGAGCTGTGGTGCTGAAGGCGAAGGACACCTGGCCGCGCACCAGCAAGATCTACTGTCATCCGGCCGACGCCTGGCCGTCGCCGGACGAGGTCGAGATCGTCGAGCGCGTCGCTGTGCGTTCGTGCGTCCGCCGCGGCGTGGCGGTCGACCTGGTGCTCGACCGCGGCCGCGAGAACCGCTCGCAGTTCGTGTTCACCACTGCGCGCGGTCGCGAGATGGTGTTCTGGCAGTCGGCGCGCACCAGCAAACAGGCTCGACCGAGCGTTCGGGTCCCTACGGCGAAGGCATCCGGCCACGAACTGCACGTGCTGGTCGACACCCGCGAGCGATACGCGTGGAAGTTCACCGAGCAGCAGGCGACGACGGCGAAACAGGCGATTCCGGTCGGCGACTATGCGGTGGAGGCCGATGGGCGGGTGATCGCCGTCGTCGAGCGCAAGAGCATCGACGACCTGGTGTCGACGATCGTTGGCGGGAAGTTGTGGATGGTGCTCGCGGAGCTGTCGGCGTTCGTCGCCGGTTCCGACCCGGAGGATGGACCTGGCGGCGTCGCGGCGATCGTGGTGGAGGATCGATACTCGGCGATCTTCAAGCTGCGCCACGTGCGCCCGGCATCGATCGCCACGCAGCTCGCCGAGGCCGCGGTGCGGTATCCGTCGGTCTCGATCGTGTTCGCGGAAACCCGCCAACTCGCTCAGGAGTGGACGTACCGGTTCTTCGGCGCGGCAGTGGAGCACGCCATGCACGATCGGGTCGGCGAGGAACGAGCTGCTCAGCTCGTGCCGGCCGGAGCGGTTCCACGCCGGACCCCGACCCCGGCGGAAGTTCGCTCCTGGGCGTCGGAGCAGGGACTGGCCGTGAGCGACCGCGGTCGGATCCCGGCCGAGCTGATGAGCGCCTACCTCGCAGCGCATTCCGGCTCCTGACTCTCCGCCCTCGGCTGTTCAGCAGAGGTCGGTGCCATCGGGGGCCGTGATGTGCCAGTGGCCGTCGCTGTCACGGGTGACGGTGAAGCCCTGTTCCTTGAGGTGGTTGTGGCGGGCGCACAGCGGGGCGCCGTTGTCGGCGTTGGTGGGGCCGCGTGTGCTCCAGCTGGTGAGGTGGTCGGCGTGGCACCAGCTGTGTGGTTGGTCGCACCCGGGCCAGATGCAGGTTGGCTCGAGCAGCATGACGGCTTCTCGGGCGTATCCGGTGAAGAGCCGTTGGGTTCGCCCGAGGTCGATCACGACACCTCTGGAATCGGTGACGACGCGGCGGATCACGGCCCAGAGCGAGACGCCGATGATGGCGTTGGGGTCGACCCGATGGCCGCGATCGGTGCGGGAAGTGACGTCGCGGTAGGAGAGTGGGTCGACGAGATCGTTGTCGGCTGCGGCGTGGGCGGTGACCTCGTCGAGGAGGAAGTTGACCGTCGGCAGCGGACGCTTGGCGTCGGGTGGGCAGGCCGCCGCCGCCCGGGCCATCTCCAACAGTGCGTCGGCCCGGCGCTGGGCCTCGGTGCGGCGCAGTGTGGCGACGTCGACGTTGCCGTCGCCGAGGCGTTCCTTCGCCTCGGCCCAGTCGCGGTCGAACTCGCGGTCGGTGTACCAGGAGAAGATCTCGAGGAATTCGGGCCCGCCGACCTCGTCGAGGTCGGCGTGGAAGGTCCAGGCGCCGCTCGGATGTTGGTGCAGTGACGCTGCGCGCCGTTGGTGGATGTGCTCGGCCTTCTCGGCGGCGCCGATCGGATCGGCGAGCGTTTCGAAGGTGAGCGCGCGGCGTTCGAACTCGACGTAGGAGCAGTCCATGGCGTCGACCATCAGCTCCCACACGCCGGCGATGAGCACGTCGCCCGGGATGCGGGGGTTGGCGGCGATGCGGGCCATCAGCCGGGACTGGGCGACGCCGATCTGGCCACCGGCGACCGCGTCGTTCCACACCCGGACGGCGCGACGCAGCTTGGCTTCCTGCACGCGTCCGTAGGCCTCGGCACCCGACAGCTGGAGGTGGTGTCGCATCCAGGCCTTCGCCGTGAAGAACCCGTGGTGTCGGAACGGCTGGGCGGCGTCGAGATGGTCGGCCACGGCGATTGCGGCGGCCGCGGACTGGCGGCGGAGCTGCTCGACGCCTCTCGCCCACGTCTCCGTGGTGGCAGCGTCGAAGCCCGACGGGTCGATCGCCTCGAGCATCGCCAGGCCCTGCGAGCAGCGCTCGACGACTGCCTCGACCCACTCGATGCCGGGTGGGTCGGTGCGGCCGTACGCGATGTCGGTGAGCGGGTCGAAGGGCCGATCGTCGTCGGCCGGGAACCACCCGGATCCGTCGCCGAACGGCGCGCCGTCAGTCGGTGCGCCGGGCGCCTCGGCAACGAAGGGATGCTCGACGACGGTCATGGTTCCATCATGACGAGGGGGTGTCACGGAGTTGGTGGGGCCGCCGAACGACCGATCCCGGAGGTGCCGCCTCAGGATTCCGTGGGCTCGAACATCTCCAGTTGTTCCCAGGTGACGGCGACCTCGCTGACGACCCGCCATCGCAGGCGACCTCGTGAGCCGGGACGCCGGATCTCGACGCGTTCGGCTCGCAGCGAGCGCGCCGACCCGTCGGGGTCCCGGATGGCGATGCTGCCGTCGAACTCGATGCCTGCCACCCGTCCGACGATCCAGCGGCCCTTGTCGTGGCGCCGGAAGCGGATCGGCTCGCCCATCCGGAGCCCCAGACGGGCGAGCGAGGCGGGGGAGCGGTGCATGGATGGGTCGGACGGTTCGCCGGTGGTCAGGAGCCGATGGTGCGTCGCTGGAGTTTGCGCATCCCGCCGAGCCAGCGCTCGGGATCGGTGGCCTTGAGTGCCATGTAGTCGGCGACCTCGGGGTGCGGGAGTACGAAGAAGCGCTCCGCCTCGATCGCATCGGCGACCTCGCGGGCGACGTCGGCGGGTTCGAGCACCACCCCGGCGGCCTTCACCACGTTGCTCCCCGACACGGCGTCATCGCCGGCGTGGAGCATCTGGGTGTTCACGCCCTGCGGACACAGGCACGTCACCTTGACGCCGGCGTCGCCGTAGGTGACCGCCATGTACTCGGCGAACGCGACGGCCGCCCGCTTCGTCAGCGTGTACGGCCCCGACCCGATCTGCATCAGGAGCCCCGCTGCCGATGCCGTCGAGCAGAAGTAGCCATCGCCGCGCTCGAGCCAGTCCGGCAGCAGGTACTTCGCCGCCCAGCGATGCGCGTGGACGTTGACGGCGAAGGCCAGGTCCCAGTCGTCCTCGGGCGTCTCGAGCACCCCTCGACCGGTTCCGACGCCCGCGTTGCAGAAGAAGAGGTCGATCGACCCGAGCGCCTCCTTCGCCTCGCTGACCAGCGCCCGGTTGCCGGCCTCGGTGCTCACGTCAGCGGTGACGGCGGTCGCCCGTTCCATCGAGGCAGCCACCTCGTCGGCCCCGGCGAGGTCGGCCACGACCACGTTGGCGCCCCGATCGTGGAATTCTCGGGCGAGGGCCTCGCCGATTCCGCGGCCTGCGCCGGTGACCACCACGTTGCGACCGGTGAACTCCATCAGGCCATCGTAGGAGCCCGGCACGGCGCGCTCTCGGACCCCGCCGGCACCGCACGCCGTGTAAACGTCGTGTGACACCTTCCTCATCACCTCGCAGGTGCGCGCGCGACGGCCGAGACACGGGTACCGTGTTCACCAATGACTGATGAGCGCACCGACTCCGAGGCCGTGATCACCGAAGCACTGAGCGTCATCGATGGCGCCCTTGCACGAATGATGCAACGTGAACTCGTCTCGACGGGTGAAGTTGCCGACTTGCTGCTCGACGTGCGCACGCTGCTCACGGCCGAGCCGACCCACCTGGTCGCGGCGGCCGAACCCGTCACCACCGACGCCGTCTGAGCGGCGAGGGTGAGCGACCCTCGTTGACGCGCTCCTGACTCCCGTTCAGGGGGCCAACCGGCGGGCGATGCGGCGGCCGACGAGGCCGAGCAGGACGCCGACGACGGCTCCACCGACGACATCGGATCCGTGATGGATCCGCACGTAGGCGCGGCTGATCCCGACGACGGCGGCGATCTTGAACCAGAGCATGCTCAGCCAGGGGCCGTCCCAGCCCGACAGCACCATCGCCGCGAACACCGCCGAGCTGGCATGACCCGACGGGAACGACGATGTCGAGGGACGACGGACCTGCAGCCGGTCGTCGCCGGTGGTGGTGGGTCGTTGGCGACGGAACAACCGCTTGATGCCCTGGTTGACGAGCAGGCTCTCGGCCCCCAGGAGGGCGGCGAGCACGATCACCTGGTCGGGCCGGCCCTTGGCGATGCCGCGCACGATGCCGATGCCGTGCCAGATCATGCTGAAGTCGGCGACGTGGGTGGTGTTGGTGAACACGAAGTCGGCCAGCGGGTGGCCGCGGAGGTGTTCCAGCAACTCGTCGACACGGCGGTCGAACGCGTCGACCCGAGGGCCGAGGTGGCCCTGACCGGGCACGATCGGAAGCGGGCCGACGTCGAGCGGTGCCGCGGCGTCGGTCATGCGGCGCCGACGTCGACCGGCTGGGCGAGGAGCTCCTCGTGGGCGGCGACCGCCTCGGTGGCGGCCAACGACGGATCGCCCCCGAACGCCGGGCACCACTGCTGGAACGAGCAGTAGTCGCACAGCTTGCTCTGGCGAGGCCGGAAGTCGCCGGTGGTGCACGCCCGCTCGACCGCCGACCACACCGCGGTGGTGCGGGTGGTGATGAACTTCACCGACTGCGCCGACGGCACGGTTTCGATCGTCTCGCCCGACGAGAGGTACATCAGGCGGATCTTGGCCGGTCGCTTGCCGAACACCGCCTCGCACAGGAACGAGTAGAAGTGCACGCCGGCGAGGCTCTTCTGCTCGTAGTTGCCCGAGGGGGCACGCCCGGTCTTGTAGTCGGTGACGACGAGTTCGCCGTCGGCGTCGAGTTCGAGGCGGTCGATGATGCCGCGCAGCGTCAAGTGGCCGACCGGTGCCTCCATCCACAGCTCGAGGCCGATCTCGCGGACGGCGGTGGGGTCCTCCATCGCGAAGTACTTCTCGATCAGGGCGTGACAGTCACGGTCGAACTTCTCGGCGCCGGCATCGTCGAGCCGCAGGCCGACGTAGTCGGGATGCGTGCGGTACTCCTCGAGCGCGGCTGCCATGTCGTGCGCCAGGGCCTCCGGCGTGCGTTCGCCGGCGGGCCGTACGAACAGCAGCTCCAGCGCCCGGTGCACGATGCTGCCCTTCGTGGTCGCCGGGCCGGGCGCCTCGGGAAGCTTCTCGATGCTCGAGAACCGGAACTGCATCGGACACGACGTGAACGACGACACCCGAGACGGCGACAGCGACGTGGGCACCGGGAAGACGGGCGCGAGGTCGGCGGTGGCGTTCATGGCCGTCATCGTAGGGCGGGGGTGTGACGAGGTTCGCCGATGCGTGCGGTCACGCCCTCGCCGCGTCGGCGATGATCGCGGCCATGGCCGCCGGATCGACGAACGGGGTGAAGTGGTCCCAGTCGTCGTGCTGGACGTAGGTGCTGTTCGGCAGCCGCTCCGCGATGCCCTCGGCGATCGCTGCGGGACCGAACTCGTCGACCCGGCCGGCGAGGACGACGACCGGTGTGTCGATCTCGGGGAGGTGGCTCCAGGTCGCGTGGCCGCCGCCGGTGTCGAAGGTGCGAGCTTCGTGCTCGGGATCGCACTTCAGGCGGACTCCTTCTGGCGACGGCCGGAACCCGTGGGCGACGTACAGACGCAACACGTCGGGATCGAACGCCATCATCGGCGGCTTGGAGGCGTAGTTCGCGATCGCCTGGTCGAACGAGTCGAACGTTGCGCGCCGTTTGCGGGCCCCGATCGACAGTGTCGGCCCCTCACCCTGCGGACCGTCGGGATCGCGGGGCGGGAACACGATCGGCTCGTACGCGACGATCAGGTCGAACAGACCGGGTCGGCGGTGGGCCGCCATCAGCAGGGCGGCGCCGCCCATCGAGTGGCCGAAGCCGACCAGGCCGCCGTCGGGAGCGATCGCATGCGCCGCCGCCAGGGCATCGTCGCCGTAGCGCTCCCATTCCACCTGCCAGTCGTCCGGGCGGGCGGTGTCGCCGTGCCCGCGGTAGTCGACCGCGTACGACGTGAACTCGTCGGCGAGTTCGTCGGCGATCGGCAGATAGCAGTAGCCGTGGAACCCGGTTGCATGCGACAGCAGCAACGGCCGTCCAGCACCACCGAACTCGTGGATGGCAACACTCACCTGATCCGACGACATGACGCGCACCGAGTCATCTTGGTGGTCCACCCGCAACCTCTGCGAATCGTCAGGCGGGCTTGGGTTCGCGGGGGAGGCCGAGGAGGCGTTCGCCGATGATGTTGCGCTGGACCTGACTCGTGCCGCCCGCGATCCGGCCACCGGGGGCCGCCAGCATCCCCGTCGAATCCGGGCCGTCGAGCATGGCGTCCGCGCCGGAGATGTCACCTCGCAGCATCGCGACATCGAACATCATCTCGGTGATCCCGAGCTTCATCAGCGACGCGGCAGTCGACGCGATCGGACCCTGCCGCTGGGCCATCGCCTTGGCAGCGGTGCCCCGGCTCAGCAGGGCGGTCAGCGCGTCTCGGTCGATGACGGTCAGCTCGCGACCCTCGGCGAGTCGGGCCATCTGGTCGAGACGGCGTTCGAGCCCGATCACCGAGGTGCCGATGTGCCCGCGCTCGCTGGTGAGCACCGCCATCCCGACACCCCAGCCACCGTGGGCCGGCCCGAGGAGGCAATCCGTCGGCAGCGACACGTCGGTGAAGAACACCTCGTCGAACTCGGACTCGCCGGTCATCTGTTTCAGTGGTCGGACCTCGATGCCGGGCAGGTCCATCGGGCAGAGGAAGAACGAGATGCCCTCGTGCTTCGGAGCGCCGTGTTCGCCGGTCGGGTCGAGGGGACGGGTGCGCGCCATCAGGATGCCCCAGTTCGAGTACCGGCCGCCCGAGCACCACACCTTCTGGCCGTTGACGACGTAGCGGTCACCGTCGAGTTCGGCCCTGGTCGCCAACGAGCCGAGGTCGCTCCCGGCGCCGGGCTCGGAGAACAGTTGGCACCACACGTGGTCGGTGGCCAGCGTCGCTCGAAGATGGGTCGCCTGTTGCTCGGGGGTGCCGTAGCGCAGCACCGCGCCGCCCGCGAGGACGAAGCCGACCATGTTGAACACCGCCGGAACGCCGGCGCGGGCGCACTCGAGCAGCCAGACGCCGTTGTGTTCCGCCGTCAGCCCCCGCCCGCCGTGCTCGACCGGCCAGTGGATCCCCGCCCAACCGGCATCGGTCAGTCGCCGTTGCCAGGCGAGGCCCGCGTCGACGAGGTCGGGTGGGCAGATCGCGCCGTAGTCGCGTGGAGCGTCGCCGGCGTGATCGGCCAGCCAGGCGGCGGCATCGCGCTGGAAGTCATCGACGGAGATCACGCCGGGGCGGGTTCAGGACAGGGCGCCGAGGAACATCGCCGTCTCCTCGGCGATGCTGGCGGGCACGCTGTAGCCGGCCTGGTCGGTGACCTTGTCCCAGTTCGCAGCGAGGTCCTCCGGCGTGAGGTCGGTGGTGTTGGTGTACCCGACCGCCTCGGCGATGAACACCTCGGCCACCCGGCCGCCACCGACCGAGAACACCCGGCCGGTCGCCTCGCACGACTCGTGTGCGAGGTAGGTGACCAGCGGTGACACGAGTTCGGGGTTCAGCTTGTCACCGAGTCCGCCGAGCAGGTCCTCGGTCATGCGGGTCTTGGCGAGCGGGGCGATCGCGTTGGCCCTGATGTTGTACTTGGCGCCCTCGACCGCGAGCACGTTGGTGAAGCCGACGAGCCCCATCTTGGCGGCGCCGTAGTTGGCCTGACCGAAGTTGCCGAAGATGCCGGCGGCCGACGACGTCGAGACGATGCGACCGTACCCCTGGTCACGCATGATCTTCCACGCCGGCTGGGTGACGTTGAACGCGCCGCGCAGGTGGACGTCGATCACCGGGTCGAACAGGTCGGCGCCCATGTTGTGGAACGACTTGTCGCGCAGGATGCCGGCGTTGTTGATGACGATGTCGACCTTGCCGAACGCGTCGACGGCGCTCTGGACGATCGCCGCGCCACCCTCGGGCGTCGCCACCGAGTCGGTGTTGGCGACGGCCTCGCCACCGGCGGCGGTGATCTCGTCGACGACGAGCTGGGCGGCGCCCTTGTCCGAGCCCGTGCCGTCGACCGAGCCGCCGAGGTCGTTGACCACGATGAGCGCACCGCGCTTCGCCATCATCAGCGCGTGCTGCCGTCCGAGGCCGCCACCGGCGCCCGTGATGATCGCTACCTTGCCGTCGAATCCGAGATCAGTCATGGCCGGAACGCTAACGGCGGTCATGCGAATCGGGAAAAACCGCCCTCGGAGTCGAGCACCTGTCCGCGGATCCACGAGCCGTCGTCGCCCACGAGGAACGCGACGAGGTTGGCGACGTCGTTCGGGGTTCCCCAGCGATGGTCGGGGAACATGCGCGCCACGGCATCATGGGCGGCGCCCGTCGCGTACCCGGTGTCGACCGGTCCGGGATTGATGCAGTTCGCGACGATCCGGCGGGCCGACAGCGCATGGTCGACCGATCGGGTCATCTGGTGCAGCGCTCCCTTCGAGACGGCGTAGGCGATCTCGCCGTCCATCGGGCCGAGGTGCTGACCACTCGTGAACCACAGCATCCGACCGGTCGGTGCCGAGTCGGGAGGTGCCGGCTCGTGACGTTCGGCGAGGCGCTGGGCCAGCAGCACGACGCTGCGGACGTTGGCCGCCCAGCACCGGTCGAGTTCGGCCGCGGTGACCTCGGCGAACGAGGCCTGAGACGACCGGGCGTGCACGGCGACCACGATGTCGATCCGGCCGTGCGCGTCGACCACCTCGTCGATCAGGGCCGCAGGGACGTCCGGATCGGAGAGGTCGTGCTGGCCGACGGAGAACGGGAGTGGGCCCACGGGGGCGTCGTCCCACGGCATCTCTGCGTCGTGCGGCGACCATCCGGTGGCGGCGATCGTCGCCCCGAGACCGTGGAGCCGATGCGCCACGGCGGCGCCGATACCGATCGAACGCGACACGCCGGTGACCAGTGCGACCCGCTCACCGAGCGGTCCGTCCGGCGATGTCATGTCCCTGATCCTCGCACCGATGGTCAGTCGTCGACGGCGCGGGCGATCCGGTACGGCTCGTCCATCGTGACGAGCACGTTCTCGTCGCCGTCACGGACCGGCACGCCCGAGCCGCCGAGCACCGTCAGCGTCAACCCGTCGGGGTCGAGTTCGACGCGCAGTCTCGAGCCGTGTCGGAGCAGATGGAACGTGACGCCGTCCCACGGCGCCGGCAGACGCGGTGAGAACTCGAGGTGGTCGCCCTGCTCGACCATCCCGGCGAACCCGTGCACGATGCCCGCCCAGACCCCGCCGGTGGAGGCGACGTGGACGCCGTCGGCGGTGTTGCCGTGCGAGTCGCAGAGGTCGAGGTAGAGCGAGCGGGTGAAGTACTCGAGCGCCAGGGCGTCGTAGCCGACCTCGGCAGCGACCACCGCCTGCACGCACGCCGACAGCGACGAATCGCCGGTGGTGATCGGGTCGTAGTAGTCGAAGTTGCGTCGCTTCTGTTCCACCGGGAACCGTTCGGAGCGCAGGAACATCGCCAGAACGACGTCGGCCTGCTTGAGCACCTGGTGTCGATAGATCACCAACGGGTGATAGTGCAGCAGGAGCGGGAACTTCTCCGGCGGCGTGGTCTCCCAGTCCCACGGCTCCAGATCGAGGAACTCCGAGTCCTGCGGATTGATGCCCAGGTCCTCGTCGAACGGGAGGAACATCGCATCGGCGGCGGCGTCCCAGTCGTCGAGTTCCTGCACGTCGAGGTCGGTCGCTCGGCACAGCTCCTCGAACGCTTCCGGGTTCCAGTTCGCGAGGAAACGCACCGTTCGGGCGGCGTAGCGGAGATTGAACCTCGCCATCACGTTCGTGTAGAAGTTGTCGTTGACGACGGTCGTGTACTCGTCGGGCCCGGTGACCCGGTGGACGTGGAAGCTCCGCGACCCGTTGCTGCCGTAGAAGCCGAGATCGGCCCACAGGCGGGCGGTCTCCACGAGCATCTCCGCGCCCTCGTGTGACAGGAAGTCGATGTCGCCCGACGCCTCGAGGTACCGGCGCAGGGCCAGCACGATCGCTGCGTTGATGTGGTACTGCGCCGTGCCGGCCGCGTAGTACGCCGAGGCCTCTTCGCCGTTGATGGTGCGCCACGGATACAGGGCGCCCTCCTGGCTCATCTCTCGAGCCCGGGCTCGGGCAGCGTCGAGCATCCTCCACCGGAATCGGAGGATCTTGCGGGCCGCTTCTGGCGTCGTGTAGGCGAGGAATGGAGCGACGTAGACCTCGGTGTCCCAGAAGTAGTGGCCGTCGTAGCCACCGCCGGTGACGCCTTTTGCCGGAATGCCCTGCTCCTGGGTGCGCGCCGACGCCTGCGCGAGCTGGAAGAGGTTCCATCGCAGCGCCTGCTGGGCCTGGTCGTCGCCGCGTAGCTCGATGTCGGCCTGTGTCCAGAACTCGTCCAGCCACGCGCGTTGCTCGGTCACGAGCTGCTCGACGCCGTCGGACTCGGCGCGCTGCAGGGCGCGCGAGCAGCGGTCGGCGAGTTCCTGCGCCGGCACTCCGTTCGACGAATGGTACGAGACGAGCTTGGTGATCTTGATCGGATCGCCGGGTGTTGCGCGCACCGTGAACACGGTCTTCGCGAGGTCAGGGCCGACGTCGGTCGTCACCTCGACCTGGCAGGACGTGTCGATGTGGTGTCGGGTACCGCACGCCAGGGTCATCCGGCTGTTCGCACACCGGTACCCGAGCACGATCTCGTTGTCCTTCTCCCGCTGCAGTTGCGGCTCGAGGACGCGGTGATCGAATTTGCGGGCCTGCCGGGGGTCCTGCCCCTCGCCGAGCGCCGCCGCGCGCACGTGGTATTCGTCCTCGCCGTCCTGGCGGTTGAGCAACTGCGACGAGACCACGACGGGTGCCGGTGAGTCGAGCAGTGTGACCTCGAGCGTCATCAGGGCGAGGTGGCGGTGCACGAAGCTCACCATGCGCTGGGACGACACCCGCACCCGCTTGCCCGCCGGCGTCCGCCACACGATGTCGCGGGTGAGCACGCCGTCGCGGAAGTCGACGGCGCGTTCGTAGCTGTCGAGGTCGGCGGTCGGCAGCAGCAGCGGCTCGTCGTCGATGTACAGCTTCATCAACTTCGCATCGGGGGCGTTGACGAGGGTCTGGCCCGTCTTCGCGAACCCGAAGGCATCCTCGGCGTGCAGGATCCGCCAGGTCTCGTGGAACCCGTTCAGGTAGGTGCCGTGGCTGTGTGCCTCCCGTCCCTCCTCGGGGTTGGCGCGCATCCCGAGGTAGCCGTTGCCGAGTGCGAAGATCGTCTCGGTGAGGCCGAGGTCGTCGCTCGAGTACGAGCGTTCGACCAGCCGCCACGGCTCGACCGGGAAGCGGTGGGTGGGAAGTCCGCTCGGTACCGGGTGACGGTTCATCCGGCCGCCGAACCGTTGGTGCTCTCGTTCTTGCGGTCGCCCATCGCGGACACGGGGAGTGCCACGCCGAGGTCGAACAGGACGGCCCCGAACAGCCTCCGATCCAACGCCGCCACGTTCCCCGTCGCCGTCCCAGATCCCGTCACTTGGAACACGTTAGACAGCGGCGTCGGTCATGGCGTCGGACCGCAGCTTCTTGTAGTCGAGCTTGCCGTTCGCAGCGCGCCCGATCGACGTGACGGCAACGACCTTCTTCGGAGCCTTGTACGCGGCGAGCCTTCCCTTGACGTGCGCGATCAGCGCGGTGGGATCGACGACATCGCCGGCATGCGGTTCGACGAGCGCGGTGATCGCCTCGCCCCACTTCTCGTCGGGAATGCCCACCACGGCGGCATCGGCCACCGACGGATGGAGCTTGAGGCACTCCTCGACCTCTTCGGGATAGACCTTCTCGCCGCCGGTGTTGATGCACTGGCTGCCGCGACCGAGCAGCGTCACGGTGCCGTCGGCCTCGACCGTGGCGTAGTCGCCGGGGATCGAGTACCGCTCGCCGTCGATGACGACGAAGGTCTGGGCCGACTTCGCCTCGTCCTTGTAGTACCCGATCGGTGTGCGGCCCCGCAGGGCGACCCGGCCGAGTTCGCCCGACCCGGGCACGACGTCGCGCCCGTCGTCGGTGACCACGCGGGAGGTCGGGCTGAGTTCGAACTTGGCCGTCTCGCCGCTCGACTCCGACGTGGTGGTGTTGGTCGCCATGCCGATCGCCTCACTGGAGCCGAGCGAGTCGACCATGATCAGTCGGGGGTTGTGCCGAAGCAGACCCTCCTTGGTCTCCTTCGACCACATCACGCCCGAGGACACGATGACGCGCAGCGTCGAGATGTCCCAGCGGTCGGGTTCGGCATCCAGGGCGCGGAGGATCGGCTTGGCGAAGGCATCACCGACGATCGACGTCGAGTTGATGCCGTACGTCTGGACGTCGTCGAGGAACTCCTCGGCGCTGAAGTGCCGGCCCACCATCGTGGTGATCGACCCGCCGATCATCAGGTTGCTGATCGCGTTGAACAGTCCGGTGCCGTGCATCAACGGCGCCGCCGGCATGTTGCGCGGACCGGCCTTGACGATCCGGTCGGCGACCGCCTCGAGGTCCTGCTCGGGTGGCATCCGCTTCTTGTTGTTGGCGTCGAGCACGCCGAACAGGTCGTCCTGGCGCCACATGACCCCCTTGGGCATGCCGGTGGTCCCGCCGGTGTAGAGCAGTAGGAGGTGATCGCCGCTGCGCCCCCACGGGCCCTCCACGTTCTCGTCGGTGCCCGCGAGGGCCGCGTCCTCGTACGGCACAGCCCAGTCGGGGCACGGCCCCGAGCCGTCGTCGACCCACAGCCAGGTGGTCACCATCGGCACGCGGTCGCGCACCGTCTCGCACTGTTCGGCGAACGTGCCGTGGAAGACGACGGCGGTGACGTCGGCGTTGTCCCACAGGTAGACGAGCTCGTCGGCGGCGTAGCGGTAGTTGGTGTTGACGACGGCGAAGCCCGCCTTGAACGCAGCGAACATCGACTCGAGGTACTCGGGTGAGTTGTAGAGGTACTGCGCCACCTTGTCCTGTTCCGCACTGTCCGGACGCAAGAGCGCGGTCGCGACACCGTTCGCCCGTCGGTTGAAGTCGGACCACGTGTGGGTGCGATCGCCGTGCTGCAGGGCGAGGGCGTCGGGGATCTGGCGTGCCACCGTTTCCCAGAGATCAGCGAAGTTCCAGCCCGTGTCGGTTGTGCTCACCTCGACGACGGTAGCGCTGGACGGCGGTCGTGGCGTCAGCCACGCATGTTCGTCGGCGACCGGTCAGGCGGGCGGGCCCTGGAGCAGCCGGTCGTAGGCTGCCGTCACCGGTGAGTGTTCGGCCATCGCGTCCCACATCGACTCGATCCACCACGTCGCGCCGGCATCGGCGTACGCGGCCGGCGAGTGCTCCGACATCGTTCCCTCGACGACGATGTCGTAGTCGTCCGCGACCGTGCCGCGGAGTGACGCGACCTCGTCGAGGTGGGGTTGGCGGACCGACCCGTCGTCGAGGACCTGCGGGATCATCCCGTCCCACCGCAGCGCCCGCTGCATCGACTTGTCGCGGCCGAGCGCTGCCACGCACCAGATCGGCACGCGCGGCTCCTGCACCACGTTGCCGATCGTGGGGAACTCGGTGGACTGCACCTGGTAGTGGGCGCCGTCGTAGCTGAACGGCTGGCCGTCCCACAGGCCGCACACGACGTCGAGGCATTCGTCCATGAGCTCGGCGCGCACCCGGCGGTCGCACTCCTCGCCGAAGGTCTCGAAGCCGGAGTCGAGCGCGCCGAGGCCGACCGACAGGGTCACCCGTCCGTCGGACAGGCGGTCGACGGTGGCCACCTGGCTCGCCAGCTCCCATGGGCGCCGCCGTGACGGCGGGGTGAGCAGTGTGCCGAGGCGGATCTTCGAGGTTCGGACCGCAGCGAGGCCGAGCGAGATCCACGCGTCGACGCCCCACACCGGTTCCCAGACGAAGAGTCCGTCCCAGCCCGCGCCTTCGGCAGCAGCGGCGAGGTCACCGACATCGTCGGCGTCGCCCCAGGGGACCACGAAGCCGAACTTCACGACACCGACCGTAGACCACCGGCGGTGCTCGTGCACGCTGACCCTCGCCGGCGATCGGCCCGTGGATGGAAACCCGAGACCGGGCAGCGACCTACAGTCGTGGCATGGGGAACGCTCCGATCGTCGACGCCGCCCGCGACCTCGCCGAACTCATCGAGGCGCACGCGGACGACGGCGAGCGCGTCCGCCGGCTTCCGCTGCCGACCGTGAAGGCGCTGGCCGACGCGGGCCTCATGCGCATGTGTGTGCCGGAGGTGTACGGCGGGCCCGAAGTCGACCCGGTGACGATGGTGGAGGCGATCGCCGAGGTGGCTCACGCCGACGGCGCCGCGGGATGGTGTTCGATGATCGCCTCGACGACCTCGTCGATGGCGTCGTTCCTCCCGCCCGAGACCGCACAGGAGATCTACGGCGACCGGTCGGCGATCACCGGCGGGGTCTTCGCGCCGAACGGCAAGGGCGTCTCGACCGTCGCCGGCGACGTCGGCGGCTTCTCGGTGACCGGTCGGTGGGCGTGGGGGAGCGGTACGCAGCACTGTCGCTGGGTGCTCGGTGGTGCGTCGTGTGACGACGGGACGTTCCGGCTGTGCTGGTTCCCGCAGGCCGACGTGACGTTCCACGACACCTGGTACACCACCGGCATGCGCGGGTCCGGTTCGCTCGACTACTCGGTGGCCGACGTGTTCGTGCCCGCCGAACGCACGATGCAACCCGGGGTCACCCGCCCCGTCGTGACGACGCCGCTGTCGGTGTTCCCGAACTTCACGCTCCTCGCCGCCGGCGTGTCGGCGGTCGGGCTCGGGGTGGCGCGTCGCGCGCTCGACGAGCTCGTCGAGCTCGCTCAGGGCAAGAAGCCGCAGTACTCGTCGAGAACGTTGGCGCAGAGCGGCTTCACCCAGACCGAGGTCGCTCGGGCGGAGGGGCAGTTGCGTGCAGCTCGGGCCTTTCTCCTCGACGAGCTGGGTTCGGCGTGGGCAGCAGCGGTCGCCGGGGACGAGGTGACGGTCGAGGCCCGAACCGGCATCCGGCTCGCCGCCGTGCACGCCGCGAGCACCTGCGCTGCGGTCGCCGACACGGCGTTCACCCTCGCGGGTGGCACCGCCGTGTACGACACGAGCGTGCTCGGACGGTGCCTGCGCGATGCCCACATCGTCACCCAGCACATCCAGACGGCCCCGAAGCTGAACGAGACGATCGGCAAGCTCCTCCTCGGCGTCGACGTCGACACCTCGATGTTCTGACACTGATCTGACACCCGTCCCGTTTGCGTCGAGAAATCGGTGGGGCGTGCCACGGAATCTGTGACGCAAACGAAGGGGCGAGCCAGCACTACGGTCGGCGGGATGGATGCGATCGAGGCGATCATGACCACCCGGGCGATCCGGCGGTTCACCGACGAGCCGGTGACCGACGAGGAGATCTCGATCTGTCTGCGTGCGGCACAGCAGGCGCCGAGCGGCGGCAACGTGCAGCCGCAGCAGTACGTCGTGGTCACCGACCCCGAGAAGAAGGC
Source organism: Ilumatobacteraceae bacterium (assembly GCA_942492715.1). Taxonomy (GTDB): domain Bacteria; phylum Actinomycetota; class Acidimicrobiia; order Acidimicrobiales; family Ilumatobacteraceae; genus Sva-07. The sequence continues at coordinate 93,617 of CALOFW010000005.1, read as the reverse complement.
CGAGATCGCCGAGCTCTACCGCTCGTCGTTCGACCGCTACGAGCGGTCGCTGCCCGAGGCGTCGGCGTTCCGCGACGAAGCGGCGGCCGAGTCGTGGCGCAGGACCCGAGCGGCCAGCCGGCACCTCGCCGACCACGTGCAGGACGCGCCGGCGATCCTCTTCTTCCTCCAGCCGATCATCCCCTGGACGCCGTCCGATGCCGACGGCCCGATGGACATCGGCCGTCTCGATGCCAGCGTGTATCCGGCCGTCCAGAACTTCTGCGTCGCCGCTCGCGCGCTGGGGATCGGCACGTCGCTGACCACTGTGATCCGGATCCATGCCGCCGAGACGCTCGCTGCGCTCGGCGTGCCCGCGAACGACGACGGCTCGCCCCGATTCGAGATCGCCGCCTGCATTCCGATGGGTCGGCCGGCCGGTAACTTCGGCGTCGCCCCACGCAAGCCAGCGAGCGCCGTGACGCACTGGAACAGCTTCGGCGACCGTCGGCGCGACTGATTGTCCGACGGTCGAGGGCGCCGGGGTCGGAGGCGGGTCGACCGGTCTGCGACGATGAGCCGATGACCGCCACCGAGTCCGATCGCCTCACCGTCGACCTGCTGGACCCGCAGCTGTACCAGCGCAACCCGCACGACGTCTGGGCGTGGATGCGGGCCAACGAACCGGTCTACCGCGATGAGCGCAACGGGCTGTGGGCGGTCACCCGCCACGCCGACCTGATGGACGTCGAGCGGCGCTCGACGGTGTTCCTGTCGGGCCAGGGGTACCGGGCACTGTGGTCGCCCGAGGAGATCAACATGATCGCCCAGGACGACCCCCGCCACCGCCAGCAGCGCATGCTCGTGCAACCGAAACTCACCGGGAAGTCGGTCGCCCAACGCCAGGCGGAGATCGCGTCGCTCGTCACCGAGCTGATCGACGAGGCCCTCGCCGCGGGCGACGAGATGGACGTCATCGATGCCCTGGCCGGGCAGCTTCCGGCTCGGTTCACGGCGCGCATCCTCGGATTCCCCGAGGAGATGTGGCCACAGATCAAGTCGTGGTCGGAGCGCCTGATGCGCACCGACATGCGCGACCGCGACGGCGAGGTGTTCCGTGAGTTCTTCGCCGCCAACATGGAGTTCGTCGGGGTGCTCGGCGAGATCGCGCCGAAGAAGCTGGCGGAACCCGGCGACGACCTGATCAGCGTGTGGCTCCACTCGACGATCGACGGGGAACCGATGCCGCCCGCGGCGATCGTCCACGAGGTGGGCCTGTTCATCGCGGGCGGCGCCGAGACCACCCGCACGGCGATCAGCCACGGACTCCATGCCTTCGCCCAGCACCCCGACCAGTGGGAGGCGATCGGCGCCGACCCCGACCTCGTGCCCGGCGCCGTCGAAGAGGTGCTGCGCTGGGTCACTCCGCTCAACAACTTCTTCCGCCGCGTGGCCAGCGACGACCGGATCGGCGACCAGCCAGTGGAGCGGGGCGACCGGATCATCCTGCTGTACCCATCGGCGAACCGTGACGAGGCGGTGTTCGCCGACCCGTTCAGTTTCGACATCCGCCGCGATCCGAATCCGCACGTCGCGTTCGGCTTCGGAACGCACCTGTGCATCGGCACCCACGTCGCTCGGGCGTCGCTCGCTGCGGTGTTCGGCCAGTTGAGCCAGCGGATCACCGGTCTGCGAGTGGTCGAAGAGCCCAACGTCGAGGCGAACATCTTCGCCAGGGCGGTTCAATCGTTCCGCCTCGGCTACACCCCTCGTTGACGAGCCCGACCTGCCGTTCTCGTGAACAAGGCGCGGTCCAGGTGCGCATCTTGTTCACGAGAACGCGGGGCTGCAGTACCTTGTGCGGCCATGGGGAACATCAACAGCCTGGCTGACATCATCCGCGTCCACGGGGCCGATCGCGCAGATCGGCCGGCGCTGATCCAGGACGAACGCACGCTCTCCTGGGCCGAGCTCGCAGCCCGGTCAGCCCAGGTCGCGCAGGGCCTCGCCGCCGATGGCGTCGGCTCGCAGGACCGCGTTGCGTTCATCGACAAGAACGGCATCGAGCACTTCGAGGTGTTCTTCGGCGCGGCGCTGCTCAACGCGGTGTGTGTCGACGTCAACTGGCGCCTCGCCCCGCCGGAGGTGGAGTACATCGTCAACGACGCCGACGCGAAGGTGCTCGTGATCGGCCCCGACTTCGTGCCGATCGTCGACACGATCCGCGACAACCTCACCACGGTCACGCGGATCCTCGTGATCGGCGGCCACGACGGGTACGAGAGCTACGAGGACTGGGTGGCGTCGTTCCCGGCGGAGGATCCGGGCACGACGTCGGCGAGCGATGACGTCGCCTTTCAGCTCTACTCGTCGGGGACCACCGGGCGTCCGAAGGGTGTGATGCTCACCAACGACAACTTCTTCAGCCTGCTGCCGCTGGCCAAGGAGATGTGGGAACTCGATCCCGATGCGGTGAACCTGATCGCGATGCCGCTGTTCCACATCGGCGGAGGCGGCTGGGCGGTCGCCGGCATGTACGAGGGGTGCACGTCGGTGATCTTCCGCGAGCTCGATCCGGCCGCGCTGATCCGCACGATCGAGGAGCAGCACATCACGCACGCGTTCATCGTTCCGGCGGTGCTGGCCTTCATGTTGATGGTGCCCGGTGTGGCGGACGCCGACTACTCGAGCCTGAAGATCGTCGTGTACGGCGCCTCACCGATCAGCGAGGACGTGCTCGCGAAGTGCGTCGAGATGTTCAAGCCGTGCAAGTTCTGGCAGGCGTACGGCCTGACCGAGACCACGGGGGCCGTCGTCAACCTCGCCCCGGAGGATCACGACACGACGGGGCCGAACCGGCACCGCCTCCGGTCGTGCGGCCTGCCCGGGCCGGGCGTCGAGATCCGGATCTCGGGCGACGACGACCAGGAGTGCGAGGTCGGCGAGGTGGGCGAGATCTGGATCCGATCCGGGCAGGTGATGAAGGGGTACTGGAAGCAGCCCGAGGAGACCCGGAAGGCGATCACTCCCGACGGTTGGTTCAAGTCCGGCGACGCCGGCTACCTCGACGCCGACGGCTACCTCTACATCCACGACCGGGTGAAGGACATGATCGTGTCGGGCGGTGAGAACGTCTATCCCGCGGAGGTCGAGAACGTGCTGATGGGGCATCCGGGCATCGCCGACGTGGCGGTGATCGGCGTGCCGCACGAGAAGTGGGGCGAGACCGCCAAGGCGATCGTGGTGAAGGCGCCGGACTCCGACGTCACCGAAGCCGAGATCATCGCCTACGCCAAGGAACGACTCGCAACCTTCAAGTGCCCGACCTCGGTCGACTGGACCGACATGCTGCCGCGCAACCCGAGCGGCAAGGTGCTGAAGAAGGATCTTCGGGAGCCGTTCTGGGAGGGCCACGACCGGCGCGTCGGCTGAGTGTCGTGCCCGGGCTGACGAACGACGAACTCGAGGCATTTCTCGATGAGCCGGGGCACCTCCTGCGGCTCGGAACGATCGGTGTCGACGGACTCCCACGCGTCGTGCCGATCTGGTTCATCCATCGAGACGGCGCGATCTGGTTCACGCCACGGGCGCGATCCGCGTGGCTCGACGATCTCCGGGCGAACCCCGGAGTGTGCGCCACGATCGACGAATCGGCGCACCCGATGCGCAAGTTGATCGCTCGCGGCCGTGCCGAGCTGGTTCACGATCTCGGGAGCGACGACGAGTGGCGCGCCCTCTACCGGTCGATCGCCTGTCGCTACACCCCGGAACGGTTCGCGGACGCCTATCTCGCCGACACGATCGACGAGGAACGAGCGCTGTTCCGCCTGATGCTGGCCGACTCCGAGGTCTCGACGTGGCGGATGCCGATCGTCGATCGAGGCGAGCATCCGCTGGCCGTCTGGTCGAAGCAGTACTACCACCGCTCGTGACGAGCGAGCAGTTCCCGGCGCGGGTTCAGACCAGCGCGATGATCGAGCTCGTCGCGGTGTAGAGGGCCACCACCACCAGCAGGATCACGAACCACCGCTGCAGGAAGCTCGGGTCGCGGGTGCTGGCCAGACGGCTGCCCACGAACACGCCGATGAGGCTCGCGACCGTGAAGGGGATCACCGTGGCCCACTCGATCGACCCCGACGGGAGTCGCGTCGTGAGGGCGACCGTGGAGTTCACGGCGATCACGATCAGGGAGGTGCCGACTGCGTCGGGCATCGAGAAGCCGAGTGCGAGCACCAGCGCCGGGACGATGACGAAGCCACCTCCGACGCCGAAGAACCCGGTGAGGAGCCCGATGAACGACCCGGCGACCACGACCTTCACTGCGGTCGCCAGGTCGAGGTGGATCGTCGATGCGCCCTCCGGGTCGGTGTTGAGCTGATCCGGCGAAGCGGCCGCCGCTCCAACCGATCGAGCTGTTGACGGTGGTGGTGTCGCCGCCGCTTGCTGCTGGAGACGCCGCCACATCGCGAAGGCGGCCACCAGCATCAACACGGAGAATGCGAGCAGCAGCACGTCGGCATCGACCGATTCGTTCCACGCCGAACCGACCAGTGACCCGCCGACGCCGGCGAGCCCGAACACGGTGCCCGCCGCCAGGCGGACGTGCCCGGCGCGCCAGTGGGGGATGATCCCGACCAGTGCGGTGATGGTGACGAGCACGAGCGAGGTCGTCGTCGCCGCCTTCGCGTCCTGCCCCGCTGCGTAGACCAGTGCCGGCACGGCGAGAATCGAGCCACCCCCGCCGAGCGCGCCCAGTGACAGCCCGATCAGGAAGCCCAGTGGCGAAGCCAGCAGCGAGCGCATGGCGCCAATATACCCCCCGGGGTACGTATCACTCCCCGTTCGCTCCTGAACGGGCGATAGCGTGAGGTGTCGTGTCCCCCCACGACCAGACCCTCCTCGAGGCACCGGCCGACGCCGATGATGCCACGCTCCGGCATCGCGCCGACATCCGCAACATGGCGATCGTTGCGCACGTCGACCACGGCAAGACCACGCTGGTCGACGCCATGCTCCACCAGTCCGGTGCGTTCCGGGCGAACGAGGAAGTCGCCGAGCGGGTCATGGACTCCGGCGACCTCGAGCGCGAGAAGGGGATCACGATCCTCGCCAAGAACACGTCGCTGGTCTGGCACGACCCGCGCACCGGCGACGACATCACGCTGAACATCGTCGACACCCCCGGCCACGCCGACTTCGGGGGCGAGGTCGAGCGGGCGCTCACGATGGTCGACGGCATCGTCCTCTTGGTCGACGCCGCCGAAGGCCCGCTGCCGCAGACCCGGTTCGTGCTGCGCAAGGCGCTGGGCCGCAATCTGCCGGTGATCCTCGTCATCAACAAGGTCGACCGCGCCGACGCTCGCACCACCGAGGTGATCGACGAGGTCTACGAACTGTTCTTCGATCTCGACGCCCAGGAACATCAGGTCGAGTTCCCGATCGTGTACTGCTCGGGCCGCGACGGATGGGCGACACTCGACCTCGACGAGGTGCACCGGATCATCGCCGATGGCAAGGGCGACAAGGACCTCGCCGAGCTCGTCGAGATCCTGCTCGACCACATCCCGTCACCGACCTACCACGAAGGCCGCCCGCTCCAGGCCTGGGTCACCAACCTCGACGCATCGCCGTACCTCGGTCGCCTCGCGCTGCTGCGCGTCATGGAGGGCGAGATCAAGAAGGGCCAGTCGGTGGCCTGGTGCAAGCGCGACGGCACGGTCGCCCGAGCCAAGATCGCCGAGCTGTTCCTCACCGAGCATCTCACCCGCGTGCCCGTCGACAGTGCCCGACAGGGCGATCTCGTCGCCGTCGCCGGCATCGAGGACATCTACATCGGCGAGACGCTCGCCGACCCGGAGAACCCGATCCCCCTGCCCGTGATCACCGTCGACGAACCGGCGCTGTCGATGACGATCGGGATCAACACCTCGCCGCTCGCCGGGCGCGAGGGCAAGAAACTCACCGCCCGCCTGGTGAAGAACCGCCTCGACGCCGAACTGGTCGGCAACGTGTCGATTCGCGTGCTCCCCACCGAGCGTCCCGATGCCTGGGAGGTTCAGGCCCGTGGCGAGCTGCAGCTGGCGATCCTCGTCGAGCAGATGCGCCGAGAGGGGTTCGAGCTCACCGTCGGCAAGCCGGTGGTCCTCACCCACGAGGTCGACGGCAAGGTCCATGAGCCGGTCGAGCGCGTCACGATCGACGTGCCGAACGAGCACCTCGGCGCGGTCACCCAGTTGCTCGCCACCCGCAAGGGCCGGATGCAGAACATGGGCGGCTCCGGTTGGGTTCGTCTCGACTACCTCGTGCCGGCCCGCGGGCTCATCGGGTTCCGCACCGAGTTCCTCACCGAGACCCGGGGCACCGGTGTGATCAGCCACACCTTCGAGGGCTACGAGCCGTGGGCCGGCGAGATCCGTTCCCGTCAGTCCGGGGTGCTGGTCGCCGACCGAACCGGCCCCGCCACCACCTACGCCATGATGAACCTCCAGGACCGTGCCGCGATGATGGTCGGTCCCGGTACCGAGGTGTACTGCGGCATGATCGTCGGCGAGAACTCCCGCGCTGGTGACATGGACGTCAACATCTGTCGCGAGAAGAAGATGACCAACGTGCGCGCCGCATCGGCCGACGAGACCGTCAAGCTCACCCCGCACCGGGTGCTGTCGCTCGAGGGCGCGCTCGAGTTCATCGCCGACGACGAGTGCGTCGAGGTGACCCCGGTCAACATCCGCCTGCGCAAGGCCGACCTCGACCCGACCAACCGGGCCCGAGAAGCCAAGCGCCGCAGCCAATCCGCCTGAGCACGACACCTGGGACATCTGGGGTCTGACCCCGGTTGTCCCGCTCACGGGCCGGTGGCGGAGGCGGCGTCGGGTTCGTGGAGGTCGATCGCCTCGTTGGCGTGTTCGTGGAGGCCCATCGCCTCCCACGCGAGGACACCGATCCGGCATCGCTCCCACCGGTTGCCGGTGACCTGACAGTCCGACGCGCCCCACTCGACGATGCAGCCCGAGTCGCCGTCGCACACGGCGTTGCCGTCGATGAGTGCCTGCGATCCGCCGTCGATGTCGACGCCACGCATCGTGTGGTTCACGAAGTTGCCGTGGACGTGGGCGCCTTCGGTGCGCTCCAGGTGGACGCCCCACCAACGCGCCGTGATGTTGTTGCCACGCACGACGGTGCCCGTCGTGTCCGACGCACGGATCGCGCAGAGGTGGTCGTGGATCTCGCACGAGTCGATCTCGTGCCCGCTCCCACCGATCAGATGCACGCCCACGTCCCATCGCATGCCGGACAGTTCGCAACGCGACACCGACAGGCGGTCGCCGCCGTCGCCGATCACGCCCCACGCCGCCGTGGCCCGAACGAGTACGTCGTCTGCCGTCGCGATCACGTGGCCATCGATCCGACAGCCGATCACCGTCGCCGAGGCACCACGGATCTCGACCGCTGCGGTGGGAAACCACGCGACGCGCGGGGCGGGGTCGACCACAGCGAGGTGCTCCAGGCGCGAGCCGCGTTCGAGCGTGACAGCCGTGGCGCCGTTGCCGTCGATCACGGTGCGCCGACCGCCGAGTCCGCGCACGATCACCCCCGGCGGAATCGTGACCGGTCCGGTGTAGGTGCCATCGCCCAGCTGCACGATGTCGCCAGGCGAGACGTCGCGCATCAGCGGGGCGAGATCCACGGGCTCCCGCGGCGTGGGAGCGAAGAGCTCGACCGGTCGGTCGAGTCCGTGGCTCGTGATCCGGTAGACCGCGACGTCGCCGAGCCGAGCGCTGCGGCCGGACCGGACGCGTCGATCCCGACGGTCGAACGACGTCCTCGGAACGTCGACGGCGAGTCCGTCGTCGTGCTGATGGAAGCCGACAGCGAACGTCCCGCCGTCAGGAGCGCCCAGCAGCTCGACTCCGTCGACACGGCACCGGTCCGACGCGAAGGCGGCGAACTGTCCCCGACCGCTGAGATCGATCGCGAACACGGCACCGTCGACGCCCCGGCCGGCGACGTCGAGGTAGCGCACGTGTTCATCGCCCCACTCGTTCCATGGACGTGACGATGCGAGGAGCGCGCCGTGCCGCCGGATCCATTCGCCGGCGTCGCGCAGCGGTTGCGCCTGCAGCTCGGGGATCCTGCCGGAGGCGTCGGGTCCCACGTCGAGGAGCAGGTGACCGCCCTTGGCCACGACCTCGGTCAGCAGCGACACGATCTCGAACGCCGACATGTGGTGTTCGGTGCGCTCGGCCCGGTTGTGACAGAAGCTCGCTCCGATGCCTCGGCACAGCTCCCAGGGGCCCTCGACGATGTCGGCAGGAGCCTCGTACTCGTAGGTCCGCACGAGTGACGGCGAACCGGGAGGCACGACGTCGTCGGTGGCGCACCAGCGATCGTTGACGACCACCTCGGGGTCGATCGACCAGACTCGTTGGAGCAGTTCAGCGCTCCGCCAGTGGGCGGCCGGGTGTCCCCAGTGGCCGTCGCCCCACAGCACGGTCGACCCGAATCGCTCGACGAGGTCGATCACGTGGGGGTGCAGTACCTCGGTCACGTAGTCCGCGGTCGGGTATCGGGGATCGCCCCAGTCGAGCAACGAGTAGTACGTCCCGAACACGACGTCGTTGCGCTCGCAGGCCGCGGCGTAGTCGGCCACGACGTTGCGCTGTGGCCCGCCGGCGACCATCGTGCGGTCGGTGTTCGGCGCGTCCCACCACGACCAGCCGTCGTGGTGTTTGGTGACCAGCACGGTGTAGCCGGCGCCCGCGTCGACCGCGAGTTGCGCCCAGGCCTCGGCGTCGAAGGCCTCGTAGGTGAGCAGCGGCAGGAAGTCGTCGTAGTGCTCGATGTGCCCCCAGCGGTCGCGGTGATGGGCCAACACCTCCACCATCGGGCGGGGATGCAGCAGGACGTCGGCGACGTCCTCGCCCAGGTGGCTCCGGTACCAGTCGGCGTACTCGCCGATCGGTGACCATGCGGGAACGGTCGCCAGGTTGGAGTGCACGAACAGCCCGAATCGCCGCTCGTCCCACCACGTCGGCATGCCCATCGGGTGTCCAGTGTCGCGCGTCGCGACGTCATCGGAGAACCCGCCGTCGCACCGACGAGCACAGGCAGTCGACTCCGCGGCATACTGCGCCCCGTGGAGACCAGCCCGGATGTCGATCTCGACGCCAAGCTCGCGGCCCTCGATGTCGAGTTGGGCCGACTCGGACGTGTGGTCGTGGCGTTCAGTGGCGGCGCCGATTCGGCATTCCTCGCTGCGGTCGCGCACCGGGCGCTCGGTCGAGAAGCAGCCCACGCCGTCACCGCCGTGTCGCCGTCGCTCGCCGGCGACGAGGAGGCCGACTGTCGTGCACTCGCCGCTGAGTGGGGGCTGCGATGGACCCCGGTGGCAACCGCAGAGATGGAACGAGCGGCGTACCGGCTCAACGACACCGACCGTTGCTTCCACTGCAAGGCCGAACTGATGGACGTCGTCGGTCCGATCGCGGCCGCCGAGGGGGCCACCGTCGTGCTCGGTGTCAACACCGACGACCTCGGTGATCATCGCCCCGGTCAACGCGCGGCGAGCGATGCCGGCGCGACCTTCCCGCTGGTCGCTGCGGGATTCAGCAAGGCCGACGTGCGTGATGCGTCGCGTCGGATGGGCCTGCGCACCTGGGACAAGCCGGCGGCGGCGTGCCTCGCGAGCCGGATCCCGTACGGCACCGAGGTGTCGCTCGGCATCCTGTCGCGCGTCGATCGGGCCGAGGCGGCGCTCCACCGGCTCGGATTCGCCCAGGTCCGCGTCCGTCATTACGACGACACCGCGCGGCTCGAGGTCGAACTCGACGACTTCCCCGCCGTGATGGAGCATCGCGAGCGCGTCGTCGAGGCGGTCCGATCCGTCGGGTACCGCTACGTCACGCTCGATCTCGAGGGCTTCCGCAGCGGCAACCTGAACGGCTGACGGTCGCTCGCGGCACGTCACCTCCGATTGCGGGCGCACGCGGTGTCGCCCGTATCGTCGGCCGCCATGAAGCTCTCGATGAACATCAGCTATTCAGGCGACTTCCACGCGGACGTGAAGCGGGTGGTCGAACTCGAGAAGGCCGGTCTCGACGTCGTGTGGGTGCCGGAGGCGTACAGCTTCGACGCCGTGTCGCAGATGGGCTATCTCGCCGCGAAGACCGAGACGATCGAGATCGGTTCGGGGATCCTCAACGTGTTCTCCCGGACGGCGACGTGCATGGCGCAGACCGCCGCGGGCCTCGACTACGTGTCGGGTGGGCGGTTCATCCTCGGCCTCGGGGCGTCCGGTCCGCAGGTGATCGAGGGCTTCCACGGCGTGCCGTACGAGAAGCCGATGCCCCGGATCCGGGACTACATCAACGTCTGCCGCATGACCTGGCGCCGTGAGAAGGTCGTCTACGACGGGCCGACCACGAAGATCCCGCTCCCGGAGGGAGAGGGGACGGGCCTCGGCAAGCCCCTCAAGCTGATCAACCACCCGGTGAGGGAGAACATCCCGATCTTCTGGGCGAGCCTGATGGGGCAGTCGGTGAAGAACACCGCGAGGCACGCCGACGGTTGGCTGCCGGTCTTCTTCGATCCCGAGAAGTTCCAGTCGGTGTGGGGCGACGACCTGAAGGCCGGCCAGGTCGACCGCGATCCGGAACTGGGGCAGCTGCAGATCTCGGCCGGCGGCATGGTGGCGATCGGCGACGAGTTCGACGGCGATGCCCGCCAGCGGGTCCTCGACATGGCTCGGCCCAGCGTGGCGCTGTACGTCGGTGGCATGGGTGCCCGCGACCAGAACTTCTACAACACGATCTGCCAGCGCTACGGCTACGTCGACGAGGCGATCGAGATCCAGGACCTCTACCTGTCGGGTCGCAAGGACGAAGCGGCGGCGGCGGTGCCGGCAGAGATGCTCGAGAAGACCAACCTGGTCGGCCCGGCGGGCTACGTGAAGGAGCGCATCGCGGCGTACAAGGAAGCCGGCGTGACGCATCTGTCGGTCAGCGCCGTCGGTGACAACCCGGTCCAGACGATCGAGCAGCTCAAGTCGATGCTCTGAATGAGACGTGGGGTCTGACCCCATGTCTCATTCAGACCATGCCGCGGAGCCACCACAGGCTGAGCGCCCAGGCGATGCCCGAGCGCGAGGAATGCCGCCAGTGCCCACTGCCAGGTGAGTTCCGTGACGATCTCGATCGGTTCGCCGATCGTCTCGCCGAGCGACTCGGCGATCTGGTCGTACGCGCTCGCCAGTTCATCGCCGGTGCGTGCTTCGTAGGCCTGACCGCCCGTGGAGTCGGCCACCTGCTCGAGTTCGGCGGGACGGACCGGCACGGGGACGACCTCGCCGCCGACGGGATCGACGATCACGCCGGCCTCGGTGCCGAAGGCGATCGTGTACACCGGCACGCCGGCGTCGGCGGCCTCCTGAGCCCCTTCGGCGGTCGGCCGCCCGACGGTGGTCTCGCCGTCGGTGAGCAGCACGATCACGCCGGGCGCCCTGTCGGGGTCGGCGTCGGGGTCGGCCGAGTTGACGAGCAGCCGCGTACCGGCCCCCAGTGCGTCACCGATCGCCGTCGACTCTGCCAGTTCGAGGTTGTCGATGCCGCGCTGCATCGTCGCCCGGTCGAGCGTGGGGTCGACCTCGACGGTCACCGACCCCGAGAACGACACGAGGCCGACCTCGACGCCGTCGTCGACCTCGTCGACGAAGTCCCGTGCGGCCTCCTGCGCAGCGACGAACCGGTCGGGATCGACGTCGTCGGCCATCATCGACAGCGACACGTCGAACAGGACGAGGATCCGACCGTCGCTGGTGGTGGTCTCGGTGCTGCGTTCCACGGGCCGCGCGGTCGCCACGACCGCCAACGACAGGCCGACGAGCATCAGCGCCGCCACCACGTGACGTCGCCAGCGGGGCCGTTGGGGCGCCACCTTGTCGAGCAGGTCGACCTGGGTGAAGCGGACCGTCGCGGTCTTGCGCCACCGCAGCACGAGGACGTACGCGACCCCGAGGGCGACGACCAGCAGGAGGAGCCACAGGCGGCCCGGTGCGAGGAAGTCGGTGCTCACCGTCGCACCCCGTCACCGCGCACGGCCTGGACACGCTTGCGCTGGGTGTGCTGCACGATCGTGCCGAGCCAGTCGCCGTCGGTCGACAGTTCGATCACGTCTGCTCCCGACCGGGCGAGTGCGTCGTCACGGCGGGCCCGCTCGTCGGCGGCAGCAGCGGCGAAACGCTCCTGCACCTTGGCCGTGACGCGCACCTCGCGGACCGCGCCGGTCGACGGATCGACCACATCGACGAGACCGATCGGCGGCACGTCGTACTCGCGAGGGTCGCGCACGGTGATCGCCAGGAGGTCGTGGCGCAGGCTCAGTCGGGCGAGCGGGCGCTGCCAGTCCTCACCGGCGAAGTCGCTGATCACGGCGACGAACCCGCGGCGGTTGGCGATCGCGCCCACCCGATCGAGCGCGCCGGCGAGATCGGCCTGGCCGAGACCCTCCGAATCGGGTGGATCGCTGAGCGTCGACAGCACGGCGCGGACCTGGTTGGCGCCGGAGCGTGGCGGGATCACGTGGATCGACGGCCCCGCGACGAGCACCGCGCCCAGCCGGTTCTGGTTCCGCGCGGTGAGGAAGCCGATGCACGCCGCTGCGGCCGTGGCGGTCTGCGCCTTGTCGTTCGCGACCGTGCCGAACTGCATCGTCGCCGAGACGTCGACGACGAGCCATGCCGTGAGGTCGCGGTCGGCGATCTGTTCGCGCACGTGGGTCTCCCTGGTGCGCGCCGTGATGTTCCAGTCGATGCGGCGGACGTCGTCGCCGGGCTGGTACAGCCTCGATTCGCCCGGCTCCGAGCCGTGGCCGGGCGTGAGGCCCTGATGGTTGCCGTGGAGCACACCGTCGAGACGGCCGTTGATCGTCAACTCCAGCGTGCGGAGCAGCTCCGCCACGGTCTCGGTCGGCGGACCGGCCGCCCACGCCGTGGTGGTGCCGCGGCCCGACCCGCCGAATCCGCCGCTCGCCTCGGCGGTCGCAGCCGCCGTCGGCGACACGCTCGCCGGCCCCAACGTCACCATCGTCAGCTCGTCGGGCCGGGTCGGAAGGCGTCGTTGGGCTTGGGTGACACCCAGGTGGCGGGCACGGTGGCGAGTACACGTTGCACGACGTGATCGGTCGTGATGTCGCGCGCCAGGGCGTCGTAGGTGAGCAGCAACCGGTGCCGGAGCACCTCGGGAGCGAGGTCGAACACGTCCTGTGGCGTGGCGTAGGAACGGCCCCGCATCAATGCGAGGGCGCGGGCGCCACGCACCAGGTTGAGCGACGCTCGCGGGCTCGCTCCGAGGCCGATCACCGTCGAGAGGTCGGTGAGGCCGAACCGGTCGGGCGAGCGCGTGCACTGCACGAGGTCGACGGCGTACTGCGACACCGAGCGGTCGACGAACACCCTGTCGGCGCGCTCCTGCAGCGTGACCAGTTCATCGAGTGTGATCACCTGCGACGGAATCGGCGCGCGCACGCTCATCCGGTCGATGATCGTCATCTCCTCGTCGGCGGTCGGGTAGTCGAGGACGATCTTCATCATGAAGCGGTCGCGCTGGGCGTCGGGGAGCTGGTAGACGCCCTCGGATTCGATCGGGTTCTGGGTGGCGACCACGAAGAACGGCTTCGGCACGGCGTGGGTGATGCCGCCGATCGTCACCTGCTGCTCGGCCATCACCTCGAGCAGTGCGGACTGGACCTTGGCGGGCGCCCGGTTGATCTCGTCGGTGAGGAGGAAGTTGACGAAGACCGGGCCGAACTCGACGTCGAAGGTCTCGCTGCTCCCGCGGTAGATCCGCGTCCCGGTGATGTCCGATGGCAGGAGATCCGGCGTGAACTGGATGCGGGAGAACGATCCGCCGACCACGTCGGCGAGGGTCTCCGCAGCCAACGTCTTCGCGAGGCCGGGCACCGACTCGAGCAGGCAGTGTCCGCGGCACAGCACCCCGACGAGGAGGCGTTCCAGCAGGCGGGTCTGGCCGACCATCACCTTGCGGAGTTCGAAGAAGATCTTCTCGAACGTCTCGGCGGTCTGTCGATCGTCCGGTTCAGGGGCGCCGGAGTCGCTCGTGATGTCGCTCGTGATGTCGCTCATTCTCGTTCGACGGTAGCCGGGCGGTCACCAGGGCAGACGGCGACAAAGGTAGGAGTTGGGTGAGGCGTCCTGTCACAATGACGGGCCGTGGAGCTGGTCCGACGCAACGAGCTCCCCGGCCTGCTCGTGGTCGCCCTGGCGGTGCTGCTCGCCTTCGGGCTCGACGCAGCCTTCGGGATCTCGCCGCTGGTCGGCGGGGTGGTGCTCGGCGCGGTGTTCGCCAACGTCGGCCTGCTCGTGCCGAGACTCGTCCCCGGCGTGACGTTCGCCGCGAAGCGGCTGCTGCGGCTCGGCATCGTGCTGCTCGGCCTGCGGCTGTCGTTCGACCAGATGCGCGAGCTCGGCATCCAGGGCGTGATCGCCGTGATCATCGTGGTGCTGCTGACGTTCTTCGGAGTGCAACTGCTCGCCCGGGCGATGGGTCTGTCGGAGGGCCTCGGTCTGCTCGTCGCCACCGGCTACTCGATCTGCGGAGCGTCGGCCGTGGCCGCCATGGCGCCGCTGTCGACCGCCGACGAGGAGGAGACCGCCTATGCGATCGGACTCGTGACGCTGTGCGGCAGCCTGTCGATCCTGGTGCTGCCGGTGATCGGCCACGCGCTCGGCCTCAGCGACCTCACGTTCGGGACCTGGGTCGGCGCCGGCGTTCACGACGTCGGGCAGGTGACCGCGACGGCGACCGCGTACTCGGAGGCGTCGCTGGTCCCCGCCACGCTGGTGAAACTGACGCGGGTGATCCTGCTGGCACCGATGGTGTTCGGCGTCGGCGTCGCCAGCCGCCGCCGCCGCGCCGCGCTCCGTACCGCGTCAGCCGAGGGGTCGGCCGGAGAAGTGGGCGCTGACGCTGCCGATGCCCCCGTCGAGGTGCACGTGCCGCTCGTGCCGCTCTTCGTGGCGGGGTTCCTCGGCGCGATCTGCCTCCGGGCGACCGGGTGGCTGTCGCCCGAGTTCCTCGCCACCGCCAAGGACGCCGAACAGATCTTCCTGACCGCCGGCATGTTCGGTCTCGGCGCGGGCGTGGTGATCTCACGGCTCCGGCGCCTCGGCGGTCGGCCGATGGTGCTCGGCCTGGTGTCGTGGGTGCTGGTGGCAGGTGTGGCGCTCGTCGCCGCGGTCGTCATCACCTGACGCCGTATTCTGGTGCGATGACCGACAACCCCGACGACGTTGCCGATCAGCTCGCTGCTGAACTCGACCTCGACGTGGCAGCGATCGAGGCGGAGGAGCGCGCTGCCGCCCAACGCCTCTCGATGATCGCAGCGGGTCGCCGGAAGGGTGGCGTGCTCGGCGCCGCGGCGGCCGGAGCGATGATCGGCCTGCGCGACGTGTACGAGGGACCGCCGAAACAGGACGACATCGTCATCGAGATCGAGTCGTCGGGCGACCCGACCGACATCGACGTCGACGGCATCTCGGGCACGGTCGCCGACGTCGACTACTGGGCGCCACCCCCGCCGCCACGCCTCGACCCGAATCCATGATGCACCTCGCCGATCGGATGGATCTCGCCGCGCCCTACGCCGCTCGCGCGTACCGGGGGAGCGAGGATCACGCGGCGATGGTGCGTGTGCTGCGGGCCCATCGGGAGCACGTCGGGCTCGACGAGATGCCGACGGTCGAGCAACTCGACCTCACCTACGCGAACCTGCGCGACTGTGACCCGACGACCGACATCGCGATCGTCGAATCGGCGGCAGCGGGAGACGATCCCGACGTGGTGGCGTACAGCCGAGCGTCGTGGGAGGACCTCGAGTCGACCGGACGCGACCTCGTCGTGTTCACACCGATCCTCCCCGATCACGTCGAGACGACGTTGTTCGCCTCGATGGTCGTCGCCAGCGAGGACCACATGCGGCGCTGGGCGGTCGGCGGCGGCTCCACTCGGTTCCGCGCGTATGCGAGCCATCCCGGACCCGACCGTGAGGCAACCGGCGAGGCGCTGTGGCTCGAATCGCTCGGCTACGGCGCCACCGAGTGGGGCGCGATGCTCGTCCGCCCGCACCTCGACGACATTCCCGATCGCACGCTGCCGGACGGTGTCGAGGTCCGGCCGGTGTCGGACGACCAGGTCCGGCAGATCCTCGCCGCCGATTTCGAGGCCTTCCGAGGCGAGTGGGACTTCCGGGAGCCGACCGAGGAGGACTACATCGCGGCGATCGAGGCGCCGTACCGCGACGAGTCGTTGTGGAAGGTCGCATGGGCGGGCGACACCGTGGTCGGCCAGGTCAAGCCGTTCATCAACACCGAGGAGAACGCGGCACGGGGATACCGGCGCGGCTACACCGAGTACATCTCCACCCATCGGGACTGGCGCAATCGAGGGATCGCCGGTGCGCTCCTCGCGATGAGCCTGCGTGAGCTCCGTGAGCGTGGCATGACCGAGGCGGCACTCGGCGTCGACACGAACAACCCGGGCGGCGCGTTCCAGCTCTACACCGCGCTCGGCTTCCGTTTGCGTTCGTACGAGGCCGTCTACACCCGCTCGCTCGACTGAGCTGCGTGCGGCGATCCGACGCGCTCAGGCCGAGAGGTAGGCGCCCGGTTGGGCGAGGAAGCGCCGGTGCCAGCGGCTCGGGGTGAGCACCACGGCCCGCGGCTCGTCCTCGAACATCCAGCGGGCGAAGTTCCGCTTGCCCCATGTACCACTGGCCGCCACGACCCGGATCGCCCCACGCGCCCCCCACGGTTTCGCCAGAATCGAGCCGAGCGCCGACGACATCCGGTGGTCGGCGACGAGGTGGTGGTGCACGCTCGATCGGTAGCGGCGGGCGGCGTGGCCGGGCTGCAAGGCTCCAGCAGCCACCAGTGCCTCGGCGGCGAGTCGGCCGGTGAGCAGTGCCTGGCCGATCCCTTCGCCGGTCATCACGTCGGTCGCCATCGCTGCGTCACCGGTGAAGAGCACCCGACCGGTCGCGAGCACGGCCTCGTCGATGCGGGCGGGAATCGGCCATGCGGTGTGGCGGTCCTCGAGCTCGAATCGCTCGCCGAGCGCCTCGACGATGTGTGGTCGCTGGAGGAGATCGACCCAGAGCTCCTTCATCTCGCGACCCTTCCAGCTGCCGTCGCGGAGCACACCGAAACCGATGTTCACCCGACCGTCGGGGAGCGGGAACGACCAGGCGTAGCCGGGAACGAGGTCGGGCTCGAACCAGACGTGGAGCTGCTCGCTCGCCGGGCCGGTGACGTTGCGTCCGTACTGGCGGAAACCGTGCCACTCGCCGAGATAGCCCCCCTCGTTCGCCCCGAGCGCCTTGCGGACGGGACTCCACATGCCGTCGGCGGCGATCACGTAGCGAGCGTCGATCTCGAGGCCGTCGGCCGTCACCGTCACGTGGTCGGCGTGCTCGACGAGGCCGCGGAATCCATGGCCGTCGCGGACATCGGCACCCTCCTTGCGGGCGAGGCGCACGAGGGCGTCGTCGAGCTGGAGGCGCGGCGCCACCGCGGCGTACTTGCCGCTGTTCGGCAGCGGGACCACGACCTCTCGCCCGCTCGGTGAGCGGATCGCCGCCCCGGTGACGTCGAACCAGTCGGGGATCGCCCCAGGGTCGAGGCCGAGGTGATCGAGCTCGCGGAGCGCGAGCGTGGTGAGCCCGTCGCCGCAGCACTTGTCGCGGGGGAACAGCGCCTTGTCGATCACGATCACCGAGCGGCCGGCCCGTCGGAGTTCGATCGCCGCCGCGGTTCCCGCCGGCCCGGCGCCGACGACGACGACGTCTGCGTGCAGGTGGGTGGTCGTCTCCGGCGTTGTCACGTCGGTCAGGCTAGGAGCGAGATCCGGTCAGGTGGGTGTCGAGCCGGGCGGCGCGCTCGCCGGAGCAGCGCCGGTCTCGTCCGCTGGCAGCCGCGCGAGGACTCCACTCTACGATGCCGACGAGCCAGCCGAGCCGAGATCGTGCTGGCGCCGACGATCCGACGGTCGGATCGAACGACGACGAAGGAGACGTGTCGATGAGTGGTCTGTGCGAAGGTCGAGTTGCGATCGTCACGGGTGCGGGACGTGGCATCGGCCGCGAGCACGCGTTGAGCCTGGCTCGGCAGGGCGCCAAGGTCGTGGTCAACGACCTCGGCGGCAACGTCGACGGCAGCGGTGGCGACAGCTCGCCTGCCCAGCAGGTCGTCAACGAGATCGTCGAGATGGGCGGCGAGGCGATCGCGAACGGCGACAACGTGGCCGACTGGGAGGGCGCCCAGCGGATGATCAACACGGCGATCGAGACCTTCGGTGATCTCCACGCTCTCGTCAACAACGCCGGCATCCTGCGCGATCGGGTCCTCGCCAACATGACCGAGGAGGAGTGGGACTCGGTCATCAACGTCCACCTCAAGGGTACGTTCGCCCCGTCACGTTGGGCGGTCGCCTACTGGCGCGAGCGAGCGAAGGCCGGTGAACCCGTGAGCGGCCGGATCGTCAACACCACCTCGGTGTCGGGCATCTACGGCAACCCCGGTCAGGCCAACTACGGCGCCGCCAAGGCGGGGATCGCCGCGTTCACCAACATCGTGGCGCTCGAGGTGGCCCGCTACGGAGTGACCGTCAATGCCGTCGGGCCGGTCGCGCTCACGCGCATGACCGAGGGGCTCGGCCCGGCACCCGAAACCGACGAGGAGCGCGAGGCCCGAGCACCGCATTGGATCGCTCCGATCGTCACGTGGCTCTGCTCTCCCGAGTCTGCCGGCGTCACCGGTCGGGTGTTCGAGGCGTCCGGTCAGGTGCTCGCCGTCGCCGAGGGCTGGGTGCGCGGTCCGTCGACCGCGCCGGTCGACGACGCCACGAAGATCGGCCCGGTCGTCGAGCAACTCCTCGCCGACGCCCGTCCCAACTCCGGCATGAGCGGTGTCCCCGGCGCCTGGCCGCAGACGATGCTCGATTCCTGACAGCCACTGAACGTTCAAACCGAAAGCGAGATGACATGCCACTGAACCCCGAAGCCGTCGGATCGAAGAGCGACCCGGTCGAGGCCAGCTGGACCTCGAAGGACGCGCTCCTGTACGCGGTGGGCATCGGCGCCGGCGAGAACGAGTTGGCGTTCACCACGGAGAACACCAGCGGTGTCGACCAGCTGGTGTTTCCCACCTTCCCGGTCGTGATCGGGTGGGGTCGAGGTTCGGCGATGCGCGACATCGGCACGTTCAACCCGGCGCTGCTCGTCCACGGCCAGCAGGCCGTGACGCTGCGCCGCCCGATCCCCGTCGAGGGGACGGTGACGATCACCAGTGAACTGGTCGGAATGTACGACAAGGGCAAGGCTGCGGTCATCGTGACCGAGACCGAGGCCGTGATGGACGGCGAGCCGCTGTACACGAACACCTCGTCGGCGTTCATACGCGGCGAGGGTGGCTGGGGTGGCGACCGTGGACCGTCCGGCCCGAAGAACGTGCCTCCGGAACGTGATCCGGATCAGTCGGTCACCTATCAGACGTCGCGCGACCAGGCGTTCGTGTACCGCCTCTCCGGCGATCGCAACCCGCTGCACACCGACCCTGCCTTCGCGGCGATCGGTGGCTTCGACCGCCCGATCCTGCACGGCCTGTGCAGTTACGGCTTCACCGGACGGGCCCTGCTGCACGCGGTCTGCGGCGGTGACCCCGCTCGCTTCCAGCACATCGAGGCCCGCTTCGCTGCGCCGGTCCTGCCGGGAGACTCACTGACGATCAACATGTGGTCCGGCGACTCCGGCGAGACGCTCTTCGCCACCTCCGCGGTCGACCCGTCCGACCCGTCGACCGAACGCGTCGTCATCGACCAAGGCCTCCTCCGCCATTCCTGAACCCGCGGGTGTCAGCGGCAGGTGGCGACGAGATGTTCGACGACGTCGGCCAGCGCGACGTCCTGGCGGTCGCCTGATCTGCGGTCCTTGATCTCGATCGTCGGGTTGGCCTCGTCGGCGACTCCGCGACCGACGATCGCGATCGTCGGGATCCCGATCAGTTCGGCATCCTTGAACTTGACGCCGGGCGACGGGCCGTAGCGATCGTCGAGGAGCACCCGGAGCCCCGCCGCCTCGAGATCGGCCGCGAGCTGCTCCCCGGCGGGGATCTGTGGACCGTCGGCCTTGCCGGCGATCACGACGTGCACGTCGGCAGGTGCGATCTCCCGTGGCCACACCAGTCCGATGTCGTCGTGGTTCGCTTCGGCGATCGCTGCCAACGCCCGGGTGACACCCACCCCGTACGACCCCATCGTGGGCACGACCGGCTTGCCGTGCTCGTCCTGCACGGTGAGCCCGAGGGCTTCGGCGTACTTGCGTCCGAGCTGGAAGATGTGGCCGATCTCGATGCCGCGGGCGATCTCGACCGGTGACGCGCACACCGGACAGACGTCGCCGTCGCGGATCTCGGCGGCCTCGATCGTGCCGTCGGGCGTGAAGTCGCGCCCGGCGACCAGGTCGATCACGTGGTTGCCCGCATGGTCGGCGCCGGTGATCCAGGCGGTGCCGTCGACGACCCGTGGGTCGACGAGGTAGCGGATTCCCGAGGCGTTCTCGCTGCCGAGCACACCGGGCCCGATGTACCCCTTGACCAGCGACGGATGCTTCGCGAAGTCCTCCTCGCCGAACGGCTCGGGCTCCGCCGGGGCCACCTGTGCTTCGAGCCGCTTCATGTCGACCTCGCGGTCGCCCGGCAGGCCGATCGCCAAGGGCTCGATCGTGCCGTCCGGGTGGCGGAGCTTGACGACGACGTTCTTGAGCGTGTCGGCTGCCGTCCAGTCGCGGTCGGGGTGACGCATCTCGGCGTCGGCGTTGACGAACTCGACGAGGGTGCCGATCGTCGGCGTGCCAGGTGTGTCGTGGACCACGGCGGGCCGCAACCCCTCGAACGGGATCGCCGGGGGAGCGGGCGTGACGACCGCTTCGACGTTCGCGGCGAAGTCACACGACGTGCAGCGGATGAACGTGTCCTCGCCGACGTCCATCGGCGCGAGGAACTCCTCCGATGCCGATCCGCCCATCGCGCCGGACATCGCCGACACGATCACGTACGGCAGATCGAGACGGTCGAACAGTGAGATGTAGGCAGCACGGTGCGCGTCGTACGAGGCCTGGAGGCCCACCTCGTCGAGGTCGAAGCTGTAGGAGTCCTTCATCACGAACTCGCGGCCGCGCAGCAGGCCGGCGCGCGGGCGGGCCTCGTCGCGGTACTTGGTCTGGATCTGGTAGATCGACAGCGGCAGGTCCTTGTACGAGCCGCAGATGTCCTTCACCAGCAGCGTGAACATCTCCTCGTGCGTCGGCGCGAGGAGGAAGTCGGCCCCCTTGCGGTCCTGCAGGCGGAACAGGTTGTCGCCGTACTCGGTCCAGCGTCCGGTGGCCTCGTACGGCTCGCGTGGCAGCAGGGCGGGGAAGTGCACCTCCTGGAACCCGGCCGCGTCCATCTCCTCGCGCACGATGCGCTCGACGTTGCGGTACACGATCCAGCCGAGCGGCAGCCAGGAGAACCCACCGGGCGCCGCACGCCGGATGTAGCCCGCCCGAACCAGCAGGCGGTGGCTCGCGACCTCGGCGTCAGCCGGATCGTCGCGAAGGGTCCGAAGGAACAGGGTCGACATCCGAAGCACCAGCGCAACCTATCCGTACCGAGCGCCGGCCCGGCCCTGTCCAAGGATCGACGGGCGCTGCTATGATGGTTCATCCATTTGGTTTGGTACCGAAAGGCGTGGGGCTGAGCCCCACGCCTTGTTTGTTGAAAGGAGGCAGTTCCGATGAGCGCAGCATCAGAGATCGATCGCATGCACACGATCGTCGGACCGATCGCCTCCGACCTCTCGCTCGACGTCTACGACATCGAGCGGCGCGGCGCCACGATCCGGGTCACGCTCGACACGCTGCCCGGCTCCGAGGGCGGCATCACCCTCGACTCGCTCTCGCTCGCCACGCGTCTGATCTCGCGGGAACTCGATCACGAGGACCCGATCGCCGGTCACTACACCCTCGAGGTCACCAGCCCCGGCCTCGAGCGCCCGTTGCGCACGCCGGCCCACTTCCAACGCGAGATCGGCAAGGAAGTCACCGTGCGTCTACGCAACCCTCAGGCCGATCCCCGTCGCCTGCAGGGTGTGCTGGCTGCCGCTGACGACTCCGGCGCCACCCTGCTGCTCGACGACGGCGAGGAACGCAGGGTCGAGATCGCCGAGATCGACAAGGCGCGCACCGTGTTCGAGTGGGGGCCCGCTCCCAAGCCGGGCAAGGGCCCGAGCAACAAGTCCGGCGCCAAGAAGTCTGCGCCGAAGACCAAGAATCCGACATCGACGAAGGAGAAGCAAGCGTCATGAGCAACCTCGACATGAGCGAGGCCATCGGCATGCTGGCCCAGGAGAAGGGCATCTCCGAGGACACCCTGCTGCACGTCCTCGTCGACGCGCTCGCGTCGGCGTACAAGCGTCGTCCCGACGCTGCCGACGAAGTGGTCGTCGAGGTCAACCCCGAGACGATGGAGTTCTCGTTCATCGCGTACGACGTCGACGAGAACGGCAACTGGGTCAACGAGCGCGACGACACCCCGAAGAAGGAAGAGCTCGGCCGCATCGCCGCCCAGACGTTCCGCCAGGTGATGAGCCAGCGCATCCGCGAGGTCGAGTCCGAGCGGAAGTTCGAGGAGTACGCGAACCGCGAGGGCGACATCGTCACCGGCATCATCCAGCGCACCGACGCCCGCTACACGCTGCTCGACCTCGGCCGGGTCGAAGCGCTGCTGCCGCAGGCGGAGCAGGTCCCGTTCGAGCGTCCCGCCCAGGGCGATCGCCAGAAGGCATACATCGTCGAGGTCCGCCGCACGCCGAAGGGTCCGCAGATCGTCGTGTCGCGCACGCACCCCGGCCTGATCAAGCGGCTGTTCGAGCTCGAGGTTCCCGAGATCGCGGACGGCATCGTCGAGATCAAGGCCTGCGCCCGTGAACCGGGTCACCGCACGAAGATCGCCGTCTGGTCGAACGACCACAACGTCGATCCGGTCGGCGCCTGCGTCGGCGCCCGCGGTGGGCGTGTCCGCATGGTCGTCAACGAGATGCGCGGCGAGAAGATCGACATCGTCCCGTTCAGTGATGACCTGGCCGACTTCGTCGCCAAGGCGCTGTCGCCGGCGAAGGTCACGCAGGTCAACATCTCCGACGACGGCACCGCCGCCGACGTGATCGTGCCCGACCACCAGCTGAGCCTGGCGATCGGCCGTGAAGGCCAGAACGCTCGTCTCGCTGCGCGCCTCACCGGCGTGCGCGTCGACATCCGTTCCGAGACGCAGCTGGCCGAGGGCATCCCGGCCGGTGGCCGCGACGTCGACGTCGAGTACGCCGACGGCGAATGGCGCGCCAACGCCGAGACCGGCGAGATGGAGTGGCACGCCGCCGATGGCAGCGTGATCAGCGAGTCCGACTGGCAAGCCGCCGCCGCGGTTGCGCCGGCCGAAGGTGAGACCGCCGACTCCGAGACCGCTGACGCCGAGACCGCTGACGCCGAGACCGCCGAGGTCGAGGTTGCCGAGGTCGAGGTTGCCGAGGTCGAGGTCGAAACCGCGAACGAGGGCGTCGACGGCGATGCCCCGGAGTCAGCGACGGCCGACGAGGGCAGCACCGCCGAGGAGCCCGCCAACGAGACTGCCGACGAGCCCGCCACCACGGAAGCAGACGACGACTGAGTGAAGCCGGCCACCCCGAACCCGTTCGCAGCTGTCTCGGCTGCCGCCGACGACGTGCACAGTCCGCGCTCGTGCGGATCACGAGGTCGGCCTCGGGCATCAGCGTCGATGGGGCGAGCGACGGACGCGGCGCATGGGTGTGCAGGGGTTCGCAGGTGGGCGAGCTGGTCGACCCCGGGTGTCTCGACGTTGCCATCGGCCGCGGTGCGTTCGCACGGGCGTGGCGCAGCGAGGTCACACGCGACGACGAGGCGGCGATCAGAGCATCTTGCGCGAGTGACGTCGAGTACGAAGACGAATCGGATGCGCAGTGATTCCTGCATCCGCGAGGCAATGACGACTGTGAAAGGTTGAATCGACAACGTGGCAGCTAAGAAGATCAGGATCCACGAGCTCGCGAAGGAGCTCGGGATGACGAACGCAGAGGTCCTCGACCTGTGTGGAGTACTCGGCGTTGCCGCGAAGGGACCGTCATCCTCACTCGCCGAGGCGTACGCCGACATGGTGACCCGCCGCGCCGAGCGCGATGGGCTCACCCGCGACGAGCAGCCCGAGGAGGCGAAGCCCGTCAAGAAGACCGCCAAGAAGGCGGCTGCGAAGAAGGCGCCAGCGAAGAAGGCGCCAGCGAAGAAGGCCGCCGCCAAGAAGCAGCCGGCGAAGTCCGACTCGGACACCGACGGTGCCAAGACCGCAGCGGCGGCCGACGAACCGACCCCGAGCGACGAACCAGCGCCGGCAGCCGCCGAGTCCGTGGCACCCCCGGCGGTCGACGACGCTCCGGCTCCCGTCGATGTGCCCGACTCCGACGGGGCAGTCGCGGAAGCGCCGCCTGCGCCCGATGTCGCGCCCGAGGTCGAGGTTGCAGCGGCCGCGCCGCGTCCGCGCCCCCCGTCGAGGCGGCGCCCCCCGTCGAGGCGGCTCCCGAGGTCGAGGCAGCACCGGCCGTCGACGAAGCCGCCGAGTCGCCCGCGGCAGCCGACGAAGCTCCCGCAGCCGTGACCGACGACAGCCCGTCGGCCCCCGCCGCTGCCGAGACCGAGCAATCGTCGGCGCCCGCCGACTCGAACGCCCGTGTGATCTCGAGCGCCCGACCGACCGCTGGTGGTCGTCCACCCGAGCAGCCGACCGCGCCCCCCGAGGCGCGTGCGCGCGCCGATGAGCGCCCCGATGCAGCAGCGGCGCGTCCGATGTCGCCGACCGGCAAGCCGATCCCACCGCCTCCGGGGCGGCCCCTGTCGCCGAGTGGCAAGCCGATTCCGCCGCCCCCCGGCTCAGCACGTCCCACGAGCCGTACCGGCGGTGCCCGTTCGACCGGGCCGCGCCCCGGTGGCTACACGCCGCGTCCGGCCGGCGGTCCCGGCGGTGGCGCCGGCCGACCCGGCGGCCCGGGAGGTGGCGGCGGAGCACCGGGCCGTCCCGGTGGTGGCGGCAATCGTCCGAGCGGGCAGCGGCGTCCGCCGCGCCGTACCGGTCGGCGACGTCGTCGTCGCGACCAGGACGACCTGCAGCCGCAGTTCACGACCTACACGTCATCCGACGCTCCGGTTCCCGAGGGCATCGTCATCATCGAGCGCGGTGTGTCAGCTCAGGAGTTCGCTCCGAAGCTGAACCGCACCGCCGCCGACGTCGTGCGCTTCCTGCTCAACAACGGCGAGATGGTCACGGCCACCATGACCCTCGCCGACGAGCAGATGGAGCTCTTCGCCCTCGAAGTCGGCGCAGAGATCCTGCTGGTCGAGCCCGGTCAGCAGGAGGAGGTCGAACTGCAGAAGTTGTTCGACGACTCCGACGACGACGAGATGCAGGAACCGCGCCCGCCCGTGATCACCGTGATGGGTCACGTCGACCACGGCAAGACCACGTTGCTCGACCACATCCGTGGTGCCAACGTCGTCGAAGGCGAGGCCGGAGGCATCACCCAGCACATCGGTGCGTACCAGGTGCAGAACGAGAACGGTTCGGTCACGTTCCTCGACACCCCCGGCCACGCGGCGTTCACGCAGATGCGTGCCCGCGGCGCCGACGCCACCGACATCGTGGTGTTGATGGTCGCCGCCGACGACGGGATCATGCCGCAGACGATCGAGGCGATCAACCACGCCCGCGCGGCCGACGTGCCGATCGTGGTCGCGGTCAACAAGATCGACAAGGACAACGCGGACCCCCAACGGGTGCTCACGCAGCTCGCCGAGTACGAACTCGTCCCCGAGTCCTGGGGTGGCGACACGATCGTCGTCGAGATGTCGGCTCTCCAGGGCGTCGGCGTCGACGAGTTGATCGAGCAGCTGCAGGTCGTTGCCGAACTCGAGGAACTCACGGCGAACCCCACCGGGCGAGCCAAGGGCATCGTGATCGAGGCCCAGCTCGACAAGGGACGCGGCCCGGTGGCCACGGTGCTGGTCGACAAGGGCGAGCTCAAGGTCGGCGACCCGATCGTGGCCGGTGCGGCCTGGGGCAAGGTCCGGGCGATGATCAACGACAAGGGCGAGCAGGTCAAGACCGCTGGTCCGTCGACGCCGGTGCAGGTGCTCGGGCTCTCGCTCGTGCCCGAAGCGGGCGACGAGTTCCGCGCCGCGCCCGACGACAAGATCGCCCGCACGGTCGCCGAATCGCGCGAGCTGCGCCTCAAGGCGAAGCACCTGCGTGAGGACGCACGGGTCAAGACCGGAACCAAGCTCGAGGACATCTTCGCCCAGATCCAGTCGGGTGAGAAGGCGTCGGTCAACCTCATCCTCAAGGCCGACGTGCAGGGTTCGCTCGAGGCCGTCACCGAGTCGCTGCGGCGGCTCGAACGCGACGAGGTCGACGTCAGCTTCGTGCACCGCGCCGTCGGCGGGATCACCGAGAACGACATCACGCTGGCGAACGCGACCAACGCGACGATCATCGGCTTCAACGTCCGTCCCGACGGCAAGGCCCGCAAGCTGGCCGAGCAGGAAGAAGTGGAGATCCGTACCTACGAGATCATCTACAAGCTCCTCGAGGACATCGAGCAGGCCGTGATCGGCATGCTCGAGCCCGAGTTCGAGGAGCAGGTCACCGGCGAAGCCGAGGTCCGCGAGATCTTCCGGGTGCCCAAGCTCGGTGCGATCGCCGGCTGTTACGTGCGCTCGGGTGTCATCACCCGCGGCTCGAAGGTGCGCTTCCTTCGTGACGGCACGATCATCTGGAAGGGTGACATCGCGTCGCTCAAGCGGTTCAAGGACGATGCGCGCGAGGTCCGCGAGGGCTTCGAGTGCGGTATCGGCCTGTCCGACTTCCAGGACCTCAAGCCCGGCGACCTCATCGAGACCTACGAGGACGTCGAGATCGCTCGAACCTGACGGCACGAGGTCAGTGGTCGATAGGTTGGCCGGATGGCTGCCGACCTCGAATTCTTCTTCGATCCGGTGTGCCCGTGGGCGTGGATCACCTCGCGATGGGTGGTCAACGTCAGCGAGCAGCGCGACTACGAGGTCGACTGGCGCTTCATCTCCCTGTGGATCCTCAACGAGGACAATCACCAGGAGTGGTACACGCCCCAGTATCGGGCCGGCCACTACCTCGGTCAACAGGGCCTGCGCATCGCCGACGCCATCCGGCTCGGCGAGGACGACCCCACCGCGGTCGGCCGTTGGTACACGGCGATCGGCACTGCGTTGCACGTCGGCGCACAGCGCGCCGAGGCCCGTGAGGACTCGCTGGGCTGGTACGGCGGCCTGCTGACGGCCAACGGGTTCGACGAGGGTCACCTCGACGCTGCCGACGACGACGCCCACGACGAGTACCTCCGCGCCGACACCGAGCTGGCGCTCAGCCGCACCGGTCGCGATGTCGGAACGCCGATCCTCACCTTCCACCCCGGCGGCGAGCGCGAGGCGAGCTTCTTCGGACCCGTGATCTCCAAGGCGCCCACAGGAGACGAAGCGGTCGAACTGTGGGACGCCGTCGAGAAGTTGGCCACCATGTCCGGCATGGCCGAACTCAAGCGGTCCAACCGCATCGCCCCCGACTTCACCTGAGTATGACGCTCTGAACCCGACCCGGGACAACACGGGTCTGACCCGTGTTGTCCCATCAAGGAGGTTTCCATGGCAGGCAAGCGCCACAGCCGCAGCAGCACGCCGAAGTACTCGCGAAGCGCGCGGGTGAGCACGACGTTGCAGGAGATCATCGCCGACGAACTGGTGCGCATCGACGACGAGCGGCTGACGTTCGTCACGGTCACGGGCATCGATGTCGACCCCGAACTGAACCGTGCGATCGTGTTCTTCGACTCGTTGGCCGACGAGGAGGGTGACGCCGAGATCCTCGAGGCGTTCGCCGATCACCGTGTCCGCCTGCAGTCGTCGATCGCCCGTCAGATCCGAGCGAAGAAGACCCCGATCCTCGACTTCCGTCCCGACATGGTGATCCGTTCCGCCGCCCGCATCGACGACATCCTGAAGTCCGATCAGGCTCGGATCGAACGTGAAGCCGGCGCCGGGTCCGCCGATCCCGCGGTGCCCGAGGACTGATGGCGGACTGATGGCGCGTCGCAAACCGGCGACCACCCACGGCGTGGCGGTGGTCGACAAGCCAGCCGGGGTGACGAGCCACGATGTCGTCGGCATGCTGCGCCGCCGCTTCGGTGAGCGGCAGGTCGGCCATGCCGGCACACTCGATCCCGATGCCACCGGCGTCCTGGTGGTCGCCGTCGGCAAGGCGACCCGGCTGCTCCGCTTCGTCGAGAAGACCCGCAAGGGCTACACGGGAGAGGTGGTGCTGGGGACGTCGACCTCGACGCTCGACGCGGCCGGCGACGTCGTCGGCAGTTTCGACATGTCGGCGGTGACCCTGGACGACGCTCGCGCGGCGGTCACTGCGCATCTCATCGGCGACATCGAGCAGGTTCCACCGATGGTGTCGGCGATCCGGGTCGACGGCAAGCGGCTCCACGAACTCGCCCGCGAGGGCATCGAGGTCGAGCGGTCGGCTCGACCGGTCACGATCCACCGGTTCGACGTCGTCGAATGGGTCGAGCCGGGCGTCCTGGCGATCGACGTCGAGTGCTCCGCCGGGACCTACATCCGAACGCTCGCCGACGATCTCGGGAGGTTGCTCGGCGGCGGAGCGCACCTCCGCAACCTCCGGCGCACCCATGTCGGCGAGTTCACGCTCGCGGAAGCGGCGCCGCCCGACGAGTGTGTGCTGCTTCCGGTCGAGAGCGCGGTGCGAGCGCTCACTCCCGTCGAGGTCGACGACGACACGGCGGCGCTGATCGCCAACGGCCGTGTGCTCGCAGCCTGGCAGGGCGAGGGGCCATGGGCGGTCTCCGACAGAGCCGGCCGGCTCCTCGCGGTCTACGAGGCCTTCCGCGACGGCCAGGCGAAGCCAGCGGTCGTGCTGCCGATCTGAGCCGCCGAATCCCATCGGTGTCGACGGGCCCGATAGCGTTCCCGCCGTGCTCGTCGTCACCGACCTGGAACACTGCTCGTGGGGCGACGACCGCGCCGTCATCACGATCGGGGCGTACGACGGCGTGCACCTCGGCCATCGCACGGTGATCGACCAGGTTCGCCGCCGCGCCGCCGAGCTCGGGGCGAAGTCGGTCGTGGTCACGTTCGACCGCCACCCGGCGAGCGTCGTGCGGCCCGAGTCGGCCCCGCGCCTGCTCACGAGCCCCGACCAGAAACTGGAGCTCCTGGAGTCCACCGGCGTCGACGCAGTGGTGGTGGTGCCGTTCGACGAGCGGCAGGCCGCAGAGACGCCGGAGTCGTTCGTCGACCGGGTGCTGGTCCGATGCCTGCACACGCAGGTGATCGTGGTCGGTGAGGACTTCCACTTCGGCCGCCACCGTGACGGCAACGTCGATCTTCTCCGCAAGCTCGGCGTCGAGGCTCACTTCGATGTCGAACCGGTGCAGCTCGTCGCGCGGCGCGACGGCGTCGACGAGCCGGTGAGCAGCACAGCGATCCGGCGGGCGCTCGCCGGGGGCGACATCGCTCGCGCCAACGCGATGCTCGGCCGTCCGTACGAGGTGCGGGGCACCGTGTTCGAAGGCGACCAGCGCGGCCGGCTGCTCGGCTTCCCGACGGCGAACGTGGGCGTTCCGAACGGGATGTGCATGCCTGCCGACGGCGTGTACGCAGGGTGGTACGAGCGACCCGACGGCTCGGTCCACCCGTGCGCGATCAACCTGGGTCGCCGCCCGACGTTCTACGAGCACGCCGATGCATCGCTCCTCGAGGCCCATCTGCTCGATGCCGACGTCGATCTGTACGGCGAGGCGGCCGAGGTTCGCTTCGCCCACTTCCTGCGCAGCGAGCGCAAGTTCGACGGAGTCGATGCGTTGATCGCACAGTTGACGCACGACGTCGACCACGCCCGCGAACTCCTCGCCTGAGCTGTGACGCCTGGGGTTTGACCGCCGGCGTCACACCGAGGGTCACGCCGGCCAGATCACCTGGCCGTCGGCGTCGTAGATCCCGACGATGATCTCGTCGCCGAGTACCGCGACGGCGTCGGGTGCCGTGCCGTCGAACAGCCCGATCTCGGCGTAGGCGTCGAGTTCCGCTTGGAGTGCGCCGGCCTGCGGGACGCCGTAGCCGGTCCCCTCGGGCGTGAGCGACGAGATCAAGGCGGCGTCGGTGGTCCACCGGAACACCTCGCCCTCCGGCGACAGGAAGTTCGGGTTGCCGCCGGCGTTGATCCGATCGACGGAGATCTGCGCAGCGGCCTCGGGATCGGCGATGGCATCGTCGAGCCCGAGCATCGTGGCCCGCACGAAGTCCTCGGCGGCGGTCGGGTGCTCGTCGATGAACTGCTGGTTCGTGTAGATCACACCGAACGAGCCGGGGATGTCGTAGTCGATCGGATCGAACAGGTCGAACGGGATGTCGGCGCGCTCGAGAGCGCCGGGCTCGTTGCTCTTGTAGCCGGGGAACCCGACGATCGACTCGATGGCGATGTGCTGGACGGGATCGAAGCCGTCGAGCAACACGGTGTCGAAGTCCTCGCCTTCGACGAGACCGGCCTGCGCGAGCATCGCAGCGATGCTCGGTGGCAGCTTGCCCTTCACGCCGATCGTGGCGCCGGCCAGATCGGCGAGCTCGGTCGCGTTGCCGGGCTTCACGATCAGCGAGTCGATGGCGGTCGGACCCTCGACGGCGACCACGACGAGGTCGGCGTCGTTCGCAGCCGAGAACTCGACGACTTCGCTGAACGAGCCGCCCGATGCGAACTGGGCGTCGTTCTCCGCCACGAGCGGATAGTTCGCCGTCGAGAAGCTGGCGGTCACCTCCACGTCGAGGCACATCGCGTCGTAGTAGCCCCGCTCCTCGGCGACGAGGATGTCGACGATCGAAGCGGTGGCGGCGTAGTCGAACCCCGTGAGGTAGGTGATCGTGCCGGCTGCTTCGTTGGCGGCACAGCGGTCGTCGGGGAACGCCTCGCCGGCGACCACCGGTGTGGTGCCGCTGCCCGTGGCGGCGCTGGTGGCCGTGGTGGCGTCGGGGGATCCGGTGGCGTCGGGGGATTCGGAGGTGTCGGCCGAGTCGGCCGAGTCGGTCGTGTCGTCGTCGCTCGAGCAGGCGGCGAAGGCGACGGCGGCGGTCAGAGCGAGGGCAGCAGCGTTGCGGAGGCGCATCGGTGGTCCGATCATTCGATGATGGAGCGGCCGGCGTGCACCGGCCTGACGGGGCACGTCATCTTGCCACGGTCTCGCCGGAAGTACCCGGTCAGCTCCGCTGCGAGACGTGCCATCTGAGCAGCACGCGCTCGAGGATGGAGACGAGCGTGAGCCCGGCGATCCCGAGCAGCGCGGAGCAGACGATCGTCGTCCAGAGGACCTCGGCATCGTTGAACGACGCCGCACGGCGGCCGATCGCGCCGAGCCCGTCGGTGGTCAGCGCCGAGCCCTCCGCGAAGTAGGCCGCCGCGAGCCCGAGACCGACGGCGAAGCGGGCGGTGGTGAAGATCGACGGGAGCGCCGACGGGAGCCGGAGCCGCCAGAAGACCTCCCAGGGGCGGGCGTCGACGCTGGCGAGCAGTTCGCGCGCCGCCGGGTCGGCGGACTTCATCCCGCCGACGACACCGAAGGTGAACACGGGGAACGAGGTGAACGCCACCATGAAGTAGATCGTGGGATCGCCACCGTTGAGCCACAGGACGACCGAAGTGATGTACGCGACCCACGGGGTGACCAGCACCAGGATCAGCACCGGCTGGGCGGCTTCCTCCACGAAGCGCGAAGCGGCCATCAGCGATCCGACAGCGATCGCGAACAGCAGCGCGAGCGACAGACCCACGACCATGTGGCGGGCGGTCACCAGCGCATTGTCCCAGAAGAAGCCCGGCGCGGAGGTGAGCGTGTCGACGATCGCGGACGGCGGCAACAGCACGAAGCGACGGATGTCGAACAGCCGTACCAGCAGCTCCCAGAACACGGCGAACGCGACGATGCCGACGATCGGCGCGACGATCCGACGCACCCCGGGGCTCATCGGTTCATTCCGTCGCTGAGCGCGCCACGGAGGCGGGTGGTGACGTGGAAGAAGTCGTCGGTGTCCTCGATGTCGGGGTGGCGTGGGTGCGGCAGCTCGATTGCGATGTCCTCGGTCACGCGGCCGGGCCGCGGCGACATCACCGCCACCCGATCGGAGAGGAAGGTTGCTTCCGGGATCGAGTGGGTGACGAACACGACGGTCGTTCCGAGCGGCTCGCTCAGTCGCCCGAGCAGGTGCCGCATGTCGGTCCGCGTCATCTCGTCGAGGGCGGCGAACGGTTCGTCCATCAACAGGATCGGGGCATCGAGAGCGAACGCCCGGACGAGCCCCACCCGCTGCTGCATGCCCCCCGACAGCTCGTGCGGGAAGGCGTCACGGAACTCGCCGAGGCCGACCTCGTCGAGCAGGTCGTCGATCGAGACGCTCGGCGTGGTCGGTGAGTTGTTGCGGTTGATGTCGAGCAGCAGTCGAGCATTCGCTTCGACGGTGCGCCAGGGAAGCAGGGCGGGCGATTGTGGAATGAACCCGATCTGCTTGTGACGACGTGCGTCGGCGGGGCTCATGCCGTTGACCACGATGCCGCCCGTGGTCGGGCGCTCCAGGCCGGCGATCAGACGGAGCAGGGTGGTCTTGCCGCACCCTGACGGGCCCAGCAGGGTGACGGTCTCACCCTCGCCGACGTCGAGGCTCACCGGCGCCAGCGCGGCGAGCGACCCGAACGACTTCGAGACGTCTCGCAGCTCGATCCGGGCAGGCACGACGAGCGAGCGTACCCGGCCGGTCGATCCGGGGAACCGCCCGTTGTGGCGCCGTCGGTGGCGCCGTAGCATTGCGATGTCCGTTCGGGCTGGAGCTTCCGGCTCGGGCGTGATGCATCTCACTCCATCAGGAGCTGGATGCGACCTCCGTGTCGTCGGATCCTCCGGCGGCACCGATCGGAAGGCGACACACCATGGCTGATCAGGCCGACACCACACCGAACACCGCTGCGACCATCGAGAAGTACCGCACTCACGAGACCGACACCGGCTCGCCCGAGGTGCAGATCGCACTGCTCACCGAGCGCATCACCCACCTCACCGAGCACCTGAAGGTGCACAAGAAGGACCACCACAGCCGTCGTGGCCTCCTGATGCTGGTTGGCCGCCGTCGCCGCATGCTCGACTACGTGAAGTCGATCGACGTCGAGCGCTACCGCAAGATCATCGCCGACCAGGGCCTCCGCCGCTGAGGCGATCCGGCTGCGGCGATTGCTGCGTTCCGCAGGTTCGTCGCTGCCGTGAGGCAGCTTCCTCACTGCGCGCCTTGCGCTCCCCACAGCCGATCCCGCCTCGGAATTCTGGGTTGGCTTCGTCGTGATGGGTGTCGCGACGCGTCCGTGTCGGTGATCGACGTGCCGCGGTTTGTTGCGCGGCTCGGGGTAGCATCTCTCCTCGGAGTCGGAACGTCCGGCCCCGCAACATGAGCGAACCGTAGTCGGTTGCCGGTTGCTGAATCCGAACCGCCGCCCTGCTCCGTTGCTGCATGGTTGACGCGATGTCGGGTTGACCAACTGGGAACCGGCCGATCGCTCCAGAGGCGCACTCCCGAGGGGGAGTGCACACGAAAGGAGCCCTTGTGGCTGACCCAATCATCGTGTCCGGACCCGTGTCCGGAACCGAGAAGACCCTGACCTTCGAGACGGGCAAGTTCGCCCCCCAGTCGATGGGTGCCGTCGTGGCATCGATCGGTGGCACGAAGGTCCTCACCACCGCCAATGCCGCCAAAGGCGTGCGCGACGGTGTCGACTTCTTCCCCCTGACGGTCGATGTCGAGGAGCGGGCGTACGCCGCCGGCAAGATCCCCGGCTCGTTCTTCCGTCGTGAAGGACGTCCGACCGAGGACGCCATCCTCACCTGCCGTCTCACCGACCGGCCGCTGCGCCCGTCGTTCCCCGACGGATTCCGCAACGAGACCCAGGTCGTCACGACCGTGATGGGCGCCGACCAGGTCAACCCGCACGACGTGCTGTCGATCAACGCCGCGTCCGCTGCGCTGATGATCTCGGGCATCCCGTTCGAGGGCCCGATCGGCGCGATCCGCATGGCGTACAGCCAGAGCGGCGAGTGGATCCCGCACCCCACCTACGAAGAGGCCGAGAACGGCACCTTCGAGCTGGTCGTGGCCGGCCGTGAACTCGACAACGGCGACGTCGCCGTGATGATGGTCGAGGCCGGCGGATCCGAGAACGCGTTCTACTACTACGACGACGGGGCCAAGAAGGTCACCGAGGAAGTCCTCGCCGACGGCCTCGACGCCTGCAAGGTGTGGATCAAGGAGTCGATCGCCCTGCAGCGCCAGCTCGTCGCATCGGTGATCGCCACCAACGGCCCGATCACCCCGATGAAGTGGACCCCGGTCCTCGACTACACGCCGGAGATCTTCGCCGCCGTCGAGAAGGTCGGCAGCGACAAGCTCGCCCCGGTCATCACGATCGCCAACAAGTCCGAGCGCAACGAGGCGACCGACGGCGTCACCGCCGAGATCCTCGCCGAGCTCTGCGGCACCAAGGACGAGCCGGGCGAGTTCGCCGGGCAGAACTCCATGGTCAAGGAGGCCGTCCGC
Organism: Ilumatobacteraceae bacterium; assembly: GCA_942492715.1. Classification (GTDB taxonomy): domain Bacteria; phylum Actinomycetota; class Acidimicrobiia; order Acidimicrobiales; family Ilumatobacteraceae; genus Sva-07. The sequence continues at coordinate 58,802 of CALOFW010000005.1, read as the reverse complement.
TCGCTCAACAAGAAGCTGATGCGTGCACGCGTCGTCAAGGAGGGCGTCCGCATGGACGGCCGTGGCGTCGCCGATCTGCGTCCGATCTCCGCGGAGATCGGTGCACTGCCGACCGCTCACGGTTCGGGCCTGTTCCAGCGCGGTGAGACCCAGGTCATGACCGTCCTCACGATGGCCATGCCGCGCATGAACCAGATGATCGACTCGCTGTCGCCCAACGACACCAAGCGGTACCTGCACCACTACAACATGCCGCCGTGGGCCAACGGTGAGACCGGCCGCGTCGGTTCGCCGAAGCGCCGCGAGATCGGCCACGGTGCGCTGGCCGCCCGTGCGGTGCTGCCCGTCATCCCGAACCAGGAAGACTTCGCGTACACGCTGCGCCTGGTCTCCGAGGTGATGTCGTCGAACGGCTCGACGTCGATGGCGTCGGTGTGCGCCTCCAGCCTCGCGCTGATGGACGCCGGCGTGCCGGTTCGCGGTCACGTGTCCGGTATCGCCATGGGCCTGATCTACGAAGACGGCGACTACATCACGCTGACCGACATCCTCGGCTCCGAGGACGCGTTCGGCGACATGGACTTCAAGGTCGCCGGTACCGAGGACGCCATCACGGCGTTGCAGCTCGACACGAAGATCGACGGAATCCCCGCCGACGTGCTCGCCGCTGCGCTGGCCCAGGCCCGCGTCGCTCGCCTCGAGATTCTCGAGGTCATGAACGCCTGCATCCCGCAGAGCCGAGACGAGGTCGCCGAGACCGCACCGAAGATCTCCACGATCTACATCCCACTCGACAAGGTCGGTGAAGTGATCGGCCCGAAGGGCAAGGTCATCAACACGATCCAGCAGGAGACCGGAGCCGACATCGGCGTCGACGACGACGGTGCCCGCGGCATCGTCACCATCGGTGCCGTCGAGGCGTGGCGCATGGAGGAGGCCAAGGCGGCAATCCTCGCGATCGTCGATCCGCCGAAGGCCGAGCTGGGCGCTGTCTACACGGGCCGCGTGGTGAACATCACCAAGTTCGGTGCGTTCGTCAACATCCTGCCGGGCCGCGACGGCCTCGTGCACATCTCGAAGCTGGGTGGCGGCAAGCGCATCAACTCGGTCGAGGACGTGCTCGAGCTGGGCCAGGAGATCGAGGTCCGCGTCGAGGAGATCGACGACAAGGGCAAGGTCAGCCTGACCCCCGCCGGCGATCCGCCCCCCGCCAAGGAGGGCTCCTCGTCCGGTGAGTCGAGCGGATCCTCCGATCGGGGCGAGCGCCGCGAGCGTGCGCCCCGCAGGGAGCGCTCGAGCGACTCCGACGCTGCGCCCGCCAGCTCCGGTGGCGGCGTCGACGTCGTCGAGGTGAGCTTCGAGGACAGCTTCGACGCCCAGCTCGCCGACGAACTCGGCGACCTCGGCCCGAAGTCGGACCGTCCGTCCGGTGACGGTGGTGGCCGCAGCGGCGGCCGTCGTCGCCACCGCTGATTTTCACGCCAGGGGTCAGACCCGCGATGTAATCGCGGTCGATGCTGGTGCATCGGCCAGACTGAACACATGAGAATCGGGGTCAGCGGCGCTGCCGGACGAATGGGTCGAACCGTTTGTGCGGCGGTGGCCGCTGACCCCGATCTCGTTTTCGCTGCCGCGGTCGACCCGTTCGGCGTGGGGCAGACGGTGGAGGGCATCGAGGTGTCCGAACACCTGCACGCGTTCGCCGAGGCGGCGTGCGACGTCGTGGTCGACTTCACGGTTGCCGACGCGGCCCGCAACACGCTGCCGTGGCTGGGGATGCACGGCATCCACGCCGTGGTGGGCACGACCGGGTTCACCGCGGACGATCTCGCCCTGTTCGAGTCGACGTTCGGGTCCGACGGTGGCCCGAATTGCGTGATCGCGCCGAACTTCGCGATCTCCGCGGTGCTGATGATGCGCTTCGCCGAGATGGCGGCGCCGTTCTTCGACACCGCCGAGATCATCGAACTGCACCACGACCGCAAGATCGATGCGCCGTCGGGCACGGCGGTGAAGACCGCCGAGCGGATGGCGGATGCCCGTGGAGGAGCGTTCGATCCCGATCCCACGACGGACGAGGTCTACGAGGGCGCTCGCGGTGGCGCAGGACCCAAGGGCATCAGGGTCCACTCGGTTCGCATGCGCGGCATGGTCGCCCACCAGGAGGTGATCCTGGGAGCCCAGGGACAGACCCTGACGATCCGCCAGGACAGCTACGACCGCGACAGCTTCATGCCCGGTGTCGTGCTCGCCTGCAGGAAGATCGCCGACGTCCCCGGCCTCTCGCGCTCCCTCGACCCCTTCCTCTGACGGGACAACACGGGTCAGACCCGTGTTGTCCCACTTCGTCGCACCCCTTCGTCATGATGCGGGCCATGGCCCGACCACTTCGTCCTGACATCGAGAACGGCTGGCACCACGTGATGAATCGTGGAATCGACCATGCCGATGTGTTCTTCGACGACAGCGATCGCATCGAATTCGGTCAGCGGCTCGCCGATGTGTTCGACCGGTTCGGCGTTCGGACGCACGCGTATTGCCTGATGGACAACCACTTCCACCTGCTCTGGCACTGTCCGAATGCTGGGCTGTCCGACGCGATGCAGCGTCTGGGTTCTCTGTACACCCGCCACGTCAACGACCGGGTGGGACGAGACGGGCCGCTCTTCCGTGGTCGATTCCACTCTCGCCTGATCACCGATGAGCGTCACCTCGTGACGGCGACGCGTTACATACACCGAAATCCGCTCGACCTGCCGGGTGTGCACCATGCCCGCGACTACCGATGGTCGAGCCACCGCACGTACCTCGGCATGCGTCGGAAGCCTGAATGGATGTGCACGGCGACGGTCCTGGACGGCTGGGATCCCGAGGGGTTCGACCGATTCGTCGACGACGACCTCCACCCACCACGCCATGCGGAGGGTCAGGTGCTGCGCGCCATGGTGGAGGCGACCGAACTCATCCTTGCCGAACAGGGAGTTCCCGACGATGCCCGAGCAGGCGCCGTGGCCCGCAAAGTGGTCCTCGCATGGGCGATGTCGAACGCGGCGGCGCCCGACACGGTACTGATGGAGTCCTTCGGCCTCAGGAGCCTGGGTGCGCTTCGCAAGGCCTCCTCGCGCGCCTCCGCCCTGGTCGGGGCCGACCCTCGGCTCGGCGTTGCGATGTCGAAGTTGATGGATCTCTTCGCGAGGGGGTGGGACAACACGGGTCTGACCCGTGTTGTCTCTTAGAGGGCGGCGAGGGCGGCGTCGTAGTCGGGTTCCTGGGCGATCTCGGGGACGAGTTCGGTGTGCTTCACCGTTCCGTCCGGGCCGACCACGACCACCGCACGGGCGAGAACACCCTGGAGCTTGCCGTCGGTCAGGGTGACCCCGAAGTCCGAGCCGAAGTCCGAGCGGAACGTCGAGCCGACCTTCACGTTCTCGATGCCCTCCGCACCACAGAACCGGCCCATCGCGAACGGCAGGTCCGCCGAGACGCACAGGACCACGGTCTCGTCCATGCCCGCGGCGCGTTCGTTGAACTGGCGGACGCTCGTCGCGCACGTCGGCGTGTCGATGCTCGGGAAGATGTTCAGGATCACGTTCTTGCCGGCGAACTCGCCGGCGTCGAACTCGCCCAGGTCGGCGCCGACCAGCGAATACGACGGCGCGGCGGCACCGACAGCGGGGAGATCTCCGGACGTGTGGACGGGGTTGCCCCCGAGGGTGACTTCAGCCATGCCTGTCGTTCTAGCAACGTCGGGCCGGTTTGGCCCAGGCGAGCGACCCTCGAACTGCAGATTGCAGCGCGGGTGCGACCCCTGAAGTGCTCAGGCGCCGCGGAGGTTGCGGACGTTGACGAGCACGACCAGGGCGATCGAGATCCCGACCGCCCACCACTGGTACCGCTGCAGCCACTCGAGGAAGTCGACCAGCTGGACCTCGAACGTACGGGCGAGCCACCACATCAGCGCCAGGCGGCCTGCGATACCGACCGTGAGGAGAGCGACGAGGCGCACCGGCGGAGTGCGGTGCACGCCACTCAGCGCTGCCACGATGTTCGAGCCGGCGAAGAACGGGATCAGGAACCATTCGGCCTTCGAGAACCCACGGTTGAACGAGTCGATGGCGTCCTGGCTCACCCCGAGGTACTTGCGGAACCAGCCGATCGCATCGTCGTGATACGCCCGGCCGATCATGTGGCACACCAGGAACGCCGCGCCGATGCGGACGAAGCCGATCACCACATACACCGGAACCGAGACACCGGCGGCGAGGGTGAGCGCGAGGTAGCGGTTGCGAGACGACAACAGGAGCAGACCCTCGGGGTTCGTTTCGACCCACCGTGCCCAGACTCCGCTCGCGATGTTGGTTGCGATCACGAGGAGGACGAAGGCGACCAGCGTCAGGGGTGCCCAGGCCGGGCGCACGTGCGGCGCCTCGGCCGCATCGATTGCAGCGCTCTCGGTCACAGGAGTCCAACCGTACCGGTTCGGGTGGTTCGGCGTACGGCGAGGTGCGATACGTTCACCGTCCATGCAAGGGCTGATGCAAGACGTTCCACTCGCGATTCCGCACATCTTCGAGCGAGCGGAGAAGTACCACCCGCACAAGGGCATCGTCACCGCCACCGGGTCGGGGCTCGAACGCACGAGCTACGGCGAGTGGGCCGCACGGACCCGCAAGCTCGGCGGAGTGCTCGACGACCTCGGCATCTCGGCCGACGGCCGGGTGGGAACCTTCGCCTGGAACACCGCTCGCCACCTGGAGCTGTACTTCGCGGCACCGTGCACCGGCCGTGTCCTGCACACGCTCAACATCCGCCTGTTCCCCGAGCAGCTGACCTACATCGTCAACCACGCCGACGACGAGGTGATCTTCGTCGATCGATCGCTGCTCGGCCTGCTCGCCCCGCTCCTGCCGACGTTCGAGCGCCTGAAGCATCTCGTGATGATGGACGACGGCAAGGGCGACATCCCCGCCGACCTCAACGGGCACGAACTGCTCGACTACGAGGAGCTGCTCGCCGCCGCCGAGCCCGTCGAGTTCGGCGTCGACGACGAACACCGCGCGGCCAGCATGTGCTACACGAGCGGCACCACCGGCAACCCCAAGGGTGTCGTCTACACGCACCGTTCGACGTTCCTGCACACGATGGGTGCGATGACCGCCGACAGCCTGGGCGCCCGCGAGAGCGACGTGATCCTGCCCGTCGTGCCGATGTTCCACGCCAACGCCTGGGGCCTCGCTCACGCCGCCGTCGCCACCGGCGCCGATCTCGTCATGCCGGGGCCCGATCTGTCCGGTCCGGCGATCGCCAAGCTGATCGTCGACGAGAAGGTCACCGTCGCCGCCGGCGTCCCCACGATCTGGATGGCGGTCCTCCCCGAACTCGAGGGCAAGGACACCTCGTCGCTGCGCAGCATTCCGTGCGGCGGATCTGCCGTTCCGAAGGCGTTGTCGGAGGCCTATCGGGAGCAGACCGGCCTGCCGATCCTCCAGGCGTGGGGGATGACCGAGACCAGCCCGATCGCTGCGGTCTGCCGTCTCGACGCCGACCAGGAGCTGTTGCCCCAGGAGGAGCAGGCCGAGCTGCGTACCCAGGTGGGGCGGATCGTGTTCGGTGCCGAGTGCCGCGTCGTCGAGCCCGACACCACCACTCCGGTGGCGTGGGACGGGGAGAGCAGCGGTGAGCTCCAGTGTCGCGGCAACTGGATCGCGGCCGACTACTACGACGATCCCCGATCCCGGGAGAGCTTCACCGACGACGGTTGGCTCAAGACCGGCGACGTCGCGACGGTGGACGAGCGCGGCTTCGTCCGTCTGGTCGATCGCACCAAGGACCTCATCAAGTCGGGCGGCGAGTGGATCAGTTCGGTCGAGCTCGAGAACGAGCTGATGGCCCACCCGAAGATCGCCGAGGCTGCTGTGATCGGCGTTGCCCACGAGCGCTGGGGTGAAGCCCCGCTCGCGTGCGTCGTGGTCGCTCCTGGTGAGGAACTCACCGAGGACGAGGTGCTGTCGTTCCTCGAGGGCAAGATCGCCAAGTGGCAGATGCCCAAGGGCGTCGTGTGGATCGACCAGGTCCCGAAGACGAGCGTCGGCAAGTTCTCCAAGAAGACGCTGCGTGACGAGTACTCGACCACCCTGATGGACGGTTGACGGCACACGAACCGAGGAGGGCGTGGTGGCGGCGCGTCGCCGGCACGATCCGCGAGGTCGTCGAGGAAGTGATCGACGACGGGGCGCTCGACTCGGCGGCCAGCGTGGCGTTCTGGTTGCTGCTCAGCCTGCCGGCCACGCTGCTCGCCGGATTGGCTTCGCTCTCGCTGCTCGGCGACGACCTCGTCGCCGAGCTTCGTGACGTCACGAACGAGTTCGTCGATCGTGTGTTCACCGGCGAAGCCGACGAACTCCGAGACACCATCGATGCACTGTTCGACCAGAACTACGCCGGGCTGTTCTCGGTGTCGATCGTGATCGCGTTCGTCACCATGTCGCGTGGATTCGCCGGGCTGATCCGCGCGCTCGATGTCGTCTACGACGTCGAGGAGTCTCGAGGATTCCTCCGGGTGAGGCTCGCGGCAGTCGGGCTGGGCATCGGCACGCTCGCAACGGTTGCGTTGTCGACGTACCTCTGGTCGATCTCGGAATCCGCGGGTGTGTCTCCCGTCGTGCGCACGGCCGTTGCGCTGGTGATCCTCGTCGTGTGGGCTGCGACGGTCTTCCACGTCGGTCCCAACCACCACACGCCGTGGCGCTACGACCTTCCCGGCGCCGTCCTCGCCGCGATCGGGTGGCTGCTCGTGTCGGTGGGGTACGGCTGGTACATCCAACTGGCCGGGAGCGGAAACCAGGCGGTCGGGCTCGCCGGTGCGCTGCTGTTCGGCATGACGTGGGTCTGGATCGTCTGCCTGATCCTCCTCGTCGGTGGCGAGCTCAACGAGATCCTGGCCGACCGGGCCGGCGTGATCAGTGAGAACACCTCGACGCTGGCCCGATTCCGTGAGCGTCGAGGAGCACGCTAGAGCCGTCCGGCGTCGATGACGCGCTGCAGGAACGCCTGCGTGCGCGGCTCGGCCGGCGTCTCGAAGATCTGACCCGGGGGGCCCTCTTCCAGGATTCGGCCCTGGTGGAGGAAACAGACCCGATCGCTGATCTCGCGGGCGAACGCCATCTCGTGCGTGGCGAACAGCATGGTCATGCCGTCGGCTTTCAGCCCGCGCACGACGTCGAGCACCTCGCCCACGAGCTCGGGGTCGAGTGCCGAGGTGATCTCGTCGAGCAGCATCACCTCGGGGTTCATCGCCAACGATCGGGCGATCGCCACTCGCTGCTGCTGGCCGCCGGACAGCTGGTCGGGGTAGGCGTCGGCGCGGGCGGCGAGCCCGAGCCTCGTCAGCATCTCCACGGCGTTCGCTCGTGCCTCGCGCTTCGGCACGCGCAGGACCTTGCGCGGTCCGACGGCGACGTTGTCGGTGACGGTCATGTGCGGGAACAGGTTGAAGCTCTGGAACACCATGCCGATCCGGCGCCGGATCGGGTCGGGATCGAGGCCGGGCTCGGCGATGTCGACCCCGTCGAACAGCACCTCGCCGTCGTCGACCGGCTCGAGCATGTTGACGCACCGCAGGAGCGTCGACTTGCCCGAACCCGAAGCTCCGATCAGGGTGATCACGTCCCCCTGGTCGACGTCGAGGTCGATGCCGTCGAGCACGGTGGTGTCGTCGAACGCCTTGAACACGCCCCGCAGCTGCAGTTTCGGCACCGGCGAGGGGGTCGGCGAGTGGGTGGGCTCAGCGGTCATGCGATCGTCGTCGCCCCGGTGCGTCGCCGTTGCCGGGCGAGCGCGTAGTCGGCGAGGCGCGTGCAGGGAATGGTGAGCGCGAGGAAGATGACCGACGCGGCCACGTACGGCGTGAAGTTGGCGTATGTCGCCTTGTCGATGCCCGCCTGGCGGAGGATCTCGACCGGGCCGATCAGGCTGACGAGCGCCACGTCCTTCTGCAGGCTGACGAACGTGTTCATCAGGGGTGGCACGATCCGTCGGAACGCCTGAGGCAGGATCACGGTCCACATCGTCTGACGGCTCGACATGCCGAGCGATCGGGCCGCCGCCCGCTGGCTCTCGTGGACGCTGTCGATGCCCGCCCGGATGATCTCGGCCGTGTACGCCGAGTACGACAGCACCAGCGTGACCGTGCCCCAGATCAGCGGGTTGGCCCATTCGCGCGACAAACCGAGCGCCGGCACGCCGAATCCGATCAGGAACACCAGCAGGATGACGGGGATCCCCCGCAGCACGTCGATGTACACGATTGCGAACGCCCGGAGCGGGAACAGCGCAGGGCTCCGGGTGTTGCGAGCGAGCGCGAGCAGCAGCGAGACCACCAGGATGAACGGCGTCGACCACAGGAGGATCTGCACGTCGAGCCAGAAGGCGCGGAGCAGACCCGGGAAGCTCTCGCGGAAGACGTCGCCGTCGAAGAACGCCTGGCGCACGCGGTCCCACCCGGGCGACATCGGGATCAGGAGGATCAGCGCGCCGACCACGACGACCGTGCTGACGGTCGCGATGACGTTCGACCGCCGGCGTCGAGCCCGTTCGTAGAGCTCGCGCCGGGTCGGTCGGTCGTTCATGGAGTGTGTGTCTGGCTGGCCTGCGTCACTCGACGGTGATCACCGGCGCGCCGGTGAAGTCGGCCAACCACTCCTGGGTGATCGCATCGAGCTCGCCGTTGTCGGTGATCGTGGTGATCGCCGCGTCGATGCACGCCGTCAGCGGGTTGTCCTTCTCCAGCACGAAACCGAACTGGTCGGTCGTGCCGCCGGCGTCGGCGGGGAACTGGCCGACGACACTGCTGCCCTCGATCTCGACACCCGACACGTACAGGGCGGTCGGGAGGTCGAACACGGCGGCGTCGATCTGGTTGGCTTCCAACGCCGCCTTGGCGCCGACGTTGTCGTCGTAGACGAACGGCTCCTGGGTGGGCTGGATCACGTCGGTGATGAACGCCAGGCTGGTCGTGCCGACCTGTGCGCCGAACTTGACGTCCTGAAGATCGGCGACCGTGGTCGCGCCTTCGGCTGGGGAACCCTCGAGGGCGACGATCGCCTGGTTGCTGGTGAAGTACGGCAGCGAGAAGTCGATGTTCTCCTTGCGCTCCTCGGTGATCGAGTACTGCTGGAGGTTCATGTCGAAGTTCTTCGCTCCGGGCTGGATCGCCTCGTCGAACGTCGTGCGCACCCATGTGACCGAGTCGGCGTCGTATCCCATCTCTGCAGCGACGGCGTAGGCGACGGCGGCCTCGAATCCCTCGCCGGTCTCCGGGGCATCGTCGATCACCCAGGGGTAGAAGGCCGGCTCGCCGGTCGCGATGGTCAGGACGCCCTCGTCGATCGTGGTGGTGCACAGATCGCTCGCGGCGCCGGCCTCGGTGGTGTCCGTCGCATCGCTCGCAGCCGCTTCGGTGCTGTCGGTCTCCGATCCACTGGACGAGTCGTCGTCGCTGCCGCACGCGGCGAGGACCAGGGCACTGATCGCGATGGCCGGCACGAGCCGGCGCATGACGGGGGAGGGTCGCATGGATGTCTCCTTGTGGTTGTTGTTCACGCTGGCCAGGAAGCTAGTCGCCCGTGGGCCGTGTCCACACCGGACCGGGCGCCCGCGAGAGTAGGTGGAACGACTGGGCATCGGGGAGTCACCGGGCGTACGTTCGGCCCGTGACACGTCGAGCGTCGACGGACCGGGTGCGGATCGTGGTCGTCGTCGCGGTCGGATTGGCACTCGTCGCTGCGGTCTGGTTGCGCCGGGACATGGTCGCGTCCGCCATCGACGAGCTGCGTTCGATGTCGGCAGCCGTCGTCGTGCTCCTCCTCGCTCTCGGTGTGCTCGAGCGGGTCACCCGCGCCGACGTCATGCGTCGGCTGCTGCACCCGGTCGGCTTCGGTCGGGCGCTCACCATCCACGACGTGGGCACGTCGGCGTCCAAGGGTCTCCCGCTCGGCGGGCCGCTCGCCACCGGCCTGCGCTATTCGATCGCCCGCGACGCGGCGATCCCAGCGCCGACGTTCTGGTCCGCACTCGTGGCGTACGGCGTCGCCACCACGTTCGTCACCTGGCTGTTCCCGTTCGGGGTGATCGTGGTCGACCTCACGCGACGTCCGGCGACGACGACCGACCTGGCGATGCTCGCCGTGTGCGCCGTCGTCGTCGGTGGGTCGCTCGCGTTCTGGGCGGTCGTGCTCGGCTCCGACCGGGTGACGGCGTGGATCGTGGGGCGACTCCGCTGGGCGTCGGCGATCGCAGCGCGGCGCATACCCGCGATCGGCCGGCACGACCTCGTCGCGGGGTTCCTCGCAGCGCGAGCATCGCTCCGCGAGATCGCACGCCGCCCGGTCGGGCTGCTCCTGCGCACGGCGCTCGCTCAGGCGGTCGGTGCGGTGATCCTGCTGGTGGCGCTGCGCGGCCTGGGTGTCGGAGCCGAACTCGGATCGATCGAATTCGCCAGGGTGTTCTTCGTGGTCACCTTGCTGAGCTCCTTCGTCCCGGTGCCGGGAGGCGTCGGCGTGGTGGAGGCGGGCCTGACCGGTGCGCTCGTCGCCGCCGGGGTCGATGCTCCCACGGCGTTGGCCGGGGTGCTGGTGTACCGGCTGCTGACCTATGTCGTGCCGATCGTGGTCGGTGCGACGCTGTACGTGGTCTGGCGGCTCGACGTCCGCCGTCGCCGCCCCCAGGTGCCGGCATCCACCGCTGCGGTCGTCTCGCTGTCCTAACGTCCGGTGACCAACGGGTTCGGCCCGCTTCCGGAAAGGTCATCGATGTCGTCCACTCCGCCGCCACCGCCGCCGCCATCGGGTCCACCGCCGCCACCGGTCGGGCCGCCGCCCCCACCGGGAGGCGCGCCGCCACCGCCCCCGGGCGGCTATCCGCCGGGGGGATATCCGCCGGGCGGCTACGGGCCCGGCGGCTACGGGCCGGGTGGCTACGGCGCCGGCCTGCAACCGAACGGGCCGAAGCCGCCGAGCTACCTCGTCTGGGCGATCCTCACCACGTTGTTCTGTTGCCTGCCGTTCGGCATCGTCAGCATCGTCTACGCCGCCCGTGTCGACTCGAAGTACAACGCGGGTGACATGGCCGGTTCGTTGGAGGCATCGAACAACGCCAAGAAGTGGGCGATCGTGTCGGCGCTGGTGTTCGTCGCGCTGTTGGTGCTCTGGATCCTGCTGGCCGTCGTGGCGGGCAGTTCGTCGAGTTGACCGTGACGTCGACACGCCTCGCTCCCATCGCGGTCGGTGCGGCCGGAAGCGCATGGATCGCGCTGGCCGGGATCGTCTACCGGCCGCAGGGAGCCGCCGGCCTGTCGATCGGGTGCCCCGTGGCCCACTTCACCGGGCTCGACTGTCCGGGATGCGGGTCGACCCGGTCGCTCGGTGCGCTCGTCCGTCTCGATCCGGCAGCGGCCTTCGACCACAACGCACTGGTTCCGATCGCGCTGGGCTTCGTCGTGGCCTCCTGGGCGCTGTGGACCTGGTCGCGCTGGTCGGCCCGTCCGACCCCGGCCTTGGTTCGAGGACCGGTTGCGATCATGGCGATCGCGGCCGTGTTGGTCGCGTTCACGGTGTTCCGCAACCTCGACGCCGGCGCGTGGCTGGCATCGGGACTGTCGGCTGCCTGAGCGCCGATCTGCCCTCACCGGTCGGTCGAATCGGCCTGCGCACGAAGTCGGGCAATCGAATAGGTTGCACATCGTGATCTGCCACGTCCTGCCGTCCCGCCCGCCGACGCTGACCGCCGGGCGGCAGTGATGGCCCGGTTCGGACGTGTCCTGACGGCGATGGTCAGCCCCTTCGACGAGGGCGGCGCGCTCGACGTCGATGCCGCGGTCGCGCTGGCCAAGTGGCTCGTCGAGCAGGGCAACGAGGGGCTCGTGGTCGCCGGTACGACCGGCGAGTCGCCCACCCTGTCGATCGACGAGAAGCTGTCGCTGTTCGAAGCGGTCGTCAATGCGGTCACCGTGCCGGTGATCGCCGGGACGACCGGCTCGAACACGCTCCACGACATCGGTCTCACCGAAGAAGCCGGCCACCTCGGCGTCGCCGGAATCCTCGGCGTGTGCCCGTACTACAACCGGCCATCGCAGGCGGGCATCGAGACCCACTTCCGTGCGATCGCGGCGTCGACCGACCTGCCGATCGTCCTGTACGACATCCCGATCCGCACCGGCCGCAAGATCTCGAGCGGCACGATCGTGCGCCTCGCCACCGACGTGCCCAACATCGTCGCCCTCAAGGACGCAGCGAAGGATCCGGGGGCCACCGCCGCCGTCATCGCCGCGGCTCCGCCCGACTTCGAGGTCTACTCCGGTGACGACACGATGACCCTGCCACTGCTGGCGGTCGGTGCGGTCGGCGCCATCGGTGTCGCGACCCACTGGTGCGCTCCGGATCATGTGGCGATGTTCGATGCGTGGGAGCGCGAGGACACGGTTGCGGCCCGCCGGATCAACGCCCGTCAACTGGAGAGTTACGAGTTCGAGACCGGTGACGAGGCCCCGAACCCGGTACCGTCGAAGGCCATGTTGAGAACGCTCGGCCATGACGTCGGGGAATGCAGGTCCCCGATGGGGCCGACACCCCATGGACTCGAACACGCCGCCCGCGGTGTGTACGAACGCCTGGTCGCCGCCCGTGGCTGAGTCACTGAGCCCCGGCGCCACCGACCCGTCGGTCCCCGTTCGCATCGTCTTCCTCGGTGGACTCGGTGAGATCGGCCGCAACTGCATGGCGATCGAGCAGGGTGCTGCCGACGATCCCGGTCGCACTGTCATCCTCATCGACTGCGGGTTGATGTTCCCCGAGGCCAGCATGCACGGGATCGACCTGATCCTGCCCGACTTCACCTACCTGCGTGAGAACGCCAGCCGCATCCAGGCGCTCGTGCTCACCCACGGCCACGAGGACCACGTCGGTGCGATCCAGTACCTGCTGCGCGACCACGACGGCATCGGCGAACTCCGGGACGAACCGCTCCCGATCTACGGTGCGGCGCTCACGTTGGGCCTCGCCCGGAACCGCATCGAGGAGGCCGGCCTGCTGCCGAAGACCGACATGCGCAAGGTTGCCGACGGTGAGTCGGTCGAGATCGGGCAGTTGGTCATCGAGTTCATCCCGGTCACGCATTCGGTGCCGCATGCGCACGCCATCGCCGTGCACACCGCGCAGGGCGTCGTGCTCCACTCGGGCGACTACAAGATCGATCTCACCCCGGTCGACCGTCGGCGTACCGACCTCGCTCGCATCGGCCAGCTCGCCAAGTCGCCGGGCATCCGCTTGCTGATGGCCGACTCGACCAACGCCGAAGAAGCCGGCTACTCGCCGAGCGAGACGAGCGTCGGCTCGGTGCTGACCGGGCTGTTCGCTGCTCACCGCGACCGCCGGATCGTCACGGCCAGTTTTGCCAGCCACCTGCACCGGATCCAGCAGATCGCAACCGCGGCGATGGCCGACGGCCGCAAGATCGCGACGCTCGGGTTGAGCATGAAGAAGAACGTGCGGCTCGGTCGTGAGCTCAAGGTGCTCGACATCCCGGAGTCGGCGATCATCGACATCGAGGAGATCGACAAGTACGAGCCCGGCCAGATCTGCATCATCTCCACCGGGTCGCAGGGCGAACCGATGTCGGCGCTCGGACTGATGGCCCGCGGCGAGAACAAGTGGCTGAAGCTCGGCGAGCACGACACCGTCGTGTTGTCGAGCCATGCGATCCCGGGCAACGAGGGCAACGTCAACGCCGTCATCGACGGGCTGATCCGCATGGGCGCCGACGTCGTGCACTCCGGCGTGCTCGACGTGCACGCCACCGGTCATGCCCAGGCCGACGAGATCAAGACCTACCTGTCGATCGTCAACCCCGAGTGGTTCGTGCCGATCCACGGCGAGTACCGCCACATGGTCGCAAACGCGAAGCTCGGCGAGCTGATGGGTGTGCCGCACGACAACGTCATCCTGTGCGAAGACGGCGACGTCCTCGAGTTGACCGATGAGGAACTGAAGCCGATCGGTCGGGTCCCGTCCGGCTACCTGTACGTCGACGGCATCGTCGGCGACGTCGGGCAGGGCGTGTTGCGCGACCGTCAGAAGCTCGCCGAGGAGGGGGTGGTCGTCGTGGTCGTGACCGTCGACATCCAGACCGGCAAGGTGCTCGTCGGCCCCGAGATCATCACCCGCGGTTGGGTGTACGCACCCGAGGCGGAGGATCTCCTCGACGAAGCCTGCGACTCCGTCGCCGATGCCGTCGAGGCGTCGCTCGGCAAGGGGGTTCGCGATGTCGAAGCGCTGGAACGCGATGTCCGTCGCGCCGCTGGGAAGTTCGTCAGCGAGCGCACCAAGCGCCGCCCGATGATCGTCCCCGTGGTCATGGAGGCCTGACGCTTGCGGAGGCCTGGCACCTGGCGTCGGCTGGTCTCGATCGGGGTCGTCGCAGTCGTCGCGTCGGTCAGCGGCTGCGGCGGTGACGACCAAGGGCAGCCCGACACCGGTTTCGTCGCCGACATCTCGGCGGCCGTCGCCGCCGTCGAGGCCGAGCGCGGGCCAGGGCAGGAGTACTTCGAGGTCACCGCGGGTCCACAGTTCACCAACGTGTTCGTGGCCGTCGAGAACGCGACGGCAGCGATCCCGTACGTGTACCGCGACGGTCAGCTCGAGCCCCCGGCACCGAAGCTCTCCGGAGCATCCGGTTTCACGTTCACCGCGGAAGCGGCCGACGTCGACGACACCATCCTCGCGACGATCCTCGACGAACTGCCCGAGGCGACCATCGAGGCCCTGAGCATCGAGGGCGGCGAGGGGGCCGCGGTCCGCTACGTCGTGACCGCCCGCTCACCGGAAGGCGGCGTGGTCGAGATCACGGTCGCCCGCGACGGGTCCGTCCTCGCCGTAGATCCCGTCTGACGGGGGATCGGGCCATCGGTCGGGTTCAGGCGGCGCTGCGCCGGCCGGGTGGTCCGGTTGCCCTGACCGTGCCGTCGGGGAGACGGAGAGTGAGCTCGCGGTTCGGTCCGAGTTCGACCACCCACCCGTCGTGGTGGATCCGGGTGTGGTGACGGGAGCACACCGGGATCAGGTTCGCCAGATCGGTCCGGCCGCCGTGTCGCCACCAGATCACGTGGTGGAGCGCGCAGCGGTCGAAGCGCACGTCGCATCCCGGGATGGCACAGCATCGGTGGAGACTGCGCAGCGCCCGCCGTTGGGCGCGGTTCGCGAGGCGGGTGGTGCGGCCGAGGTCGAGTTCGCCCGGAGCGTGGAGGACGACACCGTTGCGAACGACGACGGCACGGACGTCGGCGGTCCCGGCCAGCTCGGCGAGCACGCAAGCGGGGATCTCGACGGGAATCGACCACTCTGCGACCGGGCCGGGTCGATCGTCGGCAGCCGGCTCGGCATCGGCGTCGACGACCACGACGAA
Source organism: Ilumatobacteraceae bacterium (assembly GCA_942492715.1). Lineage (GTDB taxonomy): Bacteria > Actinomycetota > Acidimicrobiia > Acidimicrobiales > Ilumatobacteraceae > Sva-07. Next base: position 43,349 of record CALOFW010000005.1, on the reverse strand, counting down.
CTCGGGGCGCCCGGGCCGTGGAACACCGCCGCTCGAGTCGAGCAGTCCGATCAGGGCACGGGCGGCGAGGAACCTCTGCTTCTCGACCGGGTCGGTCGGGCAGCCGTCAGGGGTCTGCTCGGCGAACAACGTCTCGACCGCATGTTCGAGCTTCGATGCGGCTCGCACACCGGTGACGGGGTCGAAGCGACCGTGCATGTTCCACATGCCGTCGTGGTCGACCCATGTCGACAGCCGGGTGTTGCGACGCTGCCGTTCGAGGCGATCGACGCCGTCGTTCGACTGGAGTCGCCGCACCTCGAGATCGACGCGCCTGCGGAACTGGTCGATCGTGCCCGCCTCGGCGACCGCAGCGAGCGACTCCACGCGATCGAAGAGGTCGTCACGCCGATCGTCGGGCAACTGTCTGGAACCTCGCGTGATCGCATCGATGTGCTGCGCGGTGATCGCGCCGTCGGCCAGCGCCGCCGCGAGGTTGGGGACGGCTGCCAGTGTCGCCGCACGGTCGCGGCACCTCCCCGCGGCAGCGATCGACGTCTTGGCCGCCGATGCGATCACCGCTTCCGGAAAGCTCGCGGTCGCCTCGAGTTTCGCGACCAGCACGGCCTGGTGCGCATCGATCCACGCGGTTGCTTCGCGTGCGGCGATCAGTGCCGCTTCGATCGTCGTGGCATCGGCAGCGTCGTCGGCGCACGCTTCGGCGATGCGTTCCACTCGCTCGGCGACTGCGGTCGACTCCATGCAACCATCATGACGAGGGGGTGTGTCAGAGTTGTCGGAGCGGCGGCGGGACCCGCATCCCGGAGCGTGGTCAGGGCCGGTCGGGGAGTGGCCTGCGACCGACACCGATCAGCGGGCGCATCACCTCGCCCTCGAACGGAACCTCGAACGCCGTGGCGACGTGGACTCCCGAGAAGCCCGCAGCGGTCAGTGCATCGAAGATCTCACTGCGGCTCAGGCCGTCGCCGTCGGTGTCCCCGTCGCGCTCCCAATCCCACTGCACGAAGACACCGCCCGGCCGGAGCAGCTCGGCCAGGCGCCGCACGGTGCCCGGGTAGTCGTCGAGGAAGCTGCACACCGACGAGCAGACGACGAGGTCGTGGGTGTCGCTCCCGCTCGGGATGTCGGTGGCGGTCCGCACGTTGGTCCATCCGCGGTCGGCGATCTTGGCGGTGAGGACCTCGAGCATCGCCGGCGAAGCGTCGACGGCATCGATCGACTCGGCCTCGTCGACCAGCTGCTCGGTGAGCAGCCCGGTCCCGCATCCGAAGTCGCAGACGGTCATCCCGCCGACCGAACGGCCGTGCTCGGACAGCAGGTCGATCAGCGAGCGGTACGCCGCAGCAGAGTAGGCGCGAGCAGCGGGGTCGTCGTCCCAGCCGGGCGCGTGGTCGGCCCACGGGTCATCGTCGACGGTCGGATGCTCCTCGGGCTCCACCGGGCCATGGTGCCACTCCACGCGACGACGCCGGGTGTTCGCCGCCGCTTCTGGCAGGGTGCAGGGATGGAATCGCCGACCACGATGACCGCCGCGGTGACGTTCGGTCACGGCGGACCGCATCGCATCCAGGTGCGACCGGACTGGCCACGCCCGACCCCGGGGCCAGGGCAAGGCCTGGTCCGGGTGACGGCGGCGGCGCTCAACAACACCGACATCTGGTCACGCGAGGGCGCGTACGGGACCGCAGCGGACCCGGACGCGGTCGTCGGATGGAAGGGCGTGCCGCTCGACTTCCCCAGGATCCAGGGCATCGACGTCGCCGGCGAGGTGCGTGCCGTCGGTGCCGGGGTCGATGCCGCATGGATCGGTACTCGGGTGATCGTCGATCCGGCCGCCCGCTACGAGCACGATCTGCCCGTCGACATCGTCGGCAGCGAGGTCGACGGCGGGTTCGCCGAGTACCACGTGTGCTCGGTCGATCAGCTCCACGACGTCACGGCATCACCGCTGACCGACGCGCAGTTGGCGTGTCTTCCGACCGCGTACGGCACCGCGCTGGGGATGCTGACCCGCGCCCGGGTCGAGCCCGGGGAGCGCGCCCTCGTGACGGGCGCGTCCGGCGGTGTCGGCATGGCCGTCGTCCAGTTGCTGCTCGATCGCGGGTGCGAAGTCGTCGCGAGAACGAGCGCACCGCATCGCGAACTGATCGCCTCGCTCGACGTCGCCGAGGTGTCGGTCCGCGGTGTCGACGACGTGGCCCTGCTGCAGGCGGTCGACGTGGTGGTCGACGTCGTCGGCGGTGACGAGTTCGGTGCAGTGCTCGACCGGCTGCGCGATGGCGGGCGGCTGGTGACCGCAGGGGCGATCGGTGGGCCGGTCGTGTCGCTCGATCTCCGGCGCCTGTACCTGCAGCAGCGAACGCTGATCGGCTCCACGATGCACACTCCGGCGGTCTTCGGCCGGCTCGCCGAGATCGCAGTGAACGGCGGGATCGAACCGCTCGTGGCCGAGACCTACGCGCTGGTGGACATCGCAGCGGCGCAGGAGCGGTTCGTCGTCGGCGACTTCATCGGCAAACTCGTCCTGGTTCCCTGACAGGGAGCGGGTCGGATGTAGGTTCGTCGAGTGACACAACCCGAGTGGCCGACGGGGATCGTGACCTTCCTGTTCACCGACGTCGAGGGATCGACGCAGCGCTGGCGTGACGACGAGACGGCAATGGCGGTTGCGATGCGTGAGCACGACCGGGTGTTGGCCGAGACGATCGCTGCACATGACGGCGTGCAGTTCAAACACACCGGTGACGGTGTGATCGCGGCGTTCGCCTCGCCGCGACGGGCGGTCGCCGCTGCCCTGGCCGCCCAGGAGGCCCTCGGCCTTCCGGTCCGCATGGGGCTGCACACCGGCGACGCCGAACTCCGCGACGGCGACTACTTCGGCACCACGCTCAACCGCGCGGCCAGAGTGATGGACGCCGGTCACGGTGGCCAGGTGCTGGTGTCGGAGACCACCCGGTCGCTCGTGCCCGATGTCGACCTCGTCGATCTCGGCACGTACGAACTCAAGGGGCTCGACGGCGCCGAGCGGCTGTTCCAGGTCGGCAGCGGCGACCATCCAGCGCTGCGAGCGCGGCCTGCTGTGGCGGGCAACCTGCCGCGTTCTGCCGGCGAGTTCATCGGCCGAGATGCCGAGATCGCCCGAGTTGTCGATGTGGTCGGGCAGTCACGGATCGTGACGCTGTTCGGTGTGGGTGGCACCGGGAAGACCCGGCTGGCCCTCGAGGTCGGTCGTCGGCTGGGCGCTCGCACCGATCGCGGGGCGTGGTTCGTCGACCTCGGCCAGGTCGGCGCCGGCGACGGTGTCGGATTCGCGGTGGCGGTGGGACTCGGCATCGAGCCGGCCGAGCGGGGCGACCTCGTCGACGACCTCATCCGTCGCATCGGCGATCGGACGATGGTGGCGATCGTCGACAACTGTGAACACCTCCTCGACGACGTCGCCGAGGTGGTCGAGCGCCTCGCCGCCGACTGTCCCGGCGTGCGGGTGATCGCCACCAGCCGGGAACCCCTGATGGTGGCCGACGAACAGGTCGTGCCCGTCGGTGCGCTGGCCGCCGACGACGCCGTCGAGCTGTTCCTCACCCGGGCGCGCGCCGAGGCGCCCGCGCTCGATTTCGGCGAGCGGCAGATGGAGGCGGTCGTCGAGTTGGTGCGCCGGCTCGACGGGCTGCCGTTGGCGATCGAGTTGGCGGCTGCGCGAGCGAGGTCGATGACGCCGGTCGACCTGTTGGCCGGCCTCGACGAACGGTTCCGCCTGCTCACCGGTAGCCGCCGCTCGCGGGCCGAACGGCACCAGACGATGCGGGCCACGCTCGACTGGTCGTACGAGCTGTGCGACGAGGTCGATCGAGCGGCGTTCGACGAGCTGTCGGTGTTCCCGTCGGGATTCGACCTCGACGGCGCGGCGGCGATCGTCGGATCGGGCGAGCTGCCGCGGTTCGAGGTCGCCGACATCGTCACGCGACTGGTCGACCGGTCGCTGCTCGACGTGGGAGCCGGCGTCGACGGCGGTGCTCGCTACCGCATGCTCGAGACGATGCGCGCCTACGGGCGCGAGCACCTCCACCAGGCGGGCCGCATCGACGAGGTCCGCGACCGTCATGCTGCCGTGACCAGGAACCGGCTCGACGACCTCCAGCTGCGTGCGATCGGCCCCGACGAGGCCGCCATGTTCGCCCGGATCTCCGAGCTGCTCCCCGACGCCGTCACTGCATTCGACCGATTCCTCGACCAGCGGAATTGGGAGGCCGCGATCTCGTTGCTGTCCGGATATTGGTTCCCTGACAACCGGGCGCACATGGAACTCGCCGATCGGCTGGCAGGTGAGCTCATGGCCGACGACCCGGAATCACCGATGCTGCTCGAACTCGGGGTTCCGCGAGTGCACGCAGGCGCCCGATTCACGGGTTTCGAACGAGAGTGGGCAGCGCTCGATTCACAGCGGCCCGCCGACGGTCGTGACTCGTACTCCCTCGCGATCACGTTGATGGACGATCGCAGGCTCTCCGATCGGCAGTTGGAGCTGTTGGCGGAACACGCCCGCCGCTACCGCAACGCCCGTCCGATCACCAACTTTCTCGCTCAGGTCGGCGCCGGTCGGGCGTTCGCCTTCAACGATCGACCCGATCTGCTCGACGAGGTCGTCTCGGTGCTGGAGAAAGGTGGCGCCGCGCTCGGCAGCGACTTGTATCGAGCGGCGGCAATCGAGATGCAGGCACAGCTCCATCGGGTGCATCACGAGTGGCAGCTCGCCACCGAGGCGCTTCGGCGTGCGCGACGGCTCAGGGTGACAGCGACCGGTAACGATGTGAGCGGCATCGTCTTGCTGATGGACTTCCACGGCATTGCTGCCCGAGTCGTGACCGGTGCGCAGGTCATGTCGGTCGAGCTGGCCGAGGCGTGGCGCCGATTCGTCGAGTACGGGACACCGGCGATGTCGTTTCGAGCCAGTTCGGCGGTTGCGGCGGCATTGTCGACGCAGGGGCATCTCTCCTTGGCCCAGTCGTTCCTGGCCAGCGGTCGTGCCGGGGACGTGACCGGTGCCTTCGGTCATCTGATGCAGAGCCCGTCGTATCGCAGCGAACTCGACCTGATCGGGCTGGTCGAGGACCCCGATGCAGAGGTGTTCTCGTACCCCGAGCTCCTCCAGCGCCTCATCGCCCTCGACGACTGACCCCGTCCCGCGTGCTCGTGCACTCGTGCGGGAACAGTCCCCGCACGAGTGCACGACAAGCGCTGGCCGAGGGGTCGCGGACGGTGGTGACACCCTCCGAGTACCGTGGAGCAGGTCATGTCCACCTGGGGTCCGTCAAAGAAGCGTTCGGCGTCGAAGCAGACGCGGGCGTCCTCGTCCAAGTCCACGACCCGTGCCAAGAGCACGTCGAAGTCGTCGTCGGGAAGGTCGAAGGCGTCCGGGAGCGTGCGCGACGCAACACCGCCCGAGGGTGAGGTCGCCGCGCCGCAGTCCGGTCTGAGCCATGCGATGGGTGGACGCGAACACGAGTTCATCGGGCTCGGGCTGATCGGCGCCGCGATCGTGCTGGGGTTGGCGGTCTATCTCGATCTCGCCGGGCCGTTGGGGCGGGGGATCGAGACGCTCGCCGGCTGGTTGATCGGGCTCGGTCGGTACGCGTTCCCGCTGGTGCTCGTCGCTGTCGGGGTGTCGTTCGTCCGTCGGGGACGCTCGTCGAATCCGTTGCAGCTCGCGATCGGCTGGTCGATCGTGTCGTTGTCGGCGCTCGGCCTGCTCCAGGTGTTCCTGGGCCCGGATTCCGTCTCCGATGGCGCCGACGAGGTCATCGACGCCGGCGGCTACGTCGGCGCGCTCGTCGGCTCCCCGCTCGAAGCCCTGCTCGCCACGGCCGGCGCAGCCGTGCTGCTCACCCTCACGCTCCTGGGTGGTGCCCTGCTCGTCACCCGCACCTCGATCCGCACGTTCGCGCAGAACACCGGAGGTTTCCTCGCCGCCATCGGAGGGCCGCTCCACCGCGCCGCACGATCGGGCATCAGCAACATCTCCACACTCAGCAGCGATCGCGACGGGTTCGACGGAGGATCTCCATCCGAACTCACGGACATGGCCGGGGAGGCCAGCGGCGTGTCGGGCGCGGCGCTGTACGACTTCGCCGCCGAGGGCGACGAACTGGGCGGCGATGCACCGGCGCCGAAGCGGCGCCGAGCCTCCAAGCCGAAGATGTCGACCGGGAGCCGGCCGACGGGCGTGGTCAGCGCCGACGGGACGGCGGTCGGCGAGTGGGTCCTGCCGCCGATGACCTTCCTCGACCGCCCCGGCGAGCAGCGGGTCGACCGCAAGGCCGTCGAGGCCCGCGGCCAGATGCTCCAGGAGTCGCTGGCTTCGCACGGGGTCGACACCACGTTGCTCGGGATGACCGTCGGGCCCACGGTCACGCGGTACGAACTCGAACTCGGCCCCGGCGTCAAGGTCGCTCGTGTCACGAGCCTCCAGAAGGACATCGCGTACGCGATGGCGGCCGTCGACGTTCGCATCCTCGCTCCGATCCCCGGTCGCTCGGCGATCGGTGTCGAGGTGCCGAACCACCAGCGCCAGCTCGTCGCGCTCGGCGACCTGCTCACGTCGCCCGAGGCAGCGAAGGCGACCAACCCCCTGGAGGTCGCCGTCGGCAAGGACATCGCCGGCAAAGCGGTCTTCCTCGACCTCGCCACCACACCGCACATGCTGATCGCAGGTGCCACCGGCGCCGGCAAGTCGAGCGGCATCAACTGCATCATCACCTCGTTGCTGATGCGTACCACCCCCGACGACGTGCGGCTGATCCTGATCGATCCCAAGCAGGTCGAGATGGGGCAGTACGCCCGCCTGCCGCACCTGCTCACCCAACCGGTCACCAACCCGAAGAAGGCTGCGAACGCGCTCGGGTGGGCGGTCAAGGAGATGGAGCGGCGCTACGACGTGCTCTCGGAGCTCGGCTACCGCGACATCACCGGCTACAACAAGGCGTTCGCCAAGGGCCAGATCCAGCCCCCGCTCGGCTCGGAGATCGAGTACGAGCACATGCCCTACATCGTCGTGGTGGTCGACGAGTTGAACGACCTGATGATGGTGGCGGCGCGCGACGTCGAGGAGTCGATCACGCGCATCGCCCAGAAGGCCCGAGCGGTCGGCATCCACCTGATCGTCGCCACGCAACGGCCCTCGGTCAACGTGATCACCGGTGTGATCAAGGCGAACATCCCTGCGCGGATGGCGTTCGCCGTGTCGAGCCTCACCGACTCGCGGGTGATCCTCGATCAGCCCGGCGCCGAGAAACTCGTCGGCAAGGGCGACATGCTGTTGCTGCCCGGCAATTCCTCGGTCGCCAACCGCATCCAGGGGTCGTTCGTCAGCGAGGAGGAAGTGCGCGAGGTCGTCTCCCACTGGCGGGCGCAGTCCCCCGAGCCGATCTACTCCGACGACGTCGAGTCCGGCGGCGAGGGCGGCGACGGCTCCGGTGGCGGCGGCGGTTCGGCCGATCAACCGGCGCTCGTGCCCCCACGAAGTGCTCCCGGTGGATCCCCGGCGGCCGGGAAGATGGCCTCCTTCGACGATCTCGACGTCACGTCCGATGCGAACGCGTTCTCCGCCGGCGACGACGACGAGGACACCGCGATGATGCGTCAGGCGATGGAGCTCGTCGTTCGCAGCCAGCTCGGTTCCACCTCGATGCTGCAGCGCAAGCTCAAGGTCGGCTTCGCCCGCGCTGGGCGGATCATGGACCTGCTCGAGCAGCGCGGCGTGGTCGGGCCGAGTGAGGGGTCCAAGGCCCGGGCGGTGCTGATGACCGTGGAGGAGTTCGAGCTCCTCCAGCAGAACGGCCAGGTCTGACGCGTCCGTGCCGTGGTGACATCATGTCGCCATGGCCACCCCCGCAGTTCGTGAGTTCGCCCCGGAGTTGACCGAGATCGCCGACGGTCTGCGCTTCCCCGAAGGGCCGATCGCTATCCCAGACGGCTCGGTGGTGCTCGCCGAGATGTTCGGGCCACGTCTCACGAAGGTCCACCCCGATGGCACGACCGAGACGATCGCGGAGATCCCCGGTGGGCCGAACGGTGCCGCCGTCGGCCCCGATGGGGCGTACTACGTGTGCAACAACGGCGGCTCGTTCACACCGGTCGACCTCGGCGGCATGCTGATCCCGGGTGGATTCGACCGCGACGGCTACATCGGTGGTCGGATCCAGCGGGTCGACCCCCACGACGGCACGGTCACCGACCTGTACACCGAGTGCGACGGGCGCCCCCTCCGCGGCCCGAACGACCTGGTGATGGACGGCCACGGCGGGTTCTGGTTCACCGACCACGGCATCCGCGACACCCGGGCGCGCACCTCCGACCTGACCGGGATCTACTACGCCCACGCCGACGGCAGCGGCATCGAGGAAGTGGTGTTCCCGACCGACTCACCGAACGGCATCGGGCTGTCACCTGACACCGACACGCTCTACTGGGCCGAGACCCACAACGGGCGTGTGCATCGACGCAAGATCACTGCGCCGGGCGAGGTGGTCGCACCTGCGCCCCTCGATCTCTCCGCCGTGCTCCACGGTCTGCCGGGGTACCAGCTGCTCGACTCCTTGGCGGTCGACGGGGAGGGCTGGGTGTGCGTCGCGACGCTGGTCAACGGCGGTATCACGGCCATCTCACCCGACGGCAGCGAGGTCGAGTTCCACGAGACCGGCGACCCGATCACCACCAACATCTGCTTCGGTGGCGACGATCTCCGCACCGCGTACGTCACCCTGTCGAGCAGCGGCCGGCTCGTGTCGTTCCCCTGGCCCCGCCCCGGACTGCGGCTCGCCCACCAGTGATCCAGACGCTGCCGGCATGCTGTGCCGGTCGTCGATCTCCATCGGTTCCGCGACGGCGACGCCCAGCAGCGCTGCGCCCTCGGCGTGCAGATCGACGGCGGGTTGATCGTCAACCCGGCGACCTCCTGCAGCGATGGACGAACGATCGGTGGCGGTCGACGATGCACCGCGTCGTGGCGGCGTCCGAGGCGGGCGGTCGACTCTCGATCGCGTTCTTCCACAACGCGAACTGGGATCCCACGGTGGAGTGCATCGTCGCGGACGGCGAGGCGCCGAGGTATCCGCCGACCACCGCCGGTCACCACCTCATGGAGAAGTTCCGTTCGACCGTCATGTGACCGCGGGTCGATGAGCGAAGCGACCGTATGCAGCGGTTTGGCTCATCGGTGTGAGTGCGCTGGCGTGTGCGATGAGCGAGGCGACCGTATGCGGCGGTTTTGCTCATCGCTTCGGACGGAGTCCGGGATCGGCCTCGGTGGGAGGCCCCTCGGGTAGCGTGGTGAGCCGTGTCCCAGCGGTTCTACATCGAGACGCTCGGCTGCCCGAAGAACGACGTCGATTCCGACAAACTGGTCGGCGCGTTGCTCGCGGACGGCATGGAGGCGACCGACGACGCCGCAGCTGCCGATCTCGTGGTGGTGAACACGTGCGCGTTCATCGACGAGGCCCGTCGGGAGTCGATCGACACGATCCTCGCGCTCGACGAACAGCGTCGCGACGGCTCGCGCCTGGTGGTCACCGGTTGCATGGCCGAGCGCTACGGCGACGAACTTGCGGCGGAGCTTCCCGAGGTCGACCAGGTCGCCGGGTTCGGCCAGGCCTTCAACGTCACGCCCGAAGTGCGCGACGGCACCGAGGTCCCGAACGGACCCGAGCGCAAGCTGATCCCGGTGTCGTCCACCCCGCTCCCGGAGTTCGATCTGCTCAACCTGCCCCGCCCCAGGTCGGCGGTGCCGTGGGCCTATGTGAAGATCGCCGAGGGATGCGACCGCTCCTGCGGGTTCTGTGCGATCCCGAGCTTCCGCGGACCGCAGCGCAGCCGCGACGTGGCCTCGATCCTCACCGAGGTCGAACAGCTCGAGGCGCGCGAGATCGTGCTGGTCGCGCAGGACCTCGCCTCGTACGGCAAGGACCGCCCCGACGAACTCGGCGCCGGCTCGATCGTGCCGCTGGTGAACGCCGTTGCGGGCGCCGTCGACCGGGTGCGGCTGCTCTACCTGTACCCGAGCGACCTGACCGACGGGTTGATCGACGCGATCTGCGACTCGGGGGTGCCGTACTTCGACCTCTCGTTGCAGCACGTCAGCAAGCCGCTGCTGCGTCGGATGCGCCGATGGGGCGACGGCCAACGGTTCCTCGATCGGATCGCCGACATCCGCGAGCGCGAGCCGGAGGCGGCATTCCGGAGCAATTTCATCGTCGGCTACCCCGGCGAGACCGAGGACGACCACGACCAGCTCCTCCACTTCGTCGAGGAGGCCCAGCTCGACTGGTGCGGGTTCTTCTCCTACAGCCGCGAGGACGGCACCTACGCCGCCGACCTCGACGGTGCCGTCGACCCGAGCCTGATGGGGGAGCGGCTCGCGGAGCTGCGCGAGCTGCAGGACGACATCACCGCCACTCGTCGCGATGCGCTGATCGGGCAGACCGTCAGCGTGCTCGTCGACACGCCCGGTGTGGGACGGAGCCATCGTGAGGCGCCCGAGATCGACGGGGTCATCCATCTCGCCCAGGGTCTGGCACCCGGAGCGATCGTCGACGTCGACATCGTCGATGCGCTCGGTCCCGATCTCGTGGCGGCTGGTGTGAGCGCCGAGGCGTTGGAGACGATCTGATGGTCGAGCCCGACAAGCTCGCCACCTGGGCGAACGCGATCACCGTCGGGCGCCTGCTGCTGTCGCCGCTGATGTTCTGGGTGATCCCGAACGACGAGTTCGGATCGTGGATCGCCTTCGCGATGTGGATCGTGTTCAGCTCCACCGACTTCCTCGACGGCTATCTCGCGCGGCGCCAGGGCACGACGTCCGCGGGAGCCTTCCTCGACCCCCTCGCCGACAAGGTCCTGATCCTCGGCGCGATGTTCACCCTCGTGAGCACGGGCGTGTTCTGGGTGGTGCCGGTGGTGATCATCACGGCTCGTGAGGTGATCATCAGCGTGTACCGCGTGCTGGTGGGCGGCAAGGGCATCAGCGTTCCGGCGATCAGGCTGGCGAAGTACAAGACCGTGTGTCAGCAGCTGGCGGTGGCGTTCGCGCTCCTGCCGCTGACGGCGGTCGATGCCACCTGGCTGTGGAACGGCTTCCTGTGGCTCGCGGTGGCGCTGGCGCTGGTGAGCGGAGCCCAGTACCTGCTCCGGGCCCGGCGACTCGAAGCGGTCGTCCCGTCGACCGCCTCCGATCCGGTCGGGCGATCGGCGACCGCTGAATGACCCTTCGCTGCGACGTCCTCGCCGTCGGCACCGAGCTGCTGCTCGGCCAGATCATCGATTCCAACTCGGCGTGGATCGGCGGGGAGCTGGCGGCGAACGGCATCGACTCGCTCGTCCAGGTGAAGGTCGGTGACAACGTCGGGCGGATCGAGACCCAACTGCGGCGTCTCCTCGAGTCCGCCGATGCGGTGATCATGTGCGGCGGTCTCGGCCCCACCCACGACGACCTCACGCGTGATGCGATCGCTGCGGTGATGGGCGTCGATCTGGTCACCGACGATGCCGTCGCCGACGTGATCCGGGAGATGTTCGCCGCCCGGGGACGACGAATGGCGGAGAACAACCTGCGTCAGGCCCAGGTGCCGGTGGGCGCGACGATCATCCCGCAGACCCGCGGCACCGCTCCGGGGCTGATCTGCCCCGTCACGGTGAACGGCGTCGACAAGGTCGTGTACGCGGTGCCCGGCGTGCCGCACGAGATGTACGACATGGTGCACCGGGCGATCTTGCCGGACCTGCGCCGCCGCAGCGGTGACGACTCGGTGATCGCCAGCCGGGTGCTGCGCACGTGGGGTGAGAGCGAGAGCGGGTTGAACGAGCGCCTCGACCACGTGATCGAGCAACTGGAGGGGCCGGACACGCCCACGCTCGCGTTCCTCGCGAGCGGTTGGGAGGGCCTCAAGGTCCGCCTGACCCACAAGGCGCCCACACTCGGTGAGTGCACCGAACAGCTCGATCGCTGGGAGCGGGTCGTCCGCGACGAGCTCGGCGACCTCGTGTTCGGCACCGATGGCGACACGATGGAGTCGGTGGTACTCGACCTCTGCCGACAGCGCGGGCTGACGCTCGCCACCGCCGAGTCGGTCACCGGCGGGCTCGTCGGCGCCCGGCTGACGGCGATCCCCGGCGCGAGCGACGTGTTCCGTGGGGCGATCGTCAGCTACGCCACCGAGGTGAAGCAGACCCTGCTCGGCGTGGGGGAGGGGCCGGTCGTGAGCGAGGTCGCCGCTCGCCGGATGGCCCACGGCGTGCGGGAACGTCTCGGCGCCGACATCGGGCTGTCGCTCACCGGTGTCGCGGGTCCCGACGAGCAGGACGGCCAACCGGTCGGAACCCTCTACATGGGGCTGGTCGGCCCCGGTTTCGACGAAGTGCGTCACGCCCGCGTTCCCGGCCAGCGTGAACAGATGCGCCAGTTCTCGGTGATCACCGCCCTCGGCCTCCTGCGCACCGAACTGGCCGCCCGCTAGCGTTGCGGCAAAGCCCTCGTAGCTCAGTTGGATAGAGCAACGGCCTTCTAATCCGTAGCGCGCACGTTCGAATCGTGCCGAGGGCGCAGCACGACATCGAGAAGTCCCTTCTCATGACACGGTCGCAGGTTCGAATCCTGCCGGGGGCGCTGTAGCCTGGGATGGCGCTGCGTGCACCCGCGGCCCCCACCCCCGACCAGGCGAGGTTCTGCGTGAAGTTCAAGAAGGGCGAAACCGTCATCTATCCCCAGCACGGCGCATGCGTCGTCATGGGGACCAAGAAGATGGAGTTCTTCGGCGAGAAGCAGGACTACCTGATCCTGAAGACCGTCATCAACGAGATGACGCTCAAGGTGCCGATCTCGAGCACCGAGGAGGTCGGCGTACGGCCGCCCGTGTCGGCCGACGAACTCGAAGACCTCGTGGCAGTGCTCGCGAAGCCCGACCCCCGCGTGCCGTCCAACTGGAGCCGTCGCTTCAAGAACCACCAGGAGAAGCTCAAGAGCGGCGACGTGTACCAGGTTGCCGAAGTCGTCCGTAACCTCGCCGCTCGCAACCGAGACGCGTCGCTGTCGGCGGCCGAGCGCACGATGTACGAGCGTGCCCGTGTCAACCTGATCTCGGAGATCTCGCCGGCGCTGAAGGTGTCGGCCGAGGAGGCCGAGGCCTACCTCGACGACGCCCTGGCCAAGGGTGTCCTCAAGGCTCCGCCCGCCGAGGCCAAGAAGAAGAAGTGACCGTTACATCTGGGGTCTGACCCCGGATGTAACGCTCGGCAGGGTGAAGCGGACGGTCACGGGAAGGTGATCCGAGATCGCCGCCCACTCCGGCCCGCCCGTAGGCACGGTGACCGACACGCCGGTTGCGTTCGCTGGAAGCAGGACGTGATCGAGCAACTGGTTCGGTGACTCCGACGGATTCGTGTCCGCTGGGCGCTCGTGTTCGACGCCGGGAAGCGCCTCGATGATCGACGGGTCGTCGGCGTCGTTGAAGTCGCCGGCGACGATCGGCGGCGGGTCGTCACCGATCTCGTCGACGATCCCCGCCACTCGCCGCGCCTCGGAGCGTCGGGAGTCGGCGTCCTGGTGCGGTGAGAGGTGCAGGTTGTAGATCATCGCCATGCTGCGGTCGGCGCGACCGACGAGCGCCCATTGAGCGATGCGCCGCCGCCAGCTCCGCATCGGTTGGTCGTCGGAGATCTCCGTGTGTCCCACGGCGTCGAGCAGGTGCGGCGTCAGGATCGCCATTCCCTCCGACCGCCACCACATCGCACGCGTGTAGGGCGCATGCTTGAGCGCCCAGGCATAGCGCATCGTCAGCGCTCGGCCGATGGCCTCGGCCTGATGCTTGCGGACCTCCTGGAGCACCACGATGTCGGGCGCCTGCGCGCGGATCGATCGAGTGGCGGCCTCGATGTCGGGCCGTGCCGAGCCGTGCAGGTTCCAGGTCAACACGCTCCAGGGCGCCGGTGGTGTTGAAGTCACGTCGGCAGTGTCGCGCGTCGGTGGGGATGGGGCGTGCCAGACTCGGCGACGATGAGCAGGATCGCGTTTCTCGGAATGGGCGTCATGGGCGCCCCGATGGCCCGTCACCTCGCCAAGGCGGGGCACGAGGTGGTGGTCTACAACCGCACGGCGGCGAAGGCGCTCGCCTGGGTTGCGCTCAACGGCAACCAGGCTGCACCCACGCCCGCAGAAGCCTCCGACGGTGCCGAGTTCGTTGCGCTCTGCGTCGGCAACGACGACGACGTCCGCGAGGTCGTCCTCGGGCCCAACGGTGCGCTCGATTCGATGGCGCCCGGGACCGTGCTCGTCGACCACACGACCGCGTCGGCGGAACTCGCCCGCGAGCTGTCGGCAGCGTGCGCCGAGCGAGGCATCGGCTTCGTCGACGCCCCGGTCTCCGGCGGGCAGGCCGGCGCCGAGAACGGCCAACTGACGGTGATGTGCGGATGCGACGACGGCGAGGTCTTCGATCGGGCTGCTGCCGTGATCGGCGCCTACGCCAAGTCCTGCGTCCAGCTCGGCCCGGCCGGCTCGGGACAGCTCACCAAGATGGTCAACCAGATCTGCATCGCAGGTCTGCTCCAGGGCCTCGCCGAGGGCGTCAATTTCGCGAGGCTCGCCGGCCTCGACGTCGATCAGGTCGTCGACGTGATCGGCAAGGGTGCTGCCCAGAGCTGGCAGATGGACAATCGCGCACGAACGATGGCGGCGGACGAGTTCGACTTCGGCTTCGCCGTCGAATGGATGCGCAAGGACCTCGGGATCGTGCTCGACGAGGCCGACCGCAGCGGCGCCCGCCTGCCGGTGACGGCGCTGGTCGACCAGTTCTACAAACAGGTGGTCGCGATGGGCGGCGACCGGTGGGACACCAGCAGCCTCATCCGCCTGCTGAGCCCCTGACCGACGCGACCGCGCCGATCAGTCGGTGGGACGGACCGGATCGTCGCCGCGGAAGCCGTGCACGATCGCCGGCCGTCGGGGGTTGGGTTCCCAGGGGATCACGTCGGAAGTGTCGGCGATCCATCCGAGCAGTTCGTCACGGAGGTCGGCCTGGAGTGCGAGGTCTTCGGGTCGTCCGATCAGGTTGATCATCTCGTTCGGATCGGCGAGGCGGTCGTAGAACTCGTCGGATTCGTAGCGTCGATGGACGTAGGTGTGCGTCGGAGTCCGCAGCGCGATGGCGGTCCCGACGAGTTCCGGCCGTTCGCGTTGCAGCCGGCTCTTGGGCTCGTAGATCCCCTTCGCGCGTTCGAACCGAGGTTGGTCGGTGACGCGGAATCCGCCCTCGGAACAGGCGAACTCCCGGTGGGCGACCGTCGGGTCGTTCATCACGGGCAGCAGACTGCGCCCGAAGTGGGTGTGCTTCACCTCCGCCTCGCCGAGCTCACAGACGGTCGGCAACAGGTCGACGAGCTCCACCGGACGGTCGACGACGACGCCGGCCGGGAGTCCTGCGCCGGCGAGGATGAGGGGGTTGCGCAGGATGCAGGGGTCCATCGCCGATGGCCACTTCTCGACGAGTCCGAAGTCGCCCAGGTATTCACCGTGGTCAGCGAAGAAGCCGATCACGGTGTCGTCGGTTGCACCGATGTCGTCGACGGCATCGAGCACTCTGGCCAGCTGCGCGTCGACCCGGCTCACCATGCCGTGATACGTCGCGGCGATCTCGTGGAAGTCGTCGATCGACAGGTCACCCCAGCCGTAGATGTCCCGGTATGCGTCCATGAATCCAGGCTTGCCCACGGCGTCGGCGGCCGCGATCGGGTCGGGCATCGCCGAGCGGTCGTGCATCGAGAACCATGGCTCCTCGACCGTGAACGGTGGGTGCGGGAAGATCAGCGGCACCCACAGCACCCACGGCTGATCGGTCGGCGCGCCTTCGCGCAGCCAGCGTTCGGCGGTTCGGATCGTCGCTTCGTCGAAGTCGAGCGTGTCGCTGTCGCCCGATTCGCCGAAATACATCGCACGGTGCAGCCGGTGGTCGGTCGGGTACGGCGAGGTGTATCTCGTCATCGCATCGACGGGAGGTTCGAGAAAGCCACAGAAGTCGGAGCTCGACTCGGTCACGCCGGGCGCGAACACGTCGCCGCGATCGCCGGCGATCGCCACGTAGTAACCGGCTTCCCGGAGGATCTTGAACAGGTTGGGCTCGTGGTCGTCGATCAGGTTGTCGAGCGTCCGGTGGCCGGCGACGTGCGGATACCAACCGGTCAGCAGCGACACCCTGCTCGGTCCGCACACGGGATGTTGGGCCCAGGCGTCGTCGAAACGCACGCCGCGGGCGGCAAGTGCGTCGATGTTCGGTGTCGACGCGACGGGACTCCCGAAGCACCCGAGCGCATCCGCTCGGAGCTGATCGGGCATGAAGAGGACGATGTTCGGCCGGCTCATTGCGTCAGGAGACCGACAGCTCCATCCGATCGACACCGCGGATCGTCAGTCGGTCGCGGAACGTCGGCTCGGAGAGCAGGTCGATCCGTTCGAACCGCCGGATGAGCCGCCCGAGGGCCACCGTCGCTTCGAGGCGGGCGAGCGAGGCACCGAGGCAGTAGTGGATGCCTGCTGCGAACGCGAGATGGCGGTTGGCGTTGGGCCGGTCGAGGCGCAGCGTGTGGGGGTCGTCGAAGACCGCGGGATCGTGGTTGGCGGCGCCGAGCACCGTGAGCACCGACGTGCCGGGCTCGACGTCGACGCGCTGCTCGCCCTCGCCGAACGACATCGGGACCATCGGGATCCTGACGGTGTGCTGGACCGGGCCGTCGTAACGCAGGAGCTCGTCGACGGCGTTCGCGTCGAGCGCTGGATCACGTCGCCAGCGGTCGAGTTCGGTGGGGTTGCGGAGCAGGGCGAGCATGCCGTTGCCGATCAGGTTGACGGTCGTCTCGTGTCCGGCGACGTACAGCAGCACCACGAACGACAACAGCTCCTCGGTGGTGAGGCGATCGCCCTCCTCTTCGGCGACGATCAACGCCGAGAGCACGTCGTCGCCGAGATTCCGGCGGCGGTCCTCGACCACGCCGGCGAGGTAGGGGCCCATCTGGGCGAGTGCCCCCTCGGCCGCGTCGAGCGTCTCGAGGGTCGTCGTGGGTTCCAACGCCGCGGTGAGGAGCTGGCCCCACTCCCGCATCTCCACCGATCGGTCCTGCGGGATGTCGAGCAGATCCGAGATCACCTGGAACGGCACCGGGAAGGCGAGTTCGTCGACCAACTCCATCGAGCCACGCTCTGCTGCACGATCGAGCACGTCGTCGACCTGCTCCTCGATGCGCCCCCGCAGGGCGTTGATCGCGGTCGGCGTGAACGCCTTCGAGACCAGTCGGCGGAGTCGGGTGTGGTCGGGTGGGTCGAGGTTGAGGATCGACTTCGATCCCTGGGAGCGTCGGAGGCGCCGCCGCTGTGCGACGGGATCGTCGCTCGGGGTGCCGTTCGCGTCGATGTCGCGGCTGAAGTCGTTGCTGCGCAACACGTGGCCGACGTCGCTGTACCGGGTCAGCACGATCAGGCCGTACCCCGTGTCGTACGCCGGGGCCTGCTCGCGCAACACGTCGTAGAACGGGTACGGGTTCGCCCGGAATGCCGGGTCGAACGGGTTGTACACGGGTGCGGCGGCGGTGTCGGTCACCGCGCCATGATCTCACGTCGGCGCCGCCCCCGCTGGTGCGGACGTTCCCTACCGTCCTGTCAGCGTCGGCACCGATCGGAGAATCGGGCGCTGTTGCTGACGCAGAATCGGGGCTGCTCGTCAGTGTCGGCGACAAGTGCCGATCGGTGGAGTGCCGCTGACGTAGACGTCGGGGGCCTGACGCGTCACCCGCCGGGCTGGTCGGCGAGGGCGGTGGCGAGGGCGTCGACGATGCGGTCGACCTGTGCGTCGGTGGTCACGAACGGCGGGCAGAACGTGACGGTCTCGGTGCCGATCGCCCTGGTGATCACGCCGAGCTCCAGCATGCGGTCGCGAACGTGCATCGCGTTGTGGTGGTCGTGGAGTTGCACGCCGAAGATGGCGACGTCGCCGCGGACGTGATCGACCGCGCCGTCGGCTTCGAGCGCCCGCAGTCCTGCCCCCAGGCGGGTGCCGAGCCGGACCGCTTCGCCGAGGAGCCCTTCGCGTTCGATGATCTCCAGGTTGGCGAGCGCGCCGGCGCAGGCCGTCGGGTGACCCGAGTACGTGTAGCCGTGACGGAGGATGAAGTCGGCGTCGGCCTCGAGTGCGTCCCGAACGGCGCGGCCGACGATCACACCGCCGAGCGGCTGGTAGCCCGAGGTGACCCCCTTCGCGAACGTGGTCATGTCCGGCGTGACCCCGTAGTGGTCGGCGGCGAACCAGGTGCCCATCCGGCCGAATCCGGTGATCACCTCGTCGAAGATCAGCAGCGCATCGTGTTGGTCGCACAGGCGCCGGGCCTCGGCGAGGTATCCGTCGACGGGCGGGAACACCCCGGCTGCGCCCTGCACCGGCTCGGTGATCACCGCGCAGAGTTCGTCGGATCGCTGCGCCATGAGCACCGAGAGGGCTTCGATGTCGTCGCTCGGAACCTGCACCACGTCGGCGAGCAGCTCGCCGTACCCCTGCTTGTTGAGCGGCAGGCCCTGGGCGCTCGTGCCGCCGTAGTTGGTGCCGTGGTAGCCCCGCACCCGCGAGATGATCAGGCGTCGCTCGGGATGGCCCGCCTGCACCTGGGCGAGCCGTGCGAGCTTCATCGCCGAGTCGACCGCCTCGGAACCGGATCCGGCGAAGAACACCCGGGCATCCGGGATCGGCGTCAACTCGACGATCCGCTCGGCCAACGCGTCAGCCGGTGCGTTGGTGAACGGGTCGAAGCACGAATACGCCTCGATCGTGCCGATCTGGCGCGAGACGGCGTCGGCGATCTCGGTGCGGCCGTGCCCGACCTGGCAGTACCAGAGGCTCGCCATCGCGTCGACCAGTTCGTTGCCGTCGGTGTCCCACAGGAGCG
The DNA here is from genome assembly GCA_942492715.1 of Ilumatobacteraceae bacterium. Lineage (GTDB taxonomy): Bacteria > Actinomycetota > Acidimicrobiia > Acidimicrobiales > Ilumatobacteraceae > Sva-07. Next base: position 24,383 of record CALOFW010000005.1, on the reverse strand, counting down.
ATCCCTCGCCGCGCGCGATCGTGATGAACCGCTCACGGGTCGGCTTGGCGAACGGGTGGAGGAAGGCGCCGGGCATGGCCGCAGTCTGTCAGGCGCTCCGGTGCGCACGGGAGCCGACCGGTTGTGTCATCGTCGACGCATGTCCGCGTTCGCCGATGCCGTGGCCGCAGTCCGGTCGGGAGCCGATCATCACGATGCCGCCCGTGAGCTCGTCGCCCACATGACGCTCGAGGAGAAGCTGGGTTGCCTCGACGGCGACACCCCGCTGTGGCCCGGGCTGTTCGACATGACGTCGGGTGGGTACTACCAACACCCGTGGCCGGCGGCGAAGGTGCCTCGACTCGGGATTCCCGGAATCGACTTCGCCGATGGGCCACGCGGGTGTGTGATCGGTGACGCGACGGCGTTCCCGGTCAGCATGGCCCGCGGCGCAACGTTCGACCCCGAGCTGGAAGAACGCATCGGCGAGGCGATCGGCGCCGAGCTGCGCGCCAGCGGCGCCACCCACACCGGCGCGGTGTGCATGAACCTGCTCCGTCACCCCGCCTGGGGCCGGGCCCAGGAGACCTACGGCGAGGACCCGCACCACGTGGGCATGATGGCGGCGGCGCTCACCCGAGGACTGCAGCGCCACGTGATGGCGTGCATGAAGCACTTCGCACTCAACTCGATGGAGAACGCGCGCTTCAGCGTCGACGTCGAGGTCGAGGAGCGACCGTTGCACGAGGTGTACCTGCCGCACTTCCGTCGGGTCGCGGCGGAGGGCGTCGCCTCGGTGATGAGCGCGTACAACTCGGTCAACGGCGAGTGGTGCGGTGAGAACGCGACCCTCCTGACCGAGATCCTGCGCGACGAGTGGGGCTGGGACGGCTTCGTCATCTCCGACTTCATCTTCGGCCTTCGCGATGCGGTCAGGTCGGTCGAGGCCGGCCTCGACATCGAGATGCCGTTCCGGCAGCAGCGAGCGATGCGACTGCCGGACGCGGTGGAGTCGGGTCGCCTCGACCTCGCCACGGTCGACGCGGCCGTCGAACGAATCCTGGCGACCCTCCTGCGTTTCCCCCACGTGTACGAGTCGCAGCCCCCGCTGTCGGTCGTCGGCACCCCTGAGCATCGGGCGCTGGCGCGTGAGGCGGCGGTGGCATCCACGGTGATGCTGCGCAACGATGGCCTCCTGCCGATCGATCCGGCCCGCACCGGTCGCGTGGCGGTGCTGGGCCGCCTCGCCGCCATGCGCAATCTCGGCGACGGCGGCTCCAGCGACGTGAAGGCATCCGACGTCGTCACCCCACTCGATGGTCTCCGACGTGTGTTCGGCAACGAGATGGTCGACCACCACGAGTCCGACCTCGACATCGTCGACGGTGCCGACGTGGTGGTGGTCGTCGTCGGCTACACCAAGGACGACGAAGGCGAGTACATCGACAACACCGGAACGGCGCCGCTCGTCGTCGAGTTGTTCCCGCCGATGGACCACCCGACGCTCGGCACCGACGCGCCCCACGAGCGCCCCGGGCCGACCGGGCGGGTCCGGCCCGACACGGGCGGGTCCGTCCCGAACGATGACAGCGGGGCGATGGCGCCAGGCGGTGACCGGGCATCGCTCCGGCTGTCCGCCGCCGACGAATCCATGATCGCCGCCGCTACGGCACGTCATCGCCGGGTCGTCGTCGTGGTGGTCACCGGATCCGCGGTCGTGACGCCCTGGGTCGACTCGGTGTCCGCCACGCTCGTGACCTGGTATGCGGGCGTGGAGGGCGGCGACGCGCTCGCCGAGATCGTCACCGGGCGGGCGGAGCCCGGTGGTCGTCTCCCGTTCGCCATCCCGCTCGATCCCGACGATCTCGTCGGCTTCGATCGCAACGCCACCGTGGCCCGCTACGACCTGTTCCACGGCCAGTGGAAGCTCGACCGCGACGGTCGCCCTGCACACTTCCCCTTCGGGTGGGGCCTCGGGTACGGGCGTGCTCACATCGAGCGCGCCGAGCCGATCGACGCCGGCTCGATCCGGGTGACGGTGACCAATGCGAGCCCGTCCGATACGACGGTGGTGGTGTTCGCCTTCGCTGGCCTCGACGCAAGCGTGCACGAGCGACCGCATCGCCGCCTGGTGGGATTCGCACGCCGTCGGCTCGGCGCTGGAACCAGCGATCCGATCGACCTCCTGCTCGACTGGTCGGCGATCGATCTGCGGTTCGACGGCGCATGGGTGACCGAACCGGGGCGCTATGTCGTCGACGTCGGTCTCCACGCCCACGATCCCGACGCGATCTCGTTGGTGTTCGATCGTCACTGATCGGGTTCCGCCGCGGGTCGGGCCGGGTAGCGTCGTTGCCCATGCGCAAGCCAGAGGTCACGATCCCCGAAGGAACCCCGCCCACCGAACTCGTCATCGACGACGAGACGATCGGCGACGGCGACGAGGCCACCGCCGGCCAGAACGTCACGGTCCACTACGTCGGCGTGTCGTGGTCGACGGGCGAACAGTTCGACGCATCGTGGGACCGCATGGAGCCGTTCCAGTTCGGGCTCGGCCGCCGTCAGGTGATCCAGGGCTGGGACGACGGTGTGCAGGGGATGAAGGTCGGCGGTCGGCGCCGCCTCACCATCCCGCCTCACATGGGCTACGGCGCAGCCGGCGCCGGCGGGGTGATCGCCCCGAACGAGACCCTCGTCTTCGTCGTCGATCTCATCGCCGTCGGCTGAATCTCAGCAGGGGGCCGGGCCAGGATCGCTGGCCGCCGCCCGCCGGGCGTCGTCGATGCATGCGCGCAGCTCGTCGCGCGCCTCGACGTGGACGGCGATCAACGGTGCGAGCTCGTTCGTGTCGATGACCGGGCCCGGGCCCGACGTGCCGATCCGCACCCCGACCGGGTCGGTCACGGCATCGATCTCCACGGGGGCTGGCCCGGTGGGCTCGGGGCTCCCTCGCTCGCCGTTCCCGATCGCCAGGACCAAGGTGGTGGCTGCGGCGATGGCCGCGATCGACGCCAGTCCGATTCGAAGAGGTGAGTTGGCGAGCGCGGACATCCGAGGGTGAGCGTAGGCACGTCCGGCGTCGCCCGTCTCGTCGGTCAACGCCGGAATCTCACGGGGCCGACGTCGTAGGTGATCTCGTCGAGCTCGATCTCGACGTAGGCGAACTCGCCCTCCGGGGCAGGGGCGTGCCATCGGCCCTCGCCGTAGGACATCAGCCACCGGTCGCCGAAGCGTCGATACCGCCCGAGCGGGGTCGACCACCGTTGCAGGATCCGGTCGCGTCGCCGGTCGTCGGAGACGAAGTCGATCAGCTGGTCGGCGCCGTCGAAGTACAACGTGGCCGCCACGGTCTCGCCGAGCCGGGTGAACACGACCCGCGCGGCCCGGTCGTCGATCGATTCCCACGTGAATGCCGGGTCGGCGAGCGCACCCGGCGCCATGACACAGGCGTCGTTCAGGATCGTCACGGTCTCCGTCCGTGCGAGCTCCGGACCGTGCTGGTCGACCACCGTCACGATCGACAGGGCCTTGCCGCGCATCGTGGCGTCAGCGCCGACGAAGGAGTGGAACACCTCGACCGGCAGGCCCTTCATTCGCGCAACGATGAAGAAGAGCCGGCTCGGTTCTGGACCGTATGTGTTCAACTGCTCGCCGGTGAACGGCATCCAGCCGGCGTCGGCAGCGGAGCGGATCCGGCCGTGGATCCGTGCGTGGAAGTTCGACACCCGACGCTGCCCGACGGCGCCCGATCGGCGGATGTATCGGGCAACGGGATCGGGAAGTGCATCGAGATCGTTCTCGGTCAGCACGCCGTCGCGACGTGGACGGCCGGACTCGGTGGCGGCGCGTCGGAGATACTCGGCCCGGCTGCCGCGGCGGCCGATCACGATGACCTCAGGTGCTCGTCCAGGAACGAGACGACTCGCTCCTCCCACTCGACGGGCGAGGTGTCGAGTCCACCGGTGTGCGACGCGCCCTCGACGGTCCACACGGTCACGCGCTCCGGTGCAGCGGTGCGGAGGTACTCGGCTGCGTCGCCCTCGTCGGCGACGGCCGAGGCGGTGATCAGGAGGAACGGTGTGCCCACCGCGTCGCCGACGGCCGATCGGAGCGTTGTCGGAGGCGACGCGTCGGTCAGCAGGTCGGTGATGCCGAACTGGACCTTCTCGACCTGCTCCTGCAGCCACCCCCGCCAGCCGTAGGCGTCCGACAGCCACGCCTTGTCCTGGGCCGTTCGCGCCGTCGCCCCCTCGGCCACGACGGCGCGAACTCGAGTATCCGCCGCCGCCACACCGATCGTCTCCTCGCCGCCCATCGACAGTCCGAGCAGGCCGATGCGGTCGGGATCGACGTCGGTGCGCTCCGCCAGATGGTCGATCGCGGCGATGAGATCGGCGTCGCCGTACCAGCCGAAGTCCATCGCCGTGCCGTCGCTGTCGCCATGCCCACGGGCATCGACCAGGAGCACCCCGAAGCCGTTGCGGTTGAGGACCGCCGCCTGCTCCAGCGCGTCCGATCGCGTCGAGCCCGCCCCGTGGGCGACCACGATCGCTGCGTCGGAGGTGCCGGTCAGATACCAGCCGGCGAGTTCGACACCGTCGACGGTGCTCATGGTGACCGACTCGAACTCCACCCCGAGATCGCCGGGCGTGGCGGTGATCACCGAGGGTGGCACGTTCGTCGCCGCAACGCCAGGGGCGATCAACCACGTCGCCACGACGACCCCGAGGAGAGTGGCGACGGTTCCAGCCACCCTGGTGCCGACGGGCCGACCGTGGAGCATCATGCGTGCCCCCGCCACCACGGCGGCACCCCCACCCAGGATGCCGACCGCGCAGAGCAGTGCACCGGCCGACGGGAGGTTCTCGACGAACTGGGGGACGAGCCCGACGCCGACCGCCACGGCGAGCGCTCCGGCTGACGCAACCAGCGCACCCCGAGTGGTCGGGCGTAGGTGGACCCGTTCCGACTCGGCGATGAACCAGACCCCGACGGCCAGGTAGACCGGTTGGAACAGCGAGACGGCGCGGAGCACGATCACTTGGAGCGCGATCCAACCGATCACCGCGATGCCGACGAGGAAGGCGAGGGTGAGCGTCCGGGGGTTCCCGGTCCACGCCCACCATGCGAGCAATGTCATCGGCACGGCAACGATCAACGCGAGGCCGACTGCGGCGAGCACGAGACTCTCGAACGGGAGACGAGCGTCGAGCGTGTCGCCGAACTCGATGCCGCCGAGGGTGAGCCCGACAACCCCTGCCCACGCGGCGGCCGCGTTGAGCGCGGCGAACGCCGCCAGGGCCGGTCGCCGAGTGGCGGGATCCTCGGAGATCGGCATGTACTCCACTGTCTGCTCCAGGATCAGCGGTTCGCCAGGGACCGACGGCCTCTTCGCCTCGGGCTGTTGCGACGGTCGCAGTAACCTGCACCGGTGGACCGGAGAGCAGCGGCGGCCGTGCTGACCGGAATCATCGTGGCGGTGCTCCTGGCCGCCGTCGCGTCGGGGGGCGAGGTCGACTTGGCCCAGCGAGCCCCCCGGTTCGTCACGGAACCGGCATCCGCCGAACCCGTCACGACGCTCCCGCCGCTCGAGACCGACTTCGGGCAGCTCGAGCCGCGTCCGCCGCTCGAGCTGCCCGGCTGGGTCGAGGTGATCGCCCGGATCCTGTTCTACCTCTGCCTCGCGATCTTCGCCGTCGTGGCGTCGGTGTTCCTGTGGCGCCACCGCCCTCGGCTGCGGTGGCCGCGATGGCGGCGGCGGGCCCGGGCCGACTTCGACGTGCTCGACGACGTGGCGGCAACCATCACCGCCGACGCCGACGCGCAGCGAGCAGCGCTCGGTCGTGGCGCGCCACGCAATGCGATCGTCGAGTGCTGGCTCCGGTTGGAAGCGGCCGTGACCGACGCCGGCGTCGAACGCACCCCGGCCGACACGTCGGCGGAGCTCACTGAGCGCGTGTTGGCCACCCATCAATTGGACGGCGCCGCGATCTCGACCCTGGCCGCGCTGTACCGCGAGGCACGGTTCTCCGAGCATCCGATGGGGGAGGGGTCGCGACATGCGGCGATCGAGGCACTCGATGCCGTCCACGCCGGACTTCGGTCCGAACTCGAGTCGGCGGTGGTGACGGCATGACCTCGTGGAAGAAGGCCGTCGCGCTCATCGCCGGCGTCACCGTCGTCGTCGAGGTGCTGATGTTCACGACCGGCATGGGCCCGAACATCGTCCTGGTCGCAGCGCTGTGCGCACTGGTCGGCGTGGGGCTGTGGTTCGTGGTCGATCTCACCAGGGTGGCGGTCGGTTCGGGCGGTGCGGTCGCCTCGTTGCCGGTCGAGCCGGCGGCGCGACGCGATCGCCGGGTGATGCGCCTGCGCAGCGGCCTCGCCTACGGGCGCGCCGACGGCGCGTCACTCGAGAACCTGCGCCTGAGCCTCGTCGACCTCGTCGACGACCAGCTCCGTTCGGTCCACCGGATCGATCGCCGCGAGGATCCGGAGAGAGCGCGGGCAGTGCTGGGCCACGAACTCGACGCGTTCGTGAACGATCCGGACGCGGCGGCCGTACTCCTGAAGCCACGGTCACTCGACCGCATTCTCACGCTCATCGAACGACTCTGACCGGGAGGTCCCATGGAACAGCTCCAACTCGAGGACGTGTCACGTCTCGCCGCCGAGGTGCTCGACGAGGTCGAGGTGGCCGTGGTCGGCAAGCGTGAGGCGCTGACGCTCGTGCTCGCCGCGATCCTCGCTGGCGGACACGTGCTCCTGGAGGATTTCCCGGGTCTGGGCAAGACGCTCGCCGCCCGGTCGTTCGCCCAGACGCTCGGACTCGACTTCGCCCGGGCACAGTTCACGCCCGATCTGCTGCCCGCCGATCTGACGGGGTCGTTCGTGTACGACCAGCGCACCGGCGAGTTCGTGTTCCGCCACGGCCCGCTGTTCACCGGGCTGCTGCTCGCCGACGAGATCAACCGCACGCCGCCGCGCACGCAGGCCGCACTTCTCGAGGCGATGCAGGAGCACCAGATCACCGTTGAAGGTGAGACGTTCGTGCTCGAGCCGCCGTTCCACGTGCTCGCCACCGCCAATCCGGTCGAGTACGAGGGCACCTACCCGCTCCCCGAAGCGCAACTCGACCGGTTCATGATGCGGACCTCGTTCGGCTACCCGTCGGTCGACGACGAGTGGGTCGTGCTGCAGAAGCGCATGGACCGTCAACGCGAGGACCAGACGCTGCGCCAGATCGCCGATGCTTCCACCCTGCTCGCGATGCAGGCCGCCGTCGAGCGGGTGACGGTCGACGAGAGCGTCGGGCGGTACTGCGTCGCCTTGGCGACGGCGACACGATCCCACGCGCACGTCCTGATGGGGTCGTCGCCGCGCGGCGCGCTCGGGCTGCTGTTGGCGTCGCGGGCGTGGGCGATCATCGACGGACGCGACTACGTCACCCCGGAGGACGTCAAGGCGGTCGCCGTGCCCGTCCTCGCTCACCGCATCACGGTCAAGCCGGAGTTGTGGATGAGCCAGGTGTCGGGACGCACCGTCGTCGCCGAGGTCGTGGCGTCGGTCGCCACCCCGGGCCCGCTGGAGCCGGCCGCGGATCGCCCGTGACGACATCGGGGCGCTCGAGCCTGTGGTCGGGGAGGGAGGAGTGGCGGCCGACCGTCGCTCACCTGCGGGCGTCGGTGGGTGCCGTGGTGCTCACCACGATCGCGCTCGTCTGGCGGCGCCCCGACCTTCTCGTGATCGCGTCGCCGATGGCGGTCGTGACGGCCTGGTCGTTGATGACGCGGCCCGGCGGGGCGCCGACGTTCGAGGACCGGCTCGCCCATCCGACGATCCGCGAGGGCGACGCCACGACCTGGCACGGGGACGTGTCGGGCGAACCGATGCTCGACGTCGCCGTGGCGGCTGTGACGCCTTCGGCATGGGTCGAAACCCGCCCGTCGAGCGGTGTCGCGACGGCCGCAGCCATCGACGGCACCGCCCGTCTGGCGGTCGATCTCCGTTCGATTCGTTGGGGAACGCGTGCGATCGAGCCGGTGGACGTGTTGGCGGCGACGCCCTGGGGGGCGTTCCGCTGGCACACGCACACTGCGCGGCACCCGCTGACCACCCTGCCGCTGCCGGGCGTCTTCGATGTCAACGCCTCCGCGCGTCCGAGCGACGGGTTGGTCGGTCTGCACCGGTCGGCCCGCAACGGCGAGGGCAACGAGTTCTCCGGGATCCGCCCGTTCCAGGTCGGTGATCGGATGCGCCGGATCAACTGGGCGCGCTCGGCACGGTCCGGCGAGCTGCAGGTGAACGCCACACGGGCCGATCTCGACACCCACATCGCCCTCGTGATCGACGCCTCCGACGACTTCGGTGTCAGCGAGGGGATCGACGGCCTGGCGTCGAGTCTCGACGCGTCGGTTCGAGCTGCCGGGGCGATCGCCGAGCACTACGCGCCGCGCGGCGAACGGGTGTCGCTGCGAGCGTTCGGGACGCGGATCGCTCACACGGTGGCGCCGGGATCCGGGCGCGCCCAGCTGCGCCGGATTCTCGACACGCTCGCCCAGGTGCGGCCGGGCGATCCCGGACGATCGGGCTACCGCACGCCGGCGTCACGTCAGCGCGGCGTCATCGGTGGCCAGATCACCGTGATGCTGTCACCGCTGGTCGCGCCCGACGCGCTCGATCTCGCAGTGTCGCTCGGCCGCCAGGGCATGACGGTGATCGTCGTGGACACGTTGCCCGCTCACGTGAGCGAGGACGACGACGAGTACACCGCCCTCGCATGGCGGATCCGGCTCCTCGAACGCCGCCGGGAGGTCCGGCTCGTCCTCACCGCCGGGATTCCGGTCATCGAGTGGCGCGGACCCGGGAGCCTCGACCAGGTGATCCGCGACATCGCCCGACGTTCCACGGGCCCGAGGATGGTGCAGCGATGAACGCCGGTCAGCTCCAGCAGTGGCTCGACCAGCTGGCCATGGTGTCGGCGCAACGCTGGGCGTTCGTCGCGTTGGCCGTGGTGTCCGCCACCGGGGCGTTCACCACGGCAGCGGTCGTCGGTGGCGACCAGGTCGGTTTCGTGCTCGTGTTCGTCGTGGGGCTCGCGGTTGCGGCGGCGATTCGCCCGGACTCCCACACGGCGTTGGTGCTGGAGACCGTGGTGGTGTGGCAGTGGCTGGCGGGCACCGATGACGTCACGAATCCAGCGGTCCTGGTGGTGGCATCGGGCCTGTTCGGCTTCCACACGGTGATCGCCCTGATGGCGGTGACGCCGAGCTCCGCCGTCGTCGACAGGGTGGTGGTGTGGCGGTGGCTGCGTCGATGCGGCTGGGTGCTGATCGCCACCGGGGCGATGTGGCTGGTCGTGGTCGTGATGGTCGACCGGCGAGCACCGGGGAACGCGCTGTTGAGTTCCCTCGCGCTGCTCACGCTCGCGGCCTTCGCGTTGGCGATCCGTGCGCTCAGCGCTCCCGCTGGTGAGCGCTCCCGTCCCTGACACGTACTCAGGCGTTGGCCATCTCCGCTTCGTATCGCTGCGTGGCCTCGTCGACGGCTGTCAATTGCTTCTCGGCGAGTTCGGGGCGGGCCTGTCGTGCCCGGTCGGCTGCGCTGACGAGGCTGCCGACGCTGCCCTGGAAGCGCGGCATCACGTGACGGGCGAACAACTCGTAGCTCTTCTTGGTCGCCTGGTTGTTCGCCCAGTTGTGGCTCAGTGTCAGGTAGGCGCCGAATCCGCCGTTGGACTGTTCGAGCAACTCCTCGATCTGGGCGATGGCCTGGTCGGGTGTGCCGATCACGCCGAGGCCACCGTTCACGAAGTCGACCATCTCGTCGATGTCGCCGCCCTCGACGGCCATCTGTGGGAACGCTGCGACGTTCTGGAAGTACCGGAACCACTGCGTGATGCCGTACTCGACGTCCTGGCGTGCCTGTTCTTCGGTCTCGGCCAGGTGCATCAGCCCGACCAGGCGCCACTTGTCGCGGTCGGCCACCTGCCCGTGCTGTGCGGCGACGTCTTCCTGGATGGTCCAGTGGTGCGCCAGGACATCCATGCCGATCGCCACCGTCGCACCGAGCGACAACACACCGGCGCCGTACTTGCCGGCGAGCTTCGCACCCGAAGGAGACGCGACCGCGGCGACGGCGATGTCGAACAGGGGATCGGAAAAGGGGCGCAGGTGCAGGCGGGCGTCGTTGAGCGTCAGGCGATCGGAGGAGTAGTTGACCGGCTCGTCGCTGGTGAGGAGTTGCATCACGATTGCCATGTACTCCTCGAGCAGCGGGCGCATCTCGCTGGGTTCGAGGCCGAGCATCGCGGCGTCGGTCGGCAGTGCGCCGGGTCCGACCCCGAGCATGATGCGACCGCGCGTCAGATGGTCGAGGAGCACGATTCGCTCGGCCGTCCACAGCGGGTTGTGGTACGGCAGCGACACCACGCCGGTGCCGAGCTTGATGCGCCGGGTGCGGGCGGCTGCGGCAGCGATGAAGATCTCGGGGGAGGCGATGATCTCGCTGCCGGCGGAGTGGTGTTCACCGATCCACGCCTCGTCGAAGCCGAGCATGTCCATGTGTTGCAGGAGGTCGAGATCGGCCTCGAGGGACAGTGTGGGGTTGTGCTCCGGTGGGTGGAACGGTGCCATGAAGGTGCCGAAACGCAGGTGCATGATGAAGTCTCCGTACTGCTCTGATCGCCGATGGATGCCCGCCGGTGACCGACCTTATGTGCTCTTGTGAAACAACCTCGTGTCGGGCGATCCCGATCGTGTCCATGGGGTTCACTTCGGGACGTAGGTGTACGAAGAACGCCCGCTGGACGCCGAACCCGCCGAAGACGATGACCTCGGCGACTCGGAGGTCGTCGTCGGCCTCGGGAGCCGCTCGTCGGCGTTCGTCGTCACGCACGAAGTGCAAGCGCGTTCCTGTGAGCGACTGCGGGCGGTGCCGAGGCGGGCTCGCATCGCTCAGTGCCAGTACCTGGGGCGACCACAGCACCTCGAGATCGCCCGAGATCTGGACGAAGAGCCCTGTGCTGCCGGGCCCGTTCGGGGCAGCGTGGAGACATGGAGACGGAGTCGACCACCTCGTCGGATCCGGAGACCGAACACCGCGCTGACTGGATCCGCCTCGTCGCTGCGATCGCCGCGGCGCTGATGATCGTCCTTCTCGCGGCCGTCGTACTGGTCCAGATCGAGGTGACCGACGCTGAGGTTGCCGCCACCCGAAGTTGCGGTTCGGTGTTCGACAGCATCGTCGACCGATCGGGGTGGGAGCAGTGGTGGGCCCATGACCTCGATGAACCCGACGACGTCCGGTCGGCTCTCGTGCGTACCACTCGTTGCCCGGGAGCGGTCAACCAACGCGTGGCGATCGCCGCGGTGCTCGCCATCACCGCAGTGGTCTCGGGGACCGTGGCGATCGCGAGAAGGAGGGCGGACCGATCAGCGCACACGGCCGTATCGCCCTTCGGCCGCCAGGTCGTGCGGATCGGTCGGTTCACCTCTGCTCTTGGCGGCGCCCTCACGGCTCTCGGGATCATCGCCATCGTCATCCTCGTCGCCGATGCCGACTCGACACTGTTCCTCTACACGGATCGACTCGTCGTCGCGGTCGTCGGCTTCATCGTGCTCATCCCGACCATCACTCTCTTCGTGATCGGACGAGTGCTCGTCCTGGTCGGAGAGAACGTCCAACCGTCCGAACGGGATCGATCGGATGGGTAGTGCTCTGCGGATCTTCGTGATCGTGGCGACGCTGTTGGCTGGGTGCGCGTCGGAGGCCCCGAGCGAGATCCTGCAGCAGACGCAGCGCTACCCGACGGTGGTCGAACTCCCAGTGCCAGATCTGAACGGAACGCTGTCCCTGGAGCAGGCACTCCGGGAACGACGATCGGTGCGCGAGTACGCCACCGCCCGGCTGACGCTGGACGAAATCGGTCAACTTCTCTGGGCCGGCCAGGGAATCACGGACGACGATGGCCATCGAACGGCACCATCGGCAGGGGCTCGCTACCCGTTGGAGTTGTACGCGGTCACCGCGGCCGAGCTCATGCACTACCTTCCGGTCGGCCATCGGGTGGAGCAGCGTGTGGACACCACGACGTTGGAGGCATTGGCCGACGCTGCGTTCGACCAGGAGTTCGTCGGCAGCGCACCGCTCGTCGTCGTGATCGCGGCTGATCCGGCCCGAACCCAGCAGGAGTACGGCGCCATGGCCGGGGATCTGGTGAATCGGGAGGCCGGCCATGCGGCACAGAACATCCTGCTGCAGGCGATCGCGCTCGGGCTGGCCGCGGTTCCGGTCGGTGGCTTCGATCCGGCAGCCGTCGAGCGCCTGCTCGCACTTCCGCCCGGACAGGCGGTGCTGTACCTGATCCCGGTCGGCGTGCCCGTGAGCAGAGCCGGAGACGGGCCTCCCTGACGCAGCTCGAACCGGTGTCGCCCTGGGGGGCGCTGCATCTGGCAGACCACCCGATCGTGCTCGTTCCTCCCAGCCGAGCCGCACCCCGATCGCACACGGGACGACCCAGCCAGCAGCGTCAACACGCCGACAAACACGCAAGCGCGTGATCGCGTCCGCGACAGCCGTCGTCCGATCGTGGAGCGGGCTTGCCTTCGGACTCGCACCAGTGGGCGTACAACTCGATGTGGGCGCGCTCGACGGCGAACGGATCGAGGAAGGCAGCGTTGAGCCAGGTGATCCATCCGCGCAGATCGAGACGGTACGCCGCGAGTGTCGTGCCGGAGTGTCCGGCGAGGAAGCCGGCGATGGCGTGCTCGACGCGTTGGCGGATCGGGTCGGTCTCGATCAGTGCGAGTTGGCCGACGACTTCGCTGGAGTGTGTGGTGGTCGGATTCATGGTGGTCGTCATCTCGCCGCTGGCATCGTTGCGGCGGGCCACCCCTGGGACTCAGTCGTTGCTGACGGCGCCGGTGCAGAAGTCGTGGACGAGGGTCGAGAATGAATCGGTCTCGAAGAGCACGATCTCAGCGAAGGACGCGACCAGAGATCATCGTGGGCTCGATCCGGACCCAGATCGGCCGCCACTCCGCCCGGGCCCAAGGGATCAGCCCGAGATCGTCGAGCCGGGCCTCTTCGGCCCAGTGCGTGACTTCGTGAGCCACACCTTGCACCACCACGCTCCAGCCTGTTCGCGTGTCGGCATTCCAGTGGTCGACTTCGAAGCAGACGTGTTGCTGCTCGGCGGCAGCGGCGAGCTTGTGGCCCTCGAGGGTCCGGAACACGACACTGTGCTCGTACCACCTGAAGTTGACGGGGAGCACGAGCAACTCGCCATCGGTCGAGAACCCGATGCGGCCGATCGGTGTCGATTCCAGCAGCTCGACACACGTCGCCTCGTCGAGAACGCCCATCTTCGACGTCACGTCGATGGCCACGTACTCGGGATCATTCGAACTGGTCATCGGCACCTCCGATGTGTTGGCCGTGGCGGTCGAGCCGAGGCGCAGGCGGCAGACATGACGCCAACGTACTTCCGACCGAAGGTCCTCGCCAGCAACCTTGGCTGAACGCTCGGCAATCGCCGAGCCACAGCGCGATCGGCTCGTCAGGGCTGCGGCGGACTCGATCGGCCGGGCCATCGCGCATTCCCGAGCGGAATCGATCGAGCGGAGCTGTTCCCGGGCGGGTCGCGGACTCCGGCACGGCGAGCGATGTGCGGGCCCACTTCTACTCGTCCACGGCCCGCCATACCGTCGGCGATCTGAGTGCGATGCCGAAGCGGGCGGTGAGTGAATTCCGCGAGCGTCCCCCCGAGGTGTCGAGCGAGGCGATGACCGCGCTCGCGTGGTGCTCTTGTTCGACTTCAGAGAGGAGACAGCGTCTCCGGTGGCCGACACCGGCCTCGGTTGGTGGCAGCGATCGTCAGAGCATGCGCGAGCCGGCGTCGGGGAGTCCGTCCCAGCAGTTCCCGAAACGTCCGTACGTACGCGACCGCTCGGCGAACATCGCCTCCAGGCCGGCAGCCTCACCGGCGAGTTCGTCCCAGGTGCCGTCCGGTAGGGGATGAAACGGTCGGACCTCGATCCCGTCGTCGGTCAGGCGCCAGACCCCGGCCACGTAGCCGTCGACGAGCAGCGTCGGGAGCACGTCGCCGTTCCGGCGGATGACCAGGCGTCGGTACTCCTCGGGGATGATCCTGCTGCGGTCCGCGTACGCGAGCAGCGTGCTGTCCCACATTGCCATGAGGCGCGGCGGCGCCGGCACATCGGGGTCGGGGAGCTCGCGGCCGTCGATGTCGAGCAGCGTCATGCCGTCCGGGCCGGCGAACCCGACCAGCTCGCCCTCGAGTGACTCGAACGCAGGATGCAGGATCGAGCGGGGAAGCATCGAGAACTGGTTGACGTCGGCGGCCGACGCCGGCCCGAACCCGGCGAGGTACCGGCGGATGAGCTGGGCGGTCGCCTCGATCTCGCTCGGTCGGTCGTCGTCGGGGGCGCGGACGTACGCCGGCTCGCGCCCGAACGACCAGTTCGCATCGGTGGGGGCATGAAAGATGGGGGCGAACGTGCGCAACGCCCACCAGACCCGCGCGTGGGGCTCAGCGCCGAGATGGTCGGCGAGGGCCGCCTCGATCTCGGGGCGAGTCCGGCGTTCGGCGAGCATCGCTGCGAGGTGGGGGAGGACCGCGTCGACGTCGGCGATCGTCCAGCCGGTGTCGCTGAACCTGCGGTCGTGCAGACGTGATGCGCGTAGCGCGGGTGTCATCGCCGTGTGGAACGGCGTGTAGTCGTCGGCGTGCACGGCGTGAAGGGTGATCCGCATCAGGCTCGCCTTCACGACGGTGTGCTCGCGGAACGCTGCGTCGAGGTCGGCCGGATCGAACTCGGCGATCCGATTGCGGAGCGCGACGTACGGCGAAGCCGGATCCTGGGCCTGCACCGCCACGATCCGGCGCATCATGTCCGGCACGGTCGCGTCGGCCCGCTCGAGCAGCGACTGACGGGCAAGCGTCGCCCGGTTGAGCTGACGCGCGGCGACCATTCCCCCACTGTTGCAGTTGGTGTACGTCCCCTCACCTTCTGCGGGGGACGTCAGGCGACCTGGATGGCGTCCTTGAGGCGCTTCGGAACCTCGTCAGGGAACGACACGACCAAGTGCCGATCGAGCGCGGTGGCGACGCGAGCGAGGGTGTCGAGGCGGGGGCGGCCGCCTCCGCCTTCCTCGAGTCGTGAGATGACCGACTGCGTCGTGCCCATACGCTCGGCGAGCTCGCGCTGGCTGAGGCCGGCGAGTCGGTCGATGGCAACGACGGTGCGGTTCCAGTCAGCGTCGTCGAGGCTCGACATCCACTCGACGATCTCGTCGTGGAGTTCGACGTCGGCCGCAGACTGAGTATCGCAAGAATGCGATCATCGCGCAACTGCGATGTTCGGCTCCCCCAGGACGTCCCTCATCTCCGCGACGCCACCGTCACCTGCTGGGCCTGTCGAACGCCGACCATGTCCACCGCACGCCGCGCTGGTCGTCGACATCGTTTCCGAACACCGATCCTTCTCGAGCGCACCTACACATATGCACCACAGGTGCTGCACGTGTTCGGAAATGCGCACGGGTGGCTGAGGCCGCAGATTTCCGAGCGGGTGAGTGAGCGCATCCGTGCCTGATTGAGTCGGTGTCGGCGCGGATGGTGGGACCGGCGAACACCGATTTCTCTATGGGTGCGGTCGAGCGTCGTCCGGCTGGGGTGGGGTGATCAGGTAGCCGTTGGTCATGAGGTCGAACCAGGCTCGCATCCACCGTTCGAAGGTCTCCGGTGACGTGAGTTCGACGCCGAGGTGGGCTTCGACGAGCGGCTGGAGGACGAGCATCCCCATGTCCATCGAGGCTGCCAGTGCGATCAGCATCTCCGGGTCGTCGACGTCTCGAGCCAGGCCGGCGTCGACCATGCGGCGGTGCGACGAGGTGAGCAGCTCGATGATCGTGTCGAACCACCATCGGCCGACCGGCCCGCCGTCGACGAGCGACCGGCCGACATAGCGCAGGGCGAGCTCTCCGTCCGGCAGTCCCACCAGCGCCTGGACGCTGACCTCGTTGCCACCGGCTTCGGTGATGTGGGCCGCGTCTCGGAACACCGCCAGCACGTGCTGGTCGCACGCTTCGACGAGGCCGGCCTTCGAGCCGAAGTGATGGAGCACGAGCGGCGGTGAGACACCAGCGGCCGCGGCAACGCCGTGCACCCGCAGCGACGCCCGCCCGCCGTTCGCGAGCTGGGTGAGGGCCGCTTCGAGGATCGCTCGTCGCCCGTCGCGCTTCGGTTGGGCTGAATGCATGTTCAGCTACCGTACTGAACATGCATTCAGCCAACGTCACCGATGAGACGAACCCCCGATGAGCGACCCGTTCGAACTGCTCGTGGATCTCCACATCGGCGGCGAACGCCAGGGCCCGGGAAGTGACGAGGCCACGCGCCGTGCCATCGAACTCGCCGGGCTCACGGGCCGAGCGAACCTCGCTGTCGCGGACATCGGCTGCGGCACCGGGGCATCCACCCTCGTACTCGCACACGACCTCGACGCAACGATCACCGCTGTCGATTTCCTCCCGCCGTTCCTCGAGCAACTCGATCAGGAGGCGCAACGGCGAGGGGTCGCCGATCGCATCACGACCATCGCCGCCTCGATGGACGAACTCGCCTTCGAACCCGAATCGCTGGACGTGATCTGGGCCGAGGGTGCGATCTACAACATCGGGTTCGAGCACGGCATCCGAACGTGGCGCCGCTTCCTGAAGCCCGGTGGGGTGCTCGCTGCGTCCGAGATCACCTGGCTGACCGACCGGCGGCCGGCCGAACTCGAGGAGCACTGGGCCAACGAGTACCCCGAGATCGCGACCGCATCGGCGAAGATCGCCGCCCTCGAACAGGCCGGCTACACGCCGATCGGCTATTTCCCGCTGTCATCGTCGTGCTGGCTCGACCAGTACTACCGACCGATGCAGGCCCGCTTCGGCGCCTTCCTCGACCGCCACCACGACACGACGGCCGCACGAGAGATCGTCGACGCCGAACAGCGCGAGATCGAACTCTACGAGCGCTTCGCCGCCCACATCAGCTACGGCTTCTACATCGCCACCCGAACCACCGACTGACCCGAACCGCCCGCTCTCCGGCACGGCGGAGCGGACGCGCCCGAGCCCGAGCGGTATCGGCTACGGGCAGTCCTTCGCACACTTCCGCGCAGGTAGATGAGCGCCGTCGTGCCGATCCATCGCGGTTGATGGAAGGAGTGCACCGTGTTGATCTGAGCGGCCTTCGATGTCGATCGAGTTCTTCTCGCGTCCGATCGGAGGGGCCGGTCGAGACGCTTGGAACTCGTCTGCCCAACATCTGAACGCGTGCTCGACACATGTGGTTGCCCATGCGGGAAGGTGGGTCTTGTTGGTTGCGGTAGTTGCTGCGCCCTCGGCGTCACCGTGTCTCAATCGGTGGAGGCGACCAGTTGGGCGGATGCGTCCCAGAGTCGGAGGGCGGCGTCTTCGTCAAGGGCTGCTTCGCTGGGCTGCTTGGGTGTGCCGGAGGCCCAGTAGATGCCGGCGGTGAGTTCGTCAGGCTGCACGATGGCGAGGTGAACGCTGGTGGCTGCGCCTTTGTCGGGCGAGGCGAGGAACGGTTTGAGCAGGGTCATTGCGAGTCCCATCCAGCGGGGGCTGTCGGGGTCCTTGCCGAAGTTGGTTGCGACGACGCCGGGGTGGAGGGCTCGTGCGGTGACGCCGTGGGGCGCGAGGCGCCGGTCGAGTTCGACGGTGAACAAGATGTTGGCGAGCTTGGATGCGGCGTACGCCTTCGATGGTGAGTAGCCGCTGGTCATCTGGAGGTCGTCGAAGTTGAGTCCGTGTTTGGCGCCTCGGTGGTTCTCGCTGCTGACGGTGATCACCCGGGCCGGGGTGCTGTCGGTGAGGAGCGGGGTGAGGAGGTTGGTGAGTAGGAACGGGCCGAGGTGGTTGACGGCGAAGGTCCATTCGTGGCCGTCGACGGTGGTGCGGCGATTGCCGGCCATGGTGCCGGCGTTGTTGACGAGGATGTCGAGGCGGTCGTGGCGATCGGTGTGGGCCGCGGCGAAGGTTCGCACTGCGTCGAGCGATGACAGGTCGAGTGCAGCGGGTTCGACCTCGTTTCCGGTGTCGGTGGAGAGTTCGTCGGCGGTGGCTTCGGCGGTGGCGAGGCGGCGTGAGGTGATGGTGACGTGGGCGCCGAGGCGGGCGAGCTGGGCGGCGGTGGAGCGTCCGATCCCGGAGGTGCCGCCGGTGATGAGGACGTGCTTGCCGGTGATGTTCCAGGTCATCGTGGATCCTTCTGGTCGGCGGTGATGGCGGCGAGCAGTGTGGTGGCGGCGTCATCGACGATGAGGGCAGTGCGTTCTGGGGTTGCGGCGACGAGTTCGGAGACGCCGATCAGCGCGTGGCGCAACAGTGTGGCCGTGACGTCGGTGTCGAGGCCGGGGCGGAAGTCACCGGTGGCGATTCCGTCGGTCAGGGTCTGCTCGATCTGGTGTTCGAGCTCGGTGTCGAAGGTGGCGAGCTGTCCGCGGAGTTCGGGTGGGAGGGTGTGGTGGGTCGTGAGGGTGTGGCCGTGGCGGGAGATGGAGGCGATGTAGCGGACGAGTTGCTCGATGGCCTGGGGTGGGCTGGAGATGACGGCGAGGGCCTGACGGAGACCGTCGATGGCGTGTTCGTTGTGGGTGGTGGCGGCGTCGGCCAGGATGCTGGGGACGTCGGGGTAGTGGTTGTAGAGGGTGGCTCGGGCAACGCCGGCGGCACGGGCGACAGCCACCATGGTCACGCCGGCCATGCCGTGTTCGCCGACGAGGGTGAGGGTGGCGTCGATGATGCGTTCGCGCGCTGAGGTCACGACACGTCCCTGGTGTAGAGCCGTATCGACAGGGGGACGAAGACGGCGAGCAGGCCGACGGTCCAGGCGCCGGTCGCGAGCAGCTCAGCGCCGTCGGTGGTGCCGTCGCACAGGCCGCGGACGGCATCGGCCGCAACCGAGATCGGCTGGTGGGCGGCGAACGGGCGCAGCCAGCCGGGCATGGTGTCGGCAGGGGTGAACGCGGTGCTCGCCAGCATGAGAGGGAACAGCCAGAACATCGAGAGCATGCCGACCATGTCGGGCTGGCGAACCTTGGCTGCGATGGCGGCACCCAGCCAGGAGAATGCGAACCCGATCGCGGTGGCGACGGTGATGGCAGCGACCGCTCCCGGCAGCGAGTCGAACCGGTAGCCCATCGCCAGAGCGAGGACCGCGACCAGGATCAGCCCGATCACGTTGCGGGCGGCATCGGCGAGGGTCCGTCCAGCGATCACGGCGGGCTGGCTCATCGGCAGCGACCGGAATCGGTCGGTGACCCCCTCTGCCAGATCGGCAGCGAAGCCCATGCTGGTCTGTTGCGCACCCTGGAGCGCGGTGATGACGAACACGCCGGGCACGAGGAACTGGAGGTAGTCGACCTCCGCGCCAGCGCCGATCGCGCCGCCGAACACGTAGTTGAACAGCACCAGGAAGAACACACCCATGACGACGGCGAACGCGAGCATCTCGGGCTGGCGGGCCGTTCGGATGAGGTCACGCCACAACATGGTGACGGTGTCGGCGACGGCGGTGCCGAGTCTGCCGACGGCCGGAGTCGGCACGATGGGGGCGTCGGTCATCTCGCTGCTTCCGCGCCTGGTGTGGAGGCATCGCCGGTCAAGGCGAGGAAGACCTCGTCAAGCGTCGGTCGACGAAGCTGGAAATCCTCGATCGTCGTTCCGGCCGCCTGCAGCGCGCCCAGCAGGTCGAGCGATTGCTCGGAGCCTGCGGTGATCGGGATGTCGACGGTACGGCGGTCCCAGTCGACGGCGACACCTTCGATCTCGGCCACGAGGGCTTCGACGGGTCCGGGGTCGACGACGCGGATCTCGAGGACGTCTCCGCCGATCTGGGACTTGAGCTGATCGGGGGTACCGGCTGCCACCGATCTGCCCCGATCGATCACCAGGATGTGGTCCGCGAGTTGATCGGCCTCCTCCAGGTACTGGGTGGTCAGCACGATCGCCGTGCCCTCAGCCGCCAGTTCCCGGACCGATTTCCAGACCTCGGCTCGACTGCGCGGGTCGAGACCGGTCGTGGGCTCGTCGAGGAACAACGCTGGGGGATCGGCGATCAACGCGACGACGATGTCGAGTCGGCGGCGCTGCCCGCCCGAATAGGTCGACGCCGGCCGGTCGGCGAACGATCGCAGGTCGAACCGGTCGATCAACTCGCCGATCCGGGCACGGCGGCGACCGCGTGGAAGGTGGTAGAGCCGGCCGAACAACTCCAGGTTCTCGCGAGCGGTGAGCTTCTCGTCGACCGCCGCTGCCTGACCGGCCAGACCGATCAGGCGACGGACGACGCCTGGCTCGCTGGACACGTCGAATCCGCCCACACGCGCCGTGCCGCTGTCGATCGAGAGCAGGGTCGTCAACAACTTCACCAACGTCGTCTTGCCGGCTCCGTTCGGACCCAGCAGGCCCAACACTTCTCCAGCGCCGACCGCGAACGACACCTGATCGACCGCGTCGACCTCGTCGAACCGTTTGGACACGCCCTCGGCCTCGATCACTCGATTGGACACTATGTCCAGTTTATCAGTCAGACTGTCTCCTCGGTGTCACCGAGTATCCCCTGGCCGGCAAGCCAATCGAAGCGTGCGATTGCGACCCGCTCGGTATCGACGACGCGCAGCAGCTCCGCACCCGTCCGACAACCGGCACGATTTGCAGGCGTGATCACTCGACAATGCTCTCGAGCCACAGGCGTCACGTGAGCAGTCGGGAGGGTTTCTGGGAGTCAGGTTTGGTAGTCGGGAGGCTTTCCGGGAACTCGGGAGCGCATTCGGGAGGGTTTCCGGGAATCGGGAACTCGAATCTGGCTGGTTCCCGATCGAAAGGAGCGTCAGATGGGGGAGGAGAAGCGGAAGCCCGGACGACCGCGGAAGTGGGCGTCGGACGCCGAACGGATGCGGGCGACTCGCGCCGCGCAGCGAGCCGAGCGGGAAGCGGCCTTGCCGCAAGAAGGGAAGGACTCCCGCGACGCCGACTGGCGGTGTGGCGAGACGTCGATGCCGGTCGTCTCGCCAGTCGCTTCAACGAATCAGCCGCCAGCATCCGTCGTTGCTCCCGAGCCGATCGCGGACCACGAGGACTGCGAGGCGACCATCCGCGCACTGCGAACCGAGCTGGTGAATCTCGAGGAGCGGTACGACGACCTCGTGTTGAGCCGGTGGATGCTCAGCCGGAAGTACGAGCATGCGCTCGGCAGGATGCGGTCGCGCGATCCCGCCGGCATCGTCTGGCTCGTCGAGCGTCTCGCTGAGTGGGAGCGCGACAACGAGGCGAGGCGGATCAGGCGGCTGCAGGAACCGCACCGGGAACTGGTGCGTCGCCGGTACGAGGTGGAGTTCGACCGGCGACTCGACCTCGCACGACGCACGACGGAGCAGTGAGTCAGCTCTCCATCCGACGACCTCGACGTATTCCTCGATGTGAGTCGCCAGCCGGACGGCGATCGACTCGGCGACCGGTACGGTTCGCACGGCGCTCTCGGTCTTCGGCGGCCCGAGGGTTGGACCCTGGCCCTTGATGTCGTGGAGCGCCTGCATCACTCGCAGCTCCGACGGCGGTCGTCGTGATCGACCGGAACAGGCGGTAGATCTTCGCCACCGTGTTGTGGTGCAGGCCGCTTGCCGCCAGTCGGCCGTGCCACGTTCTCACCGCGACCGGGTGGACGTCGCACAGGTTCACGTCGGCGAACACGGCGACGATGTGACGGAGTTGGCCCTCGTAGATCTCACGCGTCCGCGGACGCACCGGGCGCTCGGCGACCCACCGGGTCGCGTACTCCCCGATCGGGATCTTGCCGGCGTCGGGGTTAATCCACTGGCCGCGCACCAGGTCGGCCTCGACGGTGGCGAGCCAGCGTCTCGCGTCGGTCTTGCTGGTGAAGGTCGTGTCGGCCGGGATCTGTTTCCCGAGGTGCCAGTAGCGCGCTTGGTAGCGGCCGCTGGGCAGCTTGCGGATGTTGCCGAAGGGACGGGCTCGGGCCATGGGAGGCTCCTCGTGCTCGGTGCCAACTCGGTAGGCACGTGTAGGCACGACGGCCCGTGGGACCCATCGGCGTTACGCTCACCCGGCCAGGATTTGGGTCCTGACCTGGGGTTTCGCGTGGAGCGGACGACGGGAATCGAACCCGCATCATCAGCTTGGAAGGCTGAGGTTCTAGCCGTTGAACTACGTCCGCGAGCGCCGACACCCTATCGGCGTCGCCGGTCGTCGGTCAGTTCTTCAGCAGTGCAGTGAGCCCGGTCGTCCACGCTGCACGGATCCGTTCGACGGAGCTGCCCAGCAACCTGAGGTGAATCGTGTAGGAGTCGTAGCTCGTGAGGACCAGCACCGCATCGACGAGCAACTCGCGGGTTGCGTGCTCGACCGTTCCGAGCTCAGTGGCGAAGTGCTCGCCGATCTGCACGCGGAACTGCTCGGCGATGACGGCGATCTCCTCGTCGATCGATGGGATCGAGTAGGCCCGCATCCTGGCGAGTTGCATCGTGCCGTCGACGAACGCGAACAGCTCGAGCCGTGTGTCGACGAATCGGTCGATGCGCTCCGCCAGCGACCCGTGTCCGACGTCGGGCACGGCGCTGAGCGGCGCCGCGTCCTGGAAAGCCTGGTCGATTGCGGTACGGACGAGATCGTCGAGATCGTCGAAGTAGCGGAAGATCGATCGGTGTGACACCCCGGCGCGCTCCGCGATCTCCGCGGCGCCGGGATGAAGGTCACCTTCGCGGATCATCGCGAGCAGCGCTGAGATCACGGCGGTGCGGTTGCGGGTGCGGCGCCTCGTGCGACCGTCGACTGGTCCCTCGTGGTCGAGGGCTGGTATCGGTCGTGTCTGATCCATCGTTCTACGCTCGCCTCGTGTGTCCACGTCCAAACCTCGAAATGGCGTGACCGCTGATGTCAACCTACTCCTGCTCCGACCGAGGGCGTGATGACGACATCCTGCTGCAGAAGGTGCGCAAGCTCATGGACAAGGCCGCTGCGACCACGAACGCGCACGAAGCGGATGCATTCGCTCGCAAGGCCGCCGAACTCGTGGCGATGCACCGGATCGATCCCGAACGCCTCGCCGACCCGGCCGCGCAGTCGGAACTCGTGGTCAGGGAACTGCCGTTGGGAAGAGGTGCCTACGTGCGCGCCCGGCTGGCACTCCTCCTCGCGGTGAGCGCCGCTCACGATGCTCGAGTCGTGTTCGGTACGACTCCGACCGGCACGGTCGCCTACGTCGCCGGATATGCAGCCGACGTCGACGTCGTCGAGGTGATGTACACGTCGCTGCACGCTCACGCTGCCGCCCAGATGATGCAGGAGCGGCGATCGACCGCGGCGGCAACCCAGCGCTTCCGACGATCGTTCCTCTTCGGCTACGCCGACAGGATGGGCGAACTGTTGGCCAACTCGCGGCTCGAGACGGAAGCATCGGCGAACGCTGGCGACCCCGCGAACAGCTCGGCACCGGCGCTGCTCGAGCGGCGGCTGCGAGTGGAGGCGTTCGCCAAGGAGTCCTTCGGCCGGGTTCGTGCCGCTCGCGCACCCAGCGCGGCGCAGGCCACTGGCTGGCGAGCCGGAGTCGACGCCGCCGATCGAGCCGACGTCGGCCGTGCACGCATCCTCGGGCGGCGGGCGATCGGTCGCGGCTGATGGATGTCGATCGGGCAGCGGTGTACGCGGCCGAGCTGGCCGCGTTCGACGGCACCGATCTCGAGGAGGTGATCGGTTTCGAGCGGGTGGCATCGCGGCTCGCTTCGGTCATCGAGGGTCCGTGGTGGCCCGGGCCCGTCACCGCTGTGCGCCTGGCACGGAGCGATGCTCGGTCGTCCTCGACGCGCTGCGCGGTGTCATCGACCGGTGCGAGCACCGTCATCCGGCTTGCTGGCCCTCAGACGACGGTGGCCACCAGCGCCCACGAACTGGCACATGCGCTCGCCGGCGTCGACGCCGGGCATGGAGCATGCTTTCGGATCGCCTACCTTGATGTGATCGCGGTCGTCACCAACGTCGAGCCCACCGACCGACGACGCTCTCTGCATGTCGACCAACTCGCCGCGGCCTTCGCCGACGCCGATCTCTCGATCGGGACGCGCCGATGGCCCGCCCCTCCCTCGTCGACGACCGGAGCGATCGCGCTCTAGCGGACCGGCCCCGCCGTTGTTCGCCGCTGGCTCACTAGCATGGGGCGGCAATCCGGGATGTAGCGCAGCTTGGTTAGCGCGCCTGCTTTGGGAGCAGGAGGCCGGGAGTTCGAATCTCCCCATCCCGACCACATCTACCAGGTGTGATGCGATCAGCTGATCGTCCGAGAAGTCGGATCTATC
>CALOFW010000004.1:0-2587 GCA_942492715.1 Ilumatobacteraceae bacterium | reverse complement strand
CGATGAGACGTTTGGATATAATCGTACTCGTGGAGTATTGCGACTAGGGAAGGAGGGGTCGAAAATAGGACACAGATCTTGTTTGGATATAATCGTACTCGTGGAGTATTGCGACTTTTCGGTAAGGCAGAAAGAGCCGTCGGAGCCAGTTGTTTGGATATAATCGTACTCGTGGAGTATTGCGACCCTTATCCTCCAGCTTTTTCTCCCTCCTTTTTTTGACGAGGGTTTGGATATAATCGTACTCGTGGAGTATTGCGACTGAGACCCGCTACAGAGATCCTCACTATGAGCTCTGAGTTTGGATATAATCGTACTCGTGGAGTATTGCGACTTTTATTTATATCTGTCCGACTCCGAAAACGTGTATAAGTTTGGATATAATCGTACTCGTGGAGTATTGCGACGAAGAACAAGTTGCCGGATCCCTGAACATCCGCCTGCGTTTGGATATAATCGTACTCGTGGAGTATTGCGACTTAGTTGCGAGTATGGCAAGATTCCTCTTCCAGCTAGTTTGGATATAATCGTACTCGTGGAGTATTGCGACCAAAGGAGGTATCCCTAGAGCAACGAAACTCAACCCCCTCGTTTGGATATAATCGTACTCGTGGAGTATTGCGACTTTGACGGATCGACTTGTGAAGCATCGAAAGGCTGACCAAGTTTGGATATAATCGTACTCGTGGAGTATTGCGACTCGGCCGCCTCAAATTCGGCGACCCTCTTTCCAATCCAGGTTTGGATATAATCGTACTCGTGGAGTATTGCGACTCGATACGTAGTTTCGGTGTAAAACTCACCTTTTGCTGGTTTGGATATAATCGTACTCGTGGAGTATTGCGACTCGATGCTTGTGTTGTTGACGCTGAAGTTTTTTGTCCGGGTTTGGATATAATCGTACTCGTGGAGTATTGCGACTATGAACTCAGCTCTTCAAAAGTCAAAAACCTTGGTGTTTGGATATAATCGTACTCGTGGAGTATTGCGACTTCAAGAATGCCGGCTCGATGTTGTGCATGCCGGCAGCCGTTTGGATATAATCGTACTCGTGGAGTATTGCGACTTCAAACCCGTCGTGCATCTTTCTGAACCAGCGTTCAAGTTTGGATATAATCGTACTCGTGGAGTATTGCGACTTAGTCAGTTTAGCTATTTACCTAACACATTTCACCTGTTTGGATATAATCGTACTCGTGGAGTATTGCGACCCTGAACAAAATCGTCGAACGTTGATCGATACCATGCGGTTTGGATATAATCGTACTCGTGGAGTATTGCGACCTTCGTTGAAACCGGTAATCGGAATCAGCCATGTGCGAAGTACAGTTTGGATATAATCGTACTCGTGGAGTATTGCGACTCTACAACCTTCGGTAGTAAAAGGACTCGTTGACAAGTTTGGATATAATCGTACTCGTGGAGTATTGCGACTTTTTTCAATGAATTGAAGACCTTTCGCAACTCCTTGTTTGGATATAATCGTACTCGTGGAGTATTGCGACTTCATCGGTTTCTTCCACATAGGAAAAGCCTGCGAAAAAGTTTGGATATAATCGTACTCGTGGAGAGTGGGGAGGTGTTATTTTGTGTTAGGGGTTAGGGAGCAATGAGTGATGAGTTGAAAGCAATGAGGGGGGAAGAATGTGTTATGGGTTATGTGCTCAGTGTTAGGAGGGGATTGCTGTCTGGTTCTTTGGCTCTGACTTCATGCCGGATGAGGGTCAGGTGATGATGAAGGGGCCTTCGATGTTGAAGTTTTTGTTGCCGTCAATGATGATTTTTTCGACACAGGATCTGCAGAGGGAGTAGTAGCGAATGGTGTCTTCGGGGTGATTGGGGTCCATTTGGCGAATGAGTTTTTCACGCATTTCGTGAAAATCATCTTCGGTGATGAAGCATTCAAAGACGCTGTATTGCACGGGTGTTCCGAAATCGGAGAGGATTTTGTGTATTTTTGTTCTGCGACGGTCGTTTTCTATGTCGTAACTCACAAGAATAAAATGCATTGTTTTAACTTTTTTCGGTTTTTACAATGATCGACAATCACAGTTCCCTCAGCCTGCTTACCCTGGTGAGTATTATAGCCGGAGGTATTGTTTCGATACTGCAGCTTCTGGAATATCTTGTCACGAAAAATATTCCCTGGATATTCCGGTTTATCCGCAACATTCTACGTAAAGTGCGTCGCATGTTCTGGACAGCAAGGGATTCGAAGGATCGTTTTCTCCTTTTGAATTTTTCCGGTCATCCGGTTCTTCCCGGTCAAGAGAAAAAGATACGTCATCTCATGGCCTGGCCAAAACTTGAAATCATTGATGTCCCCATGGGTTCAGTGAAGGAAGATGAGAACTTTCTCAAGATTGCGATTCGGAAAGTTGACAATCTCGATCTTCTTCCTGATGAATGGCAGCGGTTTTCTCTTGTTGTCCTGCCTGCGGGATATTCGCCTCTCTGGTCGGCCTTGCTTGCTGAAATACATGGCAGGTTAGGTCATTTTCCTGATGTTGTCAGGCTTCGTCCTGCGAAGGAAGAGCGGGAAAAATATGAGGTGGCTGAAATTCTCGATCTCCGGGATATTCGACAC
>CALOFW010000003.1:0-45697 GCA_942492715.1 Ilumatobacteraceae bacterium | reverse complement strand
GAGCTCGTTCAACTCGACCTCGACACGGAGCTCGACTGGTAGACGCTCGGTCAGGGGATCCGGGGACTGCTTGGTGCGCTCGGCGGACTCGTCTGTGTCGACGATCTCGGCCCAGATGCTGTCCTGGATCTCGAAGAGCTTCTTGGCGTTGGCCTGGCATTCGCCGCAGATGAAGATGTCGCCCGCATCGCTGAACGAGCCCTCCACTCGCAAGTAGTGGCAGACGACGCAGGTGACCGCAGATCGAGGCACCGCGACATACTCGCACCCCACAGTCGAAACGGGCTGAAGGCCGCTTGACCGAGTCCGGCCGGCCGACCCCGTTCGTTACATCTGGCGACCGGAGCGGTAGCCCTGTTCGGCAAGCCAGGAGCGTGCTCGGCCCAGGCGAGCGTCCTCACGGAACCGGTGCCAGCGCGTGTACTCGTCCTCGTGCCGGCTGAGTTCGGTCTGGAACCGGCGGAATGCACCAGACCCCGCAAGCGCATCGCTGAGACGCAATGCGAGATCCGGTTGCTCGATCGTCGCGACGAATCGCTGCATCGCGTCGTATGCAGGGCCTGATCCGAGGCCGACCACGAGCAGCCACCGATCCGACTCTGGGTCGAAGTCGGCAGGGCCCTGATCGACATCGAACAGTTGCGCCGGCCACAACGTTCCGTCGGTCAGGTCGATGGGGGACTCGCTTCCGCCGGACTGGTCGAGTGCCTCGCCCAGTTCGTCGAGGGCGACGGGCAACGTCGTCAGATCCGACGCGGTGCGGTCGACGTAGTGCTCGAGCTCCACGATCAGCTCAGGGTCGCCGATCCAGTTGCGTTGGCCCAATGCCTCGATCAGCCGATGAGCGATCGCGACGAGAACGTCTGAGCGCTCAACGCGCAGAAGTGCGCTGCCGGCGTGTTGGAGTCCGTCGGCGGGAACATCGCCTGCCAGAACCTCCTCGACAGATCGGGTGTCAGCGCCAGCGATGCGGAGCTGTTTCAACCACGGGTCACGGCTCATCGTCGATCTCGTTCATCACCGATCGACCGACGCGGAGGTCATCCGCCGAGCCCAACGTGCGGTACGCCGGCGCGAGACGCAAGTCGCTGCATCAGTTCGTCGTCCTGTTGGGGGTAGAGGTGGCCGTATCGATCCAACACGACAGAGACCGAGGGTGTGGCTCCCGCCATGCGGCGACATGCTTGGGGTTGGCTCCCTCGGCAGACCCAGAGCGAGACCGCGGTGAGTCGGAGATCGTGGATGCCGGAATGAGTTCGAGGCCGGCGGCGCGCAACCGCAGGGCGCCCACCGCGTCGGCGGAAGAGCGTCGCCCGCACCGGGAAACCCTCCGGCGACTCGAAGACCAGGCCCTCGGGATCGACCGGCGGAACGGCACGGCGGGACAACTCGTCGCACACGAACGAGGGGAGTGGCACGCCGTTCGGACGGCGGCTTTCGTCTTCGGTGGTCTTGAGGGTGATGTAGCCGCCGATGTTCGGCGTCTCGGCGATGTCGACCTCGTCGTCGGAGAAGATCGGCGCGCTTCCATCGCAGGCCGAGCATCTCGCCGAGTCGCAGGCCGCCGAATGCTCCGAGCAACACGAAGGATCGGTACGCCTCGTCGATCTCGTCGGCGAGCTTCCAGATGTCGTCGGTGTCGAGGAATCGCATCTCGCGACGCTCGATTCGCGGGAGCGGGAGCTTGGCGACGGGGTTGTGGGCAATCAGGCGGTCCTCGAAGGCGGCGTTCACGCACTTGTTCATGAGTTGCACCACGCGGTGGATGGTGGCGGGTGCGAGGTTGCTGCCCTCGGGCGACCCGAGGTCGGCCACCCAGGAGCGAAGTGCGGTTCGGTCGAGCTTGCCGAGCGGGGTCGATCCGAACACGGGGCGGGCGTGCGTTCGAAAGAACTGCTCGTCTCTGGCCTTCGTGCTCGGGCGCAGATTCGTGACCGTCGGCCACCACTGGTCCCACCACTCACCGACGGTGATGCGACCGAGTCGTGGATCGACGAGGGTCCCGTGCTGGCGGTCGACCTCGGTCACGTTGGCGAACGCGAGGGCGTCGCGGCGGCGCTTGAACTGCTTCGAACGTTGCTTGCCGTCAGCGGTGCGGAATCGCACAGGTAGGCCTTCGAGCCGTCGCTCAACTGCTTGTCGACGACCGATGCCATGGGTGAATTCTACTCGCCAGGTGCACACCAGGTGCACAGACGCTTCATCACGAGGCGATACGAGACGACACTAAGCGGACGTAAAAGACCAGTTCAGGACCACTTTCCGATGTCGGCCCCAAAGGCGTCAAAGTGGCTGATTCGCTTTCACACCGTGGAGGTCGGGAGATCGAGACTCCCATCGCCCACCAGGTCCGCCGCCCGGTCGGCGTCGACCGATCATCCGTCGGAGCAACTCTGCTGTGACGTCGGGGTAGGGTTGCCACGTCGCCGTGTGCGATCGTCACACGTTGCCGGGTCCTGTGCCTTCGCAGGTCGACCCCAACCCTCGTTTCCCACCTCCTGGAGCCTCATGTCTGTCAATCCGTCTGCGCTCGCGCTCGACGATCCGCTCGCAATTCGAAGACTCCAGCGTGAGAGTGCGCTTCGCTCTCCGAAGCGGCTGCGCATCGAGATCCTCGCCGGCATCGCCGTCGCGCTGGCGCTGATCCCCGAGGCGATCTCGTTCTCGATCATCGCCGGGGTCGACCCGCGAGTGGGTTTGTTCGCATCGTTCACGATGGCGGTGACAATCTCCATCGTCGGTGGACGCCTGGCGCGATGATCTCCGCAGCCACGGGCGCGATCGCGCTGGCTGATGGCCCCGGTGGCGAAGGAATACGGTCTCGACTACCTGATCGCCGCCGTGCTGCTCGCCGGTGTGCTGCAGATCGTGCTGAGCCTCGCCGGTGCCGCCAAGCTGATGCAGTTCCTACTCGCGCAGCGTGATGGTCGGCTTCGGTGAACGCGCTGGCGATCGTGATCTTCACCCGCGCAGCTGCCGGGCCTGATCGGCGTTCCAGCGATGGATGGTCTACGCGCTGGTCGCGGTCGGCCTGGGCATCATGGTCTTCATGCCGAAGTTCCCGCGAGTCGTCCCCGCGCCGCTGGTGGTGATCGTGCTGTTGACCGTCATCACGGTCGGGATGGGGCTCGACAGTTCCCGACGGTCGGCGACCAGGGTGAACTGCCGAGCAGGCTCCCGTCGTGGTTCATCCCCGACGTACCGTACAAGCTCGACACACTGTCAGATCATCGCGCCCTACTCGTTCGCGATCGCGCTCGTCGTGCTGCTGGAGTCGTTGATGACCTCGAAACTGGTCGACGACATCACCGACACCCACTCCGACAAGACCCGCGAGGGCTGGGGGCAGGGCGTTGCCAACATCGTTGCGGGCTTCTTCGGCGGCATGGGCGGCTGCGCCATGATCGGCCAGACGATGATCAACGTGAAGACCTCCGGGGCCCGCACCCGGATCTCCACGTTCTGCGCCGGGGTGTTCCTGCTGGTCCTGGTGGTCGGTCTCGGCGGAGTCGTTGCCCGTATCCCGATGGCAGCTCTGGTCGCGGTGATGATCATGGTGTCGGTCGGCACGATGGACTGGCACAGCATCCATCCCCGAACGCTGCGCCAGATGCCCCTCAGCGCGACCACGATCATGCTCACCACCGTGATCGTCACCGTCACGACCCACAACCTCGCCTACGGCGTGATCCTCGGCGTGGTCGTTGCGATGGTCTTCTTCGCCCGTCGCGTCTCCCACTTCACCCAGGTCGTCGACGTGGCCCATCCCGACGAGAACACCCGTGTCTACGCAGTCCGGGGCGTGTTGTTCTTCGCATCGAGCAACGATCTCGTCTACCAGTTCGACTACGCACACGACCCGCAGAACGTGATCATCGATCTCTCGGAGGCCCAGATCTACGACTCGTCCACCGTTGCCGCGCTCGACGCGATCGTGCTCAAGTACCACAACAAGGGCAAGCACGTGGAGATCACCGGCATGAACGAACCGAGCGCCAAGTGGCACGAGCTCAGCGGCAACCTCGGAGCCGGACACTGATGTCCGCCCCGAGCGGATCGAGCCGAATGCGCCAGATCGGTGAAGTGGCCGACGCAGTCGGATTGTCGTTGCGCACCATCCGCTACTACGAAGAGACGGGCCTCGTCCCGCCCAGTGGCAGATCGTCCGGCGGGTTCCGGCTGTACACCAACGCCGACATCGAGCGGCTCCGGACGGTGAAGCACATGAAACCACTCGACCTGTCGATCGAGGAGATGCTCGACCTGCTCACCGTCCGGGATCGCCTCGCCGACCGATCGGCACCCGAACGGGATCGTGACGACCTCGTCGAACGTCTGGCGGTGTTCGCCGAACTCGCTGGGGAGCGCTGCCAACGGCTCCGCGACCGACTGGAGGCCGGCGAATCGATCAGCGCCGCGCTGCGTGACGAGGTCGACGCCGAGAATCGACGAAGCAGCCGGGCTCAGCGTGCGAACGACGTGACCGGATCGCTCTGATCGCTGGAGGTGAGCGGCGGCAGTCGCAGCGTGAGCAGCCACGTGATCACCACGAACGCAGCGGATCCCCAGAGCGCGGCGTCGAGGCCGCCCCAGAGATAGAGCACGCCGGACAGCAGGGTGCCGACCAGGCGTCCGGCCGCATTGGCGGAGTAGTAGAAGCCGACATCGAGCGACACGTCGTCGCCGCGGGAGTAGGCCAGGACCAGGTACGAGTGCAGTGACGAGTTGATCGCGAACACCACGCCGAACACGATCAACCCTCCGACGACCACGAGGGTGACGGCGACATCGAGTGCCACGCTGACCGCCATCGACACCGACACGATGCCCAGCACGAACGCCCAGGTCCGCGCGGCGCCGATCTCGGCGTCGACGCTGGCGATCGAGCGGCGCAACAGGCGTGGTGCGAAGGATTGCACGATGCCGTACCCGATCAACCACGTGGCGAGGAATGCACCG
Source organism: Ilumatobacteraceae bacterium (assembly GCA_942492715.1). GTDB lineage: Bacteria > Actinomycetota > Acidimicrobiia > Acidimicrobiales > Ilumatobacteraceae > Sva-07. Next base: position 40,738 of record CALOFW010000003.1, on the reverse strand, counting down.
ATCTGACCGGACGGCCAGCCCAGCTCATCGGCGAAGAAGATCGGCAGCGCGACGACGAACCAGATGTCGCGCGACCCGAACAGGAAGAACCGGGCGGCCGACAACCGGTTGATCGCCGTCGACTTCGACAGGATCGAACCGAGCGGGGGTTTCACCTTCGCCCGACCGATGTCCTCGTCCAGGAGCACGCCGACGGCGACGAGCACCACCGTGATCATGATGGCCATCGACCACAGCGCAGCGTCGTAGCCGATCGACGACAGCAGCACGGCACCGAGGAAGAAGCCGAGGCCCTTGAGCGCGTTCTTGGAACCGGTGAGGATCGCCACGAGCCGGAACAGCCCTCCCCTCGCCGGCGATGAACTTGACCGCGCTCTTCGAACTCATCTTCGTGAGGTCCTTGGCCACCCCGGACAGGGCCTGGAGCCCCATCACGAACACGACCGAAACCCACTCGACCCAGCTCGGGTCCTGGAACGTGAGGCCGACGAGGGCGACCACCTGCAGACCGAGTCCGACGAGCAGCGTGCGGTTGAGCCCGGTACGGGCGCCGACCCAACCACCGATCAAGTTGGTGAGGATCCCCATGAACTCGTAGAGCAGGAACAGGAAGGCGATCGCGACGGGGGAGTAGCCCAGCTCGTTGAAGTAGAGCAGTACCAGCATGCGCAGCGCACCGTCGGTGAGCGTGAACGTCCAATAGCCGGCGGTCACCAGGGCGTAGTTGCGCAGCTTCACGTCGAACCCGGATCCACCGTCACGGCTCGATGCTCTCGGCGATCCCGTCCGCGATCATGGCGGCCAGGTCGGCCATGCGGAACGCGTAGCCGTACTCGTTGTCGTACCAGATCAGCACCTTGACCATGCGGTCGTCGACGACCATCGTCGACGGGCCGTCGACGATGCCGGATCGGGTGTCGTTGGTGTAGTCGGCCGACACCAACGGCCGGTCCTCGAACCCGAGGATTCCCTGCAGCTCACCGTCGGCGGCGTCGCGCAGGAGCGCGTTGATCTCCGCGACGGTGACGTCGCGGGTCATCGAGAACACGGCGTCGGACAGCGACGCGTTCAGCAACGGAACCCGCACGGCGACGCCATTCAGCTTGCCGGTGAGTTCCGGGTAGATCATCGTGATCGCCGTCGCAGAGCCGGTCGAGGTCGGGATCAACGAGTTCAGGGCCGAGCGCGCCCGTCGGAGGTCCTTGTGGGGTGCGTCGACCACGACCTGGGTGTTCGTGGCGTCGTGGATCGTGGTGATCACGCCGCGCTCGATCCCGATCTGCTCGTGGAGCACCTTGACCACCGGGGCGAGGCAGTTCGTCGTGCACGACGCCGCCGTCACCACGTGATGAAAGGACGTGTCGTAGAGATGGTCGTTGCAGCCCATCACGACGTTCAGCACGCCGTCGTCCTCGACCGGTGCGGCGACGATCACCTTGCGCACCCCCCGATCGAAGTACGGCGCGAGCAGCTCGGCGGTGCGGAACTTGCCGGAGCACTCCAGCACGATGTCGACGTCGGCGGCCGCCCACGGCACCTCGCCCGGCGATGCGATCGACGAGTAGCCGACCGCCGCGCCGTCGATCTCGAGTTGACCGTCGCTCACCGAAACGGATCCGCCATACCGTCCGTGGACGGTGTCGAACTCCAACAGGTGCGCCGCCGTCGCGGCGTCGGCGAACGGCTCGTTGACGTGCACGAGTTCGAGATCGCCCTGCTCGCGTAGTGCTCGCACGACCAGCCGACCGATGCGGCCGAATCCGTTGATGCCGACCCGCGTACTCATCGCTGCCCGGCCGTTGCGCCCATGTCCGGTCTGATCGTCGGTCATCGGTGGTTCCTTCTTCTCAGCTCGCGACGGCGCGGATGCGGTCGTCGAGTTCGGTGATCACTGCGTCGAAGGCCGCAGCGCGGCCGTCCTCGACCGGATCGGGGAGCGACCAGTGCCACCAACCCGGTTCGGGATCGAGTTCCTCGTGTGCCTGGTCGCACACCGTGACGACGAGCTCGGCAGGTCCGGCGAGCTCGAACACGCGAGGCTCGGCGCGGCTCAGGTCCAACCCGGCGCGGGACGCTGCGGCGACCGCTCCGGGATGGACACGATCGGCAGGATGGGTGCCCCCGGACGTCGCCGGGGTGCCGGTCCGGGATGTCCACAATGCTGCTGCCAGCTGCGAACGCGCCGAGTTGTGGCTGCACACGAAGACCACCTGACCAGCGGGCAGTGGGGTGGCGACGCCGAGGCGGGTGAGCGGTGCTCGCACGAGGCGGACATAGCGGCGGCGGCGGTCACCAGCCGAGACGAACCGTTCGATCAGCCCCACATCTTCGAGGACGTCGAGGTGATGGGCGAGCAGATTCGTCGGGATCGAGAATCGAGCGGCGAGCTCCGTCGGCGACCGGTCGCTGACGGCGAGGTCGTCAACGATCGCCAGGCGGACCGTTTCACCCAGCGCGGCGTGGACGGCGGCACGTCGGGCCACCGAGGCGGCAGTGTTCGCCTGCTCCATTGCCGCGAGACTAGACGTTCAGCCAGTATTGAATCAATGGAGGCTGAAGGAGTTCACCCCGTGTTCACCAACGCGTCACCCACGGCGGCCAGTCGTTCCGGACGGAGGCGGAACCATGCCCACTTGCCGCGCTGCTCGCGTTCGAGCACCCCCGCCCGTACCAGCAACGACAGGTGATGGCTGACCGTCGGTTGTGTGCGATCGACCAGCGCCGGCAGATCGCACGCGCATACCTCACCCGACTCGGCCGTCCCGATGATCGACACCAGCCGCAAACGCACCGGGTCGGCGAGCGCTCTGAGGGCCTCGGCCAGTTCCGATGCCTGCTCCTCGTCGAGTGCCGACCGCAGCAACGGCGTACAGCACGGCTCGGGTGTGACGCTCGGGGAATCCACGAACTACATATTGACAGTTCTCGATGCGATACGCTAACGTATTGATCGCTGTCAAAGTGTTGCTCGGTCCGCCGATCGACCCAACCATCACCACGGGAGTCCACCCATGCGTCTGCAACTCGCCCTCAACGTCGATGACCTCGATCAGGCGATCGAGTTCTACGGCAAGATGTTCGGTACCGAACCGGCCAAGATCAGGCCCGGCTACGCGAATTTCGCGATCGAGAACCCGCCGTTGAAGCTCGTGCTGTTCGAGGGCGCCGGCCCGGCCGGCTCGATCAACCATCTCGGCGTCGAGACCGAGACCGCCGCCGAAGTCGTGGCCGCCGAGACCCGCCTCGCGGACTCCGGACTCGAGACCACCGGCGTCGACGACACCATCTGCTGCTACGCCGAGAAGACCGAGACCTGGGTCCATGCCCCCGACGGCAACCGCTGGGAGTGGTACGTCAAGCACGGCGACACCGAACAGCTCGTCAACGCCGTCGTGTCCAGCAGCACCGGCTCCTCGGCCGGCTGCTGCGGCTGACTTGCGGACCGGCAATCGGCCCGCCGCCGTGCCCGTAGACTGGCTGTCCTGCCCAGCCGACCGCCGGTCACCTGGCGGTCTCACATCTGCGAGGAAACGAGAACAGCATGAGCTCCGCAAGTCAGTTGGGACGTGACCGTCCACTCGTGCTGGTCGTGATGGACGGCATCGGCGTGGGGCAGGGTGACGCCTTCGATGCGGTCGCACTCGCGAACACACCGAATCTCGACCAGTTGGCGTCCGAGTCCTGCCGAACACTCAAGGCACATGGAACCGCCGTGGGGCTCCCGTCGGACGCAGACATGGGCAACTCGGAAGTCGGTCACAACATCCTCGGTGCGGGACGCATCTTCGATCAAGGTGCAAAGCGCATCGACAACGCCATCGCGTCCGGTTCGATCTGGAAGTCGGACGCGTGGCAACAGATCGTCGACCGCTGCGCTGATGGTGGCGGGACGCTCCACCTGATCGGTCTGTTGTCGGACGGCAACGTTCACTCCAACATCAGCCACCTCTTCGAGATCTTGCGGCAAGCAGCCGAGGACCAGATCTCGACGATCAGAATCCGCGCTCTTCGACGGGCGCGATGTCCCTGATCCGTCCGCCGAGCGCTACATCGCTCGGACGGAGGACGAGTTCGCCGAACACCCCGGCGTCGACATCCGGTTCGCGTCCGGTGGGGGCCGGATGGTCACGACCATGGACCGCTACGGAGCCGATTGGCGCATCGTCGAGGCGGGTTGGCGAGCCCACGTCCTCGGCACGGCTCACCCGGTGCCGGATCTGCTGTCGGGCCTCGAGTGGGGTCGGTCGACGGGTGTGCGCAGCGATCAGCTGCTCCCTGCGTTCACCGTGGTGGACGAGTCGCAGCAGCCGGTCGGCTCGATCGTCGACGGCGATGCCGTGGTCGTCTTCAACTTCCGGGGCGACCGCGCCATCGAGTTGTCCCAGGCGTTCGAGGCGGGACCCGAGTTCGACGAGTTCGACCGGGAGCGCGTGCCCGACGTCTACTTCGCGGGGATGGCGCTGTACGACGGTGACACGAACACCCCGGCGTCGTACCTGGTCGGCCCGGAGTCGGTCGACACCACGGTCAGCGAGATCATCGCATCGGCCGGGATCAGCCAGTGGGCGGGCGCGGAGACGCAGAAGTTCGGTCACATCACCTACTTCTGGAACGGCAACCGGTCGAGCAAGTTCGATGACCGACTGGAGACCTACGTCGAGATCACGTCTGACCTCGTGCCGTTCAACGAGCGGCCCTGGATGAAATCGGCCGAGACCGCCGATGCCGCGATCGAGGCGGTGCACTCCGGCGAGTTCGGCTTCATCAGGATGAACTTCGCCGGCGGCGACATGGTCGGTCACACCGCCGACATCCCTGCTACTCGCATTGCGGTCGAGAGCGTCGACCTGGCCATCGGTCGAATCGCGGACGCCGTCGCAGCCGCGTCGGGGTGTCTGCTCGTCACTGCGGATCACGGCAACGCCGACGACAAGGTCGAGCGCGACAGCGAGGGCAAGCCGCTGATGAGCGACGACGGCGCGCCGCGGTTGCGGACGGCCCACTCGCTCAACCCGGTCATGTTCGCCGTGCACGACTACGCCGGGTCTCCCGTTCACCTTCGCGACGATCTGCCCACCGCGGGCCTCGCCAACGTCGCGGCGACGATCCTGCAGCTGCTCGACCTGGAGATCCCACCGGACTACGAGCCGTCACTCCTGGACGCGCCGACGCGCTGACGCCGGAGCGGGCCGTCCGTCAGAGTGCGTTGATGCCGGCCTTGAGGATGGCGAGGCCGGTGGTGTCGACGCAGTAGCGGGTTCGTGGCCCTTCGATCTCGCCTTGGATCAGCCCGGCTTCACGCAGGATCCGGAGATGTTCCGACACGGTCGACTGGGCAAGGGGGAGTTCGGCGACGACGTCGCCGGTGGCGCAGGTCTCGCGGTGCGTGAGCAACTGCAGGATCGCCAACCTGGCCGGATGGGCGACCGCCTTGGCCATCGTGGCGAGGGTCTCGTCGTCGGGTGGCGGGACGAGCGTGTCGACCGGAGCCGGCACGCAGCATTCCTCTCTCGACGCGGACCGGTTCGCCGGGGTGGTGGTCGACGTGGCGGTCATGGCCGTGCTCCTTGCGTGACGGGTGTGGCATCGGAGAGATCGGTGGGGTAGAAGCGGCGATGGGCCCACAGCGACACGTAGACCAGGCCGACGAGCACGGGGACTTCGATGAGCGGCCCGACGACGCCGGCGAGGGCTTGTCCGGACGACACACCGAACACGCCGATCGCCACCGCGATCGCGAGCTCGAAGTTGTTGCCGGCAGCGGTGAACGCGATCGAGGCGTTGCGGTCGTACGGGAAGCCCATCTTGAGGCCGGCGGCGAACGAACCGGTCCACATGATCGCGAAGTACACCACGAGGGGGATGGCGATGCGGGCGACGTCCCAGGGATTCTCGGTGATCGCGTCGCCCTGGAGGGCGAACAGGATGACGATCGTGAACAGCAACCCGTACAGCGCGATCGGGCCGATCCGTGGAAGAAACGTTCCCTCGTACCATTCGGTGCCCTTGCGCGGTTCGAGGATGGTTCGGGTGAGGAACCCGGCGAGCAGTGGGATGCCGAGGAAGATGAGCACCGACTTCGTGATCGCCCAGACGGTGATGTCGATGCCGTCGGAGTCCAGCCCCAGCCAGCTCGGCAGGAGCTCGAGGTAGAAGTAGCCGAGGAGCGAGTAGGCGATGATCTGGAACAGCGAGTTGATCGCCACCAGTACCGCGGCCAGCTCCCGGCTCCCGCAGGCGAGGTCGTTCCAGATGAGCACCATCGCGATGCAGCGCGCCAGGCCGACGATGATCAGTCCGGTGCGGTACTCGGGCAGGTCGGGGAGCAGCAGCCAGGCGAGCGTGAACATCAGCAACGGCCCGATCAGCCAGTTCAGCACCAGTGACATCACCAGTGATCGCCGGTCGACGACGCTGCCGATCGAGCGGTACTTCACCTTGGCGAGCACCGGGTACATCATCGCCAGCAAGCCGATCGCGATCGGCAGCGACACCGTGTCGATCTTGACGGCGTCGAGGGTGTCGTCGAGGCCGGTGAACGCCTTGCCCAGCACGATCCCGGTGACCATCGCCAACCCGATCCACACCGGCAGGAACCGATCGAGCAACGACAGCCGAGCGACGACCGCATCCTGGGGTGGTGAACCGGTGGTGACTTCACTCGCCATGTCGGACCTCCCCGATCGTCATTCGACGATACACGATAACAGGTTCACCCGCACTCGTCCCGGTGGTCCGCTCGCCCAGGTCGCCGTAGCTGCAGCCGAGGAACTGAAGGCCGAGCGTCTCGCCCGAGCACGCCGAGCTCCGGTACCGACGGCCACGCCAAGAGCGAAGAAGAGCGCAGGAAGTCCCGCGTCGGGCAAGAGCGCGACCCGAACCCCGGCGAGCGAGAAGAAGCGGGCCTCGACGAAGGCATCGAACAAGCGCAACCAAGCGGCACGCGATCGCCGCTGATCGCTCGCAGGTTCCTGACCGTCGGCCAGAACCGGTCCCACCACTCACCGACCGTGACGTGATCGGGTCGCGGGTCGACGACGACCCGTGCCGGCGGGTCGTCGATCGGAGCGGAGCCCCTCCGGAGGGCCTGCGGCTGATAGGAATCCGCACGATGAGTGACCGCCGGAGTTGGGTGATCGGTGCGGGTGCGGCCGCCGCGATCGTCACGCTGGCCCGGTTGTGGACCTCGCGTGGACGCAACGAGTACTCGCTGTGGCCCGACGAGCCTGCACAGCTCGCGATCGCCCGGTTCATCGGCGGTGGAACGCGATGGAACATGCACAACCACAGCGTGTGGCGTCCGGGATTCGGCACGCTGCTCGCGCCGGTGTACTGGTTCACCGACGATCCGGTCGGCGTCTTCCGCGCTGCGCTGGTGCTCAACGCGGTGCTCGGCGGGGTCGCAGCGGCCCTGCTCGTGTTCGTGGCGCGTCGCCTCACCCCGATGAGTGCCACATGGTGCACCGGCTGTGCGGTTGTCGTCGCACTGTCTCCGGCGGTGATCTTCACGACCGACTTCGCGTTCTCGGAGTCGCTGGTCGCACCGCTGTACCTGGCTTCGCTGCTGAGCCTGCTGCGGTTCCAGGAATCGCCGGCGCTCGGACCGGGCGTGGTCGCCGGTGTGCTCGCGGCGGCGGCGTTCGGAGCACACAGCCGCATGGTGCTGCTCGCGCTGATCACACTCGGCGTGGTGCTGTGGGCAGCCGTGCGCCGGCGCCTCCGGGTGCTGGACGCCGTCGTGATCGGTGCCGTCACCGTCGGCGGTGTGTATCTCGTGTCGGCGTACACGAGCTACGTGGTCGACCGGCTGTGGAACGAGCCGTCGACACGGAACTCGTCCGAGGGGGTGATCGAGCAACTCCAGAACCGGTCCGCCGTGCTCGTGGCACTGCTCGGCCAGACCTGGTACCTCCTGGTCGCCTCGCTGGGCGTCGTGGTCTACGGAGCCGTCGTCCTCGTTCGCTCGATCATCGATCGGAACCCGACACCGGAACCGCGCCGCAGCGATGCGGTGCTCGTGGTGCTGACCGTGACGATGTTCGTGGCGTTGTCGAGTGTGTTCATGTCCGACCGGTGGCGAAGCGATCAGCTCGTCTACGGCCGATACAACGACTCGATCATCACGCCCGTGCTGGTGGTCGGGCTGGCGGCTCTGGTCGGAGCGATCCCGCTGCGGCGGCTCGCCGTCGTGTCAGCGGCGGCGGCAACGGCGACGATCGGTACGGGGCTGTTGCTGTGGACCCTCCGCAGCGACGAGCTGTCGGAGAGCAACGGCGTCGAGCCGATGATTCTGGGACTGCAACCATTCGCCACCTCCGGCACGTCGATCGACGTCGTTCGGATCAGTGTGTGGGCATCGCTGGTCACCCTTGCGCTCGCCGCGGTCTCGATCGGTGCGTGTCGACGGCGCCTCGCTCCGATCGCGCTCGCAACCGTCGGTCTCCTCGTCGGCGTGGGGTGGTCGCGTACGGCCACGATCGTCGACCGCACGCGGGACGACTCGGGTGATCTCAGCGCGGTCGAAGACGTCCGGGATCTCGTCGACGGGGTCGGTGTCGACTTTGCGCTTCCCGCCACCAGCAACTCGACCAATCGGATGATGCAGTACCAGTTCCACCTCCCCGACACGGAGTTCACCGTGGTCGACGACGCGGTCGTCGGTACCTCGCCGTTCGTGTTCGCCCGCATCGGCACCGCCGGCGACGAACGCGCACTCAGCGATGCGGGGGCGACGCTGATCTGGCGCGATCCCCGGGGCCGCTACGCCCTCTGGGAACGCTGATCACTTGTTGTTCTCGCGTGCTTCCTTCAGCAGGAAGATCGGCAGGATCCACGCCGCGATCATCGTGAAGAACCAGACGATGACGGTGGCGAAGATCCACGTGCTCACCCCGTCGATCGAGAGGCCGTCGGTCAGCAGCGTGGTGATCACCAGCGACAGGAACGTCGTGACGAGTGCGCTGCTGCCCTGCAACGCCGGAGCGTTCTGCACGGCCATCTTCGTGATCAGCGGCTGCAGCACGGCGGTGAGGACGGTGAAGATCACCACGGCGATCACGAATCCCGAGGCACTCAGGCTCATGTCGTCGAGGATCAGCGACGCGACCCAGAGCCCGAGTGCATTACCGAGCAGCGAGATGACGATGCGGAGGAGAAGGCGGATCATGAGGTCCTCGGAGGTGTAGTACGGATGGTGAGGCACATCATGACGCATCGACGGGGGCGCGACGGTCATTTTCGTTCGCGGTCGTCCCCCTGTGCCCTCCACCGGCACGACTAGTGTCGTGCCCGATGGAACGCCTCTGCGAACGGCCCGGATGTTCCGATCCAGCGTCGGTCGCATACGGGATGCGGGCCGAGGACCTGGTGTTCTGGCTCGACAGGTATCCCGAGGGCGTCGAAGGCGACGTCGGGGTGCTGTGTCGGCGGCACGCCGACTCGATGGTCGTGCCGCGCGGCTGGACACTCGATGACCTTCGCGACCCCGACCTCCATCTCTTTCGTCCGCCGGCGCCGGTTCCGTCCACCCGCGTCCGACGAGGCCGCGTGCCGCGCCCGACGGTCGTCGGCGAACAGCTCGAACTCGACGACACGGCCGAACTGGCGATGCCGTTCGTCGAGCCCCCGGAGCGATCGCCCGAGGACGATCACGTCGAGGAGTCGGGGCCGTGGACGCCGGAGTTCGACGAGGCGGACGACCTGGACGGGTTGCTGAGCGCACGGAGCCCGCTGTTGTCGCGTGCGTTCCGGACTGCCGACCGTCCCGACGGATGATCGAGCCGCGCTGAACGATGGAGATCGAACGATCGATCGTGCTCGCGGCCTCGGCGGACGCCGTCTTCGCGTTGGTCGACGACCTGGACCGGTACCCGCAGTGGATGCAACTCGTCCACGATGTCGCGATCGCCCCGCCGACCGACGATGATCAGCCGGCGTGGGAAGTCGAGCTGCAGGCCCAGGTCGGCCCGTTCGCCCGTTCGAAGCGACTTCGCATGGTCCGAACGGTGCACGAACCGACGTCCGCCGTCGTGTTCGAGCGCGACGAGCTCGACGGGCGTCGGCACTCGCCGTGGGTGCTCCGGTGCGCCATCGTGCCGGACGCAGGTGAGCACGTGCGGTTGACGATGACCCTCGTCTACGGCGGCAACCTCTGGACGGGAGCGGTGCTGCAGCGGGTGCTCGACGATCACGTCGAGCGGGGTGCCGTCGAGCTCTCGGCGTTGCTGGCCGACCGCGGTCGGCCCGTCGACTGACGCACGACCACTGCGGTGATCGGCGGAGCACCGCACGAGTCGTTCAAGTCCAGGTCCTCGCGAGCCGACAACGAAGTGTCGGCGTCGACGTTCTCGACGTCGTCCACCCCGTCGGGCTGCTGCCCGGTCGGGAACCGACATGTCCAGTATCCTCCGGCACCGTATGCACCTCCGAGCGGCGATGACGCCTGCGACACCGCGCCGGGCCGCGCCGCTGCACCGGTCGGTCGGCCGTGCCGTGCGCGTCGTCACCGCCTGCCTTGCTGCACTGCTCGCACTCGGCGTCGTACCGATGGGGTTCGATGCGCCGGCGACGGCTCAGATGTCCGATGATGCCGCACAGCAGGCTGCTCGCGAGATCCAGGCGGCGCGCGATCGGGCGAATGCTGCTGCGGAGGCGTTCCTGCAGGCACAGTCCGATCTCGAGGTGTTGCAGGACGAGGCGACAGCGCTGGAGAACGAGGCGATCCGACTCCAGGATCGAGTCGACCGGCTCCGTCGCGACGTCGAGGCGGTGGCGGTCGCTCGCTTCGCGACCAGCGGATCGAAGGGGATCCCGTTGCTCACAGGGCTCCAGGCACCGAAGGATCAGGTGCAGGCCGACGTGTTCTCCAACGTCGTCACCGACGCCGGATCGAGCACGTTGGACGAATTCGACCTCGCCCAGAAGGAGCTGAAGGCGAAGCAGCGTGAGCTGGAGGAGCGCCGCAATCAGGTCGAGGACCAGCAGGCGCTCTTCGTGGAGCTCCAGGACCAGGCGAACGCAGAGGTGAAGCGCCTGCGCGAGATCGAGGAACAGCGCCTCACCGACGAAGCGGTGCTGCGGGCGTTGGCGGCCCAGCAGGCGGCTGCGTTGTCCAAGCTCGAAGAGGCCCAGCTCCGCAATGCGGAGGCCGCAGCCAGGGCCCAGCCGAATCCTGGCGTGCTCGCCGCCCAGGCAGCCGCCGCTGCAGCCGCCCAGGCAGCCGCCGCTGCAGCCGCCGCTGCAGCCGCCGATCCCGACGCCGATCCCGACGCCATGGGTGCCGACGCGAGCGCAGCGGCCGACGTGTCGGCAGGAATCGACGGCGCACCGGTGTCGACGGTCGCTGCGAACACCGGCGCCTCGGGCGGCACCAGCGGCGGGCGAACGGGCACCGGTGGTGCCGGTAGCGCGCCGATCGGCGTCCTGAACGGCGACGTGTACGTCGATGCCATCGTGTGCCCGATGCCCGGGTCTGCGTACGGTGACAGCTGGGGCGCGCCCCGATCTGGGGGCCGCCGCCACGAGGGCGTCGACATGCTCGCGCCGACCGGCACGCCCATCTACGCCGTCGTCGGTGGCATGGTGTCGTTCCGTCAGAACCGACTGGGTGGCAACGCCGTGTCGTTGGCGGGTGACAACGGCAACCGCTACTACTACGCCCACCTCTCGCGCTACGAGGGGGAGAGCCGTCGAGTCAGCCAGGGCGACGTGATCGGCTACAACGGTGACACCGGCAACGCGACCGGGGTTCCGCACCTCCATTTCGAGGTGCACCCGGGGGGCGGCCTGGCCGTCAACCCCACCCCGTCGGTGCGTGCTGCCGGCTGTTGACCACGGCGTGGATCGGCGTGAACGTCGGTCGAGTGCAGCTCGGCCGGCCCCGATCTGCGAATCTCGTCACCGATGGAGACTTCCGCAGTGGGCACCGAACTCTCGACGATGCTGTCGCAGCTGCTCGACGGCGCCGAGATCCACGGGCTGCATCGGCTGTCGGGAGGAGCCTCGCGTGAAACGTGGCGATTCGAGGCCGACGGCCGCCCCTTGATCCTGCAGCGTCAGCGCGCCGGCGACGAGCGCGACATGCTCGTCGAGGCCGGTGTCGTCCGCGCTGCCGCACACGGTGGTGCGCCTGTTCCCGAGCTGATCGATGCCCGCCGCCGCGATGACGGGATGGCGTTCATGGTGCTCGAGGCGATCGACGGTGAGACGATCGCTCGCAAGATCCTTCGCGACGAGGAGTTCGCGACGGCGCGTACCCGTCTCGTCGGCGATCTCGGCACGGCCCTCGCCCGGATCCACGGGCTCGATGCCGGCACGATCCAGGGCCTGCACCGCACCGATCAGGTCGAGTACTACACCGGCGTCCTCGACCAGTTGGGCCAGCCGCACCCGGTGCTCGAGTTGGTGCGCAACTGGTTGATCGACACCCGGCCCGACTCCCGGGGCACCAGCCTGGTCCACGGCGACTTCCGGCTCGGCAACCTGATCGTCGGCCCCGACGGTCTGCGCGCGGTGATCGACTGGGAGTTGGCCCACCTGGGCGACCCGATGGAGGATCTGGGCTGGCTCTGCGTGAAGGCCTGGCGGTTCGGCGGTCAGGCGCCGGTCGCCGGGCTCGGCGAGTACGACGAACTCTTCGCTGCGTACGAGGCTGCGGGCGGCGGTGCGGTCGACCCGGTCGTGGTGCACTGGTGGGAGGTCCTCGGGACGTGGAAGTGGGCGATCATGTGCATCGTGCAGGCCAGCGTCCACCTCACCGGGGCGGCACGCAGCCACGAACTGGCCGCGATCGGCCGTCGGGTGTGCGAGAACGAGCACGACCTGCTGGTGGCGTTGGACGGGCGGTGGTGAGATGACCGCCCCCCACGATGCGCCAACGGCGATCGAGCTGCTGGAGTCCGTGCGCGAGTGGCTGGACCGCGAGGTGATCCCGGCCACCGACGGTCGGCTGCGGTTCCACGCCCGCGTGGCCTCCAACGTGCTCGGGATGGTCGAGCGCGAGATCGAGCTGGGCCCAGCCCAGGATGCGGCGCACCGCGAACGTCTCGCGCAACTCGGTGTCGCCGACGACGCAGAGCTGGCCGCGGCGATCCGTGCCCGGGCCTTCGACGATCGAGCCGACGAACTGCGTGACCTCCTCGCGGAGGCGGTGCGGGACAAACTCGCCGTCGCCAACCCCCGCTACCGGTGACGATCACGTCTGCGGTCTGACCCCCGGCGTGATACTGCGGCGCGACCTTCAGCGGCGGCGGGTGGAGAGGACGACGGGCTGGCCGGCGGCGAGCTGGCCACAAGCGGCGTCGATGTCGGTGCCCCGATTGCGCCGGACGGTGGCGTTGGCGCCGAACGACTCGAGCAGGTCGCGGAACTCCTCGACGCGCGCCAGTGGCGTCCCGGTCGTGGGATACCCCGGCGTGGGGTTGAGCGGGATCAGGTTGACGTGGCCGTGCGGGCTGAGACGGCGGCAGAGGGCGGCGAGTTCGCGGGCGTCACTGTCGCGGTCGTTGACGCCGTCGATCATCGCCCACTCGAAACTCACGCGCCGATGCTTCACCTGCAGATAGTCGTCACATGCAGCCATGAGATCCTCGATCGGATACCGCTTGTTGATCGGCACCAACTCGTCGCGCAGGGTGTCGTTCGCGGCGTGGAGCGAGACCGCCAGGTTGACCGGAAGTGGCCGGTCGCGAAGTGCCCGGATCCCCGGGATGATCCCGACGGTCGAGATCGTGATGTGCCGCGCCGACAGCCCGAGGTCGCCGTGGAAACGCTCGGTCGCCGCCCACACCGCATCGAGGTTCGCCATCGGTTCACCCATGCCCATGAAGACGATGTTGCTGACGCGGCGCTCGAGCTGCTTCGCCCGTTGCGCGGCGCGTACCACCTGTTCGACGATCTCGCCGACGGTGAGGTGACGGGTGAAGCCCGCCTGCCCGGTGGCGCAGAAGCCGCATCCCATCGCACAGCCGGCCTGGCTGCTGACACACACGGTCGCCCGGTCGGAGTACAGCATCAGGACGGTTTCGACGCGACTCCCGCCGTCGAGTTCCCACAGGAACTTGATCGTGTCGCCCCGATCGCTCACCGACTCGGTGACGGGAACGAGCGCCAGGGGGAGTTCGGCGTCGAGTCGCACGCGCAATGCCTTCGGCAGGTTGGTGATGTCGGCCGGGTCGGCGAGCTGCGTGTACAGGCCGTCCCAGAGCTGGTCGAGGCGATATCGCGGCTCGCCGCCCAGGACGGTCGCCAACCGGTCGCGGGTCAGGTCGTAACGCGTGCTCACACTGCGTCGATTCCGGTGACCTCGCTCGCGAGGGCGACGTAGTCGTCGATCCGGGCTCGGACCACGTCGAGGCTTGCGGTCCAGAAGGCCTCGTCGGTGACGTCGAGGCCGAATGCGGCGCCGAGTTCCTCGGCGGTGTCCATGCCCGCACGCGAGAGCAGGCCGTCGTAGCCGGCTCGGAAGTGTTCCGGGTCACCCTGGTATCGGGCGTACAGGCCGAGTCCGAACAGCAGCCCGTACGTGTACGGCCAGTTGTAGAAGTGCGAGCCGTAGTAGTGCGGTTTGAGCAGCCACATGTAGGGGTGCGCAGTGCGCTGGTCGAGACCGTCGCCGTAGGCGGCGGCCTGTGCCTCGGTCATCATCCCGCAGAGTTCGGCGGCACTCAGCGTGCGGCGCTGACGACGTGCGAAGACCTCGCTCTCGAACAGGAAGCGCGAGTGGATGTCGGTGATCACCTGGTTGGTGCCGACGAGGTCGACGTCGAGCTGGGCGAGCCGTTCGGCCCCCGACATGCGGGCCAGACCGGCTTCGACGACGAGTGTCTCGCAGAAGATGCTCGCGGTCTCGGCGAGCGCCATCGGGAGTTGGCGCTGCAACGCCGTGCGATCGGCCAGGGTGGTGTTGTGGTAGGCGTGGCCGAGTTCGTGGGCGGTCGTCTGCGTCGAGTCGGCGGAGCCGGACCAGTTGAGGAGCACGAGCGACCGGCCGTCGACGAACGGCGCGCAGAACGCTCCGCCGCTCTTGCCGGGACGCGGCGCCGCGTCGATCCAGCGGCCCTCGAGGGCACGGTCGACGAGGCCGCCGAGCTGGTCGCTGTAGCCCGAGAAGGCGGAGCGGACCACCTCGAGGCCGTCGTCCCACGACACCTCGTCGCCAGCGAACGGCAGCGGTGCCACGAGATCCCACCACGGGAGCCCGGCGTCGTGGCCGTGGAGTGCCGCCTTGGTGCGCATCCAGCGCCGCAGGTCGGGCAACGCGGCAATCACCGCCGACTGCATCGCATCGAACGTCGGTCGGCTCACGCTGTTGGCGAACAGCGACGCATCGAGCGGCGACGGCCAGCGGCGACGGCGATTCAGCACGTTCGCCTCGCCCTTGATGGCGTTCATCGCGGCGGCGATCGGTACGTCGATCGTCGGCCAGGCTCGCATCTCGGCGTCGTACGCCGCGCGCCGCACCTCCGGGTCCCCGTCGGTGGCCAGTCCCCGAACCGCCGGCATCGGCAGATCCACGTCGCCGTCGGGCAGCTCGACCACCGCGGTCAATTGCGAGGTGACGTCGTTGTGGAGACGGCCCCATGCGCCCGATCCGGTCACCGACAGCTCAGCTGCGAGGTGCTCCTCGGCCTCGCTCATCTGGTGGTCGGCTCTCGAGGCGAGTCGCAGCAGCGGCCCGCGGTGTTCGGCCACCTCCGCGCTGAGGGCTGCGAGTGCGTCGACGCCGAGTGCGGCAACCCAGTCGGCCAGACGAGCGGTGAGCGGCCGGATGGTCGCATCGATGCGACGGGTCTCCCCGAGCGCCGATTGGGCTACGTCGTCTCGCGAGTCGGTGGCGACCGTGGTGTAGGCGTAGACCCGCAGGACGGCGAGCGCCTCGCTCACCCGGTTGAGTTCGGCGAGTGCCCGGTCGGCGGCATCTCCGTCGGCGGCGACCGGCGGGCCGGGCTCGACGGAGCGGATCCCGAGCTCGTCGAAGAGAGCCACGAGCCGATCGGCGTCAGCCCCCGTGCGCTCGAGCGCGTCGGTGAACGATCGCGAGTCGACCGAGGCGTGGACATCCGCGACGCTCCAGCGGGGGAGGCCGTCGTTGCCACCGGCGTCGTCGGCCCGGTCGGCGATCGTCGTCATCGGACCACTCCGTTGCGTTCTGTGAGCTGATCGGCGCGCGGTGTGGCGTCGTGGTCGGGCGCCGGAGCGACG
This sequence comes from Ilumatobacteraceae bacterium, assembly GCA_942492715.1. Lineage (GTDB taxonomy): Bacteria > Actinomycetota > Acidimicrobiia > Acidimicrobiales > Ilumatobacteraceae > Sva-07. The sequence continues at coordinate 24,538 of CALOFW010000003.1, read as the reverse complement.
TCGGTCAGGAAGGCGGCATTGGTGGAGTGCACGTGGAAGCCGAGCTGCTCGTACAGATGCATCGCCGGTGCGTTGTCGGCGTCGACGTAGAGCATGGCGGTACGGATGTCGCGGCCTGCGAGGTGGTCGAGCCCCGCGAGCGTGAGTTCCCGACCGAGCCCGCGCCCGTGGAAGTCCGGATCGACGGCGATGACGTAGATCTCCCCGAGCGGGTCGTCGGTCGGCGCCGCCGGCTCGTGCACCTTGGTCCAGCAGAATCCGGCCATCCGTCCCTCGAGGTCGAGGATCCTGAACCCGGCCGGGTCGAACCAGTTCTCCTGCTGACGCTGGCAGAACGTGTCGATCGTCCAGCCGCCCTGCTCGCCGTGTTCGGCGAACGCCCGGTTGTTGACGCGCAGCCAGGCCTCGTCGTCGGCGCCGGGGACGAAGGCTCGCGTCGTGATGTGCACCTCGACACCGGTGGGCAGCGACCGCCGCATCTGGTGGAGAAGCCGGTCCGGCACCATGCCGGCGTCGGCAGCGAGCGTTTCGTGTGCCGACGTCGGTTCGAACACCCACCAGTTGACGCGGCCGCCACCGTCGGAGGCGACGACGTCGATCGCCGCGTCGATCAGCTCAGGGCCGATCGTGGCCATCTCGTAACGGTGGTGCGGATGGATCACGAGCTCGAACGCGTAGGCGTCGTTGCCTCGCGAGATCTGCGCATAGGCGACCGGATGATGGTGCCCGGGTTCGGAGGCCAGGAAGCCAGCGAACCCGTCGAGGCCCCCGTTGACGAGGTCGAGGTAGAGGTGATCGGACAGCGGGCGCCGTCCGTCGGCGCGAGCGGCCGCGTCGAGGAGTTCGGTGACGTTGGCGATGTCGTCGGAGCCCATCTGGCGCTTGATCTCGAGACATCGCATGGGTCGAGAGTACCGGTGGAGCCATTGCCCCGGGAGCATGCGGGTGTATAGTTTCCATCAACCAGGTTCCCGCCACCTGGTTTGCTGCGACGGTTGGGATCCGCCTCCCGACCTCGCACTGTGCGACGGCCCCTTTCGAGGGGCCGTCGCCGCGTTTTCGGCCGGTGAGCTGGGGGACCTGGGCTATTCGGCGACGCGCAGGGCGCGCACGAGGCTGCGTTCGGCGTTGCGCAACTGCCGTTCGGCTTCGTGGATCGCTGTGACCAGGTCGTCACGCTCCGTGCCGATCCACGGTTCGGCGAGCCCGCCCACCCGGCTGCGGTACTGCGCCACGTTGTCGGCGATGGCCGCCAGTTCCGCAGCGGTCGACTCGACGGATCCCGGCATGGCGCAAAACCCTACCGGGAGGCTGCCGACGGCTCCCTCTACACTGCCCACGGTGATTCCCGTCCGAGACGACCTGCGCGCCCTGGACGGGTACCACTCCGCCCAGGTCGACGTACGGGTCCGTCTGAACACCAACGAGTCGCCGGAGCCGCCCCCGGCAGCGTTCCGCGATGCCGTGGCAGCCGAGGTGTCACGGATCGACTGGCACCGGTACCCGGACCGTGCGGCCACCGAGCTGCGCGCAGCGATCGCCGAGTTGCACGGCGTCGATCCCGCCCAGGTGTTCGTCGCCAACGGCTCCAACGAGGTGATCCAGACCGTCCTGCTCGCCTATGCCGGCCCGGGTCGCACCGTTGCCACGTTCGAACCCACGTACCAGATGCACGCCCAGATCGCCCGAGTCACCGGCGCGACCGTCGTCGAAGGTGAGCGGGCGGCCGACTTCACCCTCGATCCCGCCGAGGTCGAGCGCGTGATCACCGAGTTCTCCCCGCACGTGGTGTTCCTGACCTCGCCGAACAATCCGACCGGCCTGGTCGAGCCGTCCGAGCGGGTCGTCCAGCTGCTCGACCTGGCGCCCGGCCTCGTCGTGGTCGACGAGGCGTATGCGCAGTTCGCCGACTGGTCGGCACTCGACCTCGTCGCCGAGGACCGCCCGCTGGTGGTCACCCGCACGTTCTCCAAGACGTGGTCGATGGCCGGGGCGCGGCTCGGGTACCTCATCGGGCCGACGTGGCTGGTCGCCGAGCTCGACAAGGTGGTGCTGCCGTACCACCTCGACGCGGTGAAACAGATCGCCGGCCGCTTGGCGCTGCGGTTCTCCGACGACATGAACGACCGAGTCGAGCACATCGTCGCCGAGCGCGAGCGAATCGTCGCCGCGCTCGCTGATCTGCCGGTCGACGTGTTCCCGAGCGGTGCCAACTTCGTGCTGTTCCGGGTCCGACCCGGCGTGCTCGACGGCCGAGCGGTGTGGCAGGGGCTCGTCGATCGCAGCGTCCTGATCCGCGATTGCTCGAGTTGGCCGCGCCTCGACGACTGTCTGCGCGTCACCGTCGGCACCCCCGAGGAGAACGACGCATTCCTGGAGGCGCTGTCCGGCGTGCTCGCCCTCCAGGCCGCCCGTACGCCCGATGGAGCCATGACATGACCCGCACTGCCGAGCGTCGCCGCGTCACGAAGGAGACCTCGATCGAGGTCGTCATCGACCTCGACGGCACCGGAACGACCGACATCTCGACCGGCATCCCGTTCTACGACCACATGCTCGACCAGCTCGGCCGTCACGGTGGCTTCGACCTGCGCGTGCACGCCGACGGCGACCTCCACATCGACACGCACCACACCGTCGAGGACGTCGCGATCGCCGTCGGCGAGGCGTTCGCCGAGGCGCTCGGCGACAAGGCCGGGGTCCGCCGGTTCGCGAGCGGTCGCTACCCGCTCGACGAGGCACTGGTCGACGTGGCGCTCGATCTGTCGGGTCGGCCGTGGGTGGAGTGGCACGTGCCGATGCCCGAGAGCCTTCCCCTCGGTGAGCCGGCGTTCGACCCGCAGTTGGCCGAGCATGCGGTGGCGTCGTTCGCCACCGCAGCGAACATCACCCTGCACGTCGAACTCGTGCGCGGCCGCAACGTGCACCACATCATCGAAGCGACGTTCAAGGGGCTCGCCCGCACGTTGCGTGACGCCGTTCGCATCGAGGACGCCGGTGGGGTGCCGTCGACGAAGGGCACGTTGTGAGGGGCGTGCTGTGAGGGCCGTGTCGTGACGCGGCCGTTGATCGCGGTGCTCGACTACGGCATCGGCAACCTCCACTCGGCCCAGAAGGCCCTCGAACACGAAGGCGCCGACGCGCGCCTGACGGCGGATCCGGCAGTGATCGCCGACGCCGACGGCGTCGTGCTTCCCGGTGTCGGCGCGTTCGGGGCGTGCATGGACGCACTCCGTTCCGCCGGCCTCGACGAGCCGGCGCGCGCCGCTGCGGGCTCGGGGCGTCCGTTCCTCGGCATCTGTGTCGGGATGCAGATGTTGTTCACCAAGTCAGAGGAGAACCCCGACGCAGCCGGGCTCGATCTGATCCCGGGCACGGTGACCTGGATACCGGCGGGCCCCAAGATCCCGCAGATGCAGTGGAACCGACTCGATCTCGCCCTCCCGGACGATCCGATGCTCGCCGGGCTCGGAGACGACGCATACGTCTACTTCGTGCACTCGCTGCACGGGGTGCCCGACGACCCGGCGATGGTCGCGGCAACGGTCGAGTACGGCACCACCATCAACGCTGCCTTCCGGCGCGACAACGTGTTCGCCGTCCAGTTCCATCCGGAGAAGTCGAGTCGACCGGGTCTGCGCCTGCTGCGCAACTTCGTCGAGGTGTGCGGAGCATGAGTGCGGTCGACCTCTATCCGGCGATCGACCTGCTCGGCGGACGCGTCGTGCGCCTCCGCCAGGGTGACTACACCGACGAGACGGTCTACGGCGACGATCCGGTGCGTGTGGCCCGCGAGTTCGCGGCCGCCGGTGCCCACTGGATCCATGTGGTCGACCTCGACGCCGCTCGCTCCGGCGACCCCGTCAACCGGCCGGTCGTGGCCGCGATCGCTGCTGCGGTCGCCGGGGTCGCCCAGGTGCAGACCGGTGGTGGCGTTCGATCGGTCGACGATGCGCGCGAGCTCTTCGACGCGGGCGTCGCCCGCGTCGTGATGGGTTCGGCCGCCGTGAGCGAGCCGTCGCTCGTGGCTGCGGCATCCGAGATCGTCCCGGTCGCGGTCGGCCTCGATCACCGAGCCGGCGAGGTCGCAGTACACGGGTGGACCGAGGGGAGCGGGCTCCTGCTCGATCAGGCGTTCGAGCGGTTCCCGACAGCGGCGGTGTTCGTGATCACCGACATCGGGCGTGACGGGATGCTCGTCGGGCCCGACATCCGGGGGCTCACCGAGGCCGCTGAGCTCGCCGGTGCGCCGGTGATCGCCAGCGGGGGAGTGTCGAGCCTGGCCGACGTGGTCGCGCTGTCGGCGATCCCGAACCTGGGCGGGATCATCACCGGCAAGGCGGTCTACGAGGGGCGCTTCACGGTCGTCGAAGCGCTCGAGGCGCTGGCGGCCGCCGGTTCGACCTCGGAACCGGACTCGACGCCGTGAGGGTTGCTCGCGTGATCCCGTGTCTCGATGTCGACGCCGGGCGCGTCGTGAAGGGCACCAACTTCGTCGATCTCGTCGACGCCGGCGACCCGGTGGAGCTCGCTGCCCGCTACGACCTCGAGGGTGCCGACGAGTTGGTGTTCCTCGACATCACCGCGTCGAGCGACAACCGGGAGACCACCGTCGAGATGGTGCGGCGGGTGGCCGACGAGGTCTACATCCCGTTCACCGTCGGCGGCGGGATCCGCACGCTCGAGGACGCTCGCCGGATGTTGCGCGCCGGCGCCGACAAGGTCAGCCTCAACACCGCCGCGGTCGAGCGGCCCGAGCTGATCACCGAGATCGCCTCCGAGTTCGGTGTGCAGTGCGTGGTGTGCGCGATCGACGCGAAGCGCCGGGTCGACGACACGTCCGGCTGGGACGTCGCCGAGGGCTGGGAGGTGTACCTCCATGGAGGCCGCACGCCGACGGGGATCGATGCGGTCGAGTGGGCACAGGAGGCGGTGCGGCGTGGGGCGGGCGAGATCCTGCTGACGTCGATGGACCGCGACGGCACGCGGCAGGGCTTCGATCTCGAGTTGACCGAGGCGATCGTCGACGCCGTGACGGTGCCCGTGATCGCCAGCGGCGGCGTGGGCACGATCGGTCACCTGGTCGACGGCGTCGCGATCGGGCGCGCCGACGCCGTGCTCGCTGCCTCGATCTTCCACTTCCGCGAGCACACCGTCGCCGAGGCGAAGGCCGAGATGGCCGCTGCCGGGATCACCGTTCGCCCCGCCTGATCGCATCGGGGGCAAGACCCGCAATGTGATCGTCGTCCCGGCGTCGCCGTCGCATAGGTTCTCCCGGATGAGCTCTCCGCATGTCACGACCGAGCGACGCGACGGCGTCATGATCGTCCACCTCGACGACGGCAAGGCCAATGCGTTGTCGTTCGAGGTGATCGCCGCGATGCAAGCGGCGATCGACGAGGCCGAGGGCGACGACGGTGTCGGAGCGCTCGTGATCCACGGCCGCCCGGGTCGGTTCTCGGCCGGGTTCGACCTCGGTGTCATGCTCGGCGACGACATGGCGGCGATCATCGGTCTGGTCGCCGACGGCGGCGCACTGGTGCACCGCCTGTACGGCTCGTCGGTGCCGGTCGTGGCGGCCTGCACCGGCCATGCGCTCGCGGCGGGGGCGCTCATGCTGCTGGGCTGCGACGTGCGCGTCGGTGCCGACATCGATGCCAAGGTCGGCCTCAACGAGGTGGCGATCAAGATGGTGTTGCCCGACTGGGCGTTCACGATCGCCGGCGACCGCCTCAGCAAGCGGCACACCCAGCGGGCGTTGGCGACTGCCCGGATCACCACCCCGGGTGACGCGGTCGACGTCGGCTACATCGACGAGGTCGTGCCGGCCGACGACGTGCTCGAGCGGGCCGTCGACCTCGCGACCGAACTCGCGGCCACGCTCGATCCATCCGCATACCAGCGCACCGTGCGCACACTCCGCGGCCCGGTGCTCGATCTGATGGAGGCCCAGATCGCCGCCGACCGCGCCGCCGGCACCAGCCCCGTGTGAGCGGACAACACGGGTCTGACCCGTGTTGTCCCGCGGGGCGGTTGGAGGCTGGGTGTCTGGGTAGGGTCGCTCGCATGGCTACCCCCAACGTGAATCCCAAGATGGAATACCGCCGCCTCGGCAACACCGGGCTCAAGGTCAGCGTGCTCTCGTTCGGCAGCTGGGTCACCTTCGACACCCAGCTCGACAACAACCTGGCGCTCGAGTGCATGGCGGCGGCCGGTGATGCGGGGTGCAACTTCTTCGACAACGCCGAGGCCTACGCCGGTGGCAAGAGCGAGGAGATCATGGGCGCGGCGCTCCGCGAACTCGACTGGCCCCGCTGGTCGTACGTCGTGACCACCAAGATCTTCTGGGGTCTGCACGGCGAGACGCCGAACATGCGCAACACGCTCAATCGCAAGTACCTGATGCAGGCGATCGATGCCTCGCTCGAGCGGTTCGGGCTCGACTTCGTCGACGTCCTCTACTGCCACCGCTCCGATCCGAACACACCGATCGAGGAGACGGTGTGGGCGATGAGCGACATCATCACCGCGGGCAAGGCGCTCTACTGGGGTACCAGCGAATGGTCGGCGGACGAGATCCGTGCGGCGATCGACATCGCCGAACGTCACCACCTGCACAAGCCGGTCACCGAGCAGAGCCAGTACAACCTGCTCGAGCGCAAGAAGGTCGAGCGCGAGTACGCGCGGATCAACACCGAGTTCAACTACGGCAACACGATCTGGAGTCCGCTCGCGTCGGGGCTGCTGACCGGCAAGTACAAAGACGGCATCCCAGAGGATTCCCGCGCGGCGCTGTCGGGCTACGAGTGGCTCGCCGGCCGGCTCACCGACGCCGAGGCGATCGCTCGGGTCGAGAAGCTCCGCCCGATCGCCGACCGCCTGGGGTGCACGATGGCGCAGCTCGCACTCGCGTGGTGCACGAAGAACCCGCACGTGTCGACGGTGATCACCGGTGCGTCCAAGGTCAGCCAGGTCGAGCAGAACTTCGAGACCGTCGACGTGATCCCGCTCCTCACCGACGAGGTGAAGGAGGAGATGGAAGCGGCCGTCAAGAGCTGAGCCAGGCGGTCACCAGCTCGGCGACGTTCCGGGTGTGGCCGACGAGTGAGTGGTCGGCCATCTCGATCATCCGGTGCTCGCAGCTCGCCCATCCGGCGACGATCGGTTCGGTCGCCGCCGGCGGGCTGAACTGGTCGTGCGCGGGCGTCAGCACGAGCGTGCGCACGCGGGGCGCGTCGACGTCGGGCGCCATGGCGAGCGGTGGTGCCACCAGCCCGAGCGCGGTGACGCGGTCGTCATCGAGGCCGAGCGCGATCAGCGCGCCGAACGAGTAGCCGAGCGCCACGAGTGGGACCCCCGGAACCTCGCGAGCGAGCAGGTCGAGCGCGGCGATCGCGTCGAGTCGCTCGCCTGACCCTCCGGAGAACTCCGCTCGGAAGTCGAAGCGGAGCGCAGCGATGCCGGCGTCCGGGAGGGCGTCGAACAACGCCGTCACCACGTTGTTGAAGCGATTGCCGCCGTACTGCGGGTGGGGGTGGCACACGATGGCGGCCCGCGTCGGGTCGTCGGGCACCGCGATGTCGCCGGCGAGCTCGACGCCGTCCGACGCGTCGAAGTGCACTGTGCGGCGGGTGACGGGAAGGGATTCGCTCACGGTCGCCGACGGTACCCTTCATCCGATGGCCGTCGTCGACGACAAGCTTCCGATCAAGATGCTCAACGACCGTGTGCTCGTGCGCATCTCCGACAAGGCCGGTGAGCGCAAGTCGTCCGGTGGGATCGTGATCCCGGCGACCGCGCAGGTCTCCAAGCGTCTGATCTGGGCGACGGTCGTGGCCCAGGGGCAGAACGTCCGCTCCTGCGAAATCGGTGACAAGGTGCTGTTCAGCCCCGAGGACCGCTACGAGGTCGAGGTGCAGGGCGAGGACTACGTCATGTTGCGCGAGCGGGAGCTCCACGCGGTGGCCGCTGAACGCATCGAGGCGTCGACCGGGCTCTATCTGTAGGGCGCTCCGCCCCGATCGGGCCCGCACGTCGCCGTTACGGTGGCCGGATGATCAAAGTCAGTGTGATGTACCCGAAGACCGATGACGCCACGTTCGACATCGACTACTACACGACCAAGCACTTCGAAATCGTCGACCGCACGATGAAGCCCAGCAAATGGGAGGTCGACTCGGGCATGGACGGCCCGTACATCGCGATCGGCCACTTGTACTTCGACTCGCCCGAGGCAATGGCGGCCGGTCTTGCCGACGCGGGCGAGGCGACTGCCGACGTCCCGAACTTCACCAACCAAGAGCCCGCGTTCCAGGTCTCCGAAGTCGTCGCCTGACAGGATTCGGCGGCGGGCGGGCCGAGGGCTCAGCCCAGCTCGTAGCCGCCGCGCACCGTCACGGTCGCGTTGATGCGATCGCGTGAGCTCGTCGGTCCGTCGAGCCCGAGCCAGCCGACCAGCGCATCCTGGTGACTCGGGCGCAGGCGGGCGCACCCCTTGCTCTGCGGGCTGGTGGGCACGTTGTTGGCGCCGTGGATCGCCTGACCGCGATCGAAGTACAGCGGCTTGTACATGTTGCCGTTGAGCGGGTTGTCGTCCGCCACGGGGTAGATGCTCGACTCGTGCCAGCCACCGTTGTTCAGCGCCGGGTTGAACCTGAACGCCCGGGTCCGTTCCTGGAGGCGGGTCTCGTAGCCGGCCTCGCCCGTCGACGTCGGGAACACGTGCACGAGACGGTCGAAGCCCTCGCCGGTCAGCATCACCTGGCACGTGAGGTCGATGAAGATCCACCGGCCCTCGGTGGCGACGTTCGGCGGGATCGGGAGTGCGGTGGTGGCCAGCAGGAACTGCTCCTCGTCGCTGCCCGGCTCCATGTCGGAGCGGTTCACCGGGAGTCCGAGCGCCAGGCGGGCGGCGCACAGCCCTCGCCGGGTGACGGGCCCGGATTCGCCGTCGACCGGCATCTCGGGGAAGCCGTAGGGGGTCAGCAACTCGTTGAGCTTCGTCTGTTGGTTGGCGACCGAGAGGAACGTCTCGGCCGCCACGACCGCGGCGTTGCGCTCGAGGCGCTGTTCGCCCGTGATGTCGTCGAGGCCGTTGTCGATGCACACGTCGAGGAGCTGGTCGGGCACGACCAGGTCGTCGGCCAGTGCGTTCTCGGCCTGGATGGCCGCGATCGTGACGATCTCGTCGGCTCGGCTCGTGGCGATGCCGCCGAGCGACTCACCCGGCTGGACCTGCACCACACACGCCGGGTCGTACACGGCCAGCGGGGGCTCGGTGGTCGTCGTGGTCGTGCTGGTCGTGCTCGGCTGGGTGGTCGTCGCTTCGGGCGCCGGGGCGATCGTCGTGGGGGCGACGGTCGTCGAGGTGGTGGTGGTCGGCCGGGTCTCCGAGGAGTCGGACCCCGGCGACGCAACCTCGTCGCCTGCATCCTGCGGCCCGGTGGCGATCACCTCGGTGCAGGCGCCAGCGAACAACGACGCGCCGACGAACGAGGCGATCCGCAGAACCCGCACGGCGCAACGGTACCCACACCAACCGTCGCCGTGTCGTCACGAGCTCGAAGTCTGCGGGTGCCCTCGATGTCTGCAGGCGCCGTGGGCGACGCCCGTAGGCTGACCCGATGCCCGAAGGGACCACGATCATCCCCACCGACGAGCAGCTCGCCGGTGTGAAGTACGACAGCAACGGCCTCGTCGCCGCGATCGCGCAGGACGTCCGCAACGGCGATGTGCTGATGCTGGCGTGGATGAACGAGGAGTCGCTGAAGATGACGCTCGCCGAGGGCCGCATGGTCTACTGGTCTCGCAGTCGGCAGGAACTGTGGCGCAAGGGTGACACGAGTGGCGACCGCCAATTCGTCCGCGAGGCCTACTACGACTGCGACGCCGACGCGCTGCTGTTCAAGGTCGAACAGGAGGGCGCGGGTGCCTGCCACACCGGAGCTCGTTCCTGCTTCTTCCGGGCGTTCGGCTGATGCGGTTCCGTCCCTCCCGCGAGGAGTTCCACGCCTTCGCCGCCGAGCACACCTTCGTGCCGGTGTGGACCGAACTGCTCGCCGACCTCGAGACACCGGTGGCTGCGTATGTGAAGCTCGTGGGCGACGGTCCGGGTTTCCTTCTCGAGTCGGTCGAGGGTGCCGAGCGGTGGGCGCGATTCTCCTTCGTGGGCCGGAACCCGTCGGCGACGCTCGTCCTGCGCGACGGCGTGGTCGAACTCGACGGCCCGCTGCCGGAGGGCATCCCGACCGACCGGGGGATGCTCGCAGCGCTCGAGGCGCTCCTCGCCGCCTCCAGCAGCCCCACGTTCTCCGACCTGCCGCCGCTGCACGGCGGCATCATGGGCTTTCTCGGCTACGACGTGATCCGCGAGGTGGAACATCTCCCGAACGCGCCGACCGACGACCGGGGGTATCCCGACGCCGTGATGTCGGTGATCGGGTCACTCGCCGCGTTCGACCACTGGCGCCAGCGGGTCTACCTGATCGAGAGCGTCCCGACGCTCGGGCTCGACGCGGCCGAACTCGATCGTGCCTACGACGCAGCGGTCGAGCGGGTGACGCAAGCGGTCGCCGATCTCGCTGCACCGTTGCCGTACACGCCGATCGAGCCGCCGTCGGCCGACGACGAGTTGCCGGAGTTGCACTCGTCGATGCCCGGTGGGCTGTATCAGCGCGCGGTCGAGGTCGCCAAGGACCACGTGGTGGCGGGCGACATCTTCCAGGTGGTGCTCGCGCAGCGTTACGACCTCGAACTCGACGCCGATCCGTTCGACGTGTACCGGGTGCTCCGCCAGGTGAACCCGTCGCCGTACATGTACTTCGTTCGGCACCCGGAGCTGACCATCGTCGGGTCGTCGCCGGAACCGATGGTGCAGCTGCTCGGCCGGACCGTCGTGTCTCGTCCGATCGCCGGCACCCGGCGACGGGGTCGCACCGACGAACACGACCGGCTGATGGCGGCCGAGTTGAGCGAGCACCCGAAGGAACGAGCCGAACACGTGATGCTCGTCGACCTGGCCCGCAACGACGTCGGTCGTGTCGCCGAGTTCGGGACGGTGCACGTCGACGAGTTGATGACCCTCGAGCGGTACAGCCACGTGATGCACCTCACCTCGCAGGTGTCGGGCCAGCTCCGTGACGGTCTCGGCCCGATCGACGTGCTCCGCGCGACCCTGCCGGCCGGCACCGTGTCCGGAGCGCCGAAGGTGCGAGCGATGGAGATCATCGACGACCTCGAGCCGGTCAAGCGGGGCCCCTACGCCGGTGTCGTCGGCTATGTCGACTGGTCGGGCAACCTCGACACGGCGATCGCGATCCGCACGATGTTCGTCACCGGTGACGGACGCACGGCGAGCCTGCAGGCCGGCGCCGGCATCGTCGCCGACTCGGTTCCCGACGACGAGGATCTCGAGTGCCGTAACAAGGCCGCTGCGTTGCTGGCGGCGATCCCGGCCGCCCGGCGCATGACCGCTGCTCGTCGCGACGCCGGCACGCCGGCCTGACGGGCCGAGGCGGAGGGCCGGCTAGAAGATCAGGCCGAGCAGGAACAGCAAGCTCATGCCGGCGAATCCGATCGTGATCGCCGTCGCCAGCAGGATCAGCAGCGGGAAGCTGGTGATCGACTTGAGCGCGAGCGACAAGGCGACGAACTGTCCCGCCTGCGCGCCCACCGAGTCGTTCATCGCGAAGAACTGGCGCGACATCACCACCGCGCTCTGGTCCTGGACGCCGTCGCTGGACTCGACCGTCTCGATGACCACACGTTCGGACGCGGGGTCGTTCGAGATGAGCGCCTGGATCTCGTTGACCAGCGCCACGCTCACGGTCGTGATCGCCCAGAGCCGGAACATCGCCAGCAGCACAGCACCGATCGCCACGACAGCGCCCACGCCGCCGAGCAGGATCCACGCGGTCCGGACGCCACCGTCGAGTGCTGCGAGACCGAGGGCGAACCCTCCGACGCAGACCAGCACGACGATGGCGAGGGTTCCCACGGCGAGCCGGGTGCCCCGGTGGACGAGTGTGAGGAAGCTGTCGACGGCGCGCTGGGCGAGATCTCGTTGCTGCGACATGACGTTGGAAGTGTGCCACGGCAGACTGCAGACGTGACTCCCGATCGTTCTGTTCTCACCGCCGCCATCGACGCCGCCGTCGATGACGCCGCCCGCGACCACGTGATCGTCGAAGGTCCCGACGCAGCGTCGTATCTCCAGTCACAGGTCGCCCAGGACCTGCGCGGCCTCGCGGTCGGGCAGACGTGCTGGACGCTCGTGCTGGAGCCGACCGGGAAGGTCGAGAGCCTCGCACGCGTCACGCGGGCTGCCGACGAGCGTTTCGACTTCGACACCGACGCGGGGTACGGCGAGGCGCTTGCCGCCCGCCTGGCTCGATTCAAGATTCGCGTCCAGGCCGAGATCGCCGTGGTGCCCGCCGAGGCCGCGACGCCGTCGGCGGAGCACGAGATCGCGCGGGTCGGCGTCGGTTGGCCGCGGATGGGATTCGAGATCGTCCCAGGTGAGACGATCCCGGCGGTCACCGGCGCGGTGCCGATGGCCGTGAGCTTCACGAAGGGGTGCTACCCCGGCCAGGAGTTGGTGGAACGCATGGACAGCCGCGGCGCCGACGCACCCCGATCGTTGCGGATTGTCGAGGTGGCGGTCGGCTCGGTGATCGGCGACCCCGTCCTCGACGCACAAGGCGCCGAGGTGGGCACGATCACGAGCGTGGCTCCCACCGGGACGACGGCACTGGCGCTCGTCAAGCGCGGGTGCGACATCGGGCGGCTCCCAGCGCACCTGTCCTGAGAGCCGATGACCATCATCGGCCGTCGTCAGCCGCTCTCGGGTGCTGTCACGCTGCCGGAGCGGGGGAGAGGCTGCGACGGATCGCCGCGACCTCGGGGTGCTGGCGGATACCGATCAACTCGGGTGAGCCGTCGATGATCGACGCGAGACCAGCCGGCGAGGTTCCGGCCTCGGCCGCGGTGCGGAGCCATCCGATGGCCGTCTGCTGGTCTCCGAGCGCACCTGCGGCCCGTGCGACGGTGGCTGCAGCGAGCGTGTGGGGGTGACGCGCGTAGCCCTCGGCGGCGTAGTGCGCCGCATCCTCGAACCGTCCGACTCGCATCAGCTGGTTGGCGAGCACGTACTCGTTCCACGGGTCGCCGTGGGGGAACGGCTCGGGCAGGATCGCGATCAGTTCGGCCACGTCGGGAGTCGACAGCGTGACCGGCGGCGGTGGCTGCTCGGGGCGGTGGTGGCTGAGCGCGTTCACGAGCAGCCGGCGGGCCTTCTGCGGCTTGCCCTTCGCCAGCGCTTCGTGCGCGTCGTGCCATGGTGACGTGGGCTCCTTCGTGGAGCCGAGCATCTGGAGCTGGGTGACGAGGATGAAGCCCACCACGAGGATGAAGCCGCGGTAGCGCTCGTTGGTGAACGCCACGACAGAGAACGTCAACGTCAGCCCGAGCGAGATGAACAGCATGATGCGTTGCGCTCGACCGGGCAGGAGGCGATCGAGCGCCGTGGTGACGATGTTGCCGCCGTCGAGAGGGAGGATCGGCACGAGGTTGAACAGCCCGATCACGGGCCCGGCCCAGAAGATCGCCCAGGTCGCCGGGTTGCCGTCGAGCGACGTCGGGTCGGTGACGTCGGCGCCCATCGCGAGGAGGATCGCGACCGAGGTGACGATCTGGATGCCGGGCCCGGCGAAGGAGATCCCGATCGATTCGAGCCGCGAGATCGGCCGGGTCGGCACGTAGGAGGCGTAGCCGGCCAGGAAGTTCAGCGAGATCTCCGCACGGGCGCCTGCGCTGCGAGCGGCGACCGCGTGGCCGAGTTCGTGGAGCAGGGTGAACGCCCCGAGCGCCCCGGCGAGCCACAGCCCGAACTCGTTGCCGTACAGCAGCACGATCAGCACCAGCATCATGAGGAAGCCAGGCCGTACGTGGACGGGGAACCCCAGCAGCCGGAACATCGGAGCTCAGGCTAGGACCGATTCCTACGGCCATGACGGCACGTGCCCGCATTCGACCCGTGATCACCTGCCTAGACTCGCTCAACGTGCCATACGTCTACGCCTTCGATCACAAGCACCGCCGCCCTCCGATGGAGTACAAGGACCTGTTGGGAGGGAAGGGGGCGAACCTCGCCGAGATGACCAGCGTGCTCAAGCTGCCGGTGCCGCCGGGCTTCACGATCTCCACCGATGCATGCCGCGACTACATGTACGGTGGCTGGCCGGACGGCCTCGACGAGGAGATCGCCAAGCACGTCTTCAAGCTCGAGAAGGCGATGGGGCGCAAGCTCGGTGACCCGTTCGATCCGCTGCTCGTCAGCGTTCGCTCGGGCGCCAAGTTCTCGATGCCGGGCATGATGGACACCGTCCTCAACCTCGGCCTCAACGACCAGAGCGTCGAGGGGCTCGCCCGCTCGACCGACGACGAGCGGTTCGCGTACGACTCGTACCGTCGCTTCATCGCCATGTACGGCCGCATCGTGCTCGGTATCGACGGTGAACCGTTCGAGGAGGCCCTCGATGCTGCCAAGGCCAAGGCCGGCACCGCGATGGACAACCTGATTCCCGCGGACGCGCTCAAGGAGCTGTGCGAGGACTACAAGGCGATCGTGCAGGACGAGACCGGGGCTCCCTTCCCGCAGAAGCCGCGCGAGCAGCTCAACGGCGCCGTCGAAGCGGTGTTCAAGAGCTGGAACGGTGCCCGGGCGATCGCGTACCGCGTCCGCGAGAAGATCGATCACGATCTCGGCACTGCGGTCAACGTGCAGACGATGGTGTTCGGCAACCGCGACGACAACTCGGGCACGGGCGTGGGCTTCACCCGCAACGCCGCGACCGGCGAGAACAAGCCCTACGGCGACTTCCTCGTCAACGCGCAGGGCGAGGACGTGGTGGCAGGCATCCGCAACACCGAAGACCTCGATCACATGAAGAAGCACTTCCCGGTGATCCACGCTGACCTGCTCGAGATCTTCAAGCGGCTCGAAGCGCACTACACCGACATGTGCGACACCGAGTTCACCATCGAGCAGGGCAAGCTCTGGATGCTGCAGACCCGCATCGGCAAGCGCACCGGTGCGGCAGCGCTGAAGATGGCCGTCGACATGACCAAGGGCACCGGATCGGGCTCGCGTCGCTGGAAGATCTCCCGCGAGGAAGCGCTCACCCGTGTGTCGGCCGACCACCTCGATGCAGTACTCCATCCGCACTTCGCCGGCAAGGGCGTCGTGTTGGCCAAGGGCCTCGGCGCATCGCCGGGCGCCGCGGTCGGCGCGGTCTACTTCACCGCCGACGATGCCGCTGCTGCCAAGGAGCGCGGGGAGGAGGTCGTGCTCGTTCGCAGCGAGACCAGCCCCGACGACATCCACGGCATGATGGCGTCGAAGGGCATCCTGACGTCTCGTGGTGGGCTCGTCAGCCATGCGGCCGTCGTGGCCCGCGGCTGGGGGACGCCCGCGATCGTCGGCGCCGAGGACGTCAAGATCCAGGGCAAGCAGTTCTCCGTCGGCGACACCGTGGTCAAGGAAGGTGACGTCATCTCGCTCGACGGCACCACCGGCGAGGTCGTGCTCGGAGCGATGGAGCTGCGGTCTGCCGAACCGCCGCCGGAGTTCGAGACGATCCTGAAGTGGGCCGACGCGGTCCGCAAGGGCAAGCTCGGCGTGCGTGCGAACGCCGACACCGGCGAGGATGCCTCGAACGCCCGCGAGCTCGGTGCCGAGGGCATCGGACTGTGCCGCACCGAGCACATGTTCCTCGCGCCCGACCGCCTGCCCGTCGTGCGCGAGATGATCCTCGCGTCGACGCCGGAACAGGAGGAGGCGGCGCTCGAGAAGCTCCGAGCGGTCCAGGAGGCCGACTTCATGGAGATCCTCGACGCGATGGACGGGCTGCCGGTCACCATCCGGCTGCTCGATCCGCCATTGCACGAGTTCCTCCCGTCGGTGGAGGAGTTGCACGTCAAGAAGGCCACGAAGGGGCTGACCAAGAAGGAAGAACAGATGCTCGACGCCGCCGAGAAGTGGGCCGAGCACAACCCGATGATCGGCACCCGGGGCGTGCGCCTCGGCGTGATCAAGCCGGGCCTCTACGCCATGCAGGCGCGAGCGCTGCTGTCCGCTGCAGCGAAGTTGCGCGACATGGGCAAGAAGCCGATCGTGGAGATCATGATCCCGCTCACCGTCACGCGCGAGGAGATGGCGCTGGCTCGCAGTTGGGTGCAGGCCGAGATCGACACGGCGCTCGCCGGCATGAAGAGGAAGCCGATCATCACGATCGGCACGATGATCGAGACGCCGCGCGCGGCCCTGCGCGCGGACGAGATCGCGGAGGTCTCCGACTTCTTCAGCTTCGGCACCAACGACCTGACGCAGCTCACCTTCGGGTTCAGCCGCGACGACGTCGAGAGCCGGATGATGCCCGCGTACCTCGAGCAGGGGCTGCTGAAGGCGAATCCGTTCGACACGATCGACCAGACCGGTGTGGGTGACCTCGTGCGCATCGGCGCCGAGCGCGGGCGATCGACGAAGCCCGATCTCAAGCTCGGTGTGTGCGGTGAGCACGGTGGTGACCCCGCGTCGATCGACCTGTTCTACAACGCGGGGCTCGACTACGTGTCGTGCTCGCCGTTCCGGGTGCCGATCGCCCGGCTCTCGGCCGCGCAGGCCATCATCGCCGCCCAGTCCTGATCGAGGTGGTGTTACATCTGGGGTCTGACCCCAGATGTAACACCACTACATTGGCCTCGGCATGGGGATCGTCGACGAGGACATCGAACGGCTGCGGTCGACGGTGTCGATCGTCGACACGATCCAGCAGTACGTCGCGCTGAAGCGCGTCGGTCGCAACTGGGTGGGGCTGTGTCCCTTCCACGCGGAGAAGAGCGGCTCGTTCAACGTGCGCGAGGAGACCGGGCGCTACAAGTGCTTCGGCTGCGACAAGGGTGGCGACGTCTTCACGTTCATCCAGGAGATCGAGCACACCGACTTCCCGGGGGCGGTGGAGCACCTCGCCGCCAAGGCCGGCATCCAGCTCAACTACACCAGCAGCGGACAGTCGAAGGAACGTGCGCAACGCAAGTACTACGTCGAGGCGATGGGGGAGGCGGTCGAGTGGTACCACCAGCGGTTGCTGAACGACCCGGATGCCCGCGCCGCACGTGACTATCTCCGCCGCCGCGGACTTGCCGGCGACATCGCCCGCCAGTTCAAGCTCGGGTGGGCGCCCGACGACTGGGATGCGCTGGCGCGTGGGCTCGGCGCATCGCCGGACGTCCTCCAGGCGGTGGGGCTGGCGTTCCGGAACAAACGGAACAAGATGCAGGACTCGTTCCGCGCCCGCGTCATGTTCCCGATCTTCTCCGAGTCGGGGGAGGCGTTGGCCTTCGGTGGCCGGATCCTCCCCGGTTCCGACGATCCGGCGAAGTACAAGAACTCCTCCGAGACGCCGATCTACACGAAGTCGAAGGTGCTCTACGGCCTGAACTGGGCCAAGGCCGACATCGCCAAGAACGACCAGGTCATCGTGTGCGAGGGATACACCGACGTGATCGGTTTCCATCGTGCCGGAGTCGCTCGCGCGGTGGCCACCTGTGGAACGGCGCTGACCGAGGAACACGTGCGGTTGCTCAAGCGCTACGCCAGCAAGGTGGTGTTGGCCTTCGACGCCGACGCAGCCGGCCAGGGCGCGGCCGCGCGCTTCTACGAGTGGGAGGAGGCGCACAAGGTGGAGGTCCAGGTCGCTCGGCTTCCGCAGGGACGCGACCCCGGCGACCTCGCCCAGTCCGACCCGGAGGCGTTGGTGCACTCGGTGGCCGACCCGGTGCCGTTCCTCAAGTTCCGCGTCGACCGCACCCTGGTCGGCCAGCCCAAGCAGTCGCCCGAGCAGCGCGTGCGACTCGCCGAAGCGGCGATGGCCGTCGTCAACGAGCACCCGAACGTGGAACTGCGCAAGCTGTACGCCGGCGAGGTGGCCGCCTCGGTCGGCATTCCGATCGGTGATCTGGTGCAGATCGCCGAGCGGGGGTCGCGCCGCCCGGCGATCCAGGTGGCGCCGAAGCGATCGACGGGGCCGATGGAGAACGCCGAGTTCGCCGCACTCGTGCTGCTGGTCCAGGACTGGGACGAGATCGCGCCCTGGCTGATCGAAGCGCTGTTCGACGACGACGCGAACCGGATGGCATTCGTGGCCCTCGCCGCCACCGACGGCGACCTGCAAGCCGCGCTGGAGGTGGCGTCGCCCGACGCTCGCGAGGTACTCGAGCGGGCCGCAGTGGCCGATCTCAACCTCGTGCCCGATGTCGAGGCGCGCACGCTGATCGGAGCGGCCACCCGGCGTGAGCTGCGGCAACGATCGCGGCTGACCGACCCCGCAGGGATCGACGAGGACCGAACTGCGCGGCTCGACGCGGAGGCGCTCAACGACACCGACAAGGAACGGGCTCTCGCGGCCGCCGAGTCGTTGCTAGGTTGGCTGGATCGACGCACATCGGAACGCAACCATGGGGGCTGAATCGTCCGACGACGAGCAATCGGCGCAACCGGACCCCCGCTCCGACGTCGCCAGCGGCGCGTCCGAGGTTCCGTTCGCCGGTGTCGACCAGGTCGAGTGGGACGATCTGGTGCTGCTCGGTCGTGAGCGGGGCTCGGTGCACGCCGAAGACCTCACCCACGTGCTTCGCCACGTCGAGTTGACCGGCGACGTCCTCGTCGAGGTCCAGTCGGCGATGTCGGGGCACGGGATCTCGATCGACGATGCCGTCGAGCACGTCGACGAGACGCCGTCGTCGATCCGCCGCCACACGGTGCTCCAGGAGGCCGACGACACGACCGAGAGTGATCGGGACAGCGACGCCGTCGAGCGGCTCCTCGAGCGGGGTCGGAGTCGCCGAACCCGCAGGTCGACACCGAAGGGCGAGGGCGGCACGGCCGACGCTGTGCGGATGTACCTGCGTGAGATCGGCCAGGTCGACCTGCTGACCACGGAGGACGAACGGCGCCTCGCGCAGCTGATCGAGGAGGGCAAGATCGCTGCGCAGCGCATCGACGAGGACCACGCCACCCTCGCGGCCGGCGAGGAACGTCTGTTGATGCGTGCCGTGAGCCGGGGCGAGCGCGCGAAGAGCGAGTTGACGCAGGCGAACCTGCGGCTGGTGGTGAGCATCGCCAAGCGCTACTCGGGCCGGGGCATGCAGTTGCTCGATCTCATCCAGGAGGGCAACCTCGGGCTGATGCGTGCGGTCGACAAGTTCGACTACACGAAGGGCTTCAAGTTCTCCACCTACGCCACCTGGTGGATCCGTCAGGCCATCACCCGGTCGATCGCCGACCAGGCGCGCACGATCCGGATCCCGGTGCACATGGTCGAGCACATGAACCGTGTCACGCGCGCCAAGCGACAGATGCACCAAGAGCTGGAACGCGAGCCCACGGTGGAGGAGCTCGCCGTGCGCGTGCAGCTCGACCCGGATCGGGTTCGCGAGCTGTTGCGGTACTCGCTCGATCCGCTGTCGCTCGACTCGCCCGTCGGTGAGGAGGACGAGTCGAACCTCGGCGACTTCATCGAAGACAGCTCGGTCGACAGCCCCGCCGACGCCGCCACCAGGATGATGCTGCACGACGCCGTCACCGAGGTGCTCGGCGAGCTGTCCGATCGGGAACAGGAGATCGTGCGGCTGCGCTTCGGTCTCGACGGCGGGCGGGCCCGCACCCTCGAAGAGGTCGGCCAGGAGTTCGGTGTGACCCGCGAGCGCATTCGCCAGATCGAGGCCAAGACGCTCGCCAAGCTGCGCCACCCGCAGCGCTCCGAACGCCTCCGCGAGTTCCTCGAAGTCGAGTGATCGTCACAACTCTGGGGCACCCCTCGTTCATGATCCACCCATGGGATACGGGGGCAAGTTCGTCGAACGGGAACGGGCGCGGGAGCTGCGTGCCCAGTCGTGGACCCTGCAGGAGATCGCCGACGAACTCGGTGTCGCCAAGGGCTCGGTGTCGGTGTGGGTCCGAGATGTCGACTTCACACCGAAGCCACGCAACGGTGTTGTATTCGTGCACGAGAACACATCGACGTGTGATGGCAATGATCGAGGCGGTAACCTCTTCGTTCGCAATCCGGGATAGCTCAGTTGGCAGAGCAGGGCACTGTTAATGCTCTTGTCGCAGGTTCGAGCCCTGCTCCCGGAGCAAGCGAGACGGACCCTCGATCGATTCGAGGGTCCGTCTCTCGTTTTCGGCACAGGGCGGGCGCACGCCGACGAACTCGGGGAGTCGGTGATGTGTCGCCACCTCGACGTCACCGACGCCGACGGCTGGGAGACGATCGTCGCGCAGGCCGAGGAGGCGTGGGGACCGGTGAAGGTCCTGGTCAACAACGCCGGCATTGTCACGTTCGGGACGATCGATGCCCTGTCGCCGAGCGATTGGCAGCGCACCATCGACATCAATCTCACCGGCGTGTTCCTCGGGATGCATGCGGTGGTGCCCTCGATGAAGCAGGCGAATGGGGGAGCGATCGTCAACATCCCCTACGGCCGGCCTGCAGGGCTACGCCAACTTGGCCTGATCGACGGCGGGACGGTCATCGGCCTGGTCGTCCAGGTGCCGGACGACTCGCCGTCACCATCGGACTGCGTCGGGCCGTGTGCCACACTGCGGCATGGCAACCACCACTCAACCGCTCACCGGGTCGGCGTCGATCACGATCGATCGACCCTTGGCCGAGGTGTTCGCAGCGGTCTCCGACATCACGCGGATGGGGGAGTGGAGCCCCGAGTGCGTGGCGTGCCGGTGGGCCGAGGGCGCGGATGGCCCTGCCCTCGGCTCGGAATTCAGCGGCGACAACGTTGCGAAGGTCGGACCGGTCACGCTCAAGCAGTGGACGACGACCTCGGAGATCACCGGCTACGAGCCCGACGCGGTGTTCGAGTTCGTTGCCGAGGGCTACTCGACGTGGCGATACGAGTTCGAGGATCGTGGCGGTTCGACCGTGGTGACCGAGTCGTTCTCGTTCCCACCGCCCGAAGGTGTGCAGAAGTTCTTGTACGAGACAGTGATGCGCCGATCCAAGAACATGGTCAAGGGGATGGATGCCACGTTGGGGCGCCTCAAGGCTGCGCTGGAAGCCTGAGCGGTTCTGCGTCAGCGGCGGGTCGCGTCCCCGCCGTGTGGCCGATCGGTAGCTTGGGCCGTCACCCGTGTTCGGGGCGGTAGCTCAGTCGGTTAGAGCAGCGGACTCATAATCCGTGGGTCGTGGGTTCGAGCCCCACCCGCCCCACCACCATCTAGCTGGGATGATGGGGATTCTCGGGTCACTCCCAAGGGCCCGAATCCAAGAAATCCAGGACAAATCCAAGAAATCGGCGCACGTTGTCCCCGTGGGGAACCTGCGAACGGCGCCGGGGATGCGCGAACGAACGCCGGGCGTGTGGGAGATCGTGGTCCAGGCTGGACGTGATCCGCTCACCGGCAAACACCGACAGATCAGTCGCACGTTCCGTGGTTCACTGCGCGAGGCGAAGAAGACGCGCGCCGAGCTGATCGTCGAGGTGGGCAAGGGCCGCCACACCGGGTCGCGGGCGACGCTCGACGATCTTTTCGGCGAGTGGATCATCGAGCTGCGCCGCAAGGGCCGGTCGCCCAACACGATCGACGGCTACGAGCAGGTCTACCGACGCAACATCCAGCCGACCCTTGGCGGCCGGCAGGTGACGAAGCTCACGGTCAAGATGCTCCCCGACCTGTACGGGGCTCATCAGGACCGAGGGCTGGCACCGCGCACCGTCTACCAGATCCACGCTTGTCTCTCCTCGATGTTGACCCAGGCGTGTCGATGGGGCTGGCGCGAGTCGAACCCGGCGCAGTGGGCCGAGCCACCCTCGATCCCGAACAAGGAACCCACCGTGCCGACGCCCGAGGAGGTGCGGGCGCTGATCGCCGAAGCCGAGCGGGGCAAGCGACCGGAGATGGCGCGGGCGATCCTCGTCGCTGCGACCACCGGCATCCGGCGCGCCGAGTTGTGCGGCCTGCGGTGGGACCGTGATGTCGATCTCGAGCAGCGAGTCATCAAGGTCTCGGCATCGGTCACCAAGCTGCGCGGTCGACCGATCGAGGAGATCCCGACGAAGAATCGACGCGAGCGCACCCTCGCCATCGACGACCTCACCGCCGCGATCCTGCGGACACAGATCGAGGAGGTCGAACGACGCGCCGAGTTCGCCAAGGTGAAGCTCGTCGAGAACCCGTATGTCTTCACCGATGCGGCCGACGGGTCGGTGCCGTGGAAGCCCGACGCGGTGTCGCAGTACTTCAGCAGGCTGCGCGCTCGGATCGGACTCGATCACCTGGACTTCCACGACCTGCGCAAGTTCATGGCGACCTATGGCCAGGAGATGGGCTACAGCGTCACCCAGGTCGCCATGCGGGCCGGCCACGACCCCAGCATCGCCGCCAAGCACTACAGCGGTCGTGTCACCGAGACGGACCGTGCGTTGGCAGCCGCGGTCGCGTCGCTCATTGCGCCGCCGGTGGAAATCAGCGCAACCGAACGGGGGCCCAAGCGGGCCGACGACGAGAAGTAGCGTCTCGTCGATGAGGCGATCGGTTGCCGGCATCGATCAGGTCCTCGCCCTCGCTCAGGACGCGCTTCGTTCCGATGGACTGTCGGCGGAGCACCATCCGGTGGGCTTCGGCAACGAGAACTGGAGACTGCGCGACACCGACGGGTCGTGCTTCGTCCTGAAGATCGGCGACAGCGGTAACGCTGCCAAGTGGAGTTCCTCGCACGTGGCCCTCGAGCTCGCGCAAGCAGCCGGGCTTCACGTGCCCCGGCTCGTCCACCTCGGCGAGCTGGACGGCCACTTGGTGCGGATCTTCACCTGGATCGACGGCGAGACGGCGACCAGCATCCAGCCCGGGACGGACAAGAGCGAGCGGCTACTCCGAACGACCGGCGCCGCTGTTCGCGCACTGCACGCCGTTGGGCGATACTCGTTCAGCTCTCGGCTCGACGGATCCGCGCCGACGTTCTCGTCCTGGCGGGCATACGTCGACCATCGCCTCACCCAGATCAGATCCCGCTGCGAGGAGACCGGAGCAGTCGAACCCGCCTTGCTCGACCGGGCTTGCGGTCTCGCTACTGCTCTCGCAGCTGATGTCGACGGCAGCGCCGCGGCGGTCCTCTGCCACCGAGATCTCCACCCCGACAACCTCATCGTGGATTCCGACGGCGCGCTGATCGGCATCATCGACTGGGACGCAGCCGAAGCGTGGGACCGCGCCGGCGACTGGTTCAAGCTCGAGTTCGACCTTCTCGCCGCTCACCCCGACGGTTCAGAGATCTTGCACGACGCCTACTTCGGCGCAGACCCGCTTCCCGACAAGTGGGCGGAGCGGCGACGGCTCGTCCATCTCATCGAGTCGCTGAACATCCTTCCCAACGCGGTCACTCAGGACTGGACCGATGAGTTCTCCAGCCGAGCGAGGGCTCACTTGCTCGACACTCTGGACCAGTAGGGCGACGACTTGGCCAGATCCCATGGGTCTCGTCCGGCCGCAGCCACGGCGACGTGATTGTCGAGCGGGCGGTACGGGCCGCACTGTGGCGGTGCGTCGCTTGTCGTCGTCGTGAATACGGGTGTGGTTGTCGAGCGGCGGAGACAGCAATGGCGTTGTCCGTGGGAGAGTGACCCGGTGAGGAGAGACAAGCCGAAACGGGGACGTTCACGTGGGTGACCCGCTCGAGGGATTGTCGGAATCTGGCACCATCCGAACCGGCGCTGACATCACGCGCGTGGCTACCGCATTCCGGCCCGTTCATCAGGCTGCCGCAGCGGCGATTCTGCAGAGCGCGCCCTCTGCGTCGGTGTACGCCTACGGATCCGTCGTCACCGGGCAGGCGAGAGTCGGGACATCGGATGTCGACCTGCTCACGGTTGGGCTACCGGCGAGCGACGCGAATGTGATCGGGGCCCAACTCTCGACACGGTTCGCCATGGTGTGTCGGGGCGTAGAGATCGGTGCAGCGCACCGTGGCGACTTCGCCGGCGAGAGCGACGAGGCCTATGGGAACCGAGTGTTCCTTCGCCACTACTGCGTTCTGCTCGACGGATCCGACGTGCATCGTCCGCAGCACGACTTCGCCGGGGATCGTCGTGCGGCCCGCGGATTCAACGGCGACATCGGCCAACACGCCCGACGATGGCGTACTGCTGTGGACGATGGCAGCGATCCAGGGCCGCTCGCACAGCGAATGGCCCGCAAGTCGTTGCTCGCGGTTGCAGGCCTGGTGAGCATCCACGATCACACCTGGACGACCGACCGGGAGGCGAGCGCAGCTCGCTGGGGTGAGATCGCCCCCGAGCATCACGACGGGCTCTCCCAGCTGGTGTCGTGGGCGTCAACCAGGCCAGACGCGCCGATGGAGACGGTGCGCGACGCACTCGACGAAACCGTTGAGGCGATCGTCACGGCATTCAGCGAACTGATTGGATTGTGGCCGGACCGCATTCGTGATTCCGTGACACCGCAGTA
>CALOFW010000002.1:0-600594 GCA_942492715.1 Ilumatobacteraceae bacterium | reverse complement strand
CTGGCGAGGGCGGAGACTGGTTCCTCGAGCTGAACCCTGATCTGTACCCCCAGACCACCCACGCACGCGAGCGATTCGTCCTGCCACAGGCCCGAGCCGACGGCGTGCGGGTGATGCTGTCTGGATGGGGCGGCGACGAACTCGCGAGTTTCAATGGCCGAGGGGTGCTCCGCCACTTGGCCCGAACGGGTCGCTTGCGATCGGTGTGGAATCAGACCAGCAGACGAGTGAAGCTCACTGGCACTCCGCCAGTCGGGTTTCGCAGGCAGTTCCGCTCGTTCGCCGCAACGATGATCGATGCAAGCCCAGACTGGATCGATCCGCGACATCGAACCGAACGCCGTGACGCTCGTGCCACCGAAGCAGAGATCGATTCCGCTCTGCGCGCGGTGTCGCCTCTTGCCGCCGATGCCCGACAGAATCGGCTGCTCACGTTCCAGCAAGCGTCTGGCCACCATGAGTTTCAGCTGGCTTTGCTGATGGATGGCCACCTGCAACGACGGTGCGAGGGGTGGCATCAGACGGGACAGCTGTTCCACGTTGAATATCGCTATCCACTCCCTCGACCTCGGCGTGGTGAGGGCTGCACTCCAATTGCCGTGGTGGGCGTTCGCCTCATCCGGCTGGACGCGAACTGCGTTCCGAATGGCGGTCGAACCCTGGGTTCCGTCAGCAGTGGCCTGGAACATCACCAAGTCAGAACCATCGCGCTTCGCCACGCCCTCAGCTCCGGAAGCAGCGGAGGCCCCCGCGGAGGCACCAACGTGGAGGGCTGACGACGACGAATACCAGTGCATGATCGACCTCGCGATGCGAGTCAATCGGTTGCGAGCGGGGTGGGTGCGCCGACCTGAGCCGATACGGGACCGAAGCGACGCTGCGCCTGCCTGATCTCGCCATCGACCGAGCCGTGACGTGCGGGGTGGTCCGTACCGCCTGCCAGACTGCGCTGGTGCAGCACGCAGGCTCGACATGGACGGCGGCGGCCGTGAGCGAGGTGCTGAACGCCCAGCGAAGCGGGCGTTCCCTTACAGCTCCACCCCGGCCTGTCGTTGACTGGTCGCTTGTCGCCGAGGCCATGTTCACGCATCGCGTGCACGTACTACTTGCGCCGCACGCAACGCAGCTGGGAATGCCCGACGAATTGTCGGACCGCATCTCGAGAGCCCACCGTCAGATCCTGGATGGCGGCATCGCCCAAGTTCACGACACGTCGGTCGTCTCGGAGATGTTGGAAGCCGCTGGCGTCGAGCACCTGATCGTG
Source organism: Ilumatobacteraceae bacterium (assembly GCA_942492715.1). Taxonomy (GTDB): domain Bacteria; phylum Actinomycetota; class Acidimicrobiia; order Acidimicrobiales; family Ilumatobacteraceae; genus Sva-07. Next base: position 599,330 of record CALOFW010000002.1, on the reverse strand, counting down.
AAGGGTGTCGTGCTCGCCGCGGCGATGGGAGACCTTCCCGCGCTTCGCGGCCGTGGCGACATCGACTTGTGGGTGCGCGCCGAGGACGTCGGAAAGGTCGAGTCGATCGCTCGTTCTGCTGGTTGGCGTCGCCGGCCGATCGCTGCTCGATTGCCGAGGCCGGACGACTCGTGGCGGTGGCGAACAGTGCTGCGCTTCGCGCACGAGGAAGCACTCGACCACCCGCAGCGGGCCACGTTGGACCTCCACTGGCGTCTCGCCGAACGCCAGGCCGAGTTGGGTTTCGACTTCGATGAGGCCTATCAACGGTCGCTACCCGCGCCTTCGACGGGCCCAACGGTTCGCACACTGAATCTCGAAGACACGTTCGTTCACATCGCCCAGCACGGGCGGAAGGAGGCCTGGGCGACGTTGCGACACCTCGTCGACGTCGTTCGCCTCGTCGACGTGCTCGGGCCGGACATCAGCCGAGAGCTCAGTCGCGAACATCACAATGTGGCTCTCGCCGTCCTCACCGCTGCACACCTCAACTCTTCGCTGGCCGAGCTCGCCGACCATGCGAACAAGCGCGCCCGAACGCTCGCAGAGGAAGCTTGGGAGGGGTGTCTGTCGTTGGAGTTCCCGCAACAGATCAGACGGTCGCTCACGGGCCAGCAATCATGGCGGGCCCGCTGGCGATACGAGTCGTGGCTCATTCGGTCAGCGCCTGACTGGCCCACCAGAGCTGCATGGGCAGCGCAACTCGCAGTGCCACTCCGACCGCTCGTCGACCCCGACCCTCCGTTCGTGTCGGTGCCGCGTGCAGCAGTCCAGAGCGTGACCCGCTCGCCGAGACACTGATCACTCCTGCGATCGTCGCCGCTCACCGCATTCCCGACAGGATGAGCGCGTCGCGGTAGAAGTCATTGACCTGTCTCAAGATTCTCGGGAGTGTCGAATCCCTTGAGTTCGCCGTCCTGGATCACCATGATTCGGTCGCAGATCTTCAACGTGGAGAGACGGTGCGCCACGATGATGACGGTCATCTTCTCCCGCAGGGTGTTGAGCGTCTGACGGATGAGGTGCTCGCTTCGCACGTCCAACGAACTCGTCGGTTCGTCGAGGATCAGCACGTCGGGATTCTCGACCAATGCTCGAGCGATGATCAGCCGCTGCTGCTGGCCCCCACTGAGGTGGCTCCCCTGCTCCCCGACCTGCCGCTCGTAGCCCTCGGCGAAGCCGGATACATCCTCGTGCAGGTTGGCGAGGCGTGAGGCCTCCTCGATCATGTCCTGGGTGACGTCATCGCGAAGAAATCGGATGTTGTCTGTCACTGTTCCGGCGATGAGGTGCGCCTGCTGCGGAACAAAAGTGACCTTTCGCGCCCACTCCGAGCGGGAGAAGTCCCGGATGTCCCGTCCGTCTGCAAGCACGCGGCCGCTCGTGGGGTCACGAAGAGCCAGCAGGAGCTGCACCAACGTCGACTTGCCGCTTCCGGATGGGCCGACGATGCCCATGACCTCGCGATCCTCGATCCGCAGACTGATCGAGTGAAGAACGGGAGTTCCAGCCACGTATTCAAACGATGTCTCCACCAGCGCCAGTGTCCCGACCCTGCCGACTGGAAGTCCGTGGTCCACGACGGCTGCCGACTGATATCGCTCCAATTCCTCTCCAAGCGCATCGAGGAATGGGCTGGTCGCGTTGATGGTCGCAGAGGAGGTCTGAAGCGTTTGCCCATAAGAGAGTGATCGAAGCATGACGAGCATGACGGCTCCAACGGACGTGATGTTGGCAGAGTCCAGCGTTGCGACCACTGCCAGGCCGCCGACGAGGGCCAGGTAGGCCAACCCCGTGTAAATGTTCGGAATCATGCCGCGCATGAACGTCAACCGCTGGGTCGCACGTGCATGTGCCTGAATCAACTCCGCTACACGACGGCGAGTCTGCGGTTGCACGTTGAACACGTGCATCTCCATCCCGAGTTGAGAGATCTCGTTGAGTGATGTGGCGAACTCCATCCCCGTCGCCGACGTTTCCCGGGCCTGCCGGCGAACGGCAGCGCGGAGCGGCCGGAGCACGGACGCGAGGACACCAACGACTACTACCACCACGAGCGATGCGACCGGATCGATCAGAATGGCAGAAAGCAACAGAGCGAGCAGACTGAAGCCAGACGTGATCCCTTGCATGACGCTGGTGACCAGAGCTGCTCCTTGTTGGGTAAATGTCGTCAGGAGTTCTTGGAGGCGACCGGCACGGTCGCCATGCTGGGATTCCCAGGTGGCACGGAGGAAGGCGTCGCCCAGCTCGGTTCGGAGGCCTGCGGTCACCGTGGTGCTGAGTCGAGCGGATTGCCAAGTCGCGGCAACAGCGACAGCAACGCGAAGAACGACAAGCAGCAGGGCAATCCCAACAGCAGTGCCGATCGACGCCACGCGTCCGGCAACCAGGCCAACTTGGTCGGCTCCATCGGTGATCGCGAATGCGGTTCGAGTGACCACGACGAGAAAGAGCGCCTCGATCACCCCGCCGACAAACGAGGTGATCGACAGCCGAACTACCGAAGCACGGTGCGCTCCAAGTAGCTGTCGTGTGCCGTTCGACCGGTTGGGTGGTCTTCGTTTCATTGGAATCGGTGGCAGACTAGGCCCTCGTTCCGACCTACAGGCGCCACGTCCGCTTTGACCAGGGCGTAGCGGTCTCCGGAACCATCCACGCGAACAAGGTGTGCGCGGGATAACCGGAAGGCCGGAGATGCAGCGGTGGTAGCGTGCCCTCCGTGGTTCCGTCGGAACACCTCATGACGTCGATCCTGAAGCCGCGTTGGTCGCTAGGTGCGAGCCTGGATCTGCATTACTTGTGACTTCGCCAGATCGAACACAGTCCGCCCCGAAGAATGCCGGCGAGATTGAGGGCCAACAATTGCGGGACTTTGTTGGGATCATCGGCATGTCTCGATCGGGCAGCACGGTGTTTTGTCTTGCGCTGGCTCAATGTCCTAGGACGATCTTCGTAGGCCAGTCGAGGTTCTTCGCCAGGTCATTGCGCCAGGGACATCCCTGCGGATGTGGCGAACAACTCGACGAGTGCACCTTCTGGGCCAGCCTGGTCGCAGGCACCGTGGGGACGCCTCCAACGGCCTCGGATCAACAGGCCACAGCCCGGCTGCTGCGCGCAGCGAGCGAACGGTGCGACGCCAGCGTGATCGTGGACTCGGGGAAGGACGTTCGACAGGTTCTTGCTCTCGCCGAGGAACTGAGTGTCCGAAACACATTCATTCACCTGGTTCGCGACCCGCGGGGACACCTCATTTCCGCGCACCAGGGTTGGCATGGTAAGCACCGATCAGACCTTGATCCTCCCTGGAAGCAAGTCGTTCGCGTCACTGCGTCGTGGTGGACGAAGCAACTGGTCAACTCCTTACAGCTCTGGCAGCGGCCGCACGCGGTGGTGCGGTACGAAGACCTTGTTTCCGATCCCGAGCGAATCATTCGACAGGTCAGCTCGACTTGGGACACTGGCGAGGGCTCCGCCTTGCATTTTCGTCACGTGATCGCAGGCAACCCTGTTCGCCTTTCCAGCGAGCCGGTTCGGTTCAAATTGGATTCGCGCTGGCACGGAATGTCCAGAACGAAGCAGTTGGCTGTCTTCGTCCTTGGCCTTCCCTTCACCCTGCGGCACCGGTATCCGCTGTGGATATCTGCGGGCAAGAAATGAGCAAGTGGCTAAACAGCTTGTCTCTACGCCGCCAACTGAGCGCCTATACGCTCTGATGCCTCAGCGGGACCTCCCCAGGCGCGTTCCCTACCGAGACCAGGCTGAGTTACCGATCCCGGGTGCTTGACCAACTGATTCATTAGGTTGTTACATTTCTAGCTTGCGAGTATTTGCAGTTGGAACCGAACGTTGGATCAGTGACGTTTGTGAGGGCGTACAATCTGCGCGACCAACTTCTCCGCAGCACACGAGAGCGGGACGACCGTCTACATGACCGGCTCGACTTTCCCGACCGTCCGCATCGAGGCGGATCGCCTCCCTCTCGTGGTTCCTCGGCCCGCTTGCGGCGCCGCTACCCCGAGGCCTTCTACGTCCACCTCACCCGTGATGAGGACGAGGTAGTGGCAAGTTTTCGTCGTCGATTCGTCGATGCATGGACGCGTCGCGGCCAGATCCGGTCGGGCGTAATGAAGGCACTTAAGCAAGATCGCCGCATGAACATCGTGGACGCGTTCGCTCATGGAATCATCTACCGAAGCAGGCCTTGGGCGGAGGATGAGATCGACGAGGTGATCAGGTTGTACGTTCGCACGGTGAACGAGAACGTCCGCTGTTTCCTCGCCGAGCGACCGCACCGCTGTCGACCTCGGCCGCCAGGCCGACGAATTCGGGCAGTTCTGGAGATGAGATCGGCGCAGAGGAGACCTCTCGGCCGCCGTCCAAGAGTACCCGGGATCAGGCCTGGCACCAGCCGACAATCGCAGCTGATTCCGCAAGCCAGAGCGTAGACCAACCACTGACAAATTCGGCGATGATCGACCGACTGAAAGAACAACCTCATTACGACACACGCCCGGCGCCTTTCTGTCACCCCAAGCCCAGGACAACATCGTGTGAGGATGACGTCCCGCCCAACCGGGTCAACCTTCGTGTCGGGCGGTGGACGTAGTGTTCCAAGCTATGAGCACCGAGCAGCCTTTTCGAATGAGAGTGCCCGAGACACTGCGGCCGTTCCTTACTTGGGAAGCTCTGCCGGCTGGCTCTGCGATCAAGCTGCCTGTTGCCGTGCCCGACGCTCTCACACTGTTCCCGGAGATCGCCTGCTGTCACTTCTGCGTTACGGCTGGGGCAACCCTGATTGGTCAGCGAACGTGTCGTATCTGAGAGCTCTTTCCGAACTTGTCCTCGCAACTAATGGCCACGTTGTGGAGGCCGGCTCCGGCGTCTCCACTGTGTTGCTGTCGCACCTACTTCCCGAAGACCGAACGCTAATCTCATTCGAGCACACAGCAAGCTGGGTACCACGTGTCAACCGCTACTGCCGGCGTGGTGCCGAGCCAGTCGTACACACCCCACTAGAGGAGTACGGCGATTTCAGCTGGTACAAGCTGCCTAGGGCCATTCCGTCGCCCGTCGGGCTCATCGTCTGTGATGGACCGCCAGGATCGACGCCGCGGTGGTCGGTACGGCGCGCTGCCCCTCCTCCGTGAACAACTGAACCAGGAGCTATCATCACATTCTCGACGACTCAGGCCGACCGCAGGAACGTGAGGTTCTTGATCGTTGGAAATCAGAGTTCGGGACCTCTTCTGAATTCTTTTTAAGTGAAGGTCGAGGTCGCGATCGTAAGAATGAGCAACGAGGGAGTTCCTCCGGTCGTGCGCCGGAGTCAAAACGATGAACCAGGTGATCAGTTCATCACCTTCAGGAGCGCCAGATCCCAGTTGCGCAATCGTCATTCCAGTGGAACGCCGAACACGTGATCGACCAGCAGCTGGATGCCGTCTTCGAGCAGACGACGGGCCTCCCAGTTGAGTGCCTCGTGGTCGATGATGCATCAACTGATGGCACGCCGAACCGGGTGAGTTCCTGGATCGATTCGAAAGCAGACGGCCGTTTCCGACTCGTTCGCCGGCCTGTCCGTGGCGGACCCAACGCATCACGAAACACGGGGATTCGAGAGTCTTCGGCCCCATTCCTGGTTTTTGTAGATGGTGACGATGTCGTTGCTCCGGGATGGCTCGCTGCGATGCTGAGCGCGGCCGCGCCGAACCTGCTCCTCACTGGGAGGGTGATCGACTTCACATGGAGATCAACCGGCTCGATCCCTGATCTCGAGATGGGATTTCCGGCCAAGTGGAATGGGTGGCCATACGCACACGGCGGCAACATGGCAGCCACCCGACCGGTATTCACCAAACTCAATGGCTTCGACGAGAACATCCTGATCGGCGGGTCAGAGATCGAGTTCGCAATTCGCGCTCAACTGCTTGGTGGCGCCCAGATCGTCGGCGTACCGGATGACATCTACTACCGCCAACCCCACGGCTCCAAGGGGCTCATGCGGAAGAATTTCGATCGAGAGCGCGGGTACGCCTACATCTCGATCACCCACTCGAACTCGGTATCCGACGTCGGCTGGAAGGTTGCCCTGTTCCAGTTGTGGGCGGCTTCGAGCGATGCCGAGCGTGATCCGCGCACCGAACTCGCATCGGCGCAGGAACTGATCACTTGCACGGAATCGGCCGACTCGCGGGCCGGACGTACTGGCGAGTGAGGAATACCGTTACTCGATCCCAACTCCGACACTGGCCGGGTAAGTACGCAGTCCAGTCTGCAGGGCAACGATAACGGCAGGCGTGCCCGCCACGGTGAGGCGTCACGAGTGCCTCGCTCGGCCGCGCATTCTCGATTCTCTTCGATCGGCCACCAACGCAAGCAACCACAACGGCCAATTTGGGCACCCCGCTAGCCTCACGACATGCCGAGGGTTTCCGTCATCATCCCCACCTACGGAAGGCCAACTCTTCTCCTGGATGCCATTGCGTCCGTGCTCGCACAGCAGGTCGCCGGGATTGAAATCATCGTGGTAGATGATGCCTCACCTGAGCCGATCACCGTGACCGGCGATCACCTGCGTCATTCGATCTCAGAAAATCGGGGTTCGGCCGCCGCCAGAAATCTGGGTGTCAGCGCAGCAACGGGCGACATCCTTGCCTTCCTGGATGACGATGACCAGTGGACGCGAGCCATCTGACCGACGCCCTCGTTGCGATCGAGCGCGCACCGATTGCTGTGTCGTGGCAGGCATCGACCGGGAGGATCCTCGAGGGGAACGTCCACGACACGATCCTCGACACAACTTGCCCCAATCTCGGGGCAACCGTGCTTCGCCGTGAGGTGTGGACCGACATGGATCATACGTATCGAGCGATTGAAGACTTGAAGTGGTGGCTGGACGTCACGCGCTCGAACCCAATATCCACGAACCCTGCTCAGGGGTTGATCGTTCGCAAACATGACGGCACGCGTACTGGATACGGCGCACGAGAGCGAATCGTTTTCAGTAAGCGATTGATGTCGGAACGCAGTCACTACTTCTCGCACCACCCAACCGCTCTGGCATATCGGTGGAAACGGGATTGGCCTCCTACACCTCGAGTTGGGGGAGCCCGCTGAGGCACGGAAAGCCTTCCTCAAATCGTTCAGGGCAAGCCCTTCACCAGCGATCGCAAAGCATCTTCTGGCTACTCTTCGTCCACTTCAATCCGGACAGGACGTTCTCACGTCTCGTTGACACTCACCATTGACGCAGTCACTTGATTCTGCCCCACCAGGCCAGAGCTCAAGGAGACCCCCCCCCCCGGCGAACGCACCTCAGTCGAGTTGCAGTTCGACCTCGAGGTCAGTCCCTCGGACAACGGTGCCCACCACAGTGACCAGCGTGCCTCGGCCACCGGGTTCGATCCGAGCGGCTCTACGGAATGTCCGGTGAACGGCCCCCTGATCGAGAGCCCTTGTCCTTCGCTGAGAAGCCTCAGGACCCCCTCGGTCAACCTCAACAGCGCTCCACAGGCCCACGAGCCCGATACGCCAACTGAACTCGTCCGAGGTGGCAGTCGCAAGGTTGGCCAACCTGACTTCGAGACGAGAATCGTCCCAAGAACGACGGAGTAATCAGCCGCGCCATTGGGGCCACTCGGGATCACAAGCAACGCACCCGAGGGCGTCTGGGCAACATGCGCGTTGGAGTACTCGTGCCCTGTACCGACCGAGGGCAGATTGGTGATCGGCTGCTCACCGTCGACCTGATCTGGGAGAGCCAGGACCGAGTCCTCACTGCATCGGCCGAAGTAGGCCGCCCCAGGAACCCCGGAGGTTCTCAGCCCAGACCATCGAGCTCCCGGAGCCCCCTGGAGCGATGACCACCACCTCAGTTAGTTCCGAGCCGAAGACGAACGACCGTACTCGACAGCGCCTTGTCGACATCATGGTCCGCTACCTGTATCTCCTCGCGAGCGGGCTGAGCGAGGATCTCGGCATGATGCTCGAGGTAGTATCCGATCAGCGCCGAATAGCTCGTGTGGCACGTGTTCCACCCCATTCGAAGCTCTGAGTCAGGGTTGCATGCACTCGGGAACGTCCCGTCTCCGTCCTGGTAGCTCAGCAGCCTTCGGGTCTGGAGGAGCGAAGCCGAGCGAAAGTCGTCACGACCGAAACGTCTCGATCCGTCGGCGAGCGCATAGGCCGCCGCAGCAAGATGGTACGTCGAGTTCGCTCCCCGGCCGAAGAAGGCAATCTCTCCCGACTCCGTGGTCATCTCAGCGAGCAATCGCAACGAACGCATCTGAATAGCGGAAGCACCGGAGTCCGTGAGCTTCGACGTTCAAGAGACGCGCCAAGAACCCCGCAGCGAAACCCGTGTACCCGAGATCGCGAACGTCAGACGACAGCCCTCGCCAATCATCGAGCAGAAGACCATCAGGCCTCACCGACGCAGAGAGAACACGTATGCACTGCCGCAACCGACGTCGGTCGCTCGCCGTTCTCCGGAGCGCCAACCAGTGTGCCCGAACGGCAAAGACATTGGCAGGTTCGTATGCATCAGACACGAGGTCTGCGTGCGGAAGGTCAGCGATTTCCGCGCCTGCGAGTAGCGACTCGGTCTCCATGATTGCGGCGTTCTTGAAATCGTGGTGATACCAGATGCTCGATGTCGGATAGTCGAAGTACGTACGCGTGGCGTGATTGAACGAACTCACCGACCGAGCCCTCCAAACTTCGTCGGCGGTTCGAGCAAAGCGACGAGCGAAGAGGTAGGCGGCGAACGCATCTGCGTAGTACATGCCCATCGCTTGGGGCAACCAGACGTCACGTTCCGTGTTCGGGTTGAGATCGAGGATCCCCCCGTCATCGTCGAACACCAATTCCTCGCCCCGCCAGTGAGCGACGAGCCCGCCAGCCGGCCCTGCCGCTGCCTGCGAACGTCCTTCGCCTCTGACCAACATGCGTGCCGCCGCGTGAGCCACCGACAACCTCGACGATCGGTCCAACCGCCCGATCACGAGTTGGCGCGCTCCGAACTCCGCGAGCTGCGCGACTGGGCGCAGCCTGTTCGTCCTCGGCACAGTACTCGCGTTCTGAGGCGCCCGCGACACCGACTGCGTCGCGGTGGGAGTGCGAGCCACTTGACGCGATGGGTCCTTGTTACTTGATTTCATTGTGACCATCTGAGACGAACAGCCGACCTTCATGTGCCGGGAGGTCCGCATCCCGAGTGGCTCTGGCGGCTCTGCTCGTATGCCGCCCCTCAGGGATTCCGCCGACTGTGGTGGCAATCGCAGCTGCAGCGCAGCCAGGCCGTCCGACAAGCGATCGAGCGCCGCGACGACTGCGTCAACCATCACTTCGCTCACGATGGCACCTCGCCATCGACCATCACGTTCACTGCGGCCATCGCGAGCTTCGGCTCGAAAAACCGTTCCACGCACGATGCCTTGCTCCCTCCCGTCAGCGCTTGGAGCAAAACCTCGTCCCTCGTTCAGCATCTTCGACACACACGTTGCCAGCTGTCCGGAATCGCCTGGCGCAAGCAAATGCACAGTCACCAGCGACCTCGCAGCGGAAACAAGCAAATCCGACAGCACGAGGAGACATCCCGAAGCCATCGCTTCTAGGAGAGCGTTGCTCTGCCCCTCCCAAGCCGCTGAGGAAACGTAGACGTCCGCATTCCTCAATACGGCCGGTACGTCCCCGGTAGGAGCACAGAGCCGAATCGCACCCCCATCTGCCTCACGCGCAAGCACCTGGAGTTCACTCTGCATCGGTCCCTCGCCAAAGATCCACCAGCGCACGCCATTAGCACTGATTTCTGAACACCACGAATGGTGCACGCATGATCCTTCTGCGGCACCAGACGGCCGATCGAGACGAAATCACGCGGCGGGTGGGGTCTCCGATCCGCAGACGGTCGAAAGACCTCGGTGTTCACGCCTCGACCGATCACGACGAGCTTCCGCCCAGGGATACCAAGATCGTTGCGGGCATAGTCTGCCACGGCCTCCGTCAATGCGATGTATCGCCGCGTCAAGGAGGAGGTCACACTCTCCAGGACTCGGGCGTACGCGAACGTGACTTTCCGGGATCTCGTGGCAATCCGAGCGACTCGGTGTACGTCGTGTTCACAAGGTGGCAGGTGTGCGGCAACCCAAGAAGCCGCCGCAGCCGGCGAGCCGGCAGATCAGCGTCGAGGATCGCCGAGGACACGTGTGTCACCCGTTGCGCCTTGAACGCTGCTCGGAAGCGCAACACGGCCCGAGCCAGACGGGCGGGATGACGAAATGTGGATGCCGACGGAAGGTCGACGTCCATAACGGCAACCCCGAGAGCTTCCAGCTCGTCGAGAAGTGTTCGGGATCGCTCCAACCGAGGCTTCGTCAACGTGATGACGACGACGTCAATCCCCTGGGTACTCGCAGCACGGGCCAGGCTCACTGTTCCACGCTCCAAGCCCCCGACACCGAAGTTCGGGATTACGAGGGCCAAGCGTCGTCTCCGAACAGTCGGAGATGTCCGGACTACGCCCATCGCTCGGTACCGGTCGAGAGGCCCATGACGCCCAGGTAGCGGTCGACGACACCCTCGGTCGCAAACCTGGAAGCCTCCGAGGAGATGCGCTCACGATCGCTTGGCGTGGCCGGCGAGGCAAGCTGGCGCTCGAGCTCCCGGGCATACCTGGACAGGTCGCCCTGCGGCACCACCACCCCGCCGTGAGCGCCCAGAATCTCTCGAACTCCATCTACTTCGAACGCCACCACTGGACATCCCGACATCATCGCTTCGACGGTGATGCCCGGACTGCTCTCGTTCTCACTTGTAAGGGCGTGGCAGGTGGCGAATTGCAGGTACCTCGGGACATCGGTGGTGTGCCCGGTGAACAGAACCGCCCCCGCCAGCGAGGGAGACCTGGAAACCCGATCCTTGAGTGACCCCTCGAGCGGGCCAGCACCACAGACCACGAAGCCGCACACGCTTCCGGCGTCAATAAGCTGCTCAGCGACATCGAGGAACCGGTCCGGTCGCTTCTGTTCAACCAGCTTTCCGGCAAAGAGGACGTAGGGCATGTCCACGCCCTCAGGCTGCCCGAAGTGTTCGTCGGGATTTGGCCGAGGGCGATGGTTCGGAATCAGTTCAATCAGGCCATCAAACCCCAGTTGCCTCGTCTCCCAGACCAGGTACTCCGTGATGGCGATCACCGCGTCGCAACGCTTCGCTATGTGCCGGTGCAGTGCGTAGCGGGGATCATCTGGATCTCTCGGAAGTCGCAGGATTCGCTGCCAGACGAGGCGGGGACGACGAGCGCCCAGCCCGCGTCGGGCAAGAGAAGCTACAAGTGCTGGTCGAAATCCGTGAGCGAGCACCACCGCAGCGTCTCGGTCACGAATCAGTCGTCTCAGTCCCACAGCCTGCCGAAGCACCGAATGATGGTGGCCCCGAACCAATGCCGAATGGAGAGCGTCATCACGATGATCGTCTCCTCGATTCGCGAAGCGCCACAATCTGGGATTTGAACCCACGATCCATTAGCGCCCTGTTCAGGTAGCCGGCCACATTCTCGGCACCACGCCGCTGGTTCTCGTTGATGACATGAATGACCAGCGGTCGAGGAGCTTCTCGCACCTCGCGTGTGGCGGCGCAATCACTGTCGCCGGTGAGCGCCATCCAGAAGAGCTCCCGCACGTCGCCCAGTCTCGCCGACATGGCCTGCCAGTTCGCTAGCAGGGGCATCGCGTCCGCGCACCGAGCGCCATGTGACGACCGGTCCGCCCGGCGCCGGTAGGTCGCACCTCTGCGCACCGTCATGCGCACGCATCACCCCCCCCTGTCGCGGCGCGCGGCGGTCCCGTGGTCGCGCCGCGCATGCCGATTCCGTCAGCTCCGAGATGTCCAGCCCCGGCGAGTCGAGCATCACCAACTCCGTGGCATCGCCACGCCGACGGACCCGGCACACGAGATGTCCACCGTCGCCGCCCACAGCCCGGTAGCCGAGGAAGTCGGCGCCGTACCGCCATTCGTAGAACTTGGTGCTCACGTTCGTGGCGATCGTTGAACGGTCGATCGTCGACGCATCGGCGGCGAGTTCCACCACCACGTCCCTCATCGGCTGGCCGAGGCCTACCTCCACCGGCCAGTGCGAGGACGCCACCCGTGATCCGCGCCATCCGCATCGCACCGCCCGGCCCTGCCACCCGAATCGCCACCGGCAGCTTGCCGACCTCCTGCCAGCCCATCTTCAGATAGCCGGGGCGGCTCTTGTCGTTGGGGGTGTTGAACACGAAGTCGATGCCGTCGTCCTTGATCACGTCGAGGCCGTGCATCGTCATCGCCGTGAACAGGCCCTTGCCCTGGTAGTCGGGGTGCGTCGCCGTGTCGACCGCCCGCACGGCGTGCAGCACCTCGCCGCCACGGACGAACTCCCAGCGCATGAACGCCCGCAGGCCCACGATGCGATCGCCGTCGGTGGCCACCCACATGTACGACGGGCCGAACGCGTTCTGATCGTGCTTCCACGAGAACAACTGCTCGAAGCGGGGATCGTCTCCCCAGCCCAGCGAGGCCCGGCACAACTCGATGATCGCCGGCCGATCGTCGGGCGTCGCCTCACGGATGTCGAGACCCTTCGGCAGCGGGCGACGCGGACGGCGACCGGTGTCGGCTCCGCCGGCTGAGCTCGCCGCCTCGGGGGCCAGGTCGGCGGTAGACCGCCTCGATCCGGTCGACGGCCCGGCGCACGTCGAAGTCGCCGGCACGCGCGGATGCTGCCGCCGACAGGCGCTCGCGGAGCAGCGGGTCGATCACGACACGTTCGATGCCGTCGGCCAGCGCCACGGGATCTCGCGGCGGGACCAGCAGCGCATCGACACCGTCGTGCATCTCCTCGGCGACGCCACCGACGTTCGTCGCCACCACCGGCAGGCCGAGCGCGAGCGCCTCCATCAGGGCGACCGGCAGGCCCTCCCACTGCGACGCCAGCGTGAACACGTCGCAGGCGCCCATCACCCGCACCGCGTCGTCGCGGAACCCGGTGAGGATCACCCGGTCGCCGAGACCCAGGTCGTCACGGAGCTGCCGGGTCTCGGCCTCCTGCGGGCCCTGGCCGACCGCCACGACTCGAACCGGCACCTCACGGTCGGCGAGCAGCCGTGCCGCCTGCAACAAGTTCGGGTAGTCCTTCTGCGGGCGGAAGTTCGCCACCGTGCCGACGACGATCTCGTCCAGGCCGATCCCCAACTCGGCGCGCACTGCGTCACGATCGGCGACCGCCTTGGCCGTCGCCTCCACGTCGATGCCGTGCTGCAACGTCTCCGCTCGTTTCGCGACCGGGCCCGTCATCGAGTCGCGGACCTCGTCGGTGACGGCGAACGACACGTCGTCCCACCGGCTCGTCAAGGTGTTCAGCCACCGGGTCGGTCCCCGGTGGGTGGCCCAACGGTTGTGTTCGGTGCTGACCAGCTTTCGGCCGATCGGCCTTGCGCATCGTGCGCGTCGCCAGCCGGGCGACCGAGCCGGGCAGCGGCGAATGGACGTGCACGATGTCCCACTCGCCGTCACGCACCAGCTCGGCCAGGCGTAACGGCCAACGCCGATCGGTGTGTTTGCGGCTCAGGCAGTGGGTCTTCACTCCGGCCCGTTCGAGCTCCTCGGCCAGGTGGTCCTTGTAGGGGAGCACGAAGGCGCACTCGATGTGGAAGTGCTGCTGGTCGTGGGCTCGGGCAGCCGCGCACAGCAGGCGCTCCGCGCCACCCGGGCCCGAGCCCCTTGATCACCCAGAGCACGCGAGCCGGCACAGGGCGATCGTAGTGGTGGGTCTCCGGATGACACGCAGACCGGACTCCGAGGATGACACGGCCGTCCCGGTAGCCGCCTGCTTCAGATCGCGAACGGCCCCGCGGGACCATCGGGATTCCTGACCCCGCGCAGCCATGCCAGACGGCCGACACCCTGACCGCGCAGGAACTCCCGTGACGGGAGCGCAAGCGCGTAGAGGTAGCGGATCCGGTCGGCCCACGAGAGCATCCGTGCGATGTCGAGCGCCTGCTGTCGGTACCGTCCGTCGGCGCCGTACTCGGCGAGCTGTCGCCGCCCGTGAGCATCGACATCGACCCCAGCGGCCCAGGCGCCGAGTTCACCGAGCGAGATCTGCAGGCCCCGCTCGGTGAGGAGCACGCCCCGGGCGACCGGCACCACCACCCTGTGACGGGCGGCCAGCGCGGCAAGCCGGTCAGCCCCGACGGCATCGACCGAAGCGAGCTGGGCAACGTCACGCAATGTCGACAACCGGGCCGGCACGTCCGAGAGAGCCGCCACCAGAGGTGGCGTGCAGCAACTGATGTTCCGGCGACAGCGCCTTCACCGTGACACCGGCGACCGACACCTGCCGGGCCGATGCCCACACGTCGTCGAGGTCGAGCTCGAATCCGCAGACCCCGCGAACGAGGGTGCGGTGGACGTCGAGTTCGCCTTCGAGACTGTCGAGCATCGTGACCGACTTCGCGAATCGGCGGTCGAAGCCCGGTCGCAGCTCGGGCGCCCGCCGCCGATAGCCGGCTTCCGCCGTCAGCACGCGTACGACGTCGGCGAGTTGCTCGATTCGGACCAGCAGATCGATGTCGTGGAAGTAGCGCTGCTGGGGGTCGGCGTAGACGGTGTTCGCCAGCGCAGGTCCTTTGAGAAGCCGATGGTCGAGGTGGTGTCGCTCGAGGACTTCGACGACGAGACGGAGCTTGGCCTCGAGGTGGAGTTGCTGTTGCATCAACGGCACGAACAGCGCACCGAGTTCGTTTCGTTGCTCCACCGTCGCCGGGACTGCGCCTCCCTGCACCGCAGCGTCGAGCAGGAACACCAAGCGCTCGTCACGACAGAGGGCAACGAGCTCCTGCCACTCGTCGTCACCGAGTGGAGCGGCCGGGAGGCGAGCATCCTCCTCGAGGAGTCCGTAGGCGGCGACGCCGGCCGTCACGTCGGCGATGTTCATGGTGATCCGGCGGCGAGCGGCGAGACGATTGCCACATCATGCCAGACCGACACCGCTCGGCTGCTGTGGACGCTTCGACGTCACCGGGCAGGGCGCGCTGTACGGTGAGCCTCGTGGTCGCCCGCGCCGACGTCGATGCTGCTGATCGGCGCATCTCGCCCGGGATGGTCCTCGTTGCCGCTGTCGCTCTCCCGACGCTGCCCCTCCTGCATCTCGCCAACCGTCTGTCGACCCGACGCACGTTGACCGTCGTGGCCCGGCTGGGGCGCCTTCCGTTTCCCCGGATCGCGTGTCACCCGCGCCGGGTCGGGCGCGCCGTCAACGGCGTCGCCCGAGTGATTCGTCTGCGGGGCACGACGTGCATCGCACGATCGCAGCTGATCTGGCTGATCCTGTCGTTGTGCGGTCGGCGTCCCGTGATCCGGGTGGGAGCCGGAGTCGGCCTCGGCGCAGGGACGCTCGCACACGCCTGGGTGGAACTCGACGGCGTCCCCGTGGCCGACCCGACCGACGTCGCCGAGCGGCATCCACCCTTCGACCGCCCGCTGCTGGGCCCGGTCGGCTGAACGCTCAGGCTCGTTCGCAGTAGCGGGCGACCATGTCACGCGCGTACCGACGGGCGTCGTCGTGTGTTCGGAACCGGTCGCCGTGATCCCGAACCAGCATCTCGACCAATTGCGAGAAGGGCAGGCCCTCGCCAAGCGCGTCGAGGGCGGCGCGTCGGCACTGTCCGTCACGACTGAGTGGCGGCACGGTGTCGCCCGGGGGATCGAACATCACCAGCGGATCGAGGAAGTCGCCCTGGAACTGCGACGCCGCCCGCGTCTCGCCGCCACCCTCGACCCGCCAGGTCGTGAGGTCGCCGCGTTGGTTGATGGTGAAGCTCATCGTGATCTCGTCGCCCGGCTCGACAGCGATCGCCGGCTCGACCGGGTGATACACGTTCCAGCGGTCGAAACGACCCGGGTCGGCAGGGTCGTTCGTGAGCGACACGCCGCCTTCGGGGTCGAGATGTGCCCGCATGTACCCGACGATGCCGGTCACGTTCCCGGCTGTTTCGGCATGCGTGACGACCTCGAACGAGATGTTGCCCTCGTCGCCGGCGTCGAGGTGCCCCGCGTGCACGCCGGGCCCGACCAGCCAGTCGGCCTTCGCCGTCAACCGGAACGGCGAGTTCGCCGCCGATCGATGGAACGGCTCGAAGTCGAATCCGCTCTCGCCCGTGGTCCAGGGCCGCACGGGGTCGTCGCCCGGAGGTGCCGACACCGGTGCCACGTAGAGGTCGAACGAGCCGGGGACGATCCTCGCGTCGGCCTTCAGCACGCCGCGGTCGAGGAGATCGCGCACGTTGCGAGTGAGGCCGACCTCGTGGGCGAAGCCACCGACCTGGTCGTACACGAGCACGTCGGCCGGCGTCGCCAGCGTCAGCTTCGACGAGTGCATGCGGTGGTACTCCACCCGGTCGCCGAACCCGTTGCACTCGAAGGTCTCACGAGCCAGCTCCAGGATCGGTCCGCTGTCGACGGCGATCAATCGGGCGGCGCCCGCTTCCAGGGCGAGCAGGCCGAGCAGACCACTTCCACACCCCATGTCGATCACCACGTCGTCGGGCCGGATCAGGTTGCCCAGTGCCCGTCGGTACGCATCGATCTTGACCGCGTCGGACACGTAGCCACCGTGCTCGAACAGCTCCCGATACGACACCTCGCCGATCGTACAGAGATCGACACCCCGGTACGGCGGCGGCACAGACCACTAGTGTCTTCACTGGGTGGACGAAGTTGGAAGGCGAACCAGATGGACGGATCGAAAGTGTTGCGGATACCGGACTCGGTGTCGATGCGCACGGTGCACGACGAGGTCGTGCTGCTCGACATGTCGAGCGAGCAGTACTACGGGCTGAACGCCGTTGGCGCATGCGTGATCGAGGCCGTCAAACGCGGCGCCGATGTCGACGGTGCCGTCACCGCCGTGATCGCTGCGTTCGACGCTCCAGAGGATCAGGTCCGAACCGACGTGGTGGCACTGGTCGAGGAGTTGGTGGCGACCGGGCTGTTGGTCGTCACGCCGGACTAGCCGACATCCAGTCGCCGGTGGCTGCACGTTCCAAGACGGCGTCTCGGACCTCGGGCAGCCGCGCATAGTCGCGGGGGTAGGCGAGTTCCACGACGGGAACGCGCTCGACGACGTCGGCACAGCGCTCGAACGTGCGCTTCGTCGAGGCGGCGTCGGTCGGGTCGAGACGGAAGCACTGAGCGAGCAGGAGTGACACCGCTCGGGCCGGTGTCACCGGTGACAAGGCGACCTCGTGCCGGTCGTGATCGTCGTTCGCGAGCACGCAGATGGCGGTGACCACCATTGGATCGGCAGGTGCTGTCCGGGTGAGGCCGAGGCGTCGCTTGTCGCTGCCGGGTGACATCGGTTCGTACCGTTCGTTCGCCATGATCGCATCGGCACTGTCGGACCACAGCCGCAGGCTCCGATACGTCGGTCTGCAGCGGACGGTGGTGTCGGAATCGAGGCTCACTTGCATGCAGTCGTCGGACAGCAGCTCCATCCCGGCGGCCTCGAAGCTCGCGACGAGGGTGGACTTCCCGGCACCGGTATCGGCCACGAACATCACCACGCCGTGCGGTGTGCGGACTGCGCTGGCGTGGATCATCAGGTTCCCGAGGTGTTCGAGCACCCGCGGAAGCACCTGGTCGAGCAGTTGGTGGCGAACCGCCGCGTCGACCGGTTCCGGGCAGGTGACGGTTCGATCACCCGGATCGAACGCGAACGTTCGACCGTCGTCGAATTCCAGCAGGTATCGACCGTCGATCCGTGCGACCGACAGAACCAGTTCGGAATCGTTCAGCCACTGATGATCCCACGCGCTCGGCGATGGGTGACGATCGTCGGTGCTGTGGAGGATCAGGTCGGGCGTGCAACCAGTGCTGCAGGCATCGAGTTCCGGCAGTGCGAACCCGACCGACAGCAGGACGCCGCCGTACCGGGCTTCAGCACCCATTCGGGTTCAAGGCCTACGAACGGCTCCGATTCGGGTTGTTCCTCGTTTCCATCGCCCGCCGCCATCCCCATCGCCTCCATCGTCCCCGAGGCTACCTCCGGCGGTCAGCGAGCTGATGCTGCCGAGACGCTGCAACGACGGTTGAACGTACATGGCCTTCTGGTTCTTGTTGGTGTTCATTCGTGCCCCTTAGAGACGTAGCGGATGTGGTGAGCATAAACAACACAGCGCCCACGCGCCACTCCGAGTGCGACTTGACCACTGAACGTAGTCGCGTGGTCTCATCGGGTGGTCGTGGCTTCGAGCCAGAGACCGAGACTCATGCAGCGGAGCCGCCACCCCTCGCTGTCATCGGCGTCGGCGTCAGCCCTCGCGAGCAGCTCGGCCACGTCGACGAACTCGCCGAGCGGATGGTCTGACGACAGATCGCGCAGGTACACCATCGGATCTCGGTCGACCCACACCTCGGTGAACTGCCAACCGAGATGCGGCTTCCCCCGGTTCCACACCACTGGCGACGGCAGCTGGTCGGCCATGCTCCGCCGCAGCACCGACTTCGACCAACCGCCCGAGACGAGCTGATCCGCAGGAAGCCGCTGGAAGAACTCGACGACGCGGCGATCCATGAACGGGCTGCGACTCTCGAGCGAACAGGCGGCCGCTGTCCTGTCGTACCGCTCGAGGGCGGCCGCCGAGTAGCCACCGTCGAACAGCCGGTGGCGTGTCGACCAGGGAGTATCGCCAGGCGCCGACCCATACCCCGTCGCATCGAGTCGGGCGATCAGCCGAGTCCTCTCGTCATCGGTCGGACGAAGGACCCCGATCGCCGAGAGAGCGACGCAACCAGTCGTCGCGCTGCCGCGCTCGACGACTCGACTGCAGCTGCTCCATGCGCTCACTGCGTCGGAGCATCACCGAGATCGCCGATCGGGCGAGTCCGAGCCGTCCAGCCCACGTGGCCAGATTGCCGCGCGATGCCGCCAGCTGGACGACCTTCGCAGGATGGCGCTCGGCGAGGAAGACGCTCATCGCCAGACTCGCCGGGATCGCCACCACCTCATCGGCGAGCACACCCGTGACCACCGAGCGGCACCCATCCCGCCTGGCAGCGTCGAACACCGTGTGCACCATGGCAACGTTGTCGAAGAGGCTCTCGCAGCTGCGCTGGGCGCTGGCGAAGTCGCCTCGCGAGTCGCGAACCTGCGACGGGTCGACGTACTGCGCGTCGAGCGACAGCTTCGCAGTGGTCGCATGGATGAACGCCGTTTCGGTCGTGTCGTCACGATCCGACACCGCTGAAAACGAGCGAACCGGCCCGTGCTTGCAGGCGGTCGCCGCGATCGACGACGAGTCGATGCCTCCGCTGAGCACCACGCCGACGTCGGCCCGGCCGCGCAGGCGGCACCGAACGGCCAGGTCGAGCACCTCGCGAGTCGCCTCCTGGTACTCCTCGTCCGAGCGCAGCCGGAGCATTTCCGGTTCGGGGAGATTCCAGTACCGCCGCAGCCGTCGATCATCCGAGGTGACCGTCAGCGTGTGGGCCGGCGGCAGCCGGTGCACCTCCGCGAAGAACGTCGAGGTGGTGTCGACCCATTCGGTCGCGTCGACGAGGAAGTCGAAGACACGATCACGGTCGATCGCCGCCGGCACGTCCTCGAGTCCGATCACCGATCGGGAGTCCGAGGCGAACGCCACGAGGTGCTCGCTGCAGTGGTAGGTGAGCGGTTTCGCGCCGAAGTGGTCGCGGGCCAGGAACAGCTGCCGGCGGCGCTCGTCCCAGATCGCGAACGCGAAGTCGCCGAGCAGGTGGTCGACGCAGTCCTCGCCCCACTCGCGGTAGGCGTCGAGGAGCAGGCGACCGTCGCCGAGTCGGCGGCGGGGCCATCGAGATGGAGTGCGCCGATGAGTTCCCCGCGGTTGTCGAGGCGCACATCGGCCACGATCACATTCCCCGTCACCGGATCGACGAGCGGCATCACCTCGCCGAGCGACTCCGGGGTGGCGTGCAGCGCTCCGTGGCCGAGCGTGACCGAGTCGCGGGCCCAGGTGCCGGTCGCGTCGGGTCCGCGGCTGGCCATCACCGACAGCATCCGGTCGACCTCACCGGGACGGCGCAGCGCTTCCGTTCGGCTGAACACGCCCGCTATGGCACTCATGTATCGATCAGGTCCGTTTCGGTCGTCGGCTCGTCGCCAACCGTAGTGCCGCACGCGGTGTGCCATCCTGAAGCGGTGAACGAGGCGGCGACCCAGGACGCCCTCCGCCCCTCCGGGTGGCGGGGGCAGCTGACAACGGTTCGCCTCGCGGCCGGGCTCGTCCATTCAGCGGCACCCCGTGAGATGTGGCTCACGCTGACACTGACCGTGTTCGGTGCGGTGTTGACCGCCGCAGAGCTGCTCGTCGGGCGCGAGCTGGTCAACCTGCTCGTCGACGACGCCAGCGACGTCGCTGCGTCCGAGTTGGTGCCGTGGCTCGTCCTGCTCGGCGTGACGCTGGTGTCGAGATCGCTCGTCACGACCGGGCTCGCCGAACTGCGCATCCTCATCTCCGAACTCGTACATCGGCGGGCGATGGATCAGGTGCTCGAGGTGACCACCGCTGTCGAACTCGAAGCATTCGAAGACCCGACCTTCCACGACCGGGTCCGCCTTGCCCGCGAGCACGCCGACACCTACGCCTGGTCGGTGGTGTGGGGCCTCGTCACACTCATGACCACCGCCTTCCAGTCGATCGCCGTGGTGTTGGTGTTGCTGAGCGTTGCGCCGCTGCTCGTGCCGGTGGCGTTGGTGGCGTTCGTGCCGATCGCGTTCGTCAGCGTCCGCAACACCAAGGCGCTCTACCGCCTTCACTACGACCTCGCTGAATCCGACCGTGACCGCACGTATCACGAGCGGCTGCTGACCGATCGCCTCGAAGCACGCGAGGTCAGGGCGTTCGGACTGGCCGACTGGTTGCGGGCACGCCACGATGCGCTCTTCGCCGAGCGGGTGCGCAACACCCGACGGGTCGTGAAACGTCGCACGGTGCTCGCACTCGTCGGCTCGTCGATCACGTCGGTGATCCTGGTCGCTTCGCTCGCCGCCGTGATGCTGTTCGCACTCGACGACCGCATCAGCGTGGCCGACGCCGCCATTGCGATCGTCGCACTGCAGCAGCTCTCGAGTCGGCTGCGCAGCAGCGGCGGGGCGATGGAGTCGTTGGTCGAGGGGGTGACGTACCTGCGCGACTTCGAGACGTTCAGGGCACTGCTTCCGAAGATCGCCATCGAGACCTCATCGCAACGAACGGCGGCGGCCCCGTCGGAGATCGCGCTCCACGGCGTCGGGTATCGCTATCCCGCCGGGACCGACGACGTACTCGACGGCGTCGACCTCACGATCCGTCCCGGCCAGGTCATCGCCGTCGTCGGCCCCAACGGGGCCGGCAAGAGCACGCTCGCGAAGTTGCTGTGCGGGCTGTTGCCGCCGACGTCGGGCCGGATCTGCTGGGACGGGGTCGACATCGCGGAGTACTCGCCGGCAAGCGTGCGAGCACACATCACCCCGGTCTTTCAGGACTTCACCCGCTTCGAACACTCTGCCCGCGAAGCGATCGGCTTCGGTGACATCGGCCGACTCGACGACGACCAAGGGATCCGACAGGCAGCGCAGCGCGCCGGGGCGGACGGATTCATCGAGGCACTCCCCGCGGGCTACGACACCCGCTTGTCGACGTCGTTCTCGGATGGCACCGAACTCTCGGTCG
Organism: Ilumatobacteraceae bacterium; assembly: GCA_942492715.1. GTDB lineage: Bacteria > Actinomycetota > Acidimicrobiia > Acidimicrobiales > Ilumatobacteraceae > Sva-07. Next base: position 577,563 of record CALOFW010000002.1, on the reverse strand, counting down.
GCCAATGGCAGCGCGTCGCTGCTGCGCGGGCCTTCTTCCGTGACGCTCCGCTCGTCGTGATGGACGAGCCCGCCGCCGCCCTCGACGCGCGAGCCGAGCGGGACCTCTTCGAGCGCCTCGCCGTGCTCGGCCAGGACCGCATGGTCGTGTTCATCTCCCACCGCTTCGCCACCGTCCGACGGGCCGATCAGATCCTGGTCATCCTCGACGGCCGAGTCGTCGAACGAGGCAACCACGACGACCTGATGGCACTCGGCGGGGTGTACGCCGAGCTGTACACGATCCAGTCCGACCAGTTCAGCTGAACCCGTCACTCCCCCAGGTCGAGGCGCTCCAACGCGTACTCGACGGCGTGGCGGCGATCCATTGTGGCTCCCCTCGCCTGGAGTTCGTCGAGATGCTGCGTTCCGGCGACCGCCGACACCAGCTCCGCGCGGAAGGCGGCTCCGATCGACCACGGCGCAGCGTCGAGATCGAGGTGGCCCAACAGCACCGACGCTCCCTCGGCGTCTCCTGCCGACGCCAGGTGACGAGCGCACGTCTCCACCGCAGTCGTGACCGCCATGCCATAGCGCACGTCGAAGCTGCTGGCCACCGCCGACCGGACCGCCTCACGAGCGCCGTCGTACCCGGCAGCGTCCAGCGCATGCGCGAGCTGGACCTTCGCCCAGGTACTCACCTCCGCAGCATCGACCTCGGTGGCCAACTCGATCGCCCTGCGTTCGGCCTCGATCGCGCCATCGAGATCGGGTGGGTCCATGCCGAACAGCATCAGGGTTCCACGCACCATCCACGATCGAGCGATCTGGATCTCACCCATCTGCTCGCTGAGTCGCACGTACCAGTCGACGGCCTCGGCCGCATCTGCGGTGCCCATCGACGCGTCCACCATGGCCTGCGCCGCGACCTGTCGCACAGCGATCGGGCCCTCGCCCTCCATCGCCGACCGGATCGCCGGAACGTACTGGGCGCACTCGTCGATTCGGCCCGAGCTGGCCATCGCATAGAACATCGCCACCGTGCAGAACGCGAGACCCTCCTCGTCGATCGCCACGGCCAGCCCCCTCGCCGCGAACTCCTCTGCGGCAGTCGGATCACCGTGGAGGAAGGCCCATGAGCCGAGCGCGCGGAGCACGCTCGACCGGTGCTGGTTGCCGGCGCCGTGGCGCCGAGGTCGACGAGGTCGACGCCGACCGACGGATCGAGCAGACCCGCGGTGAGCGCCGACACCACGATCTGGCCGCCGTTGGCCGCGCCCATCAGGCGCGCGGCGTAGTTGACCGGTGGGCCGAAGTAGTCGCCGTCGCGCTCGTGGACCTCGCCGGTGTGCACGCCCATGCGCACGCTGAGATCGATCGGCTCCGGCCACGGCTCGGCGCGGAGTGCCAGCTGCGCGTCGACCGCGGCCGCCACCGCGTTGCCGGCGCGGGAGAACACCGCGCCCAAGCCGTCACCGCCGGTGGAGAACACATGGCCGTCGGCCGCGAGGATCGCCTTGCGCAGGATCTCGTCGTGGCGGACCAGCGCCTCACGCATCTCGGCGGGATGCGCATCCCACAGCGGGGTCGACCCCACGATGTCGGTGAACAGGAACGACACCGTCCCGGTCGGCAGACGCTCCGAACCGTTCCCCGACACGTCGGACGTCTCGGTGCTCGTGTCCCCCGGCATGACGGGAGACTAGGTCGTCAGCGCTGGTCTGTCTGCGTGGTGGCCGTCGACATGTCGAGGTCCGCGGACTCCTGCGGAGGCCAGTGCGGGCGCCACTGCGGACTCCGCCGCGGACGCCACTGCGGACTCCTGCGAAGCGTTCAGACGGTGACGAGCGTGTTGCGCCGGCGGTACACGCGGAACTCGTCGCCCCACGTCGACAACTGCAGTGCGCCGATGCGGTCCTGGAGGTCCGACCGGTGTCGCTGGTGCGGGATCACCGTGAAGAGCCGCACGCAGCCCTCCGAGTGCTGCGCCATGGTCAACGGTTCCGCACCCAGGGTCTCGTGGATGTCGCGCATGTGTGTCTCGATCAGCTTCGGCAACCCCTTCGACGGGTCGACGAGTTGATGCGTCACCACACTCTGGCCTCGCTCCAGCAATCGCTCGACCTCCGACATCCAGACGCCTCCGTCGGCCTCGTCGCCCCACGACAGCTGCGAGGCATCTCGTTCGAGGCCGTCGTCCGAGTCGAGGAACACGAGCGAGCACGGACCGACCGCCACCATCGCCTCGTGGAACCACCGCTGCCGGCCGACCACCCGAGCGGCACGATCGTTGCGCACCAGGTCGTCGAATCGCAGCGGACGGTCGAAGCACACGGCGTCCGTCGGCAGGAGGCCGCACGTCTCACGAACCGACAGCGGTCGACGCTGGCGGGCCGCCATCTGCCGGAGATGGTCGAACAGCTCCGGATCGAGCGAGCGCAGGTCCTCGTCGGCGTCGTGAGTCGAATGGAGATACGTGAGATGGTCGTCGTCGACGCGCTGATGTGCGTCGGGCTCCTGCAACCAGATGATCCCGAGCCGATGACCCTGGCCGTACGGTGACGGCGAGGTCAGCCAGCGCATCAGCGCCATCTTCAAGAACTGTCCGACGTCGTCGGTGTATCGATCCTGCACACCACTTCATCGGCACGAACCTCGAGATCTGAAGCCGCTCCGCTCGAGCCACGGCCAATGACAGCGAACGGGTCGCGGGGCGACGAGGAGTCACCGACTGCGTGGTGTCACGCCGGCGGAGCGGTGGCCCTCAGCGACGAGTCCAGGTGCCCGGCGACCAGATCGATCAGCCGGACGTCGAGCGAGCCGGCTGCACCGATCGCTTCCACCAGCGCCGACGGCCACGTCACCAACACCCCACACGCCTCGAACGGGGAGTTCCCACGCGCCCACCGTGACGACGTGAAGCAGACCACCGGACGCACCGGCACCTCGCCGAACCCGATCGTGTCGAGCTGCGCTCGAACCGCCGCCACGTGCCAGCCCATCGCATGGACCAGACGCGTCTGGTTGCGGCCGTCGACGAACAATCCGGGCTCGCCGGAACCGAACGCCCCCGTCGACCGGCACTCCACCTCGCCTGCGTCGCGCCTCGCATCGATCAACCAGATGCCCGATGGCGCGATCACCAGATGGTCGAGGTTGCCGCGCGTCGTCGGCACGTTGCGATCGTGCAATGCCACCGCATCGACCAGCTCGGTGTCGAGGAGCCGGGTCAGCCGGCGCTCGCCCTCGACCCCGTTGACGGAGGCGGTCGTGGACGACGGCTCGTCGGCGAGCAGCTTCATGACCCGGCCCAACATGCTCGGACCTCGTCCCGCATCGATCCCGTGGTCGGCGTTCGCCGTCCGGCGCCGGTACTCCCGCTCCGTCGACGCGTGGGCCGTCGTGCGCTCGATCGTCGTCGGCGGCGGCAAAGGATCGTCGCTGCGCACCGGCTCGCAGATCACACAGACCATCGAGCTCGAGTACCGGTCCCACCAGGCCCTCGACCGTGCCGGAACCGTCGCCGAACAGCGCGCGCACGTGTCGTCGTGGCGCAGTGTCAGCAGCTTCAGACCCACAGTGTCGCATCGGCGCCGAGCGGGCTCGACCTTGAGATGGCGACGCACGTTCCGCTGCTCGATCCACCACTCGATCCGCCGCGCTATCCGCCTCTCGATCCACCCCTTTTCGCCTCTCGGTCGACGTCGCCGCAACCCCGTTACACCCCTCTGTCATCATGGCCATACCGACTCCCTCCTGACTTCAACCACGATTGACCGGAGGAACCGATGGAGACCGAACGGGTGCGACACGCCATGGAGGCGCTGCTCGCAACAGACCCCGAGGTTGCCGACTGCGACGAACTGGCCGACCACGTCCGCACGGTGCGCGAGGTGCGCAACTACCTCGACGCCTACGAACTGCGGTGCACTCGCCGCAGCCGCGAACTGGCCGCGCACGGGAGGGCCGAACCGCCCACGTCGCTGCTCGCCAACCACGGAGGGCAGTCCGGCAGGGAGGCGGCGATCGTCGCCGACCGTGAGCGGGTGGCCAGCCAGGCGAGCAGCTTCGAAGATGCACTCGGCGACGCCGAGGTGTCCGCCGGGCATCTCGACGCCATGGCCGCCGCCACCAAGGGGCTCGACGAGCCACAGCTCGCGGCGTTCCTCGCGTACGAGGACGACCTGCTGGCGGCGGCTCGGACGATGAGCGTCGACGCGTTCACCCGCGAGTGCCGCGGCGTCGCCCGCCAGATCGTCGCCGCCAGCACCGACGGTGCCGGTGACGCCGCCGAACTCGATCGGCAGCGGGCACAAGCCAACGTGAAGCGCTGGGTCGACAAGACCACCGGGATGCGCCTCACGCTCCTCGAGCTCGACCCGGTGAGCGACGCAACCGTATGGAGCGCGATCGACGCACAGCTGGCGAGCCTGCGCAAGGCCGACGGCAACGCCCGCACACCATGGCAGCGGATGCAGGTCGACGCCGTCGTCGCCGCCGTGGGAGCGGGGCCGGGTGCGGATCGTGTCCCGGAGATCATGGTGCTCAGCGACTACGCCACGCTCGTGCGCGGCCTGCATGCCAACAGCGTGTGCGAAACCGTCGACGGCGTACCGCTACCGGTGTCCACCGTGCGCCGGATGTGCTGCGACGCCAACATCGTTCCCGCCGTGCTCGGCAGCAACGGTGAGATCCTCGACGTGGGCCGAGCGGAGCGCACCGCGAACCGGGCCCAACGGCGAGCGCTGCGGGCGATGCATCGCACCTGCGCCCACCCCGACTGCACCGTCGGGTTCTCGGCGTGCCGGATCCACCACGTGAAGTGGTGGTGGCGAGATCTCGGCGACACCGACATCGCCAATCTGCTCCCGCTGTGCGAACGCCACCACCACCTCGTCCACGAAGGGGGTTGGGGCCTCACGATGACCCCGGATCGAGTCGCCACCTGGACCCGTCCGGACGGCACCGTTCACTCGACCGGCACCACCATCGACCGCGCACCGCACGGGATCGCCACACCCCGAGCCGGCTCCCCCGCACTCACCGAGGCGATCCCGGCAGCAATGCCCACGTGATGCGCTGACCGCTCACCGTCCACGTCCGCCGCGCGGACATTCAGCCCGGCGTCAGGTTTCCATCTGCAAATGATCAAGCGCGCACGTCCACCTGCCGATGAGTAGACGGAACACAAGCGCACAACGTCGCACCAGTCCGAACGAAAGAGCAACGACATGACCACACTGGCACCCCCCACCGCACCTCCAGCTCGCACACCCGACACCAAACGGCGCCGCAAGATCGCCAAGTTCGCGCTCGCCGGCGTCGCCGTGCTCGGTGTCGGCGCCGCCCTCACCTCGGCCGCATGGACCGACGACGTCTTCTTCAGCGCCGATGCCACCTCCGGCAGCTTCGACCTCCAGGGCAGCCTCGACGGCACCAACTGGTTCGACGTGGCGACCGTCGACGACACCGCCACCACCCCGATCCAGATCCCGGCCAGCGCCTTCGAGAACATGGGCCCGAACGACGTCCGCGACGTCACCCTGCATCTCCAGAATGCCGGGTCGGTCCCGATGACGCTGTCCGCGCCGGTCGTCACCGAGAACGGCGACCTGTTCGACGATGCCGGCGCCAACGTCGCCGTGACCGTGGGCGCCTACGGCAACGCCACCCTCGCCCCCACCGACACCACGACGTTCACCGTCACGCTCACCGCACCGGACTGGACCGACACCGACTTCATCAATCTGACCGGCGACCTGCTCATCGCCGTCACCGGCACCTCGGCCTGACCACCGTCGTCCCCGTTCCCGGCCACGTCCATCACCGTGGCCGGGAACGGGACGATCGTCCCGCACCATGTTCCGCTTCCTGCGCACACTCGGCGGCGTCGCACTCTGGATCGGCGCCGGGCTCGGCGTCCTGGCCGGCCTCGTCTGGCTCGCCACCGCCGCCGGCCTCATCCAACCGCTCATCGTGATCTCCGGATCGATGGAACCCACCATCGACACCGGCGACCTCCTCATCGCCACCAAGGCCGACACCGCCGAGCTCGAGGTCGGCGACGTGGTGTCGCTGCACAGCGACCTCACCCACCGGCTCGTCACCCATCGCATCGTGTCGATCACGCCGCTCGACGGCGACCGATGGGAGATCGAGATGAAGGGCGACGCCAACCCCAGCGGCGACGTTGCCCCCTACGTGGTCGGCGACCAGGTGTGGAAACCCGGCCCACAACTCCCAGGGGTCGGCTACACCGTCTCGACGCTCATGCAACGCGGCTTCGTCGTGCCGGCGATGATCGCACTCGGGGCACTGCTGGGGCTCTCCCTGCTCAAGGACGACGACGCCGAGGACCACGACGAGCCTGCGGACCGCGACGACTCGGGCGATGGCAACGTCGATGGCGCGCCGAGCGACGCGCACATCGCCGGCGACCAACTCATCCACGATCGACTCGATGACCGTGCCTGCGATGACACGACGTTCGTCGACGATGCGTTCATCGACGATGCGACCGTTACAGCGCCGTGGCCGCCCCCGAAGGTGCTGGAGACGGCATCGCCATGACCTCGCGCCGACGGATCGTCGCAGCTGCGCTGCCCGCCGTCGTGCTGATCGCCGCGCTCGCCGTGCTGGTGAGCAACATGACCGCCCGAGCCGCCGAGGTCGAGCGCGTCGACGTGGTGCTCGACTTCACCGGGCTCGTCCCCGGCGTCGAGCGAGCCGTCACCTACCCCGTCGACGTACCGGTCGACGCGCAGATCGCCGAGTCCGGCTTCATCAGCGTCACCGGCGTGGCGGAGCAGATCGACTGGACGATCGACCTGTGCAGCACACAGTCGTGCCGCGACATCACCGACGGAGCGGCCGGATCGCTCGTCGCCCCCGGCAACTACACGCTGAGGGTCAGCGCCGTACTCACCGAGGACGTCACCGGGGAAGGCGAGGCACTCGGACGCGTCCGCCTCGTCGCCGTCGACAACACCCTCGCCGCGACCGGCACCACCGTCGCGTGGGTCACGTCGATCGTCGCCGGCATCGCCGTGCTCCTCGGGCTCGTGACGCTGCTCGGTTCGCGCCGACGCGAGGCACCCCGATGAGTCGGACCCGCGCCTCGCTGATCACCGCGGTCGTCCTGGTCGTGCTGGGCATCGCCGCAAGCCAGTTCGTCCCCACCCAGGCCGCGTGGAACGACAGCGCCTTCTTCACCGCCACCGCGAGCACGGGCACCTGGATGGGCAACGGCGACATCAGCGACGGTGGTATCAGCGTCGGCAACACGACCACCGCCATCACCGACATCGCCTGGACCGTGAACAGCCCCACCCGGTTCTGCGTCGAGGTCACCGTCACCGGAACCTCGTCGACACCGCAGCCCTGGCAGCTCGACGTCGACCTCACCCGGTCGCCGTTCAACGGTGTGACGGTCAACGACGTGACCGTGCAGCGCGGGCAGAAGGCGCAGGGCCCAGGAAACACCATGATCGTCACCGGCACGATGAGACCCGGCCGACCGTTCAACCCGAACAACAACAACAGCCCGATCACCGACGCCCAACAGGCGCTGCCCCGAATGTGCGTGACCACCGCGACACCAGCGCTCGGCGACCCCTCGTGGTACACCGTGACCGTCACACAGGGCACCGGCAGGAACTGGCGTGCCCGACGAGCCTGCTTGACCGTGACCGTCACCACCACGGTCACCGACCTGGCAAGCAACCCGTTCTTCTACGGTTGGCAGACCACACTGGACCTCGCCCCGGCATTCGCCCGCATCACCGGCGCCGGCGGCACCCCCGAAGCCGTCACGTGGAGCCCAGGACCCTCCGGCGGCTCGAACTTCGACCACCGTTCCCGACCACCTACGACCCGGTGCAGCCCACCTACGCCATCACCAGCGGCCCCAACACTGCCATACGCGGGCAGGGCAGCGGCAACGAGACCGCCACCCTCACCGCCTGCGTCCGCGACTACCCCTGATGCGCGATGCCTGCGGCCGTCGCGACCGCCGATGGCACCGCGAGTCCCCGTCGACGCCCGCGACCTCTCCTGCGCAGCGACCGGACCCGGTCTGCTCGACTCCCCAGGGAGCTGCCAGACTGTCGAACGTGTCGACCCGGACGATCATGAAGCAGGTGCTCGCCCAGGGCGACCGGGTGCTCAAGCCTGCACCCGGTGTCACCGTGCTGATCTACCACCGCGTCGGCGGCGGCTCCGACAGCGAGGTCGACCTCGACGTCGACGCCTTCCGCGCCCAACTCGAGTACCTCCGCGAGCACCACACCGTGGTGTCGCTCGACGATGCTGCCGCGATCCTCGGATCCGACCCCGAAGCACCCACCGGCGGTCCGACAGACCAGAGCAGCGTCGTGATCACGTTCGACGACGGCACCGATGACTTCTGCGACCACGTCGTCCCAGCGCTCGTCGAGTACGACCTCCCGGCCACGCTGTATGCGGCAACACACTTCATCGACACCGGTGAGCCGTTCCCGTGGGGCGCTCCACCCGCCAGCTGGGCCGGGCTCGCCGACGCCGCGTCGACCGGCCTCGTCACCATCGGATCCCACACCCACACCCACGCCCTGCTCGACCGCAGTGACCCGGGCAACTCCGGCGACTCCGGCGACTCCAGCCACCCCAGCAACTCCGCCGACCCGTCCGGCCCGTCGACGATCGGCGACGAACTCGACCGGTCGATCGAACTGATCGGCGAGCACATCGGTACCGCCCCCGCCCACTTCGCCTACCCCAAGGCCCTGCCCGGATCCGACGCGGCCGAAGCCGAGGTCCGGCGCCGATTCGTCACCGCCGCGCTCGCCCGCAGCCGCGTCAACCGGCCGGGACACACCGACCTGCACCGGCTCTGGCGCACACCGATCCAACGCAGCGACGGACACGACTTCTTCGTCGCCAAGGCGGCCGGCGGCCTGCGCCTGGAGGGCGAACTCCGCGAACTGGTCGCGAAGGTCAAGTACCGCGGCGCAACGAACTGACACGGGCCATGGCGTCGACGCTCGACGAGATCGCGCAGGTTGCGGCCTGGTCACTCCCCGGTGGGCCACGTCGCACCGTCCAACCGGAGGATCCGGATCGTTTCGTGGCCGCCGTCGCCGAGCAGCGGATCAGCGGACTGGTGGTTGCAGCCGCCGACAACGGGGCACTCGCATCGTCCACGCCCGAGTTGGTCGAACGTCTGCACTCGACACATCTCGAGGCGCTGCGTACGTCCCTCGCCGTCGAAGCGGCCAGCGTCGAGGTGTCCGCCCTCCTCGACGGCGCCGGCATCCGCCACGCCATGCTCAAGGGCTGCGCCACCTCACAGCTCGACTACGGCGACCCGTCGCTGCGAACGACCGGCGACGTCGACGTGCTCGTCGACCGGACGTCGTACTCCGCAACGCTCGACAACCTCGGCCGTGCCGGGATCCAACGCCTCGCGCCGCCGTTCCGCACACGATGGGAGCAGCGGTACGGCAAGGACATCCCACTCCGGGGAGCGGCCGGCATCGAGATCGACCTGCACCTCGGCCTCGTGGGCGGGTACTTCGGTGTGAACTCGGACACCGGTTCGCTCCTCGACGAACTCGTCGAGTACCCGCTCGCCGGGCGTCGCCTCCCCGCCCTCGACCCTGTCGGCCGGATCGTGCACGCCGCCATCCACTCGGCGGGCGGACCACAGATCCGACTCGGCTCGGCGGCCGACGTGATCGTCCTCGCCGCGCAGCCCGCACCGACGCCCGAGGCGGTGGCCGACCGTGCCGGTCGGCTCGGATGCACGCCCCTCGTCGCCGCAGGCATCGTGCGTGCCGGGCAGGCGTTCGGCGTCGACCTCGGGGCGCTCGGTCGATGGGCATCCGGTGTCGAGCCCACGACGACCGAGGCGCACGCACTCGCCGCGCTCGTGCATCCCGGGGGCGAGGGCGTCTGGCTCTCCGGCCTGCAGCGTCTGCCGTGGACTCGTCGCGCCGGCTACCTCGCCCCCCTGCTCGTGCCCTCTCGCGAACATCTCCGCGCGCGAGGGCGGACCATGCCCGGTCACCTTCGAGCATCCATCCGCCACCTCACGAAGCATTGAGACACGAGACGCTGAGACCCGCGCCGAGCCCGGATCGACCGCCTCCAGCGACGGAACCCGGTGACACCCGACCCGATCGGTAGGCTCGCCCGAATGCGGATCCTCGTCACCGGTGCCGCAGGGTTCATCGGCTCCCACGTCTGTGAGCGACTGCTGAGCGACGGCCACGAGGTCGTCGGGATCGACGACCTCTCGACGGGAACCACCGCCAACCTCGACCACCTCGACGTGCGTCTGGTCACCGGGTCGATCCTCGACCCCGATGCCCTCGCCGACGCGGCCGCCGGGGCACGGAGCATCGTCCACCTCGCGGCGCGCCCGTCGGTCCCCCGGTCGATCGACGATCCGGTCGCCTCCCACGAAGCGAACACCGTCGGCACGATGCGGGTGCTCGAGGTGGCACGACGACTCGACGACGCCCACGTGATCGTCGCATCGTCGTCGTCGGTGTACGGCGCCAACCCCGAACTCCCCAAACACGAGGGGTTGGCCACCCTGCCTCGCAGCCCGTACGCGGCCAGCAAGCTCGCCACCGAGCAGTATGCGCTCGCCTGGCAACACAGCTTCGGACTCCGCACGCTCGCCTTCCGCTTCTTCAACGTGTACGGCCCTCGACAACAACCCGGTCATGCGTACGCGGCCGTCGTTCCCGCATTCGTCGACGCCGCCCTGCGCAACGAACCGCTCACGGTGCACGGCGACGGGTCGCAGACCCGCGACTTCACCTACGTCGGCACGGTCAGCGAGATCATCGCCGATGCGGTCGATCGAGGGGTCACCTGGCACACCCCGGTCAACCTGGCGTTCGGATCACGGACCTCGCTGCTGGCGCTCATCGAGATGATCGAGACGCAGACCGGACGGCCTGCGGAACGACTCCACGTCGACCCCCGGCCCGGCGACGTACCGCACAGCCAAGCCGACAACCACCTGCTCCGCTCGCTGTTCCCCGACGCCACGGCAGCCGACCTCGAGGTCGGGCTGCGCGAGACGATCGAGTGGATGGCCGCCCGCGAGCAGCCGTGAACGCAACGGATCCCCCGGACACCGCGGACACCGCACGGCGAGCACCGCCAGGTTCAGCCGCCCCGATGACGTGGTGTGGCGGCTGGCGTCCGACCGCGTCCTGGTGCGCCGCGTCGGTGACCTGACCGACGACGGCTGCGCCGACCTGATCGGGTTCGCGGCAGCGGTGTGGGTCGCCCTCGACGAACCGGCGTCGCTCCCGGAACTGAGCGCGAGGCTCGCCGACGCCGGCATCGACACCGTGGATGTCAACCGCGCCGATCTCGTCGACGCTGTCGACGCGCTCGTGGAGCGCCGCTGGATCGAACAGATCGACGCTCAGCCGGACCCTCAGCCCGTCGCTCAGCCGGACCCTCAGCCCGATCCGGCCGACGCCGACCACGAGCGGTAGCGCTCCACCAGACCGTCCCACAGCGCCGCACGGTCGAACCGCTCGGCGACCCATGCCGACCCCGCCGCGCCCATCTCCGCCCGTCGCTCGCGATCGTCCACCAACTCCCCGAGTGCCGACGCCAACTCCCCCACCCCACCGACGGGGACCAACACGCCGCCGACACCGCCCGCAACGGCGTCGACCGTGCCGGTCGCTTCGTACGCCACCACCGGCACCGCACACAGCTGCGCTTCGAGCGGCACGTTCGGCAGCCCCTCCCGGTACGACGGGAAGGCCAGGACGTCCATCGCCCGATAGGCGACCCTGGGGTCGGCCAGCCACGGCACGGTCACGATCCGGTCGTCCGACTCGATCACCCGGCGCACCTCCGGCGTCACCGGATCGCCGTCCTCGAACTGGCCGACCAGGAGCAGCCACACGTCGTCGCGCCCCCGCAGGGTCGAGGTGAACGCACCGATCAGGTCGGCGATGCCCTTGTCCCTCGTGAACCGGCCCACGAAGCCGACGACGATCGCGTCGTCGGGCACACCGAGTTCTGTCCGGGCGTGCCGCGGGGTCGGCAGGGCGTCGTCGGCGAACCGAGCGATGTCGATGCCGTTCCCCGAGCCGCGTCCGATCACCTCACCGCGCCCCGCCGGCACCAGCCGCTCGCGCTCGGCGACGGCGAGCAGGCTCGGGCTGTTGAACACCACGTGGTTCGCGCACCGCATCGCCACCCACTCCAGCGACCGGAACAGCCGTCGGCGCCAGCCCACCGCTGTCTCGAACCGGAAACCGCGCACCACGTACACCCGCACCGGCACCCGGCACACCCAGGCGCCGAGCATGCCCAACAGTCCCGCCTTCGGCGTCGAGGCGTTGACGATCGTCGGCCGCACCCGGCGGATCAGCCCGACCGTCGCCCACAGCGCCCGCAGATCGGCGACCGGCGACGGCTCACGCACGAAGGGGACGTACTCGACGCGAACACCCGGGTCCCACGTGCCGCCCGGATCTCGCTCGTCGCTTCCGGACGCAGCATCGCTCCCGACCGGCATCGCGAGTCGCGTCGCCACCGTCACGTCGAAGCCCTCCTGCGCCAGGTGACCGAGCTGGCCGCGCACCAGCACGCTCGAGATCTCGTCGGTCAGCAGGTACAGCACCCGTGGGCGGGCGTCAGAGGAGCTCACCGTTGAACGAGTGGCCCTTCAGGAGGTTCTTGGTGTCGAACACCAGCTGCGCATGCTCGGCGATGGTCGCCGGATCGAACTCGGGATGGTCGACGAGCACGATCACCACGTCGGCCTCGCTGAGCTCCTCCGGCGAGAACGCCACCAGCGGATCACTCAACAGCTGTGCGTTCACGTCGGGAATGTAGGGATCGCAGAACCGCACCTCGGCACCGCTCGCCCTCAGCCGGGCGGCCACGTGGACCGACGGGCTCTCGCGCCAGTCGCTCGTCGCCTTCTTGTACGCCAGGCCGAGCAACAGCACCCGGCTCCCGTTGACCGCCTTGCGCTCACGGTTCAACATCGCCGTCACCCGGTCGTGCACGTAGTCGGGCATGTGCTCGTTGACGTCGTTGGCCAGCTCGACGAACCGGAACGTGTGCCCCAGGTGCTGCTTGACCCGCCACGCCAGGTAGCTCGGATCGATCGGCAGACAGTGCCCGCCCACACCCGGCCCCGGCGTGAACTTCATGAACCCGAACGGCTTGGTCGCGGCAGCGTCGATCGCTCGCCAGACGTCGACGTCGAGATCGCGGGCGAACATCGCCAGCTCGTTGACCAGCGCGATGTTGACGTGCCGGAACGTGTTCTCGAGCAGCTTCACCATCTCGGCCTCGGCGCACGACCCGACCGGCACCGTCCGGTCGACGAGCGCCGAGAAGAACGCGTCGACCACCGCCAGCCCCTCGGGCGTCGACCCGCTGATCACCTTGGGGGTGTTGACCAGCCCGTGCGTGGCGTTGCCCGGGTCGATCCGCTCGGGTGAGTACCCGAGGAAGAACTCGTCGGGGGCCAGCCCGGAACCCTCCGCGAGGATCGGGGAGAGCAGCTCGGTCGTCGTTCCCGGATAGGTCGTGCTCTCGAGGATCACGCAGCCGCCCGGACGCAGATGCCCTGCCAGGTTGGCGCCGGCAATCTCGATGTACGACAGGTCGGGCAGCCCGTCGCGCAATGGCGTCGGCACGCTGATGACCGCCACGTCGAACCCTGCGACGTCGGCCGCGTCCGCGGTCGGCCGGTAGCCGGACGCAAGCGCCCGTGCCAGTTCGTCGTCGGAGATGTCGCCCACGTACGACTCGCCTGCCTGGAGCGCCTCCACGCGTTCGACCGACGCGTCGAAGCCGACGACGGAGAACCCGACCTCGACGGCACGCATCGCAACCGGCAGGCCGACGTACCCCTGCCCGACCACGACGACCTTCGCCGAACGATCCTCGATCCGTCCGATCGCTTCCTGATGGTTCATGCCGCTCCCGTTCACCTTGCTCCTGTTCACCGTGTTCTTCTTCACCTTGTTCCTGTTCACGCTTCGCTGCGACGCTCCGACGTGATGCTTCGATTCACCGTGTGATCGGCCGTGCCGGCACACCGGCCACCGTGACGCCCGGATCGACGTCGACCGTGACCACCGCGCCCGCCCCGACGAACGCGCCGGCGCCGATCGTCAGGCCCGGCAGCACGTTCGCTCCCGTGCCGATCGTGACGCCATCACCGAGATGCACGTTGCCACTGACGGTGGCACCCGGATACACGCTGACGTAGTCGTCGAGCACCGAGTCGTGGCCGATCGTCGAGTTGACGTGGAGCTGCGTGTGCCGCCCCAGCGTGATGTTGGTCGTCACCCGCACACCGGCGGTGAGGATGCACCCCTCGCCGATCCGACAGTCGCCACCCACCGTCGCCATCGGATGGATCAACACCAGCGGCCGGCGCCCTGCGCCCCGCCCGGCACCCGTCAAGCTGCCGTCGAGACGACGCCGCACGTCGCCCGCCCCGATCCCGATCACGAAGCCGACGTCGGGATCGACCGTCGATCCGTCAGCGAGCCGCTCGACGGCACCCAGATACGGCGCCCCGCGTCGCTCGAGCAGAGGAACCGAGGTGTCGGCATCGTCGACGTACCCGGCGAACTCGATACCGGCACCGGCCGCGTTCATCGCCTCGACGACGTCGAGCACCTCTCGACCGAAACCTCCGGCGCCGACGATGACCAGCGTCGACCCCCTCGACGCCGCAGCATGGATCACCGACGCGGCCGAGGTCACGCCGCACAAGCTACCCGCCAACCTACGCTCGGCTCCGTGACCCGATCGGCGTGGCTCGACTCTCCACTCAAGCGGGGTGCCGACATCCTCGTCGCGCTCGGGGCGATCATCGTCGCCTCCCCGATCCTCGTCGTCCTCGCGATCGCCGTGCGGCTCCGCCTCGGCTCGCCGGTGCTGTTCCGCCAACAGCGCGCCGGACGTGCGGCACGGCCGATCGAGGTGATCAAGTTCCGCTCGATGACCGACGCCCGCGGCCCCGACGGGCGGCCGCTCGACGACGACGAGCGCCTCACGGACTTCGGGCGACGGCTCCGCTCGACCAGCCTCGACGAACTCCCCCAGCTGTTCAGCGTGCTGCGCGGCGACATGAGCCTGATCGGGCCCCGCCCGCTGCCGCTCGCCTACGTGGAACGCTACGACGACGAGCAACGCCGGCGCCTCGACGCCACCCCCGGGATCACCGGGTGGGCACAGGTCAACGGACGCAATGCCCTCGACTGGCCGACCAAGCTCGCACTCGACGTGTGGTACGTCGACCATGCGTCACCCCGCGTCGACGCATCCATCCTCGCCCGGACCGCTCGGGCCGTGTTCTCCCGATCGGGCGTCGCCGCCACGGATCACGCCACGATGCCCGAGTTCCTGGGCGATGCGCCCACCGACGGTCGTTGACGTGGTCGGCACCGCCGGGCAGTCTGGGCCGGTGCCCGGTGCCCACTTCTCCGCCACCGACACACCTGCGGCGATCGACGGGGTCGAGATCGCCGTGTTCGACGGCGAAGCGGTGTTGTTCGACGAAGCCTCGTCGATGCTGCACCGACTCGGTGCGATCGCCGGCGCCGTCTGGCTGTGCTGCGACGGTTCCACCGACGTCGCCACGATGATCGAGGAACTGGCAAACACGTTCGCCCTCAGCACCGAGGAGGTGGCCCCAGTCGTGTACGAGACCCTCGAACGCTTCGCCGACGAGGGACTCCTCGCAGGCCACGTCGCCCCCAGAGAGGTGGCCGCGACCACCGAACCCACGCTCGCATCCGACGGCACCGAGATCCTGACCGGGCCACCCGATCCTTGAGGCACACCAGCCGACCGCTCGGTGGGAGCGGGCACCGTGACGCTCCGCGTCGGCACGCAACTCGTCGGCCTGCGCGCCGACACCGATGCCACCCTGGCACGACTCCGGGCGCTGTTCGCGGCCTGGGTCGATGATGCCCAGCCCGACGTGCCCTGGCTGTTCGACGTCCGGCTCGACACCGGAACGCACAACCGACCAGCGGACGCCGTAGCGCTCCGTGGCCCGAGACCGGTTCCCCAGCTGCGCCTCGGCCAGCTGCTGATGGCGCGGTCCCGACACGCTGACGACGTCGTGCGAGCGCTCGCCGCGGTGCTCGGCGGCGTGCTCGCCCGCCAGGACGACACACCGATCTGGTCGGGCATGAGGGCGTTCGCGGGGAGCGGTGGCATCGTGCTGGTCGACGCCAGACCGCCCACCCTGACGGCCGATGCCACCATCACCGACGCCGGGATACGCGAGCTGCCGACCTGGACCGTGTCGATCGACGGCACGATGGTGCGTGTGCCACCACCTCTCGACGGCCTCGACTGGGCCGCAGTCGGCGTCGACCCCCCGGACACGTCGACCACGACCTGGCGAACCGACGCGCTGGCCGGCATCGTCGCCCTCGACTCGGCGCCCCCGGACCACGAGCACGACCACGACCACGACCACGACGAGTCCCGGTCGGAGGTCGGCAGCGCCGCATCGCTCCTCAGCCGTTTCGCCGCACGTCACCCATCGACGACGTGGTTCTCGATCGTCGAACGACTCGTCCGCGACGGACGGATTTCGATCTCGGCTGACCGGACCGTCGTGCGTCAGCGGATCGTCGAGTTGATCGGGCGATGACCACCACCCCAGCGTTCGAGGCGCACGGCTTCACGTTCCAGATTGCGTCGTCCGATGCCGAGATCGTCGGCGCGTTCGACGAGTTGCTCATCGACATGCGTGTCGACCCCCTCGATTCGGCGACGACGCCAACCACTGCATCGACATCGAGCCGATGTCACCAGCCCGACGGTGACGACTCCGGGTGCGGGTGCGATTCGACGACGAGCCGCTCCACGAGTCACTCTGCCCGAGGGCTCGGTGATCTCGCACGTGCTGATGGAGCTGAACCGCCGTGTCGCGAGCACGCTTCGCGAGAACGGCTCGGTCGCGCTGCACGCATCCACCGTCACCGGAGCGCACGGCGCCGTCGTGCTCGCCGGCGCCTCGCACTCCGGCAAGACGACGCTGGCAGCGGCGCTCGCGCTCGTCGGAGGTGGCCGACATGGCCTGCTCGCCGACGAAGTGAGCGCCTTCGACCCGGCGGATCTCGTGGTGGCACCGTACGGGAAGCCGGCCGCCCTCAGGATGCCCGGAGTCGACCTGCTCGCGCCGAGCGTCCCACGCCTCCAGCGCCCGGCGGGGCCGCTTCGAGAGCGACGAGCGATTCGTGCCTCCGTCCGAGTTCGGAGCCCGACCCGCACCACCGCTCGGCCCGGCTGCCGTGGCGGCGCTCGTCTTTCCGCGGTTCGAGGCCACACGGCGGGCTCGGGCATCGGCACCACGACTCGACGCTGTCGGCCCCGTCGACGCCCTGACTCGCCTGATGCAGCTGGTCCTCGGCAGCGCACCAGTCGGACCTCGACACCTTCCGAGGACTCGAACGGCTCGTTACGCGAACGAGGTCGACGCATACGACGTGGTCTACTCCGACGCCTTCGAAGCCGCCGCTTGCCTCGCTCAGACCTTCGACCATTCCCCAACGACCTGAGACAGCCCCGAAACGAGCAACCACGGCAATGCGAGGGAAAGCGCTCGACCGGATCGTCACCCGTCAGAATGCTCCAGAAATCGTGAAGATGTGGTCGAATGCCTACCGAGTGTGGTAGTGACGCTGTATCGTGAGGTCATGGCGGCTGCCGACGGATCAACCGCGCTCGGGGCTCAGTCGCCGTGACGCGCCTCCGAATGCTGGCGGCGTCCACCACGACCGTCGCTGCGGGATCGATCATCATCTCCCAACCAGCGCACGCCGCCAACGGCAGCGAAACCTGCCAGTTCGAAATCGCAACAGGTCACCGACGTCAATGTCACCAGACGGCCAATGCGAACGGCACCAACGGCGACTTCCTGTCGATCGACGGTCTCCGGACGACAACGGCACGTGTCCGTGCGCCGGACGACCCCCCTCGGCCTACGAGTACGCCTCCACATCATCCATTCCCAACGGACGGAGCGGGGGTACCGGAACGACTGGAATGCGTGTCCGTTGGGTCTGATGTGCCGAATCTGTGGCGGCAAGAAGGCGGCAGCGCCACGATCTCGGTTGGGGTCCGTGCAACCTGCCCGGGCGGATCGCGGTTCCGCAACGGCGGTGCCGCGGCTACGGCACCGCCACGTTCGAGGTCAAGAACAACGACACGCTGAGGGACGGCTTCTCGCTCGGGACGAGCAACGGCAACTCCGCCCCTGCCGGATTGCCGTCGTGTGACAGCGCACCGTCGAGCGCTGCGCATCCGGTCCCGTCGAGCGCAGCGCCGGCGGCGCAATCGTCATCCAGCCCGGAGCAGGTATCGCACCGACGCTGATCGACCCGAACGCCGATCGACGAGCCCTCGGTCGATCTGGGCACCGGTCGAGCCGACAGCGACACCACCACCAGCAGCACGACCAGCACCACGACGACCACCACCGACAAGCCCGGCAACGGACCGAAACCGAAGCCGAAGCCGAACGAGTCGACCGACGACCACGAGCACCACCACCACGACGCCGGCCACGACGACCACGTCGACGCCGTCGACGACGTCCACCACTCGCCGACGAGCACGACTCCACCGTCGACCTCCACCACGACGTCGCCGTGTCACCGGCGGCTGAGCGTTCCGCCCTCCACGGTGGCCGCCGCGGCCACGGAGATCACCCGCTCCACTTGGCCGTCGGTGAGTGCACTCCCCGACGGCAGGCACAAGCCGTGCGTGAACAGGTGCTCGCTCGTGCCGTCGACGCGAGCCGGTGCGTCGGCGAACACCGGCTGCAGATGCATCGGCTTCCACAGCGGCCGGCTCTCGATGTCGACCGCCTCGAGCGCCGCCTGGACGGCGTCGCGCACCGCCGGATCGTCGAACGTCACACAGGTCAGCCACCCGTTCCAGCCGCCCCACTCGTCGCCGCCGTCGCCGCCGTCGCCGCCGTCCGCGTTGGGCCCGAACGGGGCGATCGGCATGAACGACAGCCGGTGAACGTCGGCGAGCGCGCGGCGGTAGTGGCCGTTGATCGACCGGCGCCGTGCCGACATCTCCGGCAGCCGCTCCAACTGCGCCCGCCCCATCGCCGCGAGCAGATTGCTCAGGCGGTAGTTGAAGCCGATCTCGGTGTGCTCGTAGTGCACGGCCGGTTGGCGAGCCTGCGTGGCGAGATACCGCACCCGGTCGGCGACCGCGACGTCGGGTGACGCGAACGCTCCTCCCCCAGAGGTGGTCATGATCTTGTTGCCGTTGAACGAGAAGATCCCGCAGTCGCCCAACGTTCCCGCCGACCGCCCCCGGTAGGAGGCGCCGAGGGCCTCCGCGGCGTCCTCGATGACCGGCACCCCGTACTCCACGCACAGCGGCACGATCTCGTCGTAGTCGGCGCACTGCCCGTACAGGTCGACCACGACCACCGCTGCCGGAAGCCGACCACCGGCGCGCATCGCCGCCAACTCGTCGGCCAACAACTCCGGGTTCATGTTCCACGTCGCCGCGTCGCTGTCGACGAATCGCGGCGTCGCCCCCACGTAGGTGACGGCGTTGGCGGTCGCCGCGAAGGTGAACGTCGACACGATCACCTCGTCGCCCGGGCCGACACCGTGCACCGCCAGCGCAAGGTGCAACGCTGCGGTCCCACTCGACATCGCCACCACGCCCGGCCAGCCGACGAACGCCGCGAGCTCCGCCTCGAACGCGTCGAGCTCCGGGCCCACCGGCGCCACCCACCCACTGTCGAACGCCCGCAACAACGCCGCCCGCTCGGCGGAGCCCACATCGGGTGGGCTGAGGAAGACGCGCCCCGACGACTCGCCGTCGCTCACGCGTCGACCGTGCCGGGGACGTCCGCCATCGCGATCGCTCGCATCTCGTCGAACGTCGGGATCGGGCCCGAGAGCATCACCGGCGACGGTGCCAGCGGATCCACCGCCACATGGGTGATCAGCGGATGCACCCGACGCTCGCCGTGCTCGTTCGACGCGATCAGGTCCTCGTGGAGCTTCTCGTTCGGTCGGAGCCCGGTGAACACGATCTCGATCGGCGGATCGTGCAGGTCGGCGAAGCGCCGCGCGACGTCGACGATCCGGACCGGATCACCCATGTCGAGGATCAGCACCTCACCGGGAGCTCCGATCGCGCCGGCGTAGATCGTGAGCTTCGAGGCCTCGGCGATCGTCATGAAGTAGCGGGTGATGTCGGGATCGGTCACCGTGATCGGACCGCCGTTGGCAGCCTGCGACTCGAACGAGCGCAACACCGACCCGTTCGAGCCGAGCACGTTGCCGAACCGCACCGACACGCACTCGGTGGGACCCTGCTGCGACGCGTACGCCGTCAGTCGCTCCGTGATCCGCTTGGTCCAGCCGAGCACGCTCGTCGGATCGGCGGCCTTGTCGGTGCTGACGTTGACGAAACGTCTCACGCCGTGCCGGCGGGCTGCCTCGAGCAGGATCTCCGTGCCCCCGACGTTCGTCTTCCACCCCTCGCTCGGGTGCATCTCCAGCAATGGGAGGTGTTTGAGTGCGGCAGCGTGGAACACGACGTCGGGCCGATACGTCTCGAACACCTCGTCGATGCGTGCCGGATCTCGAATGTCGGCCAGGACGAGGTTCGGGTTGTCGAGCATCGCCCGCCCCTCGATCGACAGTTGCGTGCTGTGCAGCCCGCTCTCGTCGCGATCGAGCATCACCAATGCGGCCGGCTCGAAGCGGACCAACTGACGGCACAACTCGCTGCCGATCGAGCCGCCGGCGCCGGTGACGAGCACTCGCCGGCCGGTGATGTACTCCGCCACGGCGATCGGGTCGATGTCGGCCGGGTGCCGGCCGAGCAGATCGTCCTCGTTCACCGGCCGGATGTCACCAACGTGCACCCCTCCGAGCATCTTGTCGACCGTCGGGAGCACGAACACGTCGAGTCCGGCTGCATCCGCGAGCCCGGTCACGCGCCTGATGAACGGACTCTCGGCCGAGGGAGCGGCGATCAACACCGCGGTTGCATGGTGACGATCGGCAACCGCTGCCACTTCGTCCACCGTGCCATCGACCCGAACGCGCAACATGCGCAGATTCCGCTTGGCCGGATCGTCGTCGACCATCGCGACCGGCACGAACGGGGCATCGGACGACATCCGCAGGGTTCGCAGCACCTGCTCGGCGGCGTCGCCGGCACCGACGACCACAAGACGCTGGAGGTGGTCGCCCTCCGGGCGATCACGGTGCTCCACGTACAGCCGCCACATCGATCGAACAGCGATTTGTCCGAGCAGACTGATCGCCGTGGCCAGGAGCGGCACCGACCGAGGAATCGCGCGATCGGTCGAATCCGACGCACCCCACCACAGGATCGTCATGACGAGCCCGACCGACAGCGCAGTGAGCGCAACGATGCGGACCTCGTCGAAACTCCCGTACCTCCAGCGGCGCCGGTACAGCCCGTACAACAGCCCGAAGACGCCCTGGAGCGCAACGGCAGCCAACATGGCGAGGGCGATCTCGCGCTTCCACATGCGCGCGAGATCGAAGTCGTAGCGCAGCAGTACGCCGGCGGGAATGGCGACCAGCCACAAGACACTGTCGACCGCGAAATGGACGAGCGGAAGCCGCCGCCGGGCGGCCTGGAAGAAGGCGGATCGCGGAGACTCGGACTGCGGGGGCACCACTCGCCAAGCTAGCCGTCGCGCAAGGCCGGGTCGACAGGCAGCACTTCGGGCCGGTCGGCGACCCCCGACTCGCTGATGAGCGTCGAACCGTCGGCGCTCGAGACGTCGATCGTCCGGCGCTCGGGGACCACCATCGGTTGCGGCCGCAGCGCCAGCGTGTAGCCGATCGGGAGATCGAGTTCACCCTCGTAGACGGCGGTCACGGTGATCGACCCACCCGGGGGGATCCCGAGGAACGCCGAGTTCACGAGCCACCCCACCTCCTCACCAGCGCGCATCACGAGCGGCTTGCCATCGACGGTGGCCTCGACGAGGGGAAGGGCCGAGTACAACGACAGCAGCGTCCGATTGGTGCCGAGAGGGTCACCCGTGTAGTTGCCGACGACGCCCTCGGGCAGCCCATCGGGATCCGCGGTGTTCGTGAGCGTGAGCTGCATCGTTGCCGACACCGTTCCGGTCCGCTCGTCGACGACCGCCGTGTAGGTGAGGTCACGTTCGAGGTAGACGTCGATCTTGTTCGGTCCGGCGTTGTTGAACACCGCCGCGATTCCGTCACCGCCGTCGAGCGCAGGGAGCGAGCTCGCGAGTCCGACCGACTCGAACAGCGCCTGCTCGTCGGCATCGCCCGCCCAGCCGGCCAGGCGCCCCTGCGCCACCATCGGTCCGAGTTCGCGTGCAACCACCGTCGGGTTCGGCAGCGCACCACCGAGCACCTGCTGGATGGTCGCACGAGAGACGTCCTCCAGCAGGTCGACGCGGGACCTCCTGTCGTCGATCTCGTACTGGTCGACCAGCAGGAACTGGAGCACGTTCGACTCGTCGAGGCGACGCTCGGACCCCTCGACCGAGACCGGGCCGGTCATCGACAGCAGTGCCTCCAGCACCTGCGGGTCCATCGCGAAGACCCCGTCGATCTCCGGTCCGCCGCTCTGCGGCAACAGCTCCTCGATCACCTGCGCCGTCGACGGGAACACCGGAGAGATCGTGATGTTCGACCAGGGGGTGTCGCTCGTACTCCCGTCCGGTCCGTTGGTGAACCCGTACCGTCCCCACTGTTCGAGCCAGTCCTCGGGGCCGGTCACGAATCGCTGGTCCCGCCCACCGAGGTTCAGTTCGCGCGTCCGGCCGAAGTCAGAGAGCCGGATCCGGCCGTCGGTCGCGGTCAACACCGCCCAGTTCCCCATGAACCCACCCATGCCCCGCGCCTCGGCCGGCGTGGTGAACGCAACGAAGTATCGGCGTGGCCCGTCGGCGCCCAGCAGCTGTGGCGCCAGCCGCACCGCGTTCACGGCGTTGTCGACGCGCTCCTCGTTGTCGTCCAGCTCGCCGTCGAGATCCGCGAGCCGATCGGCCAGCGGCGCGACCAGCCATGGCGAATCGGCCCGATCGATCGCATCGCGCAGTTCGACGATCGACTCCTGGACCGTCGCGAACGGCTGCTCGATCAGCCGGATCGCGTCGAGGTCGAAGCGCCCCCCGACCAGACGCAGCTGCTCCGGATCGACCACCCGCAGCGCCGCCGCGAGATCCGCCGACGCCGATGCCGCCGACCGCCGCGAGATCGACCGCTGCGGATCGTTGCTGTGCCAGGACGGGGATCCACGCCGACGGTTTCGCCCACGGCTGTTCCAGCTGCGCGCTCGACGACGACAGCGCCTCGGCCGCCTGATCGAACCGATCGGCCGCTCCTGCGTACTCGCCGTCGCCGAGCATCGAGATCCCGTCGCGCGCCAACCGGTTGCCGTCGCTGAGATCGGCGCGTGCACCGAGCGCAGCGGCGCCGCCGCCGACGATCGCCAGCACGGCGAGCACCCCGACCGCCGACGCCGCGATCACTGCGCCTCGACGCACACCGCCACGCCGACGGCGCAGTCCCGACACCCCGACGATCGTCGCCGCGCAGATGGTGAGCAGGGCCGACAGGCCGAGGAACCCCCCGATCTCGGAACGGACCGCCACGTTGAGGCTCACTGCGACCACCGCGGCGCGGGGAATCGGGAGATCGCGTCGCTGCGTCCCGATCCACAACGCGCCGGCCGCCGCGAGCGCTCCTGCCACGGCCAGCGCCGGGGAGCTGCTGATCGCCGTCGCGACGACCGAGAGCAGGACCAGCGCCCACCACCGAGCTGTCGACCCGGCCCAGGTCACCGCCGCGACGGCCACCGCCACGAGCATCGCATCCGGGACCGCCGATCCCGTGGGTTCTGCAGGGCCGAGAGCGGCGACGACGCCCGCCATCACCGCGATGGGCACCACCACCCGATCGTCGACGCGATGGGTCTTCGTCGGCGACATCGTGGGGCAGAGTAGCGGCCGACCTGGCGGACGACCGGTCAGACCGCGCGAGGTGGGCGCGCGGGTCGGCGATCCCCGACGAGCCGCTCAGTGCGCGCCGCGCCGCGTGAGGACCACGAGGAACGTCTTGGCCACGATCTTGACGTCGTGGGTGAGCGACCAGTTGTCGACGTAGTAGAGGTCGAGGCGGCGATACAACTCGAAGTCGGCCTCGGACCGGCCCGACACCTGCCACATCCCGGTGATGCCGGGCAGCACACGGAGACGCTCGTGCAGATCCGGTGTCCACTGCTCGGTTTCCGACGGGAGCGCCGGACGGGGCCCGACGATGCTCATCTCGCCCCGGATCACGTTCCACAACTGTGGGAGTTCGTCGATCGACGACTTGCGCAGGAACCGCCCGACCCGGGTCACGCGCGGATCTGCGCGCATCTTGAACAGGGGGCCGGAACTCTCGTTGAGATCGTCCAGTTCCGACCGCATCGCCTCGGCTTCCTGCACCATCGAGCGGAGCTTCAGGATCTCGAAGCGCTCGCCATCCTTGCCCACCCGCACCTGCCGGAAGAGCACCGGCCCCCGCGAGTCGAGCTTGATCGCCACGGCGGCGACCAACACGATCGGCAGGGTCACCAGCAAGATGAGGCCGGCCAGCACCGTGTCGAAGATCCGCTTGAGGAACAGATGGGTTCGGGAGCGGTTCGTGGGTTCGACGTAGATCATCAGCCGACCGTCGAACGCCTGCGAACGCGTCCGCGAGATGTCGATGTCGTGCAGCGACGACGACAGAGCGACATGGCACCCCGCCTCGGTGAGGGTCCGCGTGAGCCGGTTGACCACCGTGGGATCCAGCGACGCAACCGACAAGATCGCGCCGGTCGCACCGGTCCGTTGCACCACCTCGAGGGTGTCGTCGAGCGATCCGAGCACACCGATGCCGCCGCGTTCGCCAGCCGGATCACCCGTGAACCCGACCACCTCGTAGCCGAGATCCGGTCGCCGTTGCGTTGCGTGGAGCAACGACACGGCATCACTGCCCGTCCCGACGATGATCACCCGCCGGCTGATGCGGCCAGTGCGGCGCAGATTGGAGAACACCCGCCGAGCGATCAGGCGCGACACCACCAACGACGCCGTCACGCACACGAACAGCAGGCCGACCCACAGGCGGGACAACTCGCGGTACTGCGCGAGGAACGAGACGGCCACGAGGAATCCCGTGCTCATCACGCCGGCCATCAGCAGGTGCCGGAACTCCTCGCCGAACCGGCTGATCGCCCGGGCGAGGAACAGGTGGTTGGCCCCCATCATCAGTACCCAGATCGGCACGATCACCACGGTGAGCCACAGTTCCTCGTTGCGGATGTCCATCGGCACGGGCTTGAAGATCTGCTGTCCGACCAGTGCGAGGATCGTCCCGACGATGATCGCCATGACGTCGGAAGCGATCAACCGCCGCCGAAGTCGCTGCGGGTTCGCCCGAGCCGTCGTCCCGGCGAGCCCTGCGACCTTCGTGTCGGCGTCGGCCACCGCAGGCGAGTCGAGCGACGCGTCGACATCGGATCCCGCGCGGCCCGACTCCGCATCCGGCCCGAGCGCTCGTGCACTCATGTGTCTGGTCGATCCGCCGCCACCGGGTCGTGTCGATGCCGGAGCACCCGCTCGATGTTCATGTCCACCCATCAATCCGCCTTCGGTCTTCATCGTCCGCCGTCGATCAGGATACGCCAACGCCACTGTCGGTGGCGAAAGAAATCATCAGAGTTGGATCACGTTTTCGTGAACGCCGGACACCCAGGAGCGCTTTCCCAGTGTTTTCAAGGGATCGGAGCGCGATCGAGCGCTGTCGGCCACCGGCACCGGCGGGCGCTGTCCGTCAACTTCACGTCAATGCCGTCCGCGAAATACCACGCATCGTGGTCGAGGTGCTGCCGTGGGCGGACAGGACGCCGGCGTCTTGACGGTCGATGCACCGGGAAACCGTCTCCACCGTCCGAGGTCGAGACGTCGACCTTTCGGGCGCGTTCCACGAGCGATTCGCCACGCCCTCTGATCGACGATGTCGACAGAACCGCACCAAATGCCGGATTCTCGACGCCCGACGGGCAATACTGACATGCCAGTGGCAATTGCAGCGCTCGTCCTCGTGGTCTGGATCATACTCGGACTCGTCGTCATCGGGCTCGTGAACGTCGCCAAGTGGACCGTTCGTTCGTCGACGCGTACCGACCACGTCGATGTCGGAGACGCCGCGACCTGGCCGGCCCCGCAACCGACGTCGATGCTCGAGCAGGCATCAGCCACACGCGAGCGCAACTCTCGCGCCGGGGTCGGGCGCGTCGGTCTCGAGCCAACCACCCCACGCTGACGAAGTCAGTCCGGCCGACTGCTCGAAGGCGCTCGGCGACCCGAGGCTCGCCACGTACCAGTGAGACCCGGCGACGCACCACCCGTTCGATCTCGGTCCGGTGTCTGCTTCGGCCCGATCGGAGCGGAGGGTGGTGGACCGACGATGCTCATGTCGCCCCGAACGACGTTCCACCACTGTGGCAGCTCGTCGATCGAGCACGTGCGCAGGATCCGCCCCACCGCGGTGACCCGCGGACCCCCTAGTGCCGTCTCGCCGGTCGGCGGCGAACTCGACGCGTCCGTCGCGGAAGTCACCGGGTCGACCGGGTCGACCGGGTCGGTGGTGCGGAGCCTGAGCATCTCGAAGCGTTTGCCCTCTCTTCCGACACGAACCTCGCGCACGAGCACCGGCCCGTGCGGTGAGCTGAGCTTGATCGCCAACGCGGCGAGCACGACGACCGGCAGCGTCAGCAGCAAGGTGACGGTGGCGACGACGACGTCGACGGATCGCTGCAGGATCCTGCGAGTGCGGGTCCGCTCCGGCGCGCCAGCCGACATCATCGCCGCTGGCCTCCCGTCTCGTTGCCTCGCTCCACTGATGTCCGCCTTCAGGTCCGGCCAGGTTCGCCGATCACGACAGACTACGCGAATCTCACTCATCGTGATCATTCTGCCCGTCATGATTTCGTCAGGATCCGCGCGAAAGCGCCTGAAGTCATGGAATATCCAGTAACGGTGGGAAAGAGTCAGACTTCCGAGCGGCCCTCGACCTCCGCCGATTGACCACACAGAGTGGTCGCATCCGGTCGCCGAGCGAGACCGCAGTGCGCGCCTTGAGGATCGCTCGACAGAGACCCGTGCAGAACGCACCGTTCACGTCTGGCTCCACATCGATGATGTCAGCCGGCGACCGTGCCCGGACCGCGTCCCCGGGTCCGTCCGGCGCAGTGCTCACGGCTCGGTGGACGACGATCAGCCCATGCTCGAGATGACCGTCTCAGCCCGGAGGTGCGTCGGTCGACGCGCCTCGTTGCCACACGGCGATCACCGCGTCGGCGGCCTCCTCGGCGGTCATCTCCGAGGTGTCCACCCGCACCTCAGGGTGCTCCGGTGGCTCGTACGGCGAGTCGATCCCGGTGAAGTTCTCCAGCTCACCCCGGCGGGCCTTCGCGTAGAGACCCTTCGGGTCGCGCTGCTCGGCCACCTCCAGTGGGGTGTCGACGAACACCTCGATGAACTCGCCGTCCTCCACCGCCTCGCGAGCCAGACGCCGCTCGGCACGGAACGGCGAGATGAACGACACCAACACCACCAGACCGGCGTCGACCATCAGCGCCGCCACCTCCGCGATGCGGCGGATGTTCTCCACCCGGTCGGCGTCGGTGAAGCCGAGGTCACGGTTCAGACCGTGGCGCACGTTGTCGCCGTCGAGCAGATAGGTGCGCACGCCCTGGGCGTGGAGCTTCGACTCGACGACGTTGGCGATCGTCGACTTGCCCGAGCCCGACAGGCCGGTGAACCACAGCACCGCCGGCGCATGGCTGTTCAAGCCGGCACGGGCGGCCTTGTCGACCTTCACGTCCTGCCAGTGGATGTTGTGCGAGCGCCGCAGCGCGAAGTGCAGCAGGCCGGCGCCGACGGTGACGTTGGTGAGCTTGTCGATCACGATGAAACCGCCGGTGTCGCGGTTCGTGTCGTACGGATCGAACGGGATCGGACGATCGAGACCGATGTTGCACACACCGATCTCGTTGAGCTCCAACGTGTTCGCCGCCAGATGATCGAGGCTGTTGATGTCGACCCGGTACTTCGGATGCGAGATCGTCGCCCCGACGGTGCGCGCACCGATCTTCACCAGGTATGGCCGTCCCGGCAGCATCGCGTCCTCGTGCATCCACACGATGTGCGCCTCGAACTGGTCGGCCACCTCCGCCGGATCGTCGGCGGCACACAACAAATCCCCGCGACTCACGTCGATCTCGTCGGTGAGCGTGATCGTCACCGACTGGCCCGCGATCGCCTCGGGGAGATCGCCGTCCATCGTCACGATCCGATCGACCGTGCTCGTCGTTCCGGCCGGCAACACCCGGATGGTGTCGCCGGGCTGGATCGCCCCGCCGACGATGCGGCCGGAGAACCCACGGAAGTCGAGGTTCGGCCGGTTGACCCACTGCACCGGCATGCGGAACGACTGCTCGGCGAGGTCGTCGTCGACCGGCACCGTCTCGAGGAAACCCAGCAGCGTCGGGCCGTGATACCACGGCGTGTTCGCGCTGTGCTCGACGATGTTGTCGCCCTTCAGCGCCGACAGCGGGATGAACGTCACGTCGTTCAGTCCGATCCGGCCGGCGAAGTCGGTGTACTCCTCCTCGATCGCCGAGAACACCTCGTGCGAGAAGTCCATCAGGTCCATCTTGTTGATGGCCACGACCACCCGCTTGATGCCCAGCAGCGACACGAGGTAGCTGTGGCGGCGGGTCTGGGTGAGCACGCCCTTGCGGGCATCGACCAGGATCACCGCCACGTCGGCGGTCGACGCGCCGGTCACCATGTTGCGGGTGTACTGCTCGTGGCCGGGCGTGTCGGCCACGATGAACTTGCGGTGCTCGGTGGCGAAGAAGCGGTAGGCGACGTCGATCGTGATGCCCTGCTCGCGCTCGGCCGACAGGCCGTCGAGCAGCAGCGCGAAGTCGAGGTCGCCGCCCTGCGTGCCGACCTTCGCCGAGTCGATCTCCAGCGCGGCGAGGTGGTCCTCGAACACGAGATGGGTCTCGTAGAGCAGGCGCCCGATCAGGGTGCTCTTGCCGTCGTCGACGCTGCCGCAGGTGATGAACCGCAGCAGGCTCTTGTACTGGTGCGACGTCAGGTAGGCGTCGATGTCCTTCGCGATCAGCTCCTGGGTGGCGCTCGATCCCATCGTGTTGGTGCTCGATCCTGAACCACCCATCAGAAGTGCCCTTCCTGCTTCTTCTTCTCCAGCGAGCTGATGCCGTCGTGGTCGGCCACGCGGCCCTGACGCTCCGACGTGGTCGCCAGCAGCATCTCCTGGATGATCCCCGGCAGCGTGTCGGCGGTCGACTCGATCGCACCGGTCAGCGGGTAGCAGCCGAGCGTCCGGAACCGCACCGTGCGCATCTCGGGCACCTCGCCCGGCTCGAGCGGCATCCGGTCGTCGTCGACCACGATCAGCGTGCCGTCGCGCTCGACCACCGGGCGCGGCTTGGCGAAGTACAACTCGACCAGCGGGATGTTCTCGAGGTGGATGTACTGCCACACGTCGAGCTCGGTCCAGTTCGAGATCGGGAACACCCGCACCGTCTCCCCCTTGCTGCGCCGACCGTTGTAGAGCTGCCAGAGCTCGGGGCGCTGACGCTTCGGGTCCCACTGGTGCTGCGGGCTGCGGATCGAGAACACGCGCTCCTTGGCCCGCGACTTCTCCTCGTCGCGACGGGCGCCGCCGAACATCACGTCGAACTTGCGCTCGTCGACGATCTGCTTGAGGCCCTCGGTCTTCCACATGTCGGTGTGCACCGCCGAGCCGTGATCGATCGGGTTGATGTTCTTCTCGATGCACTCGGGGTTGTGGTGCACGATCAACTCCAGCCCGTGCTCTTTGGCCATCGCGTCGCGGAACTCGTACATCGCCTGGAACTTCCACAGCGTGTCGACGTGCACCAGCGGGAACGGCGGCGTCGACGGGTAGAACGCCTTGACCGCCAGGCGCAGCAGCACCGAGCTGTCCTTGCCCATCGAGTAGAGCAACGCCGGCCGCTCCGCCTCCGACACCGCCTCGCGCATGATCTGGATCGCCTCGGCCTCCAAGCGCTGCAGGTGCGTCAAGCGGCCGGCGCTCAGCGTCGGTGCCGGGTTCTTGGTCGTTGCGGTCATCGGGTCTCCCGTGCGATTGTCTACCAACTCGGTGGACAATACATGAAACACCCTCTGGTTCCGGTCAAGAATGGCGTGCCGAGCGTTCAGCGTCAGCAGACATCGACGATTCGAGTGTTGTTGCTGACGCTCGAGCTCAGCGGTCGAACGTGTGTCAGCCGAGGACGGCGCGGACGGCCTCGACCACCTGATCGTGGAAGCGGCCGTCGGTGGCCACCACGCCGCTGTTGGCCACGAGCTCGGCACCATGGGAGAAGTCGAGCGGGGCGCCGGTGACGTCGGTGACCACTCCCCCGGCCTGCTCGACCACGAACTTTCCGGCGGCGTGATCCCAGATCTTCTCGCGGTAGTCGGCCCGGGTGGGCAGGCGCAGGTAGATCGACGCGTCGCCGCGGGCGACCGCCGCGTACTTGCACTGACTGTCGATGCGGTACGGCTCGGCGGTGATGCCGAGGCGGGCGGCGATCTGCGCCGAGTGGTCCTGGTTCGAGTGGCCGGACTCGACCGACTCACAGAACCGGGCCTCGGCCAGGCTCGCCGGCGCAGCGACCGTCACCGGCTGCGGGTCGGGTGCGTCGCCGTACCAGGCGAGGCTCGCGCCGTCGGTCGCGGCGAAGACCGCTCCGATCGAGCCGTCGGGATTCGGCAGGTTGGGGCAGCCGAGCACGCCGAGGATCACCTCGCCGCCCTCGATCAGGCCGAGCGCGATCGCGTACTGCTCGCCGCGCAGGAAGCCCTTGGTGCCGTCGATCGGATCGAGCGTCCAGTATCGATCGGTGGTGCCCGTGGATGAGCCGACCGAGATCCAGTCGAGGACCGTGCCGGGCGAAACTGCGTCGTCGCGTTGCGTCCGGACGAGGCCGGTGACCGCGTCCAGCAGTTCGGCGGCGTCGGCCGATCGCAGGTCGTCCGAATCCTCCTCGCCGATCATCTCGATCGCGCCGAGCGACTCGGTCAGCTCGGCGCACACCACCGCCTGAGCAGCGAAGTCGGCGATCGTCACCGGGCTCTGATCGCCCTTGGTCAACGTCTGCCCGGCGAGCAATCGCCCCTGCGCACCACGGCACACCTCCGACGCGGCTCGCACGGCGGTGAGGGCCGCTTCCAGCTCGTTCGACATCCGGTCAGCCCCGTGCGCCATGACGCTCCTCGGTGCTGCGGCGGTACTCCGCGGCCAGGCCGGCCACCTCCGGAGGCAGATCGCCCGAGGCCAGATCCGCGAGCGTGACGGTCTCGAGCACCCTGCGCAGACTGCCCCTGATCGCCATCCACACCTCGGGCAGCGCCTCGGCCGGGCCGTCGTAGTGGAGGTCGCGGAGGCTCTCGTCGTGCACGTCGGCCAACGGGCCGTCGACGGCGCGGAAGATGTCGGCGAGCGAGATCTCCTCCGGCGGGCGCGAGAGCGTGAAGCCGCCGTCGGGGCCGCGCTTCGAGCGGACGAGCTCGCCCCGCTTGAGGTCGCGGAAGATGTCGAGCAGGAACTTCAACGAGATGCCCTGGCGGGTGGCGATCGACTCCGCCTTGGCGTTCGATCCGTCGGCTGCGGCGAGTTCCGCCATCGCCCGCACCGCATTGTCGACCCGCTCCGAGATCCTCACCGAGCCGACGCTACCTCGGCGCGACCATCTCGATTCCGGCGACAGACCCTCGGTCCGCTCCGAGCGCCCGGCGTCGGCTCCGACGAACTGGTGCGCCACCTCCTCGACGACCCCACCGCGTTCCGGTTCGCCGTCGATGGCAGGCGGCGTGTTCCGCCTCATGCTCATGGGTGCCGGGCTGCTGCGCATGGGCAACCGCGAGCACCGATCGTGGGATCGGAGTAGAGTCCCCACGGCAATGAGGCGGATCGAGCGGCGGCTCGACGGGCACAGGCGGGCCCAGTCTCGGATGGCGGCGGCGAGATGAGTCTCACGACGGCACCGGGCAGTGACACCGCGCATCCCTCGGGGACCCCACCCGGGCCGCCCCCCACGCGCCCGTCCCCCCAGGCCGATCCCCACACGCCTCCCTCCACCCACACGCCTCCCTCCACCCACACGCCTCCCTCCACCCACACGCTCCCGCCGCCAGCACCACCCGCCCCCATCCGTTTGCGTCGCGAAACGGGTGACCCGTCCCACCCAGAAACCGACGCAAACCGAAACGCCAGCCCGGCAACCCGTTTGCGTCGCGCAACCGGTGACCCGCCCCACCCAGAACTCGACGCAAACGGGGATGACGACGGCGGGACGCGGGCTCGGACGGGTGGATTGCAGCCGCCGACGGGGGGCGCCTCGGGCTGGAGCCCGGCTCGAACGAGTCGGATCATCGCCGCGATCTCGATCCTCGCCGGGGTCGTCGCCGCAACGGCCGGATCGCACCCGACGGGCAACAACACCATCGACCTCGTGCTGGTCGGCGTCGTCGTGGCCGGCGTCACCTGGCTCGGCGCCGCCGCCATGCGCTGGGACGCCGCCATGGCCACCCTCGTCGCCGGCGTCCTGTCGTGGTCGATCGTGGGAGCGATCGTCGGCGCCGTCGCGGCGGTCGTCGGTTTCACGGTGAAGGTGAAACCGGCACAACGCAGCATCGTCAACGCCGTACTGATCGCCATCGCGCTCAACCTCGCTGTCCGCAGCCAGCTCGGTGTCTTCCTCGGCGCGTCGGCGCTGGTCTTCGTGGTGCTCGCCACCTACCTCGGAGCGGTCGGCTTCGTCCGACGCCACCGGCGAAGCCGCCAGGTGGTGGCCATCGTCGTCGGTTCCGCTGCTGCACTCGCCGTCGCCGGCACTGTCGCCTTCGCCGTGTTCGCCTACGTCGCCGGCGCCGATCTGCGGTCTGCCAGCGTCCACGCCAACGACGGCCTCGAGGCGCTCGGCGTCGGTGACATCGACGTCGCCCGCCAGTCGTTCGACGACGCCGCCGTCGCCTTCGATGCCGCCGACCGACGCCTCGACACACCGTTCACCGGTCTCGCTCGATACATCCCCGGCGTCGCCCAGCACCACCGTGCCGCCACCGAACTCACCTCGGGCGCAGCCGCATCGAGCCGGCTGCTGACCGACGAGCTGGCACGCATCGACCTCGATGCACTGAGCGTCAACGGCGGACGAATCGACGTCGACCAGGTGCGGTCGCTTCAGACGCCACTGCGTGCGATCGAAGCCCAGATCGAGACACTGCAGACCGTCGTGACCGACCTCGACAGCCAATGGCTCGCCCCACCGGTGGCCGACCGACTCGACGAGCTCTCGACCGAACTCGCCGAACAGCGTCAGCGCAGCTCCGACGCACTCACCGTGGCAACCGCTGCGCCCGGCCTGCTCGGCGGCGACGAACCACGCACCTACTTCGTCGGGTTCACCACACCCGCGGAGGCCCGCGGCATCGGCGGCTTCATGGGCAACTGGGCCGAGATCACCGTCACCGACGGCCAGATCGCCGTCACCCGATTCGGCCGCACCGACGACCTCAACACCGCCGGCGACCCCGCCACCCGACGCTTCACCACCAGCGCCACCGCGGCCGCGACCGGTACGACCGAAGGCGCCACCGCAACCGAGGACGCCACCGGCACATTCGACCCGCAGCTCGACGAATGGCTCGCCCGCTACGGGAGTTACAACCTCACGTCCGGACCCGACGGCACCACCGGACCCGAGCCGTGGAAGAACATGAACATGTCGCCGGACATGGCCGTCACCGGACGCGCGATCGCCGACCTCTACCCCAAGAGCGGTGGCGGCCGACTCGACGGAGTGTTCATGATGGACGTCTACACCCTCGCTCGCTTCCTCGACTTCACCGGTCCGATCCCGCTGCCCGACGGCCAGGTGATCGACGGCGAGCGGACCGTCACCGCGGACACCGCCGCTGATTTCCTGCTCAACGACCAGTACGACCTGACCAGGACCCTCGAACGCGTCGACGTCCTCGAGGAGTTCTCGCTGGCGGTCATCGACACGCTCCTCGCCGGCACCCTCCCGCCGCCGACCGACCTGCTCGACACCCTCGGGCCGATGGTCGACCAGGGGCGCTTCACGGGCTGGTCCGCCCGGCCGGACGAACAGACGGTGCTCGAGCAGGTCGGCATCGCCGGCACGCTCGCCGACCCCGATCTCACCGGGGACGCACTCGCCATCGCCTTCAACAACGCGGCCGGCAACAAGATCGACTACTACCTCGACGCCAGCGCTGCCTACGCCGTGACCGCCGACGCCGCCACCAGCACCGCCACGGCCACGCTCGACGTCACCCTCACCAACAATGCACCCACGAACGGCGAACCGAACTACGTGATCGGCAACCTGATCGGCCTCGACGACGGACACAACCGCACCTGGGTGTCGATCTTCTCGAAGCTCCCGGTCACGAACGTCACCCTGAACGGCCTCCCGGTCGACACCGAGATCGGCACCGAAGCCGGGTACTTCGTGATGTCGGCATTCGTCGCCCTCGCACCGGGGGAGACCAGCTCACTCCGCTTCGAGATGACCGGCCGAATCGACATCGCCGACGGGTACACCCTCGCCACCCGCACGCCCCCGACCGTCTCGCCGACGCCGTTGACGATCGACGCGGCCTGGCTCGACGCCGAGGGCATCGAGCATCGCGCCGCCGTGATCGAACGCGATCCCGGCGCGGCAACGCTCAGCGTGACCGCCGACCGCTGACGGTCACCGGACGTCACCCTGCGCCGACCCGCCCGCCCCCGGCACCCACCCCACTGCCCACGGGAACGCCCACCCGAGGCGCGCCGGGATCCGCTCCGGGACACGACCGTGCAATCACCACTCTGTGTGGTGACTGGCTTGCGATTCTCCTGATGTAGGCGCTCGAACACGGAGCGTGAGAGATCCCCATCGGACCAGATGTTTCCTTGAAACCCATTGTTTGCAGGGAATTGAGACCGATTGCGACTTGCGATCGCCGCCCGGCGTCGCTACGGTGTCAGCCACCGAGGGTGGTCAATCAGGATCACGAGCGGGACGGCGGAGAACACAAAGGCGGAAAGATGACAACCTCGACGACCATCGATCGGTCACCTGGCGGAGGGCGTGCCCGACGTGGCGGGTCCGGGCGCCACTGGCGGTTCGGCCTCGTGCTCGGAGTCATGGCGGCGACAGCGATGCCGATCGCAGCGCTCGCGCAGACGACCGACACGACCGAGGGCCAATCGGCGCCCGAGAGCACCAACTACGTCACCACGACGACGGCCGCTGAACGCTCGCTCGACGTGAGCGGGTTCTCACCGGAGTGCATCCGTGACGCCCCGTTCGTCAGGTACACGATCGTGCCGGTCGGCTTCACGCCGGTCGGCACCGGCGCCACCCTCGTCGTGAGCGCCGCCGACGGGACCGTCATCGAGACGCTGCAGGTCACCAACCTGTCGGGTCAGTTCATCTGGCCCGGTGCCACCGTCGATGCGGCCGGCAACGCCACCGACTGGCCGGGCTGGAAGCTCGCCGACGACGGCGTGTCGTGGATTCCGGACCCGAACGACGCCTTCCTCCGCGAGGGCCTGTCGATCGCAGTGACCCTCGATCCGCCCGGCACGGCAACCGTCACCTACCCGACTGCCACGGCAACCGTCAGCTACGTGCCCAGCACCTCGGTGTGCGCCAACCCACCGGAGGGGAGCACGCCGACCACCACCCCCGCCCCGACCACCACGGTCTGCGTGCCCGGCCAGAACAACGACGGCAACCCGGCCGACGACTGCGAACTCGCGTCAACCGGCGGTGGGCCCAGCAATGCGCTGATCATCGGCGCCGGCGCGCTGCTCGCCGGCCTGCTGTTCCTCACCGCCGCTCGCCGCCGCCGCAACGACGGCATCAGCACCGAAGCGAGCTGACCCCCAGCACGAACACCTGAACACACGAACACCTGAACGCCTGAAGACGGCAGCGCCGGACTCGGATCTCCGGGTCCGGCGTTGCCGCGTCCGCACTTGGGGAACTCCCGTCGACCAGCGCGAGCAACGCAGCGTCCGCAAGCCGGCGTCGGTTCCGGTGGTGAGTCCAACGCTCCGATGATGGGGCGTTCGTTTGGTTGGCCGGGCGGCCGTGGCGCGGAGGGCGTCAGGGGGTCATGAGAGCGACGGGGAGACCGAGGCCGACGTCGGAGCGCACGGTGGCGATCCGGCGACCCGGTTGCACGGCGTCCTTCGGCGGCGACACCCGGTCGGCGCCGAGGCGGGCGCAGGCGGCATCGAGATCGTCGACGTTGACCACGAGGCCCCAGAAGCTCGCCGGCCCGTCCGGTATGTCGGGCCGCTCGACGAGCTCGACGATCAATCCGCCACGGCCGATGCGGTGGAAGCCTTGCCGCATCTCGCCCAGGTCGCGGATCCGCTTGAGTTCGCAGCCGGTGACCCCCGCGATCGCGTCGCTCGTCCGCTCGAGCTGCGAGGTCATCACGACGACGTGGTCGAGCCCGACCGCGCCGATCTCGTGATCGGCGTACCGGGGCCCTCGGGCGTCGACGATCTCCGTGGGCAGACCGTCGATGTCGAACCAGCCGTCGGTCGCGCGACCGGTCGATCCGCCGGGATGGCTGTCGTTGCGACTGTCCGTCGCCGGCTCGGAAGCTTCACCGGCCGGCGCCACGGTCGAAGCGGGGTGGGAGTGCTCGGTGATCCCGCTCAACGCCCAGCCGACGATGCCGGTGGCGGAGCTGGAGATCTCTGCGTCATCACCGGTGCGCAGAAGCCCCGGGAGTGAACCGGGGTGAACGATGCGGA
The DNA here is from genome assembly GCA_942492715.1 of Ilumatobacteraceae bacterium. Classification (GTDB taxonomy): domain Bacteria; phylum Actinomycetota; class Acidimicrobiia; order Acidimicrobiales; family Ilumatobacteraceae; genus Sva-07. Next base: position 540,626 of record CALOFW010000002.1, on the reverse strand, counting down.
GCGAGGTGCCGTGGAGCGGAAGATGGCCGTCGTCGGTGACGACGAAGCCGATCGATCGCCAGACGTCGGGATCGCCCGACACCGTGAGCCACTCGACTCGGGGGTCCACGATGCAGCGACGTCCGACGCGTGGGGATCAGGTCAGCCGCGACCCATGTTGGGGCGCTTGCCGTGATTCGCCTTCGAGCGGCGCATCTTGGCCTTCTTCTTCTTGGTCTTCTTCGACATAGGGATGCCATGCTACGGCGCCGCCCACGCCGCCCCAACGCCGCCATCCGGCGCTGCGACACCGGCGGCGCCCGTCGCAGCCCGTTCGAGACCGGCGTGGGGCCACCGTCCGGTCGGCCGCAGCGCGAACCCGACCACTACGTTGCCGACATGGCGACCGACGAGCACGCAACTCCGACCGGAACCGGAACGACCGAGACCGCCATCCACGGCACCGTCGCGCCCGGCTTCGAAGCAGTGCGAGACGCCTTCGCCGGCAACTTCGCGACGCAGGGCGACGTGGGCGCGTCGGTGGCGATCACGGTCGGCGGCGACCTGGTGGTCGATCTGTGGGGCGGCACCGCCACGTTCGACGGACCCGACGACGACGAAGCGGGCGTGCCCGGCGTCGAGGGTGACTGGCAGGAGGACACGATCATCAACGTGTGGTCGACCACCAAGACGATGGCCGCCCTGTGCTGCCTGATGCTCGCCGACCGCGGCGAACTCGACCTCTACGAGCCGATCGCCACCTACTGGCCCGAGTTCGCCGCCAACGGCAAGGAGACCGTGGCGACCCGACACGTGCTGAGCCACACCGCCGGGCTGTCCGGCTGGGACGAGCCGCTCACGATGTTCGACCTGCTCGACCACGACAAGCTGGTGACGTTGCACGCCGCCCAGGCACCGTGGTGGGAGCCCGGCACGAAGTCCGGCTACCACGCGATCAGCCAGGGCTACCTGCTCGGCGAGATCGTCAAACGCATCGACGGCCGATCGCTCGGCACGTTCTTCGCCGAGGAGGTGGCGGGGCCGCTCGGCGCCGACTTCCACATCGGCACGCCCGCATCGTGCGACTCACGGGTCGCTCGCGTGATCCCGCCACCGAGCCCGCTCGGTGAGGAGGGCGCCGACCACGACTCGATCGCGTACCGCACACTCGCCAACCCGGCGCTCACCGCCGACTTCTCGTGGCGCAAGGACTGGCGCCGCGCCGAGATCCCCGCAGCCGGCGGCCACGGCAACGCCCGCTCGGTTGCGCTCTGCCACACACCGACCGCTTGTGGCGGCACCGCTCATGGCGTCACGCTGCTCTCCGAGGACGGCGTTGCACGGATCTTCGACCAGCAGATCGAAGGGCCGGACCTCATCCTGCCGTTGGAGCTCAACATGGGCATGGGGTTCGGGCTACCGGGCCCGATGCTGCCCGTGCCGAACCCACGGACGTGCTTCTGGGGCGGCTGGGGCGGCTCGCTCGCGATCATCGACGTCGACGCGCAGATCAGCTTCAGCTACGTGATGAACCGGATGGGCGAAGGCACCACCGGCGACCTCCGCGGCGCCGGCCTCCTCCTCGCCGCCTACGGCGCCATGATGGCCTGATCCGCCCCGACGGTCGCGCCCCACCCCGTTTGCGTTGCACTCCCGGTGGACCGCACCACCCAGAACGTCACACAAACGGCGGCGGTCGCGCGCCACCCCGTTTGCGTTGCACTTCCGGTGGGCCGTCCCACCCAGAACGTCACGCAAACGGGGATGGGTGGTCGGGCGGCGGCGGGTGGTCAGCCGGCGGTCCAGGCGAGGAGGTCGTCGGCGGACATCGTGTTGATGATCCGCTCGATCGGCACGCCCCGTTCGGCCGCACGGTCACATCCGAGCGGTTGCCACTCCAACTGCCCGGTGGCGTGGGCGTCGGAGTCGATCGAGAACCAGCAGCCGTACTCGATCGCCACGTCGAGCAGCTCCCTCGGTGGGTCGAGCCGCTCGGGACGGCAGTTGATCTCCACCGCCGTACCGAACTGCGCACACGCGGCGAACACGTAATCGGCGTCGAACTCCGAGGGCGGGCGCTTGCCGATCATCCGCCCGGTGCAGTGCCCGAGGATGTCGACGTGCGGCGATGCGACCGCCATCAGCATCCGCTCGGTCATCTGCTGGCGTTCCATCCGCAGCTTCGAGTGCACGCTCGCCACGACGACGTCGAGGCGCTCCAACATGTGATCGGCGAGGTCGAGCGACCCGTCCTCGAGGATGTCGACCTCCATCCCTGCGAGGATCCGGAAGTCGTGGCCCGCTGCAGCGATGTCGGCGTTGATCGCCGCGATCTGGTCGAGTTGCTCGGTGAGGCGCTCCTCGTTCAACCCGTGAGCGACGGTGAGCCGGGCGGAGTGATCGGTCTGCACCATGTACTCGTGGCCGAGCGCGATCGCCGTGGCCGCCATCGCCTCGATCGGCGCACCACCGTCGCTCCACGTGGAGTGGAGGTGACAGTCGCCGCGCAGGGCGTCGCGGTACACCTGACCCTCCGGCGTGATCGGCACCCTCGACTCCGCTTCGATCTTCGCGAGGTAGGCCGGCACCCGACCGGCGAGCGCATCGGCGATCACGCCGGCGGTCGACGAGCCGAGACCGTCGAGGTCGGTGAGCGTGCCGGCGGCTGCCCGATCGGACAGTTCGTCGGGCGGTGTCGTGCGCACCACGTCGAGCGCCCGGACGAACGCCTTCGACTTGTACCCGCTCTCGTGCGCCCGGTCGAGGCAGTGGATCACCCGCAGGATCGCCTGCTCCGGCGTCATCGGCGCCGACATCGGACTCGCGGTGTCGCGGCCATCGCTCACGCCGGCGACTGTAGCGTCGGAGCGAATGAGGTCGTTCGCCGCCCTGGTCGTCCTCGGTGCCGCGACGGCGTCGCTCGCGACCGGTTGTTCGAGCGACGGCTCGGTCGACATCTCGAGTGCAGGGACCGCCGCTCCCCGCGTCCTGATCGAACTGATCGACAGCGCGCCGGGCGACGTGATCGCACTGCGAGCCGCGACCGGTGACGGTGAGGCGGGAGGCACGACCGTCGAGTGGATCGACCGGCGCGCCGGCACGATCCGAGCACTCACGATCCCCGACGAGGGCGCCCGGACACCCGAGGATCTCGTCGCCGACGTCTCGACGCTCGCGACGATCGACGTGAGCACCGAGGGCGAACAACGTGGACTGCTCGGACACACGGTGATCGACGGCATCCGCTACGCCGCCTGGACCGACCCCGACACCAACCATCTGCTGGTCGGCGAGGTCGGGGCGGGGCGACACGAGCAGCGTTCGGATCGTGTGGGACGGCGGCGGCACCGCAGGTGGCGCGGTCGGCGGACATCTCGAGGCGAGCGACGACGGGCAGCTGATCCTCGGCATCGGCCAACTCACCGACTGGGCGAAGGCGAACGGCAGCGGCGCGATGGTGCGGCTCGATCCCGCCGGTCCGTCCGACCAGGAACCGATGATCTCGAGCGACGGCTACACCAATCCGTTCGCGTTCACGGTCGCCGGCGACCAGCTGTGGGTGGCCGACAACGCCGTCGGTGACGACGTCGAGCGCATCGGCCGCGGCGATCTCGACGAACGCGGACCAGCACACCGCAACCGGCCAGGCGCCGCGTGCGCCCTCGGCGATGATCGCGCTCGACGACGGAACGCTCGGCGTGTGCGGCTTCCTCGACGGCCAGCTGCTCGCCTGGCGGACCGACGACGCCGGCTACTCCTCCACCCTCGGCCCGTGCCTCACCGGGGCCGCCACGCTCCCCGACGGCACGATCGTCACGGCGGCGGCGAACCCCGACGGCGAGGGCACCGCCCTCCTCCTGCTCCCCGCCCCCTGACCCGTCGGCCGGCCCACCCGCCGCCCGACCAGGTCGCCCCACCATCTCTCGGCGGATCCGGTCGCGGACCCCGCGACCACTTCCGCCGAGACCGGAACGGGTGGTCGATCGTTCCTGCTCGCAGCGGATCCGATCGCGAACCCCGCGACCATCTCCGCCGAGACCGGAACGGGTGGTCGATCGTTCCTGTTCGCGCCGCCGATCGCCCACTGGCGCGCATGCGTCTCTCCGACTTCGACGAATGGGCTCGCGCCCATCACGGCATCATCACCTTCGAGGCATCCGGACTCACCCGAACCGCCTGGTACCGGGCGATCCAGCGAGGCACGCTGCAGCAGCTCCATCCGTACGTCGCCCGGATGGTCGGGACGACCGACACCCCCGAGCAGCGCATCATCGCCGGCGTCCTCGCGATCGGTGAGCCCGCCGTCGCATCGCACCGCTCGGCGGCGCGCCTGTGGGGCGTGCCACGGCCCGACGACGACCCGGTCGACGTCATCCCCACCGCGGGGCGCCGCGACCTCGACCTCGCCGGTGTGATCGTCCATCGACCGACCGACCGGGCCCGCCTCACACCCCAACGCCGGTACGGCATCGCCTGCACCAACATCCTGCGCACGATCATCGACCTCGGCGCCGTCGACGCGTCCGGGGTCCATGCCGCCGTCGGCCATGCGGTCGCCACCCGCCTCGCGTCGCTCGGCGCCATCGAGCGCGCCGTCGGCGAGCACGCCCGGCCCGGACGCGCAGGCGTCGTCGCCGCCCGGACCGCGGTCGACGACTGGTCGATCGACGACAAGCCGGCCGACTCCGTCCTCGAGACCCTGATGACCCGCCTCGTCGGCCGGTTCCTCCTGCCACCCGTGGAGTTCCATCCCGTGATCGAGGGCCACGAGATCGACTTCCGGGTGATCGACACGCCGGTGCTGCTCGAATGCGACGGATGGGCCCACCACGGCCTCGACCGCGGCGCGTTCGAGCGCGACCGTGACCGCGACGCCGACCTGCTGGCGGCTGGGTGGATCGTCGTGCGGTTCACGTATCGAGCCGTGACGACCCGTCCGAAGGCCACGGCGGACCGGATACGGGCGGCGGTGGCCCGCTGGGCGCCGGAGTTCGCCGCCACCGGAGGACCACCCGACGCCGCCTGACGCCACCCGATCGCTCTCTGCGGCACACTCTCAGCGGATCTGGTCGCGACGCTTGCGACCAGATCCGCCGAGACCGGAATCGGCGGGACGGGCGGGCGGGCGAACCGGCGGGGCGAGATGACGAGTCCGCATCGGTAGCCTCGGGCGGTCCATGGAACGTTTCGGACTCGTCGGTCTCCCCAACGCGGGCAAGAGCTCGCTGTACAACGCGCTGACCGGCGGCGGAGCCCTCGCGGCGCCGTATCCGTTCGCCACGAAGGACCCGAACATCGGCGTGGCCAAGGTGCCCGACGATCGCCTCGACCAGCTGTCGGCGATGTCGAAGTCGAAGCAGACCATCCACGCCCAGGTCGAGGTCGTCGACATCGGCGGGCTCGTCGAGGGCGCCAGCCAGGGTGAGGGCCTCGGCAACAAGTTCCTGGCCAACATCCGAGAGGTCGACGCGATCGTGTTCGTCCTGCGGGCGTTCGTCAACGACGACATCACCGGGCCGACCGATCCGCTCGAACACCTCCGGATCGTCGAGATCGAACTCGCGCTCGCCGACCTGGAGACCGTCGAGAAGCGCCTCCACCAGACCCAACGCCAAGCGAAGCTCGACAAGGGCATGGCCGAGGAAGCCGCCCACCTCCAGGTCGCCTACGACGCACTGTCGGAGGGCCTCCCCCTCTACCGCGCCGGCCTCAAGGACGACGTCCGCGAGGCGCTCGCCCCCTACTTCCTCCTCACCAACCGCCGTGTGCTCGTGGTGGTCAACGTCGGCGAGGACGACATCGAGTCGATCCCCGAGAAGGAGGCGCTGGTCGCCGCCGAGTTCAACAACGCCGGCGACAACGTCGAGATCATCGGCATGTGCGTCCAGATGGAAGCCGAGGCCGCAGCGATCGAAGATCCCGTCGAGCGCGCCGAGATCCTCGAAGGGTTCGGCCTCGGCGAGGGGGCCCTGTTCCGGATGGTTCGCAGCGCCTACCACCTGCTCGGCCTGCGCACGTACTTCACCACCGGTGAGAAGGAATCCAGGGCCTGGACCTTCTACGAGGGATCGACGGCGCCGGTGTGCGCGGGGCGCATCCACACCGACTTCCAGCGCGGTTTCATCCGTGCCGAGGTCATCCAGTGGGACGAACTGTTGGCGCTCGGTTCGTGGAACGCCGCCAAGGACGCCGGCAAGATGCGCGTCGAGGGCAAGGACTACATCGCCCAGGACGGCGATGTGATGGAGTTCCGCTTCAACGTCTGACCACGCCGATCGTCGGCATCTCCGACGATCCGGTCCCGGCTCCGTCGACCGCGAGAGTCAGGCCGCCGGCCAACCGAGACCGAGGCGGACAACCGCGGCCTCGATCGCCTCGACCAGCCGATCGATCGACGCGTCGCATGCATCGAGCTCATCGGGTCCGAGGAGCACCACGTGGCCCGTCCCGCCCGAGACGTCGGTCGTGATGTCGGTCGTGATGTCGGTCGTGATGTCGGCGACCACGACCGGTGCCGCCCCGCCGGCCGCGGCGCGCACCGCGTCGGGCTGATCGTTGCGGTGATACGTGTCGAACGGCACCGGCAGCCCGTCGGTGCATGCCGTCCACTCCGGGCGTCGGCGAATCGATCCGTGCGTGATGTCGCACAACGAGCAGTGCCGACGGCCGAGGCGGGCGCCGATCCAGTAGCTCACCTCGCCGCGCAGCGTGCTGTCGGCGTCGTACACGCCGACGAGTCGCACGATCCGGCCCCCGGCAACCGATTGACGACCAACAGCTCGTGTGCTCACACCTCGTACGATGCCACCATGCGCACCATCTTCGACGACGAGCACCAAGCGTTTCGCGAATCGTTCGCCGCATTCGTGGCGAAGGAGGCCACGCCCCACTACCTGGAGTGGGAGGCGGCCGGTATCGCTCCCCGCGACCTGTTCACCTCCGCCGGGCAGTACGGCTTCCTCGGCATGGCGATCCCCGAACAGTACGGCGGCGGCGGCACGAACGACTTCCGCTTCAACGTGATCGTCGGCGAGGAGTTCAACGCCGCGGGCATCGGCGGCGCCGGGCTCGGTCTCACGCTGCACAACGACATCTGCACGCCGTACTTCATCGAGTACTGCACCGACGACCAGGCCGAGCGCTGGATGCCCGGGATCGCCTCGGGCGAGCTGATCACCGCGATCGCGATGACCGAGCCCGGCACGGGATCCGACCTCGCCGGCATCGCCACCACCGCGATCCGTGACGGCGACGAATACGTCGTCAACGGGTCGAAGACGTTCATCACCAACGGCATCAACTCCGACCTCGTGATCGTCGCCGCGAAGACCGACCCGACCGAGCGCCACACCGGCCTGTCGCTGCTCGTGCTCGAACGCGGCATGGAAGGGTTCGAGCGGGGCCGAAACCTCGACAAGATCGGCATGCACAGCCAGGACACCGCCGAGCTGTTCTTCAACGACGTGCGGGTGCCGGTCGCCAACCGCCTCGGCGACGAGGGCAACGGGTTCACGTACCTGGCGGCCAACCTCGCGCAGGAACGCCTGTCGATCGCCGTCGCCGGCGTGTCGGCCGCCCGGGCCTGCCTCGGCTGGACGCTCGACTACGTCGGCGAGCGCACCGCGTTCGGCAAGTCGATCGGCACGTTCCAGAACACGAAGTTCGTGCTCGCCGAGGTCGCCACCGAGATCGACGTCAGCCAGGCCTACCTCGACCAGTGCATCCTCGCCCTCAACGCCGGCGAGCTCACCGCGGCCCAGGCCGCCCAGGCGAAGTACTGGTGCACCGACCTCCAGAACCGGGTCGCCGACCGCTGCCTGCAACTCTTCGGGGGCTACGGCTACATGACCGAGTACCCGATCGGCCGCGCCTACGTCGACGCCCGGGTCACCTCGATCTACGGCGGCACCAACGAAGTGATGAAGACGATCATCGCCAAGTCGCTCGGCCTCTGAGTGGGACATCTGGGGTCTGACCCCAGATGTCCCACTCGGCCGGCGCGAGTCAGTCGACGGTGCGCTGGACCGGCCGACGCAACTGCTGCGCGGGGGTGAACAGCTCCCGCGAGATGCCGAGGCTCATCACCGCCGTCGTGGTCGCCACGCTGCCGAGCACGAGGTACATCACCGACACCTGCACCTTCACCGCGTCGGCCGGATCGACGCCGGCCAGGATCAACCCGACCATCGCCCCCGGAAGGAACACGATCCCGACAGCCTTCGTCGACTCGATCTGCGGGACGAGCGCCGTCCGCAACGCCTGGCGGAGGTGCGGTTGGAACGACTGCTTCGCCGTGAGGCCGAGCGCGAGCCGCGCCTCGATCAACCCCCGCTGCTCGGTGGACGCAATCAGGAGTTGACGCGACACGAGCACGGTCGCGGCGAGCGAGTTGCCGACGACCATTCCCGCGAGCGGCACGAGCGTGCGTCCCTCGAGGTCGTAGATCCCGAACCCGAACAGCACGCCCAGCACCACGATCGCAGAGGCCGTGTAGGCGAGCATCGACAGCGGCAGCACCCTCGGCACCCCGGCAGCGCGTCGCGACGTGGTGTACGCCGCGAAGGTCACCATCGCCAGCAGCCACAACACCGAGAAGACCAGCGGGTCGTCGGGGTCGACCACGAACTGCAGCACCCAACCGACGAGCAGCAGCTGCACGAGCGCCCGCAGCGACGCCCACAGCAGGCTCCGCTCGAGCCCGAGCTGCCGCCACAGGGAGACCGCCACGGCGACGGCGACGAGGATCCCCGACGCCGCCAACCCCAGCGTTCCGATGTCACCCTGCTCGACCCCGATCATCGCGCACCGATCATCGTGCACCGACCGACTGGCGCACGAGCGGGTCGTCGCTCACGTCGAGGTCGCCGAGGTGGCCCATCGCCAGCACGGACCCGGCGGCGAGCACGATCACGTGATCGGCGAGACGCCGCAGCTGATCGGTGTCGTGACTCACCCAGATCACCGCCACCCCGGAATCGGCCAACGAGCGACCGAGATCCTCCACGGTCGCCCGCGCCGCCCGATCGAGCGCCGCGGTCGGTTCGTCGGCGAGCAGCACCGCCGGATCGGTGAGCAACGCACGCGCCACACACATCCGTTGGGCCTCGCCGCCCGACAGGGTGTCGGCCTCGTGACCGAGCAGATCCGGTTCCAGCCCCACGTGCTCGAGCACGTGGAGCGCGCGGTCCTCGTCGATCCCCGGCAGCGCCACGGCGAGGTTGTCGAGCACGGTGCCGGGGAACACCGGCGCCCGCTGGAACACCATCGCCACCTGACGTCGCAGCTCGGTCGGTTCCCACTCGGTCAGCGGACGATCTCGCCACCTGATCTCGCCCGCCAGCGGGTCGTCGAGCCGGTTGAGCAAGCGGAGCAGCGTCGACTTCCCCGCACCGGACGGCCCTGCGAGCACGGTGACGCCATTGGCGGGAACGACCAGATCGATGCCTCGCAGGATCGGAGCACCGGCCGGCCCTGCATCGACACCGCGAAGCTCGAAGGCATCAGCGGACGACATCGCGGCTCACCGCCCGAACGTACCGCGATCGCCGGTGCGCGACACCTCCGGCGCGTGCGACGCCCTGCGTCCGGCGGGACACGCCATCGATCTGGCACACTGCGAGCATGGCTTGGCTGGTCTGCGACGCGCGGGTGCTCGCCTCCACCGAGATCGCCGACACCCGACGGTCCCGGCGACACGGCCTGCTCGGACGGGAGTCGATGGAGGGTGCGCTCGTGATCACCCCGTGCCGGTGGATCCACACCATCGGCATGAAGTTCCCGATCGACGTCGCCTACCTCGACGACGACGGTGTGGTCGTCAAGACGATCCAGATGCAGCGGTTCAGGGTGGGCATCCCGGTGTGGAATGCCCGCAGCGTGATCGAGGCCGAAGCGGGGGCGTTCGGCCGCTGGGGGCTGCGCGTCGGCGACCAGATCGAGGTCCGCACCGGCGAGTCAGCCGATTCCTGAGCCGATGAGCACGCTCTGGCTCGTCGCCACCCCGATCGGCAACCTCGGCGACCTCCCACCGCGCGCGGTGGAGGTGCTGTCACACGTCGCGCTGGTGTGCTGCGAGGACACCCGCCGCACCGGCCTGCTGCTGCAGCACGCCGGCGTGCGGGCCGAACGCCTCGCCGTGTGCAACGACCACACCGAGCTCAGCCGCGTCGACGACGTCCTGCGCACGCTCGGCGACGGGCGCGACGTCGCCATCGTCAGCGACGCCGGCACCCCCGGCATCTCCGATCCCGGCGAGCGCATCGTGCGCGCCACCCTCGATGCCGGCTACCCGGTCAGCGCCGTGCCGGGCCCGAGCGCAGCGATCATGGCGCTCACGATCAGCGGGCTCGCCACCGACCGGTTCGTGTTCGAGGGCTTCATCCCCCGCAAGGGCGCCGAGCGGGCGAGCCGCCTCGCCGAGATCGCCGCGGAGCACCGCACGACCGTGCTCTACGAGGCTCCGCATCGCGTGTTGCGAACGCTCGACGACCTCCGCGACGCGTGCGGCGACGATCGGATGGTGGTGGTCACGCGCGAGCTGACGAAGCTCCACGAGGAGATCGTGCGCGGCCCCCTCGGCACGATCGACATCGGCGGCCCGCGCGGTGAGTACGTGCTGGTGATCGAGGGCGCACCGGTCGACGACGAGCCGGCGAGCGACGACGACGTCCGCGACGCGCTGCGGTCCCACCTCGACGCCGGCGCCTCCACACGAGACGCGTCGGCCGCCGTCGCCCGTGCGGTCGGGCGGCCGAAACGCGAGGTGTACGCCCTCGCCATCGCTCTCGACCGCCAGACTGGAACCGATGAGTGAGTACGTCAACGTCGCCGGCACCGGACCGAGCGCCGCATTCTTCGATCTCGACCGCACCCTGATCTCGGGGTCGTCGGCCTACACGCTCGCGCTCCAGGCCCGAAAGGCCGGGATGATCCGCAACACCGAGTTCGCGCGCGACGCGTTCGGGGCCGCCACCTTCAAGCTCTTCGGGGCCGACGACGACACGACCGACGCCGTGAAGGCGCGGGTTCTCAAGGCGGTCACCGGAATGCGCCAGAGCGACATGCAGGCGCTCAACGTCGAGATCCTCCCTCGGCTGCTCGCCCGTCTGCGCCCCGAAGCCCGCCGGTTGCTCGACCGGCACCGCCAAGCGGGCCGCGACACCTTCATCGTGTCCGCGGCGCCGCAGGAGATCGTCGAGCCGCTGGCCCACTCGCTCGGCATGACATCGGGCATCGGCACACGCAGCAAGGTGCTCGACGGTCGATACACCGGCCAGCTCGACGGACCGTTCTGCTACGGGGCCGGCAAGGTGGAGGCGATGGTCGAGATCGCCAACTGGAACGGGTACGAACTCGACCAGTGCTACGCCTACAGCGACTCGGCGAGCGACCTGCCGATGCTCGAGGCGGTCGGCCATCCCGTGGCCGTCAACCCCGACGCGAAGCTCGAACGGCACGCCCGCCGCAACGGGTGGCCGATCGTGATCTTCAGCGAGCAGACGAAGTCGGTCGTGCGACGCACGATCACCTCGATCGGAGCGGTCGGCATCGCGGGCGCCAGCTTCGCCGCGGGCGCTGCGGTCACCAGTTCCCGTGCGGGTCGTCGCAGCTCCGGCTTCCTCCGCCGCTGACCCACCCGCCGGGTCCACCGGCCCGAACCGAGCGAGCCGAGCGATGAGCGAACTACCGCTATCCGGTGACTTCGCTCATCGCCTGCCGACCGACGCGAGTGGTCGATCGGCCCTGCCCAGGCCGGCGATCTCGGCCCACGATGCAAGTGGATACCTCACGAGAGGCCCGACGAGAGGGGTTCGCCATGATCTCCCTGTTCAGCAACCGGCCCGACGGGGCCGACACGGAATGGCTCGACCAGCACGCCGACGACTGGGTCGAGCACGGCTTGGTCACGAGCGATCAGGTCGAGGCGATCCGCTCCTACGAACATCACGACACTCCTGCGTCACCTCGTCTCTCGATCGTCGCCGAACTCGCCGTGTACCTCGGCAGCGTCCTCGCCCTCATGAGTGGCGCCATGATGGTCGGCCAGAGCTGGGAGACACTTCGCACCGGTGGACAGGTGGCGATCGGTGTCGCCATCGCCGCGCTCGGCTTCGTCGCCGGCGCCCGACTCGTCGGTCTCGGCGACGCGGGAACCCGACGGCTCGCATCGTTCATGTGGCTCATCGGGACGGGCGGCGTCGCGCTGACCACCGGCGTCATCGTCGACACCGTCGGCTTCGACCAGCCGGGCTGGAACGTCCTGATCGTCGGACTGCCGGTCCTGGCGATCGGGGCGGTGCTGTGGCGCAACCTCGACCGCCCCCTCCAGGTGCTGACGACCGCGGTCGGCGCCGGGCTCACGTTCGGCGGAGTCGGCGCGCTCCTCTCGACCCCACCCTGGATCGGCGGCATCCTCGTCTGGCTGGCAGCGATCGCCATCGGCGCCGCGGCGATCACACAGCGGCTGCGACCCGAGCTCTACGTGCTCGCCGTCGCCGCGATCGCGGCGATGATCGGCGCCGCGATGCTGGCCGACGCGAGCGAACTGGCTGCCTCGATCGCGGCGACCCTCACCGCCGCCGGCATCGTGGCCGTCGGACTGGTGCGTCACCTGGTCCCGATCCTCGTGGTCGGTGTGATCGCCTTCCTCCAGGGACTCCAAGGGCTGTTGATCATCACCCTGCACGGGGCAGCGGCAGCCGCCGTCGTCGCCGCGGGCGGAATCGTCGTGGTGATCGTCGTGATCGCTCGCTCCACTCGGGGCTCGAAACCCGCCGGTGGGCCAGGAGAGGCCAACCTCTAGCGTGGCCGTGTGACCCGGTTCTACGTGACGACCCCGATCTACTACGTGAACGCCGAGCCCCACCTCGGCCATGCGTACACGACGATCGTCGGCGACGCGCTCACCCGCTGGCACCGCCTGCTCGGCGACGACGTCAAGTACCTCACCGGCACCGACGAGCACGGCCTCAAGATCCAGCAGACCGCCGAAGCCGCCGGCCGGTCGCCGCAGGACTTCGTCGACGCCATCGCACCGAAGTTCGCGGCCGCCTGGAAGCGCCTGAACATCGCCAACGACGACTTCATCCGCACCACCGAACCACGCCACAAGGCCGCCGTCACCGAACTCCTCCAGCGCTGCTACGACGCGGGCGACATCGAACTCGACACGTTCGCGGGCAAGTACTGCGTCGCCTGCGAGGAGTACTACGCCGACGACGAGCTGATCGAGGTCGCCACCGCCGACGGGGTCGTCGCCGACTGCTGCCCGATCCACCAGCGACCGGTGGAGTACTTCGAGGAGGAGAACTGGTTCTTCCGGCTCTCGCGTTTCGAGGACAGATTGCTCGACTGGTACGCGGCACACCCCACGGCGCTGACGCCCGAACACCGGGGCAACGAGGCGATCGGCCTGATCAAGAGCGGCCTGCGCGACTTCTCGATCAGCCGCACGTCGCTGGAGTGGGGCATCCCGCTGCCGTGGGATCCGAAGCACGTCACCTACGTCTGGTTCGACGCCCTGACCAACTACCTCGCCGCGACCGGTTTCGGCGACGGCACCGACGCCTACCGCGACTGGTGGCCGGTCGACTACCACCTGATCGGCAAGGACATCATCCGTCAACACTGTGTGTACTGGCCGGCGATGCTGATGTCCGCCGGCGTCGAGCTGCCGAAGGGCTGGGCGATCGGCGGCTGGCTGCTCAGCGGTGGCGAGAAGATGAGCAAGACCTCCGGCAACGTGGTCGATCCGCTCGACCTGGTCGACGACGTCGGCGTCGACGGGTTCCGCTACTACGTGCTCGCCGACACCGCCTACGGCAACGACGGCGACTTCTCGATCGAAGGGTTCACGTCGCGCTACAACGCCGACCTCGCCAACAACCTCGGCAACCTCGCGGCGCGCGTGGCCACCGTCGTCGCCAAGAAGTGCGACGGCCTCGGTACCGCACCCGACCCCGACAGCCCGCTCGCCGGTGCGGCAGCAGCGGCGTACGAAGACACCGCCGCGCAGTGGGATGTCGTGCAGCCGAGCAAGGCGCTCGACGCCACGTGGTCGCTGGTGCGGGCCACCAATGCCCACCTCGAGGCCAACGAGCCGTGGAAGGCCGAACCCGGACCATCCGTCGATGCGGTCCTGGGCGACGCACTCGAGGCGCTGCGGATCGTCGCCATCCTGGCCTCGCCGGCGATCCCCGACACCGCCCAGGCGATCTGGGAGCGGATCGGCCTGCCGGGCCTCGTGGCCGATCAACGCCTGCCCGAGGCGGCGGCCTGGGGCCAGTACACGCCGGGTGCCGTCGTCACCAAGGGTGATGCCCTGTTCCCGCGCCTGACATGAGTGGCGCCGGCGCCGGCCCCGGCGAGCCGCCCGGACCGAGCGACGCCGGCCCGGGCAACGACGGCCCGGCCGGCCTGCTCCCGCTCCGGTGGGTCGATTCGCACTGCCACGTGCACGATGCTCGGATCCCGGACGGCACCGATGCCGCCGTGGCGGTCGCCGCCGACGCCGGTGTGACGACGCTGATCACCGTCGGGTGCGATCGCGAGACGTCGCAGGCCGCCATCGACGCAGCCGCCGCCCATCGAGGCGTCCATGCGACCGTCGGACTGCACCCGCACGATGCCGTCAACGGGGTCGAGACGATCCTCGATCTGCTCGACACCCCCGGGATCGTCGCCGTCGGCGAGGCCGGACTCGACTACTACTACGACCACTCTCCGCGCGAGGTTCAACAGCGTGCGTTCGAGGAGCAGATCCAGCTGGCGAACGATCGCGACCTGCCGCTCGTGATCCACACGCGCGAGGCGTGGGACGACACGTTCGACGTCCTGGCCTCGGTCGGCGTCCCGACGCGCACGATCTTCCACTGCTTCACCGGTGGTCCCGACGAGGCCGGACGAGCGCTCGACATCGGCGCATTGCTGTCGTTCTCGGGCATCGTCACGTTCAAGGGAGCGCCCGAGGTCCAGGCGGCTGCGATCCTGTGTCCGCTGGATCGTCTGCTGGTCGAGACCGACAGCCCCTACCTCGCCCCGATCCCCCACCGCGGCAAGCCGAACCGACCCGCCTGGGTCCCCCACGTCGGTCAGTTCATCGCCGATCTGCGCGACCGCCCCGTCGACGGGATCGCCCGCGCCACGTCGGCCAACGCCGACGAGGTGTTCGCGCTCCCCTCTCACTGAACCCGATCGCGGCGCATCGGTCACGCGACTGCGCCGCTCCCGCTGCCCGGATCACGTGACCACGCAGCGTGGTCGCAAGTGCACTCCGGATCGTCACCGTCGACCCTCGACGGTACGCTGGCAACCCCTCGTCGCGCGATCTCTCCGAGGTGCACGACGACGCGAGCACACCATGGCCCTCACCGACTCCGACCGCCGCCGCTTCCTCGTGGCAACGGCACTGACCCTCGTGGCGCTCCCCGCGTTGTGGTGGGCCAACCAGGACGACGGTGCGCCGAGCGTCGCGACGGCGGGCATCGTCGTCGACGGCGGAGCGGACGCAACGGAACCCGACCCCACCGTGCCGGCCGCCGACCCGGCCGACGCTCCGGTGTTCCTCGACGGGCCGTCCGGTCAGGTCGGGGCCGGGCTCGCCGAGATCGCCGTGCCCGTTCAACCGAAACTCGAACGGATCACCACGAAGGCCGTCTTCCGCAGCAACGTCGGCTCACCCGGCACCTGCACCGCGCCTGGCGTCAACCAGGGAGCCAGCATCGTCGTGGTCAACCTCGACAACAACCGCTCGGTGCGCTGCACCGCGAGACTCGCCCCGAGCGGTTCCGCTGACTTCCTGGTGATGCATCCCGACCTGTTCGCCGAGATCGCCGACCTCACCGACTCCCCGATCCCGGTCGAGATCCGTCGGTGACCCACTCGCGACCGGCGATTCGCGAGCTCCTCGACACCGCGGCGCTCGCACCGCGCCGCGACCTCGGGCAGAACTTCGTCGCCGACCCCAACACCGTGCGCCGAATCGCCGCGATCGCCCGCGTCGGCCCCGGCGATCGAGTGGTGGAGATCGGCGCAGGCCTCGGCTCGCTCACGCTCGCGCTCGCCGACACCGGGGCAGACGTGACGGCGATCGAGGTCGACCACGGCGTGGTGCCGATCCTGCGCCACGTGGTCGCCGAGCGCACCAACGTCACCGTGGTCGAAGCCGACGCGATGACCCTCGACTGGCCCGCGCTGCTCACCGGCCCGGCGGGCGACGCCGGCAGCACGGGAGCCGGCGCCGTCACCTCGAGCAACGATCACCCGCCGTGGGTGCTCGTGGCCAACCTCCCGTACAACGTGGCCACGCCGCTGATCTGTGACCTGCTCGACGAGGTCCCCGAGATCCACCGGATGCTGGTGATGGTGCAGCGAGAGGCTGCGGAGCGCTTCGCCGCCCGTCCCCGCACCTCGGCGTACGGGGCGGTCAGCGTCAAGGCGGCCTTCTGGGGCGCCGCCAAGATCGTCGGGCACGTCCCGGCCTCGGTGTTCGTGCCGCGCCCCAACGTCGAGTCGGCACTGGTGGAGATCACCCGGCACCAACCACCACCCACCGATCCGGGTGCACTGTTCGGCCTCGTCCGCACCGCGTTCGGGCAGCGCCGCAAGATGCTGCGCCGCTCGCTCGCCGGCATCGTGGAGCCCGAGACGTTCGAGGCCGCCGGCATCAGCCCGACCGCACGGCCCGAGGAACTCGACGTCGACGCCTGGTGCCGCCTCACCGACGCCCACCTCGCCGCAGGTCGCAGCAGCCCGGACCCGGCGATCGACGACGGCCCGACCGGCAGCGACGTCCCCCGCTAGCGTCGCCGCGATGGGAGCCACCGACGCGGCCATCGGGCTGCGGGCGCACGCCAAACTCACGCGCACGCTCCGCATCACCGGCGTCCGCGACGACGGCTATCACCTGATCGAGGCGGAAATGGTCAGCCTCGACCTGCACGACGTGCTCACGATCGACCCTGCCGGATCCGGCCTCGCCGCCCGCGGGCCGTTCGCGGCGGGCATTCCGCTCGACGAGTCCAACCTCGTGGCCAAGGCGCTCCGGCTCACCGAGCGCCGCGCTCAGGTGGTCATCGACAAGCGGATCCCGCACGGCGGCGGCCTGGGCGGCGGCTCCACGGACGCCGCCACGATCCTGCGATGGGCAGGATTCGCCACACCCGACCCGGACGCGAGCGAACCGGCACTGGTCGTCGCCTCTCGCCTCGGCGCCGACATCCCGTTCTGTCTCGTCGGAGGTCGGGCGATCGTGCGCGGCATCGGCGAGATCGTCGAACCGCTCCCCCATCTCGATCTGATCGTCACCCTCGTGATCCCGCCGCTCGGCGTGAGCACACCGGCCGCCTACCGCGCCTGGGACGACCTCGGCGGCCCGACGGCTGCTGGCCCGAACGATCTCGAACCCGCAGCGATGGTGGTGGAGCCCCGGTTGGCGAGATGGCGCGACCTGATCGGCGAACGCGTCGGCACCGCCCCGGTGCTCGCCGGCAGTGGCGCGACCTGGTTCACCGAGGGCGAACATGGCAACGCCCTCGCCGATCTGGTCGACGAGGGCGCAACGGTGGTCGTGGCACGAACGGTGCCGATGGACGTTGCCGCCGGGATCACGACCGGGGCCTGACCCCTGTCGTCCACGCCCGACGGACGAGACTGGAACTACTTGCGACGCTGGTGACGCGTGCGGCGGAGCATCTTCTTGTGCTTCTTCTTCCGCATGCGCTTGCGACGCTTCTTGATCAGAGAACCCATAAGGAACGCCACGCTATCGGCCGTGGCAAGACCTGCCACGCGAGGTACGGTGAACGGGCGGACTTTCACCGGCGACGGCGATCGATCCGTGGCCAGTCCGGGGTCGTCTAATGGTAGGACAGCGGTTTTTGGTGCCGCGTGTAGGGGTTCGAATCCTCTCCCCGGAGCCCATGAGCGTTTCAGCGATCGTGCTCGCCGCCGGAGAAGGCACCCGGATGAGGTCGAGTCGCCCCAAACCACTGCACCTCATCTGTGGACGGGCGATGGTCCTCCACGTCATCCACGCGCTCGAAGCGGTGCACCCCGAACGTACGGCGATCGTGGTCGGCCACGGCGCCGAGCAGGTCACCAAGAAGGTGCAGCAGATGGCACCGGCGTGGGCCAACGTCGCCTTCGTCGAACAACTCGAACAGAACGGCACCGGCGACGCCGCCGCGATCGGGATGACGGCACTGTCCGGCGACGACTACGACGACGAGTCGACGATCCTCGTGCTCCCGGGCGACACGCCGCTGCTCCGCCCCGAGACGCTGCGCGAACTCGTCGACGTCCACGTCGAGTGCGGCAACGCCGCCACGCTGCTCACCAGCGTGATGGAGGACCCCACTGGCTACGGCCGCGTGATCCGCAAGGCCGACGGACAAGCTGCCCGCATCGTGGAGCACCGCGACGCCGCCCCCGACGAACTCGACGTCAAGGAGGTGTGCACCTCGATCTACGCCTTCCGACGCGACCTCCTCGGCCCCGCACTTCGCAAGCTCACCACCGACAACGCCCAAGGCGAGTACTACCTCACCGACGTCGTGTCGGTGCTCGGCGCGATGGGCCACCGGATCGGCTGCGTGCAGGCACCCGAGGGTGAGACCCAGGGCGTCAACGACCGCTGGCAGCTCGCGCTCGCCGAACGGGAGCTGCGCTCTCGGACCAACAGGTTCTGGCTGCTGAGCGGCGTGACGATGCTCGACCCGCGGCAGACCTTCGTCGACGTCACGGTCACCATCGGCCGCGACGTCACGCTGTACCCGGGCACGATCCTGCAGGGCACCACGGCGGTCGGCGACGGCTGCGACATCGGTCCCGACACGCGTCTCGACGACTGTGCGGTGGGCAACGGAGCGACCGTGGAGCACACCGTCGGCCACGACGCCGAGGTCGGGCCCGACGCCGTCGTCGGTCCGTACGCCCATCTTCCGGCCGGAAGCTCGGTCGCTGCGGGCGCAACGACCGGGGCGTTCTACACTGCACCCGTCGGCTGACCGCGGACCAACGAAGTCGACGCCACAACGTCGGGGAGGACGTCACTGCTCATGGAGAAGGTCACGACCAAACGGCTCGCCCTGTACTCGGGCCGAACCCATCCCGAGCTGGCGCAGGAGGTGGCGACGCACCTCAACATCGAGTTGGGTCACGACAACCTGGTCGAGTTCGCGAACGGCGAGGTCCGGTGCCGCTTCGGCGAATCGATCCGCGGCTCCGACGTGTTCGTGATCCAGAGCCACTACGGCGTCGACGAGCACTCGGTCAACGACTCGATCATGGAACACCTGATCATGATCGACGCCGCGTACCGCGCCTCGGCGAAGCGCATCACGGCGGTGTGCCCGTTCTACGGCTACGCCCGCCAGGACCGCAAGGCCGAAGGGCGCGAGCCGATCACCGCCCGGCTGATCGCCGACATGTTCAAGGCGGCAGGCGCCAAGCGGATGATCTCGATCGACCTGCACTCGGGCCAGATCCAGGGGTTCTTCGAGGGCCCGGTCGACCATCTCACCGCGATGCCGGTGCTCGAGGAGTACGTGCGCCGGCACGCCACCGAACCGGTGATCGTGTCGCCCGACGCCGGCCGCATCAAGGTGGCCGAACGCATGGCCCAGCACCTCGTCGACTGCGGCGCGGACCTGGCGTTCATCTACAAGCGCCGGCCGAAGGGCTCGACCAACGTCGCCGAGGCCGCCGAGGTGATGGGCGACGTCGAGGGCCGCCTGTGCGTGCTCACCGACGACATGATCGACACCGCCGGCACGATCTGCGCGGCAGCGGAACTGCTGGTCGAACGCGGTGCCAGCGAGGTGTGGGCGATGGCGACCCACGGCGTGCTGTCGGGCCCGGCGATCGACCGGCTCAAGAACGCCCCGCTCAGCCGCATCGTGCTCACCAACACGCTGCCGCTGCCACCGGAGAAGCAGCTCGACAAGATCGAGGTGCTGTCGGTCGCCCCGCTGATCGCCGAAGCCCTCGGCGCCGTCTTCGACGACACCAGCGTCAGCGACATCTTCGACGGCGAAAACCTCGCCTGACGATCGAACACTCCCCACAACGAGGGATCCCACTTCCTGCGTCAGTGATTTCCTACGGTTGTTCAGGTCAACACCGACAACCACTGCACAGAACTGAGGACCCCATGACCGCTCCAACCACACGACATCGACCGTTCGGCGTCAGCCTGCTGTCGATCCTGTTCATCATCGCCGGCGCCCTCGACATCGGCGCGGGCATCTTCGCGCTGTTCCAGAGCGACGACGACGACTTCCTCGCGGGAACCGATGCAGTCTCCGGCGACGTCACCACCTACGGCATCGTCGCGATCATCTTCGGCGTCGCCGTGATCCTCGTGGGCCTCGCGCTGCGCAACGGCGCGAACTGGGCCCGCTACCTCGTCGGCATCATCGCCGCCTTCCGGCTGGGAGCCCTGATCTGGGTGATCATCGCGTACCACAACGTCCACTGGTACAACGCCTTCTGGCCCGTGGCGATCTACGCCTTCGTCGCCGGCTACCTGTTCTTCGACAAGGACTCGGTCGAGTACTTCGAAGGCCGCTGAGCCCGTTCTGCTGTCGGCCGTTCACCGAGCGGTCGACAGCAGGAAGGTCCGCCCGATGACGCGTCGTCCCGAGGTGGTCGAAGCAGGAGGGGAAGGCGCGGAGCGCCGATAGCGTGGGACGCTGCTGTAACGACCTGACGCCTGTTGTGTGGGCGTCGTCACGAGATCCGATGGAAGCCGATCACCATGTCTGAGACCGTTCTCCAAGCCGATACCGGACGCCGCGCCGGAAGCTCCGACGCTCGTCGTCTGCGCACCGAGGGCAAGATCCCTGCGGTCGTCTACGGACACGGGATGGATCCCATCGCCGTCTCGGTCGATCGCCGCGAACTGCGCCAGGCGCTGTCGGGCGCCGCCGGCATGAACACGATCCTCGACCTGACCGTCGACGGCACCGTGTACCCGTCGCTGATCAAGGACATCCAGCGCCACCCGGTGAAGCGTTCCGTGCAGCACATCGACTTCATCCAGGTGAACCTCAACGAGGACATCGTGGTCTCGATCCCGATCCACCTCGAGGGCGAGGCCAAGGACGTGTCTGCCAACGGCGGTCTGGTCGACCTCGCCATGCAGGAGATGCAGGTCCGCACCACCCCGCGCAACATCCCCGACGGTGTCACGATCGACGTGTCGGAGATGACGATGGACTCGGTCATCCGCGTCGAGGACATCCCGCTGCCGTCGGGCGTCACCGCCGAAGCCGAGGCCGACGCTCCGGTCGTCACCGTGCTCACCATGCGCACCCCGGTGCTCGACGCCGAGGAAGCCGCCGCAGAAGAGGCGGCTGCCGAAGGCGAAGCCGCCGAGGGCGAGGCCGAGGCCTCGGCCGACTCCGACGACGAGTGACCGAATCCCTCACCCGAACTATTGCGGAATCCGGACGCCCAGCGTCCGGATTCCGGCATTTTTCGGGGTGGGGCAAGCGGCCGAGTGGGCGGCGGCGCTGAGCGATGGGGCTGTTCGGACGCGCCGGCAAGGGTGATCCGTTCGACTGGTTGGTCGTCGGGCTGGGCAATCCCGGCGAGAAGTACGCCCGCACACGCCACAACGTCGGCGAAGAAGCGGTCCGGCTCCTCGCCGACCGCGCGGGCGTGACGCTGAAGGGCGGACGCGACAACGCCCTCGTCGCCGAGACGCGCCTCGCCGGGCCCGACGGCCCCGAACGCGTGGTCCTCGCCTTCCCGATCACGTTCATGAACGACTCCGGCCAGGCGGTCGGCTCGCTCGTGCGCCGCTACCGGATCGAATCGCCCGAGCGCCTCATCGTGATCCAAGACGAACTCGACCTGCCGCCCGGCGAGCTCAAGATCAAGGCCGGCGGTGGTCTCGCGGGGCACAACGGGCTGCGCTCGATCACCCAACATCTCAAGTCGCAGGACTATTTGCGCATCCGGATCGGCGTCGGCAAACCCGACCACAAGGACGTCGGCAAGGGCCACGTGCTGTCGAAGGTACCGAAGGCCGAACGCGAGCTGCTCGACATCCGCATCGCGGACGCCGCCGACGCCGCCGAGTTGATCGTCGCCCGTGGTGTGGATGCCGCGATGCAGCGGTACAACGGCACCCGATGAACGCCCCCGGCACGATCGCCAACGCCCCGCTCGGTGAGCTGCCGGCACTGCTGCGCGACGAGCCGGGGCTCACCCGAGCGCTCGGTGACCCGGGCGCGCGACTCGCGGTGGTGGAAGTGGCGCGGCCGATCTCGATCGCCGCGCTCGCCACGCTGTCGAAACGCAGGCCGCTCGTGGTCAGCTGCCCGACCGGCACGATGGCCGGACAGCTCGCCGACGACCTCGCGCAGTTCCTCCCCGCCGGCGAGGTCGTGCACTTCCCCGGCTGGGAGACGCTGCCGTTCGAGCGGGTCAGCCCCAGTGTCGAGACGATGGGCCAGCGCCTCGACATCCTCTGGCGTCTGCGCGACCCCGAACGCGCCCCCACCGTGATCGTGGCCGGCGTCCGAGCGCTGCTGCAGAAGCTCGGGCCCGGCGCGACGACGACCGAGCCGATCATCGTGCGGCCGGCATCCCTCGGTGGCGGCACGGTCGACCCGGACGCCCTCGGCCGCCAGCTCGTCGAGTTCGGCTACCGGCGCGAGGAGCTCGTGGAACACCGCGGCGAGTTCGCCCGGCGCGGCGCGATCGTCGACGTGTTCCCGTCGACCGCCGACGCGCCGATCCGTATCGACCTGTGGGGCGACGAGGTCGACCGCCTGACCCGCTTCGGCGTCAACGACCAGCGCTCGACCGACGATCTCGACGAGGTCATCATCTTCCCCGCCCGCGAGCTGATGCCGACCGACGACGTCCGCGAACGGGCGGCCGGCCTGGTGGCATCAGAGCCGTGGGGACGCGAGCAGTGGGAACGCCTGGCCGAGGGCCTGCACTTCGACGGCATGGAGAGCTGGCTCCCGTGGCTCGTCGACGACGACCAGCTCCTCACCGACGTCCTGCCCGAGTCGGCCAAGGTGCTGCTGGTCGAACCGCGCCGGATGCGCGACCGCGCACTCGACCTGATCGCCGAGGAGGACGACCTCGCGCGCACGCTGGCGTCCACCTGGGCACGGGATCCCGACAAGTCGTTCCCCCGGCTCCATGCCGACCCCGACACGCTGCTCGACGCCGCCGGATCGTTCTGGACGATCGACTCGACACCGGAGTCTCCCGACACACCGCTGGTCGAGGCATCCGGCTGGGGCCCGGTCGCAGGCGACGGCTCCGGCCTCACCGACCGACTGGTCGACCTGATCGGCAAGGGCTACCGCGTGGTCGTCGCGGCCGACGGCACCGGATCGGCACAGCGCCTGCACGACCTCCTGCTCGACAACGGGCTCGACTTCCCGGTGATCGCTCCCGGCGGCGATCTGAAGGCCGGTGGCAGCGTCACGATCGCGCCACTCCACCGTGGCTGCACGCTCCCGAACGCCAAGGTGGCGATCGTCGCCGAGAGCGACCTCACGGGCCGCCGTCGCGCCCACCGCACCGTCCGCAAACAGAAGCGGGAGTCCGCGTCGACGTTCGAGGACCTCACGGCCGGCAACTACGTCGTGCACCACCAGCACGGGGTCGGCCAGTACGAGGGCATGGTCAAGCGGGCGATCGGCGGCGTCGAGCGCGACTACCTGCTGATCTCGTACAAGGGCGGCGACAAGCTGTACGTGCCGTCCGACCAGATCGACACCCTGCGCCAGTACGTCGGCGGCGAGGCGCCGAAGCTGCACCGTCTCGGCGGCTCCGACTTCGCGAAGACCAAGAGCCGGGTCCGCTCGGCGGTTCGCGAGATCGCCCAGGAACTCGTCGTGCTGTACCAGAAGCGGGTCAACGCCGAGGGCCACTCGTTCGCCCAGGACACGCCGTGGCAGGCCGAGATGGAAGAGGCGTTCCCCTACGTCGAGACCCCCGACCAGCGCACCGCGATCGACGACATCAAGCGCGACATGGAACTCGCCCACCCGATGGACCGCCTGCTGTGCGGCGACGTCGGCTTCGGCAAGACCGAGGTCGCGATCCGCGCCGCGTTCAAGGCGATCCAGGACGGCAAGCAGGTCGCCGTGCTCGCGCCCACCACACTGCTCGCCACGCAGCACGGCAACACGTTCGCCGACCGCTTCGCCGGGTTTCCCATCCGGGTCGAGACGCTGTCGAGGTTCCTCACCGCCGGCCAGGCCAAGAAGGTGATCGAGGGCGTGAGGACCGGCGAGGTCGACTGTGTCATCGGCACGCACCGCCTGCTCGCGAACGACGTGAAGTTCAAGGAGCTCGGCCTGCTGATCGTCGACGAGGAGCAGCGCTTCGGCGTGCAGCACAAGGAGACGATGAAGAAGATGAAGACGAACGTCGACGTCCTCACGCTCTCCGCCACGCCGATCCCGCGCACCCTGGAGATGTCGCTCGTCGGCATCCGCGACCTCTCGCTGCTGCAGACACCGCCGGCCGACCGCATGCCGATCCTCACCTACGTCGGCGAGTACGACGAGCGCGTCGCCATCGAGGCGATCCGCCGCGAGCTGCTGCGTGAGGGCCAGGTGTTCTGGGTGCACAACCGGGTGCAGTCGATCGAGACGGCCGCCGCCCGCCTGCGCCAACTGGTACCGGAAGCGCGCATCGCGATCGCGCACGGCCAGATGGACGAGGCCCGACTCGAAACCGTCGTGCAGGACTTCTGGGACGGCCAGTACGACGTCCTCGTGTGCACGACGATCATCGAGTCCGGCATCGACATGCCGACGGTCAACACGCTGGTGGTCGAGCGCTCCGACCTGCTCGGCCTCGGCCAGATGCACCAGCTGCGCGGCCGCGTCGGCCGGTCGGGGTCCAGGGCGTACGCCTACCTGTTCCACCCACGCGACAAGATCCTCAGCGAGGAGGCCTACGAACGGCTGCGCACGATCGGCGAGTCGACCGAGCTCGGCTCGGGCTTCAAGATCGCGATGCGCGACCTGGAGATCCGCGGCGCCGGCAACCTGCTCGGCGAGTCGCAGTCGGGCCACATCGCCGCCGTCGGCTACGACCTCTACTGCCAGATGGTGACCGAAGCGGTCAGCGAGATGAAGGGTGAGCCGCAGCCCGACGCGCCCGCCGAGATCAAGCTCGACGTGCCGACCGATTCGTTCCTGCCCACCGACTACGTCGCCAAGGAGGAGTTGCGCCTGGAGGCCTACCGGCGCCTCGCCGGGGTCACCACGCAGGCCGAGGTCGACGACATCCGCACCGAGTGGGAGGACCGCTACGGCCCGCTCCCGGCACCCGCCGAGTCGCTGCTGCAGGTCGGGTATCTGCGCGCCGAGTGCCAACGCCTCGGGATCAACGACATCCAGATCTCCGGCTCGGCGTCCACCGGTGGCACGGCCAAGCTGGCGCCGCTCGAGCTGAAGCTGTCCGAGACGATGCGGCTGCGCCGCATCTCCAAGGGAGCGAAGTACAAGGAGGACCTCGGCCAGCTCGTGGTGCCCCTCCCCCGCGGCACCGACGCGAGCACGTTCCTCGCCCGTTTCCTCCGCGACCTGATCCCCGCCGAATGAGACGCGGGGTCTGACCCCACGTCTCATTCGCCCGGCACCGGGTGACGGTTGGTAGCGTGCGGCAGGTGCTGCGACGTTCGCTGACGATCCTCCTCCCGCTCTCGATCGCCCTCGTGGCGACCGGTTGCACGACGTTCTCCGACAGCGATGCGGTCGCTCGGGTCGGCGACGTCGAGCTGACCCGAGACGAGTTCGACGCCACGCTGACCGAACTCGGCGTCACGGGCGACGACGTCATCCCGCTCGATCCGGTGCGCGCCGAGATCACCCGGTGGATCAACGAGCAGCTCGTGGCCGACATCGACATCGCCGCGCTGTACGACGCGGGGCCCACGTCGTCGGGCGTCGCGTGCATCAGTGCGATCGTCGTCGAAGAGCAGGCGACCGCCGACAACGCGCTCGCCGAACTCGGGGGCGGCGCCGACTTCGTCGACGTCTTCACCGCCAACAACGTCGATCAGAGCCTCGTCGCCACCGACGGCGACATCCCCTGCCTGAGCCCCGAAGACATCGCCAACAACGCAGCCAGCACCCCGTTCGTGGCCGTCGCCGCCACGATGTCGCCCGACGAGCCGTTCGCAACGGCGCCGCTGCTCGACACCACCGGCGCCGAGTTCGCGTGGGTCGTGCTCTCGTTCCGTTCGTTCGACGCGCTCGCCGACGTCGAGGTCGAACAGCTCGTCGGCGTGATCGACGTGTCCGCTGCAGCTGCCGACACCGACATCCACGTCGACGCCCGCTACGGCACGTTCGACCCCGACACCGGAACCGTCGTCGGGCTCGGCTGAGCCCCCGTGGTGACCCCGCGCATCGTCGTCGTCGGGCTGGGTCCCGGTGGCCACGACCACGTCACCGAGGAGACCCGCCGAGCGATCGAGCGGATCGGGCACCGCTACCTGCGCACGAAGGTGCACCCGTCGGCCGATCTGGTGCCCGATGCAATCGGCTTCGACCACCTGTACGACGCGGCCGACACCTTCGACGACGTCTACGTCGAGATCACCGCCGCGCTGGTGTCGGCCGCGGACGAACACGGCGAGATCCTCTACGCCGTGCCCGGATCGCCACTCGTGCTCGAACGGACCGTGCGGTACCTGCGCGACCGCGACGACGTCGAGGTCGTGCTCCTCCCGGCGATGTCGTTCCTCGACGTGGCGTGGGCGCGCCTCGGCGTCGACCCCGTGGAAGCCGGCGTCCGCCTCGTCGACGGTCACGAGTTCGCCACCGCCGCTGCCGGCGAGCGCGGGCCGCTCCTCGTCGCTCACGCCCATGCCGACTGGGTGCTGTCGGAGATCAAGCTCGCCGTCGACAGTGCGACCGGCGACGAGCGGCTCACGATCCTGCAGGCGCTCGGCACCGCCGACGAGCTCATCGTGGAGACCACCTGGTCCGAACTCGACCGCACCGTCACCGCCGATCATCTCACCTCGTTGTGGATCCCCCATCTGGCGGCACCGGTCGGGACGGAGTACGTCCGGTTCCACCAGCTCACCCGCCTCCTGCGCGAGCAGTGCCCATGGGACATCGAGCAGACCCACGAGTCGCTCGTCCCCCACCTGCTGGAGGAGACCTATGAGGTCGTCGATGCGGTCCACGGCCTCGACCCGGCCGATCCGACCACCGACGACGACCTGATCGAAGAGCTCGGCGACCTGCTCTACCAGATCGAGTTCCACGCCACGATCGCCGAACAGGAGGGTCGCTTCACGATCGCCGACGTCGCGACCGGCATCCACGACAAGCTGGTGCGTCGCCACCCGCACGTGTTCGGCCACCTCGCCGGTCAGGATCTCGACACCGACGAGGTCCTCAGCAACTGGGACGACATCAAGCGCGCCGAGAAGTCACGCACCTCGGTGTTCGAGGGCATCCCGAGATCGATGCCGGCACTCGCGTACGCCGCCAAGGTCGGCAGCAAGGCGTCGAAGGTCGGCTTCGACTGGCCAGACGTCACCGGTGCGTTCCCGAAGATCGCCGAAGAGACCGCCGAACTCGCCGACACCATCCTCGCCGACGCCATCCTCGACGACGCCCGCACCGAACCGGCCGACGACGAGCGTGCGACACGCTCGGCAGAGGAACTCGGGGATCTGCTCTTCGCGATCGTCAACGTGGCGCGGCATCTCGACATCGACCCGGAACTGGCGCTCCGAGCCGCGACCGACAAGTTCCGGGCCCGCTTCGTTGGGGTCGAGCAGTTGGCCCTACAGCGTTCGATCGATCTCCGCTCGGCAGATCTCGCCACGCTCGACGCGCTCTGGGACGACGTGAAGTCCACCGAATCGACCTGACCCGGCGGCCGAGCCCCGTCAGGAACGCGCAGGTGGCGCCGGGGCTTCGGGGCCAGGAGGCGGTTGCATCGTCATCGCGGCAAGGGTCTGCTCCCACTCGGTGCGCCAGCGGCGCCAACGCAGGTCGATCACCTCGTCGAACACCGTGGTGGCGCGCCAGGTGGCGAGCGCGAACACGAGCGCCGGGAGTCCGAACACCACACCGACCTCGACGGTGCGCTCGAGATCGGTCGTGCCGTTCTCGGCGAGCGTGTCGCGCAAGCCGAGCGCGTCGATCAGCAGTGCGCCGACCACGGTGATGAGCGGCAGCCAGAACCATGCGGCGACCACGCGACCTGGAGCACCGATACGGTGCGCCTGCAGCGTGTGGTAGTGGAACGGCATCCAGACCACGAGGAAGCAGACGAGCACGACGGCGACGGTGACAGCGACGACCGCGAGGTCGTCCGTATCGACGGCGAAGCGATCTCGCGCCCAGTCGACGACCCGTGCTGCCGCCGCTGGCGCCGCGAACGCCAACAGCCACATCACGACGACCAGCGGTGCGCTCGAGCGCCGACGGTACGCGGTTGCCGGCACGAGGCGGGCCGCGTCGATCATCGCCAGCGCGCTCCACGACACGAGCAGCACCGCCGAGAGCAGATACGGCGTCACGACGATCGAGGAACGGCGGAGTTCGCCCCCGTCGCCTGCGTACTCGGCGAGCAACACCACGGCGATCCCGACGAGCTGGGCGAGGAACAACAGGTACCTCAGCCACCAGGTGGCGAAGATCCGCGGCGGAGGATCGGTCCGAAGCGGTGCGAACGGCGAGGTCAGCTCGCTGGCGTCGAACATCGCCAGCGGCGTCGTCGACGCACCGAGCACCGCCCCTGACGAGGGCTCCGAAGGTGACGATGCCGCCGGTGGGGCTGCTGACGACGGCAACGGTGTGGACGACGACGCTGTGGACGACGAGGGCGACGGCGAGGTCGCCGGTGACACCGGAGCTGGCAGCGGGGGTGGCGGCAGCGGCGCAGACGCGTCGGGGACCGAGGCCGGAGCGGACGAGGCGCTCGTGCGATCGTCGGGTGGGCCGGGCGACGGGGTCATGGCGACACGGTGGGCACGGTGGACGGCGCTGGGACGACGGACGGCGACGACGCGACGCGTTCGGGCGGGTTCGTCCCGGCGCGCTGCGCGATCGCCTCACGCTGTTCGACCAGCGCGTTGTGGCTCGCCGCCTCGCGGTCGGTGGCGGTCTCGATCACGCGGCAGGCTTCGGTGACCGCCAACGTCGACAACAGCTGGATCATCGCTCCGAGCGCGAGGAACCCGGCGAGCCGGCCGAGTCGGGTCGGGTCGGTCGTCTCCTCGATGGTCGACAGCCCCCCGAGTGCCTGCACGTAGACCAGCAGCACCACGCCGAACACGTAGGTGATCCGCAGCGGCGTGCGTCGGGCTTCGACGGCGTCGGCGGCACGTTCCAACAACAGGAACGGCAGGTACAACAGGACGGCCTGGGCTGCGAACCCGGCGATGACGACGCCGGCAGGTTGATCCTCCACCAGGCGGTCGGCGAGCAGCCAGAATCCCGCCGCTGCGATCGGCCAGGCAGCCGCGGCGACGAACGGATTGCGACGTCGACCCGACGCCATGCGGACGTTGACGACAGCGACGAACGTCCAGATGGTCACCAGCGCGATCAGCGACAATCCGACGAACCGTGCGGCTGCGTGCAACGTACTGAACGAATCCCAGGCACGCTCGCGTTCCGACGGCAACAGCAGGCCGTCGCTCGCTTCACGCCAGAAGAGGAACATCACCGCCGCTCCGACGATCGTCAGGAGGGCGAGACCGGCGAGCAGGGTGACGATCCCGAGCCGGAGGAGATCGTCGCCGGGGATCAGCCGCACCGGCCCCCGGGTTGCGACCTTCGAGGGACGAAGCCCGCGCGTCTGCTTGCTCCGGGAGGCGGATGCGGACCGCGAGACCGGCACAGGTGCGCCCGCTGCCACAGCGAGTGGCGAGCGGCGACGGCGGTCCGCCGCGAGGACGATGGCCTCCTCGACCGACGACGCTGCCCGCCACGCGAGCAGGATCACGATCACACAGGGGGCGATCACGACGACACCGATCACCCACAGCGGCGCCCACTGTGTGGCGGTGTCGACCGCGCCGGGCTCACCGGACTCGAACACCGCACCGCCGACACGCAGCGCGACGATCGACGCGACGCCGACCACCGCGAGCGCGACCGGCACCCACATCCACTGCGCGAGCTTCGCCGAGTGGCCGCCCACCTGACGGACCACGCCGGACAGGTAGTGGAGCGGCCGGTACGTCATCGGGATCGCCAGCAGCAGCGCGATCACGGCGACGGCCAGCGGCGCCGACGACACGGTGTCGTCGGCGTTGAGGCTCACCCGGTCGCCGAGGTACGCCACGACGGTGACCGCCACGCCGACGAAGGCGAACGGCACGATCCACGTGGCCACCGCGTGGCGAGGATCGGGGAGCTCACGGCCCGAGGCGGGCCCGACCAGGCGACGGGCGTTCTCCACGGACGACCAGGTCCAGCCGAGCACGCAGGCGCCGGCGACGATGCCGGCGACGATCGACCAGTACATGACGGGATCGGACCACGGTCGGTCGTCGACGACGCCTCGGATCTCCCAGCCGATCAGCCCGAATGCGATCGACAGCGCGATCGCACCGGCCACCCGCCACGGCAGCATCGGCAACACCGACGGGACCGCCACCGCGCCGGCTCGCCGACGCGCAGCGTCCTTCGTCTCGACACTCGGCGCGACCGACGACGCGACCGCCCCGGCCCCGTGGGCAGGCGGCGGCGGGAGCGCTTCGCCGAGCGGACGCGAATCGACGGGTTCCATGTCGTCGCCATCGGCACGCCCGGCGAGGAACTTGAGCGAAATCTGACGCGAACGACAACAGCAACTCCGTCCGTCCTCCGGCTGACACTGCGCACGCAGCAGCGGCGCTGCAGACCGAGCGGGACGACACCGATGGAGCAGACCCTCGGTACGCGCATCTCGGCGCGGGTACGTTGTGACCATGAGCGAGATCGTCAGCATCACCGGACGCGAGATCCTGGATTCGCGTGGCAACCCCACCGTGGAGGTCGATGTCGTCCTCGACTCCGGCGCCCTCGGTCGAGCAGCGGTGCCATCGGGCGCGTCCACCGGCGAACACGAAGCGGTCGAGTTGCGCGACGGTGGCGACCGCTACGGGGGCAAGGGCGTGCAGCAGGCGGTCGGTTTCGTCAACGACGAGATCGCCGATGCGCTCGAGGGCTTCGACGCGCTCGACCAACGGTTCCTCGACCGGGTGATGCTCGACCTCGACGGCACCGACAACAAGTCGCGCCTCGGAGCGAACGCCGTGCTCGGCACGAGCCTGGCGATCGCCAAAGCTGCCGCGATCGAACTCGACGTGCCGCTGTACCGCTACCTCGGCGGGCCCAACGCCCACGTGCTGCCGGTACCGATGATGAACGTGATCAACGGCGGCGTCCACGCGGACAACTCGATCGACCTCCAGGAGTTCATGGTGATGCCGGTCGGTGCGCCGAGCTTCCGTGAGGCCCTGCGCTGGGGCACCGAGACCTACCACGTACTCAAGCAGGTGATCCACGAACGCGGCTTGTCGACCGCGGTCGGCGACGAAGGCGGGTTCGCCCCGAACCTCGAATCGAACGAGGAGGCGATCAAGGTGCTCGTCGAGGCGATCACCAAGGCCGGCTTCACGCCCGGCGACGACATCGCGATCGCCCTCGATCCGGCGACCAGCGAGATCTTCCGCGACGGGGCCTACCACCTCACCGGCGAGGGCAAGGTGCTCTCACCGACGGAGATGACCGACTACTGGGTGCGCCTGGTCGAGACGTACCCGATCGTGTCGATCGAGGACGCGATGGACGAGAACGACTGGGACGGGTGGGCGACGCTGACGGCGGCGATCGGCGACAAGGTCCAGCTCGTCGGTGACGACCTCTTCGTCACGAACTCCGCACGCCTGCAGACCGGGATCGACCGCAACGTGGCGAACTCGATCCTGATCAAGGTGAACCAGATCGGATCGCTCACCGAGACGCTCGACACCGTCGGGCTCGCCACACGACACGGGTACACATCGGTGATGAGCCACCGCTCCGGTGAGACCGAGGACGCCACGATCGCCGACCTCGCCGTCGCCACCAACTGCGGCCAGATCAAGACCGGCGCACCCGCCCGCAGCGACCGCGTGGCGAAGTACAACCAGCTCCTGCGCATCGAGGCCGAACTCGGCGACACCGCCGCCTACCGCGGCACCAGCGCCCTCGCGCCGTTGTAAGTGGCGGGTTCGTCGTCCGCTGGCGCTTCCTCGTCGCACCGCGTCCGGCTCGTCGCTGGCACTTCCCTCGCCGGCTGCCCACCCGTCCGAGTCACAGGACCCGTGAGCGGTGCCATCGGAGAACCGGATTCAGCTGCGAGACTGATGCGGTGAGCCGCTCGCGCACCACCTCGATTCCGAGGCCGAAGGAGAAGCCGACGGCAGCCGACGCCGGCCGGTCGCGACTCGGCGACTTCACGCGGCCGATTCCCACCGACAAGCGCATCCTGCGCCGCCCCAGATGGGCGCTGTTCGGTGGCGCCTTCATCCTGGTCATCGCCGCCACCATCGTCGCCGCGCTCGTCATCCTGCCGGTCCAGACCTGGCTCGATCAGGACGACGATCTCGTCCGGCGTCAGGCAGAACTCGACGAACTGCAACGCGTCAACGGCCAACTCGCCGGCGAGGTCGACCGCCTCCAGACCGACGACGGCATCCGCGAGGCCGCCCGCGAGGAGATCGGCTTCGTCGAAGCCGGTGACCGTCGCGCCACGATCCTGCCGCTGCCGCCGCTTCCCAGCGAACTTCCGCCCGGCTGGCCCTACAACATCGTCACCGGCATCTTCGCCGCCCGCACGGCTGGTCCTGCACCCAGCGCGGCCGACTAGGTTCGACACCCACGGACGCCGACGAACGGCGCAACATGCGATGGGGTGAGGAGAGCACGTGGCCGGCAGCATTCTGGGGACCAGGGTCCAGCGCAAGGAAGACCCGAAGTTCCTGACGACAGGCGGGGTGTACGTCGACGACCTCAGCGAGGAACTGCTCGCCGGTGCGCTGCACGTGGTCTACGCACGATCGGCGGTCGCGCACGGCACGATCCTGTCGATCGACATCGACGGAGCGAAGGACATGCCGGGCGTGGTCGGTGTGTTCACCGCCGAGTCGCTCGGCCTCGAGCCGGTTCCGTCGCAGTTCAATCCAGCGGTTGCACGCACCTTGCTCGCGAGCGACAAGGTGCGCTTCGTCGGAGAGCCGGTGGTGGCGATCGTCGCCGAAACGATCGCGCAGGCAACCGATGCCGCCGAGATGGTGTTCGTCGACGTCGACTTCCTCCCGGCGCTCGTCGACATCGAAGCATCGATGGCGTCCGAGACGCTGATCTACGAGGCGGCCGGCTCGAACGCCGTCTTCGACACCACGGTGCTCGGGATGCCCGAGAACACCTCGACCGACGACTACTTCGCCGATTGCGAGGTCGTCGTCACCGGCCGCTTCCTCAACCAGCGCGTTGCGCCGTGCCCGCTCGAGGTCCGCGGATCCGCAGCCGCCTGGACCGACGGTCGCCTCCACCAGTGGCTCTCGACCCAGCACGCCCAGGGCGTCAAGGCACCGATCGCGGCCGCCAACGGCGTCGACCCGGGTCTCGTGCGGGTGATCACCCCCGATGTCGGCGGGGCCTTCGGCGCGAAGATCGGCACCTACGCGGAGGAGATGTTGCTCGGCCCGATCTCCAAGGCGGTCGGGCGCCCGGTCCGTTGGCGCGAGACCCGCAGCGAGTCGATGATGAACCTGGGCCACGGCCGCAGCCAGCTCCAGTACGCCACCATCGGCGGCACCCGCGAGGGCAAGGTCACCCACTACCAGCTGCACCTGTTCCAGGACGCCGGTGGGTTCATGGACGTCGGCGGTGTGCTGGGCTTCGCAATGACGCGCCCGATGGCATCGGCCGTGTACGACATCCCGAACATCGAGGTGCGCGCCACCACCGTGCTCACGAACACGACACCGACCGTGCCCTACCGTGGTGCCGGTCGACCGGAGGCCACCGCTGCTGCGGAGCGAGCGATGGACCTGTTCGCCGCCGAGATCGGCAAGGACCCCGCCGAGGTTCGGCGGATGAACCTGATCCCGAAGTTCACCGAACCGCACACCACCGCGATCGGCCAGATCTACGATGTCGGCGACTTCGAAGGCGCACTCGACAAGGCGCTCGAAGCCGCCGGCTACGCAGAGTTGCGCGCCGAACAGGCCCGCCGCCGCGAGGCAGGAGACGACAAGCAGCTCGGCATCGGTGTCAGCGTCTACGTCGAGATCACCGGTGGCGTCGATCCGATGGGCGAGGCCGCCAAGATCGAGGTGCAGGACGACGGCTCGGCACTCGTGTACACCGGCACGTCGCCGCACGGACAGGGTCACGACACGTCGTGGTCGATGATCGCCAGCGACCAGACCGGCATCCCGATCGACAGGATCACCCTGATCTGGGGCGACACCGATCTCGTCCCCGAGGGGGGCGGCACCATGGGCTCGCGGTCGTTGCAGGTCGGCGGATCCGCCGTCAACAAGGCATCGATCGAGCTGGTGGAGATGGCCCGCAACCTGGCCGCTTCACTGCTCGAGGCCGACGAGAGCGACATCGTGCTCGACAAGGACGAGGGAGCGTTCCACGTCGCCGGTACCCCCGCGGTCAGCAAGACCTGGGGAGAACTCGCCGTCGCCGCGAAGACCCACCAGGGCTTCGGGTCGATCGCTGCCGACATGGAGACGGGTCACTCCCCGAGCCTCACCGTCGACACCCGGTTCGATGCCGGTCAGCCGACGTTCCCGTTCGGCGCCCACGTGTCCGTCGTCGAGGTCGACACCGGCACCGGCCAGGTCCGCCACCTGCGCCAGATCGCCTGCGATGACGCCGGACGGGTCGTCAACCCGATGCTGCTCGACGGCCAGATCCACGGCGGCATCGCCCAGGGCACGGCGCAGGCGCTGCTCGAGGAGGTCCGCTACGACGAGGACGGCAACCCGGTCACGTCGAATCTGGCCGACTACGGGATGATCTCGGCGACCGAGCTGCCGAGCTTCGAGGTGATCCACATGGAGACCCCGACCTTCGTCAACCCGCTCGGCGCGAAGGGCATCGGCGAGTCGGGCACGATCGGCTCGACACCAGCCGTGCAGTCCGCGGTGATCGACGCCCTGAGCCACCTCGGCATCCGCCACATCGACATGCCCGCCACGTCCGAGAAGGTGTGGCGCGCCATCCAGGAGGCATCCACATGACCACCACCGAACACCCCCGCACCTCGTTCAAGACGTTCGAGGAATCGACCGCCGAGGACTGGGCGATCATCGCGCCACAGCTGGCGATCACCCAGTCGTTCGTCGCCGATCGGGTCATCGAGCTGATGCGTGCGCTCGAGTTCGACCATGGCGGGTTCCCGGTCAACCGGCTCGAACACAGCCTGCAGACGGCGACGCGTGCGGAGAAGGACGGTCGCGACGACGAATACGTGCTGTGTGCGCTGCTGCACGACATCGGCGACACACTCAGCCCGTACAGCCACCCCGACATCGCGGCGGGCATCCTCAAGCCGTTCGTGTCCGAGGCCAACCACTTCATGGTCAAGCACCACGGCGAGTTCCAGGGCTACTACTTCTGGGACTACATCGGCCTCGACAAGAACGCCCGGGACAAGCACCGCGACTCGCCGTACTTCGAGTACACCGAGGAGTTCTGCGCCAAGTACGACCAGACGGCCTTCGACGCCGACTACGTCAGCAACCCCCTCGAACACTACGAACCGCTGATCCGCGAAATCCTCCGCGGCCGCTGACGATCACGCCTCGGGTATGACCCAGGCGCGACACCGACCCCCGGCGTAACGCTGTTGGCGGGGGGTGTGCGGCTACCGTCGCCGTCGTGAGCTACAGCCCGATCGGCGGCCTCCAGCGCGCCGTCGCCATGGTGATCGCCGTGACGGTGATCGGCACCATCGGCTACCTGTTGTTCGGCATGTCGTTCACCGACGCCGTGTACCAGACGGTCACCACGGTCACCACCGTCGGGTTCCGCGAACTCGAGGAGTTCACGGTCGTCGAACAGTGGTTCACGATCGTTCTGATCATCATCGGCGTGTCGACCGTGCTGTACACCTTCACCCTCTCCGTCCAGGTCGTCGTGGACGGACAACTGCGTGACTTCGTCGGGAGGCGCTTCATGGATCGGGAGATCAACAAACTGAGCGGGCACAGCATCGTGTGCGGGTGGGGACGTGTCGGGCGCGCCGTCGCCGAGGATCTCGTGTCCGCCGGCCACCCCGTCGTCATCGTCGACGTCGACCCCGACCGTCTGGCGAACGTGCCCTACCCCACCGTGGTCGGCGACGCCACCCTCGACGTCACCCTGCGCCGCGCCGGACTCGAACGCGCCGGCGCGCTCATCGCCGCGCTCGAGGGCGACGCGGAGAACCTCTTCGTCACCCTGTCGGCCCGCGCGATCATGCCCGATCTGTTCATC
Source organism: Ilumatobacteraceae bacterium (assembly GCA_942492715.1). Lineage (GTDB taxonomy): Bacteria > Actinomycetota > Acidimicrobiia > Acidimicrobiales > Ilumatobacteraceae > Sva-07. The sequence continues at coordinate 504,162 of CALOFW010000002.1, read as the reverse complement.
GTCGCCCGCGCCCGACAGGACGAGAGCGTGCCCAAGCTCGCCAACGCCGGCGCCGATCGCGTCGTCAACCCGCAGGAACTGGGCGCTGCTCGCATGGCGTCGTTCGTCGCCCGTCCGCACGTCGCAGAGTTCATCGACGTCGTCATGCACGAACGATCCCTCGAGTTCCGCATGCAGGAGTACGACGTGTCCGAGTCGTCCGACCTGGCCGGCAAGACGCTGCGCGAGGCGAACCTGCGCAAACAGACCGGCGTGCTGATCCTCGCCGTTCGCCGTCCCGACGGAACATTCACCACCAACCCGGACCCGGGCATGGTGATCGAGCCGCGCCAGGTGCTGATCGCCGTCGGCACCGACGACGACCTGCAACGACTGGAAGAGCTGGCCAGACGATGAACGACGCCCACGTCCTGCTCGACCTCGACGGCACCCTGTCGGACTCGTCGCCCGGCATCGCCCGCTCGCTCCAGCACGCCTTCAGCACCTGCGGGTACGAGCCGCCGACCGACGAGCAGGTGCGCGCGGTGATCGGGCCGCCGTTCGAGCTCAGCTTCCCCACCCTCGGCGTGCCGCACGACGACATCGAACGGGTGGTCGATGCCTACCGGGTGCGCTACGAGGACGTCGGATTGTTCGAGAACGAGGTGTACCCGGGTGTCGCCGAGATGCTCGAGGAACTGGTTGCGTCGGGGTACACGCTGTCGCTCGCCACGGCCAAGCCGCAGCCGACGGCGATCCGCATCGTCGAGCACTTCGGTTTCAGCCACCACTTCGCAGTCCAGGCCGGTGCCACGATCGAGGTCGGCTCCGGTCGACGCACCAAGGCCCACGTGATCGCCTACGCGCTGGACCAACTCGGCCTCGCCGGCGACCGCAGCGACCACCACGTCGTGATGATCGGCGACCGCGACCACGATGTGGAAGGAGCACGGTCGAACGGCGTCGACTGCATCGGGGTCACCTGGGGCTTCGGCTCCCCCGACGAGCTGTCCGGTGCCGGCGCGTGCGCCCTCGTGGCGTCTCCCGCCGAAGTTGCCGCGGCGGTCGCAGCGACGTACCGTTCGTGACGGCCATGAGCACCACCGCCGACCAGCCCCCCATCACCGACACCGCGCACGCCACGGAACCTGACGCACCGACGAGCGCCGCCACTGGTGCGGCCCCGGCCCCCGCCACGACGTCGTCCTCGGCCGCCGATCGGTTCATGCGGCGCCTGCTGATCCTCCCCGAGGGCACCACCTCGACCAAGGCCGAGGCCCGCTCCGCCTTCCAGAAGTCACTGCTGATCAGCACCTGCCGGTGCCTGCTGATGTACATCGTGTTCCCGTTCGTCCTGCCGGCCGTCGGCATCGCCCGCGGCGTCGGGCCGGTCATCGGGATCGTCATCGGCCTGCTCGCGATCGTCTCGATCATCTACAGCATCCGCCGGTTCTGGCGAGCCGACCACCCCAAGCGGTGGCATTACACGATCTTCGGGGTGACGATCATCGGGTTCCTCCTGTACCTCGCCGTCACCGATATCGCGAACGTCACCTGACCCGTACGGTGCCCGCTTGGCGCTCGGTTGTCCGGCGCCCCCTCCGATGGTGCATGATGTGAATTCGGGAACAGCCCGGACACAGCACACCACGAGCGACTTGGGGGCATCAGTGGAGATCACCGTCACCGTCAACGGTACGACGCAGACACACGAGGTGGAGCCGCGCCTGCTCCTCGTGCAGTACATCCGCGAGGTCGTCGGGCTCACCGGCACCAACATCGGCTGCGACACCTCGTCGTGCGGCGCCTGCTCGCTGCACCTCGACGGTGAAGCGGTCAAGAGCTGCACCGTGCTCGCCGTCCAGGCCGACGGCCAGGAGATCCGTACGATCGAGGGGATGGCCGCAGCCGACGGCACGCTGCACCCGATGCAGCAGGCCTTCATGGAGCACCACGGTCTGCAGTGCGGCTACTGCACGCCCGGGATGGTGATGGCAGCCACGAGCCTGCTCGAGGAGAATCCGAACCCGACCGAGGAAGACGTGCGGCTCGGGCTCGAGGGGAACCTGTGCCGCTGCACCGGCTACCACAACATCGTCAAGTCGGTGCTCGCCGCAGCGTCGGCCGGCGCCTGATCGGAACATCACTCCGTCACACGGTGACGCCAACTGGATGGGGGTCCAGCGATGACCATGACCGACGAACCGACCGACACCGCCGTGATCGGAACGCGGGTGCTCCGCAAGGAGGACCCGGTGCTCCTCACCGGCGAAGCGGTGTTCGCCAACGACATGAAGGTGCCGGGGGCGCTCTTCATGGCGGTGCTGCGCAGCCCGTACGCCAGCGCGAAGATCGTGTCGATCGACACGACCGCCGCGGCGGCGATGCCCGGCGTGCAGGCGGTGTACACCGGCGCCGACCTCGCCGACCTCTGGGCGGCCCCGATGCCGTGCGCATGGGCGGTCACCGAGGACATGTTGAACCCGCCGCACCACCCGATCGCGATCGATGCGGTCCACTACGTCGGTGACGGCGTGGCGGTGGTGCTCGCCGACTCCGACACGATCGCGCACGACGCCATCGAGGCGATCGATGTCGAGTACGACCCGGGTGAGCCCATCATCGATCTCGACGACGCGCTGTCCGACCGCATCGTGGTCCACCCCGAGCTCGGCACGAACTCGTCGTACACGTGGAACCTCCTGGTCGAGGAGACCGACGGTGCCGTCCAGAAGGCGTTCGACGAGGCCGCCTACACGGTGAGCGAACGCTACGTGCAACAGCGGCTGATCCCGATGGCGATGGAGCCACGGGCCGTCGTGTCGATCCCGCAGCCGTTCGGGGGCGACGTCACCCTCTACAGCTCCACCCAGATCCCCCACGTGCTCAAGGTGATGATCGCCGTCACGCTCGGCGTGCCCGAGCACCAACTGCGCGTCGTCGCGCCGGCGGTCGGCGGCGGCTTCGGCGCCAAGCTCGACGTGTACGCCGAGGAACTGCTGTGCGTCGCCCTGTCACGCAAGCATGGCGTGCCGGTGCGCTGGAACGAGACCCGCTCGGAGAACACGGTCGCCACGATCCAGGGGCGCGGGCAGATCCAGCACATCGACCTCGCCGCCGACTCCGCCGGCAAGCTCACCGCCATCCGGGTGCGCCTCACCGCCGACATGGGTGCCTACCTCCAGCTGATCACGCCCGGCATCCCGATCCTCGGGGCATTCCTGTACGCCGGGGTGTACGACCTGCCCAAGGCCTACGACTTCTCGTGCACCGGCGTGTTCACCAACCTCACACCCACCGACGCCTACCGCGGCGCCGGTCGCCCCGAGGCCACCTACGCCATCGAACGGGCGATCGACGCCCTGGCGAAGGAGGTCGGCGCCGACCCCCTCGAGTTCCGGCGACGCAACTTCATCCGCAAGGAGCAGTTCCCGTACGAGGCGTTCACCGGTCTGGTCTACGACTCCGGCGACCACGACAAGGCGGCCACGATCGCGGCCGAGATGATCGACTACGCCGGCGTGCGGGCCCGTCAGGCCGAGCAGAACACCGAGGGTTCCACCAAGCGGCTCGGCCTCGGCGTGTCGAGCTACTTCGAGATGTGCGGTCTCGCCCCGTCGCGGGTCCTCGCCTCGCTCAACTACTCCGCCGGCGGGTGGGAGGCGGCCACCGTCCGCATCCTGCCGACGTCGAAGGTGCAGGTCGTCACCGGCACGTCGCCGCACGGGCAGGGCCACGAGACGTCGTGGTCGATGATCGTCGCCGACAAACTGGGCATCGACCCCGCCGACGTCGACGTGCTGCACTCCGACACCGCGATTGCGCCGCTCGGCATGGACACCTACGGCTCGCGTTCGCTGCCGGTCGGTGGCGTGGCCGTCGGCATGGCCTGCGACAAGGTGATCGACAAGGCCAAGCAGATCGCGGCCCACCAACTCGAGGCGAACCTCGACGACATCGAGTTCGTCGGCGGGACGTTCCGGGTCGCCGGCTCCCCCGATCGTGAGGTGCCGCTGGCGGCGATCGCATTCGCGGCGTTCACCGCCCACGACCTCCCCGACGGTCTCGAACCCAACCTCGAGGCACAGGTCACCTACGACCCACCGAACTTCTCGTGGCCGTTCGGGACGCACATGTGCCTCGTCGAGGTCGACACCGAGACCGGTGACGTCGACGTGTTGCAGTACGTGGCCGTCGACGACTGCGGCAACCAGGTCAACCCGATGATCGTCGAGGGCCAGGTGCACGGCGGCGTCGTCCAAGGCCTCGCGCAGGCCCTCTACGAGGGCGCCGATCACGACTCCGACGGCAACCTGCGCACGTCCACCCTCGCCGACTACCTCGTACCGGCAGCGAGCGACGTCCCGCCGATCACGATCGGCCACTCGGTCACGCCGTCGCCGACGAACCCACTCGGCGTGAAGGGGGTCGGCGAGGCCGGCACGATCGGCTCGGCCCCGGCCGTGATGAACGCCATCGTCGACGCACTCTCGGGCCTCGGTGTCCGAGATGTGCCGATGCCCGCCAGTCCCAACACGGTGTGGAACGCCATCCACGCCGCCCAATCCACCAGCGCCACCGGAGGCAACCAGTGATTCCCGCCGCATTCGACTACGTCCGCGCCGAGTCCGCCGAGGAGGCCATCAGCCTCATCGGCCAGCACGGCGACGAGGCCAAGTTCATCGCCGGTGGGCACAGCCTGCTGCCGATGATGAAGCTGCGCCTCGCCCAGCCGAGCGTGCTGATCGACATCGGGCGGCTGAGCGACCTGTCGTACATCCGCGACGACGGCGACCGGATCGCGATCGGGGCCATGACGCGCCACATGGACGTCGAGACCTCCGACGTGTTGCGCGAACACGTCCCACTCCTGGCACATGCGGCCGGCCACGTCGGCGATCCACAGGTTCGCCACCGCGGCACGATCGGCGGGTCGATCGCCCACGCCGACCCGGCGTCCGACCTCCCCGCCACGACCCTGGCGCTCGGCGCCACCTACGTCGCGCAGGGGCCCAACGGCACCCGCGAGATCGCGGCGAGCGACTTCTACCAGACGTTCTTCGAGTCGGCGCTCGAAGCCGACGAGGTGCTCACCGAGATCCGCGTGCCGAAGATGAACGGTGCCGGTTGGAGCTTCCAGAAGTTCAACCGTCGGGCCCAGGACTGGGCGATCGTCGGTGTGGCCGCCTGGCGCAACGGCGACCAGTCGGGCGTCGGCCTGGTCAACATGGGGTCCACACCGGTGCTCGCAACCAGCGTCGCCGCAGCGATCGCGAGCGGCGCCAGCATCGGTGACGCCGCCGAACAGGCCGCCGCCGACGCCGAGCCGCAGGCCGACCTCAACGCCAGCGTCGAGTACCGCCAGCACCTCGCCAGGGTGCTCACCCGCCGCGCCCTCGAAACCGCCTCCGCCTGACCGGTACGCCGGGACATCTGGGGTCAGACCCCAGATGTCCCACTCGTCTGACACCAAACGGCGCGTCGGCGCTGCGACACTGACGGGATGACGACGACGGAGCCGGTGCCGACCGGCAACACGTACGACAAGTACGCGTCGACCAATCCGATCGAGCAACGGATGATGCGTGGATTCTTCGGTGCGTTCGACACGATGCTCGACGCCGCCGACCGGCCACACACACCACGCCGCATCCTCGAAATCGGCGTCGGCGAGGGGATCGTCACCCAGCGGGTGATCGAACGATTCCCCGACGCGGCGGTGCTCGGCCTCGACCTGCCCGACGACGACCTCGCCGACGACTGGCTCGAACGGGGGCTGTCGTGCGTGTTCGGCGACGCGACCAGCCTGCCGTTCCCCGACGACGCGTTCGACCTCGTGCTGGCCATCGAGGTGTTCGAACACCTCCCCGAACCAGCACGATCCCTGCACGAACTCCACCGGGTGTGCGCCGGGTCGCTGATCGCCTCCGTGCCGTTCGAGCCGATCTGGCGCGCCGGCAACATGGCCCGCGGGCGGTACCTCCGCGACTTCGGCAACACCCCGGGCCACATCAACCACTGGACCAATCGCGGGTTCGCCAAGCTCATCGAGCATCGCTTCGACGTGCGCAGCACCGCGACGCCACTGCCGTGGACGATGGTCCACGGCACCCCGCTCGACTGACCGGTGAATTCCCGTCTCGCCAACCTGATCGGCATCGCCATCGGCCTCGCCGGGCTGGCGTTCGTCGGCGTCAGGATCGTGCAGGACCGCGAGGAGATCGCCGACGCGCTCTCCAGCGCGAACCCGTGGTGGCTCGTCGCCGCACTGGTGTCAGGTCTCGGCGCCATGGCCCTGCTCGGTGTCAACTGGCTGACGATCGTCCGACACGGCGGCGCTCCGGCCCCGTGGCGACGCGGGCTGTACTGGTTCTTCGTCGGGCAGCTCGGCAAGTACGTGCCCGGCGGCATCTGGCCGATCGTGGGGCAGGCCGAACTGGCACATCGAGATCGGACGCCCCGCGGGATCGCGTACTGGTCGACGGCGCTGTCGATGGTGACGACACTCCTCGGCGCGTTCGTCGTCGCCGCTGTCTCGGGCCTCACCGCACCGCCGAACTCGCGGGTGCTGCCCTGGTTGTTCACCGTTGCGCTCGTGGCCGGTGGCCTCGCGTTCGCCACCCCACGTGTCCGCGACCTGATCCACCGCAGCGCAGACCGGGCGACGTCGCGCGAGCTGCGACTCCCCGGAGCTCGCTGGTTCGCCGGAATCGTCGCCCGGTACCTCCCCGCGTGGGTGCTGTTCGCCGGGATGAACATCTTCACCGTCCAGGCGCTCGGCGGTTCCCTCGACGGTGAGTTCGTCGTCACGCTGATCTACGCCACGTGTGTGTCGTGGATCGCCGGGTTCGTGATCATCGGGCTGCCGGGCGGGCTCGGCGTACGTGAGGCCGTGTTCATCTCGATGATGACCGCGCCGCTCGGTGCGGGCCTCGCCGTCTCGGTGGCCGTGGTCAGCCGCGTGGTGTCGGTGGCGGTCGATCTGCTCGGCGCCGCCGTGTCGGTACCGGTCGGCCGCTCGGCTCCACCCGTCGAGCACGAGACGCCCACCCGTTACGCTTCGCCGTGATGTCGAGCGCCGCGCACCCCGACGACGACGGGCCGGTCAAGCTGATCATCCAGATCCCGTGCTTCAACGAGGAGGAGACGCTGCCGCTCACGGTCGCCGACCTGCCCCGCGAGGTGCCGGGCGTCGACGTGGTCGAGTGGCTCGTGATCGACGACGGCAGCAGTGACCGCACGGTCGAGGTCGCCCGATCGCTCGGCGTGGACCACGTCGTGTCACATGCGCACAACCGTGGCCTCGCCGCCGCCTTCCTCACCGGGATCGACGCGTGCCTGCGGGCAGGTGCGACCGTGATCGTCAACACCGACGCCGACAACCAGTACCAGGGCTCGTCGATCCCCGATCTCGTCGCGCCGGTGCTGACGGGCGACGCCGAGATGGTGGTCGGCGAACGACCGATCGAGTCGATCGACGACTTCTCGCGGGCGAAGAAGTTCCTCCAGCGCGTGGGCAGTTCGGTCGTCCGACGGTTCTCCGGCACCGGAGTGCGAGACGCAGCGAGCGGCTTCCGGGCCTACTCGCGCGATGCGGCGATGCGCGTCCAGGTGTTCGGCCGCTACACGTACACGATGGAGACGATCGTGCAGGCCGGTTGGAACGGCATCGCGATCACCTCGGTACCCATCGGCGTGAACCCGAAGACACGCGAGTCGCGCCTGGTCAAGAGCAGCAGCCGCTACGTGTGGCGGTCGGCGCAGGCGATCATCCGCAGCTTCGCGCTCTACAAGCCGTTCCGCTTCTTCTTCCTGGTGGGCCTCGTACCGTTCGTCGTCGGCGCCCTGCTGATGCTGCGATGGCTCGGCCTCTACCTGTTCGAGGACGGGTACACGAGCCGGGTCCCCAGCCTGCTCGCAGGAATCGGGCTGGTCGTGGTGGCTGCGCAGATCTGGGCCGTCGCGTTCCTCGCCGACCTCCAGGCCGCCAACCGGCGCGTGCTCGAAGACCTCCGTCTGCGCGCCCGGCGCCTCGAGTACGGCGACGCAGCAACGGGCGACGCCGCCGGCCCGACGAGTTAGGCGAGCAGCGAGGCGACCAGCCCCTGCGACGGCGCGACGTCGCCGGCGTACAGCTCGTTCCATGCGGCCTGAGCCGCCGACGGGCCACGGCGCTCGTCGACCGTCAACCAGGCGTAGCTGTCGGCGATGAACGCGGTCAACCCCTCACGAAGCCGCCGCTGGTAGTCCTCGGCGCCCCACTCGGCGAGCCGCTCGGCAACCACGCCGGGCGCGAAGAACATCTCCGGCGTCGGACCGTGATCGACCATGGCCGGCGGGGAGTCATGGTGGCTCTTGCCGACGACCATCGAGTAGCGGACGTCGTCACGCAGGTGTGCGTGCACCGCGGCCACCGCGGAACCGAGCCCGGCCATGTCGATCACCACACTCGGCACGACGGCGATCTCGGCGAGTCCGTCGTAGGTCACGACGTCGTCGTAGTACCCGAGGCTGCGCACGAAGTCGACGTTGCCGGGAGAGGTGACACCGATGCACCGAACGGCACCGGTCCGTGTGGCCGATGCCGCATATCCGATCGCCGTCTTGCTGCTCGCCGACAGCACCACCGCCTGCTCGGCCCCCCGGTAGTCGTCCGAGGCGAAGAACGCGTCGGCCAGGAAGCCGGTGGCGAACAGGCCGCGCAGCAGGGCGTGGCGCGGCTCGTCCTCGGCGGTGGTGGCCATCGCGTCGCGGTCGGTGGCGGTGAAGCCGCGATAGACCGCTGCATGCGGCTCCCGGTGCGGGCCGTTGTCGCGGAAGCCGTCGTGCGTCGGAACCGCCTGGATGTCGACACTCGTCGACATCGGGTACCAGCCGTAGTAGCGCGAGCCGACCGGAACATCGTCGACATTCGACTCGGTGACGCTGGCGTACCCCATCGCCGGCACGTTGCCCCAGTCGGCGGTCACGGGGTAGAAGTCCCAGTAGGCGAGCATGTCGCCGAACTGCGCATAGGTGATGTTGTTCGCCGTGAGCGCGTACTGCTCGATGGCCAGCCGGACGTGATCGGGCGCCAACTCGGTCTCGGCCTCCTCGACCAGGCGAGTGGTGCCGAACGAACGGCGATCGACGTGGAGTGTGGTGCGGACAGCCATCGACGGAGTCTCGCGCGTCCCCGAAGCCGTCACTGCAGCCCGAGGTAGGCGCCGCCGTCGACGTGGAGCTGCACGCCGGTGGTGAACTTCGCCTGCTCACTGCACAGGAACGCGGCGACCGCGCCGAAGTCGGCGGCGTCGCCCATCCGCATCGACTCCTGCTGCTCCTCGCCGTAGATCTGTTCGACCCGCGGCGTGCGGTGCAGGCCGGGCTGGAGGCTGTTGACCGTGACACCGTCGCCTGCGACCTCGAGCGCCAGGGTCTTGAGGAAACCCGTCGCACCGGCGCGCGCCGTGTTCGACAGGATCAGCTGCGCCATCGGCTGACGCACGGCCAGCGACGTGATCGCCACCACCCGCCCCCAGCGGCGCTCCCGCATCGCCGGCACGGCCGCCGTGCACATCGCCACGACCGACATCAGGTTGAGCTCCAACGCGGCGGGATACGCCTCGATCGGCGTGGAAGCGAAGTTCCCCGGCGGCGGCCCACCCGCGTTGGGCACGAGGATGTCGACCGCGCCGAGGGCCTCGACGGCGTCGGCCACGAAGCCCGTCGCCCCCTCCACCGTCGACACGTCGGCGACGATGCCGACACACCCCGGCCCGATGCGATCGACCGCGGCGGCGAGCCGCTCGGGATCACGCCCACAGATCGCCACATGAGCGCCCTCGGCCGCCAAGGCGGCAGCGGTGGCGAATCCGAGCCCCGACGAACCTGCCGCGACCGCAGCTCGACGTCCGGTGAGTCCGAGGTCCATCCTCCCACGCTACGTCGCCTCGCCGGTGCCCGCCGAGCCGCCCGCTTCTGCACACGCCGACGCGGGCGAGCGGCCCGGATACACTGCAACCCCAGTGAGAGCATGACCGAGTCCCCCGACAACGACGAACCATCACAGCTCGCGCTCGATGCCATCGCCGACGCGGAGCCGTATCCGTTCTGGCTCGAGAGCGCCGCCATCCCCGAGTCGAACCCCACCCTCGTGCGGGACGAACACTGCGACCTGTGCATCGTCGGTGGCGGCTACACCGGACTCTGGACGGCGGTGATCGCAAAGGAGCGTGACCCGTCCCGCGACGTCGTCCTCATCGACAAGGGCGAGGTCGGCGGCGCAGCGAGCGGACGCAACGGCGGGTTCATGGAGTCGTCGCTCACGCACGGCGTCGGCAACGGCATGGATCGTCACCGCGACGAGATCGACACACTGGAAGAACTCGGGCTCAACAACCTCAACGAGATCGAGTCCGCGATCGAGCGCTACGGGATGAAGTGCGAGTACGAACGCAACGGCGTGATCGACGTCGCCCACGTCCATCACCCGCCGTCGTACCTCGACGAGCTGCGCGAGGAACACGACCTGTTGCGGGCGCTCGGCCAGAGAGTCACGTGGCTCGACCAGGACGCGATGCGCGCCGAGGTGAACTCGCCCACCTACACCGGCGGCCTGTACCGCTCCGGGCGCGCCGCGCTCGTCGATCCGGCCAAGCTGGCCTGGGAACTCAAGCGCGTCGCCGAACAGCTCGGGGTGCGGATCTACGAGCACTCCAAGGCGACGTCGATCGATCGTGACGGCTCGGGCGTCGCGGTGCGCACGCCGCTCGGCACGGTGCGCTGCGCGAAGGCAGTGCTCGGCACCAACGCCGACAAGCCGCTGCTCAAGCGCGTCGGCCAGTACATGGTGCCGGTGTACGACTACTGCCTGGTCACCGAGCCGCTCAGCGCCGAACAGCTCGACCGCATCGGCTGGAAGCACCGCCAGGGACTCTCCGACATCACCAACCAGTTCCACTACTACCGGTTGACATCCGACAACCGGGTCCTGTGGGGCGGCTACGACGCGATCTACTTCTGGGGATCGAAGGTCGGCTCCGAACTCGAGAGCCGACCCGAGACCTGGGCAAAACTGTCGGGCCACTTCTTCGAGACGTTTCCGCAGCTCGACGACGTGCTGTTCTCCCACGTGTGGGGCGGCGCGATCGACACCAGCACCCGGTTCTCGGTGTTCTTCGGCACGGCGATGTCGAACCGCGTCGCATACGCCGTCGGCTACACGGGCCTCGGGGTGGCCGCCACACGGTTCGCCGCGTCGACGATGATCGACCTGCTCGCGGGCCGCAAGACGGTCGCGACGCAGACCGACTTCGTCAAGTCGAAGCCGTTGCCGTTCCCGCCCGAGCCGTTCCGCTTCGCCGGCATCCAGGCGACCCGTTGGTCGATGGACCGCGAGGACAAGACCGGCAAGCGCAATGCCTGGCTCCGCACACTCGACCGCCTCGGCCTCGGCTTCGACTCCTGAGTGTTACATCTGGGGTCTGACCCCAGATGTAACACCGACGCGGCTCTCAGGTCTCGAGGACGACGATCGAGCGGGGCCCGACGGTGACGTGTGAACCGGCACGGGAGCCGACCGGCGCCGACCAGGGGTCGGTGGTGTCGAGCGCGATCCACCAGTCGCCGGGCTGTTGGATCTCGAACTCGACCGGTTCCCACCACATGTTCGCCATCACGTAGAGCCCGTCGACGCTCCACGCGATCGACCTCGACTCGAACGAGGTGTCCGGCGCGCCGCCGGCGCCGTGCAGCACCATCGCGTCGCCCCACCGATCGGGGTCGAACAGGATCGGGTGGGCCCCGCGGATCTCGACGAGACGGCGCACGAAGCGTTCGTGGTCCGCGTACTCCTGCGCACGTTCCCAGTCGATCCAGGACGTCTCGTTGTCCTGGTTGTAGGCGTTGTTGTTGCCCAGCTGGGTGCGAGCGAACTCGTCACCGGCGACGAACATCGGGACGCCGTGGCCCAGGAGCAGCAGGCACATCGCGTTGCGCATCTGGCGCTCGCGCAACGCCAGCACGCTGTCGGGCACACCGTCGTCGCCCTCCCAACCGCCGTTCCACGACCGGTTGTCGTGGTGGCCGTCGGTGTTGCCCCAGCCGTTGGCCTCGTTGTGGCGGTGGTCGTACGAGACCAGGTCGTACATCGTGAACCCATCGTGCGCGGTCAGGAAGTTGAGCGACCGCATCGGTGAGACGAACAGGTCGGGGCTGCCCGCCAGACGATTGGCCACCGCCGGGACGAGGCCAGGTTCACCGCGCAGGAACCCGCGCAGGTCGTCTCGGAACTCGCCGTTCCACTGCAGCCACCGATCGTCGGGGAAGTCGGAGCCGAGCAGATAGCGCGCCATGTCCCAGGGTTCGGCGATCAGCCGCACACCGCGTCGATCTCCCCAGTCACCGATCGCTCGCACGAAGTCGGCATCGCGGGCCAGCACGGCGGCGAGGTCGAACCGGAAGCCGTCGACGCCGAGGTCGGCGAACCGGTCGAGCGCCTCCATGATCAACCGCCGAGCCGAGGGCGAGGTGGCGTCGACCACGTTGCCCGTTCCGGCGTCGTCGAGATAGTGGCCGTCGTGATCGACGACGTAGTACTCACGCTCGGCGAGCGCCCGCAGCGTGTAGGTCGGCCCGCCACGGTGCTCCTCGGTCGTGTGGTTCAGCACCACGTCGAGCCACACCTCGATCTCGAGGTCGTGCGCCGCCTCGACCAACTCGGCCAACTCTGCGGTCGGGTCGTCGGACGAGGCGTACTGACGGTGGACCGCCCCGAACACCAACGGCATGTAGCCCCAGTAGTTGCCTTCGTCGGGGTCGAACTGGTGCACCGGGAGCAGTTCGAGCACCGACACGCCGAGCCCGCGCAGGCGGGGCAGCTCGTCGATCGCGGCGCGGAACGTTCCCGCGTCGGGACGCTCGCGTCGTTTCGTCAGGCCGCGCACGTGGGCCTCGTACACCAGCAACGGGCGCTCGGTGTGCCGTGGCGGGCGCGGCGCCGGCCACGGCCGGGCGACCGCTCGGGGGAACGCGGCGACGTCGATCTCTCCGCCGGCGCGAGCCGCCGCGCGCGAGTGGCCCGGCGGGAACCAGACCTCGGTCGCTCGCGGATCGAGCACCGGACGGTCGCCGTCGAGCAGCAACAGGTAGCGGGCTCCGACCGGCACCTCCCCCACCCAGTCGTCGAGCGGCCGCTCACGGTGCAACTCGACCACGGTGGCGTCGTCGAGCACGGCATCGACGCGGGCCGCCCCGGGCGCAAACACCGACACCGCGAAGACGCCGGGATCGCTCGTGTGGGGGCCTCGGTCGACCGGTTCATGCTCGCGAGTCGCCCGCACCGCTCCATGATGCCGCAGACGCGGCCGATCTCACACCGCGGCTCGGCGGGTCGGCGCAACGAACCGTCCGGTAACGTCACCAGGATGACGCCGAACGATGTGGCAGACGCCCTGTCCCGTCACGGTTATCTACCCGACGAAGGCATCTCGACCGCCGTCTTCCTCTCGATGTCGCTTCGCCGGCCGCTGCTGCTCGAAGGTGAGGCCGGCGTCGGCAAGACCGAACTCGCCAAGACGCTCGCGGCGGCGACCGGCGGCCAGCTGATCCGGCTCCAGTGCTACGAGGGCATCGACGTCTCCCAGGCGGTGTACGACTGGGACTACGCCCGCCAGCTCCTCCATCTCCGTGCCGCCGAAGCGACCGGTGAGACGTCCACGCGCACCGCCGACGACCTCGAAGCCGAGCTCTACGGCGAGCGCTTCCTGATCAAGCGGGCGCTGCTGCAGGCGATCGAGCCGGTCGAGGGCCCACCGCCGGTGCTGCTGATCGACGAGATCGACCGGGCCGACGACGAGTTCGAGGCCTATCTGCTCGAGGTGCTGTCCGACTACCAGATCACGATCCCGGAGGTCGGCGTGTTCACGGCGACCCGCCCGCCGATCGTGGTCCTCACGTCGAACCGCACGCGAGATGTCCACGACGCCCTGAAACGCCGCTGCCTCTATCACTGGGTGGAGCACCCCGGCTTCCAACGCGAGGTCGCGATCGTCAAGCTGCGCGTGCCGGGCATCGAAGGGGAGCTGGCGCGCCAGGTGGCCGCCGCGGTCGAGGCGCTGCGCGAGCTCAACCTCTACAAGCCGCCCGGTGTCGCCGAGACGATCGACTGGGCCACCGCTCTCGGCCGGCTCGGTGCCACCACGCTCGACGAGCGCGTCGTCGCCAACACGCTCGGCACGGTGATCAAGTACCGCGAGGACAACGTGCGCGTCGAACAACACGGCATCGCCGACCTCGTGAAGGTGGCCGCCGAACGGGCGCTCGCCGCTCGCCACGCCCCCGGGCAGCTGACCATCGACGACGTGTGACCCGCGTGGAACGAGCGTCGACCGGATGAGCGCAACCGCTGCGACGCCGGCTGACATCGCGGTCGCCTTCGGGCAGATCCTCCGTGGCGTCGGTCTGAGCGTGCCGACCAGCTGCACCCACACCTTCGCCGAGGCCCTGTGCGCCACCGGACTCGACGATCGCGATGCGACGTACTGGGCCGGGCGCGCCACGCTCGTTCGCCGTCCCGAGGACATCGCACTCTACGACCGTGCGTTCGCGGTGTTCTTCGAGCGCCAGCCGGGCAGCGATGGCGACGACACGACACCCGAGCCGTTGAGCATCACGATCGCCGTCGACAGCGACGAACCCGCCGACGACGGCGCCGACGACGCAGGTGATGCGTCCGACGACGTGATCGAGCTGCGGTTCTCCACCACCGAGATCCTGCGCAACAAGGACTTCGCCCAGTACACCCCGGACGAGTTGGTGCATGCCCAGGAGTTGATGACCCATCTGCGCCTCGTCGGCGCACCGCGCGACTCGCTGCGCATGGGCCCGAGCCGCAGGACGACCACGCGGCCCGACATCCGCCGCACGGTCCGCTCGACGATCCAGGCCGGCGGCGAACCGATCGAACGTCACTTCTCCGCGCCGACGCCCCGCCTGCGGCGTCTCGTGCTGCTCCTCGACGTCAGCGGATCGATGGAGCCCTACGCACGTGCCCTGTTGCGCTTCGTGCACGCCGCGGTCGCGGGTCGTCAGAAGGTCGAGGCGTTCGCGATGGGAACGCGCCTCACACGGATCACCCGCGAGTTGACGAGCCGCGACCCCGACATCGCGCTGCGAGCGGCGGGCCGGCGCGTGGTCGACTGGAGCGGTGGCACCCGGCTCGGCGCCGACCTGCGCGAGTTCAACGACCAGTGGGGTGTCCGTGGCCTGGCGCGCAACTCGATCGTGGTGGTGATGTCCGACGGCTGGGATCGCGGCGACCCCGACGAACTCAGCGAACAGATGCAGCGCCTGCACCGCGTCACCCACCGGTTGATCTGGGTCAACCCGCTGAAGGTGACACCCGGCTACGCGCCGCTCGCCCGCGGGATGGCCGCCGCCCTCCCCCACGTCGACCGTTTCGTCGAGGGTCACTCGATCGCCGCTCTCGAGGAGCTCACCACCCTGATCTCCGAACGGTGACTGCTCGATCTCCGGTGTTGCATCCGGCGTGTTGCATCCGGGGTCTGACCCCGGACGTAACATCGACGGCGGGCCAGAGGAGGAGGGAACCACGATGAACGAGCTGCTCGACGACATCGACCGGTGGCGGGCCGCCGGTGAACGTGTCGCGGTCGCCCGCGTCGTCGACATCGAAGGGTCAGGCCCTCGCGATCCCGGTGCGGCAATGGCCGTTGCCGAGTCCGGCGAGGTCGCAGGCAGCGTCAGCGGCGGCTGTGTCGAAGGTGCCGTGGTTGCCGAAGCACTCTCGATCCTCGACGGTGCCCGCGAACCCGGAATCGTCACGTTCGGCTACTCCGACGACGAGGCATTCGCCGTCGGGCTCACCTGCGGTGGCACGATCCACCTCTACATCGAGGAGCTCGACTGGTGACGTTGTACGAGCGGTGGGCGCGACAGCTCCGGGCCGCGGCCCCCGTCGCCCTGGCGACCGTGATCGACGGCCCGAACGTCGGAGCGAAACTCCTGGTCGAGCCCGACGCCGTGCAGGGCTCGCTCGGCCATCCCGAACTCGACCGGGTCGTCGCCCGCGACGCGCTCGCCGAACTCGAAGCCGCCCGATCCGGCATCCGCCACTACGGCCCCGAAGGCCAGACCACGCCGGAGGACCTCGTCGACCAGCCGACCGTCCGTGTGTTCATCGAGTCGCATGCACCACCGCCGCAGATGTGGATCTTCGGCGCGGTCGACTTCACCGCCGCGCTCGCCCGCGTGGCCAAGGTGCTCGGCTACCGGGTCACCGTCTGCGACGCACGCGAGGTGTTCGCCACCCGCCGCCGCTTCCCGATGGCCGACGAGGTGAAGGTCACCTGGCCCACGCCGGTGTTCGAGGCCCACGGAGCCGAGCTCGGGCCGCGTGATGCGGTGTGCATCCTCACCCACGACCCGAAGTTCGACGTCCCGGCGGTCCAGGGCGCGCTCGCGACCGCCGTGGGCTACATCGGCGTGATGGGCAGCCGCTCGACCCACGCCAAACGGATGGAACGCCTCGCGCAGGTGGGCGTCACCGACCGAGCGGACCTCGATCGGCTGATGTCGCCGATCGGTCTCGACATCGGCGCCCGAACACCCGAGGAGACCGCGGTGTCGATCTGCGCGGAGATCATCGCCAGACGGACGGGACGCGCCGTTCCCTCGCTGCGCGACACGACCGGCGACATCCACTCCTGACGGAACGGACGGATCGAGTCCGAGCGAGGCGGTCGACTCAGGCGGCCGGGTCGCCGAAGCGGACCGAGTTCGTCCGACGATCGCTGATCGTGTCGAGCTCGACCGTGCGGCCACGCTGCACCGAGTGGATGATCGCGTCGCCCACGCCGAGGTACATCATCACGTGACCCGGGTACTGCACGAGATCGCCGGCCTTGGCGGTGGTGCGATCGAGCGGTGCCGCCTCGCGGATCTGGCTGGTGCTCTGACGGATCAGCTGCACGCCGGCCTTCGCCCACGCGTAGGTGGTCAACCCGGAGCAGTCGAATCCGACGTCTTCCTGGCTGGTGTTCGTGCGGTACGGGACGCCGACCTGGGTCATCGCGGCGAGCACGGCCCGTTGGTGTTCGATCGGGGTCGACGCCCACGCGGTCACCATCTCCTGCTCGGGATACCCGATCTCGGTGGCTGCGAACTGGGCGGTCTGCGTGCGATACCAGACGTAGCTGCGATACGCGGCGGGGTCCTGGGTGGCGACCCATTCGTCGTAGTTCGCCAGCGCTTCGCGCGCCGAGGTCGTGACCACCGGCGCCATGGCATTGGTGGGCAGGCCGCCCATGACGGCTGATGCCGTCGTCGGCGCGAACGCGAAAGCTCCGGCGAACGAGGCAACGGTGGCCGCCAGGGCGACGACGACGCGGCGCAGACGGCGGGTGGACACAGCGGGGGTGATGGGTGTGATGGTGGTGTCTGTCATGGGGGTTCTCTGGGCGTGATGCCGTTCGATCGCACGTCCCGGAGAACCGGGCCGCATGACGGCTGAGTAACATATCGTCACGAAACTGCAATACTCAACCGCGGACACCAACTCTTTGTCACCCGATCGTCATTCTTGACACCTTCTCGACAGTTGCACTCCGCCTGGCTCGACCTGCCACGGCCGGTCGAATTGGCCCCTACGCTGGGGGGATGCCCCGCACCTGCGCTGCGATCCTGCTCGCCGCCGGCGCCGGAACGCGGTATGCCGGCCCCGAGCACAAATTGTCGGCGCGATTGCCACGCAACGCAGCCGAGCCCGCACTCAGTGTCATCGAGGCAGCGCTCGCCTCTGTGCTCGGCGCCGCCATCGGCCCGGTGATCGTCGTCACCGGCGCTGCCCCCGACGTGGTGCCGGCGCACTTCGTCGACCGGGTCACGATCCAGCACAACCAGCACTGGGACGAGGGGCAGATCACCTCGGTGCGCAGCGGGCTCGACGCCGCCACATGGCTCGGATGCACCACGGCGGTCATCGGGCTCGCCGACCAACCGTTCGTCACCGCGTCCGCCTGGCGCCGCATCGCCGCCGCCGACGGACCGATCGCGGTCGCCACCTACGACGGCCGCCGCGGGAACCCGGTGAAGCTCGACGCCGACGTGTGGTCGCTGCTGCCCACCACCGGCGACGAAGGAGCCCGCGCGCTCATGCGGGTTCGTCCCGACCTGGTGCGTGAAGTACCGTGCACTGGTTCCCCCGCCGACATCGACACCGAAGAGGACCTCCGACGATGGCAGAACAACTGATCAACGAGTTCACGGTGAATCGTCCGATCGAAGAGGCGTGGCCACTGATCACCGACCTCGAACTGATCGCACCGTGTCTTCCCGGAGCCGAACTCCAGGAGGTCGAGGGCGACACGTACCGCGGCGTGGTCAAGGTCAAGCTCGGTGCCATCAGCAGCCAGTTCAAGGGCGAGGCGCACTTCGTCGAACGTGACGACACCGCCTACCGCGCCGTGATCAAGGGCGCCGGGCGCGACACCGGCGGCCGCGGCAACGCATCGGCCGAGATCACCGCCCAGGCGGAGAGCCTGTCGCCCACGAGCACACGCGTCGCGGTCACCACCGATCTCCACATCACCGGCAAGGTCGCCCAGTTCGGACGCGGCATCATGGGCGACGTCAGCTCGAAGCTGATGGCCCAGTTCGCCGACAACCTCAACACGATGATCGACGAACAGGGCCTCGCCGCGCCGACCACATCGGCCGACGACGACCGAGCGACCAGCGACGATGCAGCCACGAGCGAGCCGTCGGCGACCGAGACCCCCGCGTCCGATTCCGGCGACCCCACACCGGTGCGCAAGATCGCCGGCCCCGCCACCGAGCCGATCGACCTGATGGAGGTGGGCGGCAGTTCGATCCTCAAGCGCGTGGCGCCCGCCGTCATCGCCATCGTCGTACTGCTGCTGTTGCTCCGACGTCGCCGAAGCTGATGGACGACCGGGTTCGCGTCGCGCAACTGCTCGGCCGTGAACCCCAGGGCGCGTTCGACGTCGTGGTGCGCACCGACGACGGCGACCCGCTCGTGGTTCGCAACGCGCCCTTCCTCGACGACGGCACCCCGATGCCCACCCGCTACTACCTCGTCGGCGCCGACCTCGTCCGCCGCGTGAGCCGACTCGAGGCCGCCGGTGGCGTCCGCGAGGCCGAGGCGACCATCGATGCCGAACTGATCGCCGAGACGCACGCCCGCTACGCCGCCGAACGCGACGCGGCGATCGCTGTCGACCACGTCGGCCCACGTCCATCCGGCGGCGTCGGCGGCACCCGCACCGGGGTGAAGTGTCTCCACGCCCACGTCGCCCACTTGCTCGCCGGCGGCGACGATCCCGTCGGCCGGTGGGCGCTCGACCACCTCGACGCTGATCCTCCTCGCCCGGAGACCCCGTGACACCGGCAGATCTCACGGTGCACATGGCCGATCGTGCGGTGCGGATCGTCGTCGAGGACTCAGCCGAGTTCACGCTGCCGATCGGTCCCGTCGCGTTGTTCGACGGCCCGCTCGAACGCTCCGACCTCCCGTCGCCGATCCAGCTCACGAACGCACTCGGGCTCGTGCAGGACCACCTCGACGACGCGATCATCGCCGCGCCGTCGATCATGACCGCATCGTCGGTCCTCGCCGTCGGCCTCCACGCCGTCGAACTCGCCCGCGTCGAGATCGGTTCCCGTGACGTTCCCGACACCTACGAGCTGCAACGCTCCGACGCCGACGAGGTCTTCCGGACGCTTGCGCTCGAGCCGGCGATCGAGCGGCGCCACAATCCGGGGCTCGATCCCACCCACGTGGATTCGATCATCGGCACGTGTTGCGTGATACTCGGCATCATGCGCCGTCTCGACCTGAGCCAGATCGGCATCGCGGGACCCACCGAAGCTGCAAAGATGCCGTGATGGCGCTTCGGCACCCTGCTCGAACCTCCTCGCCCGTGCGTCTCTACGGACGGCGGATCATGCTGCGCCCCCTTGCGGCGAACGACTTCCGCTCCTGGAGTGAGGTTCGTCGACGCAACGAGGAGTGGCTCACCGTGTGGGAACCGAGCCGCCCGGCCCACCAGTCCGATCCGGCCACCGACCGCGGTGCGTTCACGTCGCGTTGCCAGCAGCGCGACCGAGATCGCGCCGCCGGATCCGCGTACCAGTTCGGGCTCTTCGTCGACCAGCAGGTCGCCGGCGAGGTCAACTTGAACAACGTGATCCGCGGCGCGATGCAGTCCGGCACGATCGGCTACTGGATCGACCAGCGCCACGCCGGTCACTCCTATGTCGCCGAGGCCGTCGTCGTCGTCCTCCAGTTCGCGTTCGAGCAGGTGATGCTCCACCGGGTGGAGATCTGCATCGTGCCGCGCAACGCCCGCAGCCGGCGGATCATGGAGAAGCTCGCAATCCGCGAGGAGGGACTCGCACAGCGCTACTTGGAGATCAACGGAACCTGGGAGGACCACATCCGCTACGGCATGACCGTGGAGGAGTGGATCGACCGCCGTGACGAACTGCTCGCAGCGTGGGTCGAACGTCCCCGCGACCTCGTGTGACCGGCTCGCCCGCGGCGGGCCGACCGGGCTGACCTAGGCGACAGCGCCGCCCTCTCGGGCGAGGCGGAGCTGTGCCGCGCGGTCGCGGCGCAGTTGCGTACGGCGCTTCCACATCTTCGTCTTCCAGTGGCGCTTCGTCCGACCGCGCTTGGCCATCTTGCTCTTCGCCACCTCGGCATCGTGGTGGTGGATCGGCTTCCACGCGGCGCCGGGTTCGTGAACGTCCTCGGGTTCGAGGCCGGAACTCACGTCCTGAGCAACGCTCTGGAGTTCGACGTGGATGCGGTGCCGCTCGCTGTGGGCGTGGGCACGCACTTCCTTCTTGAGCGGGACCAGCACCTCTTCGGTGCGATGACGCTTGCTCACTGGGCTACCTCCTGCTTCGTGGCCGAGCCACGGTGGTTTCGGTGCTTGCGCCTCCGAACCTAGTGCACCGGCGGTGGTCGGGTCACGGGACTTGTGTAACTATCGTGCGCGATTCGTTCACCTCGGGTTCCGACGCCGTTCATCCCAGCGACCGTTCATCGCTCCGCCGTCGATCCCGGTCCGGTCGTCGCCGGCACCACGAACGCCGGAATCGTCACGGGCTCTTCAAGACGCGGCCACCCACGACCGATGAAGCCATGTGGACACGCTGCCGCCGCCCAGCCCGAACGCGCCCGCTGCGGCGACCGAGGTCGCGACGTCATCGGCCGTTGCTGCTGCGCCGGGAACGGTGATCGACCGGGAGACCGTGGCCGTCGCCGAGCTCGGCGCCCGACTGATCGGCACCCTCGACGCCGTGGTCGCCGGGAAACACGATGTCGTCGAGACCGCGATCGCAACGTTGCTCGCGGGCGGACACCTGCTGATCGAGGATCTCCCCGGGGTCGGCAAGACACTGCTCGCCCAGGTGCTCGCCCGATCGGTGGGCGGCACGTTCCACCGCATCCAGGGCACGTCCGATCTGCTGCCGGGTGACATCACCGGCTCGATGGTGCCGGGAGGCCAACTCGACGTCGACAGCATGCGGTTCCGTCCGGGGCCGGTGTTCGCGAACATCGTCGTCTTCGACGAACTCAACCGGGCGACGCCCAGGACGCAGTCGGCGCTGCTCGAACTCGCCGAGGAGGCCACCGTCACCGTCGACGGCGTGAGCCACGCCCTCCCCGACCCGTTCATGCTGGTTGCCACCCAGAACCCGATCGACATCGCCGGCACCTACGGGCTCGGCGAAGGGGCACTCGACCGGTTCCAGGCCGTGGTCACACCCGGCCGGGCGTCACCCATGGCGGAGGTGGAGGTGCTGACCGGGCGCCGAGGTCGCTCGATGCTCGACGCCGTGGAGCCGGTCGCGTCACTCACCGAGCTCGCCAACGCCCGCACCACCGTGGCCACCGTCCAGGTGAGCGATGCCGTCGCGGGCTACGTCGTCGATCTCCTCCAGGCCACCCGCGAGGACCCGCGCGTACGAGTCGGCGCGTCGACACGGGCCGGCGTGGCGATCATCGCACTCTCCCGGGCGATCGCCGCACTCGACGGCCGCAACTACGTGACACCCCACGACGTCGCCCGCTGCGCCGTTCCCGCCCTCGCCCACCGGCTCGCCGGCTCGACCGGCACCGTCGTCGCGGGTCGTGAACTCGCCACGGAGTGCATCGAGCGGGTCACCCCACCCACGATCTGACGATCGTGCCGACGAGCCCGACCCTCCAGCGCCCGGGAGTCTCTCCGAGCAACGGCACAACCGGGCCGACGACGGCCGCGTCCGGTTCGGACGACCGTGCGCCGGTTCCACCGGGCCGCGGTGCGCCCCACGCCCGTACCCGACCGACAGGACTCGCACCGGGGAGCCCGGCGCTCATCGCCGCATGGGCGGCCTCCGCGGCAATCGCCCGACTGACCGGCGCTCCGTCGGTGCTCGCGATCATGACCGGCGTGCTCGTCGCCGCGTTGGCCGACGCCGCCGCCGGCTGGGCCCGAATGCGCCGGATCCGGGTACGGACCGTCACCGGGCCGGACGTGACGACCATCGACACCGACACCCCCGTCACGATCGCATTCGAGCGCGACGGCGACCCCAGCCGAGGGCGCAGCGACTGGCACCTCACCGTCGTCGCATCAGATGACACCGCGACCGCATCGCCACGCGACGCCGACACCCGAGATGCCGGGGTCCGGACTCTCGGATCGTCGGCGACATCGTCGCCGATCGGCGACCTCGGAACGACGGTGCGCTTCCGCGACGCCGGCATCGTGGACACCGTCGTCGTCGCCGTCGAGGCCGCCGGCCCGCTGGGGCTCACCCGATGGCGACACAGATGCGACGTCCCCGTCACACCGATCCACGTCGCCCCGACGGGTGCCGGCCCGCTGGTCGACGTCGACCGGTCCCCCTCGACGCACGAAGGGCCCAGGTCGGCGAGCCGCGGCAACCACCTCGGTGACATCGACGGGGTGCGCGCATGGCGCGACGGTGACGGTGTCGGCTCCGTGCACTGGCCGTCGGCGCTGCGCGCCGGCGAGCTGATCGTGCACGACCGGGCCGCGACGAGCGAGGAGACCTGGATCGTCGACCTCACGCCCTCGATCTCGCCGCCGCGGCTGCGCTACACGCTCGACGAGGGATGTCGGCGCGGCCACACCGTGGTCGTTCGCGACGGCGGCTCCGATCACATCGTCGACGGCGACGACGACGCCGCCCGCTGGGCGGCTCGTGTCGCTCGACGTGCGGCCGACGCCCGTCCCACAGCGGCCCGGCCGACGCGCTTCTGGCATCGTCAGCTGCGGATCACCGCGCTCGAACCGGAGACGTCGGTGCGTGCCCCCGCCCGCTGGGCCGCCGGTGCCGCCGCGCTGGCCTCGCTCGGGATGCTGATCGGAGCGCTCGGCTGGTCGCCGGCGATGACCGCGCTCGTCGCCGTCGGTGTCGTCGCTGGTTGCATCGTGTCGCTACTCGTCTCCCGACGACCGGGTGGCCGCCCGCTCGCGATGCAGGTGACGATCGCAACCGTCGTGGTCGTCGCCCTCGCGTCGATCGCACTCGGCGCCCGGGACGTCGACGGTCTGTTGACGGTCCTGCGCGGGCCGATGCCCGAACTGCTCGTGCTCTTCTTCGTCCTGCACGGCTTCGAGGTGGTCGATCGTCGAACGTTGCGCGTCCACCAGGCGATCACGGTCGTCGTCGCCGCCTACGCCGCAGGACTGCGCATCGACGGCGCGCTCGGGTGGTGGATCGCTGGATGGGCCATCGCGTGGATCGCCTCACTGCTCCTCACCACACGGACGACCGGCATCACGCTCGACGGTCCGACGTTCTCGGCGCGCCGCCTCGTACGACCGACCGCATGGGGTGTCGGCGCCGTGCTGGCCACGCTCGCGCTGCTCAGCGTGGTCCCGATCCCCGACGGACCGGCGCGGCTCGGCCTGCCCGCCCTGTCGAACGACGGCCTGACCGTGGCCTCGCCGGGCACCCTCGCCGGCGCCGACGGAACCCCTGCTGCGCCCAGCACGAACCGCAACGGCGACACCGGCTCGCTCGGCACGACCGTCGGCTACCCCGGCTTCACCGACACCCTCGACACGAGCCTGCGCGGCGAACTCGGCGACCAGGTCGTGATGCGCGTGCGAGCGCCCGAACCGGCGTTCTGGCGCGGGCAGACCTTCACCGAGTTCGACGGTCGGGTGTGGACCGTCGACCCCGAGACCGGCACGCGGCAGGACGGTCCGATGATCGACGTCGCCCCGACGCTCGGCGATGCCGTCGGACCCACGGTCCGCTCCGAGGAGTTCGTCCAGACGTACACGATCGAATCCGATCTCCCGAACCTCGTGCTCGCCGCCTCGCGTCCCACCCAGGTCGTCTTCGACGGGTCGGTGTGGACCCGCCCGGACGGCGCGCTGTGGTCCGACGTGACGCTGACCGCCGGCTCGGTGTACACGGTGATCTCCGAACGTCCGCAGGTCACCGCCGCGGACCTCCGGGCGCAGGGCGACGTGGGTGCGGTGTTCGACGGGTTCCGCTCGACTCGTGGCGGCGTCCTGGTCGAACCGTTCCTCGAGCTCCCCGCATCGACCACGCAGCGCACGATCGATCTGGCGACCGGGCTGCGCACCCCTGGCGAGTCGACCTACGACACGATCCTCGCCTACGAACGATGGCTCGGCGCCAACACCGAGTACGACCTCGACGCACCGGTGCCGCCCGAAGGAGCCGATGCCGTCGACGACTTCCTGTTCGAATCGAGACTCGGCTACTGCGAACAGATCGCGAGCACCCTGACCGTGATGCTCCGCAGCCAAGGCGTGCCGGCCAGGCTGGCGACGGGCTACGTGCCGGGCGAACGTGACCGCGTGTCGGGGGTGTGGAAGGTGCGAGCGAGCGACGCCCATGCGTGGGTCGAGGTCTGGTTCCCGCAGACCGGTTGGCAGGCATTCGACCCGACGGCGAATGTGCCCCTGTCCGGCGATGTCGACAGTGGCACGGTCGGCGGTGACCTGATCGGTGCCGCGACGTCGTCGATCGCGTCGCACCGCCTCGAACTCGGGGCACTGGCCGTCGTCGCGATGGTGGCGTGGGTGTGCGCACGAGCGCTCGCCCGTTGGCGCCACCGGCGCCGACGCGGCCGCTGGGGACTGCTCCAGGACCGCTTCACGGCGGCAACGCCGCCGAGTGGGCCGGACGACCCTGTCGCGGCTGTGTCGACGCCGGACACGCCCACCAACCGGACGCTCGCTCGACATTTCACCGCGCCGAACGACGAGCTGGCGGCGGCGGTGGCCGACGAACTCGACCGAGCCGCGTTCGATCCCTCATGGGTCGACGACGACGCCTGCTACCGGCGGATCGATGCCGCCGTCACCACCCTCGAACGGTCCTGAACCGGCGGCCGATCGGCCGGCTGCTTCGACGACCGGTTCGGCGACTCCAACGGCTACTTCGTCGAGATGCGCGCCTGGAGCGCAGCGAGCCGCTCGGCGAACCACGGCTGTTGGGTGCTCCACAGTTGCGGCTCGAGTTCACGTGCGACGGCGGCGGGATGATCGCCGATGTCGGCCATGTCCTGGATGGTCGCCTTGGTCACCATCGCCAGCTCCCGAGGTGCGGTCGCAGCCTTCGCGGCGAACTCGTGGGCGGCGGCGAGCAGCGAGTCGGCCGGCACCGAACGGTAGGCCAGGCCGATCCGCTCGGCCTCCTTGCCGTCGAGCACCTGACCGAACACGACCGCCGCCATCGCGGCCTGCGGGCCGACGATCCGCCGCAGCATCCACGTGTGGCCGCCACCGGGGTGGATGCCGAGCTGGAGGAATCGGGTGTCGAGCTTCGCGGTGTCGGCGACGATGCGGACGTCACAGCCGAGCGCAAGGTTCATGCCGGCGCCGACCGCCGCACCGTTGACCGCGGCCAGTGTCGGCAACGGGCTGCGAGCGATGCGCAGGAACCCCTCGTAGATCGTGCCGAGGCTCTCACCGGTGGCCTCGGCCAGATTGCCGAGGTTCGCTCCGGCACAGAACGCCGGGGGCGTGCCCGTGACGACCAGCGCACCGACGGCCTCGTCGGCCTCGAACGCGTCCATCGCGGCGGTGATCTCGGTGACCATCGGGGCGGTCAGGGTGTTGCGTTCATCGGGATTGTTCAGCGTGAGCGTGGCGACGCCGTCGGCGATGTCGGTGAGTACGAGCGCGGTCATGATCGCCAGTGTGGCACGGAGGTCCCGGGCGGCGACCGCCCGGAGCCCTGGCGATCCGCACCGGTTAGCCTGCGGATGCCCATGCTCGACCACGTCTTCACCGATGCCATCAGCGCGCTCCGCGATGCCTTCGAAGCGGCCTTCCTCGAACGGCAGGCCTTCGAGGAACACTTCCAGGCCGATGTGCTGCTCGGCGATCTCATCTGGGAGACGAGCTACGGGCTGCCGGGCGAGGGCGAGCCGCCCCGCGTCGTGGCGCACATCACGTTCGACTGGCCGGCGTGGAGCCAGGCCGCCTACCGCCAGTGGTACGTCGAGGCAGAACTCGAACGGCGCCCGGCGATCGAGATGGAGATCGGCCTGCGGATCCAGCGGCTGGCCAACCCGATCGACCCGGCCATCCTCTACGAGGCCGTACCGGAGCAGAGCCCGCTGGTCGGCGACGACCGTCTCGAGCGTGCCGGCCTCACCTCGGAGATCGCCCACCCGGACACTGCGATCGATCCGCTCGACCTCACGACGGAATACGCGGCCGAGATCACCTTCGAGGGCCTGTACGAACTCGCGGAGGAAACGGTCGCCGACGGCACGAGCACGCTGCTCGACGAGCACTTCGGCGCGCTCGGCGGCTGGATCGCCGCCACCCTCGTCAAGCTCGGCGACCTCGACCTCGACTTCCTCCCCCCCGACGACGACTGACCCCGTCCCAACCCCTCCCCCGAAAGGTGCCCGGATCTGCGCGCTGGGCGCGACGAGCCGGGCAGTTTTCGGGTGGGGACGGCTCGGGAGGGGTGGGTTGAGGCGGAGGGTGACCGGCGTGGGAGGATGGTCCGATGGCTGGCGATGTGGTGTTGTACGACGTGTCGGAGCGGATCGCGACGATCACGCTCAACCGACCCGAGGCGCGCAACGCACTGTCGAGCGAGGTGCTGCGTCTGCTTCCCGATCGGATGAAGCAGGCCGAGGCCGACCCCGAGGTCGACGTGCTGATCCTCACCGGCACCGACCCGGCGTTCACTGCGGGTCTCGACCTGAAGGAGCTCGGCTCGGACGGCAGCAACCTCGGCGGCGGCACCGGCGCCGACGGCAGCCGCAACCGCGACGGAGTACGAGGACCGTTCCCCCGTCTCACCAAGCCGGTGATCGGTGCGATCAACGGCGTCGCCGTCACCGGCGGGTTCGAGCTCGCGCTCAACTGCGACTTCCTCGTGGCGAGCGAGCACGCCAAGTTCGGTGACACGCACGCCCGGGTCGGCGTGATGCCCGGTTGGGGGCTGACCGTGCTGCTCCCCCAGGCGATCGGCGTTCGCCGGGCGCGGGAGATGAGCTTCACCGGCAACTTCATGCGGGCCGACGAGGCTCTCGCGTTCGGCCTCGTGAACCACGTCGTCGCCCACGACCAACTGCTGCCGTTCACCCGCAAGTTGGCGCAGGACATCATCGGCAACGACCAGCCCGGCGTCCGCCAGATCCGCGAGACGTACTTCCAGATCGCCACCGACGACGACCACTGGGAGATCGAGGCCCGCGACAGCAGGGCCTGGCGCCGCACCAACTTCTCCCCCGAGGCCGTCGCCACCCGCCGCGCGGCCATCCAAGCCCGCGGCCAGCAGCAGTAGCCCACCGAGTGCGACGCTAGATCTGGGCGCCTTGCTCGCGGAGGGTGTCGCGGATCGCCTGGGCGATGTCGATCGCGAGGATCTCGGCGCCGGTCTGATTGAGGTGGAAGCCGTCGTCGGCGCGGACGTCCTTGCCCTGGCCGTCGCGCGGGTCGATCACGAACTCGGCCCAGCCACCGTCACGCCCCGAGAACCGCTGCCACGTGTCGATGAAGATCACCTCGGGCCGCTCGGCCGCCGCTGCCCTGGCCGCCCGGTCCTGGATCGCCATGCGGGCGGTGACCTCGGGATTGTCGTCGTTGGGGATCCCCACCCAGATCAGCGTGCGACCGTCGGCCAACAACTGGTCCATCACCGCTCCGGCCCGCTCGGAGTACTCGGCCACCCACTCGGCCTCGTTGGCCACCGGATCGCCGATGATGAACTCGCCGTTCTGCACGGCAAGCCCTTGCGCATCGTTGCCGCCGAACGTGGCCACGACGATGTCGGGGTCGACCTCGGGCAGTTTCGCGTCGATCTCTGCGGGCCAGTCGAAGAAGTCCGGCCTGGACAACCCGGACGACACCTTGTAGTCGAGTTCGGTCGTCACGATGCCGGTGTTGTCGAGCAGGGTCTGCAGATAGGGCCCGAAGGTGCCGGCATCGCTGTCGCCGACGATGAACACCTTGGACGGATTGTCCACCGACGGCGGCCCGGTGGTCTCCGGCTCATCAGGCACGGTCGATGCCGCGTCGGCCGCACCGACTGTGCCGTCCTCGCCGTCGGCCGAGGCATCGTCCGGACCGGCTGCCACGGTCGGCGGCCACGTCGTGCCATCGGCATCGGCGACGCCGTCGTCGCCGCCGAGCCACCGCCGCGACCCCACGGACGAGTCCGAACCCGAGCAGCAACACCACGACGAGCGCGCCGATGCGCGCGGACGCGTAGCGGCGAGCTGTGACGGCGACGGGATGGACGTATTCACGACAGATCCAACGGATACGGGCCCATCCCGGACCCGCTGGAACGGCACCGACGGCGGCAGTCCGACCCTGGGCGACGGTGTTCGACAAGCCGCGACGAGGTTGCGCACCACGGCACCCCTACCAGCGGGTAACCTGTCGCACCACGTGAACACGACCGGCGTCAACACCGCTGGTGGAACATGAACCAACCACCATTCATCCTGAAGGGGAGAACATGATCAAGAGCAAGAAGCTGCTCGCCGTCGGCGTCATCGCCGCACTCGGCCTCGCAGCATGCGGCAGCGACGACGACTCCAGTTCGTCGACCGACGCGCCGGACAGCACAGAGGCAACCGAGGGCACCACCGCTCCCGACAGCACCGACGCCATGGCCGATGGGGACGGCGAAAGCACCGGATTCCTGACGCTCGACGTCGAATGTGCGAGCTACGACGGTCTGCAGGCTCCCGAAGACTTCCGGGTCAACCTCGTGACCGACATCGGCAAGGTCGACGACGGCACGTTCAACCAGTTCGCCTACGAGGGCATGATCGCCGCAGCCGAGTGCTTCGACATTCAGAACACGAGCTTCATCGAGACCGTCTCCGAGGCCGACTACGCGGCCAACATCGCGACGTCGCTCGAGAACGACCCGAACACCCTCGTCACGGTCGGCTTCCTCATCACCACCGACACCGAGGAGGCCGCAATCGCGAACCCCGATGTCGACTTCATCGGGATCGACCAGTTCCTCGATGAGTACCCCGACAACATGGCCGGCGTCGTCTTCAACGAAGACGAGAGCGGCTTCATCGCCGGTGTCCTCGCGGCCTCGTTGAGCGAGACCGGCGTCATCGGTGTCGTCGCCGGACGAGAAGACGTCCCACCCGTCGTCAAGTTCGTCAACGGCTACACGGCCGGCGCCCAGTCGGTGAACCCCGACATCCGGGTGCTGTCGATCTACAACGAGAGCTTCACCGACATCGCCAAGGGCGCGTCAGATGCCGCCCAGTTCATCGGTGAAGGTGCCGACGTGATCTTCGGTGCCGGAGGCCAGACCGGCTCCGGTGGTATCGCTGCGGCGGCCGAAGCGGGCGTCTGGGCGATCGGCGTCGACCAGGACGAGTACTTCACCACCTTCGCGAGCGGCAGCGCTCCGGGTTCGGAGTACCTCGCCAGCTCGGCGGTGAAGCGTGTCGACATCGCCACGTTCCGTCTGATCGCTGACTCGATCCAGGGCACCTTCGAAGGCGGTCTCGTCGTCGGCACGGCGGCGAACGACCTGATCACCTACGCGGAACCCCACGACGCCGACATTCCCGCTGAGGTGACGGCGGCGGTCGAGGCAGCTCGAGTCGGTTTGGCCGACGGCAGCATCACCACCGGAATCTGCGGGATCGACGGTCTGCTGCTGGGCGAAGGCTCGGCCTGCGACTGACCCGTCCCCGCTGAACGTGCTCGACGCTCGTCGAGCACGGATCGGGCCCGACCCTCTCTGGGGGTCGGGCCCGATCGCGTTCGAAGCGAACAAGGCACCGCCCACAGCCTCCGCGATGTTCTAGGCTGCGGACGTGTATCAGCGTGAGGGGGCGGGCCGGTGACCGACGACGGTGGCGATGCTCCGGTTCTCGAGGTGAGCGGCGTCACCAAGACATTCCCGGGCGTGATCGCCAACGAGGACGTGAGCCTCACACTCAATCAGGGCGAGATCCACTGTCTTCTCGGTGAGAACGGTGCCGGGAAGAGCACGCTGATGAACGTGGTGTTCGGTCTGTACCAACCCGATGCGGGCACCATTCGGGTACGTGGCGAGGAGGCCCGCTTCACGGGTGTGAACGACGCCATCGATCACGGGATCGGCATGGTCCATCAGCACTTCCAGCTGATCCCCGTCTTCACCGTCGTCGAGAACGTGATCCTCGGCAACGAGCTGTCGAAGAACGGGCTGATCGACATCAAGGAGGCTCGCCAGCGGATCCGCGACCTCGAAAAGCGTTACGGCCTGAGCGTCGATCCCGATGCCAAGGTCGGCGACCTCTCGGTCGGCGAACAGCAACGCGTCGAACTCATCAAGGCGCTGTTCCGCGAGGCCGACATCCTGATCCTCGACGAGCCGACGGCCGTCCTCACTCCCGGCGAGGTCGACGACTTCTTCGGTGTCGTCCGCAGTCTCGTCGACCAGGGCAAGTCGATCATCTTCATCACGCACAAGCTGCGCGAGGTGCTCGCGGTCGCCGACCGGATCACCGTGCTCCGCGGCGGCAAGGTCGCAGGGACCGCCGACCCGAAGACCGCAACGCAGCAGTCGTTGGCCAACTTGATGGTGGGTCGCGACGTCGTGTTCCAGGTCGACAAGAGCGCGGCGGCGCCCGGTGATGTCGCACTCAGCATCGACAACCTGGTCGTCCGGGACGATCGGGGCGTGACGACCGTCAACGGATTCGGCGTCGAGGTCCGTGCCGGTGAGATCTTCGGCGTCGCCGGCGTCGAAGGGAACGGGCAGCGAGAACTCGTCGAGGCAATCACCGGGATGCGGCGAATCGCCGGCGGTTCCGTCAAGATGCTCGGGCAGGACACGACGAGGATGACGCCGCGTCAGATCACCGAGATGGGCGTCGCCCACGTCCCCGAGGACCGCAACAAGCACGGGTTGGTCGGCCCGTACACCATCGCCGACAACCTGGTGCTGAACCGGTACTACCAGAAGCGATTCTCCCGTCGAGGAATCCGGAACACGAAGGCCATCAACGACGAGGCAACCGTCCTCGTCGAGGAGTTCGACATCCGAACGCCCGGGATCGACGTCCCCGTCGAGACCCTGTCGGGCGGCAACCAGCAGAAGGTCATCATCGCACGTGAACTCTCGGGCGACGTCAAGCTGCTCATCGTCGCCCAGCCGACACGCGGGCTCGACGTCGGATCGATCGAGTTCATCCACAAACAGATCATCGAGCTTCGGGATCGAGGTGTCGGCGTCCTACTGGTGTCGGCCGAACTCGACGAGATCCTGTCACTGTCGGACCAGATCGGTGTCCTGTACCGAGGCCAACTCGTCGGCGTCTTCGAGGGAGCGAATGCAACCCGTGAACAGCTCGGATACCTGATGGCAACCGGCGCATCACCGGAGTCCGAGGAGCTCGTCGGATGAACGACCAGCCCCAGGAGAAGCGAGACGCGCGGAAGTGGGTCTTCCAGTGGTGGGACCTCCAGCCCGTCCTGGTCCCGCTGTACGCACTGATCCTGGCCTTCATCGTCGGCGGCGTGCTCATCGCGCTCATCGGTGTCAACCCGTTCGAGGCCTACTGGGCACTGTTGCGAGGCATGTTCGGGACGCCCGAACGGGTCGCCGGATCGGTCGCCCGATCGGTTCCCTTCATCGGCTCGGCGCTGGCGCTCGCGTTCGCATTCCGAGCAGGACTGTTCAACATCGGCGCCGAAGGGCAGCTCCTCGTCGGCGGCCTCGTCGCCGCGTGGGTCGGCACCTGGGCCTTCATGTTCGACGTTCCCGGGATCATCGCGATCCCGATCATCATCACGGCCGGCTTCGTCGGCGGTGCGTTCTGGGGCGGCATCCCCGGTGTGCTTCGGGCTCGCACGGGGGCTCACGAGGTGATCAGCACGATCATGCTCAACAGCATCGCGCTGTTCATGACGCGCTGGCTGATCAACTCGAGCGACCCGCTGATCCTGCGTGACACCTCCGCCAGCGTCCCGCGTACCAAGGAGGTCTCCGAGACGGCACGGCTCCCGGAGCTGTTCGACAGCGAGCCGACACTGCACTCGGGCCTCTTGATCATGATCATTCTGTGTGTCGTCGTCTGGTATGTGCTCAAACGCACCACCTTCGGCCTCGAAGTCATCACGGTCGGCACCAACCCTCACGCCGCCCGGTACGCAGGGATCAGCGTCAACCGGATCATCGTGCTGGCAATGGTGTTGTCGGGTGGATTCGCTGGCATCGCTGCGGCGTCAGAGGTCGCCGGCACGAACGGATTCTTCCAGCCCGGAACCTTCGCGTTCATCGGGTTCGACGGCATCGCGATCGCTTTGCTCGCACGGACCAATCCATTGGGCATCATTCCCGCGGCGCTGCTGTGGGGCTCGTTGCTCTCCGGTGCTCCCTTGATGCAGCAGGAGGCGGGCGTCTCGATCGACGTCGTGCGCATCATCCAGTCGCTGATCCTGCTGTTCGTGGCCGCTGACGCCATCGTGAGATGGGTGTTCCGGATGAAGGGCGAGGGATCGAGCCGCCTCGCCACCGGGTCGGCTGGATGGAGCAGTACATGAGCAACGAGATGGGCGCTCCGCTTCCGGGTCGGCTCGTCGGGACCGGGCTCAACGAGGAGTTGGCGATCTCGAGGCGACTCGGGCGACGCCAGATCGTCGGCGGCCTGCTCGGGCTGATCGGGCTCGCGCTCTGGCTGGCGGTCGCACCCAACCTCTCGAGCGAGACCAAGTCGATCGCCTTCGAACCTCCACCCGACGCGCTCGAGGTGAGCTTCAACCCGGTCGTGGTCGTCACCGCGATCGGCATGTTCTACATCATCACCGCCGGGCTCAGCTTCCTGCCGCGCCGCTTCGATCGCTATTCGGTGATCGCGCAGCTGATCGCCGGCGCCCTCGCGATCCCGCTGATCCTCGCCCTCGGTCTGGCCCTCTCGGACGCGCCGGGCACGAACGTGACGAACCTCTTCGACGAGTCCCTGCTGCTGGCGACGCCCATCGCTCTCGGTGCGATGACCGGACTGTGGTCGGAGCACGTCGGCATCGTCAACATCGGCATCGAGGGGATGATGCTCGGCTCTGCCGGTGTGGGATTCATGATTTACGCCGTGATGGGTTCGGCGACCAGTTCGACTTGGCTGTGGGTGTCGATCCTCGTCGCCGTCCTGACGGGTGGACTCCTGGCTTCGCTGCTCGCCGTGTTGTCGATCAAGTACCAGATCAATCAGATCATCGCCGGCGTGGTCATCAACCTGTTCGCCCTCGGGTTGACGGGCTTCTTGCGCTCCGAGGTCATCGTTCCCAGCGGCAACAGCAAGGGTGTGGCCACCTCGGAGATCGGCATCCCGCTGCTCTCGAAGATCCCGATCGTCGGCCACACGCTGTTCACCGGTGGCCCGCTGCACTTCGCGATGTACCTGACCGTCTTCCTCACGTGGCTGGTCATGTATCGGACGCCCTGGGGCCTGCGAGTCCGTTCGTGTGGCGAGAATCCACACGCCGCGGAGACGCTCGGGATCCGCGTGATCCTCACCCGCTACCAGTCGGTGATTCTCGGTGGCTGCATCGCCGGCCTCGCCGGCGCCTGGTTCTCCATGGAGGCCCAGTCCGGCTTCGAGGACAACATGACGAACTCGGCCGGCTTCATCGCTCTTGCCGCCATGATCTTCGGCAAGTGGACCCCCTTCGGCGCATTCGGCGGCGCGTTGCTGTTCGGCTTCGCCCGCGCGCTCGGTTCACGGCTGCAGTTCCTCAACGTCCAGATCGGCAATTTCGCCATTCCGAGCGAGTTCTTCCAGAGCCTCCCGTTCTTCGTCACACTGATCGTCGTCGCAGGCGCGCTGGGTCGAGCTGTGGCACCGGCAGCAGAGGGTCAGCCGTACACGCCGTCGAAGTGACGCGTCGCACCCCGGCCGGCGCCGTGGCGTCTGGCCGCGTCACGGAGAGCGAACGAGTTCGGCGACCGCCTCGACCTCGATCCCACCCCGCGGACGCTGTGTGAGCCTCACGACCACACGTGCCGGCTGCGCCGAACGCATGATCTCCTGGGCGATCTCCGATGCCAGCGCCTCGGCGAACACCGCGCGGTCGCGGAACCCCCAGAGGTAGAGCTTCAGGCTCTTCGACTCGACGCACCACTCGTCGGGTTCGTAGTCGATCGTCACCATCGACAGGTCGGGCTGCTCCGTCACCGGACAGATCGAACCGAGTTCGTCGTTGCGGAACGTCACGCTCGCGAGGTGCGGCGGCGCCGGGAACACTTCCACGTGTTCGATCGGGTGGCGGACGGTGTTGCCCAGGACGGTCAGTTCCATGCGGGTCGAGGCTACTGTCGACCGGGAGGAACGATTGCGGGGGAGCCGACGATGCCGAGGACGACACCTGTCTCTGCCCCGACAACGGGCAGACACCGCCACGTGATGGCACTTGCGCTGATCGTCGGCGTCGCCCTCGGCGCATGCTCCTCCGTTGACGACGCTGCCCCACCGTCCGATCCGGTGCCGAGCACGGCCGACACGTCGGCGACGACCGAGGCGCCCACGACCACGATCGACCCCGCCGAAGCTCGCACGATCGAGCAGGTGAACGAGTACGTGGCGCAGGCGGCAGCGTTCGACCAGGCCGGCGCCGACGCGCAGTTCCCCGCCGGATTGACCTTCGCGGCGGGCGGCGCCCCCGGCTACAGCCGCTATGTGTTCCGCGAGCACTCCGAGGGGGTCGTGCCGACACTCGTCGAGGGTCCGTTGGAGGGCACGGTGCGCTGCCAGGACGAAGCGCTCCCCTGCTCGTACCTCGAGCTGAAGGAACTCGCCTCGTCCGGTGCGCCGATCCCGCAGGAGTTGGCGATGACGCCGGAGGAACTGGCCGCGCTCGTCGGTCAGCTCGACACGCTCAACGCGTTCGCAGAGGCACACCGTGACGTCGACTCGGCGTGCGCCGAGGGGTTCGTCAGCGACCGGATCCAGACAGCGAACATGGGGTCGCACTTCTACCAACCGCAGTGGTTGGGTGACGGGTTCGACCCCGCCCGGCCCGAGATCCTCCTGTACGCGCTCGCCAGCGGTGAGGTCGCCGACGGACCCGTCGGCCAGTGCGTCGACGGGGTGTGGCAGGGCGAACCGATGGAGCTCGTCGGGACGTCGTTCATCATCCCGCCGTCGGTGATCGGCACCACCCACCCCGAGACGTTCGCCGGCCCGCTCGACAACTGGCACATCCACTACAACCTGTGCCGAGGCAACGCACAGGGCCGCGACACGTTCGTGCCGCGAAGCGAGTGCGAGGCGGCGGGCGGCAACTTCTCCGCTGCCCTCGGTTGGATGATCCACGCGTGGGTCGACCCGTTGCACGACAACCAGCTCGGCGTGTTCGGCATGTGGAACTCGACGATCGCCCCGTTCGCCGATGCCGAGGCGATCCTCGAGTCCCGCGAGGTCCGTGGCTCCGACTTCCCCGAGGGCGCCAAGCAGTCGTTGATCAGCGACTTCCTCTACAACGGCGACCTCGACGTCAGCGTCGGTCAGCCCGTGTTCTTCAACAACGTCGACGCGGTGCCGCACACCGTCACTGCGGGCACGCCGACCGATCCTGCGCTCGACGACTTCGACTCCGGGCTGATGGCGCCCGGCACGAACTACGCGGTCACCTTCGACGAGCCGGGCGTCTACTCGCTCTTCTGCGCCCTGCACACCGACATGGTCGCAACCGTCACCGTCTCCGACTGACCGTCACATCTGGCGTCAGACCCCAGACGCAGCACGGCGAGCGGTACGATCGGAGTGTGTTGAGCCCCGAGCAGGTCGAGTCGTATCGCCGTGACGGGTTCCTCGTCCTGCCCGACTTCGTGTCGATCGAGGCATGCCAACGGCTGCGGTCGCGGGCGCTCGAGATCGTCGAGGCGTGGGAGCCGAGCGACGAGCGGTCGGTGTTCACCACCAACGAGCAGGAGCGGACCTCCAATGGTGAGTTCCTTGCGAGCGGATCGACCACCTGGTGCTTCTTCGAGGAGGAGGCGTTCGGTCCCGACGGCGAACTCACGCAGGCCAAGGAACTGAGCATCAACAAGATCGGCCACGCCCAGCACGACCTCGACGACGAGTTCGAGCATTTCGCCTACAACCCGGACATCGCCGCGGTCGCCGCCGACATCGGACTGGCCGACGCCCTCGCCCTGCAGTCGATGTACATCTTCAAGCAGCCGAGAATCGGCGGAGAGGTCGGCTGCCACCAGGACGGCACGTTCCTCTACACCGACCCGATCACGGTGACCGGATTCTGGTTCGCGATCGAGGACGCCACGCTCGACAACGGGTGCCTGTGGGCCGAACCCGGCGGCCACCGCGGACCGCTGCGCCAGGTGTTCAGGCGCAACGCCGCCGGCAACGGCACCGTGTTCGCACCGCTCGACGACACACCGATGCCGGCACCACCGCCCGACGGCGACACGCTCGTACCACTCGAAGTCAGCGCAGGAACGATGGTCGTGCTCGACGGGCGCCTCCCCCACTGGAGCGGCGTCAACCGCTCGGGTGTGAGCCGCCACGCCTACTCGCTGCACTGCATCTCCGCCGAGGCCGACTACCCGGACTGGAACTGGCTCCAGCGGCCCGCCGACATGCTGCCGCTGCGACCACTCGCCACCGCTCCCTGAACCACCAGCGCATCGGTCGGTAGCGTGTGGCCATGTCATTGGCCGAACTGATCCAGCGGGCACCCAAGGCGCTGCTCCACGACCACCTCGACGGCGGGGTCCGCCCCCGCACCGTCATCGAGCTCGCGCAGGAGTACGGCTACTCCGGCCTCCCGACCACCGACGTCGACGACCTCGCCACCTGGTTCAACCGAGGGGCCAAGCGCAACGACCTCGTGCTCTACCTGGAGACGTTCGCCCACACCGTCGGGGTGATGCAGGATCGCGACGCGATCGAGCGCGTCGCGTACGAGTGTGCACAGGACCTCGCCACCGACAACGTCGTCTACGCCGAAGTGCGTTTCGCTCCCGAGCTGAGCACCGAGAAGGGACTGACGCTCGACGAGGTGATGGAGGCGGTGCTCGCCGGCTTCCGTCGCGGGTCGGCCGACACCGACCTGACGATCTATGCGATCGCGTCGGCGATGCGCACCGCAGCGCGGAGTCTCGAGATCGCCGAACTCGCCGTCCGATACCGCGACGAGGGCGTCGTCGGATTCGACATCGCCGGCGCAGAGGCCGGATACCCACCGTCGCGACATCTCGACGCCTTCCAGTACGTCAACCGCGAGAACTTCCACTCGACCATCCACGCCGGCGAGGCGTTCGGACTGCCGTCGATCTGGGAAGCGGTGCAGTTCTGCGGCGCCGAACGGTTGGGCCACGGAGTGCGGATCGTCGACGACATCGATCCGGGCACCGGCCTCGGCTCGGAACACCTCGGTCGGCTCGCCACCTACATCCGCGACCGGCGCATCCCGTTGGAACTCTGTCCGACGTCGAACGTCAACACCGGTGTCGTGGAATCGATCGCCGACCATCCGATCGGCATGCTCCGCCGTCTCCGGTTCCGGGTCACGGTCAACACCGACAACCGGCTGATGTCGAACACCTCGATGACCAAGGAGATGCAGAAGCTCGCCGAGGCGTTCGGCTGGGGCCTCGACGACTTCGAGTGGCTGACCGTCAACGCCATGAAGTCCTCGTTCGCTCCGTTCCCGGAACGGTTGAAGCTGATCAACGGCGTGATCAAACCCCGCTACTCGATCCTCAAGTCCGAACTGTCGCTCGGAGCTGCCTGAGATGGCCGTCGAGACGACCCTCGTCGACCACCCGGTCTGCACCGACGCGCTCGCTCGGATCCGCGACCGTGACACGCCCAACGCGCTGTTCCGCCAGAACCTGGAGCGGATCGGTGGGCTGCTGATCGCGGAGGCGACGAAGAACCTGCCGACCGTCGACGGCACCGTCGAGACACCGCTGACCACCGCACCGGCGAGGCGCATCGCAGTGCAGCCGGTCGTCGTGCCGATCCTTCGGGCGGGCCTCGGCTTCGTCGGCCCGGCGCAGGAACTGCTGCCCAACGCCGACATCGGATTCATCGGCATGGCCCGCAACGAGCAGACGCACCAGCCCGAGCCCTACGTCAACAAGCTCCCCGAATCATTGGCCGGTCGGCAGGTGATCGTGCTCGACCCGATGCTGGCCACCGGCGGGTCGTTGATCAGCGCCGTCGAGCTGTTGCTCACCCGTGGCGCGCCGACGCCGATCACGGTCGTGTGCGCGCTCGCCGCGCCCGAGGGCATCCAGGCGCTCGAGGA
Organism: Ilumatobacteraceae bacterium; assembly: GCA_942492715.1. Classification (GTDB taxonomy): domain Bacteria; phylum Actinomycetota; class Acidimicrobiia; order Acidimicrobiales; family Ilumatobacteraceae; genus Sva-07. The sequence goes on along the minus strand of CALOFW010000002.1, from coordinate 465,391 downwards.
TGCCGGGCTGTCGATCCGTCTCGTCACCGCGGCGATCGACGACCATCTCGACGAGCACGCCTTCATCGTCCCCGGCCTCGGCGACGCCGGCGACCGCCAGTTCGGCACCCCCGCGTAGGTGTTACATCTGGGGTCAGACCCCAGATGTAACACCCGTCGTTCATGATCGGGCAATGGCACGGCCACTGCGAAGCGATCCGATGAACGGCTGGCACCACCTGATGAACCGCGGAGCCAGCAGAGACAACATCTTCGTCGACGACAACGACCGCACGTCCTTCGGGCAGCAACTCGCCGACATGTACGAGCGCTTCGGGATCGTGGTGCATGCGTACTGCCTGATGGACAACCACTTCCATCTTCTCGTGAACTGCCCGTCGGCTGGGCTGTCCGTCGCGATGCAACGGTTCTCGTCGATCTACACGAGGCACCTGAACGATCGTCATGGTCGGGACGGTGCGCTGTTCCGTGGGCGGTTCCACTCCCGGCTGATCACCGACGAGGCACATGTGATCAATGCGTGCCGATACATCCATCGCAACCCCCTCGACATCGGCGGCATCGACGACGTCGCCGAGTTCCGCTGGTCGAGCCATCGCACCTACCTCGGACTCCGATCGTGCCCACCGTGGCTGGAGACCGATTTCGTGCTCGACAGATTCGGTGGCGATTCCGACGCTTTCGACCGATTCGTTCGGTCCGCCGATGCCTCGGGCTCGTGTGCGCGCGACCGGGCGACGATCGAGTGGCTCCGCGATGCGGTGCGCCTCGTGCTCGTGGAAGTCACGACCACAACCGATACCGATCTCGTGACGACCGTGCGGATGGCGACACTGGCCGTGCTCGACCGGCTGGGCGGATTCGACCCGGAGGTCGCGGCAAGCGCCCTCGGCATTCCGTCCCGCGGCGCCTATCGGACAGCCGTCTCGCGGGCCAGAACCGCAGCCGTCCGGCGGAGTGAGATCAGCACCGCCGTCGAGCGCACGCTTTCGCTCGCAGGCCGGGCCGTTACATCTGGGGTCAGACCCCAGATGTAACGGCAGACAGCAGTTGCTCGAGGACGTCGGGGGCGAGGTCGACGGCTTCGGCGTAGAGCTTGACCTTGGGCTCGGTGCCGCTGGGACGGATCTGGAGGCGGACGCCGCCGTCGAGCATCAGACGCACCAGGTTCGCCTCGGGATACGACGTCACCGACGTGACCGCTCGGCCACCGACCTCGGTCGGCGGGTCGGCTTCGATCGCCGCGACCCACGCAGCACCATCGGTGGGCGGCATCTTGACCGATCGCTCGGCCGTCACGTAGCGGCCGAACCGATCGGCAATCGAATCGAGACGATCCTGCAGCGTCTGACCCTCCGACTCGGCGACGGCAGCGATCTCGGCCATCAACACCGCAGCAGTGATGCCGTCCTTGTCGAGCGGGCGGGGCGCCACCAGGTAGCCGAGTGCCTGCTCGTAGCCGAGCATCAGTCGCAGATCAGGCCGCTCCGTGGCGATCTTGCCGATGTACTTGAAGCCGGTGAACGTCTCTTCGCTGTGCACGCCCGCAGCCTCGGCCATCCGGGCGAGCAGCGATGACGACACCAGCGTGGTCACCACGAGCCGGTCGTCGCCCGAGGTGTTGGCCAGGATGTAGTCGGCGAAGAGCCAACCGATCTCATCGCCGCTCAAACGGCGCCACGAACCGTCAGCCTGAGGGATCGCGGCCCCGAGCCGGTCAGCGTCAGGATCGTTCGCCAGCGCCACCTTCGCGCCGCACCCCTGGGCCTCGGCGAGCAAGAGGTCCATCGCCCCCGGCTCCTCGGGGTTCGGGAACGACACCGTCGGGAACGTCCCGTCGGGCTCCTGCTGTGCCGCCACCACGAACGGCGCGGGGAGACCCGCCGCCTCGAACGCCCGCAGCACCACCGCGCCGCCGACGCCGTGCATCGCCGTGTACGCCACCGGTACGCCCGGCACCTCGGGGCGCAGACGCACCGTCGGCACGAACTCGACGTAGCGATCGACCCACGTGTCGTCGAGCCGCTCGATCAGCGCGTCGCTCGAATCGGCGAGATTCACCGTGAGCGGATCGAACTGGGCGATGCAGGTCGAGATCTCGCTGTCGATCGGCGAGACGATCTGCGAGCCGGTGTCGAGGTAGACCTTGTATCCGTTGTCGGCGGGCGGGTTGTGCGACGCCGTGACCACGACGCCGGCCGCAGCGCCGATCCCGGTGATCGACCACGCCAACACCGGGGTCGGCTGCACGCCGGGATGCAGCATCGAGCGGATGCCCATCGCCGCGAGCACGCGAGCGGTGTCGTCGGCGAACAGATCGCTCTTGCGCCGTGCGTCGTGAGCGATCACCACACCGCGCCGGGCCGCATCGGGGATCGTGCCGTCGGCCTCGCGGTCGAGCAGCCACCGGCCGAGGCCCGCTGCGGCCTGGCGCACGACGAGGCGGTTCATGCGCATCGAGCCCGCGGCGACAGCGGCGCGCAGACCGGCGGTGCCGAACTGCAGCCGGCCGTCGAATCGTTCGGCCAGGCCCGAGGCGTCGCCCCGCTCGGCGGCCAGGATCAGTGCGCCGAGTTCATCACGGAGATCGGCGTCCGGCTCGGCGGCGAGCCACGCCTGCGCTGTCGTCAACAACTGCTGCGCGGAGCCGTCGGGATTCGTGCTGACCGGTTCGTGTTCACCCATCGCCGATCAGGCTACGCAGCTCGACGAGCGGGCGTGGCCCCACATGGCTGATCACCTCGGCCGCCGCTACCGCTCCGTAGTAGCCACACGTCTCGAGGTCGCGACCGGAGGTCAGGCCGTGAAGGAAGCCGGCGGCGAACAGATCCCCGGCGCCGGTGGTGTCGATCACCTTGTCGACCGGCACGGCGGGCACCTCCAGCAACTCGTCGGGGGTCACGATCACGCACCCCTTCGCCCCGACGGTGATCGCCGCGAACTCGCACTCGTCACGCAGTGTTGCCACTGCGGCGTCGAACGAGTCGAGTTCGTACAGCGAGAGCAGCTCGTCATGGTTGCCGAACAGCAGGTCGACACGATCCTGGACCAGCGCTCGGAAGTCGGCGCGATGGCGATCGACACAGAACGAGTCCGACAGCGTGAGCGACACCATCCGGTCGTTGGCGTGGGCGACCTCGGCGGCGTGCCGGAAGGCGGCCTTGGCATCGTCGCGGTCGAACAGGTACCCCTCCATGTACAGCACCTCGGAGTCGGCGACGACCGACTCGTCGAGGTCGTCGACGCTCAGCAGGCTCGACACACCGAGGTAGGTGTTCATCGTGCGTTCGGCGTCGGGGGTCACCACGATCACGCATCGACCCGTCGGCGTACCGTGCTCGCCGGGGGGACGGTGGAACGTCACGCCGACGGCGCGCATGTCGTGGCCGAACACGTCGCCGAGGTCGTCGCCGTTGACCTTGCCGATGTAGGCCGCCCGTCCTCCGAGGCTGGCGATGCCGCACACGGTGTTGGCTGCCGATCCACCACTCATCTCCACGGCACGATCGAGCGCCCCGTAGAGCTCGACGGCCCGTTCGGTCTCGATCAGCGTCATCGAGCCCTTCACGAGCTCGTGGCGGAGGAGGAACTCCTCGTCAGCCGGAGCGATGACGTCGACGAGGGCGTTGCCGATCCCCACCACGTCGAACCGAGTGGTCCGAGTCGGGTCGTCACTCGATCGGGTCGAGAACCTTCGTGTCAGGTCGGGCACGGGTAGCCACGCTACCGGTACCATCCCCCCGATGGCCGTGACCTCCGGGGACCTGCACGCACCCGATCCGGAGGGGCTCGACCCGTTCCGGCTCCCGAGCGGAGTCGAACCAACTCGCTACGAGGTCCGGCTGCGGCCGGATCTCGACGATGCGTCGTTCACCGGCATCGTCACGATCGATCTCACGGTCGCCGCCGCCACACAGACGCTCGTGCTCAACGCCGCCGAGCTCGAGATCGTCTCGTGCACGGTCGACGGCGCCGACGCCACCTGGGAGCTGCTGGCCGACACCGAACGCCTCGTCGTCACGGCGGCGTCGGAGATCACCGCCGGTGCGAGCCGGTTGACGATCGAATTCGTCGGCGTCATCAACGACAGACTGCGTGGCTTCTACCGCAGCACGTACACCGACGATGACGGCACCGATCACGTGATCGCCACCACTCAGATGCAGGCCACCGACTGCCGTCGCGCCTTTCCCTGCTGGGATGAACCGGAGTACAAGGCGGTGTTCGCCATCACGCTCGACGTGGCCGACGAGCTGACCGCGATCTCGAACGGGCCCGAGATCGACCGCGCGACCGCCGACGGGCGTTCGGTCATCCGCTTCGCCGACACGATGAAGATGAGCTCGTATCTCGTCGCGTTCGTCGTCGGGCGCCTCGAAACGACCGAGACCGTCGACGTCGATGGCATTCCGCTTCGCGTCGTCCACGTCCCCGGCAAGGGCCACCTCACCGCGCTCGGCCTCGATGTCGGCGCCTTCTGTCTGCGCTGGTTCCAGGAGTACTACGGCATTGCGTACCCGGGCGACAAGGTCGACCTCATCGCCCTGCCGGACTTCGCTGCCGGCGCCATGGAGAACCTCGGATGCATCACGTTCCGCGAGAGCCTCCTGCTGGTCGATCCCGCCACCAGTACCCAGTTCGAACGCCAGATGGTGGTCGACGTCATCGCCCACGAGTTGGCTCACATGTGGTTCGGCGACCTGGTGACGATGCGCTGGTGGAACGGCATCTGGCTCAACGAGGCCTTCGCCACGTTCATGGAGGTGGCTGCGTGCGAGGCCTACCGACCCGACTGGGAACGGTGGACCTCCTTCGGCGTCGAACGTACCCTCGCATTCGACACCGACTCGCTCGTCAACACCCGCTCGGTGGAGTTCGACGTCCGCTCACCCGCCGACGCGGACGGCATGTTCGACGTGCTCACGTACCAGAAGGGCGGCTCGCTGCTGCGCATGCTGGAGCAGTACCTCGGCGAGGAGGAGTTCCGCGCCGGCGTCAGCCACTACCTGCGGACGCACTCGTACGGCAACACCGAGACGAACGACCTCTGGGACGCGATCGAGGAGACCTCGGGCGAACCGGTCCGCCGAATCATGGACTCGTGGATCTGGCAACCGGGCTATCCGCTCGTGCAGGCCTCGATCGTCGACGACGACGGCGTGCCCTCGCTGCGCCTCACCCAACGACGGTTCCGCTTCAGCGCGCGCCCACCGGAGGCCGATGCGGACGCCGAGACGAGCAGCAGCGTGTGGGCGATCCCCGTGCACGTACGCAACGGCGGCATCGTCACCACGGTGCTGCTCGACGGAGCCGAGACCGCAGCGCCCCTGCCGCTCGCCGACCCCGACGGCTCGGTCGTGGTCAACGCCGGCGGGAGCGGCTACTTCCGGGTCGACTACGACGACACGCTCCGCTCGCGGCTCGACACCGACGCGCTCGCCGAGATGTCGACGCTCGAGCGGTACGACCTCGTCGACGATGCATGGGCGGCCACGGTTGCCGGCGATCTCTCCGCGTCGGAGCTGTTGAGCTTCCTCGAGGCGTTCGAGGGCGAACGTGACCACGCGGTGTGGCAGGCGATCGTCATCGCGTTGCGCGGGCTGAGCCGTCTGCTCGACGACGGCCCGGCCCTCGAGGCGTTCCGCACCCGTGTCCGAACCCTTGCCGCGCCGGCGCTGGCCGATCTGGGCGAGCCGATGGCCGGCGAGTCCGACCTCACGGCGAAACTGCGCGGCCTGCTCGTCGGAGCGGTCGGTGTCCTCGGCGGTGACATCGGGATCCAGGCGCGCTGTCGGGAGCTCTTCGACGACGCGACCAATGACCCCACCTCCGTCGATCCCGAGCTGACCGCCGCGGCCACCAGCGTCGTCGCTGCCACCGGCGACGCCCGCACCTACGCCCGTCTCCGTGACGGGTTCCGACACGGTGCCACGCCACAGGACCAGCTGCGCCAGCTGTATGCGCTGGCCGAGTTCGACGACGAGGCGCTGCTCCTGGAGACCTGCGAGTTCGCCATGAGCAGTGCGGTCAAGTCCCAGAACGCACCCTTCCTCCTCCGACTTGCGATCGCCAACCGTCGCCACGGCGCCGCTGCGTGGGCGTTCGTGCGCGACCACTGGGCAGAGGCGAACGAGCGGTTCCCGAGCAACACCATCGGCCGGATGGTCGACACCGTGCGACTGCTCAACACACCCGAACTCGTCGACGACACGGCGAGCTTCTTCGCCGACCACCCGATCGAACAAGCGGCGAAGACCCTCGATCAGGTCCTGGAGCGCCAGCGCGTCAACACCGCGGTGCGCAGTCGCGAGGCGGCATCGTTCGCCGAGTTCCTCACCGGCTGAGTCGAACGTCACGTCCACCGACGTCGATCGCAGACGTACGGTTGGGTGTGGACCGTCGCCAGTTCCTCCGCATGAGTGGCGCGGCGTTGACGCTCGCCGCATGTGGCGACGCAGCGAAGACGACGACGAGCACACCGGCGCTCGGCGTACGCCCCGGTCTGCCGAACCGACCCACCAACGCCCTCATCACCCGCTGGTCGAGTGATCCGTTCGCCCGCGGTTCCTACAGCTATCTCGCCCACGGATCGTCGGCATCCGACCGTGACGAGCTGCGCGCCGACGTGGCCGACCGTGTGTACTTCGCCGGTGAGGCGACGTCGCGGTCGTTTCCGTCGACCGTCCACGGGGCGCTGCTCGAAGGTGCGGCTGTGGCACGGCGAGTCGACCGGGCAAGTGACGGCAGCGCGACGCGCGTGGTGGTCATCGGCGCCGGTGCGGCCGGTCTCGCAGCCGCGCACGACCTCAGCGAGACCGGCCACGACGTCGTGGTCGTCGAAGCCCGCGATCGAATCGGTGGGCGCGTCCACACCCGCACGCTCGGCGGCGCCCCGGTCGATCTCGGCGCCTCGTGGATCCACGGGGTCGACGGCAACCCACTCGCCGAACTCGCCGCCACGGCCGACGTCGACTGGTTCCCCGCCGACTTCGACTCCGTCGTCGTGCGGGGTGTGGGCGGCGAGCCGATCAGCGACGAGGAGCTGGAGGGCGCCGAGCGCCGACTCGCCTCGTTCCTGGAAGTGGCAGGACAAGGCCGCTCGATCGGCGACGTGCTCGAAACGGCCGAGGAGTCGCTCACCGATCGCGAGCGTGACGTGCTGCTGTACGTGGTCGCCGTGGAGCTGGAGCACGAGTTCGGCGTCGACATCCGCGAACTCCCACTCGCCGCTGTCGACGAGGGCGACGAGTTCGGCGGCGGTGACGGCCTCCTCCCAGCGGGCATGTTGCAGCTCCTCGCACCGCTCGCCGCCGCCGCGCCGATCAGGACGTCGGCGATCGTGCGACGTGTGCGCTACGGCACCGACGGCGTCGAGATCCTGCTCGACAGCGGTGAGGCACTCGACGCGGACCGCGTGGTCGTGACGGTGCCGCTGGGTGTGTTGCAGGCCGGCGACATCACCTTCGATCCACCGCTCCCGGCGACCAATCAGGGCGCAATCGATCGGCTCGGCATGGGCATCCTGGAGAAGGTCGCCGTGCGGTTCGATCAACCCTTCTGGGACGAGACGGCGCAGTACCTCGGCTACGCCCGCGCCGACGAGGAGCGGATGGTCGAGTGGGTCAACCTCCTCCCGGTGCTCGGCCAGCCCGTGCTCGTCGCCCTGATCGCCGGGCGCACCGCCGCACAACTGGCCTCGTCGTCCGATCAGGCGATCCTCGACGAAGCCACCGCCGTGCTGGCGGCGATGTACGGCTGAGTCGCGCCACGCGATCTGCCATTCAGCACGAAATCCCCATCCGGCCTCCGACCGGCTACGTAGACAGAGCGACGGTGGGAGAGCCCCACGGTCGTGATCCGAAAGGACCGTGCAATGAAGAAGTTCCTCGCAGGCGTCGCGGCCGCAGCCGCTGCCCTGATCGCCGTGCCGGCAGGTGCGTCCTCCGCCCAGGAGCCGGTCAGCATCATGCTGCTCCACGGCATCCCTGGCGTGACCGTCGACGTCGCGGTCGACGGCGCCGTCGTCATTCCGGGCTTCGAGCCCGGCGACATGCAGGATCTGAGCTCGTTCGCAGGCCAGACCCTCACCAACCTCGAAGTCCGCGTCGCCGGCACCGAAGACGTCGCCATCGGCCCGGTGGCCGAGTTCGCGGTCCCGGCCTCGGGCAACTGGACGGTCGTGGCGCACCTCGATGCCGAGGGCACGCCGACGCTCACCCCGTTCGAGAACGACACGGCGGCCGTCGCCGACGGCTCGGGTCGTCTGACCGTGGTCCACGTCGCCGCAGCGCCGGCGGTCGACGTCGTGCTCGGCGACGCCCGCCCGGTGGAGAACCTCTCCAACGGTGAGGCGCAGAGCCTCGAGCTCCCCGCCGGCGAGATCGCAGGTGCACAGATCGCTCCGACCGGCGGCGACCCGATCGCTCCGGTCCCGACCGTCTCGGTCGTGTCGGGCGAGAACCTGACCGTGTACGCCGTCGGGTCACTCGCCGACGACACGTTCACGTTCAACACCCAGACGATCGTGCTCGAGTCGGCAGGTTCCAGCGCCGCTGGTGACGGCACCCCGGCCCCGACCGCCGTCAACACCGGTGGCGAAGTCGGCTCGACCTCGAACTCGCTGACGCTGTTCGCCGGCGCCCTGGGCCTGTTCGCCCTCGCCGGCGGCGCCATGGTGCTGCGTCGTCGCACCGTCGAGGCCTGAGTCCACACTGATCCCGTGAACGACCGTCGCTTTCCCTCCCCTTCACGACGGTTGCTCACGGTCCTCATCGTCGCCGCACTCCTCGTCGGTGGCGGGCTGGCACTGGCCGGCTTCGCCACCCGAGGGGGCGGCGACGACGTCGTTCTGGACGTCGAGGGGGCCACCGCATCGGTGGCCCCCTCGACGGTTCCCCCTCGCACGACGGAACCCGAGGCGCCAGCCCTCGAGCCCGCCGACGGCGGCGCCGAAGTACCCGACGACGAAGCACTCTCGCCGCTCGCCGCACTGGTCGGCGAGCGCTTCAGCGCCATTCCCGAAGAGCGAGCACCCCGTGCCCGACCGGTCGGGATCCAGATCGACACGATCGACGTCGCCCGCTACCCGGTCCGCGCGATCGGGCTCGAACCCGACGGGCAGATGGAGATCCCCGACGAAACCGAGATCGGGTGGTACCGGTACGGCGCCACCGCCGGCCAGCCCGGCGCGACCGTGTTGGCCGCCCACGTGTCGTGGAACCGCACCGCCGGCCCGTTCGCCCGGCTCGGGACGGTCGAGCCCGGATCGCAGATCGAGGTCGCTCTCGACGACGGCTCGCTGCGGCGGTACGAAGTGGTCGAGCGTGCGGTGTACGGCAAGCTCGAACTCCCGCGCGAACGGCTGTGGCGCAACACCGGGCCGGAGGAACTGGTGCTGATCACCTGCGGCGGCGACTACAACCCCGAGATCCGCCGCTACCGCGAGAACATCGTGGTCTACGCCGTCCCGGTCGCCTGACGAACGGTGGTCGAGGTCGACGTCAGCGTTTGGTGAGGATCCACGCCTGTTCGGCGGGGAAGCGCTTCGCCCAGTCGGCCTCGACCCAGTACTTCAACCCCTCGGCGGTGGGTGGCGCCTGGATCTCGAGGTAGTCGATCACGTCGAAGCCCGTCGTGCGGAACAGACGCAGCCACGACGAGATCTCCATGTTGAACTCGATGCCACCGGGGTCGTCGAGCGCGTTGGTCCAGTCGAGCCGGCCGAGCCCGAAGTAGTCGCGTTCGAGGGTGAGCCCGGCGGGGGCATCGCCGGTCGGTGACGTGCACACCATGCCGAGCGGATGGTTCCCGAGGAAGGCGAGGCGGCCTCCCGGCCGCAACAGCCGATGCGCCTCGGGGATCCAGACGTGCGGGTCGCACCAGATCGCCGCGCCGTACTCGCTGATCGCGAAATCGAAGCTGGCGTCGGGCTGATCGACGGTCTCGGCGTTGCCGTGTACCCACTCGATGTCGTCGAGGCCGTGGAGCGTCGCGAGTCGCCGGGCGGTCGCCAGCTGCTGCTCGGAGTTGTCGATCGCGTAGACGATCGCCCCGCGCCGTCGCATCCAGGCGCTGACGTAGCCGGTACCGCAGCCGAGCTCGATCGCCCTCAGCCCGCTCAGGTCGTCGGGCAGCAGGGCGAGCTCGCTGTTCGGGATCCCCCAGATGCCCCACTCGGGCTCCTGCCGTGCCCAGTTGTGTTCGCCGCCCGCGACCCACTGCGGAGCGTTCGCGTCCCAGTGCCGACGGTTCTCGACCACGTGATCGGGCAGATCGGCGGGCTGTTCGAGCGGATGTCCGTGAGGGTGTGTCATCGGCCGCCAAGGTAGCGAAAAGCCCGAGCCGCTCGGCTCGGGCTTTCGAAGTGGAGCTAAAGGGAATCGAACCCTTGACCTCGTCATTGCGAACGACGCGCTCTACCAACTGAGCTATAGCCCCGAGGGCTCCGAGGAGTGTAGCGGTGCCGGGCGCCGGTCCACAGTGCGCTCGCATCGCGCCGGGACGCCGAGCGGGGACGTGCCGATCAGTACCGGTCGATCCAGTCGTTGGTCCAGCCCGAGGCCTCACGCTGGCGCAGCTGAGACAGCAGGTAGACGTACCCGCAGAGGGCGAGGAACGACAGGACGAACACGTAGAGCAGCACCGTCGACGATGTGGTGGCAGCGAGGAACAACGTGCACGCCGTCGACACGACCAACAAGAAGAGCACGTTCGTGCGGCGCCGACGAACGTCGGCTCGGGGATCGACCCCGCGCTGAGGCGCCGCCGCGTGACGTTCCATGTGGGTCTGGCGATGGTGCGCTCCGCTCGGGTCGCCGTGGCTGCGGAACTGCGCCGACGAACGGGTTTCGGGCGTGCGCGACGGGCGGGCCTGGGTGGAGGTGGCGCCACCGTGCAGCGAGGCCTGGCGATGATGCGGATGCATGGGACGGCCGGCGGCGGCCGGGCGCTGCAATGGCGACTGCGCCAGCGGACGCCCCATGCGCAGTGCTCCACGGCTCGGCGTGGAGGTGCTCTGCAGGGTGTTGAGCTGACGACGGAAGTCGGTGACCGACGAGTTCGGGCGGTTCTCGACCCGAGAACGCAGCATCGGGGGAATCAGCACGGCTGCCCAGGCAGCGGCGACGACGAGGAGGACGAGTTGAGCCATGGGTCAGCGAGTTCGGGTCGGAGAGGGGGCGAGGCGGACGTTCATCGTGGGTGCAGGTCCGACGGAACGAACGGTGTCCGCCGGGCGCATGACGATTCTACGACGTTTGTGACGACATACGCAATGATCGGTGCGACGTCGGTCACGTCGACCTCACGTCGCGGTCACCGGGTGTCGGTCGTGCTGCGATGCAGATCACGACGGGGCGGCACCCGGCTCGACGCCATCGGCACGTCGATACACGCCCGACCGGCCACCGGTCTTCTCCCAGAGGGCGAGCTCCCCGATCACCATTCCCCGATCGGCCGACTTGCACATGTCGTACACGGTGAGCGCCGCGATGCTGCACGCATGGAGGGCCTCCATCTCGACGCCCGTGCGATCGACGGTGTCGACATGGGCCTCGATCGCCACGAAGTCGTCACCGATCTCGAAGTTGACCGACACCGATCCGACGAGCAGCGGATGACACAGCGGAATCATGTCGGAGGTCCGTTTGGCTGCCTGGATTCCGGCCACCCGGGCGACCGACAGGACGTCGCCCTTCTTCACCTCTCGGTTGGCGATCGCGGCGGTGGTCTCGGGCTGCATGAAGACCTTGCAGCGTGCGACGGCGCGTCGGTGTGTGGGCTCTTTCGGGGTGACGTCGACCATCCGGGCGCGGCCGAGCGGGTCGAGGTGGGTGAACGACAGATCACTCATGTGGCCCCGAAGGCTAGCCGGGCGTGCGCGACGCACATGGGCCGGGGTACCGTCGCGCCGATGTCCGATCCGCTGGCCCCCACCGATCCGCCCGCTCACACGCCTCCGCTGCCGTACGATGCGATCAGCCACCTGCGCACCGACGCCGTGCGGCTGGTCGAGATCATCACCGATCATGGCTTCGATCAGGACGTGCCGTCGTGTCCCGGCTGGACGCTGCGGGATCTCGCGTGGCACGTCGGTGGCGTCTGGAACTTCTGGGGCCGGGTCGTCGCCGAGCGTGTCACCTCGGTCGATGTGCTGCGTTCCTGGGAGGAGTCGCCCCGACCGTCGGACGCCTTCCTGGTCGACTGGGTGATGGCGGCACACACGTCACTGTTCTCGGCGCTCGCCGATGCCGAACCCGACCAGGAGGTGTGGACCTGGACCGGCGCCAACCGCGACGCCCGCTGGGTCGAGCGTCGAATGACGCAGGAGACGTCGGTGCACCGTTGGGACGCATCGAACGCCGTCGCACTCCCCTACGACATCCCCGTGGCGGTCGCGGCCGATGGGATCGACGAGTACCTCACCTGGTTCGCCGGGCGAGGTGCAACCACCGACGTGACGCAGGTGGGCGGCACCGTCCACCTGCACTGCACCGACACCGCCGCTCACGTGGCCGAGGGGTCCGATGATCGATCGGCGGTCGGCGGTGAATGGTTCGTGAGCGACCTGACACCGGCCGGGGCCACGTTCACCCGCGAGCACCGCAAGGGCGACGTGGCGATCAGAGGCCGCGCCGCCGATCTGGTGCTGTGGCTCTGGAAGCGCAACCACGGGTCGGTCGAGATCCTCGGCGACGCCGGCGTGGCCGAGCGCTTCCGCACCTACACCGACCTCCGCTGACCGCGCTTGCAGCAGGGTCGGACTCGCGACGTGATCAGCCGCCGATCTGGCTCATCGACTTGCCGGGGCGCACGAAGTTGACCTGGTTGATGCGGTGGCCGGCCCACTTGGTGGCGACCGCCGCTTCGATCCGGCCGGCGAGTTGGTCGTCGGATTCACCCGAGCGCATCGCGGCGAGCAGATCGAACTCCTTCGTGGCGAACAGGCAGGTGCGGAACTGGCCCTCCGCCGTGAGCCGCACCCGGTCGCAGTCGCCGCAGAACGGCTTGGTGACCGTCGGGATCACGCCGATCGTGCCACGACCGTCGAGATAGCGGAACCGGTCGGCCGGGGCGGCGCCGCGTGCCGGGAGTTGCTCGAGCGGGTACACGGTGTCGATCGCCGCGACGATCTCGTCCTGGCCGACGACCTTGTCGTTCATCCAGTGCCCGTCGGCGTCGAGCGGCATGAACTCGATGAAGCGCACCTCGACGCCACGATCCCGGCCGAACGTGGCGAGATCGACGATCTCGTCGTCGTTGACGCCGCGCTCGATCACGGCGTTGACCTTGACCGGGTCGAACCCCGCCTCCTTCGCCGCCTCGATGCCGTCGAGCACCCGGACGAGTTCGTCGCGCCGGGTCATCTCACGGAACTTGACCCGGTCGAGCGTGTCGAGGCTGACGTTCACCCGCTGCAACCCTGCGTCGCGCAACGTCTGCGCAACGAGACGCATCGTCGCGCCGTTGGTGGTCATCGCCAGGTCGACGGGGCCGTTGGGGCCGTCGATCGCCGCGAGCTTCTCGACGAGCACGGGCAGATGTGCCCGCACCGTCGGCTCGCCACCGGTGAGCCGGATCCCGCGCACGCCGTACCGGCCGACGAAGATCCGCGCGAGACGTTCGATCTCCTCGAACGTCATCACCTCCGAGCGAGGCAACCACTGCATCCCCTCCTCCGGCATGCAGTAGGTGCAGCGGAAGTTGCAGCGGTCGGTGATCGAGATGCGCAGGTCCTCGATGAGGCGACCGAACGGATCGATCAACTCCTCGGTGTCGGCGCGGCCCCCGGTCATTCCGACACGCTAGCGGCGGCTCAATCGCCGTGCAGGAGCAGAACGGCCACCTCGGCGCCGCTGGGCACGCCGGGACCATCGGGCACCACCGCCATCGCATCAGCGAGTGCGGTCGCCGCGAGCTGGTGGCTGCCCTGGGCACCGACGGCCCGCACGTGATACCGGCCGTCGTCGCGGAAGTCGCCGTTGACCCGCATGAAGTGGACCTTGCCGTCGGGCTGGCGACCGAGCGCCTCGTCGGCGACGGCGACGAGGCTGGGACGGGTGAGCCGCGTGTGGCCCATCATCCGACGGAGCGCTGGGCGGGCGAGGAGTTCGAAGCTCACCAGCGAGCTCACCGGGTTGCCCGGGAGCCCGAACACCGGCACACCGTCGAGCCGGCCGAACGCGAACGGCTTCGCCGGCTTGATCGCGATCTGCATCCAGGTCATGTCGGCGATCGAGCCCAGCACGGCCTTGACGACGTCGTAGTCGCCCATCGAGACGCCGCCGCTGGTGACGATCGCGTCGCAGTCGTCCGCCGCCGAGCGGAGCACCCGCTCGAGTTCGACTTCGTCGTCGCGCACCACGCCGAGGTCGACGACGTCACAGCCCGCTTCTGCGAGCAGCGCGGCGAGCATCGTCTTGTTGCTCTCGCGGATCTCGCCGGGCGCCAACGGCGAGCCGTCGTCGACGAGTTCGTCACCGGTGGAGAGCACCGCGACGCGCGCACGCGGCCAGACCGTCACCGCCGCGGCGTTGACGCTGGCGAGCACGGCTGCCACGGCCGGCGTGACGACGGTGCCGGGCTCGAACAGGCGGTCACCGACCCGCACGTCGTCGCCGGCGCGCCGGATCGACGCGCCCACCGGAACCGAGCGCGACAACCGCACGCCGTCGTCGCCGACGCGTTCGGTGTCCTCGACCATCACGATCGCGTCGGCGCCCTCGGGCACCGGCGCACCGGTCATGATCCGGATCGCCTCGCCGGGACCGACGGGCCGGGTCGGAGCCGCCCCCGCCGCGATCTCGTCGACGACCACCAACTCGACCGGGGCATCGACGACGTCGGCGGCACGCACGGCGTAGCCGTCGACAGCGGTGTTGTCGAACGGCGGCACGACCTCGGCGGCGACGACCGCATCGGCCAGCACCGACCCGAGCGCCGCGGTTCGGTCGACCTCGATCGGCACGAGTGGCGGGCACGATTCCAGAACGAACGCCTGCGCATCTTCCAACGGGGTCACGGGGTCACGGTACCGCAGGGCCGGTTGGGGGCGCTCGACGCCGGATCTGGTCCTAGCGTTGAGTGCCGTGACGACGCCGCTGACCGCCTTCCCGGCCGACGGGTACACCGCCCGGTGGCGCACGTGGGACCACGAACACCTCGAGACGCTCACACTGCGCTGGGAGAACGAGGGCTGGACCGCCACCGGCGAGGTCGGCCGCGAGACCGTCACGTACGTGGTGCGGCTGTCGGCGAGTTGGCAGGTGCGTCAGTTCCTGCTGTTCCGCGACCTCGACCAGCCCGACCTCTGGCTGGGCGCCGACGGCACCGGCCGCTGGGGCGAGATGAACGGAGCACACCGCCACGATCTCGCCGGCTGCACCGAGATCGACCTGCCGTGCACGCCGTTCGGTCACACCCTGCCGATCCGGAGAGCGCTTCCCGCGATCGGAGACGACCTCGTCGTCACCTCGGCGAGCGTCGACGTGGAGACGCTGGGCGTGGTCCCCGTGACACGCCGATATCGCCGGACAGCCGCCCGCCGCTTCGAGTGCACCGACCTCGGCACCGGAACGATCGAGGGGTTCGATGTCGACGAGTACGGCCTCGTCCACGATCTTCCCCGACCGCTATCGGCGAACCTGACCCCGCCGGCATCGACGGACCCGACCCGTCACCGCCGTCACCGAGTCGGTGGCACCGGGCCTGCGCTCAGAGATGCAGGTGGCGGAGGAACTCGCGCAGCGGTGCGGCGAGTTCGTCGTCGTGGAGGCCGAGCTCGATCGACGCGGTCAGGAAGCCGAGGGGCGTGCCGGTGTCGAGGCGACTCTCGTCGGCAACCACGGCGTGGAACGGCGCGCGCGCCGCCTGGGCCCGCAGCGCATCGGTGAGCTGCAGCTCACCCCCGCTGCCGGGGACCAGCCGGTCGATCTCGTCCCACGCGTCGGCCGTCAGCACGTAGCGACCGGTGAGGATGAAGTTGCTCGGGGCCTCCTCCGGCGACGGCTTCTCGACGAGGTCGCGCACCGGGATCACTCCGTCGTGGGTCAGCTCACCCGCCGGATCGATCACGCCGTAGGACGAGACGTGCTCCCGGGGGACGTTGACGACCGCCACCACGCTGCCCTCGGTGGCGGAACAGACGCCGTTCATCTGAGCGAGGACTGCCGAACTCGACATCAGCTCGTCGGGGAGCAGCACCGCGAACGGCTCGTCGCCGACGGCCTCGCGGGCACATCCGACGGCGTGGCCGAGACCCTTCGGGTTGTCCTGGTAGACGATGCTGACGCGCCAATCGCGTCCGATCGCCCGCAACCGTTCGGCCTGCTCGGTCTTGCCCTTCGCATCGAGGGCGGCGAGCAGCTCGTCGTCAGGGGCGAAGTAGGCGTCGATCGCCGGTTTCGACCGGCTGCTGACCACCACGATGTGATCGATGCCCGCCCCGAGCGCCTCGTCGATCACGATCTGGATCGCGGGACGATCGCCGATGGGGAAGAGTTCCTTCGGGACGGCCTTCGTCGCCGGGAGGAAACGCGTCCCGAGACCGGCCGCGGGAATGACTGCGCTGCGGACCTGCATGGCTCGGACGATATCCTTTTTCCCTCGATGCCAACCTACGTCTACAAGTTCGTCGACACCGGCGAGACCATCGAAGTCCAGCAGGGCTTCCACGACGACAACCTCACCGAGATCGCCCATCCCGACACCGGCGAGGTCCTGCCCGTCAAGAAGGTCTTCACTCCTGTCGGGGTCACGTTCAAGGGATCCGGCTTCTTCAAGACCGACAACCGCGGCAAGAAGTCGTCGACCACGCCCGCAGCGTCGTCCAGCGATTCGGCGAGCACCTCCAGCGACAAGAGCAGTTCCGGCTCCGGCGACACGACGTCCGCGACGGCCGAGTCGACGTCCAAGAAGTCGGACACCGCGAGCACGGCGTCGTCCAGCTCCAGCGACTGAAGCGCAGCCGCGTCGATAGCCTCGACCGCACCGACTCCCTCCGATCGTTCCCCGATCCGAGGAGACACTGATGCACGTCGCGGCCCGAGCCCGACTCGTCCTCGCCCGCCGACCCTGGTTGTACTGGCTGATCGTCGCCGTGCTCGCCGCGGTGATCGCACTCGTCGTCCGCGGGCGAGTGGTCGACCTCGACGAGGCTCGTCGTTCGTGGGGCGACACTCGTCGCGTCCTCGTCGCCGCCGCGCCGCTGGAGCCGGGTGAGCCGATCGTGGTGCTGACCATCGATCTCCCCGTTGCGCTGCTCCCGGTCGGCGCACTGGAGGACCTCCCCGAGGGCGCCCACCTGCGTCAACGGGTGTCCGACGGTGAGGTGTTGACCGAACTCGACATCGCTGACCGCCCGGGTCCTGCGGCCCTCGCCGACGGCGGCACACTCGTCGTGGCGATCTCCGACCCGTTGAGCCGCAACGTCACGATCGGCCTGCCGGTGCAGGTCGCCGCTGACGGCATCGTGCTCGCCGAATCGGCAACCGTGGTCGACCTCGCCGACGAGATCGTCTTCGTGGCCGTTGGTGCCGCCGACGCTCCGGCCGTCGCCGCTGCCGCCCACCAGGGCATCGCGTCGCTGCTGTACGTCCCGTGACCGGGCGTGACGCCAGGGGTCACACTCCCGGCGTCACACTCGGCACGATGCGGGGCGCCCAGGGGCGGGGCTCGTCCCAGTGATGACCGACGATGTCGCCCGTGGCCAGCGCGGCCAGGAACTCCAGCGGGGTCTCGAACTCGTCGATCTCGACGTACGCCGCGCCGAGCGCATCGGGAACATGACCGTCGCTGCCCGCACCGCCGACGATGCCGAACTCGGCGGCGAACGCCGCGGCCCGACGGTTGAGGCTCGTCAGCGAGGTCTTCGCGTTGAGCACCTCGACCGCGTCGATCAGGTCGTGCTCTGCCAGCTCGTAGAGCGCGGGCTCGCTCAGGTTGCGGCGAACCGGATCGAACGGATGCGGGATGTAGACGACACCGCCCTGGTCCCGGATCGCCTTGGCAGCGTCGAGGTGACCGACACCCATCGGGATGCGATCGGTGAGGAACAGCCCGATGATCTCGCCGGCAGCGGTTCGGAGTTCTTCGCCGACGATCACGCGAGCATCGAGCCGGTCCTGCAGCTCGACCGCGCCGGCGATCGCGTTGTGGTCGGTGATACAGACGACGTCGAGCCCACTGGCACCGACGGCGGCCGCGAACTCCTCGGGGGTGGTCGTCGAGTCGCCGCTCCACATCGTGTGGGTGTGCAGATCGACACGCAGTCGACCGTCCGGTTGCGGTGCAGCGAGATGCGGGTGCCGCTGGGTGGCGGCCGGAGACGGCGCGGCCATCGCGGGTCAGGCCCCCGACATCGTCACGTCGCGGATCACGAGGCTCATACCGGCCGAGCGCATCGGCAGCCACTCGATGTCGCCACCGATCTCGACGATGTCGAGCAGCATCCGCTGCAGTGTCGATGCGATCGTGACCTCGCGCGCCGGGGCTCCGAGCGTGCCGTTCGAGATGAGCAGCCCGGCGGCTCCGGTGGAGAAGTCGCCACTGATCGGGTTGACGCCCGAATGCAGGCCCTGCATCTGTTGCACGAGGAGGCCGTCGTCGACGTCGGCGATCAGCTCCTCCTGGCTGCGCGTGCCGGGCACGAGTGAGAGCGCCAGTGCACCGACGCCAGGGGTGCCGGCGAAGCCGCCCCGCGTGGCATTGCCGGTGGAGACGGTCCCGGCGCGGCGGGCCGAGTACGAGTTGTGGACGAACTGCTGCAGCACACCGTCCGCGATCAAGACGTTGCGGCGCGCCGCAAGGCCCTCGCCGTCGACGTCGGTGGCCGTGTAGGCCTTCGGGTTCGTCGGATCGTCGACGAGCGTCACACCTGCCGCGGCGACCGTCTCACCGAGGCGGTCGCGGAACAACGAACGCCCCTTCACCACCGCCTCTCCGTTGAGCGTCGACGAGACGACGCCGAGGAACTGCGCGGTGACGAAGGGGTCGAGTACCACCGTGAGGCGGCGGCTCGGAGGTTGAGTGGCGCCGAGCAGCCGGGTCGCCCGGTCGACCGCCTCGCGGGCGGCGCGTTCGAGGTCGAACTCGTCGGGCGTGCGCCCGACCGAGAACCCGAATCCCGTCTGCGTCTCGGCGTTGTCGCCCTCGCCCTCGTCGGCGAGCGTCGAGACCGACACGTAGCACCCGTTCTCACGGCCGGACATCCGGATCCCGGTCGTCGATGCAACGGCCGACTCACCGTGGGCGTCGGCGTAGTTCGAGTCGTCGACGCGCACCCGCACATCGGCGCCCGACGCGAGCTTCTCGAGTTCCTTGGCGAGATCGATCTTGCGGTCGGTCGGATACTCGGCGAGTTCGTCGTTCCACAGCGACTGCTCGGTGACCGGCACCCCGTCGGGCTCGGCGAGCGCTGCCCACTCGTCGACGGTGCCGAACTGCACGTTGTCGCGCGCCTCGGCGAGCACCTCGGCGATCGCTGCGTCGTCGAGCGTGCCGGCGTACGCGAAGCCCGTGCGACCCTCGTGGATCACCCGGATGCCGATGCCCTCGCTCTGCGCAGAGACGAAGTGCTCGACGTCGCCCTGGTACACCCGCACCTCGGTCTCGCCGCCCCGGGCCACGAACGCCTCGATCTGCTCGCCCGCCCGGGCCCGCTCGACCACCCGATCGGCGACGACCTGCAGCTCACTCTCGAACCGACTCATCGAGCACCTCCGATCACGCGGTACCGCCGACGGTGAGGGACTTGACCCGCAGGGTGGGCTGGCCGTCGCCGACCGGGACACCCTGGCCGTCCTTGCCGCAGGTGCCGGGGCTGCCCATGGCGAAGTCGTTCGCCAGCATGTCGATGTCGGCGAGCACCTTGGGCCCGTTGCCGATCAGGTTCCCGTCGCGGAGCGGTTCGGTGATCTCGCCGTTCTCGATCAGGTAGGCCTCGGTCATGCCGAACACGAAGTCGCCCGACGCCGTGTTCACGCTGCCACCGCCGAGCTTCGCGACGTAGACACCGTTCGGCGTCGAGGCGACGATGTCGTCGGGGTCGTCGGGACCGTCGAGCACGAACGTGTTCGTCATCCGCACCATCGGCAGGTGCTGGTAGCTCTGACGCCGTCCGTTGCCCGACTGGGGGCGGCCGTCCTTGCGGGACCGCAGGTAGTCCCACATGTAGTCGGTGAGGATGCCGTCCTCGATCAGCACGTTGCGCTGGGTGATGTGGCCCTCGTCGTCGAAGCCGAGTGTGCCCCACTCCCCCGGCATCGTGCCGTCGTCGACGAGCGTCACCAGCGGCGAAGCCACCTGCTGACCGACCTTTCCGGCGTAGACGCTCGCACCCTTCTGGATGTGGTCGGCCTCGAGCCCGTGGCCGCACGCTTCGTGGAACAGCACGCCCCCGGTGCCGTGTTTGATCACGACCGGCATCGCCCCGGACGGCGCCGGGCGGGCGCGGAGTTTGGTGATCGCCTGGCGGGCCGCCTCACGGGCCAACTCCTCGACGTCGACGGTGTCGAAGATCTCGAAGCCGACGGTGTGGCCCATCGACTGGTAGCCGGTCTGCATCCCGGTGTCGCCGTTCGCGACGGCGCTGATCCTGAGCAGCGTGCGCACGATCTCGTCGTTCGTCAGCACCCCCTCGGTGTTCGCGACCAGGACCTGCTTGCGGCTGTCGCCGTAGCCGGCCGACACCTGCACGATCTCCGGGCCGAAGGAGCGCGCAGCATCGTTCATCCGCTGCAGCAGTTCGACCTTCGCGGCCTTCGCCACCGCATCGGGATCCTGCTCGACCGTGTTCGGTCGATGTGGCGCCGACGCGGTGAGACCCACCGTCCGCACGCCTCCTCCGCCCCTGCTCGCCGCTGCGGCCGCTGCACTCGCTGCCGCTGCGAGGCCGGGCTCGGAGAGATCGGAGGTGTAGGCGAACCCGGTGGTCTCGCCGGCGACCACCCGGATGCCGGCGCCGCGGTCGCGGCCGCTCGTGACCTGCTCGACACGTCCGTCGTCGAGGCCCGCCGAGGTGGAGCGCTTGTCTTCTGCGTACACCTCCGCGAAGTCGGCGCCGGTGCTCACGGCGCCGGCGAGTACACGTTCCAGGACGTCGGAGGCGATCACCCCGACGAGCCTAGGGGTGCGGCCCACACCCCTGCCATGTCCGCCGCCCTTCGGTGCTGCCAGAACGGTGGTGGCAGATGCATCGTGTACGCCGCGCCGATCCGGGGGTTAGCGTGGTCGTCGTGAATCTCGACACGGGAATGCGCGGCGATGCGAAGTTGGTGGTCAGCGATGCCGACACGGCGCGGGCACTCGGCTCGGGCACCGTCGATGTGCTCGGCTCGCCCCGCCTCGTGGCGTTGTGCGAGGAGGCGTGCTGCAATGCGCTGACGAACGCACTCGACGACGGGATGACCACCGTCGGGATGCGCATCCAGTTCGACCACCTCCAACCGACGCCGGTCGGCGCGGAGGTCGTCGCCGAAGCGGTCCTGGAGAAGATCGAGGGCCGGCGGCTCAAGTTCACCGTGTCGGCGTCGGACTCCGGCGGTTTGGTCGCCGCCGGCAAGATCACGCGCGTGCTGGTCGACGTCGACCGGTTCATGGCCAAGTGCTGCGAGACCTGAACCCGACGACCCGCCCCACCCCGTTTGTGTCGCGAAACGGGTGACCCGTCCCCTCCGGAATGCAGCGCAAACAGTCAGGGCTGGGCTGGGCTGGGCTGGGCTGGGCATGTGCCTGGGCCCGAGTAGGGATCCGGCTGGGGTCAGGCCAGGTTGCTGGTCCTCGGGTAGACGTCGCCGGGGTCGGTGAGGACGTTCACCAGGTAGGGCACCCCGCTGGCGAACGCACGGTCGAGTGCCGGTCCGATCTCGTCCGGAGACGTCACCGTCTCGCCGCCACCACCGAGCGCCGTGACGACCTCGTCGTACCGGCAACCCGGCTGCAGGTCGCAGGCCATGTCCCAGCCGTAGATCGCCTGCATCGGGTGCTTCTCCAGCCCCCACATGCCGTTGTTGCCGACGATCATCACCACCGGCAGACCGTGGCGCACCAGCGAGTCGACGTCCATCAGGCTGAACCCGGCGGCACCGTCGCCGAGCAGCAACACGACCTGCGCCGACGGCCGGACCACCCGCGCCGCGATCGCGTAGCCCAGGCCGTTGCCGAGACACCCGTACGGTCCGGTGTCGAGCCAGCCACCCGGTTCGAACACCTCGATGAACTTGCCGGCATACGAGGCGAAGTCACCGCCGTCGCAGATCACCACCGCGTCGCGTTCGAGGCGCCGCCGCAGTTCGCCGTAGATGCGCGACGGCTTGATCGGGTCGTCGGCGGCCTCCATCAGCGCCACCTCCCCGGCAGCCGCCCGCGACTCGACGTCGCGCAGCTCCGCGATCCAGTCGCCGTGGTCCACCCGTTCGCCGACGTGATCGGCGAGTCCCCCGAGCGTCGCAGTGATGTCGCCGGCGACGGTCAACACGTCGACGTGAGCCGCGCGCTGCGACTCGGCGTCGACGACGTGGGCGACCGTCGCCGAGCCGAACGAGCCGAACCCGATCCGGAAGTCGAGCGGTGTTCCCAGGACGACGACGACGTCGGCGCGCTGCTTCAGCACACTGCGCGTCCGGAGGAACGCCAGCTCGTGATCGGCCGGCAGCAACCCGCGTCCCATGCCGTTGAAGAAGCACGGCACGCCGAGCGCGGCCGCTGCGGCCGCCAGCTCGCTCCACGCCCCCGCCCAGTAGACGTCGGAGCCGACGATGAACGCCGGCCGCTCCGCGCCCGCCACGAGCGCAGCGAGCTCGGCCACCCGGTCGGCGTCGGGCGCCTGACCACGGCCCGCCCTGGTGTCGACCGGTGGAACCTCACCCGACGACGGCCCGAACACGTCGAGCGGGAAGTCGAGGAACGTCGGCCCGCGGTGCGGCTCGATGGCGAGCCGTGCCGCCTCGTGCACCATCCGACCCGCCTGCTCGGGGTCGGTGACGGTGGCCGCCGACTTCGTGATCGACTGCAGGATCGGTACGTGGTCGAGTTCCTGCAGCGACCCGGCGCCCCATCGGCCCTGCGGCGCCCGACCTCCGAGCACGACGACCGGCGAACCGTTGAAGTGCGCCGACGTCACCGCCGACACGCCGTTGGTGATCCCGGGGCCGGCGGTCAACGCGGCGAACCCGGGACGCCGTGTGAGCTTGGCGTACGCCTCGGCGGCGAACGTGGCCGCCTGTTCGTGCCGGGTGTCCACCACCCGCATGCCTTGATTCCGAGCCGCGTCGTACAACGGCCAGATGTGTCCGCCGTTGAGCGTGAACATCACATCGGTTCCGAAACCCGACAGAGCGGCAACCGCCTGCTCGCCGGCGTGTCCCTCGATCACAGCCATACCGGATGACCGTACTGCGCGCCTACAGTACCGGGGTGATGCAGGTCGCCGAGGAGGCCCCAGCGCCGGAACGGCAACACCGCGTGTTCTGGTGGAAAGAGGCCCTGATCGTCGCCGTCTTCTATGGCATCTACTCGTGGACCCGCAATCAGTTCGGTTCGAACAAGATCGCCGCCGACGGTGTACCCGAACAAGCCTTCACCAACGCGGAGCGAGTCATCCAACTCGAACTCTGGATGGGGCTGTTCCACGAGCAGACGGTGCAGTCGTGGTTCCTGCCGTACCACTGGTTCATCCAGTTCTGGAACACGTACTACGGCACCGCACACTTCCTCGTGACGCTCGGCGTGTTCGTCCTGCTGTACCTCAAGCGCGCCGACGTGTTCCCCCAGTGGCGCAACACCCTGGCCGCCATGACGGCGCTGGCGATCATCGGCTTCGCGTGGTTTCCGCTGATGCCGCCGCGTCTGCTCGACGAGCCGTGCCCACGTGACGATCCCACGAGCTACGGCGGAGCGTGCATCGAGAGCGATCTGAGGCCTGACGGCGGCTTCGGCTTCGTCGACACGCTGGCCGACTACGGCGGGCCGTGGTCGTTCGACTCCGAGGCGATGGCGTCGATCTCCAACCAGTACGCGGCGATGCCGAGCCTGCACATCGGTTGGTCCACCTGGTGCGCAATCGCGCTGTGGCCGTTGCTGCGTCGATGGTGGACCAAGGTGCTGGTCCTGCTCTATCCGGCGACCACGCTGTTCGCCATCGTCGTCACCGCCAACCACTTCTGGGTCGATGGCATCGGCGGATTGCTCGTGTTCGGAGTCGGGGCACTCATCGGATGGGGCATCCACCGCTGGAACCAGGATCGCCTCGATCGCAAGTTCGCCTCCGCATCCGAGATGAGCGCTTCGTCACAGTGTCACGCATGAACCGCCGACTGGTCGTATCCTTGAGAC
This sequence comes from Ilumatobacteraceae bacterium, assembly GCA_942492715.1. Taxonomy (GTDB): domain Bacteria; phylum Actinomycetota; class Acidimicrobiia; order Acidimicrobiales; family Ilumatobacteraceae; genus Sva-07. The sequence goes on along the minus strand of CALOFW010000002.1, from coordinate 441,064 downwards.
GACAATGAGTCAGATGCGCTTGAACCCACTCAACGGACGGTGGGTGACCATCGTGGCCGAACGGGCGGAACGTCCCAACGACTTCGCCCCGCGGGATCACCCGATCGAAGCCGATCCCGCGCGTCCGTGTCCGTTCTGCCCCGGCAACGAAGAGGCCACCCCGCCCGCCCTCGAGACCGCCGAAGCCGACGGATCTTGGTCGATGCGGGTCGTCTCGAACCGCTATCCGGCCTTCGACGGCGATGAACCGTTCGCGGTGCACAACCTCGGGCCGGTGTTCGTGATGGCCGAGGCGAGCGGCATCCACGAGGTCTTCGTGTACACCCCGGATCACCACTCGGGCCTCCACCGCCTCGACGACGATCACGCCGCGCAACTCATGTGGATGTTGCGTGACCGGTTCGCCGAGCACGCCGCCACGCCGCAGGTTCGCTACACGCAGGCCATCGTGAACCACGGATGGGAGGCCGGCGCTTCGATCGCCCATCCCCATGGCCAGATCCTCGGCCTGCCGTTCGTTCCCGGGGAGATCCTCGACGAGGAGCGGGCCTTCGCCCGCTTCGCCGGCGGCTGCCTGCTGTGCACCACCGTCGAAGCCGAGTTGGCCGCCGACGAGCGCGTGGTGTTCGCGAACGACGACGTCGCAGTGATCGCCCCGTACTGGAGCGGCGCCCCCTACGAGATGCTGATCGTGCCCCGCCATCACGAGGGCCACCTCCAAGATGCTCCCGACGAGAGCCTTGCGGCGGTCGGCGTCGCCCTTCGCGACGCGCTCGGTCACCTCAACGCAGCGCTCGGCGACATCGCGTTCAACCTCGGCTTCCACACCGCCCCGCACCAGCACACCGGCCAGTACCACTGGCACGCCCACGTGTGGCCGAACCTGGTCACCCAAGCGGGCTTCGAGCGCGGCACCGGCGTGATGATCAACATCGTGCCGCCCGAACAGGCCTGCGACGCACTGCGTTCGGTCGCTGCGTCCGCCTGACGATCGAACGCGTCAGCGCGGCGCCTTCGACGCGAGCCACACCATCGACATCGGCCCGATGTCGATCAGCGCCGATGCACCCATCGACTGCCAGGCCGCGCCGGATCCGGTGACCGAGCGTTCCTCCTCGCCGCGGTGCCCGCTCCCCCACCACGCCGCATCGTCGGTGTCGAGGACCACGTTCCACTCGCCGCCCCACGGCAGCCCGACTCGATAGCCGGGCCGGGGAACCGGCGTGAAGTTGGCGATGCAGACGACGGCGTGGTCGCCATCGGGTCCCCAGCGGGTGAAGGCGTACAGGCTGTGCGCAGCATCGTCGGCGTCGAGCCACTCGAAACCGCCGGGGTCGGTGTCGCGGCGCCACAACGCCGGCCAGGCGTCGGCGACACTGCTGAGCGCGCCCAGCAGATCGTGGACGCCTCGGTGCGACTGGTGCTCGAGCAGGTGCCAGGGCAGCTCGGACTCGTCGTTCCACTCCTGCCAGGGGGCGAGTTCGGCACCCATGAACAGCAGCGGTGATCCCGGCATCGACCACTGCCACGCATACAGCGCGCGGAGGGCAGCGAACTTCTGCCAGTCGTCGCCGCCCATCTTCGCCAACAGGCTGCCCTTGCCGTGGACGACCTCGTCGTGGCTCAACGGGAGGACGAACCGTTCGTCGTACGCATAGAGCAGCGCAAAGGTCATCTCGTCGTGATGATGAGCGCGGTGGACCGGATCGTGTGCGAGATAGTCGAGCGTGTCGTGCATCCAACCGAGGTTCCACTTGTGGCTGAATCCGAGCCCGCCCGCTGACGTCGGGGCCGTCACGCCCGGCCAGGCCGTCGACTCCTCGGCGATCATCAGCGCGTCGGGGAACTCGTCGCCCACCACGGTGGTCGTCTCCCGCAGGAACGCGAGCGCCTCGAGGTTCTCGCGTCCCCCGATCTCGTTCGGCGCCCACTGCCCCTCCTCACGGGAGTAGTCGAGGTACAACATCGAAGCGACCGCGTCGACGCGCAGCCCGTCGACGTGGAACTGATCGAGCCAGTACAGGGCATTGGCGACCAGGAAGTTGCGGACCTCGTTGCGGCCGAAGTCGAACACGTACGTGCCCCACTCGGGATGCTCGCCTCGACGCGGGTCGGGGTGCTCGTAGAGCGGCGTGCCGTCGAAGCGGGCGAGGCTCCAGTCGTCACGGGGGAAGTGAGCGGGCACCCAGTCGACGATCACGCCGACTCCAGCTGCGTGCATCACCTCGACGAACCGGCGGAAACCGTCGGGGTCGCCGAATCGAGCCGTCGGCGCGTAGTAGCCCGACACCTGGTACCCCCAGGACCCGCCGAAGGGATGCTCGGCGATCGGCATCAGCTCCACGTGGGTGAAGCCGAGCCGCACGACGTGCTCTCGCAATGCAGCGGCGAGTGTGTCCCACGTGTCGAGGCCGCGGCGCCACGACCCCAGATGGACCTCGTACACACGCAGCGGCGTCGAGCCGTCGAGAGTGGTGTGCCGACCCGCCATCCACTCGTCGTCGCTCCAGTGGTGGACCGACGCGGTGGGCACGACGCTGGCGTCGCTGGGTGGACGTTCGCTCTGCCGGGCCATCGGATCGGCCTTGCGGATCGTGCGTCCGTCGCTGGTCCGGATCTCGTACTTGTACCGATGACCGGAGGCCGCCGTGGGAGCGACCGCCGTCCAGATGCCGGTGTTCGAATCGGAGCGTGCCGGCGCGAGCGGCTCGGGAGTCCAGTCGTTCCAGTCGCCGACCACACCCACGGCAACGGCGTTCGGAGCCCACACCCCGAATCGGATCGCGCGAGCGTTCCCGGCCTCGTCGACATGGAGCGGTTGAGGCCCGAGGAGCTCCCACAGCCGACGATGGGTGCCCTCGCCGAACAGATGCAGATCGAGGTCCCCGATGGGACGGGCGACAGAGGCCATCGCCTCTCAGGGTAGGGGGTCGACAGCACTAGGGTGCGCGGCCGTGCGTGTGTTGATGCTGTCGTGGGACTTCCCGCCCCGGTCGACCGGTGGGATCGCCGCCCAGGTGGGGGGTCTGAGCTCGGCGTTGGCGGCAGCAGGCCACGACGTCGTCGTGCTCACGATCGCCGACCGCCCTGCGGAACTCGAAGCGCGACCACCCGATGGCGTTCGGGTCTTGCGCACACTGGTCGACCTGCCCTGGCTGCCGCCCGTGGAGACCGTGACTCGGATCGCGTCGGCCAACCACGCCGTCACCAAGCTGGCGAACCGCTTCACCGGCGACCTCGCCGGCTGGGTGCCCGACGTCGTCCACGGCCACGACTGGCAGCTCGGGTGGGCCGCCGACTCGCTCGCAGCCCAGTACGACGTGCCGTTCGTCCTGACGATGCACGGCACCGAACGCGTCCGCCACGGTGGACAGTTGCCGCTCGGAGATCCCACCGACGTCAACTCGATCGAGTGGTGGCTCGCCTTCCAGGCCGACCGGATCATCGCGCCGACCCGGTTCATCGTCGAGCAGCTCGTGATCGGCTTCGAACTCGATCTCGACCACGTCGTCCACATCCCCAACGGCATCGACCCGGCGCTCTGGCGGCCTGCCGGCGGCGCAACCGTGCCCGAGCACCAGCGCCAACCGCTGATCGTCAGCTGGGGGCGCGTGCAGTACGAGAAGGGATTCCAGGTCCTGGCGCGCGCGATCCACGCGTTGCGCGGCCGCGTCCCCGACGTGCACGCCGTGATCGCCGGACGCGGGAGCTACCTGCCCGAGCTGCAGACCCAGGTCGACGTCGAGGGCGTCAGCGAGGTGGTCGAGCTTCCGGGCTTCGTCGACGACCAACGGTTGCGGCAGCTGGTGCATCGCGCCGGCTGTGTCGTGATTCCGTCGCTGTACGAGCCGTTCGGCATCGTGGCGCTCGAAGCGCTCGCTGCGGGAGCGCCGCTGATCGTGGCACGCACCGGTGGACTCGCCGAACTCGTGGCGGGCACCCACGCGGGCGTCACCTTCGAGCCGGGCAACCCCGACGATCTCGCGGACGCGATCGAGCAGGTGCTCGGCAACGACGACTTGGCGACGATCCTCGTCGCCAATGCCCGAGACCTGGTGGAACGCAAATACGCGTGGGGTGCGATCGCCCGTACGACCGCCGACGTCTACTCGAGTGTCGTCACGCCGAAACGACCGGATCCGGGCGGCGATTTGAGTCGCTAGCGTCACACCCGTGATGCGCCCCGTCCACCAGTTCACCGTCAGCAGCAGCGTCCCGGCGTCGCTCGAACCACTCGAGGCGATCGCCGCGAACCTCCACTGGGCGTGGAGCCGCGAGCTGGCGCTTCCCTTCGATCGGCTCGACGGCTCGCCGACCGGCGCGTCGTGGCGCGAAACCGGTCAGCACCCCGTCGACCTGGTGCGCCGGACGTCGCCGGGTTGCTGGGAACAACTCGCCGCCGACGAGGCGTACGTCGAACAGGTGCGCGCTGCTCGGCACCACCTCGACGAACTCCTCGAGCGGTCGTCGTGGTTCCAGCGACGATCCGATGCCGGCGAGACCCCGCTGGATCTCGTGGCCTACTTCTCGCCCGAGTTCGGGATCACCGAGGCCCTCCCGCAGTACTCGGGCGGACTCGGCGTGCTCGCCGGCGACCATCTCAAGGCGAGTTCCGATCTCGGCGTGCCCCTGGTCGGCGTCGGCCTGCTCTACGCCGAGGGGTACTTCCACCAGGAACTCGACGCCGACAGCTGGCAGCGCGAGCGCAACGAGCGCATCGATCCCGAAGGGCTCGGCGTCCAGCCGACCGGTGTCGAGGTGCGCGTCGACCTCGCCGGCGTCGACGTCGCGGTTCGGGTGTGGCGCGTCGACGTCGGTCGCATCCCGCTCTACCTGCTCGACACGAACGTCCCGGGCAATCCGCCCGAGGCCGTGGCGGTCACCGACCGCCTCTACGGCGGCGACGAACAGCACCGCCTCCGCCAGGAGATCGTGCTCGGCATCGGCGGCGTGCGGGCGTTGCGGGCCCTCGACATCCACCCGCAGGTGTTCCACACCAACGAAGGCCACGCCGGATTCCTCGGGCTCGAGCGGATCCGTGAGTGGGTCGGGCACGGGCTCAGCTTCGCCGAGGCCATCGAGGCCGTACGGGCGGGCAGCGTGTTCACCACGCACACACCGGTGCCCGCCGGCATCGACCAGTTTCCTCGTGACCTGTTCGAATCGTACTTCACCTCGTTCGCCGAGCAGTGCGGCATCACCTTCGACGAGTTGCTCGCCGTGGGTCAGACCGACCCGGAGAGCTCCAAGTTCAACATGGCGATCATGGGACTGCGCCTCGCCGCACGCGCCAACGGTGTCGCCCGCCTGCACGGCGAGGTGTCACGGCAGATGTTCGGCTCACTCTGGCCCGGCCTGCCGGTGAAGGAGATCCCGATCGGTCACGTGACGAACGGCGTCCACGCCCGGTCGTGGGTGAGCGACCGTGTCGACGAACTGCTCGGACAGATGATCGGCGACGAGTGGCACCTCGCCGACGAGGCCGAGTGGGCCCGAGTGAAGCACGTCAGCCACCACGAGATCTGGAACGTGCGCAACGACGGCCGCCGGGAACTGGTCGACATGGTCCGTCATCGTCTCGGCGAGGATCTGCTCGACCCGGACGTCCTCACGATCGGCTTCGCCCGTCGGTTCGCCACCTACAAGCGCTCGACGCTGCTGCTGAGTCAGATCGAACGACTCAGGGCCCTACTGCTCGACGAGCAACGTCCGGTGCAGTTCGTGTTCGCCGGCAAGGCGCACCCGGCCGACGAGCCGGGCAAGTCGATGATCCGCGAGATCGATCGGCTCGCCCGTAGTGCCGACGTTCGCCACCGCTTCGTGTTCATCCCCGACTACGACATCGGGATCGCCCGCACGATGTACCACGGGTGCGACGTGTGGTTGAACACGCCCCGCCGTCCGATGGAGGCATGCGGCACCAGCGGCATGAAGGCCGCCCTCAACGGCGTGCTCAACTGCTCGATCCGCGACGGCTGGTGGGACGAGATGACCGCGGACCGCAATGGCTTCGACATCCCGTCGTTCGACGACGATCCCGATCCCGAACGCCGGGATCGGCGCGAGGCGTCCGCAACGTTCGACGTGATCGAGAACCAGATCGTGCGATCGTTCTACGACCGCGGTGACGACGGCGTACCTCACGACTGGATCGATCGGATCACCACGAACTGGGCCTCGCTCGGCTGGAACGTGATCGCGGGACGCATGGTGCGCGACTACGTCACGCAGTACTACGAACCGGCTGCCATCGGCTCCGACGCACTCACCGCCGACATGGCGGCCCCCGCGCGCGAGCTGGCCGACTGGAAGCGCCGCATCGCCGCCGCATGGCCGAGTGTGCGCATCGCGCTCGACGGAGCCCAGACGCATCTCGATCCGGGCTCCGCGGGAGTGGAGCGTTCCGTGGTGGCGCACGTCGATCCGGGTCAGCTGTCGCTCGACGATCTGGTCGTCCAGGTCGTGCACGGGCCGGTCACCGCCGACGGATCGTTCGACGAGCACTCGATGACCGTGATCGACATGCACCCGGACGAAGACGGCCGGTTCACCGCGAGCTTCGTTCCCGAACAAGCGGGGCGTTGGGGCGTGTCGGCCCGTGCGCTCCCGACGCACCCCTCGCTCACGAGCCCGTTCGACTCCGGCCTCGTCGTCGCCGACTGACCACCCGCCGCGCCGAATCGACACGCCGGCACGATCGTCGCCTCGTTAGCCTGCCGTCGTGGTCTCGACACCCCCCGACACCGCGCCCCGCAATGCGCCGTCGCCGACGATGCTGTTCGTCGCGTTCGGCGGCCTGATGGCGAGCCTCGCTGCTGGCTACGGCGTGCTGTTCACGATCGTCGACGACTACCGCGACGAGTACGGGATCAGCGAAACCGCGATCGGTGTGGTCATCGGCATCGGATTCGTCGCCGCCTTCCTGTCGCAGGTGCTGATCGCCCCGTTCGCGGATCGCGGCCATGCCCGCACAGTCGTGCTCTTCGGCGTCGGCATCAACGTCGTCGGACTGCTGCTGATGGGGTTCAGCACCACGCTCACCCCGATCCTGATCGGGCGTTTCATCTCGGGAATCGGCATCGGCGCCGCAGTGCCGGCCGCGCGACGGATCGTGATCCTCGCCGACCCGAACCACCTCGGCCAGAACCTCGGCCGACTGCTCGCAGCCGACGTGTTCGGTTTCGCTCTCGGCCCAGCCGTCTCGGCCGTGCTGGTCGGCCCGTTCGGCATCCCGGCGCCGTTCATCGTGGTCGCTGCCGCCACCGTGATCATGCTGCCGTTCGTCGCGCGGGTCGCGGTCGACGAGAGCACGGGAACGGCACACCGGCGACTCGCCGTCGACCTCCTGCGGATCCGGCCGTTCGCCGGCGCCGTGGTCCTCGGCGCCGCCGTGTTCGTGATGATCGGTTCGTTCGACGCGCTGTGGGCGCTGGTGCACTCCGACCTGGGCACCACCAAGTGGGTCGCCAACCTCGGCATCACCCTGTTCGCCCTCCCCCTGATCGTGCTCGGGCCGATCGGAGGTCGCTGGGCCCAGGTCTACGGTCCGTTCAAGGTGGCGGTGGCGGGGTTGATCGCCGGCGCGTTCTTCATGTCGCTCTACGGGGTGATGCCCACGGGCGGGCTGATCTTCGCCGTGGCGATGCTCCACGCGATCAGCGACGGATTCACGGTGTCGAGCACCGGCGTTGCGGTCGGCATGACCGTGCCCGAGGCACGCCAGGCGGGCGCGCAGGGTGTGCTCGGTGGAGCGCAGGCGCTGTCGGCCGGGGTGATGGCGGTGGTCACCGGCGCGTTGTACGACCAGTTCGGTCGAACCGTGGCCTACGCGGTGTGCGGCTCGGTGATGCTCGTGCTCGTGGCGACCGGCGCCTGGCTCGCCCGGTCCGCCTGGTCGCTCAACCGTCCCCTGTACGTCGACGGTTCGATCGGCCCCGAACCCTCACCGGTCCCATCGACCGGCTGAACGCCGCCGACGTTCACGGCCGTCGGGGCGATCGATCCGTCAGGTCACCTCGGGGAATGCCGCGATGAACAACGTCATGTGGTTGGCGTCCGGGTCGTCGTCGTGACACCGGCATCGATGCAGGGGCGCATCTTCGGTCTCCGCTCTGCACTCGGTGGATCGTGCGAACCGATCGGCTCCAGGAACAACTCCCCCACCGCCTGCCTACGCTGCCGCGATGGAGTGGACGGTGCACGGCGAGCGGACGATCTACGACAGCGACTGGATGCGGCTCGCACTCGTGGACGTCGAACTGCCGAGCGGTCCCCGGTTCGAGCACCACGTGATGCGGATGCCGGCCGAGGCGGCGGGCGTCGTCGTCGATGACCCCGACCGGGGCGTGCTGCTGCTGTGGCGGCACCGATTCATCACCGACACCTGGGGTTGGGAGATCCCGGCCGGCCGGGTGGACGAGGGTGAGTCGCCGGCCGAGGCGGCCGCTCGTGAGACGCTGGAGGAGTCGGGGTGGGAGCCGGGCCCGTTGACGCCGATCGCCCGGTACTTCCCGAACAACGGCACCACGGACGCCGTGTTCAACGTGTTCCTCGCCACCGAGGCCACCCATGTCGGCGAACCAGCGGACCCCGACGAAGCCGAACGGGTCGAGTGGCTGCCCTGGAGCGAGGTCCGCTCGGAGATCGAGGCCGGTCGTGTCGGCGACGGCCTGTCGCTCACCGGTCTGCTCCGTCGCCTCGCCTTCCGCGACCGCTGAGCACGGCGCTGGATGGCGACACGGCGATCGCCTACCCTCGGTCGCCGTGGCCCATCCGCCGATGTTCGACGACGACGACCCGTACCTCGTCCGGGTTCGCGAACTCGCCCGGACGTTTCCCGGCGCGGCCGAGAAGATCTCCCATGGACGCCCCGCATTCCACACGAAGAAGGTGTTCGCGTACTACGGCGGCTCGCTGAAGGTCGACGACGTCTGGGTCGAACACGCGCAGTCGGTGATGGTCCAGCCCGACCCGGGCGACCGCCGAGCGCTGATCGAGAACCCTCGCGTCTACGTGCCCGCCTACCTCGGCCCGTCCGGGTGGGTGGGCATCGACCTCGATGCCGACACCGACTGGTCGGAGATCGAGGAGCTGCTCGACGCGTCGTACCGGCTCACGGCGCCGCGCAAACTGGTCGACGAACTCGACGCACGCAGCTGACACCGCCCCTCACCGCGGCCGCTGGTTCTCGAGGTACACCTCGCCTGCGCCGTCGCCGGACAGGACGGTGGCCAACCGGCGACCGGCACGCTCCACCAGCAGGGTCGTCGCCTCCGCGACCGGCACGAACCGGAACTCGGAGAGCTCTGCTTCCTGGAGCTCGATCCGGGCGGTGGTGGCCTCGTCCATCACCCCGGTGTCGAACAGGAACATCAAGCTCTCGAGATAGTCGGGGCCGCCCGCGTTGTAGTCGACACACACCATCCGACCGACGACGATCTCCAGTCCGAGTTCCTCCCGCACCTCACGCACGCACGCCTGTGCAGGCGACTCGCCTGCCTCGACGGCACCACCGGGCATCTCCCAACCGTCCTTGTAGGTCGGCTTGACGATCAGCACGGAACCGGACGTGTCGCGGATGATCGCGCCCGCTCCCATGCGCTTCGCTGGCAACGTCCGATGGAAGGCCAGTCGTTCCTCGGCGGCGGCGGCCATGCGATCAGCGGCCGGAGAACTCGGCCTTGCCGGGTCCGTGCTCGAGGAAGCTCGCGACGCCGGTCTGCGAGTCGTCGGTGCCGAAGACCTCGACGAACGCAGCCCGCTCGAGGGCGAGGCCGTCGTCGAGCGACGTCGAGAGCCCTGCGTCGATGACCCGCTTCGTGATCGCCTGGGCGGCGAGCGCACCGCGGGCCACCTCGGCGGCGAGCGCCAGCGCCCGGTCGTGGAGTTCGTCGTGTGCCACGACCTCGTCGGCGAGCCCGATGCGCAACGCCTCCTCGGCCCGCACCTGGCGACCGGTGATGCACATCTCCTTGGCACGGCTGGCACCGATTGCACGGGGCAACCGCTGTGTGCCACCGCCGCCCGGGATGATCCCGAGCAGGATCTCCGGTTGACCGAACACCGCCTTCTCGGAGGCGATCCGGTAGTCGCAGGCGAGCGCCAGCTCGCAGCCCCCACCGAGTGCGTAGCCACTGACGGCAGCGATGACGAAGCGGGGCAGCGCGGCGAGCGCATCGAGCGTCGAGTGGAAGCCCTCGGCGATGACGGCGGCCTCCTCCGGACCGCCGAACTGCGAGATGTCGGCACCGGCCGCGAGGAGACGATCGCCGCCGGTGACGACGACCGCGCCGGGCGGATCGGCGGCGAGTTCTGCCACGGCGCTGCGGATCTCGGCGAGCAGTTCCTGCGACAGTGCGTTGACCTTGCCGTTCGCGAGCGTGAGGACCGCGACACCGTCATCGCGCCGTTCGAGGGTGAGGAGTTCGTAGTCGGCCATGGCCCGAGTCTTGCCGATGACCTCGATCGTCACCCCTCTGAGCGAGCCCGGCCATGGCCGGCGGATTGCCGATCGCGCATCACGGGGACGTCCGGACGACGAGCACGTCGTGGCCGTGCGGATCGAACAGCAGACGTTCGGGAACACTGCCGAGCACGTAGCGACCGGCGGCGTCGAGCCCACGGCTGCCGAGCACGATCAGGCCCGCATCGATCGCGTCCGCGACCTGGGCGATCTGCGCAGCCGGTTCGCCCTGCACGAGGTGTTCGGTCACGTCGGCACCGAGCCCGCGTGCCAGCTCCGCTGCGCGGGCCAAGGCCTCGACGCACGTGTCGCGGTGGGCGTCGGCCTGCCGTGTGAGGGCGTCGGCACCGGCGGTACCGACGGCGGCACCGACCGCCAGGTCCGGCATGACGCTCACGGCGTGCAGTTCGGCACCGAGTGCCACCGCGAGCCGAGCCGCGCGCTCGACCACCCGGTCACCGGTCGACGAATGGTGCGTTGCCACGAGAACGGGGGCGTTCATGCCATCATCTTGCCCGATCGGTCGCCGCCGCCGGAACACGACCGATGCGGGCGCGTTTCAGGCGTCGACGGCGGCGAGCATCTCGTCGGCAGCGGTCCACGGATCGGTGGATCGTTCGACGACGGCATCGGTCAGCTCGTCCCAGCGCTCACCCGAACAGATCTGGCGCGCCCGGTGCCCGAGACGGGTTGCGACGATCTCCCGCAGCTCCTCGCGCAACCGGAATGCCCGACGTTCGCGCAGCTGACCCGACGACTCGGCGTACTCGCGGTGCTCGAGCACCGCCTCCCACAGCGCGGGCACTCCCTCCCCGGTCGACCCCACCGTCGGCACGATCGGCGGACGCCACGAGTCGTGCGGCAGATCGGACAGGTCGAGCATCTGCATCAGGTCGCGGCTCGTCTCCTCGACGCCCTTGCGGTCGGCCTTGTTGATCACGAACACGTCGGCGATCTCCATCAGCCCGGCCTTGTTGGCCTGCACGCTGTCGCCCCAACCGGGGTTGACGACCACCACCGTGGTGTCGGCCTTGCCCGCCACCTCCACCTCGACCTGACCGACCCCGACGGTCTCGACCAGGATCCACTTGCGCCCGATTGCGTCGAGCACGCGCACCGCCTCGGGGGTCGCGAGCGACAACCCGCCGAGGTGACCACGCGTCGCCATCGAGCGGATGAACACGCCGGGGTCGGTGGCGTGATCCTGCATCCGCACACGATCGCCGAGGATTGCCCCACCGGTGAACGGCGACGACGGATCGATGGCGAGTACGGCGATCTCGAGATCCTGCGCGCGCAGGTGACCGATCAGCGAGCTGGTCAGCGTGCTCTTGCCGGCGCCCGGTGCTCCCGTGAGGCCGATGGTGTAGCCCGAGCCGCTCAGGGGGTAGGCGAGCCGGCCGACCACCCGGGCATCGTCGTCGCCGCGCTCGATCAGCGAGAGCAGCCGGGCGAGCGCGCTGCGGTCGCCGTCGATCGCGGCCTGGAACAACTCGGGTGCGGGGCGGTGTCGTCGACTCACGCAGCCGGCCTCATGCCGCCTCTTCGGCGATGTTCACCACTTCGGTGACACCGTCGACTCGGTCACGCATGATGCGCTCGATCCCGGCCTTGAGCGTCTGGGTCGAGGCCGGACAGCCGACACAGGCCCCGATCAGCTCGACCGACACGATTCCGGTCTCGGTGTCGACGTCGTGGAGGATGATGTCGCCGCCGTCGGCCTGGAGTGCCGGACGGATGACCTCGATGGTGGCTTCGACCTGTTCGCGCATGGCGAGGACCATTCAATCAGCCCAGGTCGTACGATCGGTAGACGTGACAGCAGTGTTCGCCGCCGGCACGGCCCCCGTGCTCATCGCCCACCAGGGCGGGTGGGACGAGTTCCTGCTGATCGGCGGACCGATCGTGATCATCTGCGGTCTGCTGTGGCTCGCCAAACGACGCGTCGATGCCGCCCACCTCACCCACGGCGCCGGCTCGAACATCAACGAGCCCGACGCCGACAGCCAGTCCTGACGCGTTCCTGCTCAACTCGACCGTTCCCCGGTTCGACAGGAAGTGAGATCGGTGGGGACGAGCCCGCGACACCACCGAGCCGTCGATGCTTGTCGCACACGTGCCAGTTGCGCTCGGGTTCCGTTCGAAGATCGCGTTGGATTGCCCAGGCGGGCGATCCCGACCGAGTGGCCGGTGGTGTCGCTCCACGTCCCGTGGTCAGGACGCTGCGCGGTGCTGGGAAGTGGTTGTCACCACCTTCGTCATGTGGCGCTCCCGCAGATCAGCGGCAAAGCGCTCGGCGTTCCGGAGGTCGCCGGCGTTCGGACGCCCACGATTGAGGCCGCCGAAGCACCCGAGCGGACCCCAGGTGTCCCATCCACGACAGGTGAAGGTTCCGTCCAGCCGGTACCCCTTCGACTCGAGCGCGTGGCGCACCTCACGTGTGAATCCCAGCCAGGGCAACTCGGGCGCGCCGCTGGTGGCGAAGAGAAACACATGGCGACCCTCGCCGGGCGGAAGCGAGTCGACCAGTTCTCGCAGCTCAGCGTCGAGCCGCATGGCGTACACACCCGAACCGAACCCGACGAGGTCGTGCGACGCGAGTTCCGATGCGTCGACGTCCGCAGGTGACAGGACTCGCGCATCGAGGACTTCCGCCATCACATCTGCGATCTTCCTGGTGTTTCCGTGCGATCTCGAAGCGCAGACGACAATCCGGCTCATGGCGCCCTCCTCGTGTTGGCGACTCCCGATGCTTCGAGCGTGAGTCTTCCTGTGCCCGGTGGCAAGAGGCGATCGTCACTGGCTCTCCGGTCCCGCCGTCGTGGCCGGCGAGCTCGTGGCCCGGCTCACCCACCACGGCCCGGTGAACCTCCCTCCCGCCCGGGAAGAGCGATCAGTCCTCACCACAGCTTCGGGATCCGAACCGGGCATCGCCAGCGCCCTGGATCGAGGTCGACAACTCGATGTCAGCCCTTCGCTCGCTCGGCAGAACGGTTGGCGTGGGCATCGTTCATCTCACCTTGCTGCGGAGCTCGGTGGTTCCTGACGTTCAGCGACGTTCGATGTGGGCGCCGACGCCGGCGAGACGACCGACGAGGTCGTCGTAGCCGCGATCGATGTGGTGGACACCGGTGATCTCGGTCTCCCCTTCGGCGGCCAGACCGGCCACCACCATCGCCGCACCGGCACGGATGTCGTGGGCCCGCACGGGAGCGCCGGACAGCCGGCTGACCCCGCGCACGACGGCGTGGTGGCCGCTGGTGCGCACGTCGGCACCGAGCCGCTGGAGTTCCTCGACGTAGCGGAAGCGACCCGGGTAGAGATTCTCCGTGACGATCCCCACACCGTCGGCGACCGCCAGCATCGTGATGATCAGTGGCTTGTAGTCGGTGGCGATCCCCGGGTACGGCAACGTCGCCACATCGATCGATCGCAGGCGATCGGGCGCGACGACCCGCAGCCGGTCGCCGCTGCGGTCCGTCGCGGCGGTGATCTCGAGACCCATGTCGCTGAACCGTTCGAGGAGCATCGTCATGTGTTCGGGGCGGGCGCCCACCACCTCGATCTCGCCGCCGGTGACCGCAACGGCGGCGAGATAGGTGGCCGCCTGGATGCGATCGGGCACGGTGTGATGCTTGACGGGTCGCAGCGAGTCGCGCTCGACGCCGTCGATCACCAACGTGGAGGTTCCGACACCGGAGATCTCCGCGCCCATCGCGACCAGGAACTCGCACAGGTCGGTGATCTCCGGCTCGCGTGCGGCGTTGTCGATCGTCGTGCGACCGTCGGCGAGCACCGCGGCGGTCAGCAGGTTCTCGGTCGCTCCCACGCTCGGGAAGTCGAACGTGATGTCGGCGCCGTGGAGTCGCTCGGCGAACGCTTCGAGGTAGCCGTGGCTGAACTTGAACGTGGCCCCCATCGCCTCGAGACCGGCGACGTGCATGTCGATCGGACGGGCGCCGAAGTCGTCGCCCCCGGGCATCGAGAGGCGGATGTGTCCACATCGTGTGAGCAGCGGGCCGAGCACGTTGATCGACGCACGGATCCGCTCGACGAGTTCGTACGGGGCCACGGGTGTGAGATCGCCGGTGTCGGTGAGCAGCAGGCGATCGGGGCTCGGCCGCTCGATGTCGACGCCGATCGCAGCCAGCAGGTCGCCCATGATCGCCACGTCGGCGATGTCGGGGACGTTGGTCAGCTCGAAGGTGCCGTCGGTGAGCAAGGTCGCCGCCATCAGTTTCAGCACCGAGTTCTTGGCGCCGGGCACGGCGATCGTGCCGGACAGTGGCCCGTTGCCGCGCACGGCGATCGCGGGCGCGTCGGGCTCGGGTGCCGAGTTCGTGATCATGACCCACCAGTATGCTCCGGCCGTGGAGCCAGGCGGGCGCGTACTCATCCGTCGCTGGCCGGACACCGCCGACGAGCGGGCTCGCCTGGAGCAACCGCGCGACGATCTCCTGCTCGAGGCAGCGGTCGCCGACCCTGATCCGCCGGCCGCCTCGGCCGACACGATCCCGTTCGAACGCAGCTTCGAGCAGCAGGAGGGCCCCTTCACGCGCTACTCGCGGACGGTCGAGGCAACCGACGGAACGCTCGTCGAGACCACCCACTACCGCATGACGATTCCGTGGTTCCGGTGGCTGTTCGCCTGGCCGGTGCGCCGCGTGCTCGCCCGCAAGGGGTCGTCGAACAGTTGGTGGGCACCGCCCGACCGCCTCGACCCCACACAGCTCATCGTGCTGGGCCTCCTCGCCGCCGCATCGATGAGCGCCGCCTTCGTCAACACGTTGTTCACCCAGACGGTCAACTTCGCCGCCGACGACTTCGGTGCGAGCGACACGGCGATCGGTATCGCGGGAGCCACCGTCCGCGCCGGGATCGTGATCGCGCTCCCCGCCGCCGTGATCGCCGATCGTCTCGGTCGCCGACGCGTGATCGTCGCCGTTGCCTGGCTCGGACCGTTGCTGTCGATGCTCGGCGCGCTCGCTCCGAGCTTCGTCGTCCTGGTCGCGACACAGACCATCGCCCGACCGATGGGGATCGCCCTGGCGTTCCTGGTCGGTGTCGTCGCGTCCGAGGAGATGTCTCGCAACAGCCGCACCTATGCGATCAGCATCCTCGCCATGGCCGCCGGGCTCGGCGCAGGGATCGCGGTGATTGCGCTCAGCCTCGCCGATCTCGGACCCAACGGATGGCGCTGGATCTACGTGCTGGCAGCAGTGTGGTGTCTCGTCGCGCTCGACCTGACCCGCCGCCTGCCGGAGACCCGCCGATTCCGCGCTGCGCACATCACCTCGCGGGTACCTGCGCCGCGGATGAACCGGCGACGGCTGCTGCTCCTCAGCGCTGTGGCGTTCGCCGGGAACGTGTTCGTCGCCCCGTCGAGCCTGTTCCAGAACAACTACCTCACCGACGTGCGCGGCTTCTCCGGCGGCATGATCGCCGTGTTCTCGATCGCCGTCGGCACCCCGGCCGGTCTCGGCCTGATCGTCGGTGGCCGGGTCGCCGACACCCGGGGCCGGCGGCGGCTGATCGCCATCACCGTGCCGATCGGCACCGCCGCGATCGTGGCAGCGTTCTCGGTCGGCGGTGTCGCACTCTGGCTGTTCTCGCTCGCCGGCGGCCTGCTGCTCAGCGCGGCCTACCCGGCGCTCGCCGTGTATCGAACCGAGCTGTTCCCCACCGGCAATCGCAGCCGCGCGACCGGGCTGGTCACCGCCGCTGCGCTGATCGGCGGCATCCTCGGGCTGCTCAGCATGGGCGCCCTCCTCGACGCCGACTGGTCGTACGGGCAGGTCCTGGCCACGATGGCGATCGGCCAGCTCGTGGTCACCGTGCTGGTGTGGATCGCCTATCCCGAGACCGCACACCAGGAACTCGAGGCACTCAACCCCGAGGACACGCCGATCGACATCCACCACCCCCAGTGACCACCCGTTCTCGTGAACCAGTTGCGCAATAGTCCCGCAACTGGTTCACGAGAAGGATCGGACGAAGCGGGCGACCGCGTCGGCGATCAGGTCGTCGGCGCCCTTCAGGTCGTGGCGGCCGCCGTCGATCCACACGTGTTCCACCGGCGCCGGGATCGTCGACGTCCACGCGAGCAGTTCCTCGGGGGTCCCGAACGGATCCTTCGTGCCCGACACGAACAGGCACGGCACGTCGATCGCGCCGAGGTGCTCGACGCGCAGGTTCTCCGGCTTCCCCGGCGGGTGCAGCGGGTAACAGATCAGCACCAGGCCGGCCAGCCGGGCCACCGGCCCCGCGGCGTCGACGTCCGCTGCGACCATCGACGCGATCCGCCCACCCATCGATCGGCCACCCATCACGACCGGGCCGCGCCGGCGCGAGAGTGCGGCGAGATCGTCGCGGATCGAGGCCATCAGCTTCGGGGCGCGGTCGGGTGCCCGTCGCCCCTCACGCCGGTAGGGGAAGTCGATCCGCTCCACCGAGGCCGTGCGACCCAGCTTCGTTTCGATCGCCACGAGGCTGCTGTGGTCGCGGCTCGACCCGGCGCCCGGGTACAGCACCACCGTCGGCTTCGCCACGGGATCAGTCCTCCGGAACGCTGAGCACGCGACGCGCCTCCGCGAGGTCGCTCATCGCCTTCGCCGCGTCGATGCTGTCGCCGCCGTGGTCGGGGTGGACGTCGCGCATCCGCTCGCGGAACTTCGACATCACGTCACGCTTCGACGGGGCCTTCGATCCCACCTCGAAGCCGAGGATGTCCATCGCCCAGGCCCGCGGATCGGCGAGGGCCTCGAGGGCGAGGGTCTGCGAGCCGGCGAGGTAGGCGATCATCGACGGACCGATCGGTCCCCGCCACCGGGCCGCCTTCTGGAGGACCGGCGCCAGCTGCCGACGATGCTCCGGCGCGAGCCGTTCGACGGCGTAGATCGCGCCGAGTACCTGCGCCAGGTCGGTTCCCTGCGAGCGGAAGTCGAACGAGATGTCGTCACCGTTGCCGAGCATGCGGTGGTGGCTCTTGGCGAGTCCGTGGCGATCGACCTGGAACCGGTGACGCAACCGCGGCTGCACGATGCGTGCGCCGGTCTCGACCTCGGTGATCAGCCGATGGATGTCGGGCACGAGTTCGTCGTCGACGCCGTAGAGATGCTCGGCCACGATCGCTCCCAGCAACAGCCCACCGAATCCCGGCGCGGGGTCGACGGGCAGCACCATGTGTCCGAGCGCAACCCGTCTGGTCGGCACCGCGGGACGGGTGTGCCAGATCTCGAGCTCGGCGAGCAACACGGCGCAGCGGGTCAGACGTAGGGTCGGAGCAGCGAACGCAGGTCCTGGGCCGCGCCGATGACCTCGGACTCGTGGTCGGTGTCGCCGGTGGCCTGATGCGCCTGGTCGTTGACGAGGGCGACGAGCGCGGCAACGCCATCCACGCCCGACGCCCAGGTGCGGTGGGCGAGCCCGTAGGGGGGCGACTTCCGGTCGAGCTGGGGCAACAGGTCGATCAGACGTGTGCGGGCCCCGACGTCGAGCGGGTCCTTGGCGAGGGTGTCGGCCGCGAGGAACATCGTGCTCAGCGCGCCGTCGGGCGGTGCGGTCGTGTCGTCCCCGCCCGTGCCGAGCAGCTCGCCCGCTTCGATCGCGTCGAGCAGATCATCGACCGCATGCTCGGCGTCGGCGGCCACGATCACCGTGGTGCCGTCCCACCGGTGCGGGATCTCCGCGTCGACCAGAGCTTCGGAGAGCACGGTGCGATCGGCGTCGGACCATTCGTCGAGGCCGAACTCGGTGGATTCGTCCTGGTCCTGGAGCACGATCGGGAACGGTCCGAAGAGCTGCTCGAGCCGCTCGAACAGCGCATCGACGTCACCCTCGACGGCTTCGGGAACCACCAACTCGTCACCGTCCCAGTAGTGGGGGAACTCGGCGTCCGCGAGCGCCTCTGACAGCTCGGCGCGTTGATCGAACGTCCACACGGTCACGTCGTAGTGGACCTTGACGACGTCGGGGTCGTTGGGGTCGAAGTCGATCGGCTGGCCGGAGGCCGCCCGACCGCTCTCGGCCTGGTCACCGGACTGCTTGTTCACGAAAGCCACGGTCAAACGCTACCGGCAACGCTGCGCACGTCGAAGGTGTGCTCGTCAGAAGCGTGCGGGAATTCGGGCCAGGAACGCCTCGATGCGCTGGTATTCGTCGCGTTGGTTCTCCGGATCACGGAACCCGTGCCCCTCACCGTCGTAGGCCACGAGTTCGACGTGTCCGCCGGCGTCGGAGATCCGCCGCACGAGTTGCTCACTCTGCGCGATCGGCACGACCGGGTCATCGGTGCCGTGGAACACCAGCAGCGGACCGGTGATCCGTTCGGCACGGTGGATCGGCGAGAGCGCCCGCATCAGCTCGCCGGTACCGGGCGACGCGCTCGGACCGACGAGCGTCTCGGTGTAGTGGGCCTCGAACCGGTGCGTTGCATCGGCGAGCGCGACGAGGTCGCTCACGGGGTACGACGCGATCCCTCCCCCGACGAGATCGCGATGGTCGGCGAGCACGCCGAGCACGGTCAGCCCGCCCGACGAACCACCGATCATCACCGTTGTCGCCGGCGTCGACCATCCCCGGTCGTGTGCGTGGGCGATCAGCACCGCCGTGTCGTCGACGTCGAGGCGGCCCCAGGCTCCGTTGAGGGCCCGCTGGTAGGAACGGCCATGACCCGTCGTGCCGCGGGGGTCGACCACGAGCACGTCCCAACCCCGGGTCGTCCAGTACGCGATCCGGGGCCGGAAGTCGTTCTGCCACTGGTCGGTCGGTCCGCCGTGCACCCAGCACAGGAGGCGGCCGGATCCACGGGTGGCCGGGTGGCGACGGGCGTGCAGGACGGTTCCGTCGTGGTGCACGGCGACCCGCTCGGGCGCAGGGAGCCGCACGTGGCTCCACGCGGCGACCCCACTCGTGGCGACGACTCGCACCGAGCCGAGCCCGGTACCCGGCTGATCGATCACCACCACCTCGGGCGGCGTCGCCGGTCCCGCCCGCAGCGCGCTCACCCTCGGGCCCACCATCGTCAGCTGACCGTGCACACCGTCGAATCCGGTGACGGCGTGCTGGTTGCCGTTCGGATCGACGGCAGCCAGGGATCCCAGTCCGTGCAGGTTGCGGGCGATGATCGCCGTGCCGTCGTCTCCGACGGCGACGGATCGCTGGCCCATCCCCCACGTCGGACCGCCGTGTTCGGCCTGCTCGGCGAGCACGGCATGTTCCCCGATGTGGAGGTTGCTCCAACCCGACCCGTCGTGGACACACGTCGGCGTGCCGTCGGGGGCGAACCGAGGCTGCTGCACGGCGCCGGCGACGGGCCTCCAGGTGGAGATCACCGTGGGCAGCGGGTCGAGTCGGGCGTCGACACGTTCAGCGGCGTCCCACGGCATGTCGGGCCGCGACCACCCGAGCCACGACATCACCGTGCCATCGGGCGAGATCGACGGGTCGAAGCAGAACTCGTGACGGCCGTCGTCGACACGTCGTGCGACGCCGGTGCGGAGATCGGTCACCCACACCTCGGCCTCCTCGACGACGTAGGCGACGAGCGACCCGACGATGGCCGGCGCTCGACACGTCCGCTCCTGAGCCGTCAGGCGCTCGAGTCGCGCACCGTGGACCATCCACAGCTCACCGTCGCGTGCAGCGTGGATGACACCGTCGGACATCGGCAGCCAGCAGAAGCATCCCCCACCCATGCCCCGACCGGGCGATGGGTCAGGGCCGAACGTGAGCAGCCGCTCGGGCGACGGCGGATCGATGCCGACCACCGAGATCGCGGCCACACTCGCCCGCCGGTGGACGAACGCCACGCTGGAGCCGTCGGGCGAGAGCCTCGGCTCGGTGATCTCCCGTCCGGAGACCACCAGCTCGAGCGGGAGCGGTCCGGCGGCGCACACGACCTCGACTGTACGACGCGGAAGACCGACATCGATCTGCACCCGTCGCGAAACCTCCTTGCCCGGGCGCGACTCGATGCGACACACTTCCCGACCCACGAACGACGAGACCCACCAGGAGGTGAGCGATGATCAATCCAGCGAAGCCGACGCCGAGCGCCGCGTCCGGCACCTCTCGGACGCGTACGGACCGCATGGTCGTCGCCGCCGGGCTCGTCGATCGCTGCGCGCGCCGCTGACGCCGAGCACCGCGACCGCTCCGCTCCCGACGTGCGACCCGCGCGCGTCCGCGTTCCCCACACCGGTCCCCAACCCCAAGACAGAAAGGCACCACCATGCACCCCGCACTGCATCCCGACCATCAGCTCGCCGAGATCCGTGACCGTCACGCACGGTTGCGGCGCTACGCCGAGCATGCGCATCACTTCCGCGCAGCACGCGGCCGGCACCGGTTCCGGTCGCGCCAACGACAGCCGTGAGCCGCCGGTGGGTCCCGGTCCTTTCCGGGATCCACCGGCTCCCGGCTACGTTGGGAGCATGCCTCCGACGACACGTCAGCAGCCCGATCGCAACCTGGCGATGGACCTCGTCCGAGCCACCGAATCTGCGTGCCTCGCGGCAGCCCGATGGGTGGGACGAGGCGACAAGAACCGCGCCGACCACGCCGCGGTCGAAGCGATGCGCCTGTCGCTGTCGACCGTTGCGATGGACGGCATCGTCGTCATCGGTGAAGGCGAGAAGGACGACGCCCCGATGCTCTACAACGGCGAGCGCGTCGGCGACGGCAGCGCACCGGAGGTCGACGTCGCGGTCGACCCGATCGACGGCACCACGCTCACCGCACAGGGCAAGACCAATGCGCTCTCGGTGATCGCTGTCTCCGACCGTGGCTCGATGCTCGATCCCGGCCCGTCGTTCTACATGCAGAAGATCGCCGTCGGTCCCGACGCGGTCGGCTCGATCGACATCACCGCCACCGCCACCCAGAATCTCCGTTGGATCGCAAAGGCCAAGGGCGAAGAAGTGCGTGACCTCACGGTCGTGATCCTCGATCGGCCACGCCACGCCGACCTGATCGGGGAGATCCGTGCCAGCGGGTGCCGTATCCGCCTGATCACCGACGGCGACGTGTACGGCTCGGTCGCCACGTGCTGGCCCGATGCCGGCGCCGATGCCCTGTTCGGGATCGGCGGCACACCCGAGGGTGTGGTGTCGGCGGCCGCGATGAAGGCGATGGGAGGTGAGATCCAGGCCCGCTTCTGCCCGCAGAGCGACGAGGAGCGCACCGCGATGATCGAGGCCGGCTTCGACCTCGACCGGGTCCACACCCAGGACGACCTGATCACCAGCGACAACTGCTTCTTCGCCGCCACCGGGCTCACCGACGGCGCACTGCTTCGCGGCGTCCGATTCGACAAGCAGGGCGCCCGCACCCAGAGCCTCGTGATGCGCTCGCGGAGCGGCACCGTGCGAATGATCGATGCGCAGCACCGGGTGGCGAAGCTCCGCGAGTTCGCGGCGATCGACTACTGACCCCGTGACACCTGGGGTCAGACCCGGATGTGACGGTCAGCGGGTGATCAGGCCGCTGACCATGCGGGTCACCGAGCGCGGCATGACGTCGCTGACGGTGACGGCGGACTTGTAGAGCAGCCCCGGCACCGAGATCGTCTTGTTGGATGCCACGTCGTTCAAGCCGGTCGATGCGACCTGCTCGACCGATGTCCATGCGAGGTCGGGAATCCTCGCGGCGAGGCCGGTCGTGTTGCTGTGATCCTGGAACTCGGTCTTCGTCAGCCCAGGGCAGAGCGCAGTCACGTGCACCCCGGATCCGTTCACCTCTGCGTGGAGCGCTTCGCTGAGACTCGTCACGTAGGCCTTGGTGGCGGCGTACACGCCGAGTCCGGGTGAGGCCTGGAAGCTGGCCACGCTCGACACGTTGAGCAGGAAGCCCCGGCCGCGCGGCACCATGGCGACCAACGCAGCGTGGCTGAGCACGGTCAGCGCCTGGATGTTGACGTCGATCTCGCCGCACAGCCGATCGACATCGAGCTCGTGGAAGACGCCGCTCGTTCCGAAGCCGGCGTTGTTGACCACCAGGTCGACCGGATGGTCCGTCGACGAGATCCGCTCGGCGGTCGCCGACTGACCCTCGGTGGTGGCGAGATCGGCCTCGAGCACCTCGAAGCCCTCGTATCGGGCAGCGATCTCCCGGAGGCGTTCGCCACGACGAGCGACGAGCACGGTCGGGACACCTGCGTCACCGAGCAGCCGGGCCATCTCGGCGCCGATGCCCGAGGATGCTCCGGTGACCAGGGCCGACGTGAACGGGTACTTCGACATGGCGCCGACGCTACCGCCGAGTGCGGTCGGAGGATGTCGGATCAGGAGGTGAACGAGACGTTCGCGGCTGCGAGCCGGGCCTGTGCCCGCGCCTTGCCCGAGATCGCCGCAGACAGCACGTCTTCGTCGTTCTCCTGCTTCAGGATCAGCTGATGACGTTCGAGCGCTTCCTTGGCCCGATCGACGTCGATGTCGGCTGCCAGTTCCGCCGTGTCCGACAGGATCGAGACGATGGTGGGGTTGCCGTGGACTTCGACGAAGCCGCGGTGGACGGCGATGTCCTGGATGGTGCCGTCGGTCTGGAACACCCGGGTGTGGTTCTCGATCAGCGCACCCAGGAACGCCTGGTGTCCCGACTGGAAGGCGACCTCGCCACCTTCGAGCGTGCGCGTGATGACCATCGTGGCGTCCCCGGAGTACAGCACCCGCTCGGGCGAGACGACCTCGACACGCAACGCTTCAGCCATCGTCAGGACTCCTGGAGCTTCTTGGCCTTGGCGAGAACCTGCTCGACGCTGCCGACGTTGAGGAACGCCTGCTCCGGCACCTCGTCGAGTTCGCCGTCGATGATCGACTCGAACGACTCGACCGTCTCCGCGACCGGGACGAACTCGCCGTCGAGGCCGGTGAACACCTTGGCGACGAAGAACGGCTGCGACAGGAAGCGCTCGACCTTGCGTGCCCGGTTGACGATCAGGCGGTCCTCCTCGGACAGCTCGTCGAGGCCGAGGATGGCGATGATGTCCTGGAGCTCCTTGTAACGCTGCAGGGTCTCCTGCACGCGGCGCGCCACGTTGTAGTGGTGATCGCCGACGACCTCGGGCGACAGGATCGTCGAGGTCGACGCCAGCGGGTCGACGGCCGGGTAGATGCCGAGCGCCGCGACCTGACGGGACAGCTCGGTGGTGGCGTCGAGGTGCGTGAAGGTGGTGAACGGTGCCGGGTCGGTGTAGTCGTCGGCGGGCACGTACACGGCCTGCAGGGACGTGATCGAACGACCCCGGGTGGAGGTGATCCGCTCCTGGAGCTGGCCCATCTCGTCGGCCAGCGTCGGCTGGTAACCCACTGCGGCGGGCATGCGGCCGAGCAGCGTCGACACCTCTGAGCCGGCCTGCACGAAACGGAAGATGTTGTCGATGAACAGCAGCACGTCCTGGTTCTGGACGTCACGGAAGTACTCGGCCATCGTCAACGCCGACAGGGCGACGCGAAGGCGCACGCCCGGCGGCTCGTCCATCTGGCCGAACACGAGGGCGGCCTTCTCGAACCACGCCCGACTCCATCATCTCCAGGCGGAGGTCGGTGCCCTCACGGGTGCGCTCGCCGACACCGGCGAACACCGACACACCACCGTGCTGCGACGCAACACGGTTGATCATCTCGGTGATCAGCACGGTCTTGCCGACGCCGGCACCGCCGAACAGGCCGATCTTGCCGCCGGCGACATACGGGGTGAGCAGGTCGATGACCTTGATGCCGGTTTCGAACATGCGCGCCGACGGCTCGAGGGCGTCGAAGTCGGGGGCGTCACGGTGGATGTCCCACCGCTCCATCTCGTCGAACCCCTCGGGGGCCTCGTCGAGCGCTTCGCCCCACACGTTCCACACGTGGCCGAGCACCTTGTCGCCCACCGGCACCTGGATGCCGTGGCCGAGCGAACGCACCGGGGTACCGCGGACGAGGCCGTCGGTCGGCTTCATGCAGACGGCGCGGACGCGGCTGTGGCCGAGCTGCTGGGCGACCTCGGCGAGGACCGTGATCGTCTCGCCCTCGAGTTCGACATCGAACTCGACCGCGCTGTTCAGCTCGGGCAGGGCACCGCGGGGAAACTCGACGTCGATCACCGGGCCGGCGATCGCGACGACTCGTCCGTCCTTGGTGGCGGTCGGGGTGGCTTCGGTCATGGTCATGAAGGTGGTCTCCTGTGGCCGGTACTCAGATGGTGGCGCCGAAGGCGCGGTCGAAACTCTCGACGTCGTACGACGTCGCTTTGCTGTCGGAGTCGAGGGCTTCGGCGCCGCCGACGATCTCCATGATCTCGGTCGTGATCGAGTCCTGACGGGCCCGGTTCATCACCCGGCTCAACGACTTGATCAGCTCCTCGGCATTGTCGGTGGCGGACTTCATCGCCCGCTGACGGAATGCGTGCTCGGACGCTGCGGCGTTGAGCAGGGCTGCGTACACACGGGCTTCGACGTACCGCGGGAGCAGCGTGTCGAGGATCGTCTCCGGGTCGGGCTCGAAGTCGTAGTCGCTGCCGGCGTTGGACTTGCCGTCGCCACCCTCGACCGTCTCGGTCGTCAGGGGCACGAGCGGCCGGAGCACCACTTCCTGGCTGCCGGCGGAGATGAACCGGGTGTAGACGAGTTCGACGCGGTCGACCTGACCACTCACGAACAGCTCGACGACGTGTTCGCCGATCGCTCGGGCGTCCTCGTAGCTCGGCTGGTCGGAGAACCCGTTGAACGCCTTGCCCAGCGTGTAACCCCGGAAGCGGAAGTACCCCTCGGCCTTCCGGCCGACCGGGATGATCGTGTAGTCCTCGCCCTCGAGGATGTCGGCTTTGACCTCACCCTCGGCAGCGCGCTGCACGCCGGAGTTGTAGCCGCCACACAGGCCGCGATCAGCGGTGATCACGACGTAGCAGGTGTGCTTGACCTCGTCGCGGCCCGCCAGCAGAGGTGAGTCGGCCGATGCGCCGCCTGCCGCGAGGTCCTTGACCACCTCGGTGATCAGTTCCGAGTAGGGCACGGCGGCCGCCACGCGGGCCTGAGCCTTCACGATGCGCGAACCCGCGATCAGCTCCATGGCGCGCGTGATCTTCTTCGTCGCGTTGGTCGCGCGAATCCGCTCCTTGAGTATGCGCTCCTGCCCTCCTGCCATCTAGATCACTCCGTTGCGAGGGTCTTGTTGGACTTGGCGGCCCCGACTTCGTCGACGTCGAGCTTGGTCGGGTCGACGGCGTAGTCGTCGGTGCTGATCGTGAAGGTCTCCTTGAACGACGCGATCGCATCGTCGAGACCCTCGGGCACGCCGCCGATCTTCATTTCCGAGAGCAGACCGCCATGGGTGCCGCGCACGTACTCGATCAGTTCGGACTCGAAGCGCTTGACATCGGCGACCGGGACGTCGTCGATGAAGCCCTTCGTGCCGGCGTAGATCACGAGCACCTGTTCCTCGACCGGCATCGGGCTGTTGAGCGGCTGCTTGAGCAGTTCGACGAGCCGGTAGCCACGTTCGAGCTGCGCCTTGGAGATCGCGTCGAGTTCCGAGCCGAACGTGGCGAACGCCTCGAGCTCGCGGAACTGCGCGAGGTCGAGCTTCAGCGTGCCGGCCACCGACTTCATCGACTTGATCTGTGCAGCACTGCCGACCCGTGACACCGAGATGCCGACGTCGATCGCTGGGCGGACACCGGACTTGAACAGGTTGTCCTGGAGGAACACCTGGCCGTCGGTGATCGAGATCACGTTGGTCGGGATGAACGCCGAGACGTCGCCGGCCTTGGTCTCGATGATCGGCAGTGCGGTCAGCGACCCGGCGCCCATCTCGTCGGACAGCTTGGCGGCCCGCTCGAGGAGGCGGCTGTGGAGGTAGAAGACGTCACCGGGGTACGCCTCGCGGCCCGGGGGACGGCGCAGCAGCAGCGACAGCTGGCGGTACGCGTCGGCCTGCTTGGAGAGGTCGTCGTACACCACGAGGGCGTGCTCGCCGTTGTCCATCCAGTGCTGCCCCATCGCGCAGCCGCCGTACGGGGCGAGGTACTTGAACGGTGCCGGGTCGGACGCCGAGGCCACCACCACGACGGTGTAGTCCATCGCGCCGGCCTGGCGCAGCGTGTCGACGGTCTGCGCGACCGTGGAGCTCTTCTGGCCGATCGCCACGTAGATGCACTTCACGCCGAGACCCTGCTGGTTGAGGATCGTGTCGATCGCCACCGTGGTCTTGCCGGTCTTGCGGTCGCCGATGATCAGCTCGCGCTGGCCCCGACCGATGGGCGTCATGGCGTCGATCGCCTTGATGCCCGTCTGGAGCGGCTCGTGCACCGGCTTGCGGCCCATGATGCCGGGCGCCTGGATCTCCATGCGCCGCTGCTCGACGCCGACGAGGTCGCCACCGCCGTCGATCGGCTGACCGAGTGCGTTGACGACCCGGCCGAGCACGCCGTCGCCGACGGGCATCGACAGGATCCTGCCGGTGGCCTTGACGGTCTGGCCCTCTTCGATCTTGTCGACGTTGCCGAGGACGACCGCGCCGATCGAGGTCTCGTCGAGGTTGAGGGCGAGGCCGACGGAGCCGTCCTCGAACTCGAGCAGCTCGTTCACCGCGGCGTCGGGCAGTCCGCTCACCCGGGCGATGCCGTCGCCGACTTCGGCGACCCGGCCGACGGTGCGGGCCTCGACGGAGGGCTCGAAGCCTTCGAGGTTGGTCTTCAGCGCCGAGGCGATGTCGGCGGCAGAAATGGTCAGCTCAGCCATGTGGGGTCTCTCTTTCGATCCTGAGGCGGCTCAGAGCCGGCTCTTCAGCTGCTCGATGCGGGTGCGGACGGTGTCGTCGATCACGGTGTCACCGACGACGGCGACGACGCCGCCGACGACGGAGGGGTCGACGACGGTCTTGAGGTTGAGGCGCTTGCCGGTTGCGTTCTCCAACGCCGCCTTGAGGCGTGCCTGCTGGTCGTCGCTGAGCGCGACGGCAGTGCGGACTTCGGCGATGTCGAGCTGCTTGGCCGACGACGCCCGCTGAACGAGCGAGTCGACGATCGCGGGAAGGTCACGACCACGGCCGGAGCCGACCACCATCGAGACGAGCTGGACGGTCGTGGACGTCGCCTTGCCGTCGAGGAGGTCCTCGACGATCGCCTGGCGCTTCTCCACGGGTACGTGTTCGTCGGTGATCGCATTGCGCAGTGCGTCGCTCGATTCGTACGACCGGGCGAAGCGGAACAACTCGTCCTCGACCTCGTCGAGGGTGCCGTCGGCTCGTGCGATCTCGAACAACGCCCGTGCGTAGCCTTCGATCTGTGCGTCGCTCATGATGTCGCTCCCGTCGTCGATGCTCCGACACGCTGGATGAAGCTCTCGATCAGGTCCTGCTGTGCAGCGTCGTCGAGGACATCGGCCACCACCAGGTCGATGCTGGCCGACGCGGTGCGGCCGATCTCGTTGCGCAGCTCGTCACCGCTTCGGCCGGCCGCCGAGGCGATGTCGGCATCGGCGCGGGTGTGGAGCTCGGCGATCTCCTCGTCGAGGCGGCGTCGGCCGTCGTCGAGAATCGACTCGGCTTGCGCCTCCGCCTCGGAGAACAGCCGTTGGCGCTCGCTGTCGATGTCGCCGAGTGCGGTGCGGATCTGAGAAGCGGACTGGTCGGCGTCGACCGAGGCCTCGTCGGCCCCGTCGAGGTCGGCCTGGATCCGCGCCGTGCGGGCTTGCAGCGAGCTGCGGATCGGCGGCAATGCGTACTTCCAGAGCGCTACGAACACGATGATCGATGCGACACCGCCGATCGCGATCTCCTTGATCGGCGGCAGGATCGGGTTGGCGGACACGACACCCTGGTCGTCGGTGTCCCACTCGACCTGGACGAGCTGGCCGACGAGCAGGTTCAGCCGGTTCATCGCGCCACCCCCTGGTCGGCGCCCATCACGCCGCGAACGGTGGACGACACCACCGACGGGTCGACGGAGCGGCCCGTTGCGAGCTGCGCTGCACGTCCGACGACGTCGACGACCGCGGTCTCGACATCACCCTGCGCCGCAGCACGCGCTGCGTCGACGTCGGCGAGTGCAGCTGCACGTCGCTGTGCGATCTCCGCATTGGCGGCCGCCAACCGCTCCGTGCGCTCGGCTTCGAGCGTGGCCCGTGCCGCCTCGACGCGCTGATGCGCCTCCTGGCGAAGCGTGGCCACCTCCGCGTCGTACTGGGCGACGTCGGCGCGTGCCGACGCCGTGAGCGCTTCGGCAGCGTCGCGCTCCTGCTTGATCTTGGCGGCGCGGGCGTCCATCCCCTTCTTCAGCTTCGGGTACAGCGCGTACCGCAGCACGAGGAACATGACGATGAACGAGCCGAATCCCCACGCGAACTCCTTGAGCTCGGGCGCGATCGGGTTGAGGTCGTTCTCGGGGACTTCCTTTTCCTCTTCGGCGGTCACGAGCGCCTGACCGACGAGGCTGTCGCCGAGGAATGACACCTCGAGCGTGGCCCCGGAACCGGTGACGACGGCTGTCAGCACGTCAGCTCCTTACGATTGGTGGATGGGATCGGTACGGGTCTCGGGCTCAGGCGAACTTGAGCAGAATGAAGACCACGAAGCCGATCAGGGCGAGCGCCTCGGTGAAGGCGATGCCGAGGAACATCGTGGTACGCACCATGCCGGCAGCCTCGGGCTGACGGGCCATGGCCTCGACCGACTTGCCGACGAGGTAACCGATGCCGATGGCCGGTCCGATGGCGGCGAGGCCGTAGGCGAAACCGGCGGTCGACGCCGCCTCGATGCTCTTCTGCTCGTCAGCAGTGAAGTTGTTCGCCTGCTCGACGAGAATGCTGAATGCTTCCATGGGTTGTGCTTCTCCTGTGGTGATGTCTGAGGAAGATCGGGTTGAACGGGTGCTCGACGAGGCTCAGTGCTCGTCGTGGGACGCCATCGAGTTGTTGATGTACACGGCAGCGAGAATCGTGAAGATGTAGGCCTGCAACACGGCGACGAGCACCTCGAACGCCGTCAGGAACACCAACATGATGAACGGCAGGACGCTCATGAGTCCGAGGAACGGCTGATTGGTCTTGGCGAACAGCAGCGCCTCGGTGAGGAGGCCGAACGTGACGAGCAGGATGTGACCGGCGAGCATGTTGGCGAACAGACGCACGGTGAGCGAGAACGGCGTGACGAGGATGGTCGACACGAACTCGATCAGGCCGACGAGCGGCTTGAGCAGCGTGGGCACTCCCGGGGGCCACAGCAGGTGGCCGAAGTAGCCCGCACCCTGGTGCTTGATGCCGACGCCGATGTAGGTGACCCAGACGAACAGCGAGAGCGCCAGCGGGATGGCGATGCGGGCCGTGGCCGGCATCTGGATGACGGGGATCACGCCCGGGATGTTGACGAGGAAGATGAAGACGAAGAGGCTCAGCAGGTACGGGGTCCACTTCAGCCCGCTGGCGCCCATCGTCTGCATGATGATCCCGTCCTCGATGAACTCGACGGAGGACTCGGCGATGTTGCGGACACCGGTGGGCGCCAACATCGGGTTGGCGCGATTGGCGAGCGCATAGAAGACGATGACGATCAGGGCCGACACGACCGCGATGAGCGCGATCTTGTTGAAGGTCGGAAAGATGTCCTGCCAGCGCAGGATGGCGTTGATCGGCGGGAACTCGAGTGCGAACACGTAAGGATCCGTTTCAGTCGGTCGTGGGCGTCGTGGCCGAGGCGGGCGAAGTAGTGGCGGAAGAAGGGTTGACGGACGGGTTGGGCTTCAGTGACAGGGCTGGCTTCGAGATCGGTGCGTCGGCTGCGGTGGAGGAGTCGGTCGGCTTGAGGCCTGGGTACGCGAGCGAGATGGCCACGTACTTCAACTCCCACACCAGCAATCCGAGGTGCGTGACGATGATGGTCGTTCCGAGTGCAGGAAAAGAAATCCACGACGCATCGCGGACGATCCACACCGCACCGAAGATCAGCCCGAGGCGCAGGAGATAGCCGAAGAGGATCGCTCCCATCATCAGCCCGAGCGAGATCGGCGCCGTGTATGCGATCAGCCGGGCGGCGAGCGCGAAGTTCGCGAGGACGATCAACATCCCGTAGGCCGACGACAGCGCACCGTCGAGACTCCACACGACGGCACACGCCGCCATCATCGCCGGGGCGGCGATCAGGCCACGCTTGATCATGTCGGTCGACACCGCCACCTCGGTGGCGGGCCCGGTGTCGCGTCGTGCGGGGGTGTTGCCGGAGGTCGCCGTCATCGGATCTCCGGCGACTCGGCGGGCGACGCGGCGGCTCGACGCTCGAGTCGCTCGGCTTCGAGGGCCTCCATCTTGGCGTCGTAGCGGTACTTCGACTTGGCGAAGAGCCCGATCGCCGCGATCACGGTGAAGACGATCATGAAGAGCGGGACCGTACCCAGCGCGGCGTCGAGTGCCCATCCGGCGGCGAAGAAGACGCCGAGGATCATCGCGAACTCGATGGC
Organism: Ilumatobacteraceae bacterium; assembly: GCA_942492715.1. Lineage (GTDB taxonomy): Bacteria > Actinomycetota > Acidimicrobiia > Acidimicrobiales > Ilumatobacteraceae > Sva-07. The sequence goes on along the minus strand of CALOFW010000002.1, from coordinate 410,175 downwards.
CACACCGAGGGCGTCTTCGTTGTTGACGCGAGTCTGCTTGAGGAGGAGCTTCATTGATCCAGGGTGGATTCACATGCTGTGCGGTACAACGCTTGTGAACGCGGGCACAACCTAGTGGTCCCCCACCGTCGACGGCAACTCCGACGAGTCGGATTCCCCGGGGTCCGTCCCACCCGGCTCCGCGTCGTCACCGTCCAGCGGGCCGACCTCCGTGCTCTCCTCGGAGTTCTCGCGCCGGCGGGCGCGCACGCTCGGATGCAGGACCGTGTACAGCACGATCGCCGCAGCGACGATGCCGAACGGGAGGTACGCCGGGTTGCGCCCGGTCAGCGTCGGGTAGAGCACGAACGCCGACAACAGCGCGGTCCAGCCCCACAGGATCACGACGCTGCGTCGGTGACCGTGACCGAGGTCCATCAGCCGATGGTGCAGGTGGCCCTTGTCGGCGGCCGCGAACGACTTGCGGCTCGACACCCGCCGAACGATCGCGAACCCCATGTCGAAGATCGGGACGCCGAGGATGAGCACGGGGATGGCGAGTGGCGCCAGGAAGAAGTACGTCTGCCCGATGAATTCCTGGTTGAACGTGTCGGCACGCCCACCGACGACGCTGGTCGCGACCGCGAGCAGCAGTCCGAGGAAGAGCGCACCGCCGTCGCCCATCATGATCCGCGCCGGGTTGAAGTTGTGCGGGAGGAACCCCACGCACACGCCGACCGCGATGATCGCCAGCAACGGCCCGACGTTGGTGACGTCGAGCAGGTCCGAGGTGGTGAGTTCCTGGCTGTAGAGGAAGAACGCGAATGCAGCGATGGCCACGATGCCGGCGGCGAGGCCGTCGAGGCCGTCGATCAGATTGATCGCCTGGGTCATCACGAGCAGCCACAGCACGGTCACCAACGGTTGCAGGTCGCCCGACAGCACGATCGGCCCGTCGTAGAACGGCAGGCGGAACGAGTACATCACCACGCCGAACTGCACGAGCACGATGCCGGCGAGCACGGTCCCGGCCACCTTCGCCGGCGCGGAGACCTCACGGATGTCGTCGATGAAGCCGACCGCGAAGACGATCGTGGCCGCGAGCAGCACTCCCAACGGTTCGGAGTTCGAGTCGAACAACGTGTCGAACGCGTCGACGAACCAGGCGGTGAGCATCGCCGCCAGGAAGCCGACGAACATCGCGAGGCCACCCACGTCGGGCAGCGGCGTCTGGTGCACCGTGCGATCGTTCGGCAGGTACACCCAACCCTGCCGTCGCGCAAGCATCCCGACCAGCGGCGTGACAGCGAAGGTGACGCCGGCGGCAACGGCTCCGATCAGGAGAAAGGAACCGAAGTCGGGCACGGTCCGTCAGCCTACGACGCGGGGTACGCCGGGAACCGCGCGCAGAGCTCGGCGACGTCCTTGCGGACGACCTGCAACTCGGCCGGATCGTCGCGGTGACGCAGCGCGCGAGCGATCAACCCGGCGATCAACGGCATCTCGGCCTCGGTCATCCCCTGCGTCGTGACCGACGGGGTACCGATGCGCACACCGCTGGTGACGAACGGGCTCCGGGGGTCGTCGGGGATCGTGTTCTTGTTGAGGGTGATACCGGCCTCGTCGAGCTTGGCCTGCGCCTCCTTGCCGGTGAGATCGGCATCGAACGGCGTCAGGTCGACGACCATCAGGTGGTTGTCGGTACCGCCCGAGACGAGCCGGAACCCCTCCTGGACGAGCGCCTCCGCGAGTGCCGACGCGTTCGTCACGACCTGATGGGCGTAGTCGGTGAACGACGGGTCCAGCGCTTCGCGGAAGGCAATGGCCTTGCCGGCGATCACGTGCTCGAGCGGGCCACCCTGCCAACCGGGGAACACGGCCTTGTCGATCGCCTTGGCGTGCTCCTCCTTGCACAGGATGCATCCGCCACGCGGTCCGCGCAGGGTCTTGTGGGTCGTGAAGGTGACCACGTCGGCGTACGGGACCGGGTTGGGGTGAGCGCCACCGGCCACGAGACCGGCGAGGTGGGCGATGTCGAACAGCAGCAGCGCGCCGACCTCGTCGGCGATCTTCCTGAACGGCTCGGGGTCGAGACGGCGCGGGTAGGCGGTCGTTCCGGCGACGATCATCTTCGGGCGGTGCTCGAGCGCCAGGGCCCGCACGTCGTCCATGTCGATGCGGTCTTCGGCACCGGTGCCGTAGGACACGAAGTTGTAGAGCAGGCCGCTGGCGTTGACGGGCGAACCGTGGGTGAGGTGACCGCCGTGGTCGAGGCTCAGGCCGAGCACGGTGTCGCCCGGGTTCAGCAGCGCCTGGTACACGCACATGTTGGCGTTGGCGCCCGAATGGGGTTGCACATTGGCGTGGTCGGCGCCGAACAGCTCCCTGACCCGATCGATGGCGAGCTGTTCGATGTCGTCGACGATCACATTGCCGCCGTAGTACCGCTTGCCGGGATACCCCTCGGAGTACTTGTTGGTCAGCACGGAGCCGACCGCGGCCATCACCGCAGGCGAGGTGAAGTTCTCGCTGGCGATCAGCTGGATCCCGGTGGTCTGGCGTTCGACCTCACGCTCGATGAGGCCGATGACCTCGGTGTCGGGGTCGGTGTCGGATGGGAACGGCATCGTGGGTCCTTCGTACTACAGGATGATGGGCGGGGTGATCGGGGTGGTCAGAAGTCGGCTTCGAGGGCGGTCAGCTGGTCGACGCGGCGGGCATGGCGGCCACCCTCGAACTCGGTGGCCAGGAACGTGCCGACGATCTCGTCGGCGAGGCCTTCGCCGACGACGCGAGCACCGATCGACAGCACGTTGGCGTCGTTGTGGGCCCGCGCCATCCGAGCGGTGTAGAGGCAGTTGCAGAGCGCGGCACGCACGCCGCGCACCTTGTTGGCGGCGAGCTGCTCTCCCTGCCCGCTGCCACCGAGCACGATGCCGACGTCGGCACGACCGTCGCGCACGGTGCGCCCGACCCCCGCGCAGATCTCGGGATAGTCGACCGATTCGGTCGAGTGCGTGCCCTGATCGTCGACGTCGTGCCCCTGTCCGAGCAGCATGGTCACGAGGTGCTGCTTGAGGTCGTAGCCGGCGTGGTCCGAGCCGATCGCGATGCGGCGGGGGAAGGCGCCTGCGGCGTCGTTCATGTGAGCCGAGTGTAGGTGCTCGCCGCCCCGGCGGGCTCTGCGGATCCCGACGGTGTTCCCGTTTGCGTTGCACACGCGGTGAGGGGGCGCCCCAGAACTGCGACACAAACGATCGGAGGGCCGCTGTCTATCGTGCGGGCCCGTGGCTGCTCGACCCGTTCCCCGCCCGCCCGACTCACGCACCCCGGTGATCATCGGGGTCGGTCAGTACGTCCACCGAGCCGAGTCGCTCGGCGATGCGCTCGAGCCGGTGGCGCTGATGGAGCGGGCCGTGCTGGCAGCCTCGACCGACGCCGGGCTCGACGGGCCGCCGGCGGCAGATGCGCTGCGCGTCGTCAGCCAGCTGTCGTGGCGCTACGGCAACACACCGCGCTTCCTGGCCGGTCGCCTCGGCATCGACCCGCACCGTCTCGACTACTCGACGATGGGCGGCAACAGCCCCCAGTCGCTCGTGAACGCCACCGCGATCGACATCCAGGCCGGCGAGATCGACATCGCCATCCTTGCCGGCGGTGAAGCCACCCGCACCCGGTCGCGCGCCCGCAAGGCCGGTGTCGAACTCGACTGGCCGAAGTCGGAGCCGGGTGACGAGCCGACGATCGTCGGCGAGGAGCTCGAGATGAACCTGGAGGCGGAGACCTCCCGCGGCATCTACCTGCCGGTCCAGATCTACCCGATGTTCGAGACTGCGATCCGCGCCGCGGCGGGCCGGACCGTCGATGAACACCGCGACCACCTCGGGCAACTGTGGTCCGGCCTCAGCGAGGTCGCCGCCCGGAACCCGTACGCATGGATCCAGGAGGCCAAGACGGCGGCCGAGATCACGACGGTCGGCGAGAACAACCGCATGATCGGACTGCCGTACCCGAAACTCATGAACTCGAACAACGACGTCGACATGGCGGCCGCCGTGATCATGTGCTCGGTCGAGTCAGCACGTCGGATGGGCGTGCCGGAGGACCGGTGGGTGTTCCCGCACGCCGGCACCGATTGTCACGAACACAACTACGTGTCGCACCGCGACACGTTCACCCGCACACCGGCCGTCGAGATCGGCGGTCGCCTCGCGCTCGAACTCGCCGGCATCGACATCGACGACGTCGCGATCATCGACCTGTACTCGTGCTTCCCGGCAGCGGTGCAGCTCGGCGCCCAGTCGCTCGGCATCGACCTGCGCCGCCAGTGGTCACGAACCGGCGGACTCACCTTCGCCGGCGGCCCGTGGAACAACTACGTGATGCATGCGATCGCGTCGGTCGTCACCGATCTGCGCGAGCGGCCCGGTGAGTTCGGGCTCGTCTGGGCCAACGGCGGGTACGCGACCAAGCATGCGTTCGGGGTCTACTCGACGATGCCGACGCCGAACTTCCGTCACGACAAGCCGCAGTCGCGCATCGACGCGCTCCCCCGTCGCGAGCTCGCGCTCCCGGCCGACGCTGCAGGGGCCGCCACCATCGAGGCATACACCGTCATGTTCTCGCGCGAGTCGGCGCCCGAGCAGGCGATCGCCTCGTGTCTGCTCGGCGACGGCCGCCGAGCTTGGGGAATGTCGAGCGATCCCGCGCTCGCCGCCGCGATGTGCGACGGCGAGTGGGTGGGTACGTCGGTCACCCTCGGTGACGACGGCACCCTCCGAGCCGGCTGAAGCCACCGACAGCCAGCGGCAGCCAGCGACGATGCGGTCGTGGTCCCGGTGGCTGGGATCGTCGCACCGGTGACATGCTCAGCACCATGTCCGACACGGCATCGACCCGCCCCCGACTCCTGCTCGACTGCGACCCGGGCCACGACGACGCGATGGCGATCGTGGCCGCAGGCCGCTACGCCGACCTCGTCGGCATCACGACGGTCGCCGGCAACGCCCCGTTGGAGCGGACCACGCACAACGCCCGCGTGATGCGCGACCTGCTCGGCCTCGACGTCCCGATCCACAGCGGCAGCCCGCGCCCGCTGCTGGCGACGCCGCGCTTCGGCGCCTTCGTCCACGGCGAGAGCGGCCTCGACGGCGCCGACCTCCCCGAGCCGACCACCGCGCTCGACGGCACCGACGCCGTGTCGTTCATCGTCGACACCTGCCGAACCGTCGACGACGTGTGGCTCGTGCCGGTCGGGCCGCTCACCAACATCGCGCTCGCGTTGCGCAGCGCCCCGGACATCGCCGATCGGATCGCCGGCATCTCGCTGATGGGCGGCGGCACGTTCGGCAACTGGTCGCCGGTGGGCGAGTTCAACATCTGGGCCGACCCGGAGGCAGCGGCGATCGTGTTCGGCTACGGCGGCCGGGTGATCATGGCCGGCCTCGACGTCACGTACCAGTTCCAGACCACACCGGACCGCATCGCCCGGGTCCGGGCTCTGCCCGGCGTGCTCGCCTCGACGTTCGCCGACCTGTTCGACTTCTTCAGTGGCAACTATCTGTCGCGCCACGATCCCGACACGATCGTCGGCGCCGCCGTCCACGACCCGCTCGCCGTGCTCGCCGTCACCCACCCGTCGCTCTTCGAACGCAGCGAACGCCACGTCGTGGTCGAGACCCGCGGTGAGCACACGAGAGGCATGACGGTCATCGATCGACGCACGATCACCGATCGATCGCCGTCGAACTGCGAGGTGCTCACCTCGGTCGACGCCGACGCCGGGTTCGACCTGTTGATCGACGCGCTCGCCCACTTCTCCTGACGATCGAGGACACGCGACCTGGCGCCACCGACTTCCTACAGTGGGCGACGTGACCGACACCTTCCCCCGCCAGTACGCCCGGACACAACGGTTCACACTCGGCGACCCGCGGAGCGTCACCGTGTCACCCGACGGCCGACGGGTGGTGTTCCTCCGCAGCACGCACGGCAGCGACCCCATGAACTCGCTGTGGGTGCTCGACACGACGACCGGTGAGGAGCGCCTCGTCGCCGACCCTCGCAAGCTGCTCGGCGACGATGCCGGCGACGATCTTCCACCAGAGGAGCGAGCACGCAGGGAGCGGGCGCGTGAGGGAGCAGGCGGCATCACGTCGTACGCCACCGACGCCGCGTGCACGGTCGTGACGTTCGCGCTCGCCGGGCAGTTGTTCGCCGGCGGTCTCGTGTCGGGCCGGGCTCGCCCGCTGCCCGTCACCGGACCGGTCTTCGATCCCCGCCCCGACCCGCAGGCGCGACGCCTCGCCTACGTCAGCGGCACCACGCTGCGGATCGGCGAACTCGACGGGACGTCGCGGGTACTCGCCGGCAACGACGAGACCGCCACGGTCTCCTGGGGCAGCGCCGACTTCATCGCCGCCGAGGAGATGGGCCGCTTCCGCGGCTACTGGTGGAGTCCGGACGGCGCCACGATCGCGGCCTGCAGAGTCGACACCGCGCCCGTCGACGAGTGGCACATCGCCGATCCGGCCCGGCCGGATCAGTCCCCGGCGACGATCCGCTATCCGGCAGCGGGCACGGCAAACGCGAACGTGACGCTGCACCTGCTGGGCCTCGACGGCACGCGCACCGCCGTCGACTGGGACCGCAGCGTCTTTCCGTACCTCGCCGCGGTGGACTGGGGCGACGGAGGGCTGCTGCTCCTCGTGCAGTCGCGCGACCAGCGGGGCTCGATGGTGCTGCGTGTCGACACCGAGGTCGGAACGACGCGTGGCGAGACCACGGTGCTGTTGCACGACGACGACGACGCGTGGGTCGAGTTGGTGTCGGGCACGCCTCGCCTGCTCGACGACGGACGACTCGTCCACGTCGCCGACCGTGACGGCGCCCGCCGGCTCACCGTCGCCGACGAACCGGTCACCCCGATCGATCTGCAGGTGCGATCGGTGCTCGACGTCGGCGGCGACTCGGTCGTGTTCCAGGCCAACCCGATCGACGACGCGTCCCAGCTCCACGTCTGGCGCTGGGACGGCGACGGGCTCCGCGCGATCGCCGACACGTCCGGCGTCCACACCGCCGCCGTCGGTGGACCGACGACGGTGCTGCGGTCGGCAAACCTCCACGAGGCCGGAGCGACCACCATCGTGCACGTCGAGAGCCCGAGCGCATCGGACGGCGACGACGACGACGGTCACGGTCACGACCAGCACGACGACAGCGGCATCACGATCGGATCGTTCGTCGAGCACCCGCTGGTGTCGCCGAACATCGAGGTCGTGCACGTCGGCGAGCGACGTCTGGCCACCGCCGTGCTGTTCCCACACGATCACGACGGCTCACCGCTGCCGGTGCTCCTCGACCCCTACGGCGGGCCGCATGCACTCCGGGTGATCCAGTCGTCGACCGCGTTCACGACATCGCAGTGGTTCGCCGACCAGGGGTTCGCCGTCGTCGTCTGCGACGGTCGGGGAACACCGGGACGGGGCAGCGACTGGGAGCGTGCGGTCCACGGCGACCTCGCCACGGCGCCCCTCGACGACCAGATCGACGCGCTCCATGCCGTCGCCGAGCAGTTCGGTGGCATGGATCTCGACCGGGTGGCGATCCGCGGGTGGAGCTTCGGGGGCTATCTCGCCGCGCTCGCCGTCATGCGACGCCCGGACGTGTTCCATGCGGCGATCGCCGGCGCTCCCGTGACCGAATGGCGGCTCTACGACACCCACTACACCGAGCGGTACCTCGGCGATCCGAACGACAGCGCCGAGCCCTATGAGCTGTCGTCGCTCCTGCCACTGGCCGATCGGCTCACGCGCCCGCTGCTGCTCATCCATGGCCTCGCCGACGACAACGTCGTCGCAGCCCACACGCTGCAACTGTCGGCGGCGCTGCTGGCAGCCGGACGGCCGCACGAGGTGCTCCCGCTCGTCGGTGTCACCCACATGACGCCACAGGAGACGATCGCCGAGAACCTGCTGCTGCACCAACTCGAGTTCCTGCGTCGATCACTCGGGCTGCAAGCCGTGGGGACGGCGACGTCACCGTCATCTAACGTGCCAGACGAGGAGTGATGATGAACCGCCGTCTCCAGGATCTGTACCAGGGTGTCGCCGTGCACGCCACCGCCGACCTCGAACACCGCGCCGCACTCGAGCTGCTCGCGCTCGTGATGCTCGCCGACCACAGCATCAGCGACGACGAGGTCGACCTGCTGCGCGAGATCAGCACCGACTGGCGCGAGGAGGGAGCGACCTTCGAGGAGTACATCCGACCCGCCATCGAAGAAGCCCGTCACGCGATCGAGCGGGACCGAGTGGAGGACTTCCTCGATTCGATCGACGAACGGATCAGCAGCCGGATCCTGCGCTCGGCACTCTTCTCCGCCGCCCGCGACATCGCGGGGGTCGACCACGACCTGACGCCCGAGGAGGGCACGATCCTCGCCGAGGTCGCCGTCCGCTTCGACTGACTCAGCGGATCCGGCCGAGCGCGATCCGGTCGAGCCCGGCGAGATCGGGACGAACCTCGACATCGACGAACCCGGCATCGCGCAGGAGCCCAGCGACCGCCACCGCCTGGTCGGCGCCGATCTCGAGCACCAGCCATCCCCCGTCGCGCAGGCGCCCGGGTGCCGCTGCAACGATCCGGCGCAGATCGTCGAGCCCGTCCGGACCGGAGAAGAGCGCCCCGTGAGGCTCCCAGTCGCCCACCACCGCTTCCAGATCGGGGGATCCGACAGCGACGTAGGGCGGGTTCGAGACGATCACGTCGCACCGGACGTCGGCGGGGAGTGCCTCGAACCAGGACCCGGAGGCGGTCCGCACGTTCACCCCTGCCGGCCCGAGCCCGGCGATGTTCGCCCGCGCGACGTCGAGCGCCTCGGTGCTGACGTCGGTGATCCACACCGTGGTGCCCGCCCGCGGCAGCTCGTACGCCAGCGCGAGACCGATCGCTCCCGATCCCGTGCCGAGGTCGGCGACCACCCGGGTCGGGCCGACACGCGCGGCCTTCTCGAGCGCCACCTCGGCGACGAGTTCGGTCTCCGGGCGAGGGATCAGCACCCGACGGTCGACGGCGAGCGTGATGCGCCGGAACGTCCACTCCCCCAACACGTACTGCAGCGGTTCACCTCGGCGCAGGCGGGCAAGCATCGCATCGAGATGGCCGACCATGCGCACGGTCGCCGGCTCGTCGAGACGAGCGAGGAACTCGTCGCCGTCGACCGATCCCGAGGCCGTCTCGCACAGCCACCGTGCCTGAGCCCGGTCGCCGACCGCGTCGCTGGCCTCGGCCCACAGCTCACGCCACGAGACGGTCGCTTCGCCGCTCATGCGCCATCGGCGAGGAGACGGGCGCGTTCGTCGGCGGCAAGCGCGTCGACGACCACCTGCAGGTCGCCGGCCAGGATCGCCGCCAGGCGGTACACCGTGAAGCCGATGCGGTGGTCGGTCACACGGTTCTCCTTGTAGTTGTAGGTCCGGATCTTCTCGCTGCGGCCACCGCCGCCCACCTGCGATCGTCGCTCGGCGGAGAGCTCCTCGTTCCGCTGCCGCTCCGCCAGTTCGAACAGCCGGGCCCGCAGCACGAGCATCGCCCGCGCCTTGTTCTGCAACTGCGACCGCTCGTCCTGCATCGCGACGACCACGCCGGTTGGCCGGTGGGTGATGCGCACCGCCGAGTCGGTGGTGTTGACGCTCTGCCCACCCGGTCCGCTCGCCCGGTACACGTCGATGTCGAGGTCGCGATCATCGATCCGGACGTCGACCTCGTCGACCTCGGGGAGCACGGTCACGGTGGCCGACGACGTGTGGATGCGGCCCTGGCTCTCCGTCGCCGGCACGCGCTGCACCCGGTGCGGGCCACCCTCGAACTTCAGGTTGCGCCAGGCGGTGTCGCCGCGCACCTCGAACGTGACGTCGTTGAAGCCGCCCATGTCGCTCACCGACGACGACAACGTCGTCACCTTCCAGCCGCTGGCCGCTGCGTAGGCGAGATACATCTCGTAGAGATCGCGGGCGAAGAGGTTCGCCTCCTCGCCGCCTTCGGCGCCGCGGATCTCCATGATCACGTTCTTGCCGTCGTGGGGATCGGTCGGCAGCATCAGGTCGCGGAGTTCGTTCTCGATCGACGCGACGTCGGCGGTGGCAGCGTCGATCTCGGCGACGAGCATGTCGCGCTCGTCGCCGGATGCTCCGGCGAGCATCTCGCGCGCCGCGTCGGCGTCGGCGCGCCGCGCCGCCTGGCGCCGGTAGGCCTCGACGACCGGCCCGAGTTCGGTGTAGCGCTTCGAGAGACGGCGCAGCTGATCGGAATCGGCGAGCACCTCGGGGTCGGAGAGCTGGCGTTCGAGCGTCTCGTACTCGTCGACGACGTTGGAGAGGCGGTCGAGCATGGCGTGTCGAGGCTACTGGCGCCGATCACACGGTGAGGATGTCGACCGGCGTCGCGAGCGCAGCAAGGAGTTCGTGCGTGATCGGCACCGCATCGCGCTCACGCAGGGCGACCACGACCGGATCGTCGGACATCGCCTGGACGTCTGCGACGAATCCGACGAGATCGACGTCGACGCCGACCGAGCAGACCACGGTTCGCCTGGTGCCGTCCGGAGCCACGCCGGCGGCGACGCACGGCACGGGATCCTTGAGGTTCGGGCGCGGGAGCGGAGGCTCGGCAGGGACCACGCTGGCGAGGCCGATCCTCGCCGGGTCCTGCTCCAACTCCCAGCGCAGGTAGCGCTCCTGGCCGAGTCGGTTGAGCGGATGCTGAGGGGCCTCCGCGTTCCGGTGCCGGACGACGGCATCGACCACGACCGACAGCGCCTCCGGTGTCGGAATGTCGCCGTGCAGCAACCGGAACGCCTCCCGGTCGTTGACGCCGACACCCACTTCGAGTTGCACTCCCTCCGACGCCCCGCTGCTCGCGGCGAATACGGCGGCGTCGACATCGAGTTCGGCGATGTGCCCCATCGTCGGCTGGTCGACGACCCTGCACACCTCCAATCCGCGGACCTCACCGAACACCACGGCGTGTTCGACGTTCGGCGTCGCCCCTGAGGCGTGGATCACCGCGATGAGTTCCAGGTGTTCGGACGACGGCGGTGGCGGCGACGCGAGTGGTTCGGGAACGGCCGGCAGCAGCGTGCGTTCCTCGGCGAACCACACCCGCACCGGGAACGACAGACGACGCGCCCGCCGCGCGAGCAGGCCGGTGTCTGCCTCGGCGACCAGATCGAGCGACGTGGCGCCGTTGCGGATCGCCCAGGCGAGCGCGCCACCGAGGGAACCGGCTGCGGGACCGTCGACGAGCACCCATGCGGCGTCGTCGACAACCAGCGCAGCGCCGTGAGGGAACGAACCCGGCTCGACATCGAGTGGACCACGACCGTGGTGAGCGGCGACGAGCGCGCGCAGCTTGACTCCGAGAAGACGGCTGTGGCGATCGGTGTCGTCGGGATCGGTCACGGACCCCGACGCTAGCGACCAGGAGATCGCGTCGGGCTCAGCCCTCGTCGGACGCGGTTGCCGGCGCGTTCTTGCGCTGGCCGTACCGCTTGTTGAAGCGCTCGACACGACCACCGGAATCGACGAGCTTCTGCTTGCCCGTGAAGAACGGGTGGCACTCGTTGCACAGTTCGACGGTGAGGTCGCCGTCGACGGTCGACTTGGTCGTGAACGTGTTGCCGCAGGAGCAGCGCACCGTGGTGTCGGTGTAGTTGGGGTGGATGTCGGCCTTCATGTCGGATCTCCTGTGGATGGCTGAACGGGTGGGCCCTGTGCCCCCGATCGTCATCCGGATCGGCGCACCACGCTATCGACCCGCCGACCGAATGAGACGCGGGGTCAGACCCCGCGTCTCATTCACATCGAGGGCTGCTTGGCGATCTCGGCGAGGAACTCGTCGTTGGTGCGGAACGTCTTGAGGCGGTCGATCAGCAGCTCGAGGCCGGCGGCGGCGCTGCCGTCCTGAGCGAGGCCGGAGAGGACCCGCCTGAGCTTCCAGACCTGCTGCAGCTGCTTGCGATCGAACAACAACTCCTCGTGGCGCGTCGACGAGGCGTCGACGTCGATCGCCGGGTAGATGCGCCGCTCGGCGACCTTGCGGTCGAGACGCAGCTCCATGTTGCCCGTGCCCTTGAACTCCTCGAAGATCGCCTCGTCCATGCGGCTGTTGGTGTCGACCAGCGCCGTGGCGAGAATGGTGAGCGAGCCGCCCTCCTCGACGTTGCGGGCCGACCCGAAGAACTTCTTCGGCGGGTACAGCGCGCCGGCGTCGATACCGCCGGAGAGGATCTTGCCGCTGGCCGGCGCGGCGAGGTTGTAGGCCCGGCTGAGGCGGGTGATGCCGTCGAGCATGATCACGACATCGCGGCCGTCTTCGACCATGCGGCGCGCCTTCGCGATCGTCATCTCGGCGACGTGGGTGTGCTCGTCGCTCGGCCGGTCGAAGGTCGAGGAGATGACCTCACCCTTGACGCTGCGGCGCATGTCGGTGACCTCTTCGGGCCGCTCGTCGATCAGCAGCACCATCAGGTGCACTTCGGGGTTGTTGAGTTCGATCGACTTGGCGATCGTCTTCATGATCGTGGTCTTGCCGGCCTTCGGCGGCGACACGATGATGCCGCGCTGGCCCTTGCCGATCGGCGAGACCAGGTCGATGATCCGAGCGGTCATGTTCGCCGGGTCGCTCGGGTCCTCGAGCGTCAGACGCTGATCGGGGAACAACGCCGTCAGGCTCTCGAAGTGCGGGCGCTTCTTCGCCAGCTCCGGGTCGCCGCCGTTCACGGTGTAGACCTCGAGCAGACCGGGGTTCTTCTCGTTGCGGCCGGCGGGACGGACCTTGCCGGTGATGTGGTCGCCCTTGCGCAGACCGAACTGACGGGCGAGCTTCAGCGGGATGTACGCATCCTGCTTGCTCGGCAGGTAGCCGTTGATCCGCAGGAAGCCGTAGCCCTCGTCGCGGATGTCGAGGTAGCCCTCGACGTCGACGGGCTCGTTGCTCTCGAAGCCGTGATCCTGCTCGATCAGTTCGACGTCCTCGCCCTGCGGCCCTTCCTGGCCGCCGCGGCCCTTGCGCCGACGGCGGCGACGCTTGCTGCTGCCCTCGCCGGCATCGTTGTCGTTCCGGTTCCGGTTACCGCCTTGATCGTTGCGGTTGCCGCCCTGGTTGCTGCGGTTGCCGCCCTGGTTGCTGCGGTTGCCACCCTGATCGCGGTTGCCACCCTGATCGCGGTTGCCACCCTGATCGCGGCTGCCAGCCTGATCGCGGCTGCCGCCCTGATCGCGGGTGTCGGTCCCGCGCTCGCTGCGCGGTTGATCATGGCGGTTGCGCTCGCCACGAGGCTGTTCGCCGCGTGAGCGTTCGCCTCGCGAGGTATCGGAGGTCGATGCCTCGCCGGCCTCGCCGGCCTCGGTGGCATCGCCGCCGCCACCGTTGCGGGTGAGCTCGATCTCCCAGTCGGCGAGTGGCTCGCCGTCGGGGCCGAGCACCACCTCGGGGACGTCCGTCGAACCCGCACCGTTCTCGGCTGCGGGCTCGACCTTCGCGGTCTCCTCGGGCGTCGAGGCGGCGGGCTCCCGGTCCGCAGGCGCAGGGCTCGGCGTCTCGCCGTCCGGCGCACCCGCGCCGGAGCCCGTGGTGTCGAGGATCTTGTCGATGATGTCCGACTTCTTCTGTCTGGCGGTGACCTTGACGCCGAGCGCCTTGGCCATCTCCAGCAGGGTGTCCTTGTCCTTCGATTCGAGCATGGACTGTTCGAGTGCCGCTGCGGCCACGAGGGTTCCTCTCTTCTCGTGCGCCGAACGCGACGCCACGAGTGTTGGAGTACCAGGAGGAGGGGTGTGTGGTGGCGCCGATCGCGCCCGCAGACGGGGTTCCCCTGGCAGAAAATTCGCACACGACCGAGATTTCGGGGTGCGGCTCGGGCGAACCGAGCAACGGTCACGATACCAGACCAAAGGCCATCCGCCACGCATCCCCTTCCACACGACACCCGTGCGCCACCCGATCCCCCCCGACATGCCCCCGATGAAATGCCTCGAAGCGGTCGCCAGGCGACCGAAATCCGGCAGATTTCGGCGATGGTGACGATGGCCGTGGCGGTGGGTGTAGCGGTGGGTGTAGCGGTGGGTGTAGCGGTGGGTGTAGCGGTGGTGTGACGATGACCGTCGCGGTGGGTGTGGCGGTGGGTGTGGCGGTCAGCGGCGGGTGAGGCGCTCGACGAGCGCTTCGACTGCGGCGAGGTCGCAGGCGACGGTCTCGGTGCGTTCGGGACGGTCGAAGAGATCGGCGAGGTGCTCGGGCAGCGCGGGGCGCAGACCGGTGGCGCGCTCGACGGCGTCGGGGAACTTCGCCGGATGCGCCGTGGCGAGAGTGACCACAGGATGGTCGGGGCCGTCGAGGCCGGTCAGCAGCGCTGCCGCCGCGGTGCCGGTGGCCGTGTGCGGGTCGAGGAGCATGCCGGTGTCGCGGTGGACGCGTGCGATCTCGTCGATCGTCGCCTCGTCGTCGAACGAAGCGGCGCGGAAGTGTCCCGTGATGTACTCGTCGCGTTGGTCGGCCTCGATGTCGAGACGCCCGGCGGATCGGAAACGGCCGAGCTGCTCGGCCGTCATGCCCCCGTCGCGACCGTTCATCTCGAACAACAACCGCTCGAAGTTCGACGACACCTGGATGTCCATCGACGGGCTCAGGGTGGGCACGACGTCGCGAGTCGACATGTCACCGTCGTTGACGAAGCGGGTGAGGATGTCGTTGGTGTTCGACGCCACCAGGAAGTCACGGATCGGCGCGCCCATCTCGCGTGCGATCCAGCCCGACAGCACGTTGCCGAAGTTGCCGGTCGGCACGCTGAACGTCACCGGATCGGCGAAGTTCTCGGCGGCCGTGACGTAGTAGACGGTCTGTGCCATCACCCTCGCCCAGTTGATCGAGTTGACCGCCGACAGGTTGTTTCGCCGACGGAACCCGACGTCGTTGAACATCGCCTTCACGAGATCCTGGCAGTCGTCGAACGTGCCCTCGACGGCTACCGCGTGGGCGTTCGGCTGGTCGACCGTGGTCATCTGCCGACGCTGCACCTCGCTCGTGCGACCGAGCGGATACAAGATCACGATGTCGACGTGCTCGCACCCGGCGACACCGTCGATCGCTGCGGAACCCGTGTCGCCGCTCGTGGCGCCGACGATCGTGACCCGCTCGCCACGCTGGGCGAGCACGTGATCGAACATCCGCCCAACGAGCTGCAATGCGACGTCCTTGAACGCCAGGGTCGGGCCGTGGAACAGCTCCTGGACCCACTGCTGGTGGTCGATTTGCACGAGCGGCGTCACCGCCGGGTGACGGAAGGTCTCGTACGCGTCGGTACAGAGCTTCGTCAGCGTGATCTCGTCGAGGTCCGGTTCGACGAACGGAAGCATCACCTGGACCGCGCGTTCCACATACGACGTCGAGGGTCCACCGGTGAGCTTCGGCCAACGTTCGGGCACGTACAGGCCGCCGTCGGTGGCGAGGCCGGCGAGGAGCACGTCGGCGAAACCGAGCTCCGGGGCCTCGCCGCGGGTGGAGACGTACCGCATCGGGATCAGTTGCCGATCACTCGCAGGAGGCCGCCGACGTTGCGGACGACGTCGAGGTCCCGCAACGCCCGGACGGTCGCCTGGACGTCGGACTCCCGGGCGTCGTGGGTGATGAAGACGAGCCGAGCATCGGGTCCGTTGCCCTCCTGCTCGGCCGCGCGGATGCTGACGCCGTGCTCGGCGAAGACACCGGTGACCGCGTGGAGCACACCCGGACGGTCGGCGACGTCGAGGCCGAGCAGGTACTCCGCCGAGGTCTCGTCGATCGCCCGCACCGTGGCGGGTTCGAGCACACCGAGCGATCCGTGGGTGCCGTTGCGAAGGTTGATCGCCGCGTCGACGACGTCGCCGAACACCGCGCTCGCCGTGGGGGCTCCTCCCGCGCCGCGGCCGTAGAACATGAGCGAGTCGACGAAGTCGCCTTCGACGAACACCGCGTTGAAGCTGTCGCGCACCGAGGCGAGCGGATGGTGCAGCGGCACCATCGTGGGGTGCACCCGCACGCTGATCTCACCGTTGTCGGCGTCGCGTTCCACGATGCCGAGGAGCTTGACCACGTACCCGAGGCGATGAGCGATCGCGATCTCGGCGCCGGTGATGCGGCTGATGCCCTCGTGGTACACGTCGCCGGCGACCACCTTCGCGCCGAAGGCGACCGTGGCGATGATCGCCGCCTTCGCCCCGGCATCGAAGCCCTCGACGTCGGCGGTCGGATCGCGCTCGGCGAACCCGAGGCGTTGCGCCTCGGCGAGCGCGGTGGCGTAGTCGGCCTCTCCCCCGCCGGCCACGGCGTCGGTCATCTTCGTGAGGATGAAGTTGGTCGTTCCGTTGATGATTCCGAGGACCCGCCGGATCGGTTCTCCGTGAAGGCTCTCGCGCAGCGCGCGCATGATCGGGATGCCACCGGCGACCGCGGCCTCGAAGAGCAGGTCGCGCTCGGCGGCATCGGCGGCTGCATAGAGCTCGGCGCCCACGTTGGCGAGCAGCTCCTTGTTGGCCGTGACGACCGGCTTGCCGTTGGCGAGCGCCTCGAGAATGAGCTCCCGGGCGGGCTCGATCCCGCCGATCGCCTCGACGACCAGGTCGACGTCCGGGTCGGAGACGACAGCGTGCGCATCGCGGGTGAGGACGCCGTCGGCCAACTGGACGTCGCGCGGCGCGGACAGGTTGCGCACGGCCACGCGAGTGACCTCCAGACGCAAGCCGGTCCGGCGTTCGACGTAGGCGGCTTGGGCCTCGACGAGCTGCACGAAGGCGGCGCCGACGTTGCCGCACCCGAGGACGCCGATGCGGACCGTTTCCAGGTTGCTCGTCACGGGGGTGGAGGCTACGGGATCCGGTACCGTGACCCCATGACCGTTTCCAACCGGGACGGTCGCCGAACGCGGCTCGGCACACGTCTCGCGGTGCTCGCGGTTGCCCTCGCGGCCGCATCGTGCGCCGGCGACGACACCGTGGTCGAGCCGTCGTCGACCGGCACGCTCACGGCGACGAGCACCACCGTGACGACGACCAGCGACGCGCCGAGCGCGAGCGCGACCACCGCGACGACGTCCACGGGCGCCACCACGACCGAGCCGACCCTGCCGACCGAACCGACCGTCACGGCGCCGAGGTCGTACGACTTCTCGGAGGTGTCGCCGATCGTCGAGGCGTTCGTCACGGAGCGGGGTTTGGACGGGGCGGGCCTGGTGGTGGTCGACCGCGACGACGGGATCGTCTACGAGGACTACTGGGGCGAGTTCGGACCCGAGCGGGTGTCGCTGGTCGCGTCGTCGAGCAAGATGATCGTGGCCGGCGTGCTGCTCCGACTCGACGAGCTGGGAGTGCTCGACCTCGACCAGCCGATCGCCGATCTCACCGGTTGGCGACCAGAGGATCCGTCGACGGCGACGGCGTCGGTCACGATTGCGCAGTTGCTGTCGAACAGCTCGGGGTTCGTCGGTCTCGGTCCGACCGCGCTCTACGGACCGTACACCTGCCAGTTCGACGTGAACGACGACCTCGAGCGGTGCGGCGAGGCGATCTTCACGACGGCGGCGGACGACCGCGACGTGATCGCCCCCGACACCGAGTTCCGCTACGGCGGCGGTCAGTGGCAGGTCGCCGGCGCGGTCGCCGAAGCGGTGACCGGCTCGAGCTGGGACGAGCTCGTGGCCGCCACCTATGTCGAGCCATGCGGGGTCGACTCGCTCGGCTTCACCAACCAGTGGGCGCAGTTCGGCCCGCTCACGTTCGAGTACCCGGACGATGTCGACGGCGATCCGGCCACGCTCGCGCCGACCGCCAACCCCAACATGGAGGGCGGCGCCTACCTCACCGCGCTGGACTATGCCGAACTGCTGCTGATGCAGCTCCGAGCGGGGCGCTGCGGCGAGACGCGGGCGCTCAGCGCCGAATCGGTCGAGCGAATGCACACCGATCGAGTCATCGAGCGGTACGGCCCGACAGGGAACCCCGGCCTCGCCGGTTACGGACTGGGGTGGTGGGTGCGGTCGCCTGCGGACGGGTACGTGACCGATCCCGGCGCGTACGGCACGGTGCCGTGGCTCGAACTCGCCGACGGGTACGGCGTGTACCTGGTCGTCGAGGAGGATCTGTTCGTGGGGGTCGCCCTCGCCGACGAGATCCGAGAACCGATCGATCGGGCCCACGCTGCGGCGCGCTGAACCCACGTCGCTCCGAGCGGGGTTGGAGATCGCACGTCGATCCACCGGCGGGTACCGTGCGGCGATGACCACGGCCGATGCCCTCCAGCGTGCCTCCGACGGATTCCGAGCAGTCGTCGCTCGGATCGGCGACGATCAGTGGGACGCCCCGACACCATGCGCTGGCTGGAACGTGCACGACCTGGTCGGACACGTGGCGGCCGGCAGTGAGATGGCGGCGAGGCTCGCCGACGGGGCAAGTCGCAACGAGGCGATCGCCGTACTCGGCATCGACCACCTCGGAGGCGATCCGCTCGCAGCCGTCGATCAGGCGCTCGGCCGCCAGCTCGTCGCGTTCGAGCAGCCCGACATCGCCGTGCACGTCTTCCACCATCCGGCGGGTGACATGCCGGGCGCCCAGGTGATCAACTTCCGCATCGGCGACCTGCTGGTGCACCAGTGGGATCTCGCCCGAGCGATCGGCGTCGACGAGACGCTCGACCCGTCCATCGTCCAACTGGTCTGGGACGCCATCCAACCGATGCTGCCGATGATGAGCTCGGTCGGTGTGTTCGGTCCGGGCCCGAGCGGCGCCGTCGGAGACGACGCACCGCTGCAGCTGCGCCTGCTCGACGCGATGGGCCGTCGCCCCTGACCTCGAAGTTCCGGAACGGTCGCCGAGGCCGTCAGCCGAGCACGAGATCGTGGTGCTCCGAGACCCCGGCGACCACGGAGTCGAAACGAGCCCGCTCCAGGACCGATCCCTCTCGGCGGACGCTGCGCTCGTCGACCACGATCAGTTGGTCGACCTTCGCCCAACTCGGGCGTCCACTGCGGTCCCACCCGCCGGTGCCGACCGCCACCGCACCGTGGCCCTTGTTCTTCGACGTCAACGGCACACCTGCGAGGCCGTCAGGGCAGGTGCCGATGATCACGACCGGCCGGTCCTTGCCCTTCGACGGGTCGTCCTCGTAGGGCACCCACGCCCAGACGACCTCACCGGGGTCGGCGTCACCGTCGATGTCGGGTGAGTACTCGACCTTCGTGCCGGTGGGCACCCGGCGCGACGTCGGCGAGGCGGTCTTCTTCGTCTTGCCGGCCAGCCGGTCGCGCTCGCGGAACAGCGCGAACGCCGCTCCGATGAGCCCCATGATCATGCGGTTGCGCTTCGCCATGGTCGCCGAGCGTATTCAGCCGAGGTCGGTGGCCAGTAGGTCGGCGTAGGTTTCCCGACGCACGACGAGCCGCGCCTCGCCATCGGAGACGAACACGACGGGCGGCCGGGTGATCTTGTTGTAGTTCGACCCCATCGAGTGGCCGTAGGCGCCGGTGACCGGCATCGCGAGGAGGTCACCGACGGCGATGTCGGAGGGAACCTGCGCTGCGAAGGCGAGGACGTCGCCGGACTCACAGTGCTTGCCGACCAGACGGACCGTGAGGTCACGTTCGGCATCGAGCGCCCGTGGCAGGAACGACTCGTAGCCGGACCCGTAGAGCACTGGGCGGGGGTTGTCGCTCATCCCTCCGTCGACGGCGACATAGGTGCGCACGTCGGGGATGTCCTTGATCGTGCCGACGGTGTAGAGGGTGATGGCCGCCGACGCCACGATCGCTCTGCCCGGCTCGACGCTCACCCGCGACCGCACACCGAGAGCCTCGCAGGCATCGAGCAGCACGCTCCCCCACTGGGCGATCGTCGGTGCCTCCTCGCCCTCGACGTACGCCACTCCCAGGCCGCCACCGAGGATCAGCTCGGGCAGGTCGAGCGGCACGGCGAAGTCGGCCATCACCTCGGCGGCCCTCGCGAACGACGACGCCTCGAACACGTTCGAGCCGATGTGGCAGTGGATGCCGACCAGCTCCATCGCTCCGGAACGCCGTGCGTGGTCGACGGCTCGCAGCGCATCGCCGTTGGCGAGGTTGAACCCGAACTTCGAGTCGTCCTGTCCGGTGGCGATGAACTCGTGGGTGTGGGCGTGGACCCCGGGGGTGATGCGCAACACCACGCGCGGAGTGGGCCCGATGCCCGTGGCGGCGAGCACGTCGAGGCGGTCGAGTTCGTCGAAGGAGTCGACGACGATGTAGCGCACCTCGGCCTCGATCGCCTCGCGCAGTTCGGCGCCGGACTTGTTGTTGCCGTGCAGCGTGCAGGCACTCGCCGGCACGCCGGCGGAGAGCGCGACGTGGAGTTCACCACCGGTGGCGACGTCGAGGAGCATGCCTTCGTCGTACGCGAGGCGTGCCATCGCCCGGCAGAGGAACGCCTTCGTGGCGTAGATCACGCGCTCGGGCCCGAACGCCGCGACGGCCTCGCGACACCGGGCGCGCAGGTGGGTCTCGTCGTAGACGAACAGCGGGGTGCCGAACTCCTCGGCGAGGTCCTCGACCGACACGCCGCCGATCGTGAGCCAACCGTCGTGGCCGACCTCCGCGGTGTCCGGCAGCAGGCGCCGCTGGATCGCGCTCACCGCCGACCTCCGACCAGCCCGCCACCACGGTTTGCGTACGGATTCGGGTGACCCGCCCCACCCGGAACGCAACGCAAACGGGTCCGGCCCGGCCCACCACGGTTTGCGTACGGATTCGGGTGACCCGCCCCACCCGGAACGCAACGCAAACGGGGTGGGTGATGGCGGCTCACATCTGCTCCGGGGCGTCGATGCCGAGCAGGCCGAGGGCCTGGGCGAGCGTGCGTGCCGTGAGGTCGCAGAGGGCAAGACGGCTCGAGCGCAGGGGCTCGTCGGCCTTGAGCACCGGACAGTGCTCGTAGAACGCGGTGAAGTCGGTCGCCAGGTCGTAGACGTAGGTGCACAGCTTGTGCGGACTGTAGGTCTCGAGCGTGGTGTCGATCGCGGTCGGAAAGGCCAGCAGCCGCAACGCCAGCGCCCGCTCCTGCGGCGCATCGAGCGTGATCGGGAGCCCACGCACCGAGGCCCGATCGATGCCCGCGCGACGGAAGATCGAGCAGATCCGGGCATGCGCGTACTGCAGATACGGCCCCGTGTTGCCGTCGAAGGAGACCATCCGGTCGAGGTCGAACACGTAGTCCTTCACACGGTCGGTCGACAGGTCTGCGTACTTCACGGCCCCGATGCCGATCATGCGCGCCACGTCCGCCCGCTGGGGGCCGTCGAGGTCGGGGTTCTTCTCGGCGATCGCGGTGTCGGCGCGATCGATCGCCTCGTCGAGCAGGTCGACCAGCTTCACCGAGTCGCCCGACCGGCTGCGCAACATCTTGCGGTCGTCGCCGAGCACGTTGCCGAACGCCACGTGGATCGCCTCGGTCGGGGGCACCAACCAGCCGGCCATCTCGCACACCTTCCACACCATCTGGAGGTGTTGGGCCTGGGGTGCGCCGATCACGTACAGCATCAGGTCGGCATCGAGGCGCTCGACGCGGTCGATGACGCAGGTGAGATCGCTCGTCGCATAGTTGAAGCCGCCGGTGCGCGCCTGGATGATCAGCGGCAGCGGATCGCCGTCGCGGTTCTCGAAGCCGGGAGCGAACACCACCTTCGCCCCGTCGTCCTCGACGAGGAGGCCGGCGGCGTCGAGCCGTTCGACGGTGGCGTCCATCAGGGGTTGGTACATGCTCTCGCCGGCGAGATCGTCGTCGGTCAGCAGGACGCCGAGCTTCGAGTACACCGCATTGAAGTAGGCGGTCGACATCTCGACGAGCCGCTGCCACAGTCGCGTCGTCTCGGGATCGCCCTGCTGGAGCAGCACGACGCGCTCGCGGGCGCGTTTCTGGAACTCCTCCGAGTCGGTGAACTTGGCGTTGGCCTGCTTGTAGAAGCCGTCGAGGTCGCCCTGCGTGAGGCCGGTGGCGGCGACGTCCTCGCCGAGGTCGAGCAGGTGCTCGATCAGCATCCCGAACGGCCGACCCCAATCGCCGATGTGGTTCTCACGGATCACCCGGTGGCCGAGGAACCCCATCATCCGCGCCAGCGAATCGCCGATGACCGTCGAACGCAGGTGACCGACGTGCATCTCCTTGGCGACGTTCGGCGCCGAGTAGTCGATGATCACCGTCTTCGCCCGCGTGGCCGGCGGCACCCCGAGCCGATCGCCGGTCGACACCTCCCCCAGCTGTTCGGCGAGGAACTCGGGCGAGAACGTCACGTTGACGAACCCGGGGCCGGCGATCTCCAGTTCGCTCGCCACACCGTCGAGCGCCCCGGAGTCGACCACCGCCTGGGCGATCTCACGGGGGTTCGATCCGATGCGCTTCGCGAGCGGCAGCGCGCCGTTGATCTGAGCATCGGCGCGGTCGGATGGTCGCACGGTCGGGTCCGCGGGATCGCCGCCGTTCAGCCCGGCGAAGACCGGCGCGAGCAGTTCCGAGATCGTGGCGATGGGGTCCGACATGGTCGGCTCAGTCTGCCCGATGCGGCCCGGTGCGCCACAGGGCATTGTCGCCGTGAGCGTTCCGACACACGAGGTTCTGACTCGATCCACCGAGTCCGAGCGGGCGAGGCGTCACCACCGCGTCACGCGCTGATCAGGCGTGCCCGAATCGGACGTTGCCGCTCGCGCTTGCGCCCACGGGCGCTCGGGATCGCTGGCCACGAGGACGAGGCCGAGCAGGATCCCGAGTGAGATGCCGATCATCGACGACATCGTCGTGATGAGCGCTCCCGTGCCGTTTCCCGGACCCGCCCCGAGTATCCGGGTCACGCCGTCGAGCCCGAGCGCGCCGGGGACGAGGATCCAGAATCCGGGAAGGAACATCACGAGCGGCGTCGGCCCCGAACGTTGACGCGCCGCGAGAACGGCGACCGGCGTCATCGCCAGCGCTCCGAAGAACGACGACAGTGCACTGCCGAAGAACAGTCCTCCGATCACCTGGCCGGAGTAGGCGACGTAGAGCACCATCACGATCCAGACCCGAGCCGACGATTTCGCCCCGTTGAACCACACGACGCCGATCCCGAATACGGCCACACCGAGCCAGGGAACGAACACGCCGACCGGCCCACCGATGCTGCTGCCGAGATCGCCGGACGGCACGCCGACGAGCTCGCTGCCGGCCACGAGGCCGAGCGACAACAACACCAGCTGCAACGCGCCCGCTGCCAGCCGCGATGTTCCTGACACGTTCTGCCCGGTGGCCAGTTCGAGCACCCCGATCGTGAGCAGTGCACCCGGGAGGAACGTGATGAGCGGCGCGACGAGCAGCGGGAACGTCTCGAGATCGCTGACGACTCGGCCGAGCGAGTACACCGACGTCGACACGGCCGCCGCCGCGATCAACGGGACGAAGGGTTGGTGCGACGAACTGAGCCTGCGCGTCGAGAGTCGGAACGACCCGACGACGGCGCCGAGCACTGCGGCGACTGCCAGTTCGAGCGCCGGTGCGCGCAGGATCGCGGCGAGCCCGACGGTCAGGAGGATGTAGCCCACGACGGCGGTGCGGTGGGAGTACGGCGACGACGAGGACCGGATCTGTTCGAGCCGGCGTTGGCCCTCGGTACTGCCGATCGCTCCACCCTCGGCCTCGTGGACGAGCGTCAGGAGGTCGTCGACCTGGTCGAGCCGCAATGGCGCCCGACCGGCGACGCTGACCTCGGTGACGACGTCGTCGGCGCCGGGCACCGACACCATGAGCGCCGTCGGCAACACGATCACGCCGATGCCATCGAGGCCGTTGACCCGAGCCACCGCGCGAAGCGTCGATTCGACATTGCGGACCGAATCGCCCGCGTCGATCAGCGCCCGCCCGAGACCGATCAGGAAATCCATCATCGCGGCGTCACCCACACGTCGTGGAGGAACGACCGCGTCAGCGACCGGAACCTCCTGCGCCAACTGCGTCGAGTCGTCCTCTGACTCGGCGATCACCGGCCGGCGCCGGGCGAGCACGTACGAGGCCAGGCCGACCGCAGCGAGAACGAACACGGCGAGGACGATCGACCCGACGGGGATGTCCGAACTCTGCACGCTCGGCGGCGCACCCGGACGGGTCGGGACCGCGTCGACAGCTGTGTCGTCAGGGGTGTCCTGAACGTCGAGACTCGTGGTCGGTGGGGACTCGGGAGCCGAGGTATCGGGTTCCGACGTCGCTGGTTCGGTGGCGCCCGGTTCGGTGGTCACCGCACGGTTCGGGTCCGGCGCGGGCGGATTGGCCGGAACCGGGTCGGGGGGAAGTGTCGCAGTGGCAGGTTCGACGACGGCGGCGCCGTCCGGCGGGGCCGCCGCCGCCGACGGCACAGAGAGCGTGAGCACCCCCACGATCGTCACAGCAGCCACGGCGAACACCGCATCGACCGTACCGATCTCGCGTTGCGGATCACCGACACCAGTTGCGCCCCGGAGGTTCGTGCCTGCGCACACCGCTGCGGAGGTGGGAGCTCGCGCGAGGATGGTGTGGAGGAGCATCCGATGACCACGCACCCACTGGCCGAGACCGCACCGGCGTTCGTCGCCGTCGCCCACCGCATCGTCTGGGCAACCGTTGCGACCGTCGATCCGTCCGGGCAACCACGCACCCGCATCCTGCACCCGATCTGGGAGTGGGACGGCGAACGCCTCACCGGGTGGATCGCCACTGCGCCGACCTCTCCGAAGGCCAGAGATCTCGCGTGGCAATCCCACGTCTCGCTGACCTACTGGGATCCGTCGCAGGACGTCGCAACCGCCGACTGCAACACGGCGTGGGAGCTCGGCGTCGACGCCAAGCGCGCCGGCTGGCAGCGCTTCGTCGATGGACCGTCCCCGGTGGGCTACGACCCGAGCATCATCCCCGGATGGGACAGCCCCGAGTCCGAGGCCTTCGGCATCCTGCGCCTCATGCCTCACCGGCTCCGGGTGTTTCCCGGCACGCTGCTCCTGCAGGGCAGCGGCGAACTGCTCACCTGGTCAGGCTGACCCCGACGAGTTCCCGCGCGCGCGATCGAGTGCGTCGCCGAGCTCGGCGGCGGTTGCGGTGTCGAACCCGCCGGTCCCGCGCCACTGCACGACACCGGCTCCGTCGACGAGCACCACCGTGATCGTCGATCGATCGTGGATGTCGAGTGGTCCCGCCAACCGATCGACGTCGCCGTACACCGTGAGCGTGCGTCGCAGGACGACCGGCTCGCGGATCGACGCCGCCATCCCACCGTCGATGAAGGGTCGCACAGGTGCCCAGATCCGACCGATCGTGGGCACCTCGTAGAAGCGGAGGTCGGCATCGGCTGAGGCCTGCTCCTCGAGCCACGGCACCCACGAATCGACGAGCGACTGGTGTTGGCGCCGGAAGGCGATGATCACCACGTTGCGCTCCCCGTCGAATCCATCCGGAAGCCGGACGTCGAGTCCTTCGAGATTCCGTGCGTCGAGATCGGGAAAATTCACAGTGGCGCCCTCGGCAGGATTCGAACCTGCGCACACGGCTCCGGAGGCCGATGCTCTATCCCCTGAGCTACGAGGGCAGGGGCCCCGAAGGCTAGCGGTCCGGCTCGGGATCAGGCAGCCCGCGAGCCGGTTGCTCCAGACGCGGCGGCTGGGCAGACGCGGATCAGTACGTCGCCGAACTCGTCGACTCGGGACCCCCGTCGACGACGGCGAGCAAGGAGTCGAGCAAGCCGCTGGCGCCGAAGCGGAACGTGGCGGGGGTTGCCCAGCCCTCCCCCATCACCGAATCGGCGAGGTCGACGTAGGCCATCGCCTCGTCGAACGAGCGGATGCCGCCCGACGGCTTGAGCCCGATCGGCCGATCGGCTGCGGCGATCGCGGCGAGCATGGCCCTCGCGGCGTCGAGGCTCGCCCCCGCGGTGATCTTGCCGGTCGACGTCTTCACGAAGTCGGCTCCGCGACCGATCGCCAACCGAGCGGCGGCGCCGACGGTCTCCGATGATCCGAGCGCACCGCTCTCGAGGATCACCTTGAGCACGTGCGGCGCGTCCACCAGCGCGGCAACCGCCGACACCATCGCTCCGGCCCGTTCCTCGTCGCCCGTGAGGAACGCCTCGTAGGGCAACACCAGGTCGATGTCGTCGGCCCCGTCGTCGAGCGCCCGCCGGGTGGCCGCCTCGACCTCCGCGATCGGTTCGACCCCCGACGGGAAGTTGACGACCGTCGCCACGCGCACACCGGACCCGGCGAGCTGCGCAGCGCAGGTCGCCACGTACTCGGGCCACACGCAGACAGCCGCCGTGTGATGCTCCCGGGCGCGCCGGCACAAGTCGTCGATCCCGTCGGGAGCGTGATCGTCGGACAGGTCGGTCAGATCGATCAATCCGATCGCGCGGCGGGCAGCGGCGACCCGTTCGAGGTCAGTCATCGAGACCGACCGTAACCGGGCTGGACTCGACGACGGCGACGCTGCCGGTGTCGCGGAGGCGGAGCTGGCGCTCCTCGGGGGTGTCCGCGAGCACGCCGGCCAGATAGTCGTCGAGCGCTTCCTTCGTCCGGACCTCACCGCCGCGCCGCTCGGCCATCAGATAGCGGTGCTCCAACAGCTGATGGAACAGTTCGGCGGGTTCGAGATGCGACTGCATGTCCGGAGGGATCGCGTCGACGACCGGCTGGTACACCTCTGCGAGCCACCGGGCCGTGGCCACGGCCCGAGGGATCGACCGCCCCTCGCCGCGCTCCAGCCAGGCACGGTGCCCATCGATGTCGGCCAGCAGACGACGCGCCTGGTTCTCCTGGACCTCCAACCCGGTGCGCTGGCGGAGTTCGCGGGCGTGGTGGCCCTCCTCGATGAGCACCGGCTTCACGGCCAGCGTCCGACCGTCACGGTTGATCGACAGCTCCTCCACGTCGAACCCGAGCTCGTTGATCCGTCGGATTCGCTGCTCGATCCTCCAGCGTTCGTCCAGGTCGAACTCGTCCACCCGGGTCAATTCGTTCCACAGTTCCTCGTACCGGTCGCGCAGGCTCTCGGCGATGGCGAGCGGATCGATGTCCTCGGTGATCCTGCCGCTCGCCTGCAGCTCGAGCAGTCCGCCGGCGATGTTCTCGACGGTGATCTCGAGGTCGTACCGACGCATCCGATCGCTGATCGTCTCGTGACGCTCGGTCGTCTCCGCGTCGACGAGGTAGGCCATCATCGCCCCGGCGTCGCGCCGCCACAGGATGTTCGACAACGAGCAGTCACCCCAGAACACACCCTCGAGGTGCAGGCGGACCAGCAGGACCACACCGGCATCCATCAGCCGGTCGGCGAGCGACTGGTCGCCTCGGCCGAGCAGGTACCAGTACGGCAGCGAGAAGTCGAGGTAGCGAGTGATCAGCACGGCGTCGCCGGGGTTCGGGGCGTCGGACACCACGCCGACGGGTTCGACGACCGGCAGGTGGTCGTCGCGCATGTCGCGCAACACCCGGTATTCGGACTGCGCGGCGACGAGTCCGGTCGCCTTGAGCGCATAGACGCGATCCTTGAAACGCACGAACCGCACGACGTGTCGGCTGATGCCGTGCGCCATCTTGACCAGCCGGGGCGAGTCCCACTCGGCCAGTGGCTGATCCCACGGCAGGTCGAGGAAGTCCGGATCGCCTTGCTTGGTCACGATCTCCATCAGGCCACCCAGATCGTCGTGTCGGGCGGCAGCTCGTTGCCGCTGATCGGTCCGGATGCCAAGAGCACGTCGCCGGCCGGCAGCTCGACCGGATCCTCGCCCATGTTCACGACACAGGTGAACGAGTCCCCACGGTGGAACGCGAGCACGTTCGGGCCGCGGTCGACCAGTTCGAAGCCGACCTCCTCCACGAGCCGCGCTCGCCGCATCGCGAGCGCAGTGCGGTAGAGCTCGAGCGTCGAGTCGGGATCGTTCTCCTGCGCGGCAGCAGCGAGGCGTGCGTACTCGGGCGGCTGTGGCAACCATGCGCTGCCGTCGCCGAAACCGAGCGACTCGCCGGTGGGTTCCCACGGAATCGGGACGCGGCAGCCGTCGCGGCCCTTCACCGTGTGATCCGAGTCGTGCCAGATCGGGTCCTGCAGCACGTCGAGGGGCAGGTCCCACGCTTCCGGCAGCCCCAGTTCGTCGCCCTGGTACACGTACGCCGAGCCGGGCAGCGCGAACGTCGCCATCGCGGCGGCTCGCGCACGGCGCGCACCACGCGCCTCGTCGAGCAGGCTCCGATCGCCGTCGAGCAGCCAGAGACCGGGTTCGATGCCGTTGGGCAGGCCGTACCGGGTGGCATGGCGCACGACATCGTGGTTCGACAGCACCCACGTGGGGTCGGAGCCGACAGCCTGCGCCAACGAGACACTCTCGGCGATGATCGAGGCGAACTCGCCGGCATCCCAGTTGGCGGTGAGCAGGTCGAAGTCGAAGGCCTGGTGGTACTCGTCCGGGCGGAGGTAGAGCGGGCGCCGCGACGCATCGACCCACGCCTCTGCGACCATCATCCGATCGTCGTCGTACTCGTCGAGCAGTCGTCGCCACCGGCGCACGATCGGGTGGATGCCGTCGCGGTCGATGAACGGATGCTGCCCGGGAGGCATTCCCGCCAGTTCCTGGATCGGACCGGCGTCGGCATAGCCGGGCGCCTTCACGAGACCGTGGGCGACGTCGACGCGGAAACCTGCGGCCCCACGATCGAGCCAGAACCGCATCACCGCGTCGAATTCGTCCGCCACGACAGGATGATCCCAGTTCAGGTCCGGCTGGCTCTCGTCGTAGATGTGGAGGTACCACTGGCCGTCGGGGACGCGGGTCCACGCCGACCCGCCGAACACCGATTGCCAGTCGTTGGGTGGCAGTTCTCCCTGGTCGCCGCGTCCGTCGAGGAAGTGGTAGCGGGCACGCTCGTCCGACCCCGGCGTCGCGGCGAGCGCGGCCCGGAACCAGACGTGGTCCCACGAGGTGTGGTTGGGCACGAGGTCGACGAGCACACGGATGCCGTGCGATCGCGCCTCGGCGATGAAGGCCTCGGCCTCGCTGGTCGTGCCGAACTGCTCGTTGATCTCGCGGTAGTCGGCCACGTCGTAGCCGCCGTCGAGCAGTGGCGATCGGTACCAGGGGTTGATCCAGACCGCATCGATGCCGAGCCGTTCCAGATGTGGCAGCCGACTCCGCATCCCCGCGATGTCGCCGGTGCCGTCGCCGTTGCCGTCGGCGAACGACCGGACGTAGATCTGATACACCACCGCATGGCGCCACCAGGCGCGTCGAGTCTCCACGAGGCGCGAACGTACCGCACCGGGTGCGGACGCGGATCCTTCCGGTGTAAACGCTTACACTCCCGAGCATGGGGACGACGAGGGAGCGCGCGGGGTCCCATTCGCGCCGCGCCCGCATCGAGGACGTCGCCCAGGCCGCCAACGTGTCGGTCGCCACCGTGAGCCGCGCGCTGCGGGGTCTGCCGAACGTGGCGGAGTCCACCCGGCTGCGCGTGTTCGAGGTGGCAACGGCGATGCACTACGAGCCCGACCCCGCCGCAGCGCGCCTCGCCGCTGGACGCACCCGCACGGTGATCGTGGTGGTCCCCCACCTCGCGAGCTGGTTCTACTCGACCGTGATCGCCGGCGCCGAGGCGGTGTGCAACGAGTCGGGCTACGAGTTCCTCGTCGTCGGGGTCGGAAGCATCCAGGAGTGTCACCGGTTGCTCGACGAGCCCTCGCGGCTCGAGCGACGCGCCGACGGCGTCGTGCTCGTGAACATCCCGGCCACCGACGCCCAGGCGGCGTCGCTGCGCGAGCGTGGGGTGGCGCTGTCGACGATCGGCACCCGCGTCGCCGGGGCACCGTCGGTGTTCATCGACGATGTCGAGGTCGGCCGGATCGGCGCACGCACCCTCCTCGAGCTCGGCCACCGGCGGATCGGGCTGATCAGCGGCCTCGGTGACGACCCGTTGAACTTCGCCGTGCCACGGCGTCGGGCGGCGGGCTTCGAGGAGGGGATCCGCGCCGCGGGGCACTCGATCGACCGCGAGCTGATCGCCGGGGGCAACTTCGGCATCGACGGCGGCCAGGAGGCCATGGCCACCCTGCTCGACCTCGATCAGCCGCCGACGGCCGTGTTCGCCATGTCCGACGAGATGGCCTTCGGTGCGCTGATGGAGTTGGCCCGGCGGGGCCTCCAACCCGGGTGTGACGTCTCGCTGCTCGGCGTCGACGACCACGACGTCGCTCGCGTCGTCGCACTCTCGACGATCAGACAGGACGTCCCCTCCCAGGGCGCCGCGGCCGCCCGGTCACTGATCGCCGCGATGACCGGAGCGACGGTCGATCTCGAACCGGTGATGTCACCGATCGAACTCGTGCTCCGCGGGACCACCGGCCCCGTGTCGAATCGGTGACGACCGTCAGGTTCTCGTGCTCTGGCCTTGACGCTGACCCATCCCATCTGTAAGCGTTTACATCGCCGTAACATCTCGGCAACCACCAATCAGAGGGGGAGGACCCTATGAACAAACGCTGGCTCAAGCTGGCTGCTGTCCCGATCACCCTGTCACTCGTTGCCGCAGCCTGCGGTAGCGACGACGACAGCGGCTCGAGCAGCTCCGATACCACGGCCACCGACGGCACCACCGGCGAGGGCGACGCTTCAGGCGGTGGCGAGCAGGACTTCGGCGGCGCGACCGTCACGCTCACCGGCCCCGAGCGCGACGATCCGTCGATCGCCTCGATCAACGACACGCTCAGCGCGTGGGCCGAGACCGTCAACCTCAACGTCGAGTACACCGGCGACGCCGACTGGGAGGCGAACATCAACACGCAGGTCGAGGGTGGCAACCCGCCCGACATCTCGTTCTTCCCGCAGCCCGGCAAGCTCGCCGACTTCGCGAGGGCCGGGAACATCGTCCCGCTGACCGACGACGTGAACGCGACCGTCGACGAGTACTGGGCCGACGGCTACCAGCTCTACGGCAACGTCGACGACGTGCAGTACGGCATCCCGGCCAAGACCGACCTCAAGTCGCTCGTGTGGTACCAGCCCGCAGCGTTCGAAGAGGCCGGCTACGAAGTGCCGACCACCTACGACGAGTTCGTCGCGCTGGTCGACCAGATGGCGGCCGACGGTGGCCCGAAGCCGCTGTGCGTCGGCATCGAGTCCGGTCAGGCCACCGGATGGCCCTTCACGGACTGGGTCGAGGACCTGGTGCTGCGCCAGGCCGGCGCTGACGTGTACGACCAGTGGGTCAACAACGAGATCCCGTTCGACGACCCCCAGATCGTCGAGGCGATGCAGACCGTCGCCGACCTCTGGACCGAGGACAACGTGTTCGCGGCCGGTGGCTCGATCCCTGCGACGAACTTCGCTGACAACGGTCAGCCGCTCGTCGACGGGCAGTGCTACATGCACCGTCAGGCGAACTTCTTCGCCGGTCTCTTCCCCGAGGGCACCACGTTCGCCGATCCGTCGGATCCGACTGCGGTCGACGTGTTCTACTTCCCGGACGTCAACGGCGACAAGCCCGTGCTGACCGCCGGCATCTTCGCTGCGGGGTTCAACGACGACCCCGCCACGATGGCCGTGATGGACTACATCGCCACGGCCGACTACGCGGAGACCCGTCAGCGGAATCAGACCGAAGCCGTCGGCGGCGGTCTGTCCGGCTACCTGTCGGCAGCCCAGGGTCAGGACCCGTCGGTCTACCAGGCGCTCGAGCAGAGCTTCCTGGAGATCCTCAACGCATCGCAGATCGCACGCTTCGATGCGTCCGACCTGATGCCCGCCGATGTGGGCGCCGGTACGTTCTGGACCGAAGGCACCTCGCTGGTCAATGGTGACATCACGGCCCAAGAGGCCGCCGCCGCCATCCAGGCCTCCTGGCCGAACTGATCACGTACACCTGACCCGACCAAACGGGTCACGTAACGCACGCGACGGGGCATCGACACTATGGTGTCGGTGCCCCGTCGTTTTTTCATCGAACGAGTACCGGGGAACGAACGCCGGGGAACGAGGACCACAGGGGGGTCACGACGTGGAGACGCTGGAACGCACGGATGCCGACGAGAGCGCACCAGGAGGGCAACAACCGCGACCGGGCGGCGAACGAGGGCTGTCGTCGCTGAGCACGAGGGACAAGGTACGGATCGGCCTCGGCTTCGTGATCGTGCTCGGCCTCATCTACTGGGCATTCGTCGAGCCCAAGATCCGCACCACAGCGGTCACGGTGCTGATCGCCGTCGCCGCCAGTGCGGGGCTCTGGATCGGCGCCAACCTCCTCTTCGACCTGGTGAAGCCGCGGTGGCTGACGTTCAGCACCATCGTGTTCGGCATCGTCGGCGCCGTCGTCGGCATCACGCTCCACGGCAACCTGGTCACCATCGGATCAGGAACCGGATTCCTGACCTGGGTCGTCGGGCCGCTCGTCGGTGCGGCGGCATTCGGTGCGCTCGGAGCATCGCTGGCGCTCACCGACGATCCGTCGCGCCGGCGAGCGATCGCCATCGGCGGCAGCGCCGCCATCGGGCTCGTCATCGGCCTCGTGATCCGTGACGCCTACCAGCCGGGTCTCGACCCGGTCGCCATCGTGGTGTACACCCTCGTGGGCGCCGCCCTCGGCGCCGGCTGGAGCCGCCTGCGTCACCACCAGCCGCTCGGCGGCGCGCTCATCGGTGGCGCCCTCGGATGGGTGCTCGGCGCATGGGGCGCCGCCACGCTCGGCGACGGTTCACCGATCACCTCGGTGATCGCATCGCTCGTCCCCGCACTTCTGATCGGGGCCCGGCTCGGGATGAGCACGAACCCCGACCTCCCGCGCCGTTCCAGGATCGAGAACGGGTCACGAGCGATCATCTTCCTCGGCCCGGCACTGCTCTTCATCCTGATCATGCTCGTCATCCCGGCGATCCGCACCGCCTACCTGTCGCTGTTCGACCGCGACTCCGTGGACTTCGTCGGGCTCGAGAACTACGGCGACATCTTCACCAACAAGAACAGCCTCGACCTCGACAACTGGACCAACATGTTCACGAGCATCCCCTTCCTCCTGGGAATCGGGATCCTGGCGATCGCCGTCGTCATCGGCGTGGTGATGAAGCGCCGCACGGGCCGGGCGGTCGAGATCGGCAACCCGACGGTGGCACCGCTCGTCTTCGGCCTGCTGCTCGTGTCCTTCGGCGCCTTCACGGCCATGCGCGGCACCCTGATCAACAACCTCTGGTGGGTCGTCGTCGTCACGTTCGCATCCACCGCCCTCGGCCTGGCGATCGCCGTGCTCGCCGACCAGCGCGGCGGCGAGCGTGCCGCCAAGTCGGTGATCTTCATGCCGATGGCGATCTCGCTCGTCGGCGCCTCGATCATCTGGCGGTTCGTGTACACGGCCCGTGACACGTCGACGGAGCAGACGGGCGTCCTCAATGCGTTGTGGATCGGTCTCGG
Source organism: Ilumatobacteraceae bacterium (assembly GCA_942492715.1). GTDB lineage: Bacteria > Actinomycetota > Acidimicrobiia > Acidimicrobiales > Ilumatobacteraceae > Sva-07. Next base: position 376,713 of record CALOFW010000002.1, on the reverse strand, counting down.
TCGGCTCTCGACGGGATCGGGGCTGCCGACGTTGATCGTGACGATCTTCACGGCCCTGGTGCTCATCGGGCTCTTCATGGTGATGGCACGAATGTTGGTGAGATACGGGCCCGCACGGGCGGTCGTGCCAGGCATCGCGATCCTGCTCGTCGGATGGTTCTTCGTCCGCTTCACCGGTCTCATCGGCGGGGGCATCGGCGGATTCCAGACCCTCCCGAACGGCGAAACCGTCGGCCAGGCGGTGTTCTTCGTCCAGGAGACGCCGTACAACAACTTCTGGCTGATGGTGGTGATGATCTGGATCCAGACCGGGTTCTCGATGGTGATCCTCTCGGCGGCCATCAAGGCCGTGCCGACGGAACTGATCGAAGCGGCGAAGATCGACGGTGCGACCACCAGCCAGGTGTTCTGGCGGGTGACGCTGCCGCAGATCGCCACGACCATCGGCGTCGTCGTCACCACGCTGATCGTCGGCGTGATGAAGGTCTACGACATCGTCAAGGTGATGACCAACGGCCAGTTCGGATCGCAGGTGTTGGCCAACCAGATGTTCCAGGAAGCCTTCGGGTTCACGAACAAGGGCTTGGGGGCGGCACTGGCGATCCTGATCTTCCTCGCGGTGCTACCGATCATGATCTACAACATCCGTCGCATGCAGAGGGAGAACTGAGCCGTGAGCACCACCACTCCAGTCCGGTCCACCAGCGGCCAGCCGGCCGGCAACAAGTCGAGTCTGATCGACCGGGCCTACAACTTCCTGCGGTCGATACCGACCGGCGTCTTGTGGATCCTGGTCATCATCTGGAGCATTCCCACGCTCGGTCTGCTCGTCAACTCGTTCCGAACACGCGACGGTCAGCGCAACACCGGCTGGTGGAAGGTCGTCCCGAGCGAGTTGACACTCGACAACTACGACCAGATCTTCAGCGCTCGCGCCGGCCTCGGCCGATCGCTGCTGAACTCGGCTGCGATCGCGATTCCCGCCACGATCATCCCCATTGCGATCGCGGCGTTCGCCGCCTACGGGTTCGCATGGATCGACTTCAAGGGCCGCAAGCCGTTGTTCATCGGCACGGTCGCACTCCTGGCGATTCCGCTCCAGGTGGCCCTGATCCCGCTGCTGCAGCTGTACGTCAGCGGAGCGAGCCTCACGCTGCCGTTCCTCGACAAGACGATCGTGCTGATCCCCGACTTCGATCTGGCAGGCACCACGACATCGGCCTGGCTGACCCACACCGGATTCGCGATGCCGTTCGCGATCTTCCTGCTCCACAACTACATCAGTGGCCTACCGAAGGATCTGTTCGAGGCGGCTCGCATCGACGGGGCCAACCACTTCACCATCTTCTGGCGACTGGTCCTCCCGCTGTCGGTCCCCGTGCTCGCGGCGTTCGCGATCTTCCAGTTCCTCTGGACCTGGAACGACTACCTGATCGCCAACACGATGATCGGCGCCAACGCGAGCCAGCAGCCCACCACGATCGTGATCGCGAACCTGGCCGGCGACTTCGGGCGCAACGAGAACATCCTCCCTGCGGGAGCGTTCGTCCAGGCCTTCATCCCACTGATCGTGTTCTTCTCGCTCCAGCGCTACTTCGTCCGCGGCATCCTCGCCGGATCGGTGAAGGGCTGAGCCGCGCGTCGACGTCACCGCCGATGTGTCGGCCAGCGGGCACTAGGTTGATCACGTGAACCTCGTCAGAACCCAGCCACGCGTGCTCGGGTCGCTGCCACCCGTCGGGCCGCTGTCGTTCGGGCTGTGGCGCTACACGAACACCGACGTCGCCGCGGCCCAATCACTGCTCGAGACCGCGCTCGACGCCGGCATGAACCTGATCGACAACGCCGACGTGTACGGCTTCGACTGGGGCGGCACCGGGTTCGGCAGCGTGGAGGAGATCCTGGGATCGGTGCTCGCCGCCGCTCCGGGCCTGCGCGACCGCATGGTGCTCGCCACGAAGGGTGGGATCGTGCCGCCGACCCCCTACGACTCGTCGCCCGCGTACCTTCGCTCGGCCTGCGAAGCCTCGCTGCGCCGGATGCGCGTCGACGTCATCGATCTGTACCAGATCCACCGGCCCGACCTGCTCGCTCACCCTGCCGACGTCGCGGCCACACTGGCAGCACTGCGTGACGAAGGCAAGATCCGCGAGGTCGGCGTCTCGAATCACACCCCGGCGCAGGTCGCTGCGCTCGCTGCGCACCTGCCGTTTCCGATCGCCTCGAACCAACCCGAGTACTCGGCGCTGCATCTCGACCCGATGCGCGACGGGACGTTCGATGCCTGCATGGCCTCCGGGATGGCGGCACTCGCCTGGAGCCCGCTCGGCGGCGGGCGCCTCGCGACCGGCGACGGCGTGCGGCCGGAGCTGCTCGAGGTGCTCGACGGGCTCGCCACCCGTGAGGGCGTCGACCGCGCCACGATCGCGATCGCGTTCGTGCTGGCGCACCCCGCTGAGCCGGTGGCGATCATCGGGTCGCAGAACCCCGAGCGGATCGCCGGCAGCACCGCAGCACTCGACGTCGAGCTCACGCGCGCCGACGTCTACTCGATCATCCAGGCTTCCGAAGGAGTCCCCCTGCCATGAGCAGCATCGACCGACCCGACGTTCCCGAGATCTCCTGGTTCAGCGCCCTGTGCGACGACGACTACGAGTTCCTCGGCGTGCCCGACCCGGCGTTGGCGAGCAGTTGGGAGCACTGTTCAGACATCGTGGGCACCGCCGACCGCAACGGATTCGACAACGTGTTGCTGCCGTCGGGCTACACCCTCGGCATCGACTCGACGGCCTTCGCTGCTGCGATCGCCACCCACACCGAGCACATCAATCTGCTGTTGGCCGTGCGGATGGGCGAGATGTGGTTGCCGCAGCTCGCTCGGCAGCTCGCGTCCATCGACCAGTTCGCCGGCGGCCGGTTGTGCATCAACATCATCTCGTCCGACATCCCGGGCGAGGAACTCGAATCGGCACCGCGGTATCAGCGAACCCGCGAGTGGATGCAGGTGCTTCGGCAGCTGCTCAACGGCGAGTCGATCGACGTCCACGGCGACTTCGTCGACCTCACGCTCGACCCGCCGCGAGCGAGCACGGTCAGTGGAACGTGTCCGCCGATGTACTTCGGGGGCTTCTCCCCCGCCGCCAAGGACGTCGCTGCCGGCGAAGCCGACGTGTTCCTCACCTGGCCCGACACGGTGTCGAACGTGGCGGCCACGGTCGACGAGATGACCACGCTGGCGAGTGACCGCTACGACCGATCCCTCGTCTACGGGCTGCGCGCCCACATGATCGTCAGGGAGACCGAGGCAGAGGCGCGCGCTGCCGCCGACCGGCTCGTGTCCCGGCTCGATGCCGACACCGGCGAGGCGATCCGCAGCAAGTCACTCGACGCCGCCTCGGTCGGCGTCCAGCGCCAGGCGTCACTGCGCGAAGCGGCCTCCGACGACGGCTTCGTCGAGGAGGCGTTGTGGACCGGCGTCGGGCGCGCTCGCAGCGGCGCCGGCGCAGCGATCGTGGGCGATCCCGACCAGGTCGTCGCCAAACTCCGCGCCTACCAGGAGGCGGGCATCGGCGCGTTCATCCTGTCGGGCTACACCCACATCGCCGAGTGCGACCTGGTGGCGCAGCACGTGCTCCCGAAGAATCGAGCACGCCCCTCTCAAGCCACGCTGGACGCCCTGATCGACTCAGCCCTCGATGGTCTCGCGGGTGTCGGAATCGAAGAAGTGCATGTTCTCGGTCGAGATGGCGATCTCGATCTCCTGGCCCATCCTCGCCGTCGATCGCGGATTGAAGCGACCGACCGCGTTGGCGCCTTCGGCGCTGGCCTTCTCCTCGACGGCATCCGGGTCACCGGAATCGACCGTCGGCGCGTCGATCCGGAAGTGCACCATGATCTCGGAGCCGAGCGCTTCGATCAGGCTGACCTTCGCCATGATCCGTTGTGACTCGGGGATCTCCGGCGCGAGCGCCGCGTCCTCGTAGTCCTCCGGGCGAATACCGATGATCACGCCACGGCCGTCGTAGTCGCGCAGACGCGGGTTCTTCGCGAGACACTCCGCCGGCAGGCCGATCACATGCGAGCCCAGGGACACGGTGCCGACGTCGCCCGAGAGATTGACCGTGGCCTCGAAGAGGTTCATCGAGGGAGAGCCGATGAACGCGGCGACGAACACGTTGACCGGGTGGTCGTAGAGGTTCTGAGGCGTGTCGACCTGCTGGAGGTAGCCGTCCTTGAGCACCGCAACGCGGTCGCCCATCGTCATCGCTTCGATCTGATCGTGCGTCACGTACACCGTCGTCACCGCCAACTCCCGCTGCAACGCGGCGATCTCGGCGCGCATCTGGACGCGGAGCTTCGCGTCGAGGTTCGACAACGGCTCGTCCATCAGGAACGCTGCAGGCTGGCGAACGATCGCGCGCCCCATGGCGACACGCTGGCGCTGACCACCCGAGAGTTGACCCGGCTTGCGGTCGAGGTTCTCCTCGAGCTCGAGGATGGCCGCGGCCTTGCGCACCCGGGTGTCGATCTCTTCCTTGGGCACCTTGGCCAGCTTCAGGGCGAACCCGATGTTGTCGTACACCGACATGTGCGGGTACAACGCGTAGTTCTGGAACACCATCGCGATGTCGCGGTCCTTCGGCTCGACCTCGTTGACGACCCGATCGCCGATCGCCATCGTGCCGCCGGTGATCGTCTCGAGCCCTGCGATCATCCGGAGCGCCGTCGACTTGCCACAGCCCGAGGGTCCGACGAGCACGAGGAACTCCTTGTCCGCGATCTCGAGATTCAGATCGTGGATCGCGTGGTATCCGTTCTCGTAGACCTTGTTGACGTTCTCGAGCTGAACGGTTGCCATGCTGTCTCCCTCGGTGTGCGCGATGTTCGCGGTCAGTCTGCTCTTGTTCTGATCGCGTCCCCCAGAGAGCGCGATGCGCCGATGTTAGCCGATCGGCGCGATCCGGCCAGCCCGAGACCGTGTGGTCGTGGCGCGGACGATCAATTCGCCGGGCAGGATCCGCTCGGTTCGATCGAACGGCTGGCCCTGGATCTGGGCGAGCAGGACGTCGACCGCGTAGTCGACGATGCGCGTGACCGGCTGATGCACCGTGGTGAGGGGCGGGTCGGTGAAGCGCATCAACTCGGTGTCGTCGAACCCCACGATCGACACGTCGTCGGGAACGGACAGGCCACGCTGGCGGGCGGCTCGGATCGCGCCCAGTGCCATCATGTCGCTCGCCGCGACGATGCCCGTGACACCGGCGTCGTACAGACGTTGCGCACCGGAGTAGCCACCGTCGAGACCGAAGATCGTCTCGGCCACCAGTTCTTCGTGGTCGCCGACCACACCGTCGCGGTGGGCCTCGTCGAGGAACCCCTCGAGCTTGCGCAGCACCGGCGTGTAGCACCGCGGCCCGATCAGCAGACCGATGCGTTCGTGGCCGAGCGAGCGCAGGTGCCGGTAGGCGGTGGACGTGGCCCCCCGATCGTCGGCCGAGACCGACGCGATGTCCGAATCCGGTATCCCGCCGTTGACCGTCACCAGGGCGATACCGAGTTCGATGACGCGCTGGTAGATCGAGTGGTCGGCACGCACGTCCGCGTGTCGACCCGAGACAACGACAACGCCGCTCACCCGGCGATCGACGAGGAGGTCGAGGTAGTCGTCTTCTCCGGCTCCCACCCGTGTCGCACAACCGAGCACGCAGATGTACCCACTCGCCAACAACCGCGTCTCGATCGTCTGGACGAACTTCGGAAAGATCGGATTGTCGAGCTCCGGCACGATGACCCCGACCGCACCCAGTTGTGGCGCGTGCAGCGCTGGCGGCGCGTAGCCCATCTCGGCGAGCACAGCGATGACGCGAGTCCGCGTTCGCTCGCTGACTCCGGACTTCGCGTTCATCACGCGGCTCACCGTCGACTCGCTGACCTCCGCCTGAGCCGCCACGTCCTGCAACCTGATCCGCATCGACCGATACCCTAGAACATGAGTGCAAGGGACTTTGTGCCCTTTGCAAGTTTCTTGCAGCAACTCGGCGACAGGACTACGCTTCATCTTTGGCGAACACGTTCGCCAGACTGCTCACAACACCGTCACGGCCCACGAGCTGGTGACCCAACTCCTGAGGGGGAGACATGCGTACATCACGACGCTTGCTCGCCGTCGTCGCCGCCGTTGCCCTCGTCGGCGCCGCGTGCGGCAGCGACGACGACAGCGGTTCGTCCACGGACGACACGACAACGGGAACCGAGGCGCCGACCGGCACCGAGGCCCCGAGCGACACCGAGGCCCCGAGCGACACCGAGGCGCCCGCCGGTACCGACGCCACCGACGGAACAACGACGACGACCATCGAGGGACGCGGCGACGCTGACCTCGTGTTCTGGCTCGACGACACCCGGGCAACGGCGCTCGCCCCGTTCGTCGAGGAGTTCGCCGCCGAGACCGGCCTCAACGTCAAGATCGTCGAGGTCGCCGAGGACGTGTTCCGCACCTCGGTCAACCAGGTGATCCCGACCGGTGAGGGTCCCGATGTGTTCGTCGGCGCCCACGACTGGGTCGGCGAGATGGTGGCCAACGGCATCGTGGCACCGATCGAACTCGGCGCCTCCGAAGCCGACTACAACCCGATCGCGATCGAGGCGGTCAGCGTCGGCAGCACCCGCTACGGCCTGCCGTACGCCGTCGAGAACGTCGGCCTGCTGCGCAACACCGACCTCGTCCCCGAGGCACCGGCGACCTTCGCCGATCTCGAGACGACCGCGCTGGCCCTCAGCGATGAAGGCACCATCTCGGTGCCACTCGCTGTCCAGGGCGAGGGCGGAGCGCCGTACCATTACTACCCGATGTACACCTCCTTCGGGGCCGAGGTCTTCGCAGTCAACGAAGACGGTTCGTACGACACGACCCAGGTCGGACTCGACTCGCCCGAGGGGCTCGCCGCCGCCGAGGCCTTCCAGGCCTGGTACGACAGCGGTCTCCTGAGCCAGGACGTGACGTACGACATCATGATCGAATCGTTCTCGTCGGGTGATGCGCCGTTCGCCATCACTGGCCCGTGGGCGATCCCCCAGATCACCGAGAACAACCCGGATCTGAACTTCGTCATCGAGCCGGTCCCGCCCGCGGGTGACGACGAGTCGAAGCCGTTCATCGGTGCCCAGGCGTTCTACGTCTCGGCGTTCTCGGAGAACCAGGCGCTCGCGCAGACCTTCCTGCTCGACTACGTCAACACTCCCGAGGCCATGGCCGACCTGTTCGCAGCTCAGCCCCGAGCGCCGGCATACACGCCGACGTTCAACGAGGTGTCCGACGATCCTGTGCTCGCCGGTTTCGGCGTGTCCGGGGCGACCGGCGAGCCGCTGCCGAACATCCCCGAAATGGGCGCGGTGTTCACGCCGTGGTCCGATGCCTATGTGGCGATCTCCCAGGGAACGAGCGGAACGCAGGCGTTCACCGACGCCGCCGATCAGATCCGCGACGCGCTCTGACGAGTTGACGGTGGCAACCGGGGACACCGCCACCACATCCAAGCAGGGCCCGGGAGCGACAGCTCCCGGGCCCTCTGGGCGTTCGCCGTCGCTGAGCGGCGGTGCCATCGTGGGCTACCTGCTCCTGATCGCATTCGACGGGCTGGCTCTCTGGGGCATCATCCGAATGATCGAGCTGCAGTCGTGGCTGCCGCTCGCGATCACCATCGCCGGGACTGCTCTCGTCAACGTCGTCTACTGGAGCAGAGAACGTTTCCCCGGCAAGTACCTCGTGCCGATGATCATCATCCTGACGGTCTTCGCCGTGATCCCGGTCGTCTACAACGTCTACATCTCGTTCACGAACTCCGGAACGGGAAACCTGATCACGAAGGAACAGGCGATCGATCGCCTCGAGGCCCAGACGCTGCCGGCCGGCGACGACGCGCGGTTCTTCCGTGTCGACATCGTGCGTGACGGCGATTCGTTCACCTTCCTGATCACCGACCAGCAGACGGGTGACGTGTTCGTCGCCGACAACGAGGCGCTGGCGGACGCCGACGAGAGCCTGATCGTGTTCGACGGAGACCGCATCGTGTCCTACGACGGCGAACCCGTCCTCAATCTCGCCGAGAAGCAGGACAACCAGGACGCCATCTTGTCGTTCGACGGTACGCACGGACGCCGGCTTCCTCAGGCTCCAGGGATTCAACCAAGCCAGCGAGGTCGTCAGCCGGTACCAGTACGACGAGGACGCCGACACGATGACCGACCTCGAAACCGGCATCGTGTACCGGCCGGTCGAGGGTACGTTCACAAGCGCGGACGGCGCCCGACTCCAGCCAGGTTGGACGGTCCCGATCGGCCTCGACAACTACCGGAGCCTGTTCACGGAACCACGCATCCGGGACCCCTTCATCCGATCGTTCATCTGGACATTCGCAATGGCAGGGCTGTCGGTCGCGGGTACGTTCGCCATCGGTCTACTTCTTGCGCTCGTGTTCCAGAGCGATCGCATGAAGTTCAAGCGCACGTATCGAGTGCTGCTGATCATCCCCTATGCACTGCCGACGTTCATGACCATCCTCGTCTGGCGGGGCATGATGAACGAGACGTTCGGCATCCTCAACCAGATCCTGCCGTGGCAGATTCCCTGGCTGAACAGTCCGAACTGGGCGCGATTCTCGGTGATCCTCGTCAACCTCTGGCTCGGATATGCCTACATGTTCCTCGTCGCCACCGGTGCGTTGACGTCGATCCCGAGTGATCTCAAGGAAGCCGCGTTCGTCGACGGTGCCACCGGCTTCAAGGCCTTCCGGAAGGTCACCTTCCCGCTCCTGCTCGTCGCAATGGCACCGGTACTCATCTCGTCGTTCGCCTTCAACTTCAACAACTACAACCTGATCGCACTGCTCACCAACGGCAACCCACCCATCTCGGGCTCGATCGCCGGCGAGACCGACATCCTGATCACCTACACCTTCACCGTCGCGTTCGAGGGCGCCGGCCAGGACTTCGGGCTCGCCGCCGCGATCTCGACGATCATCTTCTTCCTCGTGGCCGGCATCTCGGCCATCAGCTTCAAGTTCACCCGCTCGTTCGAGGAGATCAACTGATGCCGGACACCGCCGCGACAAGGACGATCGACGAGTCGGCGTTCCAGGGCCGCAGCGGCACCCAGCGCGGATTCGGCGGATGGTTCATCGACACCGGATGGCGCCATCTCGTCGGATTCGCCGCGCTCCTCTTCGCGCTGTTCCCCGTGTACTGGGTGGTGATGGGTGCGTTTGACTCGAGCGGATCACTCGCCACCCAGGACCTCGTACCCCAGGAAGTGAGTCTCGACAACTTCCGGGCGTTGCTCACCGACGACGGCCACCCACCCTTCTGGACGTGGTTCTGGAACTCGATGAAGGTCTGCTTCGTCACGTCGACGGGCACGGTGCTGCTGTGTGCCAGTGCCGCGTATGCGTTCTCCCGTATGCGTTTCCGTGGCCGTCGCAGCGGGCTCATGGGGATCCTCTTCATCCAGATGTTCCCCAACTCGGTCGCGGTCGTCGCCATCTTCCTCATCCTGCAGCGCATCGGCGACGTGTTCCCGGCACTCGGCCTCGGACAATTGTCCAGCCTCGTGCTGGTGTATCTCGGCGGAGCGATCGGGATCCAGACTTGGCTGATCAAAGGGTTCTACGACTCGATCCCGCACGAGTTGGACGAGTCGGCGAAGGTCGACGGCGCCACACCGTTCCAGATCTTCTACAAGGTGATCCTGCCACTCGCCGTCCCGATCCTCGTCGTCGTGTTCCTGCTGCAGTTCATCGTCACGATCAACGAGCTGATCCTCGCTGAGGCACTGCTGCGAGGGAACGAGAGCAACCAGACACTGGCGCTCGGGCTGTCCGCCTACGTCAACGCCGGATTCGACAGCCGCTGGGGGCCGTTCGCTGCCGGATCGCTGATCGCAGCCGTCCCGGTGCTCCTGATCTTCTACTTCGCACAGCGCTACATCGTGTCTGGCCTGACGGCCGGCGCAGTCAAGGGGTGATCAATGGCCGACATCGTCTTCGACCAGATCAACAAGATCTACGACAACGGCTTCCAGGCCATCACCGATCTCAATCTCGAGATCAGAGACGGTGAGTTCATGGTGATGGTCGGCCCGTCGGGCTGCGGCAAGTCGACGGCGCTCCGCATGGTCGCCGGCCTCGAGGACATCACCGAAGGCGAGTTGCGTATCGGTGGCGAACGAGTGAACGAGAAACCACCCCGCGACCGGGACATCGCGATGGTCTTTCAGAGCTATGCGCTGTACCCCCATCTCAGCGTCTTCGACAACATCGCCTTCGGGCTCAAGCTCCGCAAGATGCCGAAGCCGGAAATCCGAGAGAAAGTCGAGTACGCAGCACGTATTCTCGACCTGACCGAGCACCTCGACCGTCGCCCGAAGGTGCTCTCGGGTGGCCAGCGACAACGAGTTGCGATGGGGCGGGCGATCGTCCGCGAGCCCCAGGCGTTCCTCATGGATGAGCCGCTCTCGAACCTCGACGCCAAGCTTCGTGGTCAGATGCGGGCCGAGATCTCGGCGATCCAGGCCAATCTCGGTGTCACCACCATGTATGTCACCCACGATCAGATCGAAGCGATGACGATGGGCGACCGGGTTGCGGTGATCGACCGTGGGCTGCTCCAGCAGGTCGCAACACCGCGCGAGCTCTACCTCGACCCGGACAACGTGTTCGTCGCCGGCTTCATGGGTTCACCTCCGATGAACATGGCCGAGGTCATGGTGGAGAGCGACGGTGACGCGCTCGTCGTCCTGCTCGACAACGGGCGGATCGCGGTCGGACCGGCGATCCTGGATCGGCGCCCCGCACTGCGCAACTACGTCGGCAAGCGGGTGGTCATGGGAGTTCGACCCGAAGACGTCAAGGAGTGCGCCGAACACACCGAGATCCCTGCTGACCGACGGTTGTCGGTACGCGTCGACCTCGTCGAAGCGCTCGGATCCGGCATCGAAGTGCACTTCGCGTTTCCCGCGCCGAGACCCGAGCAGTGGACAGGCCGGGAGAATTCGGAAGAAGCGAGCGTCGTGGGAGAACTGATCGGCGAGCAGCCGGGTGCAAACGGCTGGGTCGGCACGTTCGGTCCGCGCAGCTTCGTGCGCAACGCACAGACGGTCGACATCGGACTCGACACCGACCAGGCGTACTTCTTCGATCTCGACAGCGGACTCGCGATCCGGGACTGACCGCGGCCGGCCGCGGACCCGGCCGCGACAGACCGGCGATAGCGTCGTGCGACGTGAATCAGATGAAGAACCGGATGCAGGCGCTCGGCCTGCTCGACCGCTCGTTCAAGGCCGCCAGCGACGACGACCTCGCCTCCGCGATCGAGGCGCTCGACGACGACCATCGCGAGGGCCTCGAGTCCGTGATCGACACGATCTCGCCGGAGGGTGTGCGCGCCGGGGTCAAGGCCGGCCGGATCGACGGCGGGATGGAGGCGATCGCCGCCGTGCTCACCGACGCCTGCCTCGCCGACTGCATCGAGCAGCTCGGCGACCACGCCGACAACCCGTCGACCGACGAACTGCGCGAGGCGCTGCCCGGCCTCGTCGAGCGGCACGGACTCGCGGTCACCCAGATCATGCTCGCCTCGACCGTGGCCGGCGAAGCCCCTGCCTCTGCGATCATCCGCGACCTCCTGAAGTCCGACGAGCTCGTCGCGCTGCCGAAGGCCGAAGAGATCACGATCGCCCCGCTGATCGACACCCAGAAGCGATCCGACGAGGAGCAGGCAGCGATCAAGGCCAAGCGAGCCGAGGCGAAGGCGGCGAAGAAGGAAGCCGAGCGCGCCCGCAAGGCGCAAGCCGCCGCCGCCCGCAACCGCTGACCGTCACCCCCTGGACCGTTACATCTGGGGTCTGACCCCAGATGTAACGCCTGCAAGCACCCGACGTTCGTGGTCGAGCAGCCAGGCCTTCGTGTCGAGGCCGCCGGCGAAGCCCGTCAGGGCACCGCTCGAGCCGACCACACGGTGGCACGGCACGACGATCGAGATCGGGTTCCGACCGTTCGCCGCACCGACCGCTCGAGCCTTTCGCCGGTCGCCCATGCGCGCTGCCTGCTCGCCGTAGCTGACGGTGGTACCGAACTCGATCGTGCGCAACGCCGACCATGCCGACCGCTGGAAGTCGGTGCCGACCGCGTCGAGCGGAACGTCGAACTCCTGCCGTGCTCCGGCGAAGTACTCGTCGAGTTGGTCGACGGTGGCCACGAGTACGGGGTGGTCCGGTCGCTCGGTCGTGGCGGAGAGTCGGACCCGTGCCGGATCGTCATTCGGCCACAGGATGGCGCGCACACCGGCGCCGGTGGCGACGATCGTGAGTTCGCCGACCGGTGTGTCGACGACCGTGGAGAAGAGTGCGGGGGTCATGGTGCTGCTTTCGTGATCGGGGTGGTCGACGTGCCGAGGCTCGCCCACAGGTGATGGACGGCGTAGGACCGCCAGGGAGCCCAGACTGCGGCGTGGTCGGCACCGACGCCGAGGCGGTCGAGGGCGTGGCGGACCCCGAGGTCGTTCGTGAGGAACACATCCGGATGGCCGAGGCCACGCATCACCACGTAGTCGGCCGTCCACGGTCCGATGCCCCGACGCGCGAGCAACTGTGCATGTGCCCTCGCCGGATCGACACCGACGTGCAGTTCCACCTCACCCTCCGCGACGGCGGCCGCGAGTCCACGGATCGTGTCGCGGCGCGAGGCCGGCATCGAGAACGCTTCGTCCGGGGCAGCGGCGAGCTGCTCCGGACTCGGGAACAGATGCGACAACCCGTGCTCGGCTCCCGGCAGCGGCGATCCCGCGGCGCCGACGAGGCGGCCGGCCACGGTGCGTGCCCCAGCGACCGACACCTGCTGGCCGATCACCGCCCGTACCGCTGTCTCGACGGGGTCGACGCTCGCCGGCGCCCGACGACCAGGCACACGGAGCACGAGCGGTGCCATCGCCGGGTCTCGTGCGAGCGTGCCGTCGACGGCGACCGGGTCGCTGTCGAGATCGAGCAGCCGTCGGATCCGCTGTACCGCTACTGCGAGATCCGACGACGACTCCAGTTCGAGACGTGCCTCGACGTGGTCGGCGGACGCCCGCAACGTGGCGATGCCCGTCCCACCGGGCAGCGCGAGCAACCGGCGGTACGTCTCGCCGTCCCACGACTCGACGCCGGGAATGGCACGCTCGCCGACGAACGAGATCACCGCGTCGGCGGCGAACGGTGACCGAACGGCGAGCCGCAGTGCCACCCCGACCGCCGGCGTCGGCACCGCTCCCTCCCATCCGGCCGGACGAGTCGTGCGGAGCGCAGTCGGCGACGCGGCGAACACCTCTCGCACCGTGTCGTTGAACTGACGGACGCTGCGAAAGCCAGCCGCGTACGCGACGTCGGCGAACGACATCGAGGTCGTCTCGACGAGCACCCGGGCGGTGTGGGCACGGCGGGCACGGGCGATCGCGAGCGGGCCGGCGCCGAGCTCGTCGGTCACGACCCGGTTGAGATGCCGTTCGCTGTACCCGAGGCGGCGCGCGAGCCCCCGCACGCCCTCGCGCTCGACCACACCGTCGGCGATGAGACGCATCGCCCGGGCGACGACATCGTGGCGGGCGTTCCACTCGGGCGAGCCGGGCGAGGCATCCGGCCGACACCGTTTGCACGCACGGAACCCGTGCAATTGCGCTGCAGCGGCGGTCGCGAAGAAGTCGACATTGGTCCGCTTCGGCGTGATCGCGGGACAGCTCGGTCGGCAGTAGATCCCCGTGGTTCGCACCGCGGTGACGAACCAGCCATCGAAACGGGTGTCGCGGCTCTGCACAGCGGTGTAGCAGTGGTCGTGGTCGAGTGGCGGCACCCGTCCATCATGCCCGACATCACGCCCGCCGTCTGGCGGAAATCGGCCATCACCCTCGATGGCGATCGGAGGGCGCGATGCGTCAGTCGCCGGCGACGGGAACGAACGGCTCGGCGTTGCGCTGGTACGTGGGACCGGCGTCCGGTGACCCCGCGGGGACGAGCCGGAACCGGAGCAGATAGAGCCCGATCAGACAGAACATCACGCCGCCGAGGAAGCCCCGTTGCTTGCCGACGATCTCCGCGAAGCCGCCGATCAGCAAACCTCCGGCGACGGAACCCACCTCGAAGAACATCGTGAACGAACTGACCGCCCACGCCCGGTCGCTGTCGCTGGCCCGGTTGACGGTGAGTGCGAGCAGCGACGGATAGTTGAATGCCATGCCGAAGCCGACGAAGACCGCGGCGATCCACAACGCGGGGATCGACGGGAACAACGCAAGGATCAGGAGCCCGATCAGCACGTTGCCGAGCGCGATCGTGACCGCCCGGCGCGGTCCGAGCCGCTCGGGCAGCGTGGCGCCGAAGATGCGCACGAGCACCGAGACGAGCGCGTAGACGGCGAACAACCCCCCGGAGCTCGCGAGCCCGACGGTACGCGAGTAGTCGGGAACGAACGCGCCGAACGAGGCGAACGCTGCGACACCGGCCGCGAGCACGAGGCCGGGCATCACCGCTGCGGGATGGATCAGCCGACGACGGCCGGTGGCCGGGGCCGCGGACGGGATCGAATCGTCGATCACGTCGCCGGACTCGACGCGGGCGGGTGCGAACAGCGCGACGCCTGCCGAGAGGAACGCGAAGAGCCCAGCGACGAAGAACGCCCGCTCGAAGTTCGTGTCGTCGAGCAGCGCCTCGCCGATGATCGGGCCCATGCCGATGCCCCCGAACACGGCCACGGAGAAGTAGCTGGCACCCTCGGCGCGACGAGCGCGCGGCGACATGTCGGCGATCAGTGTGGCAGCGCCCACGAAGACCGCGGCTTCGCCGATGCCGGTGAGACCCCGGAGCGCGAGCAGCTGCCAGAACTCGCTCACCTGGCTCGACCCGATGCCGCTGAGGCCGGCGACGATCGCACCGCCCACCATCAACACGCGACGGCCGTACCGATCCGCCAGCCGGCCGAGCAGCGGCCGGGCGCAAATGGCCGCCAGCGCGAACACGGCGACCGTGACGCCGATGCCGAACTCTCCGGCCCCGAGGGGGCCCTCGATGAACAGCGGCACGATCGGGATCAGCATCCCGATGTAGACGAAGAACAGGAGCGCCGCCGCCGTGACGATCAGGAACGGGCGCGTCAACAGCGATGGACGCTCCTCGGGCGCGTTCGTGACCGTCGACATGCTCTTCATCCTGGCCGGTCAACACCTCGGTATCGCAAGCGCATTCCCGGCGGCGACCGATGTCACACCGGCCCGGCTCAGACCCGGGAGACGTCGACCGAAACCGCCAGCGACTGCGCCGACGACGGACCGACCACCACGCCACGCACCGGTGCGACGTCGGCGTAGTCACGACCCCATCCGATCGTGACGTGCCGCGACGGCGACACGATCCCGTTCGTCGGATCGAAGTCGAGCCAGCCGTGGTCGGGGATCCACACCGAACACCACGCGTGCGACGCGTCGGCGCCGATCGACTTCGGCTCGCCCGGCGGCGGATCGGTCTCGATGTACCCGCTGACGTACCGGGCGGCCAGCCCGATCGTGCGAAGACAGCCGACGGCGAGGTGCGCGAAGTCCTGGCACACGCCGCGTCGACTCGCCAGCACGACATCGAGCGGCGTGCTCACCTCGGTGAAGGACGAATCGAACGCGAACGTCTCGAAGATCTGCGTGCAGAAGGCGATCGTCGCCTCGACGATCGGACGGCCCGGCCAGAACGCCTGCGACACGAGATCGAAGAGCGCCAACCTGTTCCGATCGACGGTGACGAATCGCGACGGCGCGGCGAACGGCGTCACGTCGAGCGTCATCGGCCCGCGAAGCCCCGCCACCGTCGCCGCGACGCGCTCCCACGACACGTCGACACGCGGCAGCTCCTGCGCCCAGATCACCGCCTCCGTGATCGCCATGACCGTGAGGCCATCGTGTGGAGAGTGCAACCCGAACTGGACGACCCGATTGCCGAAGACGTCCTCGCGCTCGTCGTACTCGTCGGCCTCCGGCGTGGTGGTGACGACCGACGACACCACGCGCTGCGACGGCGTCGGACGAGCGAGCACGCACGCCACGCTGTATCCGTCGAGCATCGTCGCGCCGTACCGGTAATCGGTCAGATGGACGACTCGGTAGTGCTGGCCCGGCACGTCAGCTCCGTCCCATCATTCGCGGATCGACCGGCGCAGCGAGGTACGAGCCGATCACGTCGCGGGCGAGCACGTCGCACGCACCGAAGACCTCGTCGAGCGCTGCGACGACCGTGTCGACCGAGCCGAACGACGCCTGCTCGAGTTCGGTGAGCACGCTGTCCGCGGTGTCGACCCCGAGGGTCCATTCGAGGCGCTCGGCCTGATGGCGAACCGTGGCGATCGCCGAGGCAGCCGACCGGGGGTTGTGGGCGTCGGCGACGACGAGATGGAGCGCGCGCTCGAACTCGACATCGCTGCGGTGACGCCGTCGATAGGCGACGAGGCTCTCGTTCGACGCGAGCACGATCTCGATCACCCGCTGACGCTGGAAGTCGAGCCGATGATCGTCGGATGCGATCATCGAACCGGTCCACTCCGTGACGGCCGATGCGTCGTGCAGACCGAACGCGCCGCGCACGCCGTCGATCACACCGAACGCACGCTCGAGACGTCGGCCCACCTCGCCGAACCGCCACGCCGGGCCGTGGAGCACGCTCTCGTTCCACAGGCCGACCAATGATGCGAGATCGATCAGGATCGCCTCGAGGTGACGTCCGTCGATCCGGGCGATGTCGACGACCGACGTCGCCGTTCCGTCCGTCGGGATCAACCACCGCAGTTGCGCACGCGACTCGGCGAGGCGCGACAGCATCCGACCCGCGGTGACCGAGAAGAACTCGCGCACCGATGCGGCCTCCGCCAGGAACGAGCCGAGCTGGTCGGCCAGGGCCTCGACGGCGAGCGCGAACGTGGCGCCCGCCCGGTCGGGCGCTGCCGGATCGACGCGACCCGAGACACCGGCGACCGCCGCAAGCATGTCGAGACCATTGGCCACCCACGGTTCCGCGACCTCGGCGTCGACGAGTCCACTCGTTCGGTCGAGGACCACCTCCATCGAGCGGGCGACGAGCTCGGCCCGCTCCATCGCACGACCCGCCCAGTACAGGGCCTCCGCCGCCCGGGTGGGCACCGAGGCGAGCAGGTCGACCTGGGGCAGCGGATCGCGACGCCGTACCGCCGGTGGCGCAACGGTCCCGCCGACCACCCAGACGTCCTTCGCCGTCGCCAGGGTTGGCGACATCGGATCGTCGCCGGGCGCCAGCACGCGGGCACTCCCGCCCTGGAGGACATCGACACCCTTGTCGCTCGCCACGAGATGCAGACGGAGGGTGACAGCACGCTCGACGAGTTCGTTGCCGTCGAAGCTCGGGTACGTCGTCCACGACGTCGCCGCCCGCTCCGCAGCCGGCATGAACGGCAGCGGCCACACCCCTTGGTAGTCGGAGTCACGACCCGTCAACCAGGCGCCGCTCGCATCCCAGTACTCGCCGAGCGCCGGGTCCTCCAGCACGCCACAGCCGTGGGCGTTCGCCAACGCCACCCCACGGGATCGGGCCGCCAGGAGCAGCCCGGGCACGCCGACGCTGCCCTCGGCGTTGACCTCCATCGGGTCGCAGCGGTCGTCTTCGAGACGGCGGAACAGCACGTCGACCGGCTCGAGGCCCGACAGCGATCGAAGCCACACGCGGCGCTGCCGAACGACCAGATCCGCTCCCTCCGCGAGGTTGAGACCCAACCGTGTGGCGAGATACGACTGCTCGACGTACGACGCATGATCGACGCCGCCGGACAGCACGACGATCCGCGGGTTGCGTGTGGCCGCCCCGTCGGCGAGACCATCGCGCAGGCGGTCGGCGAAGGGGTCGAGCGACCGAAGCGCTCGACCGCCGGGCAGTCGCGAGATCACGTCGCGGTGGACCCGAGCGGCAACCGACCGGCCGAGGAGCGCGTACCCCACACCCGCCGGCGCATCGGTGATGTCGCGCACCACCCGCCAGCGACCATCGAGGTCACGCACCACGTCGACCGCATAGTTCGTCATCCAACGGCGGTGCGGGCGGGTGCCGAACGCCGCGAGCCGATACTTCGGACTCCCCCACAGCGCGATCGGATCGACGACGCCGTCGGTCAACAAGGAGCGCGCACCGTGGAGGTCTCGGAGGATCGATTCGAGCATCCGCATCCTGGCGATCGCTCCGTCGGCGAGCGCGACGAACTCGTCGCCGTCGATCACGAGGGGGATGGGGTCGAGACGCCACGGTCTCGACTCGAGCGCAACCATCCGACCATCGGCTCGCAACGGGAGGTCGTGGACGATGTGCCCAGCACCCTCGGCCGCGAGGAGACGGTCGTGGTCGACCTGTCGTCCGGAGAGATCACCGAGCCGCGCGATCGACGCCATCAGGGCCGACGCATCCACGCCGCCAGGGCTGAACATGCCGATCGGTGCACCCACGTCGATGTCCATGCGGTCGGTCACTCGTGGACGACGTACTGCTCGTGCATCACCCGGTCGAGACGCGACAGGGCGAGCTGGACGTCCTCCATCGCCGCGTCGAGGGCAGCGCCGTCGTCGGCCGCTGGTCGGCTTCGGCGGAGCTGGCGGTCGGCTGCCTCGACCGCGCCGAGGACGGTCGAGTACTGCGGCAACCGGAGGATCGACACGCGCATCTCGGCAAGGCAGCCGGCAACCGATCGGGGGAAGCGGTGGTCGAACAACAGGAACCGGACGACAGCGGGACCATTGATCGGACCTCGTGTGGCTCGCTGGAACATCTGCAGCGCCGACAGCGACCGCAGGACGCCCATCCACTGGACCTCGGCGAACTCGTCGACGGCGCCGGGTGGTAGCGAGAGCAGGCTCGCGGCGCGCACCCCGAGCACTCGCGTGGTCATGTCGGCGCGCTCGATGTACCGGCCGAGACGCCACATCTCGAACACTTCGTCGCGGGTCATCGTCGAGTTGAGCACACCGTCGAGTCGGCGGCTCTCGTCGATCACCCTGCTGAGGAAGCGATCGCGCCGACGCCGCTCGACCGAGGTGACCGCGGCGCCACGGACGTAGATCGACAGGTCGTTGATCGTCTGCCATGCCTCACGCGGCAGCACCTCGCGGCAGGTGCGCAGGTTCTCACGGCTGCGATCCACCGTGTTGAGGATGCTGTTGGGATGCTCGCGGTCGGCGATCAGGAACTGCGCCACCTGGCTCTCGTCGGAGCCGCTCACGGACGGCAGTCGTACGTCGCTGCCGGAGATGGAGACCAGCGGGTTCCACCGCGACGACGCCGTCGGCAGGTCGGCGAGCACGTCACCGTAGGCACGCAGCACGCGCGCGGAGTCCTCGGCCCGCTCCGCATAACGCGCGGCCCAGTACATCCGGTCGGCCACCCGCGACAGCAGCGCCATCAGTGACTCCCCTGCTGCTGCGATTGCGATTGCGATTGCGATTGCGCGGTCGACGGCGAAGCGGGCACCGAATCGACGATCCAGGTGTCCTTGCTGCCGCCGCCCTGCGACGAGTTGACCACGAGCGATCCCTTGGTGAGCGCCACGCGGGTCAGTCCGCCCGCGGTGACATAGCTGCGCTCGCCGGTCAGGATGAACGGGCGAAGGTCGAGGTGGCGTGGTTCGATGCCGTCCTCCACGAGCGTCGGGGCGGTCGAGAGGTCGAGGATCGGCTGCGCCACCCAGTTGCGCGGATCGGCGCGGATCGCAGCGGCGGCGTCGTCCAGTTCTTCGGCGGTGGCCCGGTTGCCGATCACGATCCCGTAGCCGCCGCTCTCGTTGGCGGGCTTCAGGACGAGGTCGCCGATGTTGGCCAGCACGTGTTCGCGCTCGTCGTCGTACATGCAGCGGTACGTCGGCACGTTCGGGATCAGCGGCTCCTCGTCGAGGTAGTAGCGCACCATGTCGGGCACCCACGCATAGACGCACTTGTCGTCGGCAACCCCGGCGCCCGGGGCGTTGGCGATCCCCACGTTGCCGGCCTTCCACGCCCGCATCAGGCCGGCCACACCGAGCATCGAGTCCGGCAGGAAGGCCTCGGGATCGATGAACAGGTCGTCGAGCCGCCGGTAGATCACGTCGACGCGTTCGAGTCCCTGGATCGTCTTCATGTACACGCAGTCGTCGTCGCCCACCACCAGATCCTGTCCCTCGACGAGCTCGGCCCCCATGCGCTGCGCGAGGAAGGAGTGTTCGAAGTAGGCGGAGTTGTAGATGCCCGGCGTGAGCACGACGATCGTCGGGTCGTACCGCCCTTCGGGGGTGAGCGAGGACAGGAGCTTGTTGAGTTCGTCGGTGTACGCGTCGACGGGACGGATGCGGTGCCGTTCGAAGAGCTCGGGGAACGCCCGCTTGGCAACGCCCCGGTTCTCGAGGACGTAGCTGACACCCGACGGCACCCGGAGATTGTCCTCCAACACGTAGAGCTGACCATCTCCGGCACGCACCAGGTCGGAGCCGGAGATGTGGGCCCACACCCCGTGCTTGGGATGCACGCCCCGACACTCCGGTCGGAAGTTCGCCGAGTCCTCGAGCAGGTCGGCCGGGAACACACCGTCGGCGATGATCTGCTGGTCGTTGTAGATGTCGTCGATGAATCGATTGAGCGCCCGCAGTCGCTGCGCGAGACCCCGCTCGACCACGGCCCACTCCCGGCCGTCGATCAACCGGGGGATGATGTCGAACGGCCAGGCCCGGTCGATGTTCTCGCCGTCGCTGTACACCGTGAACGAGATCCCCATCGTGAGGATCTCGAGATCCGACACGCGCTGGCGGGCACGGACCTCATCGATGCCCAGGCGCTGGATCAGCTCGATCAGGTCTCGTGCGATCGGTCGGGGGCTCCCGTCGGCCTCGAGTAGTTCGTCCACTCCCGCCGACCGTACCCGGTCAGCCCCGATCGCCAACACGCCCAATCAGTTTCGTTCTCGTGAACAAGATGCGCACCAGGACCGCAGCTCGTTCACGAGATCGCTCGGGGGGCGGGTGGGAGCTGGACGGGCTGTAGCGTGACCGCCACGGGAGATGACCCGCTCGGCCACGGCCCATCACTGAGCGATCCACCATCAGGAGGGCCGATGGCCACCATCTCACGACGACTCGCCGAGCTCGTCGCCCGGCGACACGGGATCGTGACGCACGGCGAACTGCTCGCCGACAGCCACACCCGCCACAGCGTGCGACGCCTGGTCGAAGCGGGCGTCCTACTGGTCGAACACAAACAGGTCTATCGAGTCGCCACGTCACCCGACTCCTTCGAGTCGCGATGCGCCGCCGCCTGCGCCGCCGATCCGTCTGCGATCGTCAGTGGGGTCGCCGCAGCCCGCTTGTGGCAGTTCCGACACGTCTGGCTGCCGGAGGTTCCCCACCTGCTCGTCGCACACGATCGAACACCGATCACCAGGAACGTGGTGCTCCGACGCTCGAACGTGATCGACGAGGGTGATGCCGTGGAACGCTCCGACGGCATCCGTGTGGCGAGTCCGCCTCGGGCCTGGTTCGACTGCGCCCGCGACCTCGACGACGAACGGTTCGAGCGGCTCACGGAGTGGGTGCTCGACCGGCATGCGCACGTGCCCACGCTCTGGCGAACAGCGCAGCGACTCCAGGCGAGAGGTCGGCCCGGACTCGCTCGGGTCAAGCGAGTCATGTCCCAGCGAGCCGACTGGCAGAAGCCGGCCGATTCGGGACTCGAACTGCGCGTGCTCAAGGCGCTCGAAGCACGTGGCATCGTGCTCGTCCGGCAGCATCCGCTCGCTCTTCCCAACGGAATCACCATCCATCCCGACGGAGCCGACCCCTCGATTCGCTGGGCGTTGGAGATCGACCACGTCACCTGGCACGGCGGACGCCTCGATGCCCAACGAGACAAGACCCGTGACCGCCACGCCCGTCTGCTCGGCTGGGAAGTCGAGCGCGTCACCGATCAGGAACTGGCGGAGGACTTCAACGGCACGATCGACCAGATCGTCGCGCTCTACCGTCGTCGTCAGGCCACCTTCGCCGCCGCCTGATCCCTTCTCGTGAACAGGATGCGGCGCAGGTGCGCACCTTGTTCACGAGAAGGGAGGGGGTCAGGTGTCGGTGGGGGGCTTGGGCTCCTTGGGGAGCCCGAGGACGCGTTCGCCGACGATGTTGCGCTGGATCTGGCTGGTGCCGCCCCAGATCGTCTCGGAGCGCGAGAAGAAGAACGACGACATCATCGGGCTGACCGGATAGCCCTCACGGCGCTTGTCTCGAGCGGCGCCCGGCCAGCCGCCCGACTCGGGACCGGCGTCGATCAGCATGCCCTCGGCACCGTAGATGTCGACGGCGAGTTCCATGGCGGCCTTGTGCATCTCCGACCAGAACATCTTGTTGGTCGCGCCGAGGGCGATCGTGCCCATGTCGCCGCCACCGCTCAGCGTCGCCGACAGATTGCGCAGGCCGTTGATCTTCAGGATCTGGATCTTGGTGTAGTACTCCATCAACCGCTGACGGATCAGCGGATCGTCGATCAGGCCCTTGTCGGTCGCTGCCTCGACGAGCAGTCGGTACTCCTCGGCGAACCGGCGGTAGCCGGTGGTGGCCGACTGGCCCCGCTCGAAGGCGAGGGTCGAGTTGGCGACCTTCCAGCCGTTGTTGACTCCACCGACGACCGCGTCCTTGGCGCACCGGGCGTTGTCGAAGAACACCTCGCAGAACTCTGCGGTGCCGTCCGGCTGGGTGATCCCACGCACCTCGACACCCTCCTGGCGCATCGGGACGAGCATGTAGGAGATGCCGGCGTGCTTCTTGACGTCCTGGTCCGTACGGGTGAGCAGGAAGCAGTAGTCGGCATGGTGTCCCTGCGTGGTCCACACCTTCTGGCCGTTGATCACCCATTCGTCGCCGTCGAGCACCGCCGTGGTCTTCAACGACGCGAGGTCGGAGCCGGAGTTCGGTTCCGAGAAGCCCTGACACCAGCGGGTCGTGCCGCTGAGGATGCCCGGCAGGAACTCCTTCTTCTGCTCCTCGGTGCCCCACTGCAAGATGGTGGGACCGACGAGCGTGTCGCCGAAGAAGTCGCCGCGCATCGGCGCCTTGGCGTTCGCGAACTCTTCGGAGAGCACCACACCCTGCATCGTGGTGAGGCCCTTGCCGCCGTACTCGGCGGGCCAGGTGGCGCAGATCCAGCCGCCCTCGAACAGCTTCTGCGGCCACTCCTCGTTGAACCGCTTGCGTTCGTCGTCGGTCATCTCGAAACCGTCGTCGAACCAACCGTCGGGCAGGTTGTCGTGCAGCCAGGTCCTGATCTCGGCGCGGAATTCCTCGGCTTCGGGGGGATAGGAGAGATCCATGCCCCCCATTCTGCCAGTCGACTTGACCCGCGGGTCAAGTTCAGCGCCGTCGACGGTCCCCGGACCATTCACACGCAGGAAACACTTCGGCGACAAACGGGAAATCCGCCACCTTTAGGTTGCGCTCGCAATCCGGGCGGCAATGGCGCCACTGGACCTCGCAATCCCTTTCCCTATCCCTATTTGGAGGACCCGTGCGCAAACGTGCATTGAGAATTGCTTCCGGCCTGGGTGGCGTCGTCGCCATCTTGGCCATCACACCATCGGTCGGCTTCGCCCAGGACTACGTCCCCACGACGCAGGACTACCTGAACAACATCTGGGTGTTCATCGCCGGCGTGCTGGTGTTCTTCATGCAGGCGGGCTTCGCGCTCGTCGAGGCGGGTCTGACCCGTGCGAAGAACGTCGTGAACATCTTCGCCAAGAACATGGCCGATGCGATCGTCGGCATCCTGGCGTTCTTCGCCACCGGCTTCGCCCTTGCGTTCGGCGGTGACGGTTGGTTCATGGGCACCGATGGCTTCTTCCTCGATGGCCTCGACATGGCCGCCATTCCCGAGGGCGGCTTGAGCCCGGCGACGACGTTCTTCTTCCAGGCGGTCTTCGCAGCGACGGCGGTCACGATCGCCTCCGGTGCCATGGCCGAACGGACGAAGTTCAGCGCCTACCTGATCTTCTCGGCGATCATGTGCGCATTCATCTACCCGGTCGTGGTCCACTGGACCTGGGGCGGCGGCTTGATCGCCGACATCCAGATCGGCGATGCGGTCTTCTCCGACTTCGCCGGCTCCGGCATCGTGCACATGACCGGTGGCATCGCCGCCTTCATGGGTGCGCTCTTCCTCGGGCCCCGCATCGGCAAGTACGACGCAGACGGCAACCCGCGGGCGATCCCCGGTCACAGCATCCCGTTCGCGATCCTCGGTGTGTTCATCCTGTGGTTCGGCTGGTTCGGGTTCAACCCCGGCTCCGAGCTCCTCGCCGACGAATTCGTCATGACGGTCGCTGTCAACACCATGCTGGCCGCAGCAGCCGGTGGATTGTTCTGCACCATCACGATCTGGCTCGTCGCCGGCAAGCCGGACGTCGCCATGATCGGCAACGGCGTGCTCGCCGGACTCGTCGCGATCACCGCTCCATGCGGTGCGGTGACCCCGCTGATGGCGGCGCTCATCGGTGCGATCGGCGGCATCCTCGTGGTCTTCTCCGTGTTGTTCTTCGACAAGGTCAAGGTCGACGACCCGGTCGGTGCGATCAGCGTGCACGGTGTGGTCGGTGCGTGGGGCCTGCTCTCCATCGGACTGTTCTCGACCTACGACGATGCATTCCTCGGCCGCGAAGACGCCGGCCTGTTCTACGGCGGCGGCTTCGACCAGCTCGCCGTGCAGATCGTCATGCTGCTGATCATCCTCGCTTGGGTGGGAATCACCACGGCGATCGTGTTCGGCGCCATCAAGGCCACCATCGGCCTGCGGGTCAGCGCCGAAGAAGAGATCGAGGGCCTCGACGTCCTCGAGCACGGCCTCCAGGGCTACGCCCCCGACATGGCTCACACGAGCTGACACACTTCGATTCAGGCAGAGCCAACAAAGGAACCATCACATGAAACTCGTGACAGCGGTCATCAAGCCGTTCAAGCTCGACGACGTCAAAGATGCGCTCAAGGCCATCGGCGTCGCCGGCATCACCGTCGAGGAAGTCCGCGGCTTCGGTCGTCAGGGCGGCCACACCGAGACCTACCGAGGAGCGGAGTACAAGATCGACTTCGTGCCCAAGGTGAGCCTCGGCATCGTCGTGGCCGACGATGCGGTCGACGGGGTCGTCGACGCAATCGTCTCGGCCGCCGCCACCGGCAAGATCGGTGACGGCAAGATCTGGGTCACCGACGTGGAGCGCCTCGTGCGCATCCGCACCGGTGAAGAAGGGACCGACGCGATCTAGCTGACGTCCTGCACCGGCGACCTCGCCGGTGCACCCCTCGGATCGGGCGCATCGTTGCGTCCTGCGAGTCGATCCCCGAGCCTCCTTTGCGTCCTCAGAGGGCAGGCTCGGGGATCGCCGCGTCCGGGGCCGTCGCGTACAGTGACCCAGATGACCACCGTCGACCAGGACTCCCCGCCACCGACCACGCCGGCGCAGGCCGGACGCTGGACCGCGCAGTGGAAGGAGCTCTACGCCGAGGTGATCACGACCGGGCTGTGCACCGGTTGCGCCGGCTGCGTGGTCACCTGCCCCCACGACGTGATCGGGTACGAGCACGAAGAAGGCAAGTACATCCCGTTCCACCTGGAGGAGGAACTCGGACTCGACAACTGTGTCCACGGATTCGGTGAAGGAGGCGGCTGCACCACCTGCACCCGGGCGTGCCCCCGTTTCCGGGCGTGGGAGCCGTCGGCCGACATGCACCTGTTCGGCCGGGTGCGTGAACCCGACGAGATGGCCGGCATCTGGCGCCAGCTCCACCTCACCCGTGCCAGCGACGAGATGGTCCACAAGATGGGCCAAGACGGCGGTCTCGTCTCCGCGATGCTGATCTGGCTACGCGAACACGACTACATCGACGCCGCGCTGGTCTCGGGTGTCGAGGACGACGACGCCTGGAAGGCGAAGCCCGCCGTCGTCGCCACCAAGGAGGAGATCCTGGCGACCGCCGGCAGCCGTTACACCTACTGCGCGAACCCGCTCGCCCTGCCGGAGGCCAGGGAGAAGGGCTACGAACGCCTCGCCCTGGTCGGCATGGGCTGTCAGACGTCGTCGCCGCCGACGATGTGGGATCGCAAGGCCGGGAAGGTCTCCAAGCCGTTCCTGTTCAACATCGGCCTGCTGTGCTCGAAGACCTTCGACGACGCCATCTTCCCCGAACTGTTCGAGGCCAAGTACGGCCTGAAGAAGCAGGACATGGTGAAGATGAACATCAAAGGTGCGTTCCAGATCTGGATGAAGGACGGCTCGTACCACGAGATCAACCTCAAGGAGTGCCACGCCTGGACCCGCAAGGGCTGCACCAGCTGCCCCGACTTCGCCGCCGAACACGCCGACGTGTCCACCGGCGGCATCGGCGAGGACAACGACTGGACCCTGACGATCGTGCGCACCGAACTCGGCGAAGAAGTGATCGAGCGGATGATCGCCGACGGGTCGATCATCGCCAAGCCCGCCCAGACCGACGAGACCGCCATGAGGCTGTTGCGCCTGCTGTCGATCGTCAGCCGGCGCCGCTGGCCGAAGGAGGCCGATCCGGCCCCGGCGATCGGCGTCCCGCCTCCCAAGAAGAAGGCGCCGGCTCCGTCACCCGACGCCGCGGCGAAATCCGACTGAACCGTTCACCCGGTCACGGAATGGACACCCGGGTGACGCCTTCGGGATCGCAGGCGGCGAGATCGGCTTGGAAGCGAGCGAGTTCGGCGAGGGCTGGGTCGCGCACGTCCGGGGTGTCGCTGGTTGCATCCTCGCCGAGACTGTCGAGGTCGTAGTCGTCGATCACCCCGAGCATGCAGTCCTGGATCTCCGGGAAGTCCTGGGTCTCGGTCTTCACCAGGTCCTCCGCCACGCGTGTCGGGCTGGGGTCGGACGTGCACGCGGACACCCCGAACACGGCGACGAGGCCGATGGCGAGCGAGGTGACGAGCGGGCGATGAGACGAGATCACAGCACTGCGAGGCTACTGGCGCCCCTCCCGTGCGCCACCGGTGTCATCCGGCGGTCACGACCCGGAGGCCAGCTCGACCGCACGTGAGAACACGGCGTCGAGCATCGGTTCGGTGAGTCGCTTGGTGAAGGTGTTCTGCTGGCTGGGGTGGAACGAGCACACGAGGGTGGGACCGCCGTCGATCGGGACCTCGACGCCGTGGCCGAACCTCGGCCGCGGGCGCACCCCGAAGTGCGCACACGCGGCCTGGTAGCCGAATTGGCCGAGGCACACCACGACCGACATCGAGGCCAATGCGGCGAACTCACGCCGGAGGAACGGCGCACAGGCGTCACGTTCGTCCGGTGTGGGTGAGTTCCCGGGCGGTGCGCACTTGACCGCTGCCGTCACCCACGCACCGTGGAGACGAAGGCCGTCGTCGAGCGCCACCGACTCGGCCTGGTTGGCGAGGCCGGCACGGTGCATCGCCCGGAACAGCCAGTCGCCGCTGCGGTCACCCGTGAACACCCGCCCGGTGCGGTTGGCCCCGTGTGCCGCCGGAGCGAGGCCCAGCACCACGATGCGGGCGTCGGGATCCCCGAATCCCGGGATCGGGCGACCCCAGTACGTCTCGTCGCGGTAGGCCGCCCGCTTCGTGATCGCCACCTCCTCACGCCACGCCACGAGCCGTGGGCATGCCCGACAGGTCACCACATCGTGTTCGAGCCTGGCGAGCGGAGTCACGGCCCTCGACAGTAGGTTGGGATGCACCTCATGGCCACCACGAACGCACGCCCCACCAAACGAACCGCTGCGAAACGAACCGCGCCGAAACCGTCGCCGTTCACCACGATCCTGCTCGTTCGCCACGGACAGACACCGACGACCGGCAAGGTGCTGCCAGGACGCGCCAAGGGCCTGCACCTCGCCGACGAGGGTCGGCGTCAGGCCGACATCGCCGCCGCTCGCATCGGGGAGCTGAAGCGAGTCGATGCCGTCTACAGCTCGCCCCTGGAGCGAGCGAAGGAAACGGCGGCGCCGATCTCGAAGGCCCGTGGGCTACGCACCCAGATCGACCGGGGTCTCCTGGAATGCGATTTCGGGGACTGGACGGGCGCAGAGCTGAAGAAGCTGATGAAGCTTCCCGAGTGGCAGACCGTCCAACGCTCACCGTCGATGTTCCGGTTCCCCGACGGTGAGAGCTTCACGGAGATGCAGACCCGGATGGTCTCCACGCTCGACCGCCTCCGCGCGGCGCACCCCGGCGGCACGATCGTGTGCGTCTCCCACGCCGACACGATCAAGGCCGCGGTCGCGCACGCACTCGGCACCCACATCGACCTGTTCCAGCGCATCGTCATCAGCCCGGCATCCGTCACGGCGATCACCTGGGGTCCCGGTGGTCCCGCCGTCCTGGCGGTCAACTCCACCGGGCGCCCGCTGACCGACCTCCAACCCTCGTGAGTGTCCGATGAGCGTGTTCTTCGAATTCGACGAGGTGTCGGCCTTCACCGTCGGCACGGTGGGCCGGCCCGGCGAGCGGACGTTCCTGCTGCAGGCGCGCTCGGACGGCCAACGCGTGACCGTCAAGTGCGAGAAGCAGCAGACCGCGGCGATCGTGCAGTACCTCCGCAAGGTGCTCGCCGACCTCCCGCCCGCCGAGGACCGCCCGATGCCGGGGGCGCTCGAGCTGCGAGATCCACTCGATCCGTCGTTCGTGCTCGGCCCGATCGGGCTGGGCTACGACCGCTCGAACGACCGGGTGCTGATCCAACTCGAAGAGATCGGCGAGGTCGACGACGACGGCGAGTTCGTCGACGACGATCGTGGACACATCCGGCTGTACCTCAGCCGGGGCCAGGCGGCGGCGTTCTGCGACCACGCCGACGGGGTCGTCGAAGCGGGTCGACCGCCGTGCCAGTGGTGCAGCTTCCCGATCGATCCCGACGGCCACGACTGCCCCCGGATGAACTGATCCGGCGTGGCACTGCACGACGACGACGTCCACGACGACCACGACGACGACGATGACGACGAGCGCGGGGTCGAGTTGCGCGTCGACGTCGTGGACGATCCGATCCGCCACCTGCTGGAAGGCGAGGTGGAGATCGAGGGTCGCATGCCGTACAGCAGCAATGCCACGTTCCTCGTCCACGTCACGCACGACGGTGCCAGCCACCCGGCGATCTACAAGCCAACGCGCGGGGAGCGACCGTTGTGGGACTTCGAGCCGGGCCTGCATCGCCGCGAGGTGGCGGCCTACCTGCTCAGCGAGCACCTCGGACTCCACGTGGTGCCACCGACGGTGCTGCGCGACGGACCTCTCGGCGAAGGGTCGATCCAGTGGTTCGTCATCGCCGACCACAGCCAGCACTACTTCACGATCCACGAGGCGCACCCGGAGTTGCACGACCGGCTCCGGGCGATGGCATTGCTCGACATCCTCGCCAACAACACCGACCGCAAGAGTGGCCACGTGCTCCTGATCCCCGAGCGCGACGATCAACCGGCGTCGGTGTGGGGCATCGACAACGGGTTGTGCTTCGCCGCCGAGTACAAGCTGCGCACGGTGATCTGGGAGTTCGGCGACGAGCCGATCGACGACGACCTGCTCGTTCGGGTGGGGTCGTTGTGCGAGCGCGTACCGCTCGAGATCGCCGCGCTGCTCGCCGACGACGAGGTCGAGGCGTTGCAGGGTCGTGCTGCATGGTGCGTGACGCACCGACGCTTCCCGACCGATCCCACCGGTCGTCGCTATCCCTGGCCGCTGGTCTGACCGTGCGGGTCGACGACGACGCGCTCGACGACCTGATCCACCGCGCCGATCTCGACGGGCTCGTACGGCTGATCGACGATCGATCCGGCGAGCGGGACTGGGCGGGCCTGCTCCGGGTGCGAGACCGTGCACGCCACGCGGTCGCCACCGGACGCCAGCTCTGGCCCGCGGCGACACTCGCCGAATACCGCCTCGCGCTGCACGCTGCACCGGAGTTCGTCGCGGCCGTCCTCGACGAGACCGACGGGTTGTCGGGTCGGTTCACGATCGGGCCGCTCACCGAGGTGGCCGCACAGCACCACAGTTGGGCCGATCTGTCGCCAGAGCTCGGTCGTGGGCCCCGCGCCGCGTTCGTCGCTCACGAACGGGTCCTGCGCGGTGAGACGATCGACGCGCCCGATCTCCCGCCGGTGCTCGACATCCCCCTCGACCTCCAGCGGTGGGAGCCCACCTACGCGCTCGCCGACTACACCGACGCCGGCGCCGAGTTCCCACCCCCGCGGCTCCCCGAGGACTGGGACGACATCGGCACCGCCGACGCCGAGGTGCTCGACGACGACGTCGAACTCGCCGTGCGGCAACTCGTCGAACCGTGGACGTCGAGTTCGAACGGCCATGCCGAGACGGTGTGCGTCGACGGGGACGTCGGCGGTGCGCTCGGTGCGCTCGGCCTGCGGCGCGCGCGAGTGGTCGAACTCGACCCTGCGATGGCGATCGCCTGGATGGCGTGGGCAGGAGCGAGTGGCGGTGCCCACGGACGGCGCCGCGGAGCCGCGTCCGGGCGATTCGGCGCCTGGTGGACGCTCGCCGCGTTCGGTGACCTCCTCGACGACTGGCCGGTTCCCCCGGACGAGCTCGGCGAGTTGGCACACGACCTTCGCTGGTATCGCTGGGACGCGCACGAGCCTGCGATGGGATGGCAGCTCCAACTGGCGGTCGAGGACCCCGAGGAGTCCGTCGCCTGGGCCATCATCGCCCGTGACGCCACCTGACACACCCGAAAAATGCCTGGATCGTCGCGCTCAGCGCGACGATCCAGGCATTTCTCGAGGTTGGTGCTGTGTCAGGTACGAGCGTCGAGGGCAGCGAGGAGCTGCGGGAGCACCTTGTGGACGTCACCGACGATGCCGAGGTCGGCGACACCGAAGATCGGCGCCTCCTTGTCCTTGTTGATCGCGATGATGTTCTTCGAACCCTTCATGCCCACCATGTGCTGCGTGGCACCGGAGATGCCGGCGGCGATGTACACGGTCGGCTTGACGACCTTGCCGGTCTGGCCGACCTGGTAGCTGTAGGGCACCCAGCCGGCGTCGACGATCGCACGCGACGCACCGGGCGCACCCTTGAGCTGCTTGGCGAGCGATTCGATCATGTCGAACTTGTCGGCCTCGCCGAGGCCGCGGCCGCCGGCGACGACGACGGCAGCTTCGTCGAGCTTCGGGCCCGAGGTCTCCTCGACGTGCACGGCGGTGACGGTTGCACCGCCGGTGGAGCCGAGGTCGGGAACCGGTGCGGCGACGACCTCACCCGCTGCGCCGGCGCCGCCTTCGGCGACGAAGCTCTTCGGGCGGAAAGCTGCCAGGAACGGACGCTCGCCGGTGAAGGTCGAGTTGACCAGCTTCGTGCCGCCGAAGATCGGTGTCTGCACCGTGACCGCGTCGCCGTCGACGGTGATCGAGGTCGAGTTGGTGAGCACGGTGCGGTCGAGCTTGACCGAGAGTCGCGACATCACGTCGCGACCGTCATAGCTCTGCGGGAACATGATCAGGTCGGGGCTGTCGCCGCCGTCGATCACGGCCTTCATCGCGGCAGCAACGGCCACGCCGGAGAGTGACCCGCCGAGGTCGCCGGTCGCGTAGACCTTGGCAGCGCCATGGTCGCCGAGCGCCGCAGCGACGCCGGCGCCATCACCGGCGATGAACGCCGAGACGGTGCCACCGAGGCCTCGAGCCTCGGTGAGCAGTTCGAGTGTGCCGGTGGTCGGGGCGCCATCGGCGGCCTGTGCGAACACCCAGATGTTGTCGATTCCCATTGCGGTCTCCTCAGATGACTTTCAGGTTGTCGAGGAACTCGACGATCTTGTTGAACGTTTCGCCGTCGTCTTCGATGACCTCACCGGCTTCACGCTCGGGGGCATCCTCGACGGAGGTGATCTGCTGGGCCCACGAGACCGACTCGACACCGAGGTCGGCGGTGGTGACGGTCTCGACCGGCTTCGACTTGGCGGCCATGATGCCCTTGAAGCTCGGGTAGCGGGGCTCGACGACGCCCGCGGTCACCGACACGACGGCCGGGAGCGAGCACGTGACCTCGTCGTAGCCCGCCTCGGTCTGACGGTCGACCCTGAGGGTGCCATCGGCGATCTCGATGCTCTTGGCGAACGTGATCGACGGCAGGCCGAGAACTTCGGCGAGCTGCTCGGGCACGGTGCCGGTGTAGCCGTCGGAGGACTCGGTGCCGGCGATGATCAGGTCGACCTCGCCGAGCTTCTTCGTCGCCGCGGCGAGCACCTTCGCAGTGGTGAGCGCATCAGCGCCCGCAAGCGACGCGTCGCTCACGAGCACCGCTTTGGCAGCGCCCATCGCGAGTGCGGTGCGCAAGCCCGACGTCTCGTCGTTCGGCGCCATGGAGACGAGGCTGACCTCGCCGCCGCCGGCCGCCGTGACGAGTTGCAGCGCCATCTCGACGCCGTAACTGTCCGACTCGTCGAGGATGAGCTTGCCGTCACGCTTGAGCGTGTTGGTGGAGGGATCCAGCTCGCCCGGCAGTGCCGGGTCCGGGATCTGCTTGACGCAGACGATCACGTTCATAAGGAGGTCCAAGTTACCGGTGAGTCAACTTCGACCCAAACTCGAGCGACCGTCTCGACGGCGAACGCGCCGGATACGGTCGCGTTCCTTGAAGGTCCTGCTGATCGTCAACTCCTTCGCGTCGTCGGTGACCGCCCGCAACACGGTCGTCGTCCACCGCCGATTGAGCCGCGGCCACGACGTCGACGTGCTCGAGACGAACCGCCGCGGCCATGCGACACGCTTCGCTCACGATGCCGTTCGGCGCGGGGTCGACGTGGTGATCGGCTTCGGTGGCGACGGCACGCTCAACGAGGTCGCAACGGGCATCGCCGGATCGAACACGGCACTCGGTGTGCTCCCGGGCGGATCGACCAACGTGTTCGCCCGCACGCTCGGCATGCCGAACGACCCGGTGCGAGCGGTCGAGTACCTCGCCAACGGGATCGACGCCGGCGACTTCCGCCCGATCGGATTGGGGCAGGTCAACGGGCGCTACTTCTGCTTCCACACCGGCGTCGGCTTCGATGCGGCCGTCGTCGAGCGCGTCGAACAACGCGGCTCGTTGAAGCGATGGCTCGGCCACCCGCTGTTCATCTGGGCCGGGCTGACCACCTGGCTGACCGGGTACGACCGCCGAACCCCGCACTTCTGCGTGCACGGCGACGGCGGTCCACCGATCGACGACGGCTACTTCACGATCGTGCTCAACACGAACCCCTACACCTACCTCGGCAACCGTCCGTTGGACCTGTCGCCGGCTGCCACGCTCAACCGTGGTCTCGTCGCGGTGACGTTCCGCACGATGAGCGCCCCGGCGATCCTGTCGTCGTTGGCCGGCGCGCTGCGCGGTGGTGGCGTCGAAGCGTCGAAGCACCTCGACTACCGCATCGACGTCGCGCGCCTCGTGATCGAACACGAGACTCCGTTTCCGTATCAGGTCGACGGCGACGCGCTCGGCAACACCACCCGGCTCGAGTTCGAGCACGTCCCCGATGCCGTCAGGTTGGTCACCCCGCTCAGCGAGCCGGCTGCCACGACGCCCATCGTGGCCTGAGCCCGGCATCGGCACCGTTGCGGCCCAGCGCCTCGAGTGCGACGGCCGGGACATCGGTGCACACGCCGTCGACGCCGAGTGCGGCGAGTTCAACCAGACGTTGCGGGTCATTGCACGTCCAGGTGTTGACCGCAAGTCCCGCGTCGTGACATCGAGCGACGAACTCCTCGGTCACGTTCGGCTCGTGGGGGTGGACCGCCACGTGTCCGGCGGCCGCGGCCCGAGCGATCTGCTCGGGACCGATCGAGGTCACCAGCCACGCGGTGGCGATGTCGACAGCGGCGACCCGGCATGCTTCCAGCGTGTCCCACGAGAACGACGAGATCAGCCAGCGCGGGGCGGCGGCACTCCCCCGGCGCCGCAGTGCGTCGATCACCGGGCGAACCATCCCCATCGTGGGATCGAAGCCGGCGTCGGTGGGCCAGTTCTTGATCTCCACGTTCACGAGCATGCGGTCACCACAGGCGTCGAGCGCTTCGTCGAAGCTCGCCAATCCCATTGCGTCGACCTCAGCGACGTCGTCCGGCAACGGGTCGTGGGCGATCACCAGGCGGCCATCGGGCACCCACCTGACGTCGAGTTCGACGCCGTCGGCGCCCATCGTGTCGGCGAGACGGAAGGCCTCGGGCGTGTTCTCGGGAGCGTCCGCAGACGCTCCACGATGGCCGAGCACGAGCATGGACCCAGTCTGCCCGACAACGGCACGAATCCGAGAAGACCACCAGATGACCGAACGGCGAAGATTGGGCCCAATGGGCCCTTGCGGGCACGGGTCGGCGCGCTTACAGTTCAGCCCGGCCCGAAGCCAGTC
The DNA here is from genome assembly GCA_942492715.1 of Ilumatobacteraceae bacterium. GTDB lineage: Bacteria > Actinomycetota > Acidimicrobiia > Acidimicrobiales > Ilumatobacteraceae > Sva-07. The sequence continues at coordinate 342,263 of CALOFW010000002.1, read as the reverse complement.
GTGTCGTACATCGGCACGATTTCTCCCCCCGGCGACCTGTCGCCCCAACCTTCGAGGAGCACCAACGTGTCGATCCTTGCGTCCAGCCTGACCCTGGGAGCCGCGGACTACGAGTGGCGCGACGACGCCATCTGCCGCGACACCGACCCGGAGCTCTTCTTCCCGGTCGGCACCACAGGACACGCGCTGGTACAGATCGATCGTGCGAAGGAGGTGTGCGGCGAGTGCGACGTGGCCCAGCAGTGCCTCGACTTCGCGTTGGAGACCAATCAGGACTCCGGCATCTGGGGTGGGCTCACCGAAGAGGAGCGCCGGGTCATCCGCCGCCGTCGGGTCGCCGCCGCCCGCGCCGCCCGCGCCAGCTGATCTCAGTCGTCCGTGGGGACGACGAGTTCGATGACCGTACCGCGCTGGCGGGCGGAGCCATCGCCGACACCGGCCAGCTCGAGTTCTGACGTCGTGGCGGGTCGGATGTCGATCGTGCCGTTGAGTTCCGTGGTCACGAGCGTGCGGACGATCGACAGGCCGAGACCCTTGGCCTGATCGAGCTGGAACGAGGGATCGACGCCGCGACCGTTGTCGACGACACGCACGGTGAGCCGCCCGTCTCGGTGGCTGAGGCCCACGTTGACCTCGCCGCCGCCGCTGCCCTCGGGGAAGCCGTGATCGACGGCGTTCTGCAGCAGTTCGGTGAGCACGACCGACAGCGGCGTCGCGGTGTTGGCCGGGATCCGACCACCGTCGCCGGTCACCACGAACCGCACCGGACGATCGGGCGACTGGAGGCTCTCCTCGGCCAGGCGCAGCAGCGGCCGGACGATCTCGATGAACGCGATGTCCTCGCCCGGCTCGCGCGACAGCGACTCGTGCACGAGCGCGATCGTGCGAATCCGCCTGACCGACTCCTGGACCGCCGCCTTCGCTTCGGGGTTGGTGAGTCGACGGGCCTGGAGCCGCAGCAGTGACGAGATCGTCTGCAGGTTGTTCTTCACCCGGTGATGGATCTCACGGATCGTGGCGTCCTTGCTCAACAGCAGCCGATCGCGTTTGCGGAGTTCGGTGACGTCGCGAACGAGCAGCAGCCCGCCGGCGATCTCGAGGCCGGACTCGCCGTCGGTCACCAACGGCACACACCGGCACAGGAGCGTGACGTCGGCGCCCTGCTCGAACTCCTCCACGATCGGTTCGCGTCGCTCGAAGGCCTGCCGCACGGGGCCGTCGTGGAATCCGAGTTCGGCGAGACGCATGCCGACCGGGTTCGCCTGGATGCCCACCCGGTGCAGTGCCGAGTTCGCGTTCGGCGACACGTACGTGACCGTGCCCGACGCGTCGAGGGTCAACACACCGTCACCCACGCGGGGCGCCGCGCTGGAGTCGGCCACGCGTCCGGCGAACGGGAACGTGCCGATCTCGATCATCTGCGCGAACTCCTCGAAGATGAACGAGTAGTTGCGCTCGAGCTCGCCGAGCGGCCGGCCCGCGCGGACCTTCCATTCCTTCGACAGCACCGCGATGATCTCACCGTCGCGCCGCACCGGGAGCGCCAACATGCGTGCGTGGTTGATCTCGTCGCCACCCCCGTCGACCTCGATCGCTCCCTCGACGCGCTGGCCGGTGTCGGCCGTGCGATCGATCAGCTCCGCCTCGTCGCCGTCGGCCCAGGAACCCACGTAGTCGGTGGTGTACATGGTCTGGTTGGTGGCCGGACGCACCTGATCGACGATCAGCCACTTGCCACCACTGGAGCGGACGTAGAGCAACAGATCGGCGAAGCACAGATCGGCGAGGAACGCCCACTCGGCGGTCAGCCGGTGCAGGTGATCGATGTCGTCACGATCGAGCGTCGTGTGCTCGCGGGTGAGTTCGGCGAGAGAGGTCATCACCGTTGATTCTGCCTGATCATCCGCCGTTGCGCAGGTGACCGGCCAGCAGCCCGAGCCCGGCGAGGTCGTGGATGTCGCCCGACAGCCACGGAACCGCCAGCAGCACCGGCGCGAGATCGGCGAGTTCGGTTCGCCGATCCGACTCGCGGGCGGCCACGAGCGCAACGTCGTCGAATCGGGATGCGATCCGCTTCAGCACGGTGCCCACCTGCTTCGGCGGCACGTCGAGCACCTCGGCGACCGCGTCGGCGAGATCGCCGTTCGCCGCCTCGAGGAGGGCCACGGCGCTGTCGGCCGCGTCAGCACTCGCCAACGATTCGGGCAACACCCGGTTGGCGACGATCGCCCCGAGCGACATCCCACGGTCGAGCAGCGATCGAGCGAGGAACCGGGCCTCGTAACTCGGGGCAGTCTCGAGCGTGGTGACGACGACGAAGGCGGTGCGAGGGTCGACGAGCAGCGCTTCGACCTCCTTGGCACGTCGGACGAATCCACTCTCCATCGCCTGGAAGAGCACGAAGAAGTCGGCGATGTCCTGGAGGAAGCGCGAGCCGAGCACGCGATCGGCGACCTGGTAGAAGGGTTTCGAGGCGACCGTGAAGAGGCGTGACCGGTACGGCACGGTGAGCCACCGCAGCAGCCGGCTCCCGAAGAACTCGATCATCCGGTTCGGAGCGTCGAGGATCGACAGCGCGTTGCGCGACGGCGGCGTGTCGACGATCACGAGATCGAACTCCCCGCTGGCGTGCAGGTCGTGCAGCTGCTCCATCGCGAGGTACTCGTGGCTGTGCACGAAACGGCGGGTGATGTTCTCGTACAGCGGGTTCGCGAGCACGGCGTCGCGGGTCGCGGCATCGGGGGCCTGACGGGTGATCAGCTCGTCCCAGCCCGCCTTGGTGTCGAGCATCGCCACCCACACCTCGCCACGCAGCTTGACGCCCGACGCCGCAAAGGCGTCCGGATCGATCTGGACCGGTGTGTTGCCGAACTCGTCCAGACCGAGTGCCGTCGCGAGTCGGCGGGCCGGGTCGACGGTCATCACGAGGATGCGGCCCCGGTGCCGTTCGGCGGCGGCAACGCCGAGCGCTGCGGCGATCGTGGTCTTGCCGACGCCGCCCGAGCCGGCGACGAGGATCATCTCCCGGCTGGCCAGCAGGTTGTCGAGCTCAGCCACGACGACCTCGGTCCTGCGGATCCAACTCGTCGGTGAGCGACTCGGCGACGAGCGAGACGACCCGCGGGCCCGACCCGCGGGAGAACATCTCGGGGACCGTCACGATCGGCAGACCGTTCGGCATCTCGTCGTGGGACTCCAACCATGTCCGGAGCCGTTCGAGGTGGCCCGCGCCCGTCCGGCGGCGCATCTCGGTGAGGTTGGCGGCTTCGACGACGGTGGTCACCGCGGGCCCTGCGGCCTCGACGAGCAGGGTCATCGCGTCGCCGAGGCGATCGACGATCGACTGCTCACGTCGGTTGAACATCGCCGGCAGAACACGGTTCGCGATGACGGCGGACGCGTGGGCGCCGGTCTCCGCTCGCAGGCGTCCGAGCAGTTCGATCGTCTCGGTGACCGGCATCTCCTCGGGGGTGGTCACCACGGCGACGCCGGTGCGCTGCGGGTCGTCGAGGATGTCGAGCATCCACTGGGTCTGGTCGCGCACCAGGCCCACCTGGACGAGGTCGGCGATCACCTTCGGGGCGCCGATCTGGCTGACGATGTGCCCACTCGCCTCGGCGTCGACGACGATCAGGTCGTAGTGCCGTTCACGCACCTCGTAGCAGAGCTTGCCGACACCGAGGATCTCCTTGACGCCGGGCGCGGCGTCGGCGACGAAGTCGAACGTGGAGGCCAGCGGGCCGATGCGGCCCAGCAACGGGATCTTGACGAACAGGCGCAGGTACTCGCGCAGCGAGTCCTCGGTGTTCATCGCCATGGCGTGGAGGTTCTGGGCGACCTCGGTGGGCTCGAACTCGAGCTCGCCGACATCGAACGCGTTGGCGAGCGCGCCCTTGGCATCCATCTCGCACACGAGCGTTCGCCGACCATGACGCGCGGCGACGTCGGCGATCGCTGCCGCGACAGTGGTCTTGCCGACACCGCCCTTGCCCGTGACCCACAGCAGGTCGAGGTCCAGGAGCCCTGGCCGACCCGAGGGGCCCAGCTTCAGCCTCCGAAGCCGATCTTGCGATCGCCGTCGGCCGAGCCGAGCTCGACGTACGCGATCTTCGCGGCGGGGATCACGACGTCCTTGCCCCGCTTGTCGGTGATCCACAGCACGTCGCTCGCTCCGCCCAGCGCCGCCTCGACCCGCGACTTCAGATCATCTCGATCGACGTCCTCGGCGAGTTCGATGTTGAGCTCACGGGGGGCCTGGGTCACTCCGATGCGTACGTCCACCCCGTGCACGCTACCCGCGCTCCCCCTCCACCCGTTCTCGTGAACTCGTGCGCGTTCTGACCGCGCAACTGTTCACGAGAACGGTCGGGGTGGGTCGGTACGGTGACGACGTGACCTCCATCGCGATCCCCCTGTTCCCGCAGTTCACTGCGCTCGACGGCATCGGGCCGTACGAGGTGCTCCAGCGCATCCCCGACTTCGACGTGACGTTCGTCGGCCACGACCGCGGCGTCGTGCGCTCGGACAACGGGATGCTCGGCATCGAGGTGGATGCGACGTTCGAGGAGATGGCCGCACCCGACGTCGTCGTGTTCCCCGGCGGCCACGGGACCCGGGCCCTGATGAACGACGAGCGGGTGCTCGACTGGGTTCGCACGGCGCACGAGACCACGGTGTTCACCACGTCGGTGTGCACCGGTTCGCTCGTGCTCGCGGCGGCGGGGCTCCTGCAGGGGCTGACCGCCACCACGCACTGGGGTGCTCTCGACGTGCTCGCCGAGCACGGTGCGATTCCGACCGGCGAGCGTGTGGTGGAACACCTCGATCGGAGGATCATCACCGCCGCCGGCGTGTCGAGCGGCATCGACATGGCGCTGCGCCTGGTCGAGATCCTCGTCGACCGCACCGCTGCGGAAGCCAGCCAGCTGATGATCGAGTACGACCCGCAACCTCCGTTCGACGCCGGCTCCACCGCCAAGGCATCGCCCGAGGTCGTCGAACGAGTCGTCGAGTACTCCAGAGCCCGCCGGTGACATCGTTGCGCCAAGGGTTCGACCCCCGGCGCAACCATCAGACGGCGGTGGAGCAGAACGTGTCGCCGCGGGCGAAGCTCTGCTCGGTGACGATGTCGCCGAGGGCGTCGTCGCTGTCGACCAGTGCGGCGAGCATCCCCTTCACCATGCCGCGGTCGACAGCGCAGATGACGGGATGCTCGGTGGCGACGTCGCCGAACGGGCAGTGGTTGTTGATGATCCGCAGCTGATCGTTCCGACCTTCCGCATGCGCCGCGAACCCGTGCGCGGTCAGCGCATCGGCGACGGCCTGCATCGCCGACCGGAGCGACCGCCGCCCGCTGGCGAGGGCGTCGCCGGTGAGGCCATCGGCCATCGCCCGCCCGTACTCCTGGCCGACCTCCTCGGCGATCGCCTCGGCTTCGTCGTGCGGGAGCCGGTCGAGCGCCCGGCCGAGCAGCGAGAGCAGCAGGTCGTCGCTGCGGACCGGGAAGTCGACATCGTTCATCTTGAGCGCGTCGCCCACGACGACGTAGCGCTTCGACGGGCGACCGGCGCCGGCACCGGCGACCCGCCCGGACACGACTTCGAGGTAGCCACCGGCGGCGAGCTTGTCGAGGTGGTGCCGAGCGACGTTCGCGTGCACACCGACCTCTGCAGCCACCATGGTGGCCGTGACGCCGGACTCATCGGGCCCCGAGTGCTCCTTCGCGAACAGGTAGATCGAGCGGCGCGTCGGGTCACCGAAGGCGTCGGTGATCGCCGACACGGTGGCGGTGAACGACGGGCTCGTGCTCATGTGCACAATTGTACCTATCCGCGTAGTGCAAATTCGACCGGCCGTCGCCACAATGGCTCCATGGCCGCCACCGTGACCGAAGAACAGATCGTCGAAGCCCTCCGACCCGTCGAGGACCCCGAACTCCACCGTTCGATCGTCGACCTCGGGATGCTGCGCGGCGTGTCGATCCTCGACAACGGCGTCGTCGGCGTGCTGATCGCACTCACCGTGCCGGGTTGTCCGCTCAAGAGCGAGATCCAGCGCCGTGTGTCCGACGCTGCAACGCAACTCGACGGCGTCGAGTCGATCGACCTCGAATTCACCGTGATGAGCGACGAGGACCGTGAGAACCTCCGTCGCACACTCCACGGCGACGCCGGTGCCACCGCCGGGTCGAGCCAGGCCCACGGGCACGCCGAGGGTCGCGAGATCCCGTTCTCGAAGAACACCTCGAAGACCCGGCCGCTCCTCATCTCGTCCGGCAAGGGCGGCGTCGGCAAGTCGAGCGTCACCACGAACCTCGCCGTCGCACTGGCGTCACAGGGCTACAAGGTCGGTGTCGTCGACGCCGACATCTACGGCTACTCGATCCCCCGCATGCTCGGCACCGACCGTGAACCGGTCGTGATCGACGAGATGCTCGTGCCGCCCGAGATGTGGGGCGTGCGCTGCATCTCGATCGGCTACTTCGTGCCGCAGGGCCAGGCGGTCATCTGGCGCGGCCCGATGCTGCACAAGGCGCTCGAGCAGTTCCTCACCGACGTGTTCTGGGACGAGCCCGACTTCCTCCTCGTCGACATGCCTCCTGGCACCGGCGACATCGCCCTCTCCCTCGCGCAGTACCTGCCGCGCGGCGAGGTCTTCGTGGTCACCACGCCGCAGCCGGCTGCCCAGAAGGTCGCGTCGCTCTCTGCAGCGATGGCGGCGAAGGTCAACCTGCCGGTGCGCGGCGTGATCGAGAACATGTCGTGGTTCACCGGCGACGACGGCAAGCGCTACGAGATCTTCGGTTCGGGCGGCGGCCAGATCCTCGCCGAGGAGCTCGAGGTGCCGCTGCTCGGTCGCCTGCCGCTCGTGCCCGAACTGCGCGAAGGCGGCGACAACGGCCGTCCGATCACCGCAGTCGCCCCCGAGTCGGAGGCGGCGCAGATGTTCCAGGACATCGCCACGAAGATCGCCGTCGAGATGAAGCCGAAGAAGGTCTTCTCCGACAAACTCAAGGTCCTCTGACCGCTGTTACATCTGGGGTCTGACCCCAGATGTAACACTGCGGGAATGGAGGTCGTGCCGCGTTACCGGTTCGAGGCGATGGTGGCCGACGCGCTCGACGACCTGCCGGAGGAGCTGTTGCCCGTGCTCGACAACGTTGTCGTTCAGGTCGTCGATCGGAACCCGGACGAGCCGAGCCTGCTCGGCCTCTACGAGGGAGTTCCCCACACCGAGCGCAACGGAACCGAGGGCCCCGACATCGTGTCGATCTACCGGTTCGCGTTGTGTGAGATGTGTGACGACCTCGACGACCTCGCCGAGGAGGTGTACGTCACCGTGATCCACGAGGTGGCCCACGCCGCCGGCATCGACGACGAACGACTCCATGAACTCGGCTGGGGCTGACCTCGGCGGGCGGCTACGCCGAGATCTTGGCGGCGTACTCACGCCGCGGGGTACCTACGTGTTCACCGTCGTGGCATCGGCAGTCTGGGCGACCCAGTTCCAGAGCTGCTGGCGCCGTTCCGCAGTGTCGGTCCCTCTGGTCGTCGGAAGCTTGTGGATCGGGCGCGGCGCACGGTCGAGCCAGAAGCGGCCCTCCGACGCGAGCGCTGTTTCGTCGGCGGCGAGCCAGACGAGGGTGTCTGCGCCCTGCTCGGGGGTCCGCAGGAACGGACCCATCACCTTCGCGAAGGTCGGGAGCCCGGCGTCGACGCCGGGGGTGTCGGCCCAGCCGGGGTGCAGCGCGTGGAAGGTGATGCCTCGATCCCCGTAGCGTTCGGCCCACATCTCGTTGAGTGTGACCTGGGCACGCTTGGCCCGTGCGTACTGCTCGGTGCCGTCGTAGTCCTCGGGGGCCATCTCGAGCCCGGACACCCTCAACCCGGTGGCGTACATCCCACCCGATGACATCGTGAGCACGCGTGCCGGTGCAGACGCAGCAAGGCGCTCGAGCAGGAGACTCGTCAGGAGGAACGGGCCGACGACCTGGCTGGCGACGGTGGCCTCGGTGCCATCGGGAGCGATGCGGCGCTCGGGGTCGAGTGCACCGGCATTGTGGATCAACACGTCGAGCCGGTCGTGGTCGGCGAGTATCCGTTCTGCGAGGTGACGGACCTGGTCGAGGTCGCCCATGTCGGCGGTGACCTGGGTGATCAACGGGTTGCCGGTGGCGGCCACCAGTTCGGTGACTGCCCGCTCGTTGCGCTCGTCGTTGCGGCCGACGACGACGACCGTCGCGCCGCAGCGGGCGAGCTGTTCGGCGGCCGCGTAGCCGAGCCCCGACGTGGCGCCGGTGATGACGATGACCCGACCGGTGAGGTCGTAGTCGTCCAGCGGCGTCCAGCCGGCCAGCCGGCGACGTGCCTCATAGCCCAGGCGGGTGAAGCTCGTGACGATCGGCGCCTCGATCAGCGCGTCGGCGATCCCGCTCAGGCTCATGCAGCGACGCGTTCGCCGGCGAGCGTCTCGACGAGCCCGGCCGCAGCGCGGTCGCCGATCTGGTTGAACGTCAGCCGGAGCAGCGGATCGGACAGGCCGAGCAGGCCCTTCAGCTTCAGCTCGGCGTCGTACGTGACGATCGAACCGTCACCGTCGGCCTCGACGGTGATCGTGTCCTCCGAGGTCAACAACGCGTTCTCGGCGAAGGCCGTCATCGTGGTCGACGCGTCGTCGAAGGCAACGGTGTCGTAACGCAGCGTCATCGTCCGGCCGGGCGCCTTCACCGCGACGTCGAACGCGGCACCCGCACCGGCGCCGTCGCCCTCGACCTGCTCGACCCGATCGACGCCGGGATCCCACTCCGCAAAGTTCGTGAGATCGGCCATGTAGGCGAACGCCTCGGCGGGCGGCATCGAGGTGCGGACATGAACGACGTAGCGGGCCATGATGATGTGAGCACCCGGTCGACCCGAAGTATTCCGACCGGGTCGGTGTCATCGGACTGACCCGGTCTCGGTCGAGCCGGTGACCATCGGTTGCCTCGTAGCAGCGCGACCCGCCGGGTCCTACCTGTTGGTCGGTCCCGGGTTCACTGGCGACGTACCGGACGGATTCACCGACGTCCTGCGATTCGAGACCGATCTGGTGGTCGTGATCGGGCGGACCCAACTGCTCGGCCCCGACGATGTCGAGTCCCTGCGACCGATCATGGACGCCCACCAACTCGAGACGCTGTCAGCCCATCTCGGCACCGGATCGCCAACCGCACCGGCGTTCGATTGGCCGGTGTGGCACGACGAAGCGTCGCGCGACGAACGGTTCATCGGCTACGTCCACCGCCTGCTCGAATGGCTGACAAGGCTGGCCATCTCGGCGACAGGGTCAATGGATGGATGGCCATCGACGCATTCGGAGACCGCGATTCTTCGACGGCGACTACCTGCTTCGCGCAGCCGGCGCAATGGCCGGATGGGGTGGCAACGACAAGATCGAGGCGTTCTACGTCGCAATGCGCATCTACTGGCCCGAACCCGAAGCACTCGACGGCACTTGGAAGCCGCCACCCGTCAAACGCATCTGACCCGGAGGCGAGCCCAGGGGGCTATCGGCCGCTTTCGTCGACGATCTCCATCGTGTCGAGGTGAACGAGGAACTCATCGAGAGCGCAGCACAGCTCGCGGAAGCCGAGTCGCCGAGGGGCTGCAACCCTGAGCGTCTCCCCGAACGCGACGGGAGCCACCCGTGCTCCGGAACGCGTCGGGCGACCGGCCCGGTACCGTGCTCGCCGACATGGTGGTCGTGATCCTGGCGTTGATCTCCGGCCTCTCCTTCCTTCACTACGGTGTCGAGATCCTGTCGAGACCGGCACTGGAGGAGGAATTCTCGCGCTACGGCCTGACCGACTTCCGCAACGTCGTCGGGGTACTGGAGTTGCTCGGTGGCGCAGGCGTCATCGCCGGGCTGGTGCTCGCCCCGCTGGGGGCGCTCGCCGCACTGGGCCTGTCGGTGTTGATGCTGCTGGGGATCGTCGTTCGCATCCGCATTCGGGACGCACCTCACCTCATGGTGCCCGCTGCGCTGCTCTGCCTGCTGAATGCGGTGCTCGTGATCCTCTTCGTCAGTTCGTGACGGTGGACACCGTCGCCGATCGCTTGCCGTTCAGCACCGCAGAGACCGTTGCCAGGAAGAACACCGACAGCGCCGGGAGGTAGCGCTTGATCTGATCGCCCACCTTGATGTGCATGGCGATCGCGCCGAGCATGAATGCCGCAAGACCGATCGATGCGGGTCGGACGAGTTGCGGTCGTGCATGTCCTGCAAGCATGAGGCCTGCCAGGCTCACCTTCGCCGCTCCCACCGCGTACATCGCGGTCTCCGAGAGCCCGTACTCCTCGAACTCCTCCTTCATGTTCGTGGCATCGCCACCGCGGTAGCCGGTGTCCTTGTTGAACCGGTTGAACCAGACGTTGAGAATCCAGAGTGCCGCGGCGGTCTGGGCGAGCTTGCCGATCAGCTTCATGAGCGGGAGTCCTTCCGATAGGTGACCTACTCGACTCTAGGAGCAGATCGGTGCTCGCCCGACCGGGAACTCGGGCGGCGGCGCCACGCTCGCTCCATGACCACCATGTGCGGCACCGTGGACACGTACACATGGGACTGCGGCGCAGGCCGGCGCGACCCGCGCCGGCGGTGACGACGTGGGGAGCCGAGCGCGATCGTGAGCGTCCTGGTTCACGAGTCCGCGCTGCGTGCCATAGTGGCGAGATGATCGAACTGGTGTTGACCATCATCGGACGCGACCGGGCAGGTGTTGTTGCGTCACTGGCCGACGTGGTCCGCTTCCACGACGGCAACTGGAAGCGCAGCGAGTTGGCAGAGATCGCCGGAACGTTCGCTGGCGTCGTGGTGGTGGAGGTCGGCGACGACCGAGTGGACGAACTCCTCGCCAACCTGTTGGTTCTGCGTGACCAGGGTCTGCACGTCACGGCTCAGCAGGTCGAGGAACCCGTCGTTGCACCCGACGCCGATGACGTGCGACTGCGACTCACCGGTGATGACCGACCGGGCGTCGTACACGAGATCTCCACAGCGATCAGCGAAGCAGGAATCAGCATCTCTCGTCTGGGCACGGTCACCGACTTGCCGGGCAGGGATGGTGGCAGGCGGTTCGAGATCACCGCCCAGTTGGCCGTGCCGGTCGGGGCCGACCTCGACGCGGTGCTCGATTCGATCGGGGAGGTCGCCGTCAGCTTGGGCATCACCCTGAGTGTGGAAGACCTGACGGGCGACGACGCGGGCTCGTAGCCGGCACCGGCGCACGCCGGAGCGCGCCGACTCGGTGGAGCTGGCGGGGAGGCACAGCGGTCGACCGCGAGGCTCAGCGATCGACCGATCGGTTGATCGAACAAGCCATCTGGCGGTCGATGTGTCGGGTGGGCTCGATCGGCACCATCGAGGACATGACGAATCCACCGATCATCCACCGTTCCACACCTGCAGCGAAGCACGGAGCTGAGCCACCCGACGAAGCTCGCACCGGGTCGATGAGGGCCACCCGTGTCGCCCGGGTCCTCACGGGTGCGCTCGCGTTGCTCCTGATCTCATCCGGGGCCGCCAAGTTCGGCGGCGGCCACGTCTTCCAGTACATCGAGCACAAGTCGGGCATCGACCTCTTCCACCCGTTCACGAACTCTGTGGTCGGTGCCGCCGAGGTGGTGGCCGGGGCATTGATCCTGTTCCGTCGCACTCGACTGGCCGGCGCGTCCGTTGCATCGTTCGTGATGATCGGCGCCGTCGGGTTCCACCTCTCGCCGTGGCTCGGGGTGTCGGTGCCGACCGGATTGACCGAGGATGCGGCTGCACCGTGGGCGGCCGACGACTTCGTCGCAACGACGACGGTCATGCCGTTCTTCCTGGCGATCGCGACCTGCCTCGGATCGCTCCTGGTGATGCGCTCCGCCTGGCGCTCCCGCACAGGTCTGTCTGCCGCGGTCACCCCGACGGAACGAGCTGATCGTGCAGCGGCAGCCTGAGCGGGCCCGCACGATCGGTACGATCGCCGTCGGGCGAGGGCAGGAGGGTTCGACGATGGGCAACGAGAACAGGCGGCGCGATGCTCCCGTCGGCCGGCTGCCTCGTGTGTGGTCGGCGATCGCGATCGCCAGCGTGCTGGCCGGGCTCGTGCTCACCTTCGATCCCGACTTCTCCAGCCTTGGTTCGACCGTGGTCACCCTGATCCCGTTCGTCCTCCTCCCGATCATCGGCGTCGCAGCGATCAACCTTCCCGACCGGGGCCCGTCATCGACGCTCACGGTCACGACGATCGTGGCGATCGCCGGCTGGGCCATCCTGGTCATCCACGACGATCGTTGGCTCATCCTCACGTTCGCGCTGCTCGGCCTGTGCTTCTCCGCCGAGCGAGCGATCGGTGTCGTCCTCGCACTGGCCGTCTCCGCGATCTGGACCGCAGCGTGGATCGACGACGGTGTCGACGGCTGGCAACTCCTCATCCCGCTCGCCGTGTTCGGCGCCGGCGTGGTCCTGTGGTCGACACTGCGACGCGCCGAAATCGAGAGCGCGACGCTCGCCGAACTGGTCGAGCGACTCGAGTCGACGCAAGCCGACCTCGCAGCCGCCGAGCACGAACGTGGTGTGCTCGCCGAGCGTGCCCGCTTCGCCGGGGAGATCCACGACACGCTCGCCCAAGGCTTCACGTCGATCGTCGTCCTCAGTCGCGCCGCCCAGCGCACCGGCGACCTCTCCGATGCGCTGTCCGAAATCGAATCCATCGCCGAAGACCACTTGGCGGCCGCGCGGCGGCTCGTCGCGGCGATCGGCCCAGCCGACCTGGAGTCCCTGTCGCTCGCCGATGCGATGCGCCGACAGATCGATCGCACCATCGACCCTGCGAACACGAAGGCACACTTCGAGGTGAGCGGCGACACCGCCCACCTTCCCGCCGAGGTCGAGGTCACGCTGTTCCGCGGACTCCAAGAGACACTGCTCAACGTCCGCAAACACGCCGAGGCGACCAGCGTTCACGTCACCCTCAGCTACCTCGGCGACGTCGTGGCACTCGACGTTCGCGACGATGGCCACGGCTTCACCGACGGAACCGTCGCCGACCACGACGATCTCCCCGGTGGGCAAGGACTGCGAGCGCTCCGACATCGAGCCCAGGCCCTCGGCGGTGAGTTGGCAATCGAGAGCACGACCACCGGCGGCTCAGCCGTCTCGCTGCAACTGCCCGCGGTGGCGTCGTGATCACGCTGCTGATCGTCGACGATCATCCGATCGTGCGCAGCGGTCTCGCGACCCTGCTCGGCGCCGAGGACGACATCGACATCGTCGGCGAGGCCGGCAACGGAGCCGATGCCGTCGCAGCCGCCCTGGCGCTGCGGCCGTCAGCGACGCTCATGGATCTTCGCATGCCCGACGTCGACGGCGTCGAGGCGATCGCCCGGATCAAGGCGGAATGGCCCGATGCGGCGATCGTCGTGCTCACCACGTACGACACCGACGAGGCGATCGTGCGCGCGATCGAGGCCGGGGCCTCCGGCTACCTGCTCAAGGACGCACCACCCGAGACGCTGCTCGATGCCATCCGACGTGCCGCGGCTGGGGAAACGGTGCTCGCTCCGCCTGTCGCTCGGCGGCTCATCGAGCGCGTGCGCAACCCGGAGGCAGGCGCCCTGTCCCAACGCGAGATCGAAGTCCTCCGCGAAGTCGCCGCAGGCAACACCAACGCCGAGATCGCCGACCAGCTCCACATCAGCCAGGCGACCGTCAAGACACACCTCCTGCACATCTACGACAAACTCGGCGTCGCCGACCGCGCAGCCGCCGTCGCGCACGCCTACGACTCGAACATCCTCACCCCGCGCAACAGCTGACCCCAGCCGTGCCAGACCGAGCGCCCCCACGATCGGGAGGACCGAGATGGTAGACACCGACGGGTGAGAACGCGATGACCGACCCGTTCTCCACGGGCGAGTGCGTCGCACTCGCGTTCGACCAGGACGTCGGCGCAGCAGTCGTCGGCGAACATGGTGGCGCCGCCTCGTGGCCGATGCCGGAAGCGATCGCGGAGATCCGACGGCTCGAACACGACGTCGGTCCCCGGTGGGTGTGGTGGGGGCAGGACACCGCCCGCCGCCTGGTCGACGCCGACGTGCGGCCGGCGCGCTGCTGGGATCTCGACGCCGTCCACCGCCTCGTCAACGGCGGATGGCGTTCGGGCCCGGCCCGAGTCTGGGCCGCAGCGCACGGGCTCGACGCTGCCGCGGCGCCGACCCCGGCACCGATCGATCTCTTCCACCCGGCAACCGACGACGCCGCCGAGGCGGTCACGTCCGACGGTTTCCTCGATCCGTACTGGATCGAGGAACGTTGGCGCGACGACCTGGACTCGCTCGCGCGGTGGGCGACCCTCGCACTCGAGGTCCAGCGACTCCAACGGTTGGCGCTCGGCGACCTCGACGACCGGCCCGCCGCGCTCTCGACGGCCAGATCGGAGTCCGCCGCTGCGGTGCTGTGCGCCGAACTCGAACACGATGGCCTCCCGATCGACGTCGCCGAAGCCGAACGGATCATCGCCTCGTTCGTCGGCCCCCGCCCCCGCGATGCCGCCGAGGAACAGCGACTGACCGACGAACGCGATCAACGCGTGCTGCGCCACCTCGGAGCGGCCGGGGCGGGCGTCGACCTCCGCAACCCAGCCAACGTCAAGTCGCTGCTCCGGCGGGCCGGCATCGAGGTGCCGGACACCCGGGCCTGGCGGCTCGAGCGACTCCGTGACCGCCATCCCGTCGTCGACGCGCTGCTGGAATGGCGCACCGCCGAGCGCATCGGGACCACGTTCGGCTATCGGTGGCTCGACGAGCACGTCGCCGATGGCCGTCTCCGGGGGTCGTGGTCGCCGTCGGACGGTGCGGCCGGCCGGATGACGGCAACCGCCGGACTCCACAACCTCACCGCCGACCTCCGCCGGGCGATCGTCGCCGAGCCCGGCCATGTCTTCGTCCGTGCCGACCTCGGACAGATCGAGCCCCGAGTACTCGCCGCCGTCTCCGGTGATTCAGCGCTCGCTGTGGCCACCGCAGAGGACGACATGTACGCCCCGGTCGCCGCTCGGCTCGGCGTCGAACGCGAGGTCGCCAAGGTTGCCGTGCTCGGCGCGATGTACGGCCAGACGACCGGCCATGGCGCCGCTGCGCTCTCCGGGCTCCGGCGCAACTATCCGGTCGCCATCGAGTACCTCGACGATGCCGCGCGGCGAGCGGAGGGCGGCAACGACCTGCGAACACGCGGCGGCCGACTCGTGCGAATGTCGGCGCCGAGCAGTTCGGAACACGACGATGCACCGACCGGCGAGGACCGCTCGAGGGCGGCGGCACGCGGGAGGTACGGCCGCAACGCGATGGTGCAGGGCGCGGCGGCCGAGTTCTTCAAGACGTGGGCGGCAATCGTGCGGGCCCGGTGTGTGGCGCTGGACGCACGGATCGTGCTGTGTCTGCACGACGAACTGCTGGTGCACAGCGCCGAGGCGGACTCCGCCGCCGCCGCCGATGCGATCGGCGACGGTCTGCAGGAAGCCGCCCACCGGTGGCTCGACCCGACGCTTCCCCGGGTGCGCTTCGTGGCCGACACCAGCGTCGTGCGCCGCTGGTCGGACGCCAAGTGAGTCGGCGCCTGCCGGAAGCTACGGTAGGCCCGGTGAGCGACATCCCACCGCCCCCCGGTGCCGACCAGCAACCACCACCGCCCCCACCGCCGTCGGCCGGCGCCGCATCACCTCCACCGCCGCCGCCGGGTCTGCAGACACCCGCCGGGTTCGTGGCCTACCACTCCGGCCCGACCGTCGCCACCAAGCGGATCGGCGGGTTGGCGAAGGCGATCGTGATCCTCACGGCGATCGCTGCCGTGATCGCGGTGATCACCACGTTCGTCTCGCTCGCGGTCGCCGACGATGCACAGGACTACCTCGCAGGCGATCTGACCGACGACGAGTTCCGCTCGGCGATCGCCCCCCTCAACGCCACGCAGTCGCTCAGTGGTCTGGCAACGCTGGCCACCGGCATCCTCACGATCATCTGGATGTTCCGCATCGCGAGCAACATCCGCGCGTACGGGCGCCGTACGACGTGGCATCCGCTGTTCTCGATCTTCGGATGGCTCCTCCCACCGATGTTCCTCTACATCATCCCGTTCCTGGTGCTCCGCGAGCAGTGGAAGGGTTCGGATCCCGACGGACTCGACGGAACGGACGACTGGAAGTCGAACGCCGACAACCGTGTGCTGTGGGGCTGGTTCGCGCTGTACGGGATCCTCCCGGCGGCCCTCTTCGCCGTCCAGATCGGCACGCTCGTCGACGCCGGGATCGCCGGCGGCGATCTCGACTCGCTCGCCGACAGCATCGACAGCGCCGGCCTGCTCACCGTCGTGTCCGGCGCGCTCGTCGTGGGTGCCGCCGCGACCTGGATCGTGTTCGTCCGCCAGTTGACCGCACGCCACACCACGATGACGAACGAGGCCTGAACCGATCGTGAGCAGGGCGGAAGTCGTCTACGTGGTCCGGCACGCGAAGGCCGGCGAGCGTCGGGTGTGGGATGACGACGACGTCCTGCGTCCGCTGAGCAGACACGGATGGCGTCAGGCGGAGGCGATCGGCGAGCGCTTGGCCGCCAAGGGCGCCGGCGAGCTGTACTCGAGCCCCTACGTACGCTGCGTGCAGACCTTGGAGCCCCTGGCTGCGCGGCTCGGCACCACGATCGTCGAGGACGACCGCCTCGCAGAGGCCCAACCGTTCGAAGGGATGCTCGACCTGGTCGGCGAGGTCGCCGACGGTGCCGTGCTGTGCAGCCACGGCGACCTGATCCCCGAGACGATCCAGGCGTTCGTGCGACGCGGGATGGAACTCCAGGGCCCGCCCGATTGGCGGAAGGCCACGGTCTGGGTGCTCAAGCGCAAAGGGGAGCGGGTCACCAAGGGCAAGGTCTGGCTCCCGCGGACCTGAACCCGGTCGGCGATCAGCCGGCGGCGGCGCGGATCTCGTCGGCGAACGTGGCGACGAGCGAGGCGACCTCGGCCGGAGGGTTGCTCGCCTCGCACTGCTCGATGTACGGCAACGCTGCGACGGCGTCTCCACGGAACTGGTACTCGACGATCGCAAGAAAGCACTGCGGATCGGCATAGTCCGGCTCGATCTCGGTCGCCTGCGCCAGCGCGAGACGAGCGGCGTCGAGCCGTTGTGGCGCATCGGGCAGATCGGGGTTCTGACGCGTCAGCAACGCCAGCGTCCACCCGAAGTAGGCCACCGCTTCGGCGTTGTCGCGCCCTCGCTCCCGTTCCATCTCGACGACGCGTCCGAACAGCGAGTTCGCGAGTTCGAAGTCACCCTGGCCGAGTGCATCACGAGCATTGGTGAGCAGGATGCGCGACTCGTCCCCGGGCGTGAGACCGGTGATCTCCTGGCCCGACGAACGCTCCCCCCACGCGCCGGCGAGCACGAAACCGACCCCGATCGCTCCGACGAGCACCGCAGCACTCACCGCGACCATCCGGCTCCACCGCCTCGGGCGCCGTTCGGGGAGTTCGCTGCGCCCCTCGTCGATCTCGCGCAGCACTGCGGCCGCCCGAACCGTGTAGCCGTCCTTGAGGGTCTCGTAGTCGAGATCGTCGACGTCACCGGCGTCGTGTTCACGTTCGAGATCGGTGAGTGACCGCAGCAGGAAACGCCGCTCCTCCTCGAGTTCGGCGAGCCGGTCGAGGCGTCGACCGCTCGCGGTCGACCGGGCTGACTCGGTCGAGGTCACTTCCCGGTGTCCTCGTCGTCGAGCGCGTCGCGGTCGGCGGCCAGCGCCGCCTCGACGAGTGCTCGATCGTCGTCGGTGGGATCGCGCATCTCCCCCGCCTCACGCTTCCACTTGCGGAACACGACGACCAGCGCCGCCAACCCGCACAGGAACGCCACGGCGGGCAGCACCCACACCAGCGCATCGAATCCCGACGCCTTCGGGACGAGCAACACCTGGGCGCCGTAGCGGTTCTCGATGAACGCGATGATCTCGTCGTCGTTCAGATCGTTCTCGGCGACGAGTTCGCCCACTTGGTTGCGGATTGCGATCGAGGCGTTGTTCTGCGACTCGAAGACGCTCTCGCCGTCGCAGATCGGGCAGGCCACGCGGCGAGCGATCGCATCGATGCGGTCGTCCTGGCTCTCGGGGCCGGTCGAGCGTGTCGAGCCGACCGCAAGGAAGCCCGCGATGACGAACACGAGCAGCACCCAGCCCGGCCAGCGCTTGACGCGACGGTTGAGCCGGCTCGCCGTCGACGGCTCCGAGCGTGCGTTCGACATGTCGGTCGCCATCAGCGGTACTGCTCGCGGTACTGCTGCAGGATCGTGTTGAGCTGGTCGGCGGTCACCTTCGAGATCAGGCGCAGCTGCACCACCCCACTGGGGTCGATGACCCACGTCTCCGGTACCTGCGCCACGCCGAACGCCACCGGGAACTCGTCGAACTCGGAGTAGATCGCCGGCCAATCGCCGCCGTTCTCGTCGAAGAATTCCTCGATCTCGGGTTGCTCCCCCCGGGTGATCACCGAGTAGAGCTCGGCGCCGTCGTCGATCGTGGCCTGGTCCTCGGAGAACTGCACCAGCTCGGGATGCTCCTGGATGCAGGGGATGCACTCGGGATCGAAGAAGTTGAGCACCACCCAACTGCCCTTGCGCCGCGACAGGTCGAACGACGTGCCGTCGTCGAGCACGCCGGTCGCCTCGGGCGCAGGGCGCCCGATCAGCGGTGAGTCGGCGCTCTCGCTGCTGTCGGCATCAGCGCCGGCGAGCACCACGAAGAGCCCTACCATCACCACGGCGATGACGCCGACGATCAGCGGTGCGATCCGACGGGGACGCTGCCCGTCGTCGCCTCCGCCCGCATCGCCACCGGCGTCGGACACTGCCACGTCGTCGACGACCCCGCTCACACCGGCGCTCCCGTCCGGGAGTCGTCGGCGGCCTCGTCGGGCAGCGCGACATCGCCGGGCAACTCGACATCGTCGACGCCGGTATCGGGCGGTGACGTGCCGAGGTCGATCGGCGCCGATACCGGATCGATCGCCACACGACGACGCGAGCCGGGGAAGGCCGACAGCAGCGTGCCGATGGCCATGATCGCTCCACCGATCCACAGCCACAGGATCATCGGCTTGATGAACACCCGGATCGTCGCCGTCGTGTCGCCGGGCGCCGCGCCCTGGTCGAGCGTGAGGTACACGTCCTCGGTGAACCCGGTGCGGACCGAAGGGGTGCCGACCTCGGCGCCCATGTTGAGATAGGTCGTGATCGCCGGTCGATAGGTCTTCTCACCGTCGAGGATGACGTTGGCCGCCAAGCGACGCTCGCTCTCGCGGTCGTTCGTGCGCTCGTCGACCGACACCAGCTCGAAGGTGCGCCCGCCCCATTCGACCACTTCGCCCTGTGTGAGGTCGAGCGTCGCCGAGTGGGTGAAGCTGTTCGACGCCGCCAGCGCCACCGCGATGATGATCACGCCGATGTGCACCACCATGCCGCCGTTGGCCCGTCCGACGAAACCGCGCCAGCCCTGACGGCGGGTGGCGAGGGCGAGCTGTCGCAGCGCCGAGCCGGCGGCGAACCCGGCGAGCCCGAACGCCACCAGCGGAGCCCAGCCGTCGGCGCCGACCGCCACAGCGATCACCAGCGCCAGTGCACCGCACCACGCCGGCCAGAACAGCCGCGTGCGGAGGAGCTCGGTCGACGCCTTACGCCATGGCAGCACCGGAGCGACACCCATCAGGAACAGCAGCATCAGCCCGATCGGCTGCGAGAGCCGGTCGAAGTACGGGGCGCCGACGAGTGTCTGACGGTCCTGCAGCGCCTCGACCAGCAACGGGAACAGCGTGCCGAGCAGGATCACGAACGCCCACACGGTGAACAGCACGTTGTTGGCCAGGAACGAGCCTTCGCGCGACAGCGGCGAATCGATCGCGCCGGGCGAACGCAGGCGGTCGCCGCGCCAGGCGATCAGCCCGAGCGACACGACCACGATCACCCCGAAGAACGCGAGCAACCAGGACCCGACCGGACCGTCGCCGAACGCGTGCACCGAGTTGAGGACACCCGAGCGGGTGAGGAACGTGCCGAGGATCGTGAGCGCGAACGTGGCCACCAGCAAGCTGAGGTTCCACACGCGCAGCATCCCGCGACGCTCCTGGACGAGCACCGAGTGGATGTAGGCGGTGCCGGTGAGCCACGGCAGCAGTGAGGCGTTCTCGACCGGGTCCCATGCCCACACGCCGGACCAGCCGAGCACCTCGTAGCTCCACCAGCCACCGAGCAGGATGCCGATCGTGAGGAACGCCCAGGAGAACAGCGCCCAACGACGGGTCTCCATCAGCCACCCCTCGCCGAGCCGACCGGTGACCAGCGCGGCGATCGCGAACGCGAACGGCACGGTGAACCCCACGTAGCCGAGATAGAGGATCGGCGGGTGGAACAACACCAGGATGTGGTTCTGCAGCAGCGGGTTCGGGCCCGGGCCGGTGGTGACGCCGGGAGCTCCGGCGGCGAACGGATCGGCCGGCCCGAAACTCAACATCGCGAAGAACGCCGTGATGACGAACATCACGATCAACGCCCAGCCGACGAGGACATCGTTGGTGCGATCGCGGAACTGCCAGGCAATCGCAGCGGTGAAGATGCCGAGCATCAGCACCCACAGCAGGATCGATCCCTCGAGCGCCGACCACATCGCCGCGACGTTGTAGAGCGCCGGCGTGTCGGCGGAGCCGACCTGCTGGATGTACGCCATCGAGAAGTCGCGAGTGATCAGCGCCCGCTGCATCATCACCACCGACAGCACGATGCCGCCGAGCGCGAGGAATGCATAGCGCGGACCCTGCTTGAGGAGCCGGAGGTCGCGGTTGCGGATGCCGTAGAGCACCGTCAGCGCTCCGAACACCGATGCGGCGAGCATCAGCAGCAGCCCCGCCCGGCCCAGGGCCGAGTTGACGCTGGCCGCGATCAGCATCACGTCGCGGTGCTGGCGTCGGGACAGCCGGCGGTTTCGGCCTCGACCACTCGCTCGTCGTTCACGGCGACGTACTCGTCGGAGTGCTTGACCTCGACACGGTCGCCCTGAAGTTCACCGTTCTCGATCACGCCGTGCACGACGACCGGGATGCACTCCTTGAAGATGCCGCCGGGTTCACCGTCGTAGCGCACCGGGATCGTCTCACCGTTGAAGGAGATCGTGAACACGGTCGCGTTGGCGACCTTCTCGACCGATCCTTCGTCGACGGTTCCCTGGAGACGGATGCGTCGCTCCTCGTCGCAGCCGCCGCGACGACCGACCTCGTCGACGTTGCAGTAGTAGTCGACGGCCTGGGTGAGGAACTGGGTGACGATCACGCCACCGGCAACGACCACCAGTGCGAGGACGATCATCGGCAACCACTTGCGCTTGCGCTTCGGAGGCGACCCTGCGGGATCGACCGGCGCTCGGGGGGTGAGGTCCATGTCGGTCATGTCACGGTTCATTCTGCTCGGTCAGAGCCAGTATTTCTCCTCGTCCGGCACACGATCGGCAAGTTTGCGACCGGAGCGGAGATAGCGCCAGCCGAGCAACCCCACCGTGGCGAAGGTGAGCACGTAGCTCCCGATGATGAATCCGGCGTCTTCCATCAGATCGTCCCTTCCGACGGTTGTCCGCTCGGCTGTGCCGGGACGGCAGCGTCGGCGGCTTCGGCGCGCCGGGCGGCGAGGGCGACGTCGAGGCCACGGTCGTCGAGGTAGTCCTCCAAGAACATTCCTCGGGTCCGGTGCATCACGAGCCAGAGGTAGAGCAGGCTGAACGCGATCACGCCGACGAAGAGGCTGAAGAGCATCAGGCCGTCCATGCTGACGTCGGCATCGGTGCCGAGCACGGTGGCCTCCTGGTGCAGGCTGCGCCACAGACGGACGCTCCAGTGGACGAGCGGGATCTCGAGCACGGCGATCAGGCCGATGACGGCGCTGCGCCGAGCCCGTTGTTCATGGGTGCCGTCGAGCCGGCGTACCGCCAGATACCCGATGTAGGTGACGAACAGCAGGGCGGTCGTGGTGAGCCGGGCGTCCCACTGCCAGAACACGCCCCAGGTGAGCCGACCCCAGAGGGCGCCGACCACCAGTGTGACGGCGACGAACACGGTGCCGATCTCCGCGCTGGCTCCGGCGAGACGGTCCCATCCGAGCGACTTGCGGAAGAGGTACATGCCCGACCCGATCGCCGTGACGGTGAACGCCAGATAGGCGATCCAGATGGTCGGCACGTGGACGTAGAGCAGGCGAACCGCTTCTCGCTGGTCGCGATCCTCGGGCGAGAACCCCAGGCCGAAGGCGACCAGCCAGCCCATGGCCACGATGGTGGCGATGCCGATGATGCGCGTGCCGCGCGTGCCCGTGCCACCCGCGGTGGAGGCCACGGCGCCGTCGTGCTCGCTCGTGAGGTTGGGGTCCGTCGTGGTCATGTCGTTTCCGTCGTGTCCGTTCCGTCGAGACGTCGAGTTGCGTTCGTGTGTTGCGGTCATTCGTCGATCAGCGGACCGAACGCCAGCGATCCGCCGACACCGAAGGCCACGGCGAAGACGACCAGCAGGCCCACCCAGGGCCAGCCGTCCGACACCACCGCACCTGCTGTGCCGAGCGCTGCTTCGACCGCTCGTGTTGCTCCGATCAGTACCGGCGCCACCGCAGGAAGCGTGAGCAGCGGGAGCAGTGTCTCGCGGCCCCTGAACCCTGCGGCAAGGCCTCCGTACAGGGTACCGACCGCGGCGAGCCCGCACGTCGCGGAGGTCAAGGTGGTGACGAGGAGCACAAGGCCGCCGATCGGCACCGTCTGGCGGTAGAGCACCACGGCAGCAAACAGGAGCACCACCTCGAGGACGAGGAGCTGCACGCCGAGGGCCACCGTCTTGCCGAGGAAGATCGCCCGTGGGTCGACACCGGCGACGCGCAGTGCATCGAGTGCGCCGTCGTCGACCTCGACCGCGAAACTGCGCTGTACGAGCACCAGCATGCTGAACAGCGTCGCCAGCCAGATCAACCCTGGCGCGACCCGCTCGAGGACGACCTCGGCATCGAGCGCGAACGCGAAGATCACCATCGTCACGGCAGCGAACGGCAGCACCTGGTTGGTGAGGACACGGCTGTGCCACTCGATACGCAGGTCCTTCGCTGCCACGAGACGGGCGATTCGCCAAACGGTCACGGGTCGGTCCTGGCTTCGCTGACCTGACCGGCGACGACATCGACGGTTCTCGTGGCGAGCGAACCTGCTCGTTCGAGCTCATGGCTCGCGACGACGATCGTGGCACCGGAACCCGCCGCCTGCCGCAGGGTGTGGTCGAGTTCGTCACGGGCGGTCGCGTCGAGGCCGGCGTGGGGCTCGTCGAGCAGCCACAGCTGCGCTCGGCGGGCCACCAGGCACGCAAGGGCGGCCCGGCGCTTCTGGCCTGCAGAGAGCTTGCGCACGGCGACGTCGACGAGCCGGTCGACCACCCCGAGGCGCTCCATGGCGGCGTGTGTTTCGGTGTCGCTCGCACCGACGGTGGCGCCCCAGAACCGGATGTTCTCACCGACGGTCATGTCGAGGTAGAGCCCGTTCTGATGACCGAGAACGCCCACGTGGCGACGGATCTCCTCACGCTGGGTGACCAGGTCGAAGCCGAGCACCGCTCCGGTGCCGCGCACCATGGGCACCAGGCCCGCACAGAGGCGCAGGAGTGTGGTCTTGCCGGCGCCGTTGGGTCCACGGAGCAGCACGATGTCGCCCTCGTCGATGCGGATCGACGCACCCGCGAGCGCCGGGAACGATCCGAGCACGGCGACGGCCTCGCTGAGTTCCACGACGGGCGCGGAGGCCGGGCGGTCCATGCCGCCACGCTAGGGAGAAAGTCGCTGACAACCGCGATCGCGTCGCGACGGTCGGCAGCTAGCTTCGCGGTCGTGTCGGACGTCGCGGAGCCACCAACGAAGCCGGCGCGCGTCCGCAAGTTCGATCGCCCTCCACCACCCCGCGACTGGCGCTGGTGGGTCGGTGGGATCGGCAAGACCCTGATCGCTGCGGGGTTGTTGATGTTCGGCTTCGTGGCCTACCAGTTGTGGGGCACGGGCATCGAGACCGCTCGGGCGCAGAACGCACTCGAGAACGAGTTCGAGGAGCTGCTCTCCACCGCACCGCCCGTCACGACGGTCGCCCCGCTCGACTCGACGCCGACTGCCGTCGACGATCCGGAGGCATCCGTCCCCGCTGCGACACCGGATCCACCCGAGCCCGAGCCCGAGCCGGCCGCCGCACCCGTCGTCGTTCCCGTCGAGGAGGGCGACCCGATCGCCCGCATCGAGATGCCGAGCATCGGCGTCGACAACATCGTCGTCGCCGGAGTGGCGAAATCCGACCTGAAGAAGGGTCCGGGCCACTACCCCGAGACGCCGATGCCGGGCCAGCTCGGCAATGCGGCGATCGCCGGACACCGCACCACCTACGGTCAGCCGTTCTTCAACGTCGACAAGCTCGAGGTCGGCGACGAGATCACGGTCACCACGCTGGCGGGCCGGTTCGTGTATCGCGTGACCGGCCAACAGATCGTCGGCCCGGACGACTACCACGTGGTGGCCACCACCGACCCGACCGTGGCCACGATCACGCTCACGTCGTGCCACCCGAAGTACACCGCGCGCGAACGGATCATCATCAGCGGCGAACTCGACGAAGCGGCCTCGAGCGCACCGGTCGCCGATGCCGTGCTGAACTACGGCCGCCCGTTCGACGGGGCCGGCGACACCATTGCCGATCCCACCAACACGGTCGTCGACTCATCGGTCCCGTCGTCGGTCCCCCCGTCGGCGCCCACGTCGGATCCGGACCCCGTCGTCGAGGAGGACCCCACGATCGGGCAGGCGGCCGCGGTCGGCGACGCCCCCGAGGCGCCGGGCGACGCCGACGCCGAGGCCGTGAGCGCCGGGATCGCCGACGCCTTCTCCGATGGCTGGTTCAGCGACCCTGGCGCGAACAGCCAGGTGGCGCTGTGGGGTCTGCTGCTCGCTGCGATCGGGGCCCTGTCGTACCTGGTCAGCAGGAAGGCGAAGCGCGACTGGGTCGGGTTGACGGTCGGCATCGTCCCGTTCCTGGTCGTGCTGTACTTCTTCTTCCAGAACGTCAACCGGCTGCTCCCGCCGAACCTCTGAGCGCAACGGCTGTCCCTCGCAATCGGCGCCGGCGTGCTCGGCGGAGTCGGGAGACCAAGGAACGTCAGCGGCCGCGGAACTCGGGTCGACGCTTCTCGAGGAATGCGGTGCGGCCCTCTTCGGCATCGGCGCTCGCCCACGCCGCCGACCGCGCCGCCTCGAACACGTCGTCGGCGGCGGGTTCGATCTGCGCCCGCTCCAGACCGAGCTTGTGTCCGGCGATCGTCAACGGTGCGAGTCGGGCCAACTCGTGGGCCCACGAGATCGCGGCGTCGAGACCACCGAGGCGGTGGATTCCACCCGACGTGTGGAGTTGTGCGGCGGTGTACGTCTCGGCGGCGAGGAGCATCGCCCGCGCGATCGGGGCCGAGAACTCCGACGCGAGGCGGCGGATCGTCCAGTGGTCGACGACGAGGCCCAGCTTGGCGGCAGGGATCCCGAGCACACTGTCGGGTGTCGCCACCCGGAGGTCGGTGGCGATGGCCAGCTGTGCTCCGGCGCCGAGTGCCGGACCGTCGATGGCGGCGATCACCGGCACCGGGAGGTGACCGAAACCCCGCAGGACGGCGCCCAGATCGGTGGCGAACTGGCCCTCCTCGACGCCGGTGAGATCCGCCCCGGCACTGAAGGCCGGCGGTTTGCCGGTCAGCACGACGGCACGGATCGCGTCCGGCGCCCGAGCGGCGATCGCGGCCTGCACGTCGAGAAGTTCCAGCAGGGTCGCGTGATCGACGGCGTTGCGACGCTCCGGTCGGTCGAGCGTCACGACCGCGACGAGTCCGTCGTGTTCGAGATCGACGGTCATGACCGGTGGCGATCGGCTCGTAGCATGACCCGACTGTATGTCGAACCCGTTGCCTCCCTCCGATGCCGTCGACCCGGTCCGCGTGCGGCGCGCCCAGGTCGCCAAGTGGACGCTGCTCGCCAACCGGGTCGGGTACCTGTTCGTCGCGGTGTCGATGGCACTGTTCGTGATCGCCTTCGCCGTCGGGTTCTCCTCCACCATGGCCAGCCTGGTGATCGTGTCGTTCGTCATCGGCTGCATCCTGCTCGCCCCCTCGATCATCGTCGGCTACGCCGTCAAAGCGGCCGAGCGCGAGGACCGCGAACGGGGCTTCTGACTCCGCCCGATCGGCGGTTACCCTTCGGTAACACATGTCCCCTCGCCTTCCCGCCAACGCACGACGCGAACAGATCCTCGACGTCGCCCTCGAGGTGTTCGCCACCCACGGTTTCCACGGCTCGTCGATGAACGACGTCGCCGATGCCGTCGGGGTCACCAAGCCGGTGCTGTACCAGCACTTCGACTCCAAGCGCGATCTGTACCAGGCGCTGATCGACGAGGTCGGCGACCGGCTCCTCGGCAACATCGCCAAGGCCGCGGCCGAGGCCACCGACGGCAAGAGCCAGACCGAGCTCGGGTTCCAGGCCTACTTCCGCTGGGTGTCCGACGACCACGATGCGTTCCGGTTCCTGTTCGGTTCCGGCACCCGCCGCGACGACGAGTTCAACGCTGCCGTCCAGCGCATCACCGCCGAGGCCGCCAAGGCCGTTGCCCCGCTGATCGCGGTCGACATCGACGAGCGTCATCGCACCACGCTCGCCCACGCGCTCGTCGGGATGGCCGAGGGTGCGAGCCGCCTGCTCGTGGAACGCGGCGACGAGTTCGATCCCGACGAGATCGCCCAGGTCGTGGCCGACCTCGCCTGGGCCGGGCTCCGTGCGGTCCAACCAAAAGAAGGTTGACAGCCGTTCACCTTCGCGTCAGAGTGGGCGCATGACCGACACGATCCGCACCGCCCACAACGTCGACGACCCGGGTTCGGCCAATCCGTACCTGATCGGCAACATGGCCCCCGTCGAGCGCGAGGTGACGGCGTTCGACCTCCCGGTCACCGGGACGATCCCGGTCGAGCTCGACGGGCGCTGGCTGCGCAACGGGCCGAACCCCCGCGGTCCCGTCGATCCCGCCACGCACCACTGGTTCCTCGGCGACGGCATGGTGCACGGCGTCAGGATCCGCGGTGGCAGGGCGGAGTGGTACCGCAACCGGTACGTCTCCGGCGCCGACGGGTTCAGCCCGAACACCAACGTCGGCGGTTTCGCCGGCCGCACGTGGGCGATGGTCGAAGCGGGCACACCTCCGGTCGAGCTCGACGACGAGCTGAACTCGCTCGGCGTCAACCGGTTCCAGGACACGCTGACCGGTCCGTTCAGCGCCCACCCCAAGTACGACCCTGCGACCGGTGAGCTCCACGCGATGGGCTACCACTGGCCCGACCTGGTCGATCACATCCAGTACATCGTGGTCGGGCCCGACGGGCGGGTCTCCTCGACGCTCGACATCCCGGTGCCCGACATGCCGATGGTCCATGACATGTCGCTCACGCCGAACTACGCCGTCGTCTACGACCTCCCGGTGACGGTGAGCTTCGACGTGATGGGCAAGGGCTTTCCCTTCCCGTTCGCCTGGAACCCCGACCGGCCCGCACGCGTCGGGCTGCTCCCGAGGTCGGGCACCGCTGACGACATCATCTGGTGCGACGTCGACCCGTGCTACGTGTTCCACCCCCTCAACGCCTTCGACGCGCCCGACGGCACCGTGGTCGTCGACCTGTGCCGCTACGACTCGATGATGGTCGCCGACTTCCGCGGCCCCTTCGGCGAGTCGCTGCCGACATTCGACCGCTGGGTGATCGATCCGGTGGCGCGTCGGGTGACCGAGACCCGGATCGACGACCGACCGCAGGAGTTCCCGCGACACAACCCACGCGTCGGGCTCCGGCAGCACCGCTTCGGGTACACGTCCGAGGTGCGGCCGGGGACCGTCAACCTGCACGGTGCGATCATCAAGATCGACGTCGACGCGGGCACCACCGAAGCACACGAGTTCGGAGCCGGTCGTGGCGGCGCCGAACCGATCGTGGTGCCGAAGGCCGACGCTGCGGCCGAGGACGACTGCTGGATCCTCACCGTCGTGTACGACGCGGCCACCGACTCCAGCGAGTTGTGCATCCTCGACGCCGCCGACATCACCGCACCCGAGGTCGCCCGAATCGCACTCCCCCAGCGCGTCCCCTTCGGCTTCCACGGCAACTGGGTCTCCACCACCTGACCCCGCCGCCGTTCTCGTGAACTCGTTGCGCAGTAATCCCGCAACGGGTTCACGAGAAGCGGTGGGGTCAGCCGATGACGACGATCTGGTCGTCGGCGGCGAGATCGACCTGTTGGGACTCGTCGGGGTTGAGCGCGAGTTCGCCGGCACGGCGCCAACCGATCGCAACGAGACCGCTCGCCGTGGCGCTCTCGACGATCTGCCTCGTCGTCACCTCCCCCGACAGCCCGAGCCGGCCGGCGTCGACGAGGTGGATCGTCGGCCCGTCGGTTGCGTACAGGGCGAGGAAGACGGCCCGTCGATCCGGCTGGTCGGTCAATTGCGCGACCAGTCGGCTCGCCATCGCCGGGGTGACGAGCACGTCGTCGGACGCTCGCACCTGCGCGAGTGATGCGTTCCCGAGGTCCATCAGCTCGATCACCAACCGAGGGGTCTCGATCCCCCGGCGCGCCAGATCGCGGCGCAGCGTCACCAGCTCGAGCAGGGTCCGGCTGTCGACCTCCTCCGGTGGGAGGTGATCGCGGTAGGCCAGCAGAACGATCGTGGTGATCTCTGCAGTCGCACGGCCGCTGACCTCTCCCGAACGGTCGGCGACCGGCGTGAGGACCACGACATCCCTCACCTCCTCGGGGAGATCGATCGCCGACTCGTCCACGAGGGCGGCGTCGAAGACCACCTCCACCGTCGAGCCCTCGGTGGCGAGTTGAGCCCAACCCGTCAGGAACTGGCGGCCGAATCCGTTCCAGCCGACCACCAGCACGTGCTGATGTGCTCCGGGGTGAGGCTCATCGGCGACCGGTGGCGACGCTGGAGTCACCGTGGGCAGCGGCAGTGACGAAGGCAGCGCTGCGGCTCCCGTGTCGCCGACGACGATCAAGCGATCTCCTGGCTCGACCACCCGCTCGGGCGCCGGTACGAGCTCGACGTCCCCGGCGCGCATCAGCCCGATCGGTCGGCAGTCGCGGTAACGGAAGACGACATCGGCGAACCGGATCCCAACGAGATCGGGGTCGGGGTCGTGTACGTAGACGTCGGCGCCACGGAAATCGGTGAGTTCGGACATCACCGCGCCCAGTCCCTGTTCGCGCAGCGCGAACGCGACGTTGCGGGCGACGCCCAGGGACACGACGAACGGATGCACCGACGGTCCGCACGTCTCGACAACCGCCTGTGCCACGGCGGCATCGTCGAGGACGACCACGAGCGGCTTGGCGTCGAAGCCACCGAGGACCTCGCCGACCGCCAGCACCGTGTGCACGGCGCGAGCGTCACCGACGTCGTCGCCGTCGCCGTTGAGCACGAGAACGCTGCGACACGTCGACAACCGGACGAGGTCGAGATCGGCGACACGCGTCGGGTCGCCGGAGCGGAACACCAGTCGGTTCCCGAACGTGTGCTCCACCTCCGCGCGCACCTCCTCGCTGACCTCGGCCGGATCGCGATCCGCCATCACGACGATGGCGATCCGCTTGCCGACATTCGCCCGCAGGAGCTGATCCACCACCACGGGAAGCAGGCTCGAGGAACCGAGGACGACGATGTGGTCGGACTCGACGACCGCACTGCGGCCCCGCTTCATCCGGTCGATCTGCGCCTCGACACCGCTCGCGATCACGCCGATGAGCGTGCCGAACACCAGCAGGCCGAAGACCGTCACCGCCAGTGCGACGATGCGTTGACGCGCGCCGGTGTCACCGGCCATCGTGCCGGTGTCGAGCGTGCGCAACAGGCTCTGCCAGAAGTCCTCGAACCACGACGCATCCTCACTCCCCGCGAGGGTGACACCGCCGCGACGGAGCAGGAACGAAGCGACGAAGACGACGGCGAACGTGACGATGCCGAGCCACAGCAACACCGCCCACGTCCCGCGTGCCAGCAGGCCGTCGAAGCGATACCGGAGGAACTGACGCCAGGTCGTTCGGTCGTCCGAACTGCCGCGTCGGCTCATGCTGCTCCCTCGTCCGTCCAGATCACCCGTACCGGGCGATGATGCTAGGCGAGCGAGCACGGCATGCTGATGCTCTACGCTCTACTCTCCCCGCACCCTCGATCAGTCAGGACCCCCATGATCCACGCCCACGAGTCGAACGACGACGAGCTGACCCCAGCGTACGCCGGCCGACTGAACCAGCGGCCGACGCCGAAGCACCGCCTCCCTGATTCGGAGTCACCTCCGACCGCGGTGTATCGCTTCATCCACGACGAACTGTTGCTCGACGGCAGCTCACGGCTGAACATGGCCACCTTCGTCACCACCTGGATGGAGCCCGAGGCCGACCGGCTGATGGCGGAGTCGTTCGACAAGAACATGATCGACAAGGACGAGTACCCGCAGACGGCCGAGATCGAGCGGCGGTGCGTCAACGTCGTCGCCAGCCTGTTCCACGCGCCGGTCGACGGCGACGCGATCGGCGTCTCGACGATCGGGTCGAGCGAAGCCGTGATGCTCTGCGGGCTGGCGATGAAGTGGAAGTGGCGCGGGCGACGCGAGGCAGCGGGACTCCCGACCGACAAGCCGAACATGGTGATGGGATCCAACGTCCAGGTGGTCTGGGAGAAGTTCTGCCGGTACTGGGACGTCGAGCCCCGCTACGTCCCGGTCACCGAGACCAGCTTCGTCGTCGATCCCGATGCGGTGATGGCACGCGTCGACGAGAACACGATCGGCGTGATCCCGATCCTCGGCACCACCTACACCGGCGAGTTCGAGCCGATCGAGGAGATCCACGACCGCGTGGTGGCCTACAACGCGGAACATGGATTCGACATCCCGATCCACGTCGACGCGGCGAGCGGCGGATTCGTCGCTCCGTTCCTGCATCCCGATCTCCGATGGGACTTCCGGCTCCCCCAGGTCAAGTCGATCAACGTCTCCGGCCACAAGTACGGCCTCACCTACCCAGGCCTGGGTTTCGCCATCTGGCGATCGAAGGACGAACTCCCGGAGGACCTGATCTTCCACGTCAACTACCTCGGCGGCGACATGCCGACCTTCACCCTCAACTTCTCGCGGCCCGGCAACCAGATCGTCGGTCAGTACTACAACTTCATCCGGCTCGGCCGTGAGGGCTACACGCGGATCATGGAGTCGCTCCGCGACATCACCATGTACCTGTCGAGCGAGATCGCGAAGATGGGCCCGTTCGAGATCATCAGCGATGGGAGCGCGATCCCCGTCATGGCCTTCAAGATGAACGGTGAGCAGCCGTTCAGCGTGTTCCACGTGTCCGATCAACTGCGTACCGGCGGCTGGCAGGTACCGGCCTACACGATGCCCGCCGATGCCACCGACGTCGCGGTGCTGCGCATCGTGGTGCGCGAGGGCTTCAGCCTCGACCTCGCCGAAGGGTTGGTCGCCGCCCTGCACAAGGCGGTCGACCACCTCACCAGGTTCCCACCGACCAACCCGCCGGAACCCGAGCACTTCTCGCACACCTGAGTGGGAGCGAGCAGCAGCACGGTTGCCCCCGGGATGCAGTGGCGGCGCGAGGTCCGCTGGAACGCGAGGGACCTGGGCTGGCGCGTCGGCGCGCTGTTCATCGTCGGGTCGTTCCTCTTCGCGCTCGGGTCGTTTCCGCCCTACGCGCAGTGGATCGATCCGCGAGCGGTCGCCGCGACGTTCGCCCTCGGTTCGGTGTTCTTCACGTCGGCTGGGTACAGCCAGTTCCTCCAGACGCTCAACGAGGGAGCCGACACGTTCCGCTACCTCGGGTTCCGCAACACCCTGGTCTGGTGGGCGACCGCCGTCCAGCTCGCGGGCACGATCTTCTTCAACATCAGCACCTTCGGCGCGCTCGTCGAGGGCCTCGACACCCAGCAGGAGAACCGTCTGGTGTGGGCGCCGGACATCTTCGGCTCGATCGCCTTCCTGGTGGCGAGCA
Source organism: Ilumatobacteraceae bacterium (assembly GCA_942492715.1). Taxonomy (GTDB): domain Bacteria; phylum Actinomycetota; class Acidimicrobiia; order Acidimicrobiales; family Ilumatobacteraceae; genus Sva-07. The sequence goes on along the minus strand of CALOFW010000002.1, from coordinate 310,081 downwards.
CCCTCGCCTGGGCTGCGTTGGTCGGTTTCCACTGGACGGTCCGGCGCGACAACGCCGACTGGTGGGCGAACTTCCTCAACGGAGTCGGCTCGGTGTTCTTCATGGTGTCTGCAGTCGCTGCCCTCGTGCTCCCCACCACCGGCGAGGTGTGGAACATCGCGCTCGTCAACCTCGGGACGTTCGTGGGCGCGGTGTGCTTCCTCGTCGGCGGCTACCTGCTGTGGCCACCGGCGTCACGCTGAGGGCGACACGGCAGGCGATCCCGGAGCCGAGGCCGAACCCGATGCCGTTCGGTCCAGCCAGTTCCGCGGCGCCGGGAGTCGCTCGGTCGCGACGTAGGCCACCACGACCGCAACGATCGCCAACGGCATCACGGCGTAGGCGTCGCTCGAGAGGAGCACGGTCGCCAGCAACACCGAGGTGAACGGGAGCTTCAGCATCGTGGCGCACATCGCACCGATGCCGATCGCGAGTCCGGGCACGAGCGACATACCGGGCAGCTCGGCGGCGAGCATGCCGATCGCTCCGCCGATGAACAGGCTCGGGAAGATCGGTCCGCCACGGAAGGCGCTGAGCGACAGCGCGTACGCCAGTCCCTTGCACACGATCACGAGGAGCAGCGCGCCGGTCGACCACGTCGCGGACTGCTCGACCATGATCGGCAACTGCGCCTGACCGGAGAACAGCACGTTCTCCGAACCCTGATCCGTCAGTTCGGCGAACATGATCGCCAGCAGTGCGATCGCGACGCCGAGCACCGGGGTGACGAGGAGCCGGCGGGCGTGCACCAGTGTCCGAACCGACAGCGCGATCGTGTAGAAGAGCCACCCGATCAGCGGGCACAACAGCCCGAGCACGAGCGCCCACACGAACATCGCGACCGTCGGTGTCGTGAACGCCGGCAGGTCGGGGATCGCCAGGGAGAACGTGCCCAGCCCGGTGATGGAGTCGAGCCCGACGAACACCAGGAACCCGAGGCCCGCAGCGAGCAGGCCGGGGAGCAGGGCAACGGCGAGCATCGTCCCACCGAGCCCGGCGACCTCCAACATCAGAAAAGCAGCGACCACCGGCGATCCGATGAGCGTGCTGATGGCCGCAAAGCTTCCGGCGCTCGCGATCAGCGCGACCGCGGTCGGTTTCGAGTCGCGTTTGATGCTCCGGATCGCGAGGGCGCCGAGCCCGCTCCCGATCGCGATCAACGGCGCCTCGGGGCCGAGCACGGCACCGAACGCCAGGGTCGCCAACGCCGCCAACGCCACGCCCGGCAGCTCGATCGGCATCGTCGGCGCCCCCTGCTTGAACCCGCCCGACGGCGAGTGACCGCAGTTGCCGGGAAGCGACCGGATGCACAGGGCGACGAGGAGACCCCCGACGGCGAGCAGTGGAACCGGCCACCAGATCGGGGGCGAGTCGAACCCCAACCCACTGGGCAGGTCGGTGAACAACGCCTCCTGGAGCCAGTTGACGAGTGCCAGGAAGCCGTAGGCGATACCGGCGACCGGGAGCGCGATCACCGCCGCCAGCACCAACGCTCGCAGGTACTCCTTCGACTTGATGATGGTCAGCGGGTCGGGCGGTGCAGCCTGATCGGGTGTTGCGCTCACCGGGATCACCGTAGCGAGCCCACCGGTCACCGACGGGCATCCGACCGAGTGGCTCAACCCCGTGCCACCAGACCGCGATAGCCGTCGGCGAACCCTGCCGACCGGAGCAGCTCGAGGAGCCCGACCGGTACATCGGTGAGGCCGTCACCGTCGACCTTGCGGATCTCGACAGCCTTCATCCGCCCCGCCCCGACGAGATCGATCAACGCTTCCGCCCACGAGACGTCGAGCAGGGCGTCGGGGAACGTGACGAGATGGTGCCCTCGCCGGTCGAACCACACCAGCGGGCGACCGGCACGCGACACGACGAGCGACGACGCGGTGCGCGCCGGCCGTCCAGCAGTGGCGGGCCAGGCGAGCGCTGCACCGTAGGGCTGGGCAGGATCGGTCGACGCGAGCACGACGGGATCCGGGACGTCGTCGGGCCGGATGATCGGATCGGGCGACTCCCGGGCCGCCCGGAGGCGGTCGACCGCGCCGGGCACGGCGAACTGGGCGGCGCCGAGCCCGTCGACGAAGTAGCCACGGCGCACCTGGCCGCGTTCCTCCAACATCTTGAGCACGCCGTACACCGCACTGAACCCGCCGACGAGGCCTTCGGCCATCACCGCCTCGCGGGTGACGACGCCGTAGCGCTCGACGAGCTGCATCGCTTGGGCGTGAGCGGCCTCGGTCGGCGTCGGCACCGGCTGCAGCAGCGGCCCGACGAGGCTCCATCGACCCTGCCCGGCTGGTGGCCCGATGCGGGTGAGGCGACCCGGCCTGGGTCGGCTGCGGCCGTACGGAGCACGCCCCTTGGCGGCCGCCTTGACCTTGGCCCCGCCGATGACGGAGCGCAGCGGCGCCATCGAGTCGTTGGTGACCTCGCCGGCCCACACGAGGTCCCAGAGCGCAGCGAGGAGTTCCTGGTCCTGCGCGCCTGGGGCGGCACCGCGAATCTGACCCCAGAAGCTCGCTCCCTGCTCGGCGAGCAGCGTGCGGATCGCCTCCTGCAGCCCGCCCTCGGCCGGTTCGCGCTCCTCCCAGCCCGGAGCGAGCAGCGGGAGCTGGTCGGCGAAGCACAGCCGGATGCGACCATCGCGTGCCCCGAGCGCGCCGGCGCCGACCCAGATCACCTCACCCGCCGTGCACAGTTCGTCGATCATCGACGGTCGGAAGCCCGCGACACGCACCGGCAGCACATCGGTCTCGATCGTCGACGCGACCAGCGCGGTGCCGGAGAGCACGCCCAGCGTCTCGACGAGTGCGTCCATGCCACGGCGACCCGCAGGGATGTCGTGCCACGCGGTGAGGAACCGGGCAAACGCCTCCTGCTCGACCGGCTCGACCTCCTTGCGCAGCGCAGCGAGCGACCGGCGGCGAAGCTGGCGCAGGACGTCGACGTCGCAGAACTCGCGCGACACCCCCTCGGGGCGGAACTCGCCGACGACGAGCCGCTCCTCGCCCTCCAACGCAGCGAGCGCGCCGGCGATCCGCTCGGGCGGTGCGCCGAACCGCTTGGCGACATCGAGGGTGAGGAACGGGCCGTGGGTGCGCGCGTACCGACCGACGAGCTCCTCCAACGGCCTGGCGACGGGCTCGGTGAACGCCATTGGGAGGCCGAGCGGGAGCGAGCACCCGAACGCGTCGCGATAGCGAGCGGCGTCCTCGGCAGCTGCGAATCGGATCTCACCGCCGAGCGCGATCTCGATCACACGCTTCTGCGCGACCAACTCGTCGAGCCAGTTCTCGGGTTGTTCGCAGCGCAGCTCGACCTCGTCCGCGCTCAGGTCGCCGACCTTGCGGAACACGTCGTGCAACTCGTCGGCCGAGCGGGCGCGGCGACCGTCGGCGAGACACTGCAACTCCAACTCGACGTCGGCGAGCACCTCGGGATCGAGCAGGTCGCGCAGCTCCTCTGCGCCGAGCAGGTCGCGCAGCAGGTCGCGGTCGAGCGCGAGTGCTGCAGCTCGACGTTCGGCGAGCGGGGCGTCGCCCTCGTACATGTACGCGGCGATCCAGTTGAACAGCAGGCTCGACGCCATCGGGCTCGCCTTGCCGGTGTCGACGGTGACCACCCGGATCGCCCGCGACCGCAGCAGCCCGAGCACCTCTCGCAGCGCCGGCACGTCGAACACGTCCTGCAGGCACTCCCGCGACGTCTCGAGCAGGATCGGAAACGTCGGATACTTCGCGGCGACCGCGAGCAGATCAGCGGCACGCTGGCGCTGCTGCCACAGCGGGGTCCGCCGATCGGGGCGGCGGCGCGGCAACAACAGCGCCCGCCCCGCGCACTCCCGGAAGCGAGCGGAGAACAGCGCAGTCTGGGGCAGCGTCTCGACGACGAGTTCGTCGATGTCCTCCGGGTCGATCATCAGCGCCTCGATCGGCAGCTCGACGGCCGACTCGGGGAGGCGGATGACGATGCCGTCGTCGCCCCACATCGACTCGACCGGGATGTCGAACCGGTCCATCAGGCGCCGCTCGATCGCCATCGCCCACGGTGCGTGCACCGGAGTACCGAATGGGCTGAGGATGCAGATCCGCCAGTCGCCGATCTCGTCCTGGAACCGCTCGAGGACGACCGTGCGATCGTCGGGCACCGCCCCGGTGGCCTCGACCTGCTCGGCGAGGTACTGGGTGAGATTGCCGGCGGCGAACGCGTCGAGGTTGTAGTGCGACATCAAGCGCTCGGTCGCGGCAGCATCGTCGAGGTCGCGGATCTCGCGAACGAACGCACCGAGGGCCCGACCCAACTCGAGCGGGCGACCCGGCCGGTCGCCGTGCCAGAACGGCATCTTGCCGGGCTGCCCGGGTGCCGGGCTGACCGTGACCCGCTCGAACGTGATGTCCTCGATCCGCCACGTCGACGCGCCGAGCACGAACGTCTCCCCCGGCCGGCTCTCGTACACCATCTCCTCGTCGAGCTCACCGACGCGCGTGCCGTCGGGCAGGAACACGCCGAACAGCCCGCGGTCGGGGATCGTGCCGCCGCTCGTGACCGCCAGCCGCTTCGAGCCGTCGCGGGCGCGGAGACGATCGTTGATGCGGTCCCACACGATCCGCGGGCGCAGTTCGGAGAACTCCTCGCTCGGGTAGCGGCCCGACAGCAGGTCGAGCACGTTCGACAGCAGGTCGTCGGAGATGTCGGCGAAGCTCGCGCAGCGCCGCACCATGGTGGCGACCTCGTCGACGGAGCACTCCTCGACGATCGCCACGTGGGCGACGATCTGCTGGGCGAGCACGTCGAGCGGGTTGCGCAGATACCGGGTCGACTCGATCTCGCCATCGACCATGCGGCGCGTGACGATTGCCGCTTCGAGCAGGTCGCCGCGGTGCTTGGGGAAGATCGACCCGCGCGACGGCTCCCCAACCTGGTGGCCGGCGCGGCCGATGCGCTGCAGCCCCCGGCTGACCGCGCCGGGGGATTCGACCTGGATCACGAGATCGACCGCGCCCATGTCGATGCCCAACTCGAGCGACGACGTGGCCACGATCGCCCGCAGGTCGCCGCGCTTGAGGCGATCCTCGATCACCACGCGCTGCTCGCGGGCGAGCGAGCCGTGATGCGCACGCACGAGCTCGTCGAGCACCTCGCCGGTGACCGGGTCGACGATGCCGGGCACGCCCTCCTCGATCGCCAGCTCGTTGAGCTTGGCGGCGAGGCGCTCGGCAGCGCGGCGGGCGTTGCAGAAGATGATCGTGGTGCGGTTGGCGAGGATCCGCTTCAGGATCTCGGGGTAGATGCTCGGCCAGATCGACGTGCGCCGTTCGGTCAACGCCGAGGTCGCCGGGCCGGGCGTGAGTTCGACCTTGACCTGGCCGAGCGTCGACATGTCCTCGATCGGGATGACGACCTCGACCTCGAGTTGCTTGCGGATGCCGGCGTCGACGATCTGCACCGGCCGCTTGCGTCCGGGCTCGGCCCAGCCACCGAGGAACTCCGCGACCTCCTCCAACGGCCGCTGTGTCGCCGAGAGACCGATGCGCTGCGGCGGCGTGTCGGTGACCTCCTCCAAGCGCTCCAGCGTGAGCATCAGATGGGCGCCACGCTTGGTGGTCGCCATCGCATGGATCTCGTCGATGATCACCGTCTCGACGCCGGCGAGCGTCTCGCGCGCCGACGAGGTCAGCATCAGGTACAGCGACTCCGGCGTGGTGATCAAGAGATCGGGAGGGCGGCGGATCAGCTTCTGGCGGTCGTTGGCCGCCGTGTCGCCGGTGCGCATGCCGACCTCGGGCGCGACGAACGCCGTCGCAATCGATGGGCCGAGTCGCTCAGCCGCGAGTTCGATCCCCTTCAGCGGGGCCCGCAGGTTCTTCTCGATGTCGAACGCCAGCGCCCGCAGCGGCGAGATGTAGAGCACGCGCGTGCGATGCGACCGCTCGTCGGGTCGGGGCGTGGTGGTCAGCCGATCGATCGACGCCAGGAACGCCGTGAGCGTCTTGCCCGAACCCGTCGGGGCACAGATCAGCGTGTGCTCGCCGGCCGCGATGTGCGGCCAGCCCTGCACCTGCGGAGACGTCGGCTCGGGAAAAGACGCCGCGAACCACTCGCGGACGGCCGGCGAGAACGCCTCGAGCACCGGGTGCGCAGCGATCGGGTCACGCTACCCAGCAGCCCGGTCAGCCGATGCGGCGACACAGCAGATGGCTGAGGCCGCTGGCGAGCAGTTCGCCCCGGTCGTTCCACACCTGCTGGTGGCTGGCGATGAGCCCGTCTCCGGCGTGCGGGCTCTCGGCCTGCAGGAGGAACCACTCGTCGGCGGTCGCCGGGCGGTGGAATTCGCACGAGACGTCGATGCTCGGCGCGATCCAGTCGTTGCTGTCGAGGTGGCGCCGGCCGATCGACGGCCAGGCGCCGAGGTCGACGAGGAGCAGGAGCCGCGCCGCCTGGTCCCAGGGATCGCTCGCTGCGCCACCGTCGAGATAGCGCATCCAGTTCTGGTAGAGCGGACGGCTCGGTTGTCGGGATTCCCAGTCGACGATCCACGAGGGCGGCCGTTGCTCGAAGTTGTCCCAGAACCGGTACGGCGAGCCGCCCTCGACCCCCGCGGCCGCCAGACGCTCCGCCAGCGTCGGCAGCTCGTTCCATCCCGGGACGTCCGGCATCGGTGCGTCGTCGTGAGCGAGCCCGTCGAGACCGTCGTCGACCGCCCAGATCATGGCGTTCAGGATCGCCCGATCGCGCTGGGTGATCTGCACCGCTGTGCTCGTCGCCTGCCGGGCCTGCCGCTGGGTGGCGGCGGTGACCGTCACCGGGTCGTCGAAGTTCGCGACGCCGAGGAAGTGGACTGCGGCGTTCGCCGGGCGGGACCGACCGCTGCGGAGCTGAGCCGCACGCAGCGCAACCCCGGCGACGTAGCCGCCGTTCGGACCCCAGATCTCCCAGTGGTCCGACAGGGTCCGTTGGTAGGTGCCGGGCGCGGTCTCGACGAGATCGGTGTCGGCGCCGAGGTTCCCCATCGGGGCGACGCTACGCGGTCGGCGCTGCCGACTCCCGTCCCGTTTCCCCCGAACACGATGAGTCCCAGCAGACCCAAGCGCACCCGAGACTCATCGCAGCGGATGTCAGCCGTCGGTGGTCTCCGTCATGTCGCCGCTCATGTCGCCGCTCATGTCGTCCATGTCGTCCATGTCCATCACCAACGGACGGACCGGTGCACCCACGGTCACCTCGGTGCCGTCGTCGAACACCATCGTCACGTCGATCGTGCCCGTGATGTCGGCGGGGTCGATGTCGATCAGCATGATGTGCGGACCACCCGGTTCGAGTGTGAAGCTCCCACCGGCGGGCACCACGAATCCCTCGGGCACCTCCTGCATCTGCATCGATCCGTCGTCGCCCATGATCGTCTCGTGGATCTCGACGGTGGCGTCGAAGGGAACCGACGCGCTCACCAGTGTCACGTCGCTGTCACCGTTGTTGGTGATCGTGCCGTAGGCCGCGGACCGCGTCTGGCCCTCTGCGGGCTCACGCATCCAGACGCCGGTGACCGCGATGTCACCCACCGTGGCCTCACCGCCGGCCATGTCGCTGTCGTCCATGGCGCTGTCGTCCATGGCGCTGTCGTCCATGGCGCGCTGTCGTCCATGTCGTCCATGGCGCTGTCGTCCATGGCGGTGGTGGCTTCGGTGGCGCTCGTCGTGTCACTGGCGGAGTCGTCGTCGCTGCCGCATGCGGCGAGCGAGAACGTCAGCGCGAGCGCGGCGACCGGAGCGAGGAGGGCGGTGGTTCGATGGTTCACGACCGGACTGGTCGTCGCCCGCGTCCCACGAGTTCCCCGACCGTCGAGATCGGGACTTCTGTCACATGATGTCGCGGGCGCCCTCACGCTCGCTCGGTGACGACCCCGTCGTCGAGATCGAACGTCCGTGTGAGGCGGACCCGCTCGAGCAGCGCCCGGTCGTGGGTGACCAGGATCACGGTGCCCTCGAAGGTGTCCAGCGCCTGCTCCAACTGCTCGATCGCGGGGAGGTCGAGGTGGTTCGTCGGTTCGTCGAGCACGAGCAGGTTCGCGCCGTTGGCCATCAGCAACGCCAGCGACGCTCGGGTCCGCTCGCCCGGCGACAGGGTGGCGGCTCCACGATGGACGTGCTCGGCGCCGAGGCCGAACTTGGCGAGGAGCGTGCGGGCGTCGGCGACCGTCAGGCCCGTCGCGGTCATGAACGCGTCCAGCAGCGTCTCGGTGCCGAGCAGCTCGGAGCGAGCCTGTTCGACCTCCCCGACGACCACGCTCGCACCGAGGCCGGCGGCCCCCGACGTCGGCTCGATCCGGCCGAGCAGCATCCCGATCAGAGTGGTCTTCCCACTGCCGTTGGGGCCGACCAGTGCCACACGGTCACCGACACGCAGATCGAGATCGACCGGCCCGAGGCGGAATCCGCCACGGTCGCCGATGGCGCCCCTGGCGGTCGCCACGACATCGCCGCTCCGACCGGCGGTCGGGATCGTCAAGCGCAGCTCCCATGGCTGCCGCGGCTCCTCGACCTCCTCGAGCCGTTCGGCGGCCTTCTGTGTGCGGGCGGCGCGCCCCGCGAGCTGCTCGGTCTGGTTGATCTTGAAGTTCCGGATGTGCTTGTCGTTCTCGCCCGACTTCCTCACCTTCGCCTGCCCCTGTGTCGCCCACTCCCGCTCGCGTTGCGCTCGCTGCTGGAGGGCCGACCGCTTCGAGTCGTACTCGTCGAATCGCTGCTGCGCATGGAGCTGCGCCAGCTCCCGTTCCACGAGGAACGCCGACCAGCCACCCGAGTACCACTCGACACGGTGGGAGTGGTGGTCGATCTCGACGACGTCGGTGATCACCCGCTCGAGGAACGTGCGGTCGTGACTCACGAGCAGCACCGGCGCGTCGAGGCCGAGGATCCATCGTTCGAGCAGTGCGAGGCCGTCGAGATCGAGGTCGTTCGTGGGCTCGTCGAGCAGGAACACGTCGTACCGCGAGAGCAGCAGCGATGCGAGCGAACTCCTCGCTGCTTCGCCACCGGAGAGGGTGAGCGTCGGCTGGTCGAGCAGCACGGGGTCGAGACCGAGTTCGGCCCATGTCTCGCGGACGCGCGCGTCGAAGTCGGCAGCCCCGAGCGCGAGCCATCGCTCGAGCGCATCCGAGTACCGGTCGTCTGCGCCGGACTCACCGGCAGCGAGGGCGTTCGCGGCAGCGTCGAGTTCGCCCTGCGCCGCGGTCACACCGCTGCGTCGTCCGAGGAAGGCGCGCACGGTCTCCGAGGCGGAGCGTTTCGGCTCCTGCGGCAGGAGACCGATGTTGGCCGTCTGGGGCGCGACCACCACCGACCCGCGATCGAGGGCGACGTCGCCCGCGAGCGCGCCGAGCAGCGTCGACTTGCCGACCCCGTTGGGACCGATCAGCCCGACCCGGTGGCCGGGTGCGAGCGTGAGATCGACGGCTTCGAGGACGACGAGTGGACCTCGGACGACGGTGAGTTGACGAGCGATGAGCGACGCGGCCATGACGGCACCTCCAGGAACGAACGGACGGTGGACGGCTCACTGATCGGACATCGCCCGCCACCGTACCCCACCCCCTTCCACCCTCCCTCCCCGAAAAATGCCCAGATCGTCGCGCTGGGGCGACCAGCCCGGCATTTCTCGGGATGGTTGATGGGAGGGTTGGGGGTCGGGACGGGCGGCGCCAGACTCGGGGGGCCGATGCCGACCGTGACCCTGCGACCCTGGCAACGTGCCGCGTACGAACAGTTCCGGGCCAGCCCGGAACCCGACTTTCTCGCCGTGGCGACGCCTGGAGCCGGCAAGACCACGTTCGCCCTGACCTGTGCTCGCGCCACGCTGGCCGACGAACCCCGCACCCTCGTGGTCGTCGCTCCGACGAGTCACCTGAAGGTGCAGTGGTCACTGGCAGCCCACCGACTCGGCCTGGAGCTCGACCCCGAGTGGAGTCCCGGTGACGGGTTGGCGCGCGACGTGCACGGACTCGTCACCACCTACCAGCAGATCGCCACCGGCAACACCGCATCGAAGCTGGCCGGTCTGTCGGCGGACGGTTTCGTGATCCTCGACGAGATCCACCACGCCGGCCACGAGCGCTCGTGGGGTGACAGCATCCGCGTGGCGTTCGGGCACGCCGCACGTCGACTCTCGCTGTCGGGCACGCCGTTCCGAAGTGACGCCGTGCGGATCCCGTTCGTCCGCTACGACGCCTCCGGCGACGAGGGTGACATGGCCCACGCCGACTACACCTACGGCTACGCCGATGCCCTCCGCGACGGCGGCGTCGTCCGCCCCGTCTACTTCCCACGCGTCGACGGCGAGATGGAGTGGACGACGGCCTCGGGCGACGTCCTCACCGCCAGCTTCCAGGACGAACTCACCAAGGACCAGGTGTCGATGCGTCTCCGCACCGCACTCAGCCTGGAGGGCGAGTGGATGCCCAGCGTGCTCGCACGCGCCAACGAGCAACTCCGCTCGATCCGCCAGGACCATCGCGACGCCGGTGGCCTCGTGATCGCGATCGACCAGGACCACGCGCAGGGCATCGCCCGACTCCTGCGCGACCGCTTCGGCACCCCCGCCGACGTCGTCATCAGCGACGACCCCACCGCGTCGAAGAAGATCGCCGAGTTCAGCCACAACGACCGTCCCTGGCTCGTGGCGGTCCGCATGGTGTCGGAGGGGGTCGACATCCCGCGGCTGCGCGTCGGCGTGTTCGCCACCACCACGTCGACCGAGCTGTTCTTCCGCCAGGCCGTCGGGCGTTTCGTGCGGTGGCAGTCGGGGCGGCCGAGCCAGAAGGCCTACGTCTACATCCCCGACGATCCCCGGTTGCGCACCCATGCCTTCGAGATCGCCGAGGCGCGCCGGCACATCCTGCGTCCCCCGGGCAGCGACGACGACACCGACGAGTTCCAGGTCGACGGCGGCCTCGACGACCAGGTGCACCCCGACGACGACGCCGAGCAGCTCGCACTGTTCTCGGTGGTCTCGGCGACGGCAACCGACGTCACGGTGCACACGGTCACCGAACAGGGTGTGCGCTACGAGCCGCTGTTCTCGCCCGACGATCTCACCGCCACTCGCTACGACGACGAGCTGGAGATCGGCGAACCGCAATTCGTCGCCGATCCGTCGTTGAGCCTCGACCTCCCCGACGTCCCCACCGCCGCAGGCCACGTCCCAGCGGGTTCGCTGAGCGTCGCCGAACGCAAGGACGACCTGCGCACCCGCAACGCCCACGTCGCGAAACGCCTCGTCGACATCACCGGGTGGAACCACGCCAGGGTGCAGGGCGAGATGAACCGCCTCGCCGGCGTCACCCGCGTCGCCACGGCCACCACCGAGCAGCTCGAACGACGCCTCCGCTACGCCGAGAGTTGGCTCCGGCGCCTCCAGTCCTGACCATCCGGCCGGGGGCGGGGCGAGAGGGCTCCCGGTAGGATCGCCGCATGCCTGCGAGCGGTGAGCACCATCCCGCGTTCGAGGAATACTGCGAGTGCATCTTCGAGCTGCACGAGGACGATGTCGAGGTGATCCAGGCGCGCATCGCCGAACGGCTGCAGGTGTCCCGCCCAGCGGTCAGCGAGATGATGAAGCGCCTCGAGACCGAAGGCCTGATCAGCTCCGACGACGGCATCCATCTCACCGAGGCCGGCCGCCGACTCGGAGAGCGGGTCGTGCGTCGGCACCGTCTCGCCGAGGTGTTCCTCACCGACGTCCTCAAGCTCTCCTGGGCCGAGGCGCACCACGAGGCCGGCAAGTGGGAGCACATCATGAGCGACTCGGTCGAACGGGCGCTCAACGACCTGCTCGGCGAACCCACGACCTGCCCGCACGGCAACCCGATCCCCGGGTCGGGCTACGAGGCGCCCGATTCCGCCCCACTGTCGAACGTCACCGTGGGGTCACCGTTCACGGTGCGACGCATCACCGAAGAGCTCGAGTTCGAGCCGGGCCTGCTGGAGTTCCTCGAAGCGTCGGCGATCCAGCCCGGCAACCGCGGTGTCGTCACCGCTGCCTCACCCGACGGCACGCTCACGGTCGAGATCGACGGCCGCCACATCGGCGTCGGTTCGTTCGCCAGCGAACGGATCCTGGTCACCTCGTGAACCGGCTCACGGTGGTCACACTGGCTGCGATCAGCGCGTTGACACTCGGCGTGTCCGCCTGCGCCGAAACCGTCGTCGACGTCGACGCCGGCACTCCGGCCGCCGCCACCGACGGCGACGGCACGATCGCCACCACCACCGTGCCGATCGTCGGAACCGCCACCGAACTCCTCCCCGAGCTGTCCGCAGAGATGAGCCGGCTCAGCGCACAGATCTCCGGTGACGGCGACGAACGAGCGACCCTCCGCCAGATCGAAGCGATCTGGGTCGTCGCCCAGCCCGAGGTCGAGGCGTCCCGGCCCGACCTCGTGGGTGGCATCCAGACCACCGTCGACATGGCCCGCAACGCCGTGGTGCGCGTGCGACCCGCCGACGCCGACAAGGCGTTCTCGATCCTCACCGACCTCGTCGATCGCTACACGGGCGACGGCTGACCACCGCCACCGCACCCGAGCACTGCGGGTCGGGTTCAGCCCACAGCGTCGGGATGGTGCCGGGCGACATTGGCCGGGTAGCTGCGGCAGTAGTAGTTCCACAGCTGTTGGCCGTACACCCCGGCACCTGCAGCACTGCCGATCCCGTCGACGCCGGCCGCGATCTCGTTGTGTCGCGCCATGAAGCCTGCGCCGGCATGGCGCGGGCTCGCCGCCACCGCCTCGGCGAACTGCGCATCGAGCGGGAGCGGATCCAGCCGGGTGGTCAGGTCGGGCCCGTGGAACCACGCCGACGACTGCCGATGCTCGCCGGCGATCACACGATGGGTCGTCGCCACGAAGTAGTTGCCGGTCATCTCCTGGAGCATCTCACCGAGGTTGACGACGAATGCGTCGTGACGAGGCGGCACGTCGATCCAGACGCCGTCGGGATTCTGCACCTGCAGGCCGCCGACGTCGTGCTGGAGCAGCAACGTGAGGAAGCCGGCGTCGTGGTGCGGGTTGACCCCCGCACCGTCGGGAGGTGTCGGCGGGTAGTCGATGAGCTTCACGAACGACAACGGACGCTCGCCGAACACATCGCGGAGATGCTCCGGCGCGAGACCGAGACCGACCGAGAACACCTCGAGGAGCCGGTCGGCAAGCGCCGACATCCGGGAGAAGTACTCGGCCATGTGCTCGCGGAAGCCCGGCAGGACCGCCTCGTCGAGCCATTGGTTCGGACCGTCGAGTCGCAGGTACGGCGGGTCGACATCGAGCCCGCGAACGGGGTGCTCGCTCGACAGGTCGAGTTGCTCGCGCAGGTCGGGGCGACCGCCGGTGAGTTCGGCACCGACGCGCTCCCAGCCACGGAAATGTGGTGACAACGCCTTGTCGATGCTGGCCTTGTCGTGCTCGTCGAGATCGAAGAAGCGACGCTGTTGGTGCAGGTGCCGGTCGATGAAGTCCGGCTCGATGCCGTGGCCCACGAGGTGGAAGAACCCGACCTCGTGACAGATCGACCGCACCCGCGCCGCCAGCCCGGCCCGATCGTCGTCCGGGCCGTCCCACTCGGTCAGGTCGACGACGGGGATGGCGACGAACGACATGTCAACGCAGCGGCTCGGGGAGCTCGTCGGCGTGGACGACGCTCAGGCGCTGGGTGGGCCGCGTCAGCGCCACGTACAGCGATCGCATCCCGTGTTCGTGATCGGACACGATCTGTGCCGGCTCGACCACGACCACCGCGTCGAGTTCGAGCCCCTTCACCACGCTGACCGGCACGAGGGTGACCCCGTCGTCGAGCCCGGTGCGCGTGGCCGTGCCGTGGTTGACGCCCGCTGCGGTGAGGTGCTCGGACAGTTCGTCGATCATCGCGTCGGGTGCGATCACGCCGAGGCTGGCGCCCGGCAGGGCACCGGTGAGGGAGATCACCTCGGAGGCGACCGTCGCGCCGAGCGCGTCGGCGCCCTCGGCGCGCACGATGACGGGCATCGCATCGCCGACGCGCACCGACACCGGTGAGCGCAACGAGGGAGTCGCGACCGCCATCACCTTGTTGGCGAGTTCCATGATCTGGCCGGGGATCCGGTAGCCGACCGACAGTCCGATCACCCGCGCCGGCTTGCGGTCCGGGAGGTGGTCGAGCACCTGGTCCCAGTCGGACGGCGCCAATGGCCCGGTGGCCTGCGCGAGGTCGCCGACGATCGTCATCGCGCCGTTGAGCGAGCGTCGGGTGGCCATCTTCAGCTGCATCGGGGTGAGGTCCTGGACCTCGTCGATCACGATGTGGCCGTACGTGCGGATCTCGTCGGCATCGTCGATCTTCCCGTTGCGACCGGGCTTGGGTCCGAGCACGTCGCGGGCGTCGTCGAGCAGCGCGACGTCGGCGGGCGTCCACCGCACATCGTGGACCGATTCGCTGCGGGGCCGGAAGAGGGCCAACGCCTCGGTCTCGTCGAGGACACCTCGCGCAGCGAGCTTGAGCAACGCCTTGGAACCGAACAGGTCGTGGAGCAGTTGCGCCGGGGTGAGCAGCGGCCACATCCGGTCGAGCGCCTCGCGGATCTCGGTGGTGCCGCGCAGCGTGTCCTTCACCTGGTGGGGCCCGATCTCGCTGTCGTGGAAGCTGGCCGCGAGCGCGGACCACACCTCGGTCTCGACGAATCGACGCCCGCTGTTGTGGCGCCGGAACCGGCGGCGCGCCGCCTTGACGATCCGGGCGGACTCCTCGACCCGGAGCCGCACGTAGCCGGTACGGAACGGGATGACCAGGTCGTCGCGCAACGGGCGCTCCCGATCGGTGATCGCCTGGTCGATCACGTCGGACATCCGGACGTCACCCTTGAGCCGGGCGGCGGTCGGCGAGTCGGCGCCCACGCGGTCGCCGGGTCGAAGGAAGTCGACCCCGGGGACGAGATCGGAGAGCACGACCTGCTCGACGCCAGCCTCGCCGAGCGACGGCAGGACCCGTTCGATGTAGCGCAGGAACACCCGGTTCGGGCCGATCACGAGGACACCCTGGTCCTCGAGCGGGAACCGGTGGGTGTAGAGGAGGTAGGCAGCGCGGTGGAGCGCCACGACCGTCTTGCCGGTGCCCGGCCCGCCCTGCACGACGAGCACGCCGTGCTGGGGCGAACGGATGATCTCGTCCTGCTCGCCCTGGATCGTGGCGACGATGTCGCCGAGCGTGCCGGTGCGTCCCCGTTCGAGCGCGGCGAGCAGGGTGGAGTACCCGCGCAATCCCTCGGGGGTCGACGATGCACCATCGCCACCACCATCGAGTCCGTCGTCGTGGCCCAGCCCGAGGTGGCCCTCGCCGAACAGCTCGTCCTCGATCCCGAGCAGCTTGTGGCCATCGACGGCGAAGTGGCGCCGCCGCAGCAGCCCCATCGCGTTGCGGCCGGTCGCCCGGTAGAACGGCTCGGCGACCGGCGCCCGCCAGTCGACCACGACGGGCTCGCGATCCTCGTCGGCCACGGCGAGCCGCCCGATGTGGAAGCTCTCGGTCGCCTCGGGCGCCTCCGCCGAGCGATCGATGCGACCGAACACCAGCGATGCGTTGCCGAGATCGAGGTCGGCAAGCCGTTTCAGCAGCGCTTCGTCGAAGGCGTTGCGCTCGAAACGCGCCTGGAACGTGCCACCGAGGTCGGCCTCGTTGAGGTCGCGAAGCCTCCAGGCGGCCTCACGGCTCACGCGCAGACAGTCGTACGCGTGGTCGATGTAGGCCTGCTCGTCAGCGAGATCGGGGTGCTGCTGGGTCATAACGGGGTCAAGAAATGCTATCGGCCGACGCCGTGGTCACGACCCGGCGTCGCAACCGGTCCCGTTCGGCAGCCCGGCGGAACCCGGCGGTAGCGTGATCGGCCGATGGACGCCCTTGCCGAACGTGACGATGCGCCTCCTGCCGCGAGCGCATTCCTGGCGGCCGCGAACGGCCGGCCCGGGCCCCATACGCCGGTGTGGTTCATGCGCCAGGCCGGGCGTTCGCTTCCGGAGTACCGAGCCGTCCGCGGCGAGGGATCGATCCTCGATGCGATCAAGCAGCCCGATCTCGCGGCCGAGATCACCCTGCAGCCCGTGCGCCGCTACGGCGTCGACGCGGCCGTGCTGTACAGCGACATCGTCGTCGCGCCGCATGCCGTCGGCTTCGGAATCGACGTCGCCCCCGGCACGGGGCCGGTCGCGGAACATCCGTTGCGTTCGAGCGGCGACATCGAGCGCTTGCGACCGCTGGAGTTCGACGACATCGACTACGTCATCGCCACGGTCGAACGGCTCGTGGCCGAACTCGACGTCCCGCTCCTGGCGTTCGCCGGCGCGCCGTTCACCGTCGCGAGCTATCTGATCGAAGGCCGTCCGAGCAAGGACTATCGCTACACGAAAGCGCTGATCCACACCGACGAAGTGCTCTGGCACGAGGTGATGGAACGGCTCGCCGAGTCCGCGATCACGTTCATCGACGCGCAGCTCACGCACGGTGCCGCGGCGTTTCAGCTCTTCGACTCGTGGGCGGGTTCGCTGAGCCGCCGCGACTACGACCGCTACGTCCTGCCCCACTCGCGCCACGTGTTCCGCGAACTCCGTCGCCGCCACCCCGACGCCGCGGGGATCCACTTCGGCATCGGATGCGACCATCTGCTCGAGTCGATGTACGACACGGGGGCCACCGTGATCGGGCTCGATTGGCGGACGCGGATCGGCGACGCCCGTGCCCGGCTCGGCGACGACCTCGTCGTGCAGGGCAACCTCGATCCGGCACTCGTGCTCGCCGGAACGGTGCCGGCGCTCGAGGGCACCGAACAGGTGCTGAGCGACAACGTCCGACCGGACGGGGGCCGGCACCCCGGTCACATCTTCAACCTCGGCCACGGCGTGAACCCCGACACCGATCCCGGCGTGCTGCAGGCCGTCGTCGATCTCGTCCACGAGCGCACCGCCACGAGTTCCGGCACACCCCCCGAAGGAGAACGGTCATGACCGCCCCCGAACCCATCGCCGAGTCGGCTGCCGTTGCGGTGCTGCTGATGGCCTACGGCACCCCGCGCCACCCCGACGAGATCGAGCCGTACTACACCGACATCCGTCGGGGTCGGCCGCCGACACCCGAGGCGTTGGCCGACCTGACCGCCCGGTACGCAGCGATCGGTGGAGTGTCACCGCTCGCGCAGCTCACCGAGGCACAGCGCGACGCCCTCCAGGCCGCGCTCGACGAGCGTCAGGCGGGCCGCTTCACGGTCGCCCTCGGGCTCAAGCACGCCGAGCCGAAGGTCGAGGTCGCCGCCCGAGAGCTGGCCGATTCAGGCGTCGACGCAGTCGTCGGCCTGGTCCTCGCGCCGCACTACTCGTCGTACTCGATCGGTCAGTACCTCGACCGGACGCGACAGGGCGTCGACGAGTCCGACGAGTCGCCACAGGTGGTCGGCATCGAGAGTTGGGCCGTCGAGCCGGCGTTCGTCACGTTCCTCGCCGACGACCTGAGCGCCCGGGTGGCGGCGATGCGCGAGCGCACCGGGGGTGCCGTGCGGGTGCTGTTCACCGCTCACTCGCTGCCGCAACGGATCATCGACGCCGGCGATCCCTACCCGGACGAACTGCGCTCCACGGCTGAGGCGGTCGCGGCAGCGGTCGGGCTCAGCGAGGGCAGCGACTGGCAACTGGCGTGGCAGTCGGCCGGCCGGACGCCCGAGCCGTGGATCGGACCCGACATCCTCGAGGTGATCGACGGCCTCGGCGAGGAGCGCGCCACGGCCGGCTCCGACGTGGCCGGCGTGATCGTGTGCGCCTGCGGGTTCGTGGCCGACCACCTCGAAGTGCTGTTCGACCTCGACATCGAGGCAGCACAGCGCGCCGAGTCCCACGGCCTCGCGTTCGACCGCACGGCATGCGTCAACGACGACCCGACGGTGATGGCGGCGCTCGCCGACCGGGTCGTCGCCGCGCTCGGGAGCTGACGATGAGCCGCCGCATCGCCGTGGTCGGTGCGGGCATCAGCGGGCTCGCCGCGGCGCTCGCCCTCCGCGATGCCGACCCGGACACCGACGTCGTCGTGTACGAGTCGACCGACCGGCTCGGCGGCAGGATCGCCACCAGCGCATTCGCCGGTGTGGCCGACGTCGACGAAGGAGCCGACGCGTTCCTCGCGCGTGTTCCCGAGGCGACGGCGCTCGCCGACCGGGTCGGGCTCGGCGGCGACCTCGTGTCACCCGAACCGGTCGGCGCCGCCGTCTGGCGCGACGGTCTGCACCCGATTCCCGACGGACTCCTCCTCGGGGTCCCCGGACGGTTGCGCCCGCTCGCGACGACGAAGCTGCTGACGTGGCGGGGCAAGGCACGCGCCGCGCTGGAACCGCTGCTCCCCCGGACGTCGACCGAAGCCGACTCGATCGGAGCCTTCGTCCGCGCCCGCTTCGGCGACGAGGTGCACGAGTACCTCGTCGACTCACTCGTCGGCAGCATCTATGCCACCGACACCGACCGGTTCAGCCT
The DNA here is from genome assembly GCA_942492715.1 of Ilumatobacteraceae bacterium. Taxonomy (GTDB): domain Bacteria; phylum Actinomycetota; class Acidimicrobiia; order Acidimicrobiales; family Ilumatobacteraceae; genus Sva-07. Next base: position 291,519 of record CALOFW010000002.1, on the reverse strand, counting down.
CGCCGAGGTCCCCCAGCTCGCCGCGCTCGCGGCCGGAAACCGCAGCCTGCTGCTCGCAGCGCGCCGCCAGCGAGCGGCGCAAGGCACCGCAACGGCGGCGACGAGCCCGATCTTCGCTGCGCCGCGCGGCGGAATGGCGGCGCTGATCGAGGCGACGGCGGCGTCGTTCACCGCCGCCGGTGGCACGTTGCGCATGGCGGCGTCGATCGAGGCGGTCGTGGCGACGGACGACGGCCGGTGGCGGCTCGTCACCGGAGACGACCACGACCCAGACGTCTTCGACGCAATCGTGTTCGCGACACCGGCGACCGTGACGGGCTCGATCCTCGCCGAGACCGCCCCCGCCGCCTCCGCACTGCTGAGGGATGCCGAGACCGCCGACGTGATCATGGTGACGCTGCACGTCGCCGCCGCCCAGTGGCCCGACCGGTTGCGCGGGCTGAGCGGCTACCTCGTGCCGAAACCGGTGCAGCGAGACGTGACCGCGGCATCGTTCGCATCGCAGAAGTGGGGGCACTGGCGCCCGCCGGCCGGCGGCGAGATCCTCCGGGTGTCGCTCGGTCGTGACGGCGCCGACGTGATGCACCTGACCGACGACGAAGCGCTCGCCGCCGTGCTCGCCGATCTCGAACACCACCTCGGTGTGAGGTTCGACCCGATCGAGACGCGGATCACCCGGTGGCCCGGCGCATTCGCCCAGTACCGGCCGCACCATCCCGACTGGGTCGTGGCGGTCGACCGCGCACTGCCCGACGGGCTGTTCGTCACCGGTGCGGGGTTCCGGGGCATCGGAATCCCGGCATGTGTCCGGTCGGGAACGATGATCGCCCGCCGCGCGGGCACTCATTTCGAGGATCTGGAAGAATCGACGCCATGACCGCGACCGATCGGCCGTCGATCATCCGGCGAACTGCCGCTCGGGTCGCGATGGCGATCGCCGCCATCGCGCTCGTCGGCGGCTTCCTCGTGTTCGCCTCGGGATCGAACCCCGAAACCGTCTCGTCGTTCGACGCCAGCTCCGCCATCACCACGCTCGCGCCGACCACCACCACGGCACCCACCACCACCACGACCACCACGACCACCACGACCACCACGACCACGACGACGCTGCCCAGGCAGGTCACGGCGCCGATCGCGCCGCCGCCGGATCCGCGCGGCGCGGAGAACAACCCGGTCCTCGGTCGGATCTCGATCCCGAAGGTGGGCCTCGACGCCGAGCTGCACGACGGCATCCGCCTCACCACACTCGACCGCGGGCCGGGCCACTGGCCCGGCACGGCGATGCCCGGCCAGATCGGCAACGTCGTGGTGGCCGGGCACCGCACGAGCCACGGTGCCGAGTTCCGCCACCTCGACTCCCTCGAGCCGGGCGACGAGGTGGTCTTCACCACCGACGCCGGCGTACACACCTACCTCGTCACCGGCACCCAGATCGTCACGCCCGACGCCATCTGGGTCACGAACCCCACCGACACTCCCACCGCCACGCTCTTCGCGTGCCACCCACTCGGCTCGACGGCCCAGCGCATCGTCGTCAGCCTCGCGTTGGCCACTTGAGCAACCACGACCCCGACGGGTCGCGAACCGAGCCCCGCCCGGTCCGCGAGCGTGTCGCCCGACCCGCGCTCGCCCTCGGAGCGGGCACGTTGGTTGCGTTGTCGCTGCCGCCCTGGGGCTTCTGGCCACTGGCGCTGATCGGCGTGATGCTCTTCGAGGTCGCGCTCGGCCGAGCACCGTCAGCGCGTCAGCGGATGCTGCTCGGCTACCTGTTCGGCGCCGGCTGGATGTACCTCGGGATGGCGTGGATGGTGCAGCTGACGATGCCGGGATACGTGGTGGCCGGATCGGTGTTCGCCGGATTCCACCTGGTTGCCGAACTGGTCGCTCCCGTCGGGCCGTGGCGGGTGATCGGCCGTCCGGCCGCGCATGCCCTGGCCGAGGCGGTGCGGTTCTCCTTCCCGTTCGGGGGCGTGCCGCTGGCAACGCTCGGTATGTCGCAGGTCGGTGGTCCGCTCGTCGGGGTCGTTCGAGTCGGGGGTGTCATCGCGCTGACGTGGCTGGTGTTCCAGCTCGGCATGTCGTTGGTCGACGTCGGCCGGCAGGTCCGCGACCGCGACGGCGGTTCCCGTGTCCGCGACGCGCCTCAGGCGGCGATCGCTCTCGGCGCGGTCGTCGTGATCGTGGCGGTCTCGTTCGTGGCGCCGCGCGGCACCGCCACCGGCGAGACACTCGAGATCGCCGCGGTGCAGGGAGGCGGCGAACAGGGCACGAGCGCACTCGACGTGCCACCCCGGCTCGTCACCGAACGCCATCTCGCCGCAACGGGCTCGATCCCCACCGGGACCGACCTCGACCTGGTCCTGTGGCCGGAGAACACGATCGACGTCGACGTGTTCGAAGGCTCGGAGATCGCCGGGCTGATCGCTGCCGAAGCCGCCCGGCTCGAGGCGCCCTTCGCCGTCGGCGTCACCGAGGACCCCCGGATCAACTCGCAGATCCTGGTCGGCGAGGACGGCGAGATCCTCGGGTCGTACGTCAAGGTCCGTCGGGTGCCGTACGGCGAGTACGTCCCGCTGCGCGGCCTCCTGGAGGCCGTGGGCGCGCCCGTCGGCCAGGTCGGTCGAGATGCGATCAAGGGTACCGAACCGGCGACCCTCGACCTGCCCGACGGCACCCGGCTGAGCGTGGTGATCTCCTGGGAGGTGTTCTTCGCGGGTCGCGCCCGTGAAGGGGTGAAACTCGGCGCCGAGGCGATCGTCAACCCGACGAACGGGGCGAGCTACACCGGCACGATCGTGCAGACCCAGCAGGTGGCGTCGAGCCGCCTCCGAGCGATCGAGAACGGACGCTGGGTCGTGCAGGCCGCTCCGACCGGGTTCACCGCCATCGTCGACAGCGACGGCAACGTCCTCCAACGGACCGCGGTGAGCGAGCAGCGGGTGCTCTACGACACGATCGAACTGCGCACCGGTCGCACGTGGTACACCAACCTCGGCGACGGTCCGGTCATCGCCGCCCTCATGGCGCTGCTCGGCCTGTCGATCGCCTTCAGCCGCCGCCGGCCGCAGCCCTCCTGATTCGCAGCAGCCCGCCGTCTGCGTCAGCGCACATCGCCGAATCGTGCGTGTGCGCTGACACAGAAACCGGGCCTGGTCTCTGCGTCGGCACACATCACCGAAACCCGCGTGTGCGCTGACGCAGAACGCGAGCGAGCGGTGGCTGCGACGCGTCAGTCGACGTCGAGCAGGAGGGTGACCGGGCCGTCGTTGACGAGGTCGACGCGCATGTCGGTGCGGAACCGCCCGGTCTCGACGGTCGCACCGAGCGACCGGAGCCGTTCGACGACTCGATCGACGAGCGGTTCGGCCTGCTCGGGACGAGCGGCGGCGATCCAGCTCGGTCGACGACCCTTCGCAGTATCGCCGTACAGGGTGAACTGGCTCACGACGAGCAGCGATCCACCGACGTCGGCGACCGAGCGGTTCATCACGCCCGACTCGTCGTCGAAGATCCGCAGGCCCCAGAGCTTGTCGGCCAGCTTGTCGGCCAGCGCTTCGGTGTCGGTGTGCGTGGCCCCGACGAGTACGCACAGCCCGGGCCCGATCGAACCGGCGACCTCCCAGTCGGCGTCGGGAGACCCTCGACTCGTCACCTCGGCGCGGACCACACGTTGCACGAGCGCTCGCATCGGTGCAGTATCGCCCGGTGACCCACGACGATCCGATCCTGACCCTGCGCGCCGGTGACGTCGTCGTCACCGTCGACCCCACAGCCGGCTGCCGCATCGGCCAGATCGAGGTCGGCGACCAGCCGCTCCTGGTCGATCCCCCGGCTGGCGAAACGGCCGATCCGATGCTGTGGGGTTCGTATCCGATGGCGCCGTGGGCCGGCCGGATCCGCAACGGCCGATTCACCTTCGGTGGCATCGAGCACCGACTCCCGATCAACCACCGCGACGGCGACGGTCCCGAGCGGGCCCACGCCATCCACGGGCTGGTCTTCGATCGCGCATGGCCCACCCCGGTGCTGACCTCGGCGTCGTCCTGTTCCGCCACGATCCCGCTGGCGTGGGAGTTCGGGGGAACCGCAAGTCAGGTGATCGCCGTGTTCGACGACCGAGTCGTCGTGACCCTGACGCTGGAGTCGACGGGTACGGACTTCCCGGCCGAGATCGGTTGGCACCCATGGTTCCGCAAACCGGACCGGCTGGAGTTCTCGCCGACGGCCATGTACGAACGCGACGAGTTCGGCCTGCCGACCGGATCGCTCGTCGAGCCGACTCGCGCACCGTGGGACGACTGTTTCATCGTCCCCGGTCCGGTCGAGCTCGTCTACGACCGTCCGACCGCGCCGGTCGTGCGGGTCGCATCCGGCAGCGACCACGTGGTGGTGTTCGACCACATGGCCCACGCCACGTGTGTCGAGCCCCAGTCAGGCCCACCCGACGCCTTCAACCTCGCACCCCACGTCGTCACCTCCGGTACTCCGCTGACCCTCAGGATGACGATCTCCTGGTGACGGGTCGGTTACTGGGGGGTAATGGTGCGCCGATAGCCTCGCTCGGATGTCGACGTCCGTCCTCGATCCTGACGCCCCGCTCAAGATCGCGTACCTCACCTACCGCGGCAAGCCACACGTCGGCGGTCAGGGCGTCTACACCCGCCACCTGACGAAGGCCCTCGTCGATCTCGGCCACACCGTCGAGGTGTTCGGCGGCCAGCCGTACCCGATCCTCGACGACCGGGTCACGCTCACGAAGCTCCCCAGCCTCGACACGTTCAACGAGTACTTCCCCGGACGGTTTCCCGGGTTCTGGGAGTTGAAGACCCGCGAGGACGCACTCGAGATGGCCGTGTTCATGACCGGCGTGTTCCCCGAGCCGCTGGCGTTCAGCGCCCGCGCCGCCCGCGAGCTGAAGCCCCGCGCCCACGAGTTCGACCTCGTGCACGACAACCAGTGCCTCGGCTACGGCATCTTGAAGATCGAGGAGAAGATCCCCACGATCGTCACGCTGCACCATCCGATCACGAAGGACCGTGCACTCGAGATGAGTCACGCGAAGACCCTGGCCCGCCGCTTCTCGGTCGGCCGCTGGTATTCGTTCGTGAAGATGCAGGGCAAGGTCGCCTCGAAGATGCCCCGCATCGTGGTCGTCAGCCAGAACTCGATCGACGACATCCACACCGACATGGGTGTCGAGGTCGACCGCATGCGCCTCGTGCCCGTCGGCGTCGATCCCGAACTCTTCAAGCCACTCCCCCAGGTCGAGCGCCGGCCGGGTCGCCTGATCACCACGGCGTCCGCCGACGTCGCACTCAAGGGGCTCTCGTACCTGTTGGAGGCGATGGCGAAGCTCCGTACCGAGCGCGACATCACGCTCACGATCATCGGCAAGCCGCGCCCAGGACACTCGATGGACCTGATCGACTCCTACGGCCTGGCCCCGCACATCGAGTTCGTCTCGGGCGTCACCGACGAACGCATCGTCGAGTTGTACGCCGAAGCCGAGATGGCCGTCGTACCGAGCCTGTACGAGGGCTTCAGCCTGCCCGCCATCGAGGCGATGTGCTCCGGCACGCCGCTCGTCGCCACCGATGGCGGCGCCCTGCCCGAGGTGACCGGCATCGACGGCGAGACGGTCATCGGCTGTGCGGCCGGCGACGTCGACTCGCTCGCCGCCGCGATCACCCGCGGCCTCGACAGCCCGGAGCTGCGCGCCAGGGTCGGCGCCGCCGGCCGCCAACGGGTCCTCGACCGTTGGACCTGGAAGAAGTGCGCCGAGCAGACCGTCGAGCAGTACCGCGAGGTGCTGGCCATGCCCCAGAACGTCGCCAAACTGCGCACCAACGGACGGCTGTGACGTGCTGACGATCCGCTTCGATCAACTCGGCCTGGCAGCCGGTGACCGCGTCCTCGATGTCGGAGCCGGCTTCGGCCGTCACGTGTTCGAGTGCGCCCGCCGCGGCGCCGATGTCGTCGCCCTCGACTACGCCGAGGACGAGGTCGTCGAGACCCGCGCCACCCTGGGCGGGATGGTCGACGCGGGTGAGATCGATCTCGAGCGTTTCAAGGGCGTGCTGCGCGGCGACGCCACGAGGCTCCCGTTCGCCGACGACTCCTTCGACGTGGTCATCACCTCCGAGGTGCTCGAACACATCCAGGACGACGTGTCCGCGATCGCCGAGATGGTCCGCGTCCTCAAGCCGGGCGGTCACTTCGCCGCGACCGTACCCGCGTGGTTCCCGGAGAAGATCAACTGGATGCTGTCCGACGAATACCACGCCCCCAAGAGCGAAGGCGGCCACGTTCGCATCTACAGCTCCACCGAGTTGTCGGCGAAACTCCGCACCGCGGGTCTCGACCTGCAGGGCAGCCACCGCGCCCACGCGCTGCACTCGCCCTACTGGTGGCTCAAGTGCGCCGTCGGCCCCCGCAACGACGATCACCCGGCCGTGAAGAAGTACCGCGAGTTCCTGGAGTGGGACATCATGGAGCAGCCGGCGTCGACGAGGATCGCGGACCGTGTGCTGTCGCCCGTGATGGGCAAGAGCATCGTGTTCTACGGCGTCAAGCAGGCGGAACACGCACGATGACGCACGTCCCCGATCTGCCGGGCGTGCTCAGCGCCGACGAATTGCACGTCACCGGCGAACACCTCGCCTCACTGCAGCTCGACACCGGCATGATCCCCTGGTTCCCCGGTGGCCACTGCGATCCGTGGAACCACGTCGAGACCGCGATGGCGCTCGACGTCGCCGGCTTCCACACCGAGGCCGAGCGGGCGTACGAATGGCTCGCCGACACCCAGCGCCTCGACGGCTCGTGGCACGCCTACTACCACGCCGACGGAACGGTCGAGGACGCGAAGCTCGACACCAACGTGTGCGCCTACATCGCCACCGGTGTCTGCCACCATCTCCGCAACACGTGGGATCGCGGTTTCGCCGAGAATCTGTGGCCAACCGTCGAACGTGCGCTCGAGTTCGTCCTGTCGTTGCGGCGCGACGACGGCCTCCCCCTCTGGGCGATCGAGCCGGACGCACGCCCGTGGGACTACGCCCTGCTCACCGGCACGTCGAGCATCCAGCATGCGCTGCGATGCGGTGCCCGTCTCGGCGAGAGCGTGGGCGATCCACGACCCGGCTGGATCGCCGCGGCCGACGTGATGGCGGAGTCGGTTCGCACCCGACCGGATGCGTTCGAACCGAAGACCAGGTGGGCGATGGACTGGTACTACCCGGTGCTCACCGGTGTCCTCACCGGCGAGGCCGCCAAGGCGCGGATGGCCGATGGTTGGGAGGTCTTCGCCATGGAGGGCCTCGGCATCCGCTGCGTCAGCGACGAACCGTGGATCACCGCGTCGGAGACCGCCGAGTGCGCGCTCGCGTACGCCGCCATCGGCGACACGGCAACAGCGACCGACCTCCTGCAGTGGACGCGTACCCACCGCCGCGACGACGGGTCGTACTGGACGGGCATCGTCTACCCGGAACCCGTGCTGTTCCCGTTCGACGAACACACCTCCTACACCGCTGCCGCGGTCGTGCTGGCCGTCGACGCGATCACGCGTGCCACCCCGGCAAGCGACGTCTTCGTACCGTTCTGATCACCGCCCGGTCCGACTGTTACGTTCCTTCGCATGGAGTCGGCGTTGGCCCGCACGGTGTTCTCGATCTGGAGCTGGTTGATGCTCGGTGTGATCGTGATCGTCTGGACGCCGATGGTCGCCGTCGTGCGACTCGTCACGATGCCGTTCGACAAGGGCGCCTACGCGGCGGGCTACCTCTTCCGCAAGCTCACCGTCGCCCACGAGCGCCTGACGCCGCTGTGGAAGTTCCGCACGTCGGGCACCCTGCCCGACGACATGCGGCGCCCCTACGTCGTGGTGTCCAACCACGAGAGCTTCGTCGACATCCTGCTGATCTCGCATCTGCCGACCGAGATGAAGTGGATGTCGAAGATCGAGATCCTGCGCATCCCGCTCGTGGGTTGGATGATGCGCCTCGCCCGCGACATCCCGCTCGAGCGTGGCGACGCCGAGTCGATCGCCAAGGCGATGGAAGCGTCCCGTGAACGGCTGTCGACCAACGTGTCGGTGATGATCTTCCCGGAGGGAACCCGTTCGAAGACCGGTGAGCTGCGTCCGTTCAAGACCGGAGCCTTCCGGCTCGCCATCGAGGCTCAGGTCCCGATCCTGCCGCTCGCCGTGTACGGCACGCGCGACGCACTCCGCAAGCACGACTGGCGTCTCGGCAACGCCGAGGCCGAGGTCCGCGTCCTCGAACCGATCAGCACCGAGGGCCTCACCATGGACGACGTCCAATCGCTCAGCGATCAGGTCCGCGACGTGATCGTCGCCGCTCGTGACGACCTGCGCCGCGAATTCGGTGACTGAGCTTTGACCGCTCCGCTCCGTCTCCTCGCCGCGGCGAAACCGACGGTACCGGCTGCGCTCCTGACGGCGATCGCCACCAGCACAGCGGTGTTCGCCGCCACCCCGTTCCTCCTGCCCTCGGTGGCCGACGAGTTCGATGTCACCGTCGGCACCGCCGGGCTGATGTCGACGACCCAACTGGCGGGTTTCGTCGTCGCCTCGTGGGTCGGGGGGCGCTTCCTGCGGCCGGTGCGCACCATCTTCGTCATCGGCGCGATGCTCGGCGTGCTGGCGAACCTCGGTTCCGCTGCTGCGCCGACGTTCGAGCTGCTGGCGGCGCTCCGGTTCGTCAGCGGGCTGTCGCTCGGCCTCGCCGCCTGGATCGCCTGGCAGGCAGCGTTCGGCGACGCCGGCAAGACGGGCGATGTCGCGGTCGTCGGCCCGCTCGTCGGCGTGCTCGTCTCCCCGATGATCGCGATCGTCCTGGAATCGGCCGGGCTCCGCTGGCTCTTCATGCTGCTGGCTGTCGTCACCGCCGTACCGCTCGCGTTCGCTCGCCAGGTCCCGCGCGTCGACAGGCTCCGGCCTCACCGGACACGTCACGCCGCGACGCGTGCGGCCAAGGCCATCCTCGTCGGACTGTGTGCGCTCACCCTCGGCGGGTCGTCGGTGTTCGTCTACGCCGCGGCGATCGGCGTGGAACTCGACGGGCTGTCACCGGTGACGGTGTCGCTGCTGTTCAGCGGCAACGCGCTCGCTTCGATCCCGTCCGCGCGCTGGACCGGCCGACGCGGGCCGGCGGGCATCTGGTTCCTGCTGACGGCGGTGTGCGCAGTGATGATCGCCGTGTCGCGCAGCGGCCTGTGGTTCTCCGTGGCGATCGTCGGCTGGGGGTTCGTGTTCTTCATGGGCGTGCCCGCCGCGTTCGCGCTGCTCGCCGCTCGATCGACCTTCCCGGAGGAACGCGCCGGCGACGCCCAGGCGGTCATGGCGCTCGGGCGGGTGTTCGGGCCACTGCTCGGCGGCGCCCTCTACGCGACCGGATCCACCGGCACGCTGGGCATCGTCGCCGCGTCGGTGATGTCGATCGGAGCTGCGCTGCTGCTCTACGTCGACCGGCAGCGGTTCGTGGTGGTGCGCCAGTTCGGCGCGTGGCAGGCGAACCGTTCGTCAGTCGACTCGACGCAGCACGCGTAGCGACCCGGTCGCCGACACGAGCTGGAACCGGCCGGACTCGAGGGCGGGACGGAAGATCTGCTCGTACGGGGGACGTCCGCCATCGGCCGGGTCGGGGAACACGTCGTGGATCGCCAGGGTGCCACCGACCGCCACGTGGGGCGTCCAGCCCTCGTAGTCGAGGCGGGCCGGTTCGTCGCCGTGACCGCCATCGATGAAGAGGAACGACAGCGGCGTGGTCCACGCCGACGCAACGAGGGGTGATCGCCCGACGACGGCGACCACGGTGGCCTCGAGGTCGGCGTCGTGCATCGCCGACCGGAAGAACGGCAGCGTGTCCATCTTCCCCGTACGAGGGTCGACGACCTCGGCATCGTGATGCTCCCAGCCGGCCTGGTTCTCCTCCGACCCCCGGTGGTGATCGACCGCGAACAGCACGACCCCGCAGCGCTCCGCGGCGTCACCGAGCCACACGGTGGAGCGGCCGCAGTACGAACCGACCTCCAACATGGGAGTACCGGGTACGGCTGCGCCGGCGGCAACGGCGGCATCCCAGAGAGCATCGCCCTCGTCGGCGGGCATGAACCCCTTCGTGGCGAGCGCCAGGTCGCGACGCCCGGGTGTCACCAGGTGTCCCAGTGGATGATCGTGTCGGGATCGGGGCGCATCGCCCGCTTGAAGTCGGTGCCCACGGTGTGGGCGAGCGGTGTGAGGCACGCCTGCTGGACCTCGTCGAACGGGATGCCGACGATGTCGGCGACCTCTTTCTCCATCATCAACGAGATCGTGGTCCACGCGGTACCCAATCCGCGGGCGCGGGCAGCGAGCATGAAGCTCCACATGCCGGGAAGGATGTTGCCCATCGACGACGCTGCCATCATCGCCGGAGCTCCGTCGACGCGGCCGGCGGTGCAACCGAGCACCAGGACCGGGGCCTCGGCCATGTGCTCGGAGAGGTAGGTGGCCGAATCGACGACGCGTTCCTGCTGGGCCTGCGCGGCGTCGCCTTCCTTCTCGATCGCGCCGGCGAAGACCGGCAGTGAGCGGTAGATCGCCCAACACTGCTCGTAGATCTCGCCGATCGCACGACGCTTCTCCTCGTCCTTGACGACGACGAACTGCATCGTCATGTTGTTCGACCCCGACGGCGCCTGCATCGCCGTCGCGACGCACTCCCGGATCAGCTCGTCGTCGACCGGCCGGGAGAAGTCGAGGCGTTTGCGCACCGCACGGGTCGTGTTGAGCACATCGTCAGCGGACAGGTCGAGCAAGGTCATGAGCCGACTGTACGACGTGCCAACATGACGGCTGCCATGGAGAGCCCGACGCCCGCCCCCGACAACCAAGCCGCGCTCGACGACCTCGTGCGCCTGCTCGACCTCGAGGCGATCGAGGTCAACATCTTCCGGGGCAACTCCCCCGACGAGAACCGCCAACGGGTCTTCGGCGGCCAGGTCGCCGGGCAGGCGCTCGTGGCGGCTGCCCGCACGATCGACGAGCAGGGCCGGCTCGTCCACTCGCTCCACGCCTACTTCCTCCGGCCGGGCGATCCCACCGTGCCGATCCTGTACGAGGTCGACCGCATCCGCGACGGCCGCAGTTTCTCGACCCGGCGGGTGGTCGCGATCCAGCACGGGCGGGCGATCTTCAACCTGCAGGCGAGCTTCCACGATCACGAGTCCGGTCCCGATCATCAGCTGACGATGCCGTCCGGCATGGGCGACCCCGAAACCCTGCCCGACTTCCGGACCCGGATGGCACCGTACGCCGAGCAGATCGGCGACTGGTACGACCGGCCCCGACCGATCGATCTCCGCTACGTCGACGGCGATCCGTTCAGCCGCAAGGGCCAGCGCACCACTCGCCAGCACGTGTGGTTGCGAGCCGACGGCATCCTGCCCGACGATCCCGTGCTGCACGCCTGCGTGGTCACCTACGCCAGTGACATGACGCTGCTCGACACCACGATCCTCCCGTTCGGCCTCGGCTGGGACAGCCCGGGCATGCAGATGGCGAGTGTCGATCATGCGATGTGGTTCCACCGTCCGTTCCGGGCCGACGAGTGGTTGCTGTATGCACAGGAGGCCGTGTCGACCTCGTCGGCCCGCGGGATGGCACAGGGCTCGATCTTCACCCGCGACGGCGTGCTCGCGGTGAGCGTGGTCCAGGAGGGCCTCGCCCGGATCACGGGCTGAGCCCCGCGAGCGCGAGCCCCGCGCGATGCGATAGAGATGGGTGGGTGCAACGTCGATCGATGTCCCGTCACCGTCAACTGGCGATCGTGGCCGTCGCCGCGACCCTGACCGCGGTTGCGTGCGATTCCGGCGGCGGGGAGAGCGGCGACACGCTCAACGGGGTCACACCGCCGACGTCGGACGTCGCCGCGGTCGACCCGGCCCCCGCCACCGACCCGACCGGCTCGAACGCGCCGGGAACCACGGATGCACCACCAACACCGGCCCCGACGTCGGCCCCGGCTTCGACGTCGGTCGACACGACGATGCCCGCTGCCCTGGTTCCGCCCGACGTCACACTGTTCGACATCGGGACGTTCGACCAACCGGTCGAGGTCACCCATCGGCCCGGCGACGCCCAGGTCTACGTCGTGGAACAGCCCGGACGCGTGATCGCGGTCACCGACCTGTCCGAGGAGGTGGTCCTCGACATCACCGACCTCACCGACGCCAGAGGCGAACAGGGCCTCCTGGGGCTCGCCTTCGATCCGACGGGCGAGCTCGCCTACGTCGACTACATCGACGGCTCCGGAAACACGGTCGTCGCCGAGTTCACCGTCGACCCGATCACGGGCGTGTTCGATCGGTCGTCGTTCCGTGAAGTGCTGACCGTCGACCAGCCCTACTCGAACCACAACGGCGGCCAGCTCGCGTTCGGTCCCGACCAACTGCTCTACATCGGCCTCGGCGACGGCGGATCGGGCGGTGACCCCCAACGGCATGCACTCGACCTCGGCTCGCGCCTCGGCAAGATCCTGCGCATCGATCCGCGGGCCTCCGGCGACCAGCCGTTCACCGTGCCCGACGACAACCCGTTCGTGTCGACCGCCGGCGCCGACCCGACCATCTGGGCCTACGGGCTGCGCAACCCGTGGCGGTTCTCGTTCGATCCCGCCACCGGTGACCTCTGGATCGCCGACGTCGGCCAGGGCGACTTCGAGGAGATCGACCACGCCCCGGCAACCGACCGGCTCGACGCCGCCAAGGGAGCGAACTTCGGCTGGAGCGCCATCGAGGGTTTCGAGCCGTTCAACGCCGACCAGCCGAGCGACGGCGCCGTCGCCCCGGTCTTCGTCTACGACCACGGCGACGGTCGCTGTTCGGTCAGCGGCGGAGCGCTCGCCCGCGACGGGTCGGTTCCCGATCTGGCGGGATGGTACGTGTTCGGCGACTACTGCACGGGGCAGATCTGGGCGCTCGATCCCAATGCCCCCGTCGCCGAACCGCGCGTGATCCAGATCGGCCGACTCGGCGGTCTCGCCGCGGTGTCACGCGGCCCGGAGGGCGATCTCTACGCCGTGTCGAACGCCGGCACGGTGGCCCGCTTCGTACCGGCCGGCTGAGACGGACAGGCGCACGGTAGATCCTGGGGCGGGAGCGAATCGACCGAGTTGCGAGCAGATCACCAGGATTCGCCGTGGTCGGGCAGCTCCTGGGGGGTGCCGACGATCAGCGGGTCCGGAGTGCCGACCACGTCGTGGTTCTTGCCCTCGTAGGGCACCACGCCGAGCACATGGCGCATCGCGTTCACCCGCCCGCGCTTCTTGTCGTTGCTCCGCACGATCGTCCACGGTGCGTGGTCGGTGGACGTGCGCTCGAACATCGTGAGCTTCGCGGCGGTGTAGTCGTCCCACCGATCGAGCGACGCCACGTCGGTGGGGCTGAGTTTCCACTGCCTCACCGGGTCGATGCGACGAATGGTGAACCGGGCGATCTGCTCGCGTCGCGACACCGAGAACCACAGCTTGACGAGGGTGGCGCCGGAGTTGACCAACATCCGCTCGAATTCGGGGACGGAGCGGAGGAACTCCTCGTGCTCGTCGGGCGTGCAGTACCCCATCACCGGTTCGACGACCGCCCGGTTGTACCACGACCGGTCGAAGAAGCGGATCTCACCCCTGGTGGGCAGGTGCCGGACGTAGCGCTGGAAGAACCACTCGCCCTGCTCCTGCGGCGACGGGACCCCGAGCGCCACCACGTCGGCGCCACGAGGGTCGAGGTGTTCACGGAAGCGCTTGATCGTGCCGCCCTTGCCCGCCGCGTCACGGCCCTCGAACACCAGCACGAGCTTGTAGCCGGTCTCCTTGATCCAGTCCTGGGCCTTGAGCAGCTCGATCTGGAGCGCCCGCTTCTGTTCCTCGTAGTCGCGGCGGCTCATCCGCTCGGCGTAGGGATAGCCCTCCTGCCAGGTCCTGACCGGCAACCCGTCGGGGCCGAGCAGGACGGGATCGTCGATCTCGTCGAAGGTTCCCTCGACGGCGAAACCCCGTTCGACGATCTCGGTCGGCGACATCGCCCGGAACTCCTCGATGAGGTGGTTGATGTCGGCAGCGTGGAAGCCGACGGCTGCGGGATCGTCGGGAGTGTCGTCGGTGTGCATCGAATGAACTCCTGCGTGCTCGTTTCCTAGCGGCGAGCGCCCATGAACATGCCCTTGAGTGCCTCGTAGTGCTCGATCACGTGACCGGCTCCGAGCACGACCGCCTCGAGGGGCACGTTCGACATCTTCACCGGCACCTCGGTCTCGCGTTCGATCCGCTCGGCGAGACCGCGGAGCAGACCGCCACCGCCCACCAGGTACATGCCGCGCACGAGGAAGTCCTGTGACAACTCCGGCGGAGCCTTCGACAGGCAGCGGATGACCGAGGCCACGATCGACGACACCACGTCCTCGATCGCGTACCGCACCTCCTCCGGCGTGAGGATCACGGTCTTCGGGAGCCCGGTCATCAGGTCGCGTCCACGCACCTCGGCCTGGTTCTCGTCAGGGGTCGGATCGGCCGAGCCGATCGCCACCTTGATCTCCTCGGCGGTCCGCTCGCCGATCGCGATGCCGTGCTCACGCCGCACGTAGTTCTGGATCGCCGCGTCGATGTCGAACGAGCCGACCCGCACCGCCTCCAGGGCGACGATGCCACCGAGGCTGATCACCGCGGTCTCGCTCGTCCCTCCACCGATGTCGATGACCATGTTGCCGACCGGTTCGTCGATGGGCAGGTCGGCGCCGATCGCGGCCGCCATCGGCTGCTCGATCAGGTTCGCGTCGGCGGCTCCGGCACGCCGGGCAGCGTCCGTGACCGCGCGACGTTCGACCTCGGTGATCGCCGACGGCACGCAGATCACGACCTTCGGGCGGGTGAAGCGGCTCACGCCGACGCGTTGGAGCAGCAGCCGGATCATCCGCTCGGTGATCTCGAAGTCGGTGATCGCCCCACCCCGAAGCGGGCGCACGGCGACGATGTAGCCAGGTGTGCGACCGATCATCTGCCAGGCCTCGCGCCCGGTGGCCAGCACTTCGCCGGTCTGGCGGTTGAGCGCGATCACCGACGGCTCGTTGAGGACGATGCCGCGCCCCTTCATGTAGACGAGCGTGTTCGCCGTCCCGAGGTCGATCGCCAGGTCACGTGCCACGTGAACTCCCGATTGGGTCACGCACCGTGTGACCTCCTGATTGCGTCACGTGTCATTGCCACCATCATCGTCCATCGGCCCACCGTCGGACGGCTTCATCCGTTCGGAGGTCTGACGGCGCGCCTCCGGCGAGAGTGCATCGATCTGCCGCCGGAACGACGCGATGTCGTCGGGTTGACGCCGATTGCGGCCGGCCGCTGCTGCGGCGAGGAGCACGAGCACGACGACGACCACGACGATGCCCACCACCACGGCGGTCATCGGATCACGTCCCGACCGAACGCGGGTCGCGCACGTCGTGGGCGCCCGTGCCCCAGTCGGCGCCGTCGGCCCACACCTCGTGCTTCCAGATCGGCGCCGACTCCTTGAGCGCGTCGATGGCGAAGCGTGCGGCCTCGAACGCCTCGGCGCGGTGCGGGGCCGAGACGACGGCCACCACGGAGGAGTCGCCGATCCCGAGCCGTCCGAGCCGATGCAGCAAGGCGATCCGACCCGTGTCGGGCCAGCGCCGACGGAGCTCTGCGCCGATCTCGGCGAAACGAGGCACCACCTGCTCGGTGTAGGCCTCGTACGTCAAGTGCTCGACGCCGTCGCGTCCGTCGGCATGGTCGCGGATCGTGCCGCTGAACACCACGACGGCGCCGCAGCGTGGATGCACGGCCCAGTCGTAGGCCGCGCCGATGGGGAGCTCCGACTCGGTCACACCGAACCACTCCTCCAGATCCAGCGGGGCCTCCACGCCTGGCAGCGTACCGATCCGATGTCTCCCGCGGCCACAGGCCGGCGGACGAGTTGTACGATCTCGCTCTCGTGGAACACGGTCCGTTGCCCCCTCACGAACGCACGTGGCGGCACCCCTCCGAACTCGGACCGACCAGCGCCGACATCGAGACCGGCTCGCACAACCACGTCGCAGCACTCGCCATCGGCGCGGTCGCCGTGCTCGCGGTCGCCGGTCTCGTCATCGCCATGACCCCGAGGACGTCGTCGGGCCCGATCGCGTTGAATGCGACCACCGTGCCCGCCCCGGCGATCGACGCTCCGGCCACCGTCCGGGCCGCGTCCGCCGTCTCCGCCGGTGTCTCCGGCTCCGCTGGTGTCTCCGGCTCTCGCATCCCGATCGGTGCACTGCTGACGTCGTTCGCGGCGTTCCCCCATGCGATCACCTCCACGCCCCAGCTGACGATCGACGGCACCGACGTCGCCGAGCACCTGCCCGACGACGCCGACGTCGTGTACGTCCACACCGATGCCGTCACGTACCGCCTGCCGTGGGGCCAGGTGGCCTACCTCGAAGCACCCGACGGCTCCGTCGTCTTCGACGCCGACGGCGACCTCCTCGCCCACGTGAGCGAGGGCGAGGTCGTCATGCTCGTCGGCGGATGATCCTCCGACGGATCACCACCAACGCCGTCATCCCGGCGACAGCGGCCGCCACGACACCGGTGCCCAACGCGAGTTCCTGACGACGTTTCGGCGACACCATCGTCCACCACGGCGCCTCGGTGCTCTCCACGTAGGTCTGTTCGTTGGTCACCGTCGGCGACCAGCCCTCTGACCGGAGGCGACCGTTGGCAACGACCCAGGGTTCGCGTGTGTACGACAGCAGTCCGGGCGGTATCGGGCCGCGTTGGAACCGCCACCGCAGGCCGGACACCAACTCACCGAAGCGCTCGGGCAGTGGGAGTCGAGGGCGTTCGCCCGACAACGCACGGACCCGATCGCCGGCCACCCACCCATCCGGCGCGACGTTGTAGACCCCGTCGAGGGCCGCCGTCACCGCCAGCACGACCGCGGCGGCGAGATCATCGAGGTGGAGGTACTGCGACGGGGGATCCGCTTCGGCGATCCGGCGTCCGAACCCCGACACCAGCGCGGAGGCGAGCCTCGAGTCGCCGCCGGCGGCGAGCGACACCGCCGGACGAAGCACGCACGTCGCCCGCCCTGGCTGCGACACCCGCCACTGCTCGACGAGTTCCTCTGCCGACGCGAGTTGTCTCGCGAACACGAACTCGACGTCGGGCCGCAACGTGGCCTCCTCCGTCAGGGGAACCGGGTTGTTCGCCATCGCTCCGTACACCATCGCCGACGACACGAACACCACCTGCTCGGCGCGCAACCGATCGGCCACCGACAGCGTCTGCGCGGCGAACGTCGTCGAACTCTCGCGCCGCGCGGCGCGCCGGTCGTAGTCGCTGCTGCCCAGGTCGACGACCACGACGTGCTGTCCCGAACCGACATCGAGTTCGCTGTCCGGGTCGTACCGGACGACGACCAGGTCGGTCGAGGTGGTCTCGGCATGAGCGAGCAGACCGGATCGGACCCGTTCACCCAGGGCACCGGCGGCCCCCGTGAGCACCACCAGCGTCGGCGCTGCGCGACCGTTCGCGCGGGCGCCGGGTTGCTCCATGTCGGGCACGATACCGATCCCTGCGGCGGCGCCCCGCCTTCCAGCCCGTAGCATCGGAGCATGGCCGATGACGACGATCCCGGTGAGTCGATCGATCCCTTCGCCGGGCTGCCACTGTTCGGCGACCTGTCACGGGCACTGTCCGGGCAGGGTCCGCTCAACTGGGACGCGGCCCGCCAGTTCGCGGTGCTGGCGGCCAGCGGTGGTGGCCTCCTCGCCGGCACCGGAACGTCGACGTCGTCGAACGTCGACCCCGCTGTCCGTATCGAGTACGCAGACCTCGCGCAGATCGCACGCCTCCACGTCGCCGATGTGATGCAACTCGAGGTGCCGCCGACCGAACCGTCGGTCGCCACCCCCGAGCAGTGGGCGCAGCAGACACTCGAGGCGTACCGCCCGTTGTTCACCGACCTCGCCACCTCGCTCGGATCCAGCGACGACCTCCCGGAGGAGCTGTCGTCGGACCCGATGGCCCAGATGATGGCCGGCCTCGGCAAGATGATGGCGCCCGCGATGATGGGCATGAGCGTCGGCTCGATGGTCGGCAACCTGGCGAGGCGGGCATTCGGCGTCTACGACCTCCCGATTCCCCGCGCCACACCGGCGCTCGTCCTCGTCCCGTCGACGATCGACGCCTTCGCCGCCGACTGGGAGATCCAGCTCGACGAGATGCGGCTGTGGGTCCTCGCCCACGAACTCGCCGGGTTGACGCTGTTCTCGATCGACCACATCGCCGATCACCTGCGCTCGCTCGTCCAGCGACACGTCGGCGCGTTCCGGCCCGATCCGTCGGCGATCACCGACAAGCTCACCTCGCTCGACATGGACCAGAGCGACCCGATGGCCGCGATGCAGCAGGCATTCGGCGATCCGGAAGTGCTCCTCGGTGCGGTCCGGTCCGCCGAGCAGGTCGCGCTCGAACCCGAACTCGACGCCGCCGTCGCGGTCACGATCGGCGCCATCGACTGGGTCGTCGACGCCGTGTCGGTCCGCACGATCGGCGGCAACTCGCTGCAGATCGCCGAAGCGGTGCGGCGTCGCCGTGCCGAATCGTCGCCCGACGACATCTTCGTCGAGCGGCTGCTCGGCATCCGGCTCGGCGCTGAGCAGACCGCTCGCGGCAAGGCGTTCGTGCAGGGCGTGGTCGACCGCGCCGGCGAGAACGGTCTGGCGCCGCTGTTCAGCGATCCGTCGGCCGTGCCGACCCCGAACGAGATCGAGGCGCCCGGCCTCTGGATCGCCCGCGTGACCGGCGACTGACACCACCGCCGGTGCGGCGGCCCCACAGGAAGAAGCTCGTCCCGGCCGCCGCCACGCCGACCACCAGGAAGCCGACCACACCCGGCACCTGGATCGCCACGGCCAGGAAGGCGCCGAGCGCCCAGGCGAGCTGGAAGCGCGTCTCGAACACCGCGAACGCGCGGCCCCGGTTGGCCCCGGGTGCGTCGCGTTGCACGATGCTCTCGAAGCTCAGCCGGCCGAGCGCCGCCATGAAGTTGAGGACCCCCGCCAGGATCACCGCACCGACCGGACCGCCGAGCGCCGCCACACCGAAGCCCGCCACCGCGCAGACGAGCAGGGCGATGCTCAGCATCGTCTCTTCGCGCACGCGGACACGAACGGCGGACGCCACCGCGTTGCCCAGCATCGCCGCGAGGGCCGACAGCCCGACGACGGCAGCGAACCAGAGCGTCCCCTGGTCCTGTGACCGCAACCAGAACGCCAGGTGGAAGAACGTGAACCCGACCATGGCTCGCAACGCCGTCATGGCGACGGCACCGAGTTCGATGTTCGAGCTGTGGAGTTCGCGAACCTCCTCGGCGTCGGCGCCGGTCGCTGCGACCACGTCGGGGGGCAGCCGGGTGGCGGCCACGAACGCCCCGGCGAAGAGCAGGGCGCTGTAGACGAGGGTTGCCGGCGCACCCACCAGCTTGAGCAACACGGCGGCCGGTATCACCGCAACGACACCGGTGAGACCCGCGATCAGGCCGAGCTTCGAGTTCGCCTCGACCAGCTCGGCCTCCGAACGCACCGTCGACGGCACGATCGCCGACTTCGACACCGCATACGTCTTCTGCAGGACGAGCGATCCGAACACGAGTGGGAACAGCGCGAGCGCGTCGAGCGACACTGCCATCAGCAGCGTGAGCACCACCCTGGCGACCGACACCAGCTGGATGACGAAGCGGCGGCCACCCGCCACGCGATCGATCATCGGTCCGATCAACGGCGCCACGATGAGGAACGGCGCGAAACCGAGCGCGAGGAACAGCAGCACGCGCGACCGAGCGGCGTCGAGATCGATGTCGAAGAACAGCGAGTCGGCGAGCGCAACGACCATCGCCGCGTCGGCTCCCATCATGAGTGCATGGGTCACCGCCAGTCGACGGAACTTCGACGCTGGTGGGCGCCGGGTCGACGAAGGAACCGGTTCCACCGAGCCGATCCTACGGCCTCACAGTCTCGCCGGACGTGTCACATCCGGGGTCGGACCCAGGGACAACTGGGGTCTGACCCCAGTTGTCCCGCGTCACGCGCGTCGTACTTGTAGCCGAGCCCACGAATGGTGACGATGCGTGTCGGCAACGCAGGGTCGGGCTCGATCTTCGCCCGCAACCGCTTGACATGGACGTCGAGTGTCTTGGTGTCACCGACGTAGTCGTTGCCCCACACCCGATCGATCAGGGTCTCCCGCGGAAGCACGCGCCCGGCGTTCGCCAGCAGCAGATGGAGCAATTCGAACTCCTTCAGCGGCAGGCTGAGATCTTCACCATGCAACGACACCCGGTGCTCGTCGGGGTCGAGACGGACGTCGCCGACCTCGATGATCCCGGGTGCGAGCACCAGGGACGATCCGTTGGTGTCGGAGCGCCGGAGCACCGCTCGCATGCGGGCCACCAGCTCACGGAGCCGGTACGGCTTGGTGACGTAGTCGTCGGCGCCGACCTCGAGTCCGACCACGGTGTCGATCTCGGCACCCTTCGCGGTGACCATGATGATCGGCACCTGGGTGCGCTTGCGCAGTTGGCGGCACACGTCGACGCCGCTGATCTTGGGCAGCATCACGTCGAGGAGCACGAGATCGGGCGCGACCTCGTCGAACTTCTCGAGGGCCTCCGCACCGTCGACGGCGACGACGACCTCGAAGCCTTCACGGCGGAGACCGATCGTCAACGCCTCGACGAAGCTGGCCTCGTCCTCGACGACCAACACGACTGCTTCACTCATGGGGTCGGGTCTCCTC
Organism: Ilumatobacteraceae bacterium; assembly: GCA_942492715.1. Taxonomy (GTDB): domain Bacteria; phylum Actinomycetota; class Acidimicrobiia; order Acidimicrobiales; family Ilumatobacteraceae; genus Sva-07. The sequence goes on along the minus strand of CALOFW010000002.1, from coordinate 270,667 downwards.
GTGGTCGGAGACGGGCGCTGCGACGGTGGTTGCGTCAGCGTCGATCGAGTCACCGGGCGTCCGCACGACGAGGCTCGCCGGGAGCCGGAGGACGAAGGTGGAGCCCTCCCCCTCCTGCGACGACACCAGCACTTCGCCCCCGTGGTTCGTGGCGACGTGACGAACGATCGACAGACCGAGTCCGGTCCCTCCGGTCTCGCGGCTGCGTGCCTTGTCGACCCGGTAGAAACGCTCGAAGATCCGGTCGAGGTCGCGGCTCGGGATCCCGATGCCCTGGTCGGCGACCATCACCTCGACCGCAGTGTCGTCGACCCGGGTGCGAACCTGCACGACGTCGCCTGCCCGACTGTACTTGACAGCGTTCTCGACGAGATTGCCGACCGCCGACACGAGCTGGCGCTCGTCACCGCGGATCAGGGTCGGCCCCGAACCTTCGAACGTACTGATCTCGACGCCGCGACCTCCGTCGACCGCCCTGCCGCGACCGATCGCAGTCTGGACGACGGCGGCGAGGTCGACCACGGTGTCACCGGGCCGGGCGGACTCGATCTGGGAAAGCTTGAGCAGGTCGTCGATCGTGCGGACCGCACGGTGGGACTCCTCGACGAGGTGGGCGGCGAGACGCTCGACGTTCTCGGGGTCGGTCTCGTCGATCAGTGCCTCGGCGAGGACGGCAACCGCACCCACCGGGGTCTTGAGTTCGTGGGAGATGTTGGTCACGAAGTCGGTACGCATGGCGTCGGTTCGTACGCGTTCACTGACGTCCTGGATCGTCGCGACCGCACCGCCGCCGGGAGTCGGACGGGCGGCGATGGCCAACCAGGTCTTGGGCGGGCCGTGCAACTCGACCAGTCGGGAGGCAGGCCTGCCCGCCTGCGCCTCGGTGATGATGCTGTCGATGTTGTCGTCGACGAGCACACCGATGTGAGTGCCGCCAAACGCCTGCGCGGCCGCGTTCCGGTAGGCCACCCGATCGGCCGCCGTGGCCACCACCACGCCGATCTCGAGCTGGTCGACGGCGGTGCCGAGCAGCGACGCGACCTCCTCGACGTGATCGTGCTCACCATCGGCCTGCTCTGCGTCGGCCGCGTCGGACCGCCGCCGGACGAGATACGGGATCGATCCGACGGCGATGCCCACGATCAGTCCGATCGCCACGCCCAGCGCCATTGGTCAGTCGCTGTCCGGCGCCGACACAACGGTCGGCGGATCGTTGTCGCTCTCGGCGTACGGTCGATCGGGCAACCAGCCGTTGACGATGTAGCGCGTGCGGTCGCCGACGTTCACGGCGTGGTCGCCGATGCGCTCGTAGAACCGCGCCACCACCGCGAGCTGGACAGCGACCTGCAGATCGATGTTGCCGGCCGCATGGCTCTCGAAGATCACCTGGATGAACTGGCGTTGCAGGTCGTCGAGGTAGGCATCCATGTCGTGGAGTGCAGCAGCCCGCACGCCGTCGAGATTGAGGTAGGCCTCGGTCGCTTCCTTGAACAACACCTGGGCCTGCGCGCCCATCTTCTGGATCACGCCGCGCAGGTGCGGGTCGAGTTCGTGGCCGTAGATCCGGCGCGCTGCCTTGCAGATGTTGACGCAGAGATCGGCGGAGCGCTCGACGTCGGCGATGATCTTGATCGCCGACACGACCGCCCGGAGATCACCGGCAACGGGCGCCTGCAGCGCGATCACCTTGAAGCACCGCTCCTCGAGGTCGAGTGCTCTGCTGTCGTACTCGTCGTCGCCGAGGATCATGTACTCGGCGCCCTCGAGGTCCATCGTGAGCAGGATCTCGGTGGAGCGCGGTACCAGTTCGGTGACCCCTGCGGACATGCTCGCGATGCCGCTGCGGATCTCGTCGAGTTGATGGTGGAACGTCGTACGCAGGTCGTTCATCAGCCGAACCGCCCCGTCACGTAGTCGATCGTCGACTGCTGTTTCGGGTTGGAGAACATCACATCGGTGTCGTCCATCTCGACGACGTAGCCGGGTTGGCCGGTGCCGTCGATCGTGAAGAACGCCGTACGCGACGACACGCGGGCTGCCTGCTGCATGTTGTGGGTCACGATCACGATCGTGTACGTGCTCTTGAGCTCGTTCATCAGTTGTTCGATCGCCAGCGTCGAGATCGGGTCGAGCGCCGAGCAGGGCTCGTCCATCAGCAGGATCTCGGGCTCGACGGCGATCGCACGAGCGATGCACAGCCGCTGCTGCTGACCGCCCGACAGGCCGGACCCCGGCTTGTCGAGCCGGTCCTTGACCTCTTCCCAGAGGTTCGCCCCGCGCAGCGACTTCTCGACGAGATCCTCGGCGTCGGACTTGTTGATCCGCTTGCTGTTGAGGCGCTTGCCGGCAAGCACGTTGTCGGCGATCGACATGGTGGGGAACGGGTTCGGTCGCTGGAAGACCATGCCGACCTTGCGGCGCACGGCGACCGGGTCGACCCCGGGGCCGTAGAGGTCCTCGCCGTCGACGTACACCGACCCCTTGACGTGCGCCCCGTCGATCACCTCGTGCATGCGGTTGAGCGAGCGGATGAAGGTCGACTTTCCGCAGCCGGACGGGCCGATCAGTGCCGTCACCGAACGTGGCTCGATGACCATGTCGACATCCTTCACGGCGAGAAAGTCGCTGTAGTAGATGTTGAGGTTCTCGACCACGATCCGGTTGTCGGGTCCGGTCTCGGGGACCGTCGACGACACGGCGACGTCGGTCTGGGGGGTGTCGACGCGGTCGGTCATGATGTCGGTCTCCTCACTGGAGGTGGAGCTGGTCGAGCGAACGTTGGTCATGGTTCACCGAAGGCCTTTCGGCTTGAGCACAGTGGACAGAATACGTGCCGCTGTGAAGAGCGCCATGACGATGATGATCAGCACCAGCGCGGCCGACCAGGCGCGGTCCTGTCCGGCCTCGGGTGGGATGCCGGGCTGGACGTACTGGTAGTAGGTGTAGACGGGCAATGTGGTCATCCGACCGTCGAACGGGTTCCAGTTGACGCCCTGGGCGAGACCGACGGTGACGAGCAACGGGGCGGTCTCGCCGATCACGCGGGCGATGGCGAGCACGACACCGGTGATGATGCCGGCGATCGCCGTCGGCAGCACGACCTTCACGATCGTCTTCCACTTCGGCACACCGAGGGCGTACGACGCCTCGCGGAGCTCGTTGGGCACCAGCCGCAGCATCTCCTCGGCGGAACGCACGATCACCGGTGTCATCAGTACGGTGAGGGCGACGGCGCCGGCGATGCCGGACCGCGTGCCCGGTCCGAACAACAGCTCGAAGAAGGCGTACGCGAAGAGGCCGGCGACGATCGAGGGGATGCCGGTCATCACGTCGACCATCGACTGGATCGCCTTGGCGAGCCTCGTGCCGTGCCCGTACTCGGCGAGGTAGATGGCAGTGAACAACCCGAAGGGCACCGACATCACCGTGGCGAGACCGGTGACGATCAGCGTGCCCACGACAGCGTGGTAGATCCCGCCTCCCTCGCCCACGACACCCCGCATCGTCTCGGTGAAGAACTCGGTGTCGAAACGATTGGTACCGCGTTCGATGACTGTCCAGACGAGTGACATGAGCGGCATCGCCACCAGGAGGAATGCGCTGGTCACGATCGCCGCCATGAACCGGTCGAGACCTCGGCGTGGCCCCTCGACCCACCGCGAGACGACGTAGATGCCGACGCAATACGCCACGAGCGACACGATGATCCACCGTGCCCAGTTCGGCTGGCCCTCGGCAGCCCACGACAGCGCACCGAGGACCACCGCTGCGAACACGACGGCGAGCTGCGGTCCGCGCCCGAGTCGGTCGGCGGTGATCGACGAGGCGGTGTCTGCCGGAGCGGGTCGTTCCTCGGTGAGGGTCATCCGTCCGCCCCCGAGAATCCGGTGTTGGCAACACGACGGGCAAGCGCATTCACGAGGAACGTGACGAAGAAGAGCACCAGGCCGGTGGCGATCAACCGATTGACCTCGAGGCCCGACGATTCCGGGAACTTGAGGGCGATGTTCGACGCGATCGTGTTCGGGTTCTGGTTGCTGATCACGTTGACCGTGATGATGTCGGCGGGCGACAGGATGATCGCCACCGCCATCGTCTCTCCGAGCGCTCGGCCGAGGCCGAGCATCGCGCCGCTGATCACGCCGGAGCGGCCGTACGGGAGGACCGCCTGCTTGATCATCTCCCACTTGGTGGCGCCGAGTGCGAGCGAGGCCTCCTCGTGCAGGCGCGGGGTCTGGAGGAAGACCTCACGGGAGATGGCGGTGATGATGGGGAGGATCATCACCGCAAGTACGACGGCGGCCGTCATCATCGTGCGACCGCTGGTCGAGGCGGGGCCGGCGAAGAACGGAAGGAATCCGAGGTTGTCCTCCAGCCAGGGATAGACGCTGCGCGACAGGATCGGGGCGAGCACGGCAATACCCCAGATGCCGAACACGACGCTGGGGATCGCGGCGAGCAGATCGATGAAGTAGCCGAGCGACTGGGCGACCCGCTTCGGTGCGTAGTGGCTGACGAACAACGCGACCGCAACGGCGAGCGGCAACGCGAGCAGCAGCGCCAGGAACGCCGCCCAGATCGTGCCGAAGAGCAGAGGTGCGACGTATTGGAGGAACGTGTCGCTGCCGTCGAACTCCGACACGTCGGCGCCGAACGTGGGCCACGCCTCGACGAAGAGGAACAGCGCGACCGCAGCCAGCGTGACGAGGATCAGGATGCCGGCACCGAGAGAGATGCCGCTGAAGACGCGATCGCCGAGCTTGCTCGTCTTCTCGGTCGGAGCCGCTGCGGTGTCGCCGCTCGGCGGGCTGTCGGTGATGGTCACGCGTTACGTCCTCCGGACCGCTCGGCGCGAGCGGCATGTATCGATCGGTCGGGTCCCGGACGTCCCGGTTCCGGGCCCACCCTAGGGCAGGCCCGGAACCCGGAACAGTTCCGGGGGGTGGTGGTGGGAGCGGGACCGGTCAGCCGGCGACGGAGATCTGATCGACCGTGTTCTGGATCTCGGCCTGGACCTCTGCGGAGATCGGCGCAGAACCAGCCGATTCCGCCGAGGCGGCCTGACCCTCGTCGGAGCCCACGTAGGCCATGAAGGCCTTCACGAGATCGACGGTCTCCTGGCTGTCGTACTGCAGGCAGACGATGTGGTAGGAGACCAGCGCGATCGGGTAGGTGTCGGCGCTCTCCGGAGTGCGGTTGACCTCGATGGCGAAGTCGAACTCGCTCTGCCCGCCGGTGCGCTCGGACGAGTCGACGATCCGACCCGCAGCTTCCGGCGAGAACTCGACGAACTCGCCGGCGACGCCGACGGCGGCCGCGGGGAGGTCACCGATCTGGCTCGCGTCGGCATAGCCGATCGAGCCCTCGCCGGCGCCGACTGCGGCGACGACTCCCGAGGTCTGGGGGGCGCCTTCGCCCCCGCCGGGTCCATCGGAATCCCACGCTTCGATCGCACCGAACGTCCACACGTCGGGCGCCGCCTGCGACATGTAGTCGGTGAAGTTCTCGGTGGTGCCCGACTCGTCGGAGCGGTGCACCGGGTTGACCGTCGTGTCGGGCAGCTCGAGATCGGGGTTGTCGGCGGCGATCGCCGGGTCGTTCCACACCGTGATCTCGTTGGCGAAGATGCCGGCGATCACCTCGGGCGACAGGTTCAGCGTTTGGCCCTCGAGCGACGGCAGGTTGTACGGGAGCGCGATCGGTGAGATGTAGTGAGGGAGGTTGACCGCACCCTGATCGCCGGCGCAGCGCTCGATCGACTGCTGGTACTCGTCGTCCTTGAGCGCAGCGTCGGAGCCGGCGAAGTCGGAACCGCCGTCGAGGAAGGTCTCGCGGCCTCCACCGGAGCCGATCGGGTCGTACTCGACCGTCGAATCGGGATTGGCAGCCTGGAATCCGGCCTGCCAGCCCTGCATGGCGGCAGCCTGCGACGAGGCACCGGCACCGACGAGCGTGCCGGAGACCTCGGCCATGCCATCGGTCGTCCCGGTGCCGACGGGTGCTTCGGTGCTCGACGACGAGTCGTCGTCGCTGCCGCATGCAGCGGCGACGAGGGTCAGGGCAAATGCACCGGCGAGTATGCGGCGCTTGGGAGAGTTCACGCTTCCAACTCCGTTCAGAGGGGGTTGATGGTTGGTCGAGATGTGTTCACGGACGAGTCGTTTCGGCACGTCAGGCGAGCAAGCTACGACCCCGAGGTGAACCGCAACCCGGCGTTGGGTGAACGGGAAGTGAACGAAGGCTGTCGAAAGAACGAACAGTGGTCGGAACGGCTCAAGTCCGGCCGGTGAGCTGCTGCTCGACCATCCAGCGGTACATGCGCTCCTGCGAATGCGGTTCGAACGACTCGGTCGGCCCGATACGCAACCAGGTGTCGTCCGGCTGGAGTTCCCACGCGACGATGTCGTCGGCGAGCGCGAACGCGAGCGCCTGGTCGAGCGCCGCCGTGTGGCGGGCGTGTTCGATCGGCACCATCACCTCGACGCGCCGATTGAGGTTGCGCGGCATCAGGTCGGCCGAGCCGATCAGGTACACCTGGTCGGACGTGGCACCGGCGAGACGTTCACCGTGCACGACGTTGCCGTGGCCGAACCGGTAGATCCGGCTGTGCTCCAGGTAGCGGCCGAGGATGCTGCGCACATGGATGTTCTCCGACAGCCCGGGCACCCCGGCGCGTAGACAGCAGATCCCACGCACCACGATGTCGATGCGTGTCCCCGCCGCGCTCGCCCGGTACAGCGTCTCGATCAGTTCGTCGTCGGCGATCGAGTTGCATTTCAGCGTGATGTGCCCGTCGGGGCCGAACGACGCCTCGTGCTCGATCAGGTCGACGAGTTGCCGACGCAGGTCGCGCGGCGCGACGAGCAGGTTGCGGTAGTCGTCGGAGCGGCTGTAGCCGGTGAGATGGTTGAAGAGCTGCGCGGCGTCGTCACCGATGTCGGGCGCGCACGTGAGCACACCGAGGTCCTCGTAGATCCGAGCAGTCTTGGCGTTGTAGTTGCCGGTGCCGATGTGCACGTAGCGGCGCAACTGATCGAGGTCGTCACGGACCACGAGCGCGACCTTGCTGTGGGTCTTCAGCCCGACCATGCCGTACACCACGTGCACACCGGACCGTTCGAGCTGGCGGGCCCATTGGACGTTGTTGGCTTCGTCGAAGCGCGCCTTGAGCTCGACGAGCACGGCGACCTGGACGCCGCGCTCCGCGGCGCGCATCAGGCTGCGGATGATCCCGCTGTCGCCTCCGGCGCGGTACAGCGTCATCTTGATCGACTGCACCTTCGGGTCGTCGGCGGCCTGCGAGATGAATGTCTCGACGCTGCTCGCGAAGCTCTCGTAGGGGTGGTGCAGCATGATCGCACGGTGGCGGATCACGTCGAAGATGGGCCGGTCGGTCTCCTCTGCGGCGATGATCCGTCCGGCGGTCACCGGCGGCCAGGCCTCGTCCTTGAGATCGGGGCGGTCGAGGTCGAGGAGTTGCCAGAGGCAGCTGAGGTCGAGCGGCGCGCGATGGAAGGTGACGTCGTCCATCGTGAGGTCGAGTTCACGAACGAGCAGTTCGAGCACCTCGGCGCCGATGTCGTGCGACACTTCGAGTCGCACCGCCTTGTTGAACCGACGGCGACGCAATTCCATCTCGACGGCTTCGAGCAGATCGTCGGCCTCCTCCTCCTCGAGGGTGAGGTCGGCGTTGCGGCTGACGCGGAACGGCGCCCAGTCCTCGACGATCATGCCGACGAAGAGTCGGTCGAGCTTCGCCGCGATCAGCTGCTCGACCGGCAGGAATCGGCCGGGTGACGGCTCGACCAGTCGAGGGAACAAGCGGGGCACCTTCAGCCGGGCGAACCGTCGATCACCGGTCTCGGGGTCGGCGACGTTGACGGCGAGCGACAACGCGAGGTCGGAGATGTACGGGAACGGGTGGCCGGGGTCGACGGCGAGCGGCGTGAGCACCGGGAAGACGCGTTCTTCGAACCACTCGTCGAGCACCTCTCGCTCGTCGGTGGTCACGTCGTCCCACGAGATGATGTCGACGCCCGCCGCACGCAGTTCGGGCACGAGACCGTCGACGAACACCGTGTCGACCCGGTCGATCAGCTCGAGCACTCGGTGGTTCACCTCGGCGAGGTTCTGGGCGGGCGTGCGACCGTCGGGCGAGGGTCGATCGATCGCCGCCACGATCTGGTCCTTCAGCGCGGCGACACGCACCTGGAAGAACTCGTCGAGGTTGGTGCAGGTGATCGCACAGAACTTGGCGCGCTCGAGCAGCGGGATGCCGGACTCGGCAGCCAACTGCAGCACCCGGTCGTTGAACGCCAACCAGCTCAGTTCCCGATTGAGGAATCGCTCGTCAGCCATCGCTCCGCCCCCGCCCGTGCGCCCCCGTCGGCTCGGCGATCAGGCCGAGTCCTCGGCGTAGCCGAGGTCCCACTCGATCGAGATCAGCTCGCGTTCGGCATCACGCACGATGCGCTCCCGGTTCCGTCGGAACTGCGGATCGTCACGCGGCAGCAGCACGAGCCGGGCGAGGACCCGAGCTCGGAACTCGTCGAGCGCCTGGCGGTCGCCCCAGTCGCCGTAGACCTCCCAGTGCGGTGCCACCGGGCCGTGGTACACGATGCGGGCGTGCGCACGGGGGGCCTGGGGCTCAGCGAGGTCGGTCATGAGAGACGACTCTAGCCGGGAGGTGTGATGTCCGCGAGGTCTCCGTTCGAGGCCGGCGCGGTGTCGGCGGGCGCCGGAGCGGTCTCGGTCGATTGATCGAGTCGGGACCACAACGCTGGCATTCTCATTACGGACACGTTACGATCATGGTGCAAGATCGCAACAAACAGCCAGGTGGGAACCAACCCGGCGTCCCGAGCGTCCAATCACCTGACGAATCGCCAGCAGCTCCATCAGACGAAACCGAACGCACGGCTCCACACCGCACGGACGGCTCCACACCGAACTCTCACCTCCCACACACCCCCGTCACAACGTCTCCACCGACGCTCTGATCACGACGAGAACCGGCGCCCGCGTCGGCCTCCGAAGAAAGGCCCCCGATGATCTCCCGAAAGCGCACCTCCACCACGCTCACCGTCTCCGCCGAACGACCGGCGGAACTCGGGAACGCCCCGCACGATCCCGATTCGGTCACGGCGTGGATGGCGCAGGGCAACTGCCGGCTGCACCCACCGGCCACCTTCTTTCCGAGCGATGGCGTCGGCGTCGACCGCGCACGCAAGATCTGCCGCGACTGCCCGGTGATCGGTACGTGTCTGGAGTTCGCGCTCGAGGAGCGCATCGACCACGGCGTGTGGGGCGGCTGCAGCGAACGTGAGCGTCGCCGCATCCTCAAGCGACGTCGCGTCGACGAGACCGTCTGATCTCAGAGCCACCGTCCACAGTCACCGGCCACCGGCCGGCCCTCCGTTCGACCACATCCATTCGGCCCGGCACGCCTCGCGCCGGCGCAGCGACTATTGGCCGCTGGTCGGCGGTGGCGAGGGCGGTGGTGGCGGCGGCGCAGCCTGCGTCGCAGCCGGATCGGCGGGTGGCGGCGGAGTCTGCGCACCTTCACCCATGCCTTCCTTGAACTCCTTCTGAGCCTTGCCGAGGTTCTTTGCGAGCTTCGGAAGCTGCGAGCCACCGAAGAGCACGAGAACGACGACCAGGATGATGATCAGTTCGGGGCCACCAGGCATGCCGACAGGTTACCCCAACCGTCCGCGGCCGTCAGCGCAGCTCGCGAACTTCGCCGGCGGACCTCGCCGAGCGGATGGGGTCACGCGCCGATCGTGCTGCGTGCGACCTGCGCCCGCTGCCGACGGATCCGACGGCGCTCCCGTTCGGACAATCCGCCCCAGATGCCGAACTTCTCGCCGTTCTGCAGCGCGAACTCGAGACAGTCGTGGCGCACCTCACACCCTCGACAGACCTCCTTGGCCTCGCGCGTCGACGCGCCACGCTCGGGGAAGAAGAGGTCGGGATCGACACCCAGACAGTTGGCGTAGTCGTGCCAGTCCGGGTCGGGTTCGACCGGCGTGGCGCTGACCGTGATGCTGGATGTGGTGATGAACTGCATGTGAGGACCTCCTGCAGGCCCGTGGGCAACGTGTTGGGCGCAATCACCCGCCCCCAAACGAATGATCGACAGCGATGTAATTACAGTGCCGTCATTCTGCCATAGCACATGCTGATTTCGCAAGGGGGGATTTCTCGGATTCGCGCGGACCGCGCGAATCAACCCGCGCGACGGCCGCGGGCAGCGAGAGCGCGCTTGCCCTCCATGAAGTCGACGAGCACGTAATCGCCGAGATGTTCGGGCGTCGTGAAGAACGCCCGACCCCGATTGATCTGGGTCATCTGCTCGATGAACGCACGCAACGACCCGTCGGCACCCAGGCCGAAGGTGTTGATCCGGATCTGCTCCTTGGTGCAGCGAACGACTTCACGCAGCGTGGCCTCGACCGTCTCACGCACCGGTGGATAGTTGAAGAACGGCATCCCGTTGTCCATGATGTGCGCCGTCGGCTCACCGTCGGTGATCATGATGATCTGCTTCGTGCCCGACTCCCTGGCGAGCAGCTTGCGCGCCAGGGTGAAGCCGTGGTGCATGTTCGTGCCGTACACGAAGTCCCACGACACCTCCGGCAACTGCTCGGCCGTGAGGATCCGCGCCGTCTCGGAGAATCCGACGATCCCGAGATAGTCGCGCGGGAACTGCGACGTGATCAGGCTGTGCAGCGCCATCGCCACCTTCTTGGCGGGCAGGAAGTTGTCACGCATCGGCATCGACAGCGACAGGTCGAGCATCAGCACCGTCGACGACCTCGTGAGGTGCTCGGTGCGCTCGATCTCGAAGTCGGCCGGGTCCAGTTGGATCGGCGTACCACCTCCGCTGCGAGCGAGCGCGTTGCGAATCGTGCGGTTGAGATCGAGTTGGAACGGGTCGCCGTACTCGTAGGGCTTCGTGTCGTACGTACGCTCGTGGCCCTGGCCGAGGTTCGAGGTCTGGTGCTGGCCGACCGTGTCCTTCGCCAACTTCGAGAACAGGTCGCGCAGTGCGTTCGAGCCGATCTTGCGCAGCCCCTTGGGCGTCATCTCGAGCCGCCCCTCCTTCTGCTCGATCAGCCCGGCCTCCTCGAGCATCTTGGTGAGTTCGGCCAACCGTTCGAGCGACTTGGCCGCATCCTCACCGAGGAGGTCACGCACGCGGTCCATGTCGGCTTCGGCGAGCGCTCCGGGGCTCGAGGCGTTCCGCAGCAGGTTCTCCAGCTGGTCGAGGTCACCCATGTCCTGCATCGCCTGCATGGCCTGCTGGAACCCCATGGGGTCCTGACCCTCGAAGTCGTAGCCCTGGTTCCAGTTCATCTGGGGGAACATCTGCTGCAGGTTCCCCGACAGCTGCTGCATCTGCCACTGCAGGTCCATGTCCTCCAGCAGTTGATCGGACAGCTGTTGGAGCTGCGCCCGCTGCTCGGGCGTCATCGAGTTCATCATCGCCTGCATCGCAGCCATCCGCCTGGCCATCTGCTCGAGCAGTTCCTCGACGGTCTCGGGGTTCTCGGGGAAGAAGTCGCCGTACTCCTCCATGAACTCCTCGAAACCCGGGTCGTCGCCCCGCTGGTGCTTCTCCAGCATCTCGTTGAGGGCCGCCATCATGTCCTTCATGCGGGCCATGTCCTCGGGCGTCATGTTCTGCAGCGCACCCGACATCTGGTCGACCATCTGCTGCATCAGCTGCTCGCGCAGCTTGTCCATGAGCTGGTCGAATCGCTGCTTGGCCTCCTTCGACTCGAAGTTGTAGGCATCGAGTTCACGTACCTTGCCCGCGAGGTCGTCGGGCATCAGGTCGAGCCGCATGTTGCGCTCGTCGGCAGCGGCTTGAGCGTTGTCGGCGCGCCGCTCGTCGCCCGAGTTCAGGGCCTCCCGTCGAGCATTGTCGATCGCATGGCGCTCCTCGTCGATGATGTCGTCGAGTTCGGCCTTGATCTCGTCGTACACCCCACCGAGATCGGAGTTCTCCAGCCGCTGCTGGCGCTCCTGGCGGAGCTGTTCGAGCAGTTCGCGGATCCCCTGGAGCTCCTCGCCGTTGCGGTCGCGCAAGCCCTCCTGCATCATCCGTCGCAGGGCGGCGTTCACGTCGCCGTGATAGAGCAACTCGTCGGTCAATTCGTCGAAGGCGGCATCGGCATCGAACTCGAAACCGGTCTGCGTGCCGTCCCAACGCGAGTACTTGAACCGCTTCGCCATGAAGGGAACTTAACGGGTTGTCCGCTCCTTCGCCGTTCGGAGCCAATATCATCGTGAGTCATGCGTGTCCCCCGCACGTTCGTGTTCGTCGACCTGTCCGGATTCACGAACTACACCGCTGCGTTCGGCGACGACGCCGCAGGCCGCGTCCTCAGCACCTTCCGCGGCATCGTGCGCACCGTTGCGTCCGACCGTGGTGTCCGCATCGCCAAGTGGCTCGGTGACGGCTGCATGATCGTGGCGGTCGAACAACGCGATGCCATCGAGTTCGTCCTCGACCTGAAAGCGCGCGCCACCGACGTCTGCGCCCCGCTCACGGTTCGTGCCGGGCTGGCCACGGGCCACGCCCTGCTCTTCGAGGGCGACGACTACATCGGCTCGGCGGTCAACATGGCGGCGCGCCTGTGCGACTTCGCGAAGGGCGTCGAGGTGCTCATCCCGACGATGCAGCTCGAGCGGCTCCCCGAAGATGTCCGCGCACTCCCCCACGGCGAGGTGGAACTCCGTGGGTTCCCCGGTCCGATCGACGTGGTCGAACTCGTGGGCACGCCACAGCCGGCGAGTGTCGATGCTGCCGATCTGTGGACGCGCAGCCCGTTCATCTGATCGCCCCCGTCCACCCGATCGACCACACCGAGACCGCCATGCCGTTCCGCCGGGGCACCGCCCTCCCCACGTCGACCACGCTCGGCTACGCCGACGGGTCCGACCTCGGCCCGACCGCCGGCAACGGCTTCTTCGCGCGCTGGCCCGACGACCTCGCCACGTTGCAGGAGTTGGGCGTCACCGATGTCCGCCTGACGCTCGACTGGGCGCGCCTCCAGCCGGCACCCGATCGCCTCGACGAGGGCTGGGCCGAACGGTTCGGTCAGATGATCGTCGCCGCCGACGCGATCGGACTGCGGGTGTGGGCCACGCTCCACGACGGGTCGATCCCCCGGTGGTTCGACAACGAAGGCGGGCTCGGCGACGCCGAGGCGTTCACCCGCTGGTGGCCACGGTGGGTCGAACTGGCCGCCGAGGAGTTCGGCGACGGCGTTCACGGTTGGGTGCCGTTCGCCGAGATCCCGCTCGATGCACCGACGCAGCCGTGGCGTGACACGTGGGGCATCCTCGCCGGAGTCCACCCGGTGGTCGCGTCGCTCGGCCCCGACGACGGGACGTTCGAGCGGTACGACGGGTCCCTCGATGCCCTCGGGCTGGTTCTGCCCACCGAGTGGGAACGAGACGGAACGGTTGGTGTTCGCGAACTCGACGCGGCGGCGGAGCACTGGGGGCGCCGACTGCGCGATGCGGCCGACGCCGTCGACGCCCCGGTCGTCGTGTCGCAGTTCAGCCCGTTTCACGACGACGCCGACACCAGCGGCGAGATCGTCGGACGACTGATCGGTTCACTCGACGACGCGATCGCCGACGGCGTGCGCCTCGACGTCTGTTTCATCGAGCCGGGCATCTCGGCGCCCGACTCACCGGGAGGCCTGCTCGACGGCGACCGCTCCCCCACGCCTGCCGCCGAGCGCTACCTCGCTTGAGCCCCCCATCGTGGGGCCGAGCGTCAGGTGCGGCCGCGGTAGGTGGCGCTGGCGCCGCTGGCGTCCTTGTTGAGGCGCTTGCTCAGATGCAGACCCTCGAGCACGAACTCGACGGCCGCGCCCACCGCTGCGGGTGACTCGTCACCGCCGGTCAGCACCGCAACCGGAGCCCGCAGCGCGTCGACCTCCTCGACGAGCCGGGCGAGCTCCTCACTGGTGATCCCCTCGCCGGTGTGTGCCACCGCACCGCCCTCGAACGCGTCGACCACCGCACGGGTCTGCTCCGGGGGCACGGTGTCCTTGAACACGGTGAGCACCGCACCCTTGATGAGGTTCTCCATGATCGCGCCCTCGCGGCCCTCTTCGAGCGACTCGATCTCGATCTTGCCCATCGAACTCGCAGCAAGTGCGTCGAGGTCGTCGACGCGGGCGACCACGTGCCGCTCGCCGGCCCGCAGGCCGCGCCGCAGCGCGTTCGCCGCGAGTGCCTCGTAGTTGGCGACGCTGAGACGCACGCTCACGCCGGATCGTTGATTGACGTGGTTGCTCGCCCTGGCGAGGTGGCTGAACGTCGCCACCACATCGGCGAGGTACTCGGGCACGTCGACGCGAACCGGGCCGGCGGCGGTGGTGATGTCGAGCGGTACCGCCTCCTGTCGCATGATGTCGACCTCGGTGTGGACCTCGAGCGGGTAGTGCGTCCGGATCTGACTGCCGAAACGGTCCTTCAACGGCGTGATGATCCGGCCGCGGTTGGTGTAGTCCTCCGGGTTGGCCGACGCGAGCAGCATCACGTCGAGCGGGAGCCGGATCTTGTACCCGCGGATCTGGACGTCGCGCTCCTCGAGCACGTTGAGCATGCCCACCTGGATCCGCTCGGCGAGGTCGGGGAGCTCGTTGATGGCGAAGATGCCGCGGTTCGTCCGTGGCACCAGTCCGTAGTGCAGTGTCAGTTCGTCGGACAGGTACCGGCCCTCGGCCACCTTGATCGGATCGACCTCGCCGATCAGGTCGGCGATCGACGTGTCGGGCGTGGCCAGCTTCTCGCCGAATCGTTCGCTTCGGTGCACCCAGTGGATCGGCGTGTCGTCACCCAGCTCCTCGATCAGGTCGCGGGCGTGCTTCGACACCGGAGCGTACGGATCGTCGTTGATCTCGCTGCCGGCGACGATCGGCATCCACTCGTCGAGCAACCCCGTGAGCGATCGGATCATGCGCGTCTTGGCCTGACCACGCTCGCCGAGGAAGATCACGTCGTGGCCCGCCAGGAGTGCGTTCTCCAGCTGCGGCATCACCGTGTCCTCGTACCCGGACACCCCGGCGAAGAGCGGCTCACCGGCGGCCACCTGCTCGATGGCGTGCTCGCGTACCTCCTGTTTCACCGGCCTCGACACCCAGCCGGAGGCTCGGAGCGCACCGAGGGTCGGCGCCAGATCGCTGGGTTGCTGCGGGATCGTGTCGGCCATGGGCCGAACCTAGCGTCCTCGTCGCGTACGCGCCCTGCGGAGCACTCCACCGACCATGCGGCCGCAAGTGGATACGATCCCGACGATGGACCTCGACGGCATCTGGCTGGCAGCCGTTGCCGACGACGACGTGCGCCGCAGCGGTATCGGTCTCGACACCGACGACAGCGCGTGGGAGCCGGTCGAGGTTCCCGGACACTGGCGCAACACGCCGAAGTTCGCGTCGAGCGACGGGCCGTTGATGTACCGCCGCCCGTTCCGGGCGGAACCACCGGCGGAGGGCCGTCGCCGCTGGATCACCCTCGACGGCATCTTCTACCAGGCCGACGTCTGGCTCGACGGCGCCTACCTCGGCGATCCGGAGGGCTACTTCTTCCCACACTCCTTCGACATCACGACCCTGTCGAAGTTCGCCGACGACCACGTCCTCGCGGTCGAGGTCACCTGCACCCCCCAGGCGACCACCCACGGGCGCCGCAACATCACGGGTGTGTTCCAGCCGCCGCAGGGTGTCAATGCCGCACACAACCCGGGCGGGTTGTGGCGCCCGGTCCGCATCTACGACACCGGAGCCGTGCGAATCGACCGGCTCCGTGTCCTGTGCCGCGATGCCGACGACCGGCGAGCGCATCTCCGCGTCGCCGCTCGGCTCGACACCGATCGCGAGTCGTCGGCGACGATCCGCACGACGATCGACGGCGAGGTGAGCGACGAGCGCCAGGCCGTACTCGCGTCCGGGAACAACGAACTCGAGTGGAACATCGACATCACCGACCCGGCGCTCTGGTGGCCACGGTCCCTGGGCGAGCAACCGCTCGTCGACGTCGAGGTCGAGGTGGTCGTCGACGGCGAGGTGAGTGACCGTCGTCGCCGCCGGACCGGGTTGCGACAGGTCCAGTGGGACAACTGGCAGTGCACGGTCAACGGCGAGCGGCTGTTCCTCAAGGGCGCGAACTATCTCCCCACCGAGGCCCTTCCCGCCGACGCGACACCCGAGCGGGTTCGCAGCGACCTGCTCGCCGCCGTCGACCTCGGCCTCGACGCCCTGCGGATCCACGGCCACGTCGCCGACCGCGCCGTGTACTCGACCGCCGACGAACTCGGCCTGCTGCTCCTCCAGGACTTTCCGCTGCAGTGGAGCCACGCCCGGTCGGTGCGGGCCCAGGCCGTGAGCCAGGCCCGGGCCGCCGTCGACTCGCTCGGCCACCACCCGTCGATCGCGCTCTGGAACGCCCACAACGACCCCACCGCGACCGACGCAGCCGTGCGCGCTCCCGGCCGGGGCGCGCAGCTCCGTTCGGTCGCCGCACAGCAACTGCCCACCTGGAACCGGACCGTGCTCGACCGGTGGGTGAAGCGGGCGTTGGAGAAGGCCGACACCACCCGCCACGTCACGGCCCACTCCGGCGTGCTGCCGCATCTTCCGCAGCTCGACGGCACCGACAGCCATCTCTGGTTCGGGTGGCGTCACGGTGAGGCCGAGGACCTGGCGACCTTCGCCTCCCGTGTGCCGCGCATGGTTCGATTCGTCAGCGAGTTCGGATCCGACTCACCGCCCTCGACCGCGTCGTTCATCGACGAGCAACTCCGACTCCACGACTGGCCCGCCCTCGACTGGGACCGTCTGGCCCGGGAGTACGGCTACCAGCGAGAGGTGTTCGAGCGGAGCTTCCCGCCGACCGACTACGACTCCTACGACGAGTGGCGTGCGACGACGCAGTACTACCAGGCCCATGTCCTGAAGGTGCAGATCGAGGCCTTGCGGCGCCTGAAGTACCGGCCCACCGGCGGGTTCTGCTTCTCGCGGCTGAACGACCCGTGGCCGGCGATCTCCTCGGCGATCCTCGACGCCGACCGGACGCCGAAGCTGGCCTGCGACGCCGTGCAAGCCGCCTGCGCCCCGGTCGTCGTCGTGTCCGATCCGCTTCCCGATCCGGTCGAACCCGGCGGGCGCATCGACCTCGACGTGCACGTGGTCAGCGACCTCCGCACGCCGATCGACTTCGCCGTCGTCGACGCCGTGGCCACGTGGACCGGTGGCGAGCAACGCTGGCGCTTCGGTGGCCCGATACCCGCCGATGACGTGGTGGGGGTCGGTCGCATCCGCTTCGACGCGCCCCGCACAACCGGCACGGTGCAACTCGACTTGACGATGACCGCCGGCGACGTCGTGGCACACAACCACTACGCATGCACCATCGCCCCCGAATGAGACATGGGGTCAGACCCCACGTCTCATTCAGCGGTCGAGGAGTTTGCGGTTCTTGAACTTCGACTTCAGGTAGTCGACGTTCATGATCGCGATGTTGTCGATCGAGATCTCCTTCGGGCACGCCGCCTGGCATTCGCCATGGTTCGTGCAGGAGCCGAAGTACTCGTCCATCTTCGTCACCATCGCCTCGGCACGCTTGTACCGCTCGGCCTGGCCCTGCGGAAGCAGGTTGAGGTGGGCGAGCTTCGCCGAGGTGAACAGGCTCGCCGCACCGTTGGGGCACGCTGCGACACACGCGCCACACCCGATGCACGCTGCGGCGTCCATCGAGGCATCGGCCACGGGCTTCGGGATCGGGATCAGGTTGGCGTCGGGAGCGCCTCCGGTCGGGGCGGTGATGAAGCCGCCGGCTTCGACGATCCGGTCGAGCGGCGAACGGTCGACCATCAGGTCCTTGATCACCGGGAAGGCGGACGCGCGCCACGGTTCGACGACGATCTCGTCACCGCTGGAGAAGGAGCGCATGTGGAGCTGGCACGTGGCGGCGCCCTTCTGCGGGCCATGGGCCTGGCCGTCGATCATCAGCGAGCACGTGCCGCAGATGCCCTCGCGACAGTCGTGGTCGAAGACGATGGCTTCCTTGCCCTCCTCGATCAGGCGCTCGTTGAGGATGTCGAGCAGCTCGAGGAACGAGGCCTCGTCGCTGATCTCGGGGATCTGATGGCTCTCGAACCGGCCCTGCCCGGTCGGTCCGTCCTGGCGCCAGATCTTGAGGGTGAGGTTGGTGAGGGTGCTCACTTGTAACTCCGTGTCTGGAACTTGACGACTTCGTACTCGAGTTGTTCCTTGTGTTCGATGGGGTTGGCCATGTCGCCACTCCACTCCCAGGCGCTGACGTAGGCGAAGTCGTCGTCGTTGCGGACCGCCTCACCGTCCTCGGTCTGGTGCTCCGAGCGGAAGTGACCGCCGCAGCTCTCCTCGCGGTTGAGCGCGTCCTTGCACATCAGCATCCCGAGCTCGAAGAAGTCGTCGACACGACCCGCCTTCTCGAGTGTCTGGTTCAGGCTCGTGTCGGACCCGGTGACGCGCAGGTCCTTCTTGAACTCCTCGTGGAGCGCCGGGATCTCCGAGATCGCCTTCTCCAGGCCTGTCGCGTTGCGGTCCATGCCGCAGTAGTCCCAGATGATCTTGCCGAGCTCGCGGTGGAAGTGGTCCGGCGTCTTCGTGCCGCCGATCGACATGTACTGCTTGAAGCGGTCGGCGGCTTCCTGCTGGATCTTGGCGAACTCCGGATGGCTCGTGTCGGGCACCGGCTTGTTCAGCAGGTCGGCGAGGTACGGAGCGATCGTGTACGGCAGCACGAAGTAGCCGTCGGACAGGCCCTGCATCAGCGCCGACGCGCCGAGGCGGTTGGCGCCGTGGTCGGAGAAGTTCGCTTCGCCGGCGGCGAACAGGCCGGGGACGGTGGTCTGCAGTTCGTAGTCGACCCAGAGACCACCCATCGTGTAGTGGCTGGCGGGGTAGATGCGCATCGGCACCTGGTACGGGTTCTCGCCGGTGATCCGCTCGTACATGTCGAACAGGTTCCCGTACCGCTCACGGATCGTGTCCTCGCCCAACCGTCCGATCGCCTCGGCGAAGTCGAGGTAGACGCCGTTCTTCAGCGGTCCGACGCCCTGTCCGGCGTCGACCATGCGCTTCGCGGCACGCGACGACACGTCGCGCGGGGCGAGGTTGCCGAAGCTCGGATAGATGCGCTCCAGGTAGTAGTCGCGCTCGTCCTCGGGGATCTGGTCGGCCGTGCGGGTCTCGTCGGGATTCTTCGGCACCCAGATGCGGCCGTCGTTGCGCAACGACTCCGACATCAGCGTGAGCTTCGACTGGAAGTCGTCGGCCTGCGGAATGCAGGTCGGGTGGATCTGCGTGAAGCACGGGTTGGCGAACGCGGCACCGCGACGGTGGGCCCGCCAGGCGCCGGTGACGTTGCACGCCATGGCGTTGGTCGACAGGTAGAAGACGTTGCCGTAGCCGCCGGTGGCGAGCACGACCGCGTGCGCCGAGTGCGACGAGAACTCACCGGTCATCAGGTCGCGGGTGACGATGCCGGCGCACCGCCCGTCGATGTTGACGACGTCGACCATCTCCATGCGGTTCCACAACTTGACGTTGCCGAGACCGATCTGGCGGGCCATCTGCTGATAGGCACCGAGCAGCAGCTGCTGGCCGGTCTGACCCCGGGCGTAGAACGTACGGCTCACCTGGGCTCCGCCGAAACTGCGGTTGTCGAGCAGGCCGCCGTACTCGCGGGCGAACGGCACCCCCTGGGCGACCATCTGATCGATGATGTCGACCGACACCTCGGCGAGCCGGTGCACGTTGGCCTCGCGGGCGCGGAAGTCGCCACCCTTGATCGTGTCGTAGAAGAGACGGTGAACGCTGTCGCCGTCGCCCTGGTAGTTCTTCGCCGCGTTGATCCCGCCCTGGGCGGCGATCGAGTGGGCGCGGCGGGGTGAGTCGTGGAACGTGAACGCCTCGACCTGATAGCCGAGTTCACCGAGCGTCGCTGCTGCCGAGGCCCCAGCGAGACCGGTGCCGACCACGATGATCTTGAACTTGCGCTTGTTGGCCGGGTTCACCAACTTCTCGTTGGCGATGTAGTTCTGCCACTTGTCGGCCAGCGGCCCCTCGGGAACCTTCGATTCGAGGGTGATGCTCATTCCGAGTGTCCTTCCATACAGCAGGTGATGGCGTCGGGGTCGAATTCGATGATGCCGGCCTGAACGGCGACGGGGATCGAGACGTTGCCGACGACGACGACGGTCGCCACGGCGGTGGCCAGGCCGCGACGCCAGGGGTTGAACCGTGGACTGCTCCAGCCCATCGACTGGAAGAGCGACCAGGTGCCGTGGAACAGGTGGATGCCGAGGGCGATGTTCGCGAGGATGTAGAAGATCGCTACCGGCAGCCTCGACAGTGACTGGTCGATGTTGAAGTAGACAGCGCCTCGCACCCACTCGTCGCTCGTGACACCCCACGTCAGGTCGGCGAGGTGGAACGCGAGGAACAGCACGACGATGATGCCGGTCCAGCGCATCGTCCGGCTGGCGAAATTCGCCACCTGGTAGTCACGGGGCGTCTGGTACTTGACCGCGCGGGCCTTGCGGTTGAGCACGGTCAGCGAATACGCGGCGTGGACGTGGAGCAACAGAGCACCGATCAGCAGCAGGCGAAGACCCCAGAGGAAGTACGTCCTCGGCAGGATCGGCACGAGGATCTCGCGCAGGAACTCGCCGTAGTAGTCGACGTCGTAGACCCGTTCGTTGCCCTCGACCACGGGGCCGAGGTACACCTTGAGGTTGCCGACCATGTGACCGACCACGAACAGGATGCCGATGATCCCGGTGATCGCCATCACGTACTTCTTGCCCACCGCCGTGGAGTAGAGGTCGACGAAGAAGGGCTTCTTCTTCGACGGCGGTTTCACGGCGGATCCGGAGACCGGGCCGCGGTTCAACGTTTGTGCCATTCCGGTGAAACTACTCCCCGCTGCCGGTCGCGAGCCCAATCCTCCCGCACGTCGAGGGTTGTCGTGTCGGTCACAGGCGACCGCTCCACCTCGGCGAGGGACCGCGACCGAGGGTCGCAATCGCGCCAGTTGGGATCTAGCCTGCCCCGCCGACCATCATGGTCCGATTCGCTCGACAGCGGATCGATCGTCGTATCGCCCTCAGGAGGCAAGAAGCCCGTGGACGCCGTCCCCTATCTCGCAGCAGCTTCGGCTGTCGCCGCACTCATCCTCGCGTTCTACTACTACAAGGTCGTCGAGAAGGCTTCGCCCGGGAACGAACGCATGGTGTTCCTGATGAACGAGATCCAGACGGGAGCGCGGGCGTTCCTCAAGAAGGAGTACCAGTGGGTGTCGGTCTTCGTCGTGGCGATGATGATCCTGCTCGCCGTCGTCATCAACCCGCTCGCCTCGGTCACCTACGTGCTGGGCGCCATCCTGTCGGCCGCCGCCGGCTACGCCGGCATGACGGTGGCCACGATGGCGAACGCACGCACGACCGAAGCCGCCAAGTCCGGCCCAGGCGTGGCGTTGCCGATCGCCTTCCGCGGCGGCGCGGTGATGGGGTTCTCGGTTGCGGGGCTCGCGCTCTTCGGCCTGATGCTGACCTACCTCGTCTTCGTCGTGTGGATGGAGGTCGACGAGGCGTTCGAGATCGTCACCGCCTACGGCCTCGGCGCATCGACCATCGCGCTGTTCTCCCGCGTCGGCGGCGGCATCTACACCAAGGCGGCCGACGTCGGTGCCGACCTCGTCGGCAAGGTCGAGGCCGGCATCCCCGAGGACGACCCCCGCAACCCGGCCACGATCGCCGACAACGTCGGCGACAACGTCGGCGACGTCGCCGGCATGGGAGCGGACCTCTTCGAGTCGTACGCCGGCTCGATGATCGCCCCGATCTCGCTCACGGCCTTCGCACTGGCGCTCACCGCCGAGCAGGCCGGAGACACCGGCGTGATCAGCCTCCTGGTCTTCCCGATGGCGATCGCCTTCATCGGCATGATCTCCTCGATCATCGGATCGTTCTTCGTCAAGGGCGGCGACTCCACCGATTCGCACGCATTGGCACGCGCCCTCCACATGGGCACCAACGTGGCGATGGTGCTCACCGCCCTCGGCACCGTCGGCGTCGCCTACTGGCTGTTCTCCGGCGACGAGTTCGACCAGCCGATCGGGCTCGCCATCTCGGTGATCGGCGGTCTCATCGTCGGTTGGGCCCTCGGCAAGTGCGCCGAGTACTACACCTCCGACGGATTCGGCCCGGTCAAGAAGATCGCCCGCCAGTCCGAAACCGGTCCGGCCACCACGATCCTCGCCGGCATCAGCGCCGGCATGATCTCGGTTGCGGCGTCGGTCCTGCTGATCCTCGCCGGCGTGGGCATCGCCTACTGGGGTGGGCAGATGGCGTTCAGCTCCGCCGGCTTCGGTGGCCTCGGTGACGAGTTCGGCGGCATCTACGGCATCGCCGTTGCGGCCATCGGCATGCTCGCCACCACCGGTGTGGTCGTGTCGGTCGACGCCTACGGCCCGATCGCCGACAACGCCGGCGGCATCGCCGAGATGGCCGAGCTGGACCCCTCGGTGCGAGAGGTGACCGACGCGCTCGACTCGCTCGGCAACACGACCGCTGCGGTCGCCAAGGGCTTCGCCGTCGGTTCGGCGGCATTGACTGCATTGGCACTGTTCAAGAGCTTCGAGTTCGCCGTCTTCGACGCCGATCCGACCGCAGCACTCAACCTGAACATCGGCGAGGTCGAGGTGTTCATCGGCCTGTTCCTGGGTGCCGGCCTGCCGTTCCTGTTCGCCGCCCTGACGATCGATGCCGTCGGTCGGGCAGCACAGAAGATGATCGAAGAGGTGCGCCGCCAGTTCCGTGAGATCCCGGGCCTTCGCGAAGGTCTGCCTGGCGTCGTGCCGGACTCGGCTCGTTGCGTGGCGATCTCGACCGAGGCCTCACTGCGCGAGATGATCGTGCCCGGCGCTCTCGCCGTGGTCGTGCCGCTCGTCGTGGGCTTCATCAGCGTCGACGCACTCGGCGGTCTGCTCGCCGGTGCACTCGTCACCGGCTTTGCACTGGCCATCTTCATGGCCAACTCGGGAGGCGCATGGGACAACGCCAAGAAGTACATCGAAGCCGGCCACCACGGCGGCAAGGGCAGCGACCCGCACAAGGCCGCCGTCGTCGGCGACACCGTGGGCGACCCGTTCAAGGACACGTCCGGCCCGTCGATGAACATCCTGATCAAGGTGATGACGATCGTCAGCCTGGTGTTCGCTTCGGCCTTCGTGTGACCGACGCGTGGTTTGGCGGGCTCATGCCACCGAGCCCGCCCACGCCTGCTCACCCCGCACCGCCATGGAGCTGAGCCCCCGATCGACGTGGTACTTGACGGTCGGCGGGTGGCTGCTGTTCACGGTGTCGGCCACCTGCTTCAGCGTGGAGGCCCTACGGGACGGGAGTGTCCTCGCCATCGTGGCCAGCCTGTCGTTTCTCGTGGCCTGTTTCATGTTCATCGTCCCGGCCATCCTCGGCCGTCCACGCAACGACTGACGATCGAGCGCGCCCGGCGTCCGCCGGTGCCGTTCTCGGGTCGCTTGCGTCGACTCACTCGGCGACGAAGTCGATCAACTGTTCCACTGCGCCGACCAGCTCGGGGCGAAGGTCGGCGAAGGTGTTGACGCGATTGCGGAGCTTCGGCCAGAAGCCCTCGAACGGAACGCCGAGTGCGTCGCACATCCCTTCTTTCCAGGGACGATCACCCTTCGGAACCTCAGGCCATGCATCGAGGCCGAGCGCCTTCGGGCGGATGCCGGCCCAGACGTCGACGAACGGGTGCCCGGTGATCAGCACGTGCGGGTGCCGGACCGTCTCGGCGATCCGCGTCTCCTTCGAGCCGGGCACGAGGTGATCGAGCAGGACGCCGAGTCGCCGGTCGGGTGAGGGACCGAAATCGGCGACAGCGGCTGCAAGATCGTCGGCGCCGTGCAACGGTTCGACGACGATGCCGAGCTCCCTCAGGTCGTCGCCCCACACGTGCTCGAGCAACTCGGCGTCGTGCTTTCCTTCGACCCAGATCCGACTCGCCGCGGCGACTCGCGCACGCCCGTCGCCGGCAACGGATCCCGATGCGGTGATGCGCTGCGTTGCGGCCTTGGCCGTTGCGGGTCGCACGAGCGTGACCGGGCGTCCCTCGATCAGGAAGCCGCCGGGCTTCCACGTGAAGTGACGGACGTAGTCGTTTCGGTCCTGCAGGGTGACCCCTTCGGCGCTCCAACGCACGACGTCGCCGCAGAAGTGACTGGCGCGGTCCTCGACCAGCATGCCCATCTCGACGGCGACATCGGGGTAGGTCGGCCCGCGCTGCTGGGCGGCGAAGTCGTCGAGGATGTCGGTCTCGTAGGCCACCGCCCCAGTGAAGCAGTCGAACGGGGCGCTGTGCGAGCATGCGGGCCATGGAGAGCTTCACGGGCAAGGTCGCGGTCGTCACGGGCGGAGCGAGCGGGATGGGACGAGAACTCGTCCGGCAACTGGCGGCCGAGGGGTGCCACGTGGCCATGTGCGACCTGTCGGTCGAGGAGATGGGTGAGACCAAGCGCCTCGCGCTCGCCGACGCGCCGGACGGAACGATCGTCACCGCCCACATGTGCGACGTGTCCGACGAGGCATCCCTGATCGAGTTCCGCGATGCCGTCGTCACCCAGCACCAGACCGACCATCTCAACCTGCTGTTCAACAACGCCGGCATCGGTGGGGGCGGCTCGGTGATCACCGACCCTCGCGAGGTGTGGGAGCGCACGTTCGACGTCTGCTGGGGCGGGGTGTACCTCGGGGTACGCACCTTCCTGCCGTTGCTGATCGCCGCCGACGAGGGGCACATCGTCAACACCTCGAGCGTCAACGGCTTCTGGGCGAGCATCGGTCCCGACCGCCCTCACACGGCGTACTCCGCCGCGAAATTCGCCGTGAAGGGGTTCAGCGAGGCACTGATCACCGACCTGCGAGTCAACGCACCCCACGTCAAGGTGTCGGTCGTGATGCCCGGCCACATCGGCACCTCGATCGTCGAGAACTCGATGCGCCACGGCGCGCACGAACTCGACATGGAGACCGCCGAGATGGTGCAGTTGATGTCGGACATGTTCCGTGACCAGGCACCGGTGTCCGCCGCGGAGGCGAGCACCGAGATCCTCGACGGTGTCCGGGCCGGCCGGTGGCGCATCCTCGTCGGCGACGACGCCCGCAAGCTCGACGAGGCCGTCCGCGCCAACCCGGAGATCGCCTACGAGTCGTTGACCCTCGGCGACCTCACCTCCGGAAACGCGGGCACACCGTTCGCGGCCACCGACTGAGTTCGTCGCCCGCTGGAACTTTCGCGACGGCGACGACGTCGAAGTTCCATGGGGAGACACAACACAGCAACAGCATCATTGGCACTCGTGGTTCTCGTCGGGCTGGGGGTCTCGGCATGCAGCAACGACGACGCCTCGTCGACGCCGGCGGCCGAGCTCGCCACCCGCGACTCGGCCGAGGCGATCGACGACTCGTCGGGCACCGACGGCTCCTTTCCCGGAGAGCCGGAACGCATCGGCGCGGATCTGTCGGGTCAGGCGCTGGCCACCACCGCGGGCGTGATCGTGTCCACACCGGACATCCGACGCGCCGTCGACGACACCCTCGATTCGATCGCCCGGAACAACGCACGCGTGCACACGGCCGACGTCAACATCAGCGACGAACGCCCAGACGGAAGCGTCGCGGGCTCGGGCTACTTCGTCGTCAAGGTCCCACCCGCCGATCTCGAACCGCTGATCGCCGATCTGGGAGCCACGGTCGGAACCCTGAGCGGTCGCAGCCAGGACACGTCGGACGTGACCGATCAGCTGGTCGATCTCGAGATCCGCATCAGCGTCGAACGCGACGTGATCGAGCGCTTCCAGGCGCTGCTCGGCGAGGCGACGGTCTTCGAGGACATCGTCGACATCGAGCGGGTGATCAGCGAGCGCACGATCGCCCTCGAACAGCTCCTCGCGAGCCAGCGCACCCTGGAGAACCGCGTCGAGCTGGCGACGCTCACCATCGAGCTCCGGTACGTCGCTCCGACGGTGGAGCCGGCTGCGACCGTCGACGACGGCGACGACACCGTTGGTGACGCGTGGCGGGCGGGCTGGGACGTCTTCGTCGGCATCCTGTTCACGATCGCCCTCGCCCTGGCGGTGGCAGCGCCGTTCCTGGCGACCGCCGCGCTCGTGTTCGGCGCGGCGTGGTCGATCACGCGGCGACGGGTGCGCCGCACCGCCCCGAGGTCGGTCCCGGCACCCGCCGAGCCCGTCAGCGAACGGGACGATTCGCTCGCTGCGCCCAACCGCGAGCCGTGAGCACGAGATCGCTGACGCTGCCATCCGGGAAGGCGAATGGCGACCGCACCCCGGTGTGGGCCGTCACCTCCGGCAGCGTCAGCGGTCCGAAGGCACCGTTTGGATCGACCGTCCAGCGATGCCAACGATGGGCGGGCACCTCCACGAGGTCGAGGCGCGGCTCACCGAGCACGTCGATGACGCCGTGCACCACACCGGATTGCTCGTACCCGAGGTCGGCCCAGGCACGGTCGCCGACGGGCTCCAACACCGAGGGCGGGGCGGTGGCGTACCACTCGAGATCGAACGCGATCGGGGTCGGGTCGCCGTACGCCCGCCCGAGGGCCTCGTCGGCGTCGTCGATCGCCGACGCGTACGTCTCGTTGCCGATCGACCACTGCTCCATCTCGGCGTCGCAGTGGTGCTCGGCCCACAGCGCCTCCCCCTTCACGATGAACGGGTCGGCGCGGACCGGCACCTCGAAGTCGGTGATGTGCAACAGCGGCCGGCCCGCCCTGGCGAGCGACGCCCAGTACCACGCGGTACGCCCGACGAGCCGGTGACCCGAGATCACGCCGAGGGA
This sequence comes from Ilumatobacteraceae bacterium, assembly GCA_942492715.1. Lineage (GTDB taxonomy): Bacteria > Actinomycetota > Acidimicrobiia > Acidimicrobiales > Ilumatobacteraceae > Sva-07. The sequence goes on along the minus strand of CALOFW010000002.1, from coordinate 243,714 downwards.
CGCATCGGGGCTCCACGCGGCGAACACCCACTCCTCCACCGGTGACGACGGATGACGACCGTCGTGCACGTCCCGATCGTCGGCGAAGGCGGGCATGATCAGGCAGACTACGGATCATGATCCGCTATCTCAGCCTCGACTGGATCAACGCGCTGTCCGACGAGGTCGCCAACAGTGACCACATGCGCGACCTCGCCACGACACATCGCATCGGTGTGACCCAGGTGGTGAGCAACGGCCCCGAAGGCGACGTGACCTATCACTTGACGGTCGGTGACGGCGCGGCCTCGTTCGGGGCCGGGCCCGCCGATCCGGAGGACGTCAAGATGCAACAGGACTGGGACACCGCCGTCGCCGTGGCGACCGGCGAGTTGAACGCTCAGGAGGCATTCATCGGTGGTCGGATCCTCCTGTTCGGCGACCAGCAGAAGCTGCTCGAGTCGCAGCCGGTCTTCGGCGCCCTCGAAGCCGTCTTCGCCACCGTCCGCGACCGCACCACCTACACCTGACCGCGACATCTGGGGTCTGACCCCAGTTGTCGCGCTGGGAGCAGCCGATGCCCGAGATGCCCGAGATCCAGGCGCACGCCGAGCGCCTCACCGAACAGTTCTCGGGCCGCGTCCTGAGCGGGTTCACACCGTTCAACTTCACCGCACTCAAGACCGCCGTGCCACCGCCATCGGACGCGTTCGGGTCGGCGCTGGTGGAGGTCGGTCGGCGGGGCAAGTACCTGCTGTTGCGTTTCGAGCCCGTCACCTTCGTCGTTCACCTCATGCAGGGCGGCCGTCTCGTACCCGACGCCAAACGATCGGCCAAGCCGCGGGGCGGCCAGGCCCGTTTCGTCTTCGAGCCGATCGAACTCGGCGACGGATCGATCGACGAGACGGCGCTGCTGCTGACCGAGCAGGGCAAGGAACGGCGCGCCGGTGTGTGGTGCGTGCCCACGGGTGACCTCGAGACGTCGCCACCGCTCGACAAGCTCGGCCCCGAGGCGGCGACGATCAGCGACGACGAACTGGCCGCGCTGTTCGCCGCCAACTCGATGCGCGTGCACGGATTCCTCCGCGACCAGCGCATGATCGCGGGGATCGGGCGCCGCCTCGCCAACGAGGTGTGCCACCGCGCGCGGGTGTCGCCGTTCGCCAACACCCGCAAGCTCGGCGCCGGGGGTGCGGCGACCGTGGCCGCAGCGATCCGATCGTGCCTCGACGAAGGACTCGCGGCGGAACGCACACGTTCGGACATGAGTTCGTCGAAGGACCGTCCGAGCGCGATGCACAGTCGGACCGGTGATCCGTGCCCGGACTGCGGCGACGCGGTGCGGGCCGTCGAGTACTCCGGCTACACCGTCAACTACTGCCCGACCTGCCAAACGGGCGGCAAGGTGTTGGCCGACAACACCACGAGCAAATTCCTGAAGTAGTCCTGGCCGAATACGCTCGGTGCATGCCGATCCATCTGCGTGCCGAAGCCGGCGACTACGCCCCCAACGTCCTGTGCCCCGGCGACCCGCTGCGTGCCCGCTACATCGCCGAGACGTTCTTCGATCCCGGTGCCCGGGAGGTCAACACCGAGCGAGGCATGCTCGGCTACACCGGCACCTTCGAGGGCAAGCCGATCAGCGTCCAGTCGACCGGGATGGGCTGCCCGAGTTCCGGGATCGTGTTCGAGGAGCTGATCATGCTCGGCGCGACTCGGCTCGTGCGCGTGGGCACCTGCGGGGGCCTCGGTGACGGCATGGCGATGGGCGACACCGTGATCGGCGTCGCCGCCTCCAGCGACGACCAGACCCCGTTTCGCTATGCGGCGATGGAGGGCTACGCACCGAGCGCCACGTTCTCGCTGACGGAGACGGCGGCGCGGCTGAGCCGCGAGGGGACGAGTGGCGGAGTGCACGTCGGCCCGATCGTCACCTCCGGGCTGTTCTACGATCCCGACCCCACGACGTTCGCCCGATGGAAGCGTCTCGGCCACATCGGCGTGGAGATGGAAGCGGCGATGATGTACACGATCGCGGCCGTGAAGGGCATCGAGGCGCTGGCGATCATGACGGTGAGCGACCTGCTCGGCGAGGCCGGCGACACCGTGCGGATCAGCGACGCCGATCTCAAGGCCGGCGTCGATCAGATGATGCGCATTTCCTGCGCTGTCGCCGTGTCATGATCTGCTGACTCAGCGTCCGCTGAGGGAACCCCTCCGACTCCAGGAGCGTCAGAAGCGCCATGATCCCTCGCACCGCACTCGCCCTGCTCACCGTCTCCGCCATCGCGCTCGCCGCCTGCGGGAGCGACGACGACACTGCATCGGGGTCGGCGCCGACCGCCGACGATCTCGCCGGGCAGGCGTTCGAATCGACCAGCGTCGAGGGCTACGACCTCGTCGAGGGTTCGACGATCGAACTCGGCTTCGAAACCGACGCGCTCGGCGCCCGTGCCGGCTGCAACTCGTTGAGCGGTGGCTACACGATCTCCGACGGCACCCTCGAGGTCGGCGCGATGGCGTCGACGATGATGGCCTGCGAGGACGCCCTGATGGCCCAGGACCAGTGGCTGAGCGAGTTTCTCACGAGCAGCCCCGAGATCACACTCGACGGCGGCACCCTCACCCTCACCGGCTCCGACGCGACGATGACCCTGGGAGTCATCGCTCCGACCGAGTTGGAGGGCACGACCTGGATCGTCTCGGGCACCGTGGCGAACGAGGCGGTCACGGTGAGCCTCGTCGACTCGGAAGCGTCGATGACGATCACGGATGGCCAAGCGCAGGTCGACACCGGCTGCAACACCGGATCGTCGACCGTGGAGGTCACCGACACCACGATCACGTTCGGTCCGCTGGCCCTGACGAGAATGGCCTGCGATGAGGAACTCACGCGGCTCGAGGCGAGCGTCGTGCTCGCCCTCGACGGCGAGGTGACCTACGAGATCAGCGGCGACACCCTGACGATCCGCAAGGACACCCCCGACGGCGTCGTCGGTCTCGACTTCACCGCCGAGTGACGCTCCCACCCTTCTCGTGAACCAGTTGCGGTCTCATGCCGCAACGAGTTCACGAGAACGGGCGGCGTTGGTCAGATGAGACCGAGTTCGGCGACGGCGTCGCGCTCGCTGACGAGTTCCGCAGCGGACGCGTCGATCTTGGCGCGGCTGAAGTCGTCGATGTCGAGGCCCTGCACGATCTCGTAGTCGCCGTCCTTGCACACACAGGGGAACGACGAGATGATCCCTTCGGGAACGCCGTAGCTGCCGTCGCTCACCACCGACATCGACACCCAGTCGCCCTCGGGCGTACCGAGCGTCCAGTCGCGGACGTGATCGACCGCAGCCGAGGCGGCCGAGGCGGCCGACGACGACCCGCGAGCGTCGATGATCGCCGCGCCGCGCTTGGCGACCGTGGGGATGTAGGTCGAGTCGTACCACTCGTGGTCGCCGACGGCGTCGTAGGCGCTCTGACCATTGACCTCGGCGTGGAACAGGTCGGGATACTGGGTGGTCGAGTGGTTGCCCCAGATGGTCATCTTCGCGATGTCGTTCACCGAGGCGCCGAGGCGCTGCGCGAGCTGCGCCTTCGCACGGTTGTGGTCGAGGCGGGTCATCGCAGTGAAGCGGCGAGGATCGAGGTCGGCGGCGTTGCGCTGCGCGATCAGCGCGTTCGTGTTGGCCGGGTTGCCGACCACGAGGACCTTCACTGCGGGCGTTGCAGACCTCGACAGGGCCTCGCCCTGCGGCTTGAAGATCCCGCCGTTGGCCGACAGCAGATCGGCACGCTCCATCCCGGCCTTGCGCGGCATCGAGCCGACGAGGATCGCGATGTCGGCGTCGCCGAACGCGGTGTCGGCATCGTCGGTGCACACGATCTCGGACAGCAACGGGAAGGCACAGTCGTCGAGCTCCATGCGCACACCCTCGAGCGCGCCGAGCGCCGGGGTGATCTCGAGGAGTTGCAGCGACACGGGCGTGTCCGGCCCGAGCATCGAGCCCGAGGCGATACGGAAGAGGATGCTGTAGCCGATCTGGCCAGCAGCACCGGTGACGGCGACGCGAACGGGAGTGGTCATGTTCCGAGCGTACGCCCGGAGCCGGCAGCGGCCCAAGCGCGCACATCCCCCGACATCTGCCCCGCTCGTCGCGGCCGGCGCGACGATCCAGGCATTCTTCGGTCAGGGTTGGCCGAGCACCTTGCCGATCAGGTCGGCGTAGAAGTTCTGCCCGGACTGGGTGAGGTGGATGCCGTCGTCGTAGAAGCAGCGCCCTTCACAGCCCGGCGACAGCACCTCCCAGTCGATCACCGTGACGTTCGGGTGCGTCGCCGGCACCGCCCGGAGCTTGGCGTTGTTGTCGGCGATCCACCCCCGATCGGCCTTGCCGGTCAGCAACAGCACGACCGGCACGTCGGCAACCGTGGTCAGCATCTGATCGAGCGTGTCCTGGCTGAAACCGCCGTTCGTGCCGAGGTGGATCACCACCACCGACCCGAACGTGCCGTTGTCGCGCAACGCCGCCATCGTCGGAATGAAGTCCTTCATCTGCCGGCTCACCAACGCATCCACCTGGAACCCTCGTGCCTGCAGTTCCTCGGCGGCTCCCAGCATCACCGAGTCGCCGAGCGCCACCAGCGGAAAGCCCGTCGCCGTCGGGGTCACCGTCAAGGGCGCGACGCCCTCCAACGACGAGATCACCCCGAGCTGGGTCACCGGCGGAACCGTCGTGGGAGGCGCCGTGGGCTCGACCGTGGTGGGCGCCGACGTCGTCGCCGCCGACGGCTCGGGGGCGAGGGAGCCCGTCGCATCGGTGACCGGGGCGACGGCGCCATCGGCAAGCGGATCGAGCGTGGTCGTCGGTGCAACGGTCGTGGTCGTCGTGGTCGTGGTGGTCGTGGTCGTCGTCGTGGAAACGGTCGGGATCGCATCGACCTCGAGGAGGTTGGTCGTGAAGTCCCCGCCGGCATCGAGGGCCTGAGCGATCTCGTTCTGTTCGAGTGGCGCCCGCAACAGGACCGCGCCGAGCACCAGCCCGAACACGGCGACGACGGCGATTCCTGCGTTGAGGACCAGCTTCGGGCCCCGGCGACGCCCCGAGCGGACCGCCCGCCGCCACTGCCTGAACCGACCAGTGCGAATCGGTGTCTCGATGAAGTGGTACGAGGCCTCGGCGACGATCACGGTGAGGATCGTGGCGAGCACGAACTCCCGAAACGTCAACTTGTTGCCGGCGACCCCGCGGATCATCTGGTAGATCGGCCAGTGGTACAGGTACAACCCGTACGACCGCACCCCGATCCACACCAGCACCCCACGACCGAGCAACCGATTGGCCGACGCGCCGCGATGCGTGATCGCCGCGATGACCGCGATCGTGGCGATGCTGCACAGGAAGAGCCCACCGCGGAACAGGAACGGGTCGGCACCGCTCGGCGTGGCGAGGTAGGTGGTCCAACACATCCAGCCGAGGAACAGCAACGCCACGAGTGCGATGACGTCGAACGAGCGGCCCTTCGACCGCAACGGCCCACGGACCACGGCGAGCGGGCGCCACACCATTGCGAAGGCGGAGCCGAGCAGGATGCCCGCCAGGCGCGACACGGTGCCCAGGTACAGCGTGTCGATCTTGCCGATGGGGCGATCGCCGATCCACCAGTACGCGTCGGGGGTCACAGCAGGGTCACCGATCGGCCCCGAGTAGAAGAGCATCGCCACGACGACGGTGAGCACCACGGCCGCCACGAAGAGCCACCTGCTCACGTCCGCGACGCGGCGCGTGCCGGCGCGTCCGAGCAACACCACCATCACGACGGGCCAGACGAGGTAGAACTGCTCCTCGACGGCGAGGCTCCACAGGTGGCGCAGTGGCGCGAAGTCACCAGCGGCGGTGTACCCCTGCCCCACCCAGATCTGGTAGTAGTTCGACACGTAGAACAGACCGGCGATCACATCGCCGCGCAGTTGGCCGAGCGCTTCGCTCTTGAACACCGCGGTCCACGCGACGACGATCGCCATCATCGTGAACAGCGCCGGCAACAGGCGGCGCGCCCGGCGCATCCAGAACTGCCGCAACGAGATCCGGTACGTGCGCTCCCGCTCGGAGATCAGCAGCAGCGTGATCAGGTAGCCCGAGATCACGAAGAACATCTCGACGCCGAGGAAGCCACCGGGCAGCCAGTCGCTGTTCGCGTGGTACACCATCACTGCGACCACGGCGAGCGCGCGCATCCCGTCGAGACCCGGGAGGTACGGGACTCGACTGATGTACGCGGTGTCGTCGCGGTTGACGGGCTGACCCCGGGGCGGGGCGAGGGTCGACATGGAGAATCCAGTATCGCCGAGCACCCTGCTCGATCTGCGTCATGGCACCGTCAAGGAACGGCGGAGCGCCGTTCGAGCGCCGTCGAGCGCCGTTCGAGATCGTCAGGTGGGATTCTGCAACGCCCCGACGATGAGGTCGGTGTAGTACCGCTTCCCGTCGGCCCGCAGGTGATAGCCGTCCGACGCGAAGCAGTCCCCGGGACACGAGTCGGCGAGACCCGCCCAGTCGAGCAATGACACGTTCGGGTATGTGTTCACCGCGTCGTAGATCAAGCCGTTGTTCGCCGCGGTCCAGTCACGGTCGACGTCGATGGTGAGGAGCAGCACCTGGGGCACCCCCGCGAGTGCCTCCATCATGCGGCTCATGTCCGCCTCGTTGATGTTGCCGTTCGTGCCGAGATGGACGACCACCAGATCGCCGAGACGCCCCTGCTCGTTCAACGCAGAGATCGTGTCGGTGCCGTCGCTGAACTGTCGGCTCTCGACCGCGTCGACGACGAACCCCTGCTCGGACAGTTGCGGCGCAGCTCCGAGCATCACCGAGTCACCGAGCGCCAGTTGCGTAATCGGGGCGGGCGGCACCGTCGTGGTCGTTTCGGCCACCGGTGGTGCGACGGCGATCGAACCCGCCGGGTCGGTTGCGGCGGTACCTTCCGGCGCGTCGCCGGTCGTCGCCTCGGGTGGAGCGACGACCTCGGGGGCCGCAGCGTCGTCGACGCCGTCACAGTTCGGGTCGTTGACCACGTCGCAGGTGGAGGCCTCCGCCTCATCGAGTGACTGGCGCACCTCGTTCTCGACCACGTCGGCCGTGGCGAGGCTCACCCCGGCGAAGACCGAGAACGCCGCGACGACGACCCCGCCGGCGAGCAGCGCGTTTCGTGCACCGGTCGCGGGCGACCGGCGGAGTCGGCGCCACGACTCCCCCATCGTCCCCTTGCGGATCGGGGTCTCGATGAAGCGGTACGACAGCTCGGTGATGATGCCGGTGGCGATCATCGCGAACACGAACTCGTGGAACTTCAGGTGCACGCCGGCGATGTTGCGGATGATCTGGTAGATCGGCCAGTGGTACAGGTAGAGCCCGTACGACCGGGTGCCGATCCACAGCAGCACCGGAATGCTGAGCACCTTCGACGTGACGGCCCGCTCGTGGGTGACGGCGGCGATCATCATCAGTGTGGCGATCGCGCACAGCACGAACCCGCCCCTGAACAGCACGGGGTTGCCACCATCCGGGCCGATCAGCCACATCCACCAGACCATGGCCGCGAGTGCCACGAAACCGACCAGCGCGACGAGGTCGAGGAGCGGCCCCTTGGTACGCAGCGGCCCACGCATCACCGCGACCGGCCGCCACACCATCGCGAACGCTGCGCCGAGGAGCAGCCCCGCGGCGCGGCTGAACGTGCCGAGATACGACCAGTCGAACTTGGAGATCTCGCGGCCGAACACCGACCAGTAGGCGTCCGGTGTGACCTCCGGCGTTCCGATCGGGCCCGACGTGTACACGAGTGCGGTGACGATCGTGATGCCGAGCGCGGCGACCACCAGCCATCGGCTGATGTCGGCGATCCGTCGCGATCCGCCGCGGAGCAGCGCGAACATCACGAGCGGCCACACGACGTAGAACTGCTCCTCGACGGCGAGGCTCCACAGGTGGCGCAGCGGCGCGAACTCGTTCGCTGCGGTGTAGCCCGCTCCCGTCCAGATCTGGTACCAGTTCGAGACGTACAGGAGTGCGGCGATGACGTCGCCACGCAGCTTGCCGAGCGCGTCACGGTCGAACAGCGCCGTCCAGATCGTCAATGCGATCAACATCGTGAACAGCGCCGGGAGCAGGCGGCGGGCGCGCCGGTACCAGAAGTGCTTCATGTCGACGGTCGACGTGCGCTCCTTCTCGGAGATCAGCAACAGCGTGATCAGATAGCCCGAGATCACGAAGAACACCTCGACACCGAGATACCCGCCCGGCAGCCAGTCGGCGTTGGCGTGATACACCATCACCGCGACCACGGCGAGCGCGCGCATCCCGTCGAGCCCGGGGAGGTAGGGCACCCGGCTGATCTCGACCGACTTCGTCGAACGGGAGGGCCGCGGCAGGTCGTCGAGCGTGTCGGGGCCCTTGCCCCACGGGATGCCGATGCGTTGTTTCGGTCTGACGTCGGCTCGCGTCGGGGCGTGTGCCGCGGCATCGGCGGACTGCGGGTTCACGTGGAGCTCGGGTCCTGACCCGGGTCGGCGTTCGAGAGACCGAGGTTGTCGCAGATCGCAACGACCGAGTCGGGCCGGTTGAGCGCATAGAGGTGCAGCCCGGGCGTGCCTGCCTCGATCAGGTCGGCGCACAGTTGCGATGCGACGTCGATGCCGATGCGACGGACCGCGTCGGGGTCGTCGGTGGCGTCGAGGCGCTCGGCCAGCCACGTCGGCAGCGCGGCGCCGCTCATGTCGGCCATCCGCTTCACCTGCGCCTTGTTGGTGATCGGCATGATGCCCGGCAGCACCGGCTTGTCGACGCCGAGGGCGGACAGTTCGTCGACGAGGCGAACCCAGTGTTCGACCTCGAAGAAGAACTGGGTGAGGGCGAAGTCGGCGATCGACAGCTTCGCCGCGAGATGACGGCGGTCGGTGGCACGATCCGGCGACCGCGGGTGGACCTCGGGATGTGCGGCAACCCCCGTGGCGAAAGCGCCCGACGCCACGACGTCCTCGAGCAGTTCGAGTGCGTACAGGTAGTCGCCCGCCTCCTCTCGACCATCGGCCGGTGGATCACCGCCGAGGGCGAGGATGTTCTCGATGCCGAGCTCCTGATAGTTGTCGAGCAGCTCCGACACGTCGGCGCGGGTGTGCCCGCGGCACGTCAGGTGCGGCATCGGGACCCACGGCGTCTCGACACGCATCCACTCGACCACGTCGCCGGTGCGGTGCCGATCGGAGCCGCCCGCCCCGTAGGTGATCGACACGAAGTCCGGGCGCAACGGTTCGAGCGCCGCAACGGTGCGTCCGAGCGTCATGTGGGCACCGGCCGTCTTCGGCGGGAAGAACTCGAACGAGAGTGTGCGTCCTCGTTCGAGCAGCGTCGGAATCCGGGCCATCGGACCAAACTATCCACGCAATCGCTGCAGAGCGGGCCACTTCGAAGGGTCATCGGCCGGCGAACGCGCAGGTGGTACGTTCCGCGTCAGCCCACAACGGGTTCACGAAAGCGAGGGGACGAACATGGCATTGATCGAGAACTGGAAACTCGTCGTACTGGAGCGGTACGCGAAGTTCGACGGACGGGCAGGACGTGGGGAGTTCTGGTGGTTCGTGCTCGCGAACTTCCTGGTCTTCGTCGTGCTCGCGATCCTCATCCAGATCAGCGGGATCTTCTGGATCCTCTACGTCGGATATGCGCTCGCCATCATCGTGCCGAGCATCGCGGTGGCGATCCGGCGCCTGCACGACTCCAACAAGTCCGGATGGTGGTTGCTGATCGGTCTCATCCCGTTCGGCGGGATCGTCCTGCTGGTCTTCTACATCCTCGAGGGCACCAACGGTCCGAACGACCACGGCGTCGCTCCCGAACCCGCCGCCTGACCCGGTGTCACGTCCGGGGTCCGACCCCGGGCGTGATCGTCAGTGGCGGAAGTGGCGCTGGCCGGTGAAGACCATGGCGATGCCGTGTTCGTCGGCCGCCGCGATCACCTCGTCGTCACGCACCGACCCGCCGGGTTGGATCACCGTGGCGATGCCGGCGGCTGCAGCGGCGTCGAGGCCGTCACGGAAGGGGAAGAAGGCGTCGCTGGCGCAGGCGCCACCGCTGGCCCGACCAGCGGAGCGCTCGGCGGCGATCCGTGCGGAGTCGAGCCGGTTCTGCTGGCCGGCCCCGATGCCGAACGCCTGCAGATCCTTGGCGTAGACGATCGCGTTGCTGCTCACCGCGGCACACACCTGCCAGGCGAACTCGAGGTCGGCCCACTGCGCATCGGTCGGCTGGGTGGAGGTGACCACCCGCCAGGCGTCGCTGCGACCGGCGACCGGGTCGGGCTGCTGGACGAGCAGCCCACCGTCGACCGGACGGACGTCGAAGGGCAGCGGCGAGGCCGCATTGGCAGACATCACCCGGAGGTTCTTCTTCGCCGAGAAGATCTCCAACGCCTCGGGTTCGAAGTCCGGCGCGATCACGACCTCGGTGAACACGTCGCCGAGCGCCGTGGCCATGTCGGCGGTCACCGTGCGGTTCGCCGCCACGATCCCACCGAACGCGCTCACCGGGTCACAGGCGTTCGCGCGGATGTAGGCCTCGGTGATGTCACCGGCCACGGCGACGCCGCACGGATTGGCGTGCTTCACGACGACGCAGGCCGGATCGTCGAAGCGGTGGACCAGCCGCCAGGCCGCCTCGGTGTCGAACACGTTGAGGTAGCTGAGTTCCTTGCCGCCGTGCTGCGTCATCGAGTCCCACCAGCTCGCCGCGCCCGCCTGGCGATAGCGAGCCCCCTGCTGGTGCGGGTTCTCGCCGTAGCGGAGCGGTTGCGCGAGCTCGAGCGCGAGGTGGATCGATGGAGGAAGACCGGGCACGGCGTCGGCGGCATCAGCGAGGGTGGTCTCGTCGAACCAGGTGACGATCGCCGCGTCGTACGACGCTGTGTGCGCGAAGGCGGTGCGGGCGAGACGGCGACGCATGTCGTCGCCGAGCGATCCGTCGCTGCGCAGCTCGCCGAGCACTGCCTCGTAGTCGGCCGGGTCGACGAGCACGCCGACATGGGCGTGGTTCTTGGCCGCCGCGCGCACCATCGCCGGTCCGCCGATGTCGATCAACTCGATGCTCGGGTCGGACGAGAACGGGTAGAGGTTCACCACGACGAGGTCGATCGGATCGATGCCGTGGTGCTCCATGTCGGCGACGTGTTCGGCATCGGTCGGGTCGGCCAGGATCCCGCCGTGGATCTTGGGGTGGAGCGTCACGACCCGGTGCCCGAGGATCGCGGGGAGTCCGGTGAGTTCGGCGACGTCCGTGACGGGCACGCCCGCTTCGGCGATCGCTCGGGCGGTTCCACCACTCGAGACCAGGTTCCATCCGAGTTCGTGGAGCGAGGAGGCGAACTCGACGATGCCGGACTTGTCGAAGACGGAGAGCAGAGCGGTGGGCACGACTCGACCGTAGTCAACCGAGGGACGCCGTCGAGCATGTCACTGGCCACGACACTTCGGGAGGTTCGCGCGAGGAGCACCCACGGCAGGACTACGGTCGCACACCGGGGGCGTGAACTCGACGAACACGGAGGGAACCCAGACATGGACACCAGCAACTTCAAGATGCCTGATTGGCTGATGATCGGCGGAGGCGCGGCGATGCTGATCCTCGGCTTCGCGCTCGACTGGACGACGGTCGACACCGGCTTCGGCTCGGCGAGCGGCGACGGTCCGTTCGACTACTTCATCACCGGTGGGCTCGCCTGGATCCTGATCGTGGCCGTCGGGGGCCTGGCGGTGGCACGCGGGCTCGGCAAGTTGCCGGAGACGCAGCCGTGGCCGCTCATCTTCCTCGGCATGGCGTCGCTGGGAACGCTGTTGATGCTGCTGTGCCTGCTCCTCGGCGCGAGGTTCGACTTCGCCGACCGAGGCATCGGGATGTACGGGGCACTGGTGTGGGCGGTCATCGCCGAGGTCGGGGCGTACCTCAACTTCACCAGTTCCGGAGGCGACCTCAAGGACCTCACCGACATGGACAAGCTCAAGTCGAGCTTCTCCCAGGGCAGCGGTGCCTCCGGTGACGGCACACCGCCCCCTCCCCCTCCGCCGAACGCTCCGACCGACGACGACCCGCTCCCCCCGCCACCCACCACCTGAGTGTTCTCGTGAACTCGTCGCGCACCTGGTGCGCAACGGGTTCACGAGAAGCGATCAGAGTGAGGCGACGATGTCGGCCATCAGCTCGCCGGCCTCGGTCGGGTTGAGGCCGACCTTCACACCGGCTGCGGCGAGCGCGTCCATCTTCCCCTGGGCCGTGCCCTTGCCGCCCGACACGATCGCGCCCGCGTGGCCCATCTTCTTGCCGGCCGGCGCGGTGACACCGGCGATGTAGGCGCTCATCGGCTTGGTGACGTTGGCCTGGATGTACTCCGCCGCCTCTTCCTCGGCTGACCCACCGATCTCGCCGATCATCATGATCGCGTGCGTCTCGGGGTCGGCCTGGAACTCGGCGAGGCAATCGATGAAGTTCGTGCCCGGCACGGGGTCGCCACCGATGCCGACACACGTCGACACGCCGATGCCCTTCTGCTTGAGCTCGTAGAGCGCCTGGTAGGTCAACGTGCCGGAGCGGCTGACGATGCCGACGTTGGGGCGGTCGGCCGACGGGACCTGGGCGATCTCGCCGGCGGTGATGCCGATGTTGCACTTGCCGGGGCTGATGATGCCGGGGCAGTTGGGGCCGAGCAGACGGGTGCCCGGGTGGTTGCGGACCAGCAGGTTGTACGCCTTCGCCTCGTCCTGGGCCGGGATGCCCTCGGTGATGCAGACGACGAAGCCGATGCCGGCGCCGGCCGCTTCGAGGATCGCGTCGGAGGCGAACTTCGGCGGGACCGCCACGAACGATGCGTCGGCACCGGTCGCCTCGACGGCCTCAGCGACCGAGTCGAAGATCGGGATCCCGTCGACGTCCTGGCCACCCTTGCCGGGCGTGACGCCACCGACGATCTGGGTGCCGTAGTCACGGTTGCGCAGGCCGTGGTACTTGCCCTGCCCGCCCGTGAGGCCCTGGACGATGACCTTGGTGTTCTCGTTGACGAAAATGGCCATGACTACTTCCTCACTTCGCGATCGCAACAGCCGCACGGGCGGCATCGAGCATGGTCGGCTCCGAGCGGAGCTTGTCGGCGGGAATGCCGGCGTCGAGCAGGATCTGACGACCCTCCTCGGCGTTGGTGCCGTCGAGACGGATCACGATCGGCGCCCGCAGGTCGACGCGACCCATTGCTTCGACGATGCCCTTGGCGACTTCTTCACCGCGGGTGATGCCGCCGAAGATGTTGATCAGGATCGACTGGACCTCGTCGTCGAAGTTGATCACCTCGAGCGCTCCGGCCATCACGTCGGCGTTGGCGCCGCCGCCGATGTCGAGGAAGTTGGCCGCCGACCCGCCGACCTGATTGACGACGTCGAGCGTCGACATCGCGAGGCCGGCACCGTTGGCGATGATTCCGACCGTGCCGTCGAGGCCGATGTACTGCAGGCCCTTCTCGGCCGCCATCTTCTCGCGCTCGTCCATTTCGGTGAGCCCCCGGAACGCTTCCCACTCGGGGTGACGGAACTCGGCGTTCTCGTCGAGGGTGACCTTGGCATCGAGGGCGTGCACCTCCCCCGTCGGCTTGAGGATCAGCGGGTTGATCTCGGCCAGGTCGCAGTCGCCCTCGGTGAAGCAGCGGTACAGCTTCACGAGGATGTCGGCGGCACCGTCGAGCGCCCGCTCCGGAAGCTTGGCGTCGACGCATGCCTGGCGGGCAGTGGCCAGGTCGAGGCCGTCGACGGGATCGATGTGGAGTTTCACGATGGCATCGGGGTTGCTCTCGGCGACCGCCTCGATCTCGACGCCGCCCTCGGCCGACAGCATCAGCAGATGCTTCTTGGCTGCACGATCGAGCGTGAAGGACGCGTAGTACTCCTCGTCGATGTCGGAGGCCTGCTCGATCCAGAGTCGCTTGACGACGTGGCCCTTGATGTCCATCCCGAGGATGTTGCCGGCGTGCTCGCGGACCTCGGCTTCGTTGTCGGCGAGCTTGATGCCACCTGCCTTGCCGCGGCCACCGACCTGCACCTGCGCCTTGACGACGACCGGGTACCCGGCCTGGTTGGCCTCGGTGACGGCCTCGTCGACGGTGTCGGCGGGACCACCCCGGCTCACCGGGATGTCGTAGCGGGCGAAGTACTGCTTGCCCTGATACTCGAAGAGATCCACGTGGGGGTACTCGCTTTCTTGGTGGTTCGATCGGTGGTGTTCAGTCGAGGTCGCGGTCGTCGAGCGCCTGCTCGAGCCACTGGCCGATGGCCTTGAGCGACGAGCCGGGTCCGAAGATCTCCGCGACACCCTGCTCGCGAAGCGCACGGGCGTCGGCGTCAGGAATCACGCCGCCTCCGAACACGAGCACGTCGCCGAGGTCGCGGGCACGGAGTTCGTCCATCACACGCGGGAAGAGCGTGAGGTGCGCACCCGACAGCAGCGAGAGGCCCACGCCGTCGGCGTCCTCCTGCAAGACGGTTTCGGCGATCTGCTCCGGTGTCTGGTGAAGCCCGGTGTAGATGACCTCGAACCCGTGGTCCCGCAGGGCTCTGGTGATGGTCTTCGCGCCACGGTCGTGGCCATCGAGACCCGGCTTCGCCACGACGATGCGATACGTGCGCTTCACGAAGCAGGAACCATAGGGGAAGATCCCCCATCGTGCCGAAACGACGGCCGACCCACCGAACCGGCTGCTCCTCGACCGCCCCGTCACGTCTGGGGTCTGACCCCAGATGTGACAGCGTCCCCGCACCGGCACACTGTGGGGGTGTCGAATGCTGCCGCGCCGCGACCCGTCAAGCTGAAGTCCCCGTGGGCGCGCGCGATTGCGCCGGTCGCCGGAGGCATCGTCTTCCTCGTGGTGCTCGGCCTCGTCACCTGGGGCATCGCGGCGTGGATCTCGCGCGACGGCGTCGAGACCACCGAGCGGCTCGCCCCGACCACGTTCACCGTCGGGTCGGTCCAGTCGGCTGCCCAGATCGTCGAGGAGGACGGCCCGATCCTCTTTCCCGGGCTCAACACGACCAGCGGCGAACGCACGCTGGTGCTCGATCATCAGGGCGACGACCCGACGCGAGGCTGGCAGATCTTCTATGCCTACCCGGCGGGGCGCGACGCGAGCTGCACGGTCGAGCAGGTGATCGGCACTCGCGAGTTCGTCGACTGCGACGGCAACACCATCGACGTGTCGGAGCTGTCGCCGCCCGAGTCCGGCGTCAACCCGGTGGTCGAGAACCAACGCACGCTGATCATCGACCTCAGCGGCGTGACGACCGGCTGATCAGCTCACGGCGACGGCGGCTCAGCTCACGGCGACGGCGTCGACCAGGCGCTCGGCGAAGATCTCGCTGTGCTGGTCGAGCTTGCTGCGGCTCAGCGCCATCCCGCCGAGCACGTAGGCGCCGGTGTCACCGAGGGCCTGGTCGAGCTTGTCGAGTGCCTTGCCGGGATCGAGCGCGAACGTACAGAAGCCGACCGCACGCTTGCCACGCATGGAAGGAAGATTGGCGATGTTCGACACCGCCCAGGGCGCCTGGCCGAACACGAACGCGCCGTGCACCCACGTGCCGACCATGATCAGGTCGGCCTCCTGGATCGAGCTGTAGTCGGGCTGCTTCACCTTCGACAACCCGGTGATGCTCCACCGTTCCTGCGCCAGGAGGTCGGCGACCTTCTCCGCGGCGTGCCACGTGTTGCCCGTCAGACTCTCCACCAAGATCGCTGCCTTCACGCGGTCGATTCTTGCAGGTCCGGGACGATCGCTCCCACCTCCGAGCGTGCGGATCGTGTCGTCGGCAGGTCACTCCGCAGGTCACCAGGCGATCTCGTCACACCCCCGGTGGTCGTCCGGCTCGATCTGGAACGTGCCGTGGGTGACCCCGTAAGCGTCCGCGAGTCGCGCTCGGGCGCGATCGAGCACGGCGTGATTGTCGGCGCCACCGGCCGTGACGAGGTGGGCCGAGGCGGCGTCCATCTCCGACGTGAGGGTCCACACGTGGAGGTCGTGCACGTCGACGACGCCCTCGATCGCGGCCAGATCGTCGGCGAGCCGGTCCAGATCGACATGGGCAGGCGCGTCCTGGAGCAGGATCCGCACGGCCCGCCGACCGAGCCGCCACGTGCGGGGCAGGATCCAGAGCCCGATCGCCGCGCCGACCAGCGAGTCGACCCACGTCCATCCGAACACCTGGAGCAGCACGGCGGCGACGATCACCCCGATCGAGCCCACCGTGTCGGCGAGCACCTCCAGGTACGCACCCTCGACGTTGATCGACTCGGTCGCGCCCTCGCGAAGGAGTGCGAATGCAACGAGGTTGGCCACCAAGCCGAGCACGGCGACGACCAGCATCGGACCGCCGAGCACCTCGGGCTCGGCGCCGATCCGGCGGATGGCCTCGATCAGCACCCACAGTGCCACGCCGAACAACAGCAGCGAGTTGACGAACGCAGCGAGGATCTCGAGCCGGTACAGACCGAAGGTGTGATGCGACCGCGTCGCCGAGGTGCGGCGTTCGAACCGTGAAGCGAGTTGGATCGCGGCGAGGGCCATGCCGAGGCCGACGACGTCGGTGAGCATGTGGCCGGCATCCGACAGCAGGGCCAGCGAATTGGTCCACACGGCAGCGACCGCCTGCACCACGAAGAACGCAGCGATCACTCCGAACGCCGCGATCAGCCGACCTCGGTGACGCTCACCTGCCCGGGCCAAGCCCCTCCCGTGCTCATGATCGCCGGTCGCCACAGGATCATTCTCACTCAATGAGAACAAAAGGTCAACCCCGCCCTTCGGAGGCGTGCCGTGCGGTCGCCGTCAGCCGGAGACGGGGATCTGCACGGTGAACACCACCTGGTCGAACTCGCCGAAGCGCGCCGTCACGTCGAATGTCCACAGGCCGGCCACCGGCAGGTCGATGTCGACACCCACGACATGGTTCGGTCCCGCGGGAATCACCTCGAGCTCCAGCGGGCCGAGATCGGCGGCGGGCAGGCTGGCGCTGACCGTGATCTCATCGGCACGATCGAGCCCGCCGCCGGGCGACGTGAGATACACGTGCAACTCGGCTCCGCCCGTCACGGCCGGCTCCAACTCGACCTGCACGATGCGTTCGCCGACGATCACCGAGGCCGACTCGGTGGTCGCAGCCGAGGGCGGCGGGGGCGAGTTCACCAGTCCGGCGGTCGCCATGAGGATCAGCGCCATCCCGGCGATCTCGAGCAGCACGGTGCGGCGCAGGGCAGGCGGCGCCTCCTGGCCGACCGGATCGGACGCCACGCGGTCGTCGACCTCTGTCGCCGCCGCCGCGCCGAGGTCGGCAGCCAACACCGGCGCCTCCTGGTCGTACTCGTCGTTCTCGTACTCGTCGTCGTCGGAGCGCGCCAGCCGCCGACTGAACGATGCGATCGCCACCACCACGACCACGAGCAGCAACTTCACCACGAGCCAGCGGCCGTAAGCCGAGTCGGTGAGGTTCGCGAACGACCCCAGCTGACGCCACGCGTTGAGGCTTCCTGTCAGCGCCAGCGCAACGACCGAGCCGAGCGCCCACGGGGAGAACTGCGACGCCGTCCACCAGAACCAGTTCCGCGGGACGCCGGCGACGAGCAGGACGAGCCCACCGAGCCAGATCGACATCGCTGCGAGGTGCACCACGGTGGCGCCGAACCCGGCGAGCACGTTGTCACCGGCAACCGCGTGGCCTCCCGCGGCGACGACACCGAGCACCACGACCGAGGCCAGGGCGACCTCGATGCGTCCCGCCGCCGAGCCGAGGAACGTCCGAGCGGGGATGAAGAGGGCGAACAGGCCGATCGCCGCGAGCCGCGCCAGCCACCATCGACCGGACTGGATCTGGACCACGTCGGCGAAGGACAGGTACGACCCGCTGATCAGATGGGCCTGCCCTGCGAACATGAAGATCGTGCCGATGACAGCGACGAGTGCGGCAACGACGAGCACCACGCCGAGACGACGTTCGCCGATCAGCTCGGGGACCAGCACCGCAGCCAGGAACAACGCCCCCAGCAACACGCCGATCCCGGCGAAGCTCATGAAACGCCCGATGCCCAGGAGCAGCGACTCCGACGGGCTCGATGCACTCGCGTCGAAGATGTCCTCGAGCACACCGGGAGCGGTGGGCGTCTCCTCGCCGACGGAGAAGGTGAACGCGCCACGGATCTTGTGCGAGTCGGCCGACACCGCCTGCCAGCCGACGACGTAGGTCCCGTCGGCGATCGTGCCCGGGACGTCCGCGCTGATCGTGTCGGCGCCGCCCGCCTGCGAGATCGGACCGAGCGGGACCGGATCGCCCTCGCCGTCGACCAGCAGGATCGCCTGCCCGATGGGATCGACGCCCTCACTGAACCTCAGGAGGATCTCGTCGGGTGAGCTCCCGAGGATCGCCTGGTTCGCGGGCGTCGACGAGACCAGCTCGGCGTGGGCCAGCACCGTGCCGGCCGGCACGCCGAGGGCACCGATCACGACAGCACCGATCGCGAGCACCATCGTCGCGAGAGTCGCCAGCCGGCGCCGGAGTGCAGTGGTGACCACGATCACTCGCCCTCAGCCGGCAGCAGCGCGAGCGCTGCGGGAACGGAACCAGACGTAGACGCCGATTCCGGCGATCACGAGCATCGACACGATGAAGACGATCGTTCCGGTGTCGGAATTGCCGTTCTCGTCGGTCGACACCGCGACCGCCGGCACCGAGCTCGTTGCGGCCATTTCGGTCGTGGCAACAACATCGGTGGAGGGTGACGACGTCGCCGGTCCTGCGGTGGTCGCCGGCGCGGTCGTCGCCGATGCTTCGGTCGTCGCCGGGGCTGCGGTGGTCGCCGGCCCCGTCGTCGTGGCGACCGGACCGGTCAGCAGCATCGCCGGCGCGGGCTCGTCGAGCTCTTCGCCCGGCTCGGTCGGGATCGCAATCCAACGGATCTCGCCCTCTTCACAGCGCTGCACGAACGGGAAGTAGACCGTGACGTCGGGCGTGGGCGGCAGGGTCATCGACACGGAGAACGTGCCCTCGACATCGTCGGGGAGCGAACCCCCGACGAACGTGATCACGTCACCGTCGATCGAGCCGTCCCATCCGTCGACCGCGTCGGGGCTCGCGTCGGTGACCCCGTCGGGGAGCCGCATGTCGAGCTGCACGGTGGGTGAGCCCTCGCAGCCGTGCTCGACGGTGAAGGCAACCGACACCGCCGAACCTGCCTGGGCCTCGGTGGGGTCGGGATCGATGTGCGCCGACGCCGGCGCGGCGAACCCGAGCACGCCGGCGGCGAGCGCGAGGCAGAGGACGACGGCTCGGCGGAACATGGCGCCACGAGCGTAGAGGACGAGGCGCGGATCACACAGGCGGCTCCGTCCGTAGAATGGGGCGATGCGATCACCGACCCGAGCCGACGACATGGACGCGCCGGTCGTGGCCGAGTCCGACGTCGAACAGTCGGTGTCCGACGAGACCACGGAACGGCTGCTCAAGGGCGTCCTGATCACCATCTCCGCCGTGATCGTGCTCGGGTTGTTCGCCGGAGCGGCGATCTGGGCGCTCCAGGGCGACGAGGAACCACCGGTACCGATGAACGCCGTCGACGTCGGGTTCCTCCAGGACATGCTCGACCACCACGAACAGGCGCTGCTGATCTCCAACCTGTATCTCGACAACCAACCCGATGGCCCTGCGTCGCCGTACGCCAACGAGGTCATCATGTTCCAGACCCGCGACATGGGCTGGATGCGCGACTGGTTGGCCGAGGAGGGGTACGAGCCCGGCGCGCCGGATCGTACGGCGATGGAGTGGATGGGCGAGCCGGTTCCGGTGGCCGAGATGCCCGGGATGCAGACGCCCGAGCGGTTGCAGCAACTCGCCGACGCCAACGGCACCGAGGCCGACCTGCTGTGGTTCGAGCTCATGACCGACCACCACCTCGGTGGCGTCCACATGGGCGACCACGCTGCCGCCAACGGCGCCCGTGAGGAGATCGTCGAGTTCGCCGAGTCGGTGTCGCGCAATCAGCGCATCGAGGTCGTCGAGTACGAGGGCGCCATGCGCCGCCTCGGCCTCACCCCCTGACCGACCCTCACCCGAGGGCGATGAGCGAACGCCCCGTATGCGGCGACTTCGCTCATCGCTCGCCAGGCCCGGGCGGGTCAGAGCTTCTTGAGGGGGGCCCAGGCGAGCGAGAGGTGTTTGGTGCCCACGCCCGGGAAGTTGATCGTGGCCTCGGCCTTCTCGCCCGTGCCGGAGATGTCGATGATCACGCCCTCGCCGAAGGCCGGATGCTCGACGTCGTCGCCGATGCGCAACCCGAGTTCCTGACTGTTCGACGGCGTCGGCGCGGGTTTCGAGCCGGACCGGATCGCCGCTTCGACCACCCGATCACGGTGCGCCTCCTGGTCGGCCCTGGCGTCGAGGATGTCGGCGTTGATGTCGCGCCCGCCACCACTGCCTCCTCCGCCGCGGCGGTACGGCGGCGGGTCGCCGAAGTCGGAGTCACGCCGGCGATAGCTCTGACGGCCGTAGCTCGATCGGCCGGACACGTTGCCCTTCGACTCGATGAGATCGGCCGGGATCTCGTCGAAGAACCGTGACGGCGGGTTGTACTGCGTGGAACCGAACAACTGCCGACTCCAGGCATGCGACATGTACAGACGCCGCATCGCCCGGGTGATGCCGACGTACGCCAGGCGGCGCTCCTCCTCCATCTCGGTGGGCTCGGTGAGCGCCCGGATGTGCGGGAAGATCCCCTCCTCGCACCCCACGAGGAACACGACGGGGAACTCCAGCCCCTTCGCCGAATGGAGCGTCATCAGCACGGCCTGGTCATCGACCTCCCCGTCGGGGAGTTCGTCGGTGTCGGCGACCAGAGCGACCTGTTCGAGGAACTCGTCCATCACGGTGAACTCGCGAGCCGAGCCGACCAGCTCGCCGAGGTTCTCGATGCGGCTGTGCGCTTCGACGGTGTCCTCGGCCTCCAACTCGGCGAGGTAGCCCGAGCCGTCGATCGCCGCCTGGAGCACGTCGCCGGGTCCCTGGTCGGGATCGGCCACGATCGTCGCCATCCGGTCGAGGAGGTCGACGAACGAGGCGATGCCGCGCACCGCCGGCCCGGTGACCCCCGCCTCGTCGGCGCGGCGGAGCGCCTCGACGAAGGCGACGCCCTCGGTTGCAGCGAACGCGTCGAGTTTGGCGACGCTGGCGTCGCCGACGCCGCGCTTGGGCACGTTGAGTACCCGCTTGACGCTGACCTCGTCGACCGGGTTGACGACCGCACGCAGGTAGGCCATCGCATCCTTGATCTCGCGCCGGTCGTAGAAGCGGGTGCCTCCGACCACCTTGTACGGCACGCCGAGGCGCATGAACGCCTCCTCGATCACCCGCGACTGCGCGTTGGTGCGATACAGCACCGCCATCTCGCGGAAGTTGGTGGCGTCGTCGGCGTGGAGCTGCCGGGCGGTCCCAGCGACCCAGGTGGCCTCGTCGCCCTCGTCCTCGGCGTGATAGCGCACGATCCGCTCCCCCGCCCCGCTGTCGGTCCACAGCGACTTCGGCTTGCGCTCGACGTTGTTGTCGATCACGGCGTTGGCGGCGTCGAGGATCGTCTGCGTACTGCGGTAGTTCTGGTCGAGGATCACCGTGGTGACGTCGGGGAACGCCTCCTCGAAGTCGATGATGTTGCGGAAGTCGGCGCCGCGAAATTTGTACACGCTCTGGTCCGTGTCGCCCACCACGCAGACGTTGCGATGGCCGTCGGCGAGCAGGAGCACCATCTCGTTCTGGGCCTGGTTGGTGTCCTGGTACTCGTCGACGAGGATGTGCTGGAAGCGCTGGCGGTAGTGCTCCAGCACGTCGGGATGCTCGCGGAACAGCTTGACGCAGTTGGTGAGCAGGTCGTCGAAGTCCATCGCCCCAGCCTTGAGCAGCCGGGCCTGGTACTCGGCGTAGACGTCGGCGTGCTTGCGGTCGAAGATGTTCTGCGCCCGGCGCTGCGCCTCCTCGGGATCGACCAGTTCGTTCTTCCAGAGGCTGATGATCCCGTGGACGCCGCGGGGTGTGAAGCGCTTGGCGTCGAGGCCGAGGTCGCGGATCACGTAGCCGGTGAGACGGTTGGAGTCGGCGGCGTCGTAGATCGAGAACTGGCGGGGATAGCCGAGCAGGTCGCCGTTCGCGCGCAGGATCCGCACGCACGCGGAGTGGAACGTCGACACCCACATCGTCTTCACCACCGGCCCGACGAGCGCACCGACGCGCTCGCGCATCTCCGCGGCGGCCTTGTTCGTGAACGTGATCGCGAGGATCTTCGACGGGTGGACGCCGGAGTGGATCAGGTGCGCGATGCGATGTGTGAGCACGCGGGTCTTGCCCGATCCGGCCCCGGCGATCACCAGGAGCGGACCGGACTCGTGCACCACGGCGTCGAGCTGATCGGGGTTGAGCCCCTCGGCGAACGGTGACGGGCCGCGACCGGAGCCACCGTCGAACGGACCCGGCGCAGTCGCGCCGGACGACGCGTCGGCGGGCGGACTGTCGGCCGGATGGGGAATGTCGTCGCCGAACAGCTCGTCGTCAGTCATGTCGCATCCACTCTAGAGATCGGGTGTCACGGTCACGGTGCGTCGTCGTGCCGTCCCGGCGCCCTTCCCGGAGGTGGTTCACTGTGACCATGGAGTACACCGACGTGAGCCCCGAGGAGTTCGGCGAACTCGACGGCCTGGACGACTGGCGCGTCCTCCTCGACTCGATCCACGCCACGTTCACCGCACCGGACTACCTCGTGGCGGCCGAGCTGGTGAAGACGATCGCTGCGATCGCGGAGGAACACGTCCACCATCCCGACGTCGAGCTCCGGTACCCGGGCCGCGTCCACGTCGTGCTGACGACGCATGCGACCGGCGGACTCACGACCCTGGACGTCGACGTCGCCAGGGCGATCTCGGCGGCAGCTGCGTCGGCGAGCGCAACGTCCGACCCGTCGGACACGCGGGCGATGGAGCTCGGCATCGACTCGATGGATGCTGACCGGATCCGGCCGTTCTGGGCAGCGGTGCTCGGCTATCGCGACCGAGGGGGGTACCTCGTCGATCCGACGGGAGTGGGACCGTCGGTCTGGTTCCAGCAGATGACCGAGCCACGCACCGAGCGCAACCGCATCCACGTCGACGTGATCGTCCCGCACGACGTGGCCGAACAGCGGGTGGCCGACGCCCTCGCAGCGGGCGGAACCCTGCTGACCGACGAGTACGCCCGATCGTGGTGGGTGCTCGCCGACGCCGACGGCAACGAGGCGTGCATCAGCACCTGGCAGGACCGCTGAGCGGAATCCGCACGAGCCCGATCGCGCTCGTTGTCTCGGCGGGATCCGTCGCAGATGCCGATACCCATTCCGCCGAGACCCGCAGACCATCGCTGACCGGTCGCGCTCGACATGCCACCATTCGTCGACATGACGAAGCGGTCCTCGACATGATGAAGCGGAACGTCGTCTGGCTGGTCGTCATCATCGCCGTCGGCGTGGTCGGATGGCTGGCGTTCGGCATCGTCGTGGGGCTGCTCGCAGCGGTGGCCACCCTGGTCCTCAGCGAGGTCGTCGAACGCCGCGCGCGAGCGAAGCGGCGAGCGGCTCGCGACACCGGCTGACGCACGCCTCGGGTGCCCGATGACCGCGGGCGCCGTCGACGCTCGGGTGGCCGACGATCCACCCGACGACCTCCCTTCGTGTCGCGCTGGGCAGGGGTGGAACAATCACCCGATGTTGCTCACCGACCTGACCATGTCCGCCGTCGACTTCGAGGCGGCGACCGGGTGGGCGGCCAAGCCCGAGGGGATGTGCAAGGGCGCCGTGTGCGTTCCTGCACCGAGCGCCGTCACCGACGGTTCGATCGACATCGAAGCGGTGTCGGCACGGCTCGGCATGGCCCTCGTCCACGACGAGGAACGCAACGTCTGGGCGCTGGGCCCGGAGAGCGGTGGCCGAGCGCTGACCACCGCCGCGGCACCCGAACTCGAACTCCCCGACGCCGACGGCAACCCGTTCAAGCTCTCGGCGATGCACGGTCGCAAGGTGCTGCTCGTCGCCTGGGCGTCGTGGTGAGGTTGCCGTGACGACCTGCCCGTGTGGCAGGCACTCCACGAAGAACTCGAACCTCTCGGCCTGAGCGTCGTCACCGTCGCTCTCGACTTCGACCCGGCGAAGGCGACGCCGTGGATCGAGGCGGCCGGTGCGACCCATCCGTCGCTGATCGACGCCGACCACCGTGTCGACGAACTGTTCGGGATCAGCAATGTCCCGATGGCGGTGTGGATCGACGAGTCGGGCATGCTGGTCCGCCCGGCCGAGAGCGCATCGATCCGGGTGAGTCCGCTGCGGTCGATGGAGATCCCCGAGGACCTCCCCGAGCGGGTTCGTCAGGTGATGGCGGGGCTCAAGGAGGTTCCCGACACCGCCGACGCCTATCGAGCGGCGATCGTCGACTGGGCGCACCGCGGTGCCGACAGCCGATACGCGCTGTCACCGGAGGAGGTCATCGAGCGTTCGCAACCTCGGACGGCCGACCACAGCCGGGCGGCCGCGTGCTTCGAACTCGGCCACCACGCGTTCGACGCCGGCGACCACGACGCTGCGGTGGCATGGTGGAAGCAGGCGCACGCCCTCTTCCCGGAGAACTGGACCTACAAGCGTCAGGCGTGGACCCTGGAGTCGACCCCCGATGGTGCCGACTCCGACAAGGCACAGGAGGTGTACGACGTCTACGGCACCTCCTGGGGCGACGAGTTCCTCGCGATGGGTGGCGGCGCCACCTACGTGATCGCCCCCCAGCTCTGACGACCCACGTTTCTCGTGAACTCGGGCGCGCCGTGGCCGCACACGAGAGCGGGCGCGGGTCAGGTCGACTGGAGTTCGGCGAGTTCGAGCCAGCGCGACTCGAGTTCGTCGAGTTCGGCCTGCGCCGCCGCGAGGTCGGATCCGAGGGCGTGCAGCTCGGTGTGATCGGTGGCCGAGGCGAGGCGTTCGGTCAGCTGGTCGACCCGCTTCTGGGCCTTCACCATCGCCTGCTCGGTCTCGCGGAGCTGACGGCCCAGCGTGTACTGACTCGGCCCACCCTTCGGCTTCGTGGTCGGCGCGGCCTTCGCCGTCGACGCAGCCTTCGCCTTGGGTGCGGCCTTCGCCGGGGACACGTTGGATCGCTCGGCGAGCCACCCGGACACGCCGCCCGGCACGCGACGGACCGTCCCGCCCGGATCGATCGCCAACACGTGATCGGCGACGCGGTCGAGAAATGCCCGATCGTGGCTGGCGACGACGAGCGCGCCGGGCCAGTCGTCGAGGAACGCCTCCAGCGAGCGGAGGGTGTCGAGGTCGAGATCGTTGGTGGGCTCGTCGAGGATCAACAGGTTCGGCTCGGTCGCCAGCACCATCACCAGTTGCAGACGCCGTCGCTCTCCGCCCGACAGCATCCTCACGGGCGCGTACTGGGCGGTGCTGTCGAACCAGAACCGTTCGAGCAGCGCCCGATCGCGGTGGTCGGGCTCGCGGTGCGGGCCGGCGACCAGCTCGCGGACCACGGCGTTCGGATCGAGGTCGGACGAATGCTGATCGGCGAAGCCGACGACGACCGTCTTGCCCCGCTTGACCGTGCCGGTGACCGGCTCGGCGCGACCGGCGATGATGTCGAGCAGGGTCGACTTCCCCGACCCGTTCGGCCCCACGACGGCGAGCCGGGCGCCGGGCTCGATCAGCAGGTCGACGTCCTCGAAGACCGTCAACTCGTCGGGTGCACCGACGTTGAAGCGTTGGGCGACGCCCTCCAACTCGACGACCTGGTTGCCGAGGCGGGCGGTGCCACCACCGAGCTGCAGGTCGTTGCCACGCACACCGACGGGCGCCGGCCCGCCGGACACGATCTCGTTCGCCGAACGCAACCGCGCCTTCGGCTTGGTCGAGCGGGCCGGGGCGCCACGCCGCAGCCAGGCGAGCTCCTTGCGGGCGAGGATCTTGCGCGTCGACTCCTCCTGCGCCTCACGATCGATCCGTTCCGCTCGGGCATCGAGATAGGTCGCGTAGGCACTCGAGCCGGCGGCGGCCTGGTGGACGAAGCAGCGCCCGCCGTCGAGTTCGACGACCTTGCTCGGGCCCACGGCAGTCGTCAACCGGTCGAGGGCGTGCCGATCGTGGGTGACGAGCACGAGCGCCGAGTTCATCTTGACGAGGCGCGACTCGAGCCACTCGATCGCTTCGAGGTCGAGGTGGTTCGTCGGCTCGTCGAGGACCACCATGTCGTGGTCGCCGTGCTCGTCGTCGGCGAGCATCCTGGCGAGGGCGACCCGCTTCGCCTGGCCGCCGGAGAGCTCGTCCGTGCGCCGATCGAGCAGGGGTTGGACACCGAGCTTCGTGGCCACGGCTGCCACCTCCCACGAATCACCGAGGAAGTCACGAACCGTGCCGACCGGAAGCACCGGGTCCTGCTCGAGCGAGGCGATCCTCACGCCTCGGCCGAAGCGCACCTCGCCCTCGTCGGGCGCCAGCACGCCGGTCATGATCTTCAACAACGTCGTCTTGCCGGACCCGTTCACCCCGACGACGGCGACCCGGTCACCGGTCGACACCGTGACGGCGACGTCCTCGAACAGCACCTTGTCGGGTTGGGCCATCCCCACTCCAGCCAGGTCGACACAGATCACGTCCCCGACGCTACGGCCCGATACCGCTCTCGACGTCAGCCCACCAACGCGCAGCAGCGTTACATCTGGGGTCAGACCCCAGATGTAACGCTGCGGGGGTCAGTCCTCGTCGGGAACGTCGCGGTCGGGGCGGCCGTTGTTCACCATGTCGGTGATCCGGCTCTCGGCGTCGGCCAGCTTCTCGTCGGCCTCGGCCTGGTCGATCCGGCCGTTCTCGGCCGCGTTGGTGACGCGCTCCTCGACTTCGGCAACGAGTTCGTCGATCACGGCTTGGACCTCGACCCCCTGGTCCGCGGCGATCTCGGCGAGCGTTGCACCGTCACGGAGTTGGGTCCGCAGCTCCTCGCCGTCGATGCCGAGCAGGTCGGTCAGGGCTTCCGAGGCCACCCCACGCCCGAACGCCCTGCCGGGATGCCCATGCCGGCCCTCCTCACCGCGCTCACCGCGCTCGGGACGGTTCTCGACGAGGTACGCCGTGACCGCGTCGGCCTGCTCGCTCGTCAGCGTGCCCTCGTCGACGAGTGCCTGCAGCGTCTCGCGGAGTCCGACGCCGGGATCCGGGCGGATGTCGTCGTCGGTCGGCGTCTCCTCGGTCTGCTGCACGAGTGCGGCCGGCGCCGAGGCTGCATCCGACGCTGCGCTCGACAGACCCGGGACGCCGAAGACGAGCCCTGCGGCCGTCCCGGCGAGCAGCCCGCCCGCGAGTCCGATGGTCAGTCCCCGACGTGCGCCCGGCTTCGATGTGGTGGTCTCGTTGCTCATGGTGATGTTCCCTTCAACAGTTGGTCGGCGACCGGATCGTCGCTGACGGCATTCATGGTGAACGCCCTCGGTGAAGAGCGTGCGGGAGCCGTGTAAGACAGCGGTGAGATCCCTGACGGCCCCTGCGCGGGCCAACAGCGGCCGTCAGCGCGATGCGGAGATGGCCTCTTGTGCGGCATGCCACCCGCACATGCCGTGCACGCCACCGCCGGGCGGAGTGGAGCTCGAGCAGAGGAAGACGCCCGGAACCGGCGTGCGCCACGGGTGCAGACCGAGGGTGGGGCGGCGGAGGAACTGCCGGAGATCGCCCATGCCACCCGCGATGTCGCCACCGACGTAGTTGGCGTCGTGGCGCTCGACCGCAGAGGTGTCCATCGAGTGTCGGGCCACGATCCGGTCACGGAAGCCGGGAGCGAACCGTTCGACCTGCGCCTCGATTCGGTCGGTCATGTCGAGGGTCGAACCGTTCGGGACGTGACAGTAGGCCCACACCGCCTGGGTGCCGGCCGGTGCCCGTTGCGGGTCGACCCGGGCCTCGTCGAACAGGCTCTGTTGGGCGAGCAGGACGTACGGCCGACGTGGATGCCGACCGGCGGTGACCTCGGACTCCGACTCGGTGATCTCCTCGAGCGTGCCGCCGAGATGGACCGTCGCCGCGCGTCCGCACTCCGGGTTCTCCCACGGAATCGGACCGTCGAGCGCCCAATCGAGCTTGAAGACCCCCGGTCCGTACCGGAATCGCTCCAGGGCTCGGCGATATCGCGATGGAGCGGTCTCCCCCATGATCGCGAGGGCCTGCCGCGGGGTGACATCGAGCAGGACGGCATCGGCGGGCGGTAGCTCCGCGAGGGTCTCGATCCGTCGACCGCACTCGACCCGTCCTCCCATGCCCTCGAGCACCCCGACGAGAGCATCGGCGATCCGTTGCGACCCACCGCGCGCCATCGGCCAGCCGACGAGATGTGCGAGCGTCCCCAGCATCAGCCCGTAC
Organism: Ilumatobacteraceae bacterium; assembly: GCA_942492715.1. GTDB lineage: Bacteria > Actinomycetota > Acidimicrobiia > Acidimicrobiales > Ilumatobacteraceae > Sva-07. The sequence goes on along the minus strand of CALOFW010000002.1, from coordinate 215,224 downwards.
CCGGCGGTCACCGGCGCCCGCAGGCTCAGAATCGAGTGCCCGGCGAGTCCGGCGAACAGCGCCCGCGCCTCGTCGGTGTCGAAGCCCCGACGCGCCACCGTTCGTGCCGGCAACACGCCGAGCGCCCCGAACCGCGCCAACGTCAACGGGTGGGCGGGCGGGATGGTCAACGGCGACAACAGCCCATCGACCAGATTCGACCCTGCGTCGACGAACGGCCGGAACAACCGTCGATAGGCCGAAGCGTCCGCGCCGAGGAGTTCGGCGGTCTCGTCGACGCTGCGATGGAGCACGGCGGCACGGCCACCGTCGAGCGGGTGAGCGAGCGGGACCTCCGGATGGACCCAGCTGAGCCCGTGGGTCTCGAGCGGAGTCTCGCTCGCCGCCAACTCCCGAAACGCCGGCGATGCCTGCGCCAGCGGATGGATCGCGGAACACACGTCGTGGAGAACACCGGGAAGCGTCAGCTCCTCGGTGCGCACCCCGCCGCCCGGCCGTTCCGCCGCCTCGAACACGGTTACGTCCCACCCGGAGCGCGCCAGCGTGACCGCGGCGACGAGACCGTTCGGTCCGGACCCGACGACCACCGCCTGCCCCCCGGAACGAATCCGGCGTCCGTCCATCACTCCACCGTGTCGGCGGATCCGGCGTCGCCGTCGATCGCAGTGAGTGCACATTCGAGGCCGCCGGGATCGTCGACCGACACCCGCAGCTCACGCAGCGAGACCGGGAACCCGGCGACGCGGGCGCGTCCGGCCGGTTCGAGTTCGATGCGGACGATGCCCGACGACGAGCCGTTGACCAGCCACCGGCCGTTCCAGCCGTGGGCACCCCAGCCCCAGACCCTGTCGTGATCAGGAGCGACCGACTGCACCGACGAGCGGGGCACGGTTGCACGGAACGCCCAGCCGAGCCGGACCACCAGGTCGGTGGCGGACACGTCGACGTACGAGTTCCCCGAGGTCAGGCCGAGCACCACCATCGCCTTGTTCGCACCGGTGAACCGGATCGGAAATCGCTCGGCCCCCGAACTCATGCGGCCACCGTATCGCCGGTGAGGTCAGACGTCCGCCGGTGGCTCGGCGGCCGCCGGCCACTGCGGCGACACCGGGAGGGTGAAGCCGATGGCCGCGCCGCCACCATCGCGCTGCCGTGCGTTGACCGTGCCGCCGGCCCGAGCGATCACGTCGCGCACGATCGACAGACCCAGGCCCGACCCGGGCATCGAACGAGCCGACTCCGAGCGGTGGAACCGATCGAAGATCCGCCCCTCCTCACCAGCGGTGAGTCCCGGGCCACGGTCGAGCACCTGGAGCGCACCCCCGTCGACGACGACCTCGATCGGTCCGCCGGTCTGATCGAACTTGCAGGCGTTGTCGACGAGGTTCGTGACCGCTCGGTCGAGCGCCGACCGGGGAGCATCGACCACGGCCGACGAGCGGACGTCGACCACGATGTCGCGTGATCGCCGACGGCCCACTCGCTCCGCGACCTCCACCGCCAGCGACGGGAGATCGATGCGCTCGTTCGGCTGTTCCTCCAAGTCACCGGATGCGGCCGCGACGAGTTCGTTGACGAGGTCGGTCAGCTCGGTGACCTCCGAGTCGAGGTCGTCGAGCACCCCGTCACGCATCTCGGACGTCATCTCCGGGTGGCGGCGGAGTACCGACAGGTTCGTCTTCAGACTGGTCAACGGCGTGCGCAGCTCGTGGCCGGCATCCTGTACCAGACGCTGCTGTTCGGCTCGCGACACAGCGAGCGCACCGAGCATGTACCGGAATGCTGCGCCCAACCTGCCCACCTCGTCGGTCCCGGTGCCCGGCACCTCCACGTCGAGACGCCCGGATGCGCCGACGTCCTCGGCGGCCTTCGTCAGGCGGCTCATCGGGGCGGCGACGGTGCCGGCGATCAGCCATCCGACGAGTGCGGCTGCCATCGAGACGGCGATCACGAGCAGCAGGGTCCGTCGACGGAGATCGTCGAGCACGCTGTCGACCTCGTCGAGCGAGCGACCGATCTGCACCGCGCCGTTCGGCAGCCCGATCGTGTGGATGCGCGCCTCGCCACTGCCAACGCTGACCGTCGCGCGATCGATTCCGCGCGCTTGACCGATGACCGCGTCTGCCGACGGCGCGACAGCGACGTTCACGGGAAACGACGTCGCCGCCACCGAGCCGTCGGCGGCGAGGACACGGACCCAGTAGACCTCGAGCAGTCCCTGACTCGGCACTCGAATACGGTCGTCACGAGCCTGGTCGAGCATCTGCTGCGACGCCTGCACGATCGACCGGTCGACCTCGTCGAGCAGGCGTGCGCTCGTGGTGCGGTAGCTGATCAACCCGACCGCGGACGTGGCGATCAACGCGACCGTCGCCAGGGACAGCGCGATCTTCCAGCGCAGGCCCATCAATCGTCGATCCGCGCCGTGTACCCCACGCCACGGACGGTGTGGACCACGCGTGACTCGCCCTCGGCCTCGGTCTTGCGACGCAGGTAGCCGATGTACACGGCGAGGTTCTTCGAGTCCGGTCCGAAGTCGTAGTGCCAGATCCGGTCGTAGATCGTCGAGTGGTCGAGCACGATGCCCCGGTTCGACACGAGCAGGGCGAGCAGATCGAACTCGGTCTTCGACAACTGGATCTCCCGCTCGCCGCGGAACGCCCGCCGACCGGACAGGTCGAGGCGGAGGTCGCCGAGCACGAGTTCGCCGTCGGGAGCCCCGATGCCGTCCGCGGCGTAGCCGGAGCGGCGCAGCAGTGCCCGCACGCGCGCCAGCAACTCGTCGAGGTCGTAGGGCTTGGCGAGGTAGTCGTCGGCGCCGGCGTCGAGCCCCGCGACACGGTCGCTCGGTTCGGTTCGCGCCGTGAGCATCAGCACGGGCACCTGGTTCTGCTCGGCCCGGAGCACCCGGCAGACCGTGAGCCCGTCGACCATCGGCATCGACACGTCCAGCAGGAGCACGTCGGGTTCCGACTGGCGAACCGCTTCGAGGGCCTCGGCGCCGTTGTTGGCCGACGCAACCGTGTAGTCCTCGAGCTGCAGTGCCCGCACGAGCGACTCGCGCACGGCCCGATCGTCCTCCGCAACGAGGATGCGGGTGGCCTGGTTCTCCGTCACAGCGCACAGTCTGGTCGCACGTGGTGAGAATCGGGTGTGACCCTCCGCTTGTCGGGCCTCGTCCCGAAAGGCGGGACGCAGGGGCGGACGTTTGGTACGAACGGGAGGTGCAGATCGTCGAGCACCCCCATCCCTTCGCCCCGGTGACGGTCGCCGCGATCGCAATCGGCGGCGCGATCGGCGCTGCGTCGCGATGGGGCGTGGCCGAACTGGTCGATGCGATCGGATCGCCGCACCTTCCGGCAACATGGTCGTGGGCGACCCTGACCGTCAACGTCGTGGGGTGTCTGCTGATCGGCCTCGCCGCACGGACCCTTGCCCGCGACACGACCGCCTGGGCGTTCGTGTCCACCGGTGTGCTCGGCGGGTTCACCACGTTCTCCGCGCTCGCCGTCGAGCTGAACGACCTCGCCGACGCCGAACGCCTCCCGCTCGCCGTGCTCTACGGCGCCGTCACACTCGCCGCCGGTGTCGGTGCGACATTCCTGGCCCACCGGCCGATGGAGGTCGGCGAGTGACGCCGGTGCTGTTCGTGCTCGCGGCCGGACTCGCCGCCGTCGGACGCCACACCGTGGCGCAGTACGCGTGCTCCTGGGTGTCGCTGCTGTGGGTCAACTCGATCGGCGCCGGCCTGCTCGGAGCGGTCGCTGCGTCCGATCTGTCGGTCGATGCGCGCACGATCCTCGGCGTCGGGTTCTGCGGCGCGCTCACGACGTTCTCGTCGTTCGCGATGGAGACCCGCGCGCTCGGATGGCGATGGGGCAGCGTCTACGCCGGCGTCACCGTGATGTCGACGTGCGCGGCTGCATCCCTCGCCAGCACCTTCGTGTGACCGGACAACACGGGTCAGACCCGTGTTGTCCGGGTCACGCGGTTTCGATGATGCGAACCGGGATCTCGCGAGGACCGCGGACCATGCCGACGCTCCACCTCGTGTCGCCGGCGAGTTCGAAACGCGGGAAGCGCTTGATGAACTCCTCGATGGCGACCTTGAGCTCCAGGCGGGCGAGGTTCGAGCCCACGCAGCGGTGGATACCGAGCCCGAACGCCGCGTGCCGGTTCTCCTCACGATCGATGACGAAGGTGTCGGGATCCTCGAACTTCAGCGGATCGCGGTTGGCCGCCGGGAACGCCAGGAGCACCCAGTCGTCCTTCTTCATCGGGCAGCCGTGGAAGTCGACGTCCTCCGTCACCAGTCGGCCCATCGTGACCGGCGCGTACGCCCGGAGGAACTCCTCGAGTGCGAAGGTCATGACCTCGGGGTCGTCCAGCAGGCGCTGGTGATCCTCCGGATGCTGGGCGAGATGCCACAGCGACGAACCGATCGCCGACCACGTCGTGTCGACGCCGGCGACCAGCAACAGGATGATCATGCCCTCGACGACTTCGTCGCCGAGCTTGTTGCCATCGAGCTCGGCGTTCATCAGGAAATTCGTCAGGTCGTCGCGCGGGTTCTCGCGATGGTCCGCGATCTGTTCCTGGACGTAGGCGCCGAAGTCGTTCGACGTCTGACGCGTCCCCGGCTCCTCGTTGATGCGCTCGAGCACCTCGTGGACCATCTCCCGGAACATCGCCTCGTCCTGCTCCGGGAAGCCGAGCATCCGACGGACCACGTTCACCGGGATGTGCTGCGCATACTGGACCGCAGCGTCGATGACCGTCTCACCGGGCGTGATCTCGCCCATCTCGTCCAACAACCGCTCGCAGAGCAGCCGGATTTCGGACTCCCACGGCTCGATCACCTTCGGCGCGAACGCCGGCAGGAGCAGTCGACGGGCGACGGCGTGGAACGGAGGATCGCTGGTGATCGGCGGGGCGACGCCGATCGGGGCGGGCAACGCCCGGTCACCAGGTCGCCCGACGCCGGGTACGACCGAACGGCTCGAGAAATGGTCGGTGTCATAGGCGATCTCGTGGACGGTGTCGTGCGTCAACGGCACCCACATGCCGCCGTATCGATCGGAGTGAGCGATCGGGCACCCACCCTCGCGGACTGCCTTCCACACCTCAGGAGCGTTGGGATTGTAGGCAGGGTCGGCGTGATCGAAGTCGGTCGCGAAGTCGGCCACCGGGCCGTAATCGGCGGCGTCGTACGGCACCCGCTGCCAGACATCGGTGCCTTCGGGCTTGCTGCCGACGATGAACTCCATGGTCTCGCCGTTGCGATCCCAGGTGATGATCTTGTTGCCGGTCTCCGGGTCGATCCTGAGGTCCGGCCCGGTCGTGTTCTCGTCGAGGGTGTCGGTCATGTCATCCGTTCTCCGTGATCGTGATGGCGTACTCGGGACAGTTCGCAGCGGCCAGACGGGCCTTCTCCTGCAGGTCGGCGGGGACATCGCCCTCGACGAGCAACATGGCCTGGCCGTAGTCGTCGACATCGAACAATTCCGGCGCCAACGCATAGCAGCGGTTGTGGCCTTGGCACTTCTCAGCATCGAGGTGTACACGCATGTTTCCGACTGTAGAGGCCAGAGTGGGGCCGTGACCAGCGAACGGGCAACTTTTTCGAACAATGTTCCAATGCTTCTCCTGCCACCGTCGGAGGGCAAGGCGCAAGGGGGCAGCGCGAGGCGAGCGACATGGTTGCCGGACAGCGGCAGTATGGGCTCCCGCCTGGCCGAGCACCGACTCGACGTGGTCGAAGCGCTCGCCGCCGCGCACGGTGGCGACGAGAAACTGCTCGGCGTGAAGGGCGACCACCTCCTGCGTGCGCAGTCCGCGAACTCCTCACTCGTGGGCGCGCTCACACTGCCGGCGTGGCAGCGCTACACCGGGGTCGTGTGGGATCACCTCGATCCGTCGTCGCTCCCGGCGGCCTCCCGCCGTCGGATCCTCGTGGTGTCAGGTCTGCTCGGGCTCGTACGCGCCGACGATCCCGTCCCGGACTACCGGCTGAAGATGGGAGCGAACCTCCCACCGCTCGGCAAGCTCTCGACCTGGTGGCGCGACGCCCTGACCACCGAGCTCCGACGGCTGGCACGGCGCCGCGTCGTCGTCGACCTCCTCCCCCAGGAACACCGAGCGGCGCTCGACCTGTCCGGCGGCGTCGTGGACGGCGTGTCGCTGACGCTGGTCGACCCCAGCGGCAAGCCTGGCGGCCACTTCGCCAAAGCCGCGAAGGGCGAACTCGCGCGGGCGATCCTCACCGACGGCATCACGGCGCTCGACACCTGGAACCACCCCCAGTTCGATCTCGTGGTCACCCCCCTCTGAACGAGCGATGAGCGAGATCGCCGCATCCGGGGATTTCGCTCATCGCCGGGTGCTCGGGGTGGCGGGCGGGGTGCGGGATCTCAGCGGCGGACGAGGGTGGTCAGGAACATCAACAGGATCGATGGCAGCACGACGATCGCCATCGCCTGACCGACACCGAACACCGACGTGTCGGCGAGCGCCCCGACGACGAGCGGGGTCAGCACGCCGGCACCGCGTTGGCCGACGAGCATGAACGCGAACCCCGAGCCGGGCGGTCCGGGAGCCCGAGCCGCACGGTCGTAGAGCTGAGGGAAGAGCACCGAGGTACCGAGCCCGCCGATCAGGAACCCGGCGATGGCGACCGGCACGCTCGGCACCAGCATCGCGAGGACGGCGCCGACGGCCATCACCGCGGTCGACAACCGGATGAGACGCACCGGCCCGACGCGCACCTGGATCCAGTCGCCGCTCAGCCGGCCGACGGTCATGCCGGCCGTGAACGTCAGGAACGCGAGCCCGGCAACGCCGGGCGCCGCCCCGAGATCCTCACCGAGGCGGAACGACGACCAGTCGCCGTTCGTGATCTCGATCGCCATGGCCGTCGCACCACCGACGGCCAGCATCAGCGACGCCACGCTCAACCGCCCGAGGTGGGTGCGACCCTCGATCGCCGCCACCTCCTCGTCGAGTTCGGGTGCGTCGTCACGGTGCAGCAGGCCCGGCGCGACGAACAGCAACGCTCCGATCAGCACGAGCGCCACGACCGTCAGCTGGGTCGCCGTGCTCACGCCGGCGCGCAGCGCGATGACGGTCACCACTCCCCCGGCCACGGTGCCCAGGCTCCACAGGCCGTGCAGCCGGTTCATCACCGGCGTGTGCCGGCGGGCGCTCAGGGCCGATCCCTGCACGTTCATCGCCACGTCGATGAAGATGTCGAACATCAGCAGCCCGAACAGCGCGGCCGTCAGCACCAGCGCCGAACTGGCGAAGCCGATCACCGGCAGGAACCCGATCGACATCACCGCGCCGTAGATCATCACCCGGCGGCTGCCGATGCGAGCAGTCACACGCCCGGCGAACGCCGACCCGATCAGGCTGGCGATGCTGGCGACGGTGAGGACCAACCCCAGGGTGCCGATCGAGATGCCGACCTGATCGCGGATCTCGGGCAGCCGCGGGATGATCGTCGCGTAGGTCGCGCCGTTGGCGAAGAACTGCACGGCGACGGACGCGAGTGCTCGGCGGTCAGCAGCCTCGTCGATGTCCCTCGGCCCTGCACTGCCCTCCTCGCTCATACGCCATCACCCGTCGATCGGCACGCCGACGTTCAGGACGTGAGACGCTCGACGGCGTCCGGACGCGTCACGTCGACCACGGCCGCGATCGGCCGGGCGGCGCCGACGACCGAGGCGAGCGGGCCGCCGCGCACGGTGCCCGAGGTGAGGACCACGAGATGGGCGTCGGGTGCTGCCTCGCGAACGATGGCGGCCTTGGCGATCGTTCGCCAGACCGTGTCGATCCGGCTCAGTCCCGGTCGGGCGGATGTGTGCGAGCCGGCCACCTCGAACAGCCTCACCACGCCGTCGGATCCGACCGCCCGCAGGCTCACGGTCACGCCTGGTGCGACCCGGACGTTCTCCTCGACCTCGACGAACCCGGCGTCGTCCAACAGGGTCCGGGCCATCTCCTTCAGAGTCCGACGATCACGACGCGCTTCGGGCACCATCGACCCGACGCGCTCGCGGGCCTGGCTGACGTACCGGGCATCGGTGTCGTAGCCGATGTAGTGGCGGCCCGTGTTGACCGCAGCGACGGCCGTGGTCCCCGAACCCATGAACGGGTCGAGCACGACGTCACCGTCGTAGGTGAACAGCTGGATGCAACGCTCGACCAACGCGACCGGGAAGGGCGCAGGGTGGCCGACGCGCGTGGCGCTCTCGGCGGGGATCTCCCACACGTCGAGGGTCGCCTCCATGAACTCGTCGCCGGGGATCGTCGCCTCGCCCGGCTCGTCGCGCCCGGCCGCCCCTCGGCCGACCCGATCGAATCGACCCTTGCTGGCGATGATCACCCGCTCGGTCGTGTCACGGAGCACCGGGTTGGCCGGCGACTGGTACGAGCCCCAGGCACACGATCCGCTGGCGCCGCGCTGCTTCTGCCAGATGACCTCACCGCGCAACAGCAGGCGCAGATCGTCCTGCAGGATCGTGGTGACATCGGCGGCGAGGCTGCGGTAGGGCCGACGGCCGAGGTTGGCGACGTTGACCGCGATCCGCCCTCCCGGCTCCAGTGTGCGGAGGCACTCGGCGAGCACGTCGCGCAGCATCGTCAGGTAGTCGATGTAGTCGCCCGGCACATGGCCCTCGCCGAGCGCTGTCTCGTACTCCTTGCCGGCGAAGTACGGCGGCGAGGTGACGACGAGCGCGACCGACGCATCGGGCACCGCCGACATGTCGCGGGCGTCGCCGACGTGGATGACATCGAGTTCGCCGGGCTCGCCGAGCTGGTCGTCGTCACTGACCTCCGGCGGTGCGAAGCGCGCGTAGAAGTCGGTCGAGTCGTGAGACTCGCGCTTGCCGACGCCGAACGACGAGGTGGACGTGCCCATCGGTGCCGGCTCAGCTCCCGAGTTCGGGAAGCGTCGGGTTGGTCCCTGTCGCGGCGCGTTCCATCCGCTCGACAGGACCTTGCCGCATGTCCTCGTGGGTGAGGATCCAGAACCGGTCGGCCTTGATCGCCGCGACGACCTGATCGGCGACGTCACCGGCGGGGATGCCGTTCTCGATTCCGGCACGGAGGAACTCGTTCGTGAACTGCGCCAGCGGCGCATCGACCGCGTCCGGTTCCTTGTCCATCAGATCCGTCTTCACGAAACCGGGACAGAGCACGCTGGTTCCGAGGGGTGATCCCGTTGCGAGCTGTTCCAGGAACAGACTCTCACTCAGCCCGACGACCGCGTGCTTCGTGGCGATGTACGGGGCGATCCCCGGGACCGCACCGAGACCCGCCATCGACGCGGTGTTGACGATGTGGCCCGCACCCTGCTGCTGCATGACCGGGAGCACCGCGCGGATCCCGTGCACGACACCGAGGAGGTTGACGTCGACGACGCGGCGCCAGAGGTCCATCGAATCGGCCCATGCGTCACCCACGCCCCCGATGCCGGCGTTGTTGAACATGACGTGCACCCCGCCGAACTGTTCGAGTGCGTACTCGATCAGGGCGTTGACCTCGGGCTCCGCCGTCGTGTTGCAGATCATCGTCGCCACGCTCGCACCGTCCTCGGTGAGACGCGCTTCGACATCGCGCAGCTTCGGAGCGTCGATGTCGGCGAGCAGGACGCTCATGCCTTCCCCGATCAGGGCTTCAGCCACGGCAAGACCGATGCCACTGGCACCACCGGTGATCACGGCGACGTTGCCGGGAACGACGACGGGCGGTCGCGCCGGGGCGACGGTGTCGGGCTGCTGGTCGGACATCGCCCAAATCTAGAACGCAGCGCCCCACCCCCGACGGGATGGACCCACTCCGCCACCCGGCCCCACCGGGTTTGTGCACGGATCCGGGTGGACCGGTCCACCCGGAATGCAGCGCAAACGGCTCCCGCTCGCCGCCACCCTGTTTGCGTACGGATTCGGGTGGACCGGTCCACCCGGAATGCAACGCAAACGGGGAGGAGGGCCGGACTCCGCACGGGCGACGGGGCACGGGTACCGTTGGCGACGCATGGCCTACCGCTATCTCTGGTCTCCGCTCCAGCTCGGCCCGGTCGAGGTGCGCAACCGCATCGTGTTCTCCGCGCATCTCACCAACTACGCCCGCAACGGCCTGCCGACCGAGCAGCACGCCGCCTACTACGGCGCACGCGCCGCCGGCGGCACGGGGTTGATCATCACCGAGGAGCACTCGACCCACCCGACCGACTGGCCCTACGAGAAGCTGATCCACGGCTTCCACCGTGAGGTGATCCCCGGCTACCGCAAGATCACCGACGCCGTCCATCGCCACCGCGTGCCGATCTTCGCCCAGATCAACCACAACGGCGGCCAGGCGTCGTCGATGTTCTCGCGCCTGCCCGTGTGGGCACCCTCGCCGGTTGCCGACCCGCTGTTCCGGGAGGTCCCCAAAGCGGTCACCCGGGCCGAGATCGACGAGATCGTCGCGGGATACGCGCTCGTCGCCGAGCACTGCGCCGAAGGTGGGTTCGACGGCATCGAACTGCAGTGCTCGCACTCCTCGATCGTGCGCGGGTTCCTCTCCCCCGCCACCAACCACCGCACCGACGAGTACGGCGGCTCACTCGAGAACCGAGCGCGGCTGCTCATCGAGATCGTCGCGGCCGTCCGCAAGGAGATCGGCCGCGGCCTGGCGCTCGGCGTCCGGATCTGCGGCGACGAGCTGATCGAGCACGGCACCACGATCGACGACGCGGTGCGCATCGCCGAGATCGTCGAAGCGACCGGTCACGTCGACTACATCAACACCTCGATCGGCGTCGCCACGGCGAGCCTGTTCATGATCGAGGCGTCGATGCACATCCCGCCCGGCTACGCGATGTTCATCCCCTCGGCGATCCGCAAGGCGGTCGAGCTCCCGGTGGTCGGCGTTGGGCGGTTCAAGGATCCGCTCCAGGCCGAGCGAGCGCTCGCCGAGGGACACTGCGACCTGGTCGGCGTCGTGCGCGGCCAGATCGCCGACGCCGACTTCGTCGCCAAGGCTCGTGCCGGCGCCACCGACGAGACGCGCCTGTGCCTGTCGTGCAACCAGGAGTGCGTCGGACGGATGGGCCTCAACCGGTGGCTCGGCTGCATCGAGAACCCCCGCACCGGACGCGAAGCCGAGGGCGTCGGCACGGTGAAGCTCACGTCGAAGCCGAAGTCGGTGATGGTGGTCGGCGCCGGTCCCGCCGGGCTGCAGGCAGCGATCGCAGCCCGGCGGAACGGGCACCAGGTCACCGTCTACGAGAAGGAGCCAGAGGCGGGAGGACAGGTCCGCCTCGCAGCCTCGGTGCCCAATCGCGCCGAGTTCGGCGACATGATCCGCAACCAGCTCACCGAATGTCGACGCCTGGGCGTCGAGTTCGAGTACGGCGTCGGCGTGTGGCCGGGCCTGGTCGAGGAGAAGCAGCCGGATCACGTGATCATCGCCACCGGCGCCGAACCGGCGCGCCCCTATTGGGCGCCGGCCGACGCCGACAACGTCGCCGACGTCCGCCAGGTGCTCGACGGTTCGGTCGAACCGTTCGGTGACGTCGTGGTGTTCGACGAGATCGGCTTCCACCACGCCACCTCCACCGCCGAGGTGCTGGCGGACCGCGGGTGCAGCGTCGAGATCATCACGCCGGGCATGGTCGTCGGACAGGACCTCGGCATCACGCTCGACATGGAGAACTGGTGGATCCGCGCCGGCGAGAAGGGCATCGTGCAGACCACCGACCTCGTGCCGATGGGGATGGAGGGCCGCACGCTGAACCTCCTGCACCACCCGACCGGCGCCAACGTCACCCGCACCCCCGACTGGGTGGTGCTCGCCGTGCACGCCCACCCGGTCGAATGGCTGTACCACGATCTCCGGACTGCCGGCGTCAGCGTCGAACGGGTCGGTGACTGCGTCGCGCCCCGCCGTGCCCACGCCGCCGTCGTCGAAGGCGAACGCGCCGGCGCAGCCGTCTGATCACGCCGGGGGTCTGACCCCTGGCGTGACACCTGCAACACTCGGAGACGTGATCGACATCGAGGCGGCGTCGGCCGCGCTGACCCTGGACGACAAGTGCGCACTCGTGGCGGGACGCACCAACTGGCGGACCCATGCCTTCCCGGAAGCCGGGGTGCCGCAGCTCAAGATGTCGGACGGCCCCAACGGTGTCAGAGGCGAAGGCCACGGAGGATCGGGCACACCCGGTGTGGTCGTCCCGGCCGGCATCACGCTCGGCGCCACGTGGGACCCCGATCTCGTCGGTGAGATCGGATCGCTGATCGGAACCGAGGCCCTGCGCAAGCGGGCCCACATCGTGCTCGGGCCGACGGTCAACCTGCACCGCACCCCGGTCGGCGGACGCACCTTCGAGTGCTACAGCGAGGATCCCGAACTCACCGGAGCCCTCGCGGCCGCGTACGTGCGCGGCGTCCAGTCGCACGACGTCGCGGTCACGATCAAACACTTCGTCGCCAACGACACCGAGATCGAACGGATGTCGGTCGACGTCGACGTCGACGAACGCACCCTGCGCGAGCTCTACCTCCGCCCGTTCGAGCGCACCGTCAAGGAGGCCGACGCCTGGGGCATCATGAGCGCGTACAACCGCCTCGACGGCGAGTTCTGCGCTCACAACCGGCGGCTCCTGACCGACATCCTGCGCGACGAATGGGGCTTCGACGGCTTCGTCGTGTCCGACTGGTACGGCGTCCACGACGCAACGGGAGCTGCGAACGCAGGGCTCAGCCTCGAGATGCCCGGCCCGGTGCGGATCTACGGGAAGAAACTCGCCGCCGCGGTCGAGCGTGGCGATGTCACCGAAGCCCAGGTCGACCTGCTCGTGCGCGACCTGCTCGTGCTCGCCAACCGAACCAGGGCCGACGAGCGGTCCGCCGACGATCCGGAGCAATCGGTCGACGATCCAGCCGAACGGGCGCTCACGCGGCGCGCCGCCGTCGCCGGCACGGTGCTGCTGCGCAACGATCCGGTCGCCGCGATCGGCGCGCCGGTCCTGCCATTCGACCCGACGACGATCCGATCGATCGCCGTCATCGGTCCGAACGCGGCGATCGACCGCTGCATGGGCGGAGGCTCGGCCAGCCTCACTCCGTTCGGTCACCGCACGCTGCTGGCCGCGCTGACCGATCGACTCGGTCCCGGAACGCCGACCGACGCGACGATCACCTACGAACCGGGCGTGCGGATCGACCGCCTGACTCCGGTGGTCCGCAAGGGCCAACTCCGGCGGCCCGACGGCGAACCCGGTCTGCGGGTCGCCTACGTCAACGGCACCGACTGGGACGGCGAGGTCGCCGTCGACGAGACCTCGACGACGTCGCTCGTGCGCTTCTTCGGCTCGACGCCGGCCGGGATCGACCCCCGCGGGTTCTCCACCCGGATCGAGGGAGCGTTCATCCCCGACAGCGATGGTCCGCACACGATCGGCGTCGTCACGACCGGTCCAGTGACGCTCGGCGTCGACGACGGCTCGGGCATGACGACGCTGATCGACGACCCGGACATGGAACTCCCGCGCAGCGAGGAGTTCTTCGGCTACGGCAGCATCGAGGCGACCACCACGATCGAGTGCACCGCCGGCGTTCCGGTCCCGCTCGCCGTCAAGTGGTCGACCGCATCCGGAAACGGATTCGCCGCCGTGCGCGTCGGCATCCGTTCACCAGAGCCCGCCGACCTGATGGACCGTGCGGTCGCTGCCGCCGCGGCCGCCGACATCGCCGTCGTGATGGTCGGCACCAACGACGAGTGGGAGACCGAGGGCCACGACCGCACCACGATGGATCTCCCGGGCCGCCAGGACGAACTGGTTCGTCGAGTGGTGGCCGCCAACCCCCGCACGGCGGTCATCGTGAACGCCGGCTCCCCCGTCACGATGGACTGGGCCGCCGACGACGACCCCGGAGCGGCACCCGCCTTGCTCACCTCGTTCTTCGCCGGACAGGAGCAGGCCGAGGGCCTCGTCGACGTGCTCCTCGGCATCGCCGATCCCGGCGGACGACTGCCGACGACGATTCCCAAGCGACTCGCCGACCATCCGGCGTACCTCCACCACCGTCCGGACCACGACAGCGCCGGCGCCAGCACTCAGCGCTACGGCGAAGGGCTGTTCATGGGCTATCGGGGGTACGACGCACGCGAGCTGGCACCGAGGTTCGCGTTCGGTCACGGCCTCAGCTATGGCGCTACCGAGTGGGGTGCTCCCGAGTCGTCGACCGCATCGGTGGAACCCGGAGCCACGGTCGTCGTCACGGTGCCCGTGACCGCGACCGGTGATCGCGACGCAACCGTCGTCGTCCAGGGCTACGTGGCGCCCATCACGCCGCGGGCCACCCGCCCCCCCAAAGAGCTCAAAGCGTGGACCAAGGCCGTCGTCGCAGCCGGAACCACCTCGGAGCTGACGCTCGAGTTCGGCCCGGATGCGTTCCACCACTGGGACACCGCCACCGCGTCGTGGGTCATCGAGCCGGGTGAGTACGACATCGTGATCGCGTCGTCGGCGACCGCAGAGCACGCTCGCCTGCGGGTCACCGTGACAGGAGCGGACACCGCGTGAAGCTGACGCCGAGATACGGACCCGAGCCACTGCTCGGACTCGACGGCGACCCGTTCGCGGTCGTCGGACCGACCGTGCGTCAGCGGCGCCGCCTCGTCGCGACCCTCGCGTCGTTCGACGACTCCGAGTGGGACCACCCGAGCCGGTGCGCCGGCTGGACGACCCGCGACGTCGTCGTGCACCTCGACACCACCAACAGCTTCTGGGCCGCCTCGATCAGCGCGGGCACGCAGGGCCAGCCCACTCGATTCCTCACCGACTTCGACCCCGTGGCTTCCCCCGCACAGCACGTCGCGGCTGCAGGCGATCGTCACCGAACCGAGGTATTCGAACGCTTCGCCGAGTCGACCGAGGCGTTCGCCGCGATCGCCGAGTCGCTCACCCCCGAGGACGTCGCCGACGCGATCGCCGAGGCGCCGCCCGGCCACATCTCGGTGAGCGGCGTCCTCCATCACGCGCTCTGGGATGCATGGATCCATGAGCGCGACATCCTGCTGCCGCTCGGAAGGGAGCCCGTCCTCGAGCCGGACGAAGTCGCCGCATCGTTGCGCTACGCCGCCGCCCTCGGACCAGCCCTCGCACTCACCCGCGGTGAGCACCGACGTGATCGACTGACGGTGAGCGCCACCGATCCTGCCGTGAGGTTCGACGTCGTCGTCGACGACCGCGTCGAGGTCCAGACGGTCGACCGCTCCGCAACCGCCACCGAACTCGAACTGAACGGCGATGCGGTGGAGCTCGTCGAGGCGCTGAGCATGCGTCTGCCACTCCCGCCGTCGTCGCCAACGGACTGGGTCCGGATGCGAGACGGCCTGGCGGTCACCTTCGATTCGCCACCGAGCTGACCGCATCGACGCCCGACCGGGGGCTCCGCGGTGACCGTCGCCGCTAGCGTCACGTCGGCATGGCCGTGATCGTCGCGAACATCGTCACCGACGTCTCGGACTGGCTCAGCGAGTTCTCGTCGAACTGGTGGTTCCTGCTGATCATCTTCAGCGTCGCCCTGCTCGACTCCGTACTCCCGATCGTGCCGGGTGAGACCACCGTGATCGCGGGCGGCGTGGCGGCCGGCGCCGGCAACCAGACCCTCGCCCTCGTCATCCTCGCCGGTGCGCTCGGAGCCTTCCTCGGTGACAACCTCGCCTACACGATCGGCGACCGGTTCGAGCCGAGGGTGAACGCCTGGGCGGCCCGCAAGCCGAATCGGGCCGAGCGGCTCGACCAGGCCGGGTATCAGATCCGCAAGCGTGGTGGGATGCTCCTGATCACGGCACGGTTCATCCCCGGTGGGCGCACCGTGCTGACCGTGTCGTCCGGGATCACCCAACAACCGCGCGGCTGGTTCGCGAAATGGGTGGCGATCGCCGGCCTGGTCTGGGCGACCTATGCGGCAGGTCTCGGCTACCTGTTCGGCCAGGCGTTCGAGGACGACCACGCCATCGCGTTCTGGCTTGCATTCGGCACGGCGCTCGGGATCACCGCATTGATCGAGATCATCCGCTGGATCCGCGACCGCGGTGATGCATCGGAGGGCGCTGTGATTGCGCACGCCAGCGAGCCCGACCGTACGCTGGACCCATGATCGCCCTGGTACCGGTACGTGACGGCGTGTTGCCCGCCGGCGCGTCGGAGGCGATCGCCGAGTGCGCCGGCCGGGTGATCGTCGCCGGCTCGGGCACGGGCGATGTCGAGCTCGACGGGCTCGCCGCCGACGTCCGCCTCGTCGAGCTCGGCCCGGTCGAGCCCGCTCGCTGGACGGCGATGCTCGCCCCGGTGCTGCGCGATCTCGACGACGGCGACATCGTCGTGCTCCCCCACTCGCCGGACGGGCGCGACCTCGCCCCGCATCTCGCACTCGCACTCGATCGAGCCCTCCTGGCCGGCGCCACCGAGGTCGGCGAGCACCGCGTGCGCGTCGCTCGACGCGGCGGACGCGAACTGCACGAGCAACGACCGACCGGGCCGTTCGTCGCCACGCTGCTCCCGGGGGCCCGCGGCGCCGTTGCGTTCGCGACGCCGCCGATCGTCGAACGGCTCGACGGCACCGTCGACGACGGGGATGCCCCGTCCCACGATGCACACGTCGTCGAGGTCCTGCCACCCGACGTGCGCACGATGGACCTTGCCGAGGCCCGACGGATCGTCGGCGGCGGCGCCGGCCTGCAGACCGCGGAGCGCTTCGAACAACTCGACCAGTTCGCCGCGATGATCGGGGGCGTCATGGGCGCCACCCGCGTGATCACCGACCGCAGTTGGGTGCATCACGATCGCCAGATCGGCACCACCGGCGTCGTGGTCGATCCGGTCGTGTACGTCTCGTTCGGCGTCAGCGGCGCCGTGCAGCACACGAGCGGGCTGGGTGCCCCCGACCACATCATCAGCGTCAACACCGACCCGCACTGCCCGATGATGGCGATGTCCGACCTGGCGATCGTCGCCGATGCCAACGAGACGCTCGACGAGCTGCTCCATCTCCTGACCGCCGACCGGGTTGCCCATGGGTGAGCCCCACTCGGCGACGGCAGTCGATGCGATCGTGGTCGGCGCCGGCCCCGCGGGTGCGGCTGCAGCGACCGTGCTCGCACGCGCCGGGAAGTCAGTGATCCTGCTCGAACGCGGCAGCTTCCCCGGGTCGAAGAACATGTACGGCGGGGTCGTGTACCCGCGGATCCTCGACCAGTTGCACCCGGAATGGTGGCTGGAGGCGCCGATCCAACGCTGGGTGACCCGGCGTTCCACGATGATCCTCACCGACACCCAGGCGCTCACGGTCGACTTCCGGTCGGCGGCCTGGGGAGCGCCGCCGTACAACGGGGCCACCGCCTACCGGCCCGACTGGGACCACTGGCTCGCCGGCAAGGCCGAAGCCGACGGCGCCGTGCTCGTGTGTTCGACCACGGCGACCGGCCTGCTGCGAGACGACCGCGGCCATGTGACCGGCGTGACCACCGATCGCCCCGACGGCGATCTCCATGCGCGCGTCGTGATCGCCTGCGACGGCGTCAACAGCTTCCTCGCCAAGGAGGCCGGCCTCTACGGCGAGGTCGATGCCGCGAACTACACCGTCGGGGTGAAGGAGACGATCGCCCTGCCGAAGGAGGTGATCGACGAGCGCTTCGGCGTGCGCGACCGCGACGGCGTCGACATCGAGATCCTCGGCGGCACGTCGGGCGTCAACGGTGGGGGCTTCGTCTACACCAACCTCGACACGCTCGCCGTCGGCGTGGTCCTCAAGCTCCCGAAGCTCGCCGCCCAGCAGCTCCGGCCCGAGGCGATCATCTCGGAACTGAAGGCCCATCCGGGCATCGCACCGCTCGTCGACGGCGGCGAGGTCAAGGAGTACTCGGCCCACGTGATCCCCGAGGCCGGGCTGTCGATGATGCCGAAGATGACGGGCGACGGCATGCTCGTCGCCGGCGACGCTGCGGCGATGTGCCTCGCCGCGGGCATCTGGCTCGAAGGCGTCAACTTCGCCATGGCGAGTGGCATGTACGCCGGAGAGGCTGCGGTCGAAGCGCTGACCGCCGGCGACACGAGCGCGATCGGCCTCGCCGGCTACCAGCGGCGTCTCGACGACACGTTCGTGCTGCGCGACCACCGCAAGCTGCGCCGGGCTCCGTCGCTCGTGCTGTCCGACCGCGTCCAGCACCTCTACCCCGGCATGATCGCCAATACGGTGGAGCGGATGTTCCGCGTCGACAACCCCGCACCCAAGCCGGGGTTGCGGCGGATCCTCGACGAGGAACGCAAGCGGGCCGGTGTGAAGTTGAAGGATCTCGCCCGCGATGCCCTCGACGGGCTGAGGAGTTACGGATGACCGAGCGCTGGCCCGAGGTGTCGTTCGAGGACCTGATCGGGTCGACCCGCTTCGACGTCCATGAACGAGCCCACATCACCGTCGACGACGCGATCTGCGCCGATTGCTCCACCCGAGGGTGCGTCGTGGCGTGTCCGGCCAACCTGTTCGTTCCCACGAGCGATGGCGGGATCCTGTTCAACTACGAACAGTGCTTCGAGTGCGGCACCTGCTACCTCGTCTGCAACGAAGAGGGCGCGATCACCTGGACCTACCCGGAAGGCGGCCACGGCGTCGTCTTCAAACGCACATGAAGACCGCCGTCTGCTGGAAATGGGTGTCGCTCGACCGCGAGCACGAACTCGACGAGCGATGGGCCGGCGTGTCCCCGGCCGACGAAGCGGCACTGGAGATCGCTCTCACGCTCGCCGACGACGTCACCGTCTTCTGTCTCGGTCCGCGCGAGGCCGACGATGTGCTGCGCGACGCGCTCGCGGCCGGTGCCACCGCGGCGATGCGGATCGACGCGTCGACCGAACTCGAGAGCAGGACGGTGGCAGCGGCGCTGGCGGAACGACTCCGCGACGTCGACCTCGTCGTGTGCGGCGACTACTCCCTCGACCGCGGCACCGGTTCGGTGCCGGCGTTCATCGCCGCCGAACTCAGGATCGCGCAGGCGCTCGGTCTCGTGGAGATCGAGGCGGGAAGCGTGCCGCTGCGTGTCGTGCGACGCCTCGACGGCGGCCGCCGCGAGCTCCTCGACGTCTCCTTGCCCGCCGTGCTGTCCGTCGAGGGGTCGGTGGCGAATCTCCGACGCGCCCCGCTGGCGGCGTCGCTGGCGACCCGGTCGACGACGGTCCCGTCGGTTCCCGGCCCCCACGGCCGCCTTCCCGACACCGAGGTCCATCCCTACCGGCCGCGACCGCGGACCCTGCCTGCACCGAGCGGCGACTCGCTGTCGAGGGTGCGCGACATCCTCAACGTCGGCGGCGGTGATTCGCATGCCGAGACGGTCACCCTCGAACCGGCCGCCGCGGCCCGCCGTCTGCTCGACCAGTTGGGCGAATGGGGCTACCTCGACGGTTCGTCGCGGTGAAGGGTCGATGAGTTGCGATGCGCCTCGGTGACGCCACCTGGGTCGAGATCGACCGTTCCCGGCGACCGTCCGACGACGGCACGCAGGCACCGATCGTCCTGATCCCGATCGGATCCACCGAACAGCACGGCCCACACCTCCCGATCCGCACCGACACGCTGATCGCCGAGGAGATCGCCGGCCGCGCCGTCCACCACACCGACGGCCTGGTGGTCGGCCCGACGATCGCCGTCAGCGCCTCGGGCGAGCACGCCGACTTTCCCGGCACGCTGTCGATCGGCACCGCCACGACGACGGCGATGGTGGTCGAGTTGGTGCGCAGCGCCGATTGGGCGGCCGGCGTCGTCCTCGTGAACGGTCACGGCGGCAACCACGGCGCGATCAGCACCGCAGTCGACGAGCTGACCACCGAGGGTCGCCACACGCTCGCCTGGTGGCCGAAGTGGCCCCGGCGCCGCGACGGTGGGCCGGCCGACCTCCACGCCGGACGCATCGAGACGTCGCTGATGCTTGCGATCGATCCGGGGCTGGTCCGCCTCGAACTGGCGGTCGCCGGGCCGGACGCGTCGATCGACGACCTTCGAGCTCGCGGCGTCCGCGCGATCAGTCCCACCGGCGTGCTCGGCGATCCCGACGGCGCATCGGGCCGCGAGGGCGAACGGTTCATCACCTCGTTCGTCGAGGACCTGGTGCATCAGATCGAACGGTGGCGTCCGATCGATGCGACGCCCCCGGGGTGAACTCCGTGCGGTACCGCCCGGATGGTTCGTGGAGACGTTTCGGACGCGTCGTGATGGCCGGTTCGCCGCTGCGATTGTTCCGCCTCGGCCCTGCCGGTGCGACCGTGGCGGAACGGATCGAACGCGGCGATGCGGTCGCCCCGTCGGTGCTGATCGACCGACTTCTCGACGCCGGCGCGATCCATCCGGTTGCGCCCGACCCCACGGCGAAGAGGTTCGGGATCAGCGACGTCGTGGTGGTGACGCCGCAGCTGCGCGTCGACGAGTCCTCGGCGACGATCGGCGACGGTCGCATCACGGTCGACGACGGGAGCCGACCGCCACTCGACCGCGCGACGGTCCGCCTCGATGTCAACCAGGGGCCGGCGGCGGCTCGGAACGCAGCCCGCCCCGTCGTCGACACCCCGCTCGTCGCGTTCGTCGACGCCGACGTGATCGTGCCACCCGGTTGGCTCGACCGCTTGTTGTGGCACTTCGACGATCCGGACGTCGCACTCGTGGCACCGAGAGTCGATGGCGAACCGGGATCGCCACTCGATCTCGGCGACGAACCGGCGCGCATACGCGCCGGGACGCGGGTCAGCTACGTGCCCGGGGCGGCGATGGTGGTGCGGACCGCGGCGTTCGATGCGGTGGGCGGCTTCGACCCGACACTGCGTTTCGGTGAGGACGTCGACTTCGTGTGGCGGCTCGACGAAGCCGGATGGCGATGCCGGTACGAGCCGGCGAGCAGGGTGTGGCACGAGCCCCGCTCGGAGGTTGCGGCCCGTCTGCGCCAGCACGCCGGGTACGGGTCGTCGGCGGCCCCCCTGGCGTTGCGCCACCCGTCGTCGCTGTCACCGGTCCAGTTCAACGGCTGGACCGCGTTCGTCTGGTCGGCAGCCGTCACCGGCCACCCGCTGGTCGCCGTCGCCGCGGCGATCGGCAGCTCGCTTGCGTTGGCGCGCCGACTCCCCGACGTGCCGCCACGAGCAGCCGTTGGCCTCGCCCTGCGCGGGCACCTGTCGGCCGGACGACAACTCGCCACGGCGGTGCGTCGAGCCTGGTGGCCGGTGGTGGTGGTCGGAGCGTTGGTGTCGCGCCGGATGCGCTGGATCGCTGCGATGTCGGTGTTGGCAGACGTCAGCGCGATGCCCACCGACGTCGCGTACGGCTGGGGCGTGTGGCGCGGCATGCGGCGACATCGGACCTGGGCGCCGGTCGTGCCGCGCCTCAGCGCATGGCCGGGGAAGCCTCGGCCGACGTGACCGCTTCGGTCCGTGCCATCGCGGTCGGCGCCGCGACCCGGGTCTCCTGAGCGGCCGTTTCCTGGCGAGCTTCGATCAGCGCCTGGCGAAGGCGTTCGCTGATGTCGTCGCAATCGGCACATCCCCAGATCGCGCTGTAGGCGATGCATCCGAGGCAGATCGCGAACGCCGCCTCCAGGGTGGCTGCCACGGCGAGCAGCCCGATCAGCGCGAACGCAGCGGCGTGAGCGTCGAGCAACCAGGCGATCGACGCCGACGCGGTGAACGAGAGACCGATCGCCTGCGCGAAGCGCTTCGGCCGTCCCGGCACCTGGCGGGATCGGAAGTCCGCGTTCCTGCCCCGGATCCATCCCTCGGCGTGGGGGGTGGCGATGCGGGTGACGAACTGGCCCACGGGCGACAGGGTTGGCCCCGTGGCCACCCGGGCGAGGAAGCCGTACGTGAGCGGCACCAGGATCCACGCCTCGCGCGTGACGAGGAACACGACGGCCTCGGCGACGACGAATGCCGCCACGAGGCGGGCCGACGTCTCGTTCACCGGGTCGGGAAACCGGAAGAGTTCTCGCACCGCGTCATGTTATAGGTGATAATTCCGATCAGAACAGTCATGATTTCCGGAGCGGGGCCGGCGATCCGAGGGGTACCGTCGTGGGGATGACGATCCGTCTGACGATCCGCACGGCGCTGTGGCGCAGTCACGTGGCCCGGATCGTCAACGAGGTCGACGGGCTGGTTCCGGTGGTGAAGGGCAACGGGTACGGCTTCGGACGGATGGCGCTCGCGCAACTCGCGTCCGAGTTCGCCGACACGGTCGCCGTCGGCACGGTGCACGAACTGGAGGATCTCCCCGACGGCCTCAACCCGGTGGTCCTGACGCCGACACTCACACCACCGTCGTCGACGAAGCCGATCCTCACCGTCGGCAACGACACCCACGTCGACGCCCTCGCGGGCTGGAGCGGCCGGGTCCTCGTGAAGCTCGCGTCGTCGATGCAACGCTACGGACGTGGCCCCGACCTGGTCGAATCGTCGCGACGCCGCGGCCTCGACGTGGTGGGTGTCAGCATCCATCCGCCGCTGGCGGGCACGATCGAGGACCATCGCCTCGAAGTCCTCGCGCTGCTCGACGGGATCGAACCGAGCTCCACCGTGTGGCTCAGCCATCTCGACCCGCAGGCGGCGGCGTCGCTGCCCGCCACACACTCCTATCGGCTGCGCCTCGGCACCGCGCTGTGGCACGGCGACAAGTCCTTCTTCCGGATGCAGGCCGATGTCATCGACGTCCGCCCGGTCGCAGCGGGCTCGCTCGCCGGCTACCGACAGACACCGGTACCGGGAGACGGCCACCTCGTGATGATCGGTGCGGGATCGGCGAACGGCGTCTCGACCCTCGCCGACGGCCGGAGTCCCTTCCACTTCGAACGTCGACGGCTGGCGTTGCACGAGGCACCACACATGCACACGTCGATGGCCTTCGTTCCGCTCGGCGAGACGGTCCCTGCGATCGGGTCGCTCGTCGACCTCCAGCGACCGCTCACCACCACGCTCGTCGACGAGTACGTCTGGCAGTGAACGCCGACACGGTCACGCTGCCGGAACGCGCGACGGCCGCTCGTCTCGCTGGGCCCGACGTCGTCCGAGCCGTGGCGCTCATCGGCGTCGTCGTGATGAACTACCACGGCTACCTCCTCCTCCAGGACGGTGGCCGAATCGGAGCGACCGGGACCGGCTGGGCGGCCGATCTGTTCGACCCGTGGACAGGACCGTTGTCGACCCGATTCGCCGCCACGTTCGTGCTGGTCGCCGGCGTCGGGGTGACACTGATGACGTCGAGCAGCATCGGCACCGACCGGGTCGGCGCACTTCGCCTGCGCCTCGTTCGGCGCGGGCTGCTGCTGTACGTGGTCGGGCTCGCGCTCGACGAGATCTGGAGCGGCACGATCCTGCCCTACTACGGGGCGATGTTCGTGCTGGCTGCAGCGCTGTTCACGTTGCGCTCCCGATGGCTGGTGGTGATCGGCGCGCTCGCCGCCGCCGCCGGATGGGGGATCCGGATGTGGACGTACGAACGAAACACGGCCGGCGCCAGCACACGATGGCTCACCGACCCCGACGCCGGGTCGCCCGCCGATCACCTCTTCGGCGTCGCCGTCAACGGCACCCATCCCCTGCTGCCGTGGCTCGCGTTCTTCTGTGCGGGGATGTTGCTCGGGCGCGCCCTGCGCAGCAGCTGGTGGCGACCCGCCGCGATCGGATCCGGCATCGCGCTCTTCTTCGTCGCCGAGGTGGCGTCATCGGAGGCCACGACCCCGTTCCAGCTGGTGCTGTGGTCGACGGCACCGTACGACCGTGGGCTGCTCTACTCGGCGAGCGCGCTCGGCACGGCGCTGGTCGCCTACGGCGTCGTCGACTGGCTGGCCGTCCGGTTCCCGGTCGCGACCGACCCGTTGCGCCGGGCGGGCCAGATGACCCTCACGCTGTACATCGCACACGTGCTGGTCTTCGAGCTGCTCGTCGACTGGATCGGCTGGATCGATCCCGCGGGCGTCGACCTCGCTGTCAGCTTCGCGCTCGCCTTCTGGGTCGTCGGCATCATCGCTGCAGTCGCCTGGCAGCGGCGGTTCGGGATGGGTCCGCTCGAACGGGTCTATCGAGCGGTCGGCGGCTGATCGCCTGCGATGCGACCCCGACGGGCGGTGCGACGAACTCCTCGCCAGCCGACCGCCCCTGCGCCGATCAGCGGACCCTGCTCGCCGAGGCGCGACGGGGTGATGCGCGCACCCCGGCTGTAGGTCACGCGTGCGTGCTCGTCGAGCGCCACCTGAGCAGCGTGGAAGAACGTCGACCCGAAGCCGAGAGCGACGCTGCCACCGACCACCACCAACGCCAGGTCGAAGGCATTGCACATCGACGCGGCGGCGCGGCCCACGAGCCGGCCGGTGCGTTGCATGATCTGGAAGGACGGTTCGGTGGCTGGTCGCCCGGTGATCGCGTCGATCGCCTCGCCGGAGGTCTCCGCGTCGAGACAGCCCTGCGTACCGCAGTGGCAGCGACGACCGCCGGGTTCGACCACGACGTGGCCGATCTGGCCGGCGTTGCCCGATTCACCGTCGAGCAGATCGCCGTCGATCACGATCGCCCCCGACACGCTGGCCGACACCGTGATCGCCAGGAAGTTCGGATGCCCCTGGGCGGCGCCGAGCCACCCCTCGGCGAGGGCGAGTGCCTTCGCGTCGAGATCGCCGTAGACAGCCAGGCCGGTGAGTTCCTCGAGCCGGCTGCGAAGCGGGAAGTCCCGCCACGACGGAACGCTGATCGGGGTGACGAGGTCGAGCCCACGGGTGACGAGGCCGCCGCTGCTGACGCCCAACCCGACGACCCTCGCCCGGTGACGCTCGGGAATCTGCCCGGCGAGGTCGACCACCGCCCCGGCCAGCGCCGTGTACTGCGACTCCGGGCCGACGTCGGGCTCGATGGCGGCTCGTCGTCGATCGATCAGCACCCCGCGAGCGGTCACCAGACCGGCCTGGAACCCGGCGGCGCCGATGTCGACCGCCAGGACGACGTCCGTCGGGACGGCGGGCGACGCCTCAGGTGGCCGGACGTCGCCTGCTCGGGTGGGATCGTTGACCATCGCAGGGCACAAGGTATCCGGAGCCGACGTTCCGGCCGAGCGAGCACGTCTAGCCTGTGAGGAATTCGTGAGAATTCAGTGAACCTTGCGCCGTAGCGTGCCGATACCCATTTGTCGCCATTGATCGATGCCGACCGCAAGCGAATCCGAAGCACCATGCCGCCCACCCGTACCCGCCGCCCCGAACGCCCTTCGTTGACGCGCGTCGCGGCGATGACGACGTCGGCTGCGGCACTGGCGGTGGCGCTGACGGTCGCAGCGGCAAGCCCCGGCTCCGCGGTCGAGGGACCGGCCGACACACCGGCGGGCGATCCAACCGAGGTGACGACCTCGGCACCACCGACCAGTGCGACACCTCCCACGCCCACGCCGACCACCCCCACCGCGATCCCGGCGACGACCGCTCCGTCGGCCACCGCACCGACCACCACGTCGGCGCCCACACCAGCGACGCCGACGACGACGGCCCCACCGGCAACGACGACCACGATCGCCCCGGAGCCGCCGACCGCCGTCGTTCCTGCGCCGCAGAACATCACGGTGTATCCGAGCCAGATCGCCAACATCCTCGCCACGATCCGCTACGTCGAATCGCGGGGCAACTACAGCGCACCACCCAACCGCGGCAATGCGTCGGGCGCGTACCAGTTCATCGCCTCGACGTGGGACGGCTACGGCGGGTACGACCACGCCTATCTCGCCCCACCGCAGGTGCAGGACGAGCGGGCAGCCGCCGACGTCACTCGCTTCCTCGCCCAGTGGGACAACGACGTGTCGATGATCCCGGTGATGTGGTACTACCCGCGCGCCGCACGCGAGCCGGAACTGATGGACGTCGTGCCGGTTCCCTCGGCGGGAAACGTTCTCACGATCCGCGAATACCAGCAGCGTTGGCTCGGGGTGTGGGCGTTCCTGTCGGGCCAACCCGTCCCGCAACAACTGACGCTCGACCAGGCGGTCGCCCGCTTGGGCGTGCCGCCGCAACTCCCCGCTGCGCAGGCCGTTGATCCCGAAGCGCCGGCGATCGAGCGCAAGGCGACGATCGCATTCCCGGTGCTCGGCCCGACGCGTCTCGCCGCGCCCGACTGCGGTGATGCCCAGGACGTCGCCCAGAACGCCGGCGTCGGTGCGGGCGCGACGCCCGAGGAGATCGAAGCGGCCGGGCTCTGCGCCGAGGAAGCGCCGGGCATCGTCTTCGGGGTGAAGCTGCAACCCGTGCTCTCGGTGATCGACGGCGTGGTCACCGATGTGCAGAACGAACTGGGCGACACGATCTCGGTCACCGTCACCGACCCGACGGGCAGGAGCTACCGGCTCGCCGGTTTCAACGACGACAGCCCCGGCACCGACGACGGTGCCGCACCGCCGCACCTGCGTCTGACCCCGCTGGCACGCGTCGGCACGAGCGTTCGCGCCGGCCAGGTGCTCGGGTTCATGGGCAACTCGAGCCCGTTGCCGCTCGGGATCCGATCCGACGTACCCACCGACGCCACGGTCGACATCCCGACCGACGCGGTGGCACCACACATCAGGCTGACGATCGACGACCTCGACACGACGCCGGTCGACGCCTACGGACCGGTCATCGATGCACTGTTCCGGCAGGTCTGTTCGGTCGGAACCGGCCCGTGGGCGAGCGTGCCGAGCGGCGAGACGCACGAACCGGTCACGATCGAGACCACGGACGACGACCGCGAGATCGACTCCGAATGGGTGATCACGTCGACCGGGCAGGTCACGGCAGCCGGTTGGGCGGCAATGATCTATCCGAGCGAGAGCTGTGACTACGCGCCGGCCGATGCACGAGGGCCCGGCGCCGGGGGCGTCTCCACCGTGCCACCCACCTGGCTGACCCCGATCGATCTCCCGACGACGATCTGGATCGACCTGGCCGAGCGCGACGACGACCGTCTGACCGTCCCGGTGCTGCGGCCCTGATGCCGCAGCGTTGAGCCGGGGTCAGCGGCTCACTCGACGCGACGGGCGGTCTCGACCAGGTTGATCTCGTAGAGCACCTCGTCGAGCGCGTCCTCGGCGCTGATCGCAGCGAAACGTTGCGGGTTGTCCTCGGTGCAGCACGACGGCACCGGAGCGAGCACGGTCCACGGCCGCGGGTGGCAGAACTGCACGACGCTGTAGCGCTCGCCCTCGTAGCCCGGGGCGGCCACCACGCGGTGCCGGCCGATCGGGATGACACCGTTGGTCAGGCGCTCCAACATGATGCCGGTGTTGATGATCACCGAGTCGTCGGGCGGGGTCGCGTCGATCCAACCGTCGTCGACCTTCACCTGGAGGCCGGGTGCAGTCGCCCGCGGCAACGCCGTGATCAGGTTGATGTCGCCGTGCTCCGCGGCCCACACGTGGCCCTCGGCGTCCAGCTCGGTCATCGCCGGATAGCGGATCGCCCGTGTGAGCGTGGGCCCGTCCTGGACCATGTCGTCGAAGAACGACTCGTGGCACCCGATCCCCTCGGCGATGATCCGGAGGAATCGACGCTGGAGATCGGCGATCGAGGCGTGGAACCGGTAGAGCACGTCCGTGATGCCCGGCACCGCCGCCTCGGGTACGAGCTGATCGGGGTAGGCGGTGGAGAACTTGCGCTTCAGGGGATGCCCGGTGGCGATCGGGGCCGACCAGTTGAGCATCTCCTTCCAGTCCGGCTTGTCGCTCGATGCGGCGGTTTCGACGAGCAGACCGGTGTAGCCGGTCTGTCCGTTGGCGCCGGGCACGACGTACTGCTGCTTCACCTCGGCCGGCAGCTCGAAGAACTCCCGGAGCATGCCGTAGGTGGTGTCGAGCAGATCGTCGGACAGGTCGTGGCTCGTGTACACGAAACCGGTCGCCAGGCTGCGACGGACCCCGTCGACGACCGCTCGTCGCTGCGGGCCGGTCGTGCGTTCGAACGCCAGGAGATCGACGTCGAGGATCTGGTCACTCATGGCGCGCCACGCTACCCGGGCAGCGGAGGACGGCCGCCGGGGGCGAAGAGTGCGGGCCAACCGCCGGTGTGGACGAACACCACGTCGTCACCGAAGCGCCCCTCGGCGGCGAGCCCGAGCAGTCCGGAACACCCCTTGCCGGAGTACGTGCGGTCGAGGAGCCACCCGCCGTGGGTCGCCGCCCAGCGGATGGCGTCGTCACCGGCGTCGGTCGGCACGGCGTAGTCGGATCCGATCCAGCGGGTGTCGACCTCGACGTCCTCGTGGGCCACGATCGCCGTCGACCCCATCAGCGTCAAGGTGTGATTGGCGAGTTCCGCGACGTCGGGCAGGCCGAGGTTGACCCCCTTGGCCACCCCGATCGCAACGACGTCGGGAACTCGACGTCCACCGTGCGCGGCGGCGGCCCGACCCGCGAGCAGTCCTGCATGCGTGCCGCCGCTCGACGACGTGAACACGATGTGGCTCGGTGCGAGCCCGACCTCGTCGAGCTGGTCGAGCAACTCGACGAATCCCGCCGCGTAGCCGAGCGCTCCGACCGCAGTGCTTCCGCCGATCGGGATCGCATACGGGCGCAGGCCGTCGTCGGCCAGCTGCTCCGTCAGCGCCTCTCGGGCCATCTCCAGTTCGCCCCAGTGGCTCTCCTCGGTGCCGGTGAAGTGCAGTTGGGCGCCGAACAGCATCGACAGCAACTGGTTGCCGGTCACCTCGTCGGGCCGGTCGCCCGACAGCACCAGGTGCACCTCCAGGCCCAGGCGAGCACCGGCGGCCGCCGTCATTCGACAGTGGTTGGACTGTGCGGCGCCGACCGTCACGAGCGCCCGCGCCCCGGATGCGACCGCGTCACCGCAGAGGAACTCGAGCTTGCGGGCCTTGTTGCCACCACCGCCGAGCCCGGTGAGATCGTCACGTTTCACCCACAACCGCGGGCCGTCACCGGAGTTGCCGCGCAACCGCGGACCGGCCTCCAACGGCGTCGGGAGGGTGGCGAGACGGGCTCGTTCGAGGTGATCGAACACGACCACCATGCTAGGCACTGATGTCGATGCCGAAGACCGACTGGAACCCGCTCCTGCGAGATCAGTTCGAACTGCCCTACTGGACCGACCTGCAGACGTTCGTCGAGGCCGAGCGCGCCGCTCACGTCGTGTATCCCCCGCGCGCCGACGTCTACGCCGCGCTCCACCTCACCTCGTGCGCCGACACCCGGGTGATGATCCTCGGCCAGGACCCGTACCACGGGCCGGGACAGGCCCACGGGCTCTGCTTCTCGGTCCGCCCCGGCGTGCGGGTGCCACCCTCGCTGCGGAACATCCACACCGAACTCCACGACGATCTCGGGTTGCCGATCCCCGACCACGGCAGTCTCGAGCCGTGGGCGCAGTCGGGCGTGTTGCTGCTCAACGCGACCCTGACCGTTCGCGCCGGCGAGGCGGGCTCGCACCAGAAGCGGGGTTGGGAGACCTTCACCGACGAGGTGATCCGCGTGGTGAACGCAAAGGTCGACCCGGTCGTGTTCATCCTGTGGGGCAACTCGGCGCGCCGCAAGCGCGAGCTGATCGACACGAGCCGGCACACGATCATCGAGTCGGCTCATCCATCGCCACTGTCGGCCAACAACGGATTCCTCGGGAGCAAGCCCTTCAGCCGTGCGAATGCGGCGTTGGTGGCAGCAGGTCGGGACCCGATCGATTGGAATCTCACAGGATCGGACAGGATGTGACCCATGCCGTGGACCACCAGTGACCGGATGATCGACCTCCGATCCAAGCACCCGTCGATCGAGATCGGCGTCGACACGCTCGACGGATGGCGACGGCACATCTCCGGGCGAAACGCCTCCGTCGTCGCGTTCTTCGGCTTCGTGTCGATATTCCCGCTGCTGCTCGCGGCCACCACGATTCTCGGCTTCGTCCTCCAGGACAACGAGGAACTGCAGCAACGCATCATCGACGGCGCCCTCGCCGACATCCCCGTCCTCGGCCAGCAGCTGCAGAGCGATCCGGCCTCGCTGAACGGAAGTGTGTGGGCGCTGGTGATCGGGCTCGCCGGTGCCCTCTGGGGCGCCACGAAGGCGTTCGCTGGATTGCAGGCGGCCCTCGACGACGTCTGGGAGATCGACGTCGACCACCGCGCATCGCTGCCCGTGCAGCGAGGAAGGGCGCTGCTCGGCATCGTGATCATCGGTGGCGCTCAGATCGCGAGCCTGGCGTTGGCCACCCTCGTCAATTCGGCCGGCCTGCCCAACGCGGGGCGCTTCGTGCTGACCGCGGCGAATGTCGCGGTCAACATCGGGGTGCTCGGGCTGATGTACCGCTTCCTCACGGCCGCCTCGCCCACCTGGCGCGACGTGTTGCCGGGCGCGATCACCGCCGGTGTGCTGTACACGCTGCTCCAGCACTTCGGCACCGACATCACCCGCCGGATCATCGAGAACTCGAGCGACACCTACGGTCAGTTCGCGATCGTGCTCGGACTGATCACGTGGCTGAGCCTGCTCGCGATCGCCTCGATCATGAGCGCCGAACTCAACGCAGCGATCGTGCGGTACCGCGACGGCTCGCTGGTGTCCGTGCAGCCGCCCGAGCAGGTGGCCGAGTCGACGACCGTTGCGAACGCCGCTGCGCCGTCCACCTGACCCCGGTCGCCACATCACCCTGCACCGATGATCTTCCGGGCCGACAGGCGGTCACGGAACTCATCGCAGGACGGTGTAGCCGTCGAGCGTGGTGAGATTCGGTGACGCCGGTGTGGGCGACGCCGCCGCCCCGAGGTCACGGGAGCGCACTTCGGCGATCCACTGGTCATGCTGGTATTCATGGTTCACCAGTGCTCGGACCAGACCCGCCGCCACCACCGACAGCTGCGCCGGAGCGCCCACCTCGCCGAGACGGATCGCATCGATGCGAGCGATCACACGGTCGGCAACCGCCGCCCGATACCGCCCCAGCCGCTCCCGGTCGGGAAGATCACCCCGGGCCGGCTCCGGCGTGGCACTGTCCATCAACGAGTCGAGTTCGGGATCGGGGCTCGGCTCGGCGGCGAGCAGGTTGCGGACCATGAAATGGGCGACGGCGGCCTGGTGGCCGAGGTGCCAGCCGATCGCGCTCGCGTGTTCGTTCGGTCGCCACCGCAGCTGGTGCTCGTCGAGATCGAGCCACAACGCGTCGGTGTGGGCCCACGCCCGGCGGAGCTCCTCGACCAACACGTCGAGCGGAGCGGCGGAACTGGTCATCGGCTCGGTCACCCGTGCTCGTGATCGGCGAGGCGCGTCACGATCGAGCTGGCCGACTCGAGTGTGCGGTGGACCGGGCACTTGTCGGCGATGGCGAGCAACTTGGCGCGATCGGCGTCGGTGAGATCGTCGCCCGAGATGTGCAACACCCGTTCGAATCGATCGATCATCCCCGAGCGGTCCGCGAGCCGTTCGTTGCCGGCGCACTCGACACAGTCGTCTGCGTGGACCTTGCCGTGGGTCACCTCCACGCTCACCTGGTCGAGCGGCAACTTCTTGCGGTCGGCGTACATCCGCAACGTCATCGACGTGCAGGCACCCAGCGCGATGCCCAAGAAGTCGTACGGCGACGGCCCGGCGTCGAAGCCACCGATCGACTCGGGCTCGTCGGCGAGCAGGCGGTGGCGACCGACCACGACGTGGTTGAGGAACGCCCCCTGGCTCGTCTCGGCGACCACGACCGGCGCGGTCGCACGAGGGATGTCGCGGCCGCCACTCTCGTCGACGATGTAGCGGTTCGCGAAGGCGCCGATCATCGACGCGGCAAAGGCAGCGTCGGAGTACTCCGACAGGAGGTGATCGGCGCCGTCGAGCGACACGAAGTTCTTCGGATGACGAGCGGCGAGGAAGATCTCTGCGGCGTTGTCGATGCCGACGGTGTTGTCGACCGGCGAGTGCAGCACGAGCAGCGCTCGCTTCATCGTTGCGACCCTGTCGGTGACGACATGGTTTCGCAGATCGTCGAGGAACTGCTTGCGGATGGTGAAGGGACGACCGGCCAACTCGACGTCAGCGACCCCGGTGGACTCGATCTCGTCGAGCGACGACGAGAAGACGCCGGTGACGTGCTCGGGGCTGGCCGGCGCACCGATCGTCGCGACGGCACGGACCTCCGGGATCGAACCGGCGACGGCGAGGACCGCCGCCCCGCCGAGGGAGTGACCGATCAACACCTGTGGCGCACGATGGGCCGACCGGAGCCAGTCGGCGGCGGCGATGAGATCCTCGGTGTTCGACGTGAAATTCGTGTTGGCGAACTCACCCTCGCTCATGCCGAGGCCGGTGAAGTCGAATCGGAGCACTCCGAAACCGACGTCGGTCAGGGCATTGGCGATGCGCGACGCCGCATGGATGTCCTTGCCGCAGGTGAAGCAGTGCGCGAAGAGCGCGAACGCCCGTGGGGGTCCCGCCGGCAGGTCGAGTCTGGCCGCCAGCGCCGCACCACTGCTGCCGGGAAAGGTGATCCGTTCGATTCGGGCGCCCATGAGCGACGACGGTACCGGTCCGTGGACTGGCACGCTGGGCCGGGCGCACTACCATCGCCCCGGATGGCCACCGCCGACCACTCGACCGGCCGACCGTGATCGCCACCTTGCTGGCCGCTGGCGAGTCCGCGATCGGGCCCACACTGGCGCTGATCCTGGGCGCGGGCATGCTTGCCCAGTGGTTGGCGTGGCGGACGCAGATCCCGTCGATCATCGCCCTGCTGGTCGCCGGGCTCATCCTCGGTCCCGTGACCGGGGTCGTCGACCCCGACGAGCTGCTGGGCGGCACACTGTTCCCCCTCGTGTCGCTGGCGGTCGCCGTCATCCTCTTCGAGGGTGGGCTCGACCTCCCGCCCCGCGAGTTGCGCTCGACCGGGATCGTGGTGCGCCGGCTGATCAGCGTCGGCGCGGTCGCCACGTTCCTCGTCGCGTGGTTCAGCGCTCGCGAGATCTTCGGGATTTCGAACCAGGCCTCCCTCGTGCTCGGTGCCGTGCTCGTGGTCACCGGCCCGACGGTGATCGGACCACTGCTCCGGTTCGTGCGTCCGACCGGGACGACCGGGCCGATCCTGCGGGCGGAAGGCGTCCTGATCGACCCGATCGGCGCGACCGGTGCCCTCCTGGCCTTCGAGATCGTCGTCACCGACGCACCCGACGAAGCGGTGTCGAAGCTGATCGGCGTGCTCGCGCTCACAATCGTCGCGGGCGCCGGCTTCGGGCTCGCCGCAGCCTTCGTGCTCGACACCGCGCTGCGCCGGTTCCTCATCCCGGACCAGCTGACGATCCCGGTGACGTTCGCGTTCGTCGTGGGATCCTTCGTCGCCGCCAACGAAGTGCAGGAGGAGGCCGGCCTGCTGGCGGTGACCGTGCTCGGGATGTACCTCGCCAGACGGGAGAGTTCGACGATCCGTCAGGTCCTCGAGTTCAACGAGAGTCTGAGGACGCTGTTGATCTCGGTGTTGTTCATCCTCCTGGCCGCGCGGATCGAGGCGGACGCACTCCAAGACGTGCTCGTCCCGTCACTCGCGTTCCTCGCGGTGCTCGTGCTGGTCGCGCGTCCGCTGTCGGTGCTGGTGTCGTCCGTGCGGACGTCGCTCAGCTGGCGCGAACGGGTGTTCCTCATGACGATGGCGCCCAGGGGCATCGTCGCAGCCGCGGTCTCGGCGATCTTCGCGATCCGGCTCGAGGAGGAGAACGTCCCCGACGCCACGAAGATCGTGCCGATCGTGTTCCTCGTGATCATCGGAACGATCGTGGTGTACGGATTCCTCGCCGGCCCGGCAGCGCGATGGCTGGGGCTCGCAGAGGCCCAGGCCAACGGCGTGCTGATCGCGGGAGCCCATGCGGTCGGCCGCGGGCTCGGGAAGGAGCTGCAGGAGCGTGACATCAAGGCGCTGCTCGTCGACACCGATCCGTACAACGTCACGCGGGCGATCGCAGCCGGGTTGACAGCACGGCGGATGAGCGTGCTCGCCGAGGAAGCGAGCCACGACCTCGACCTTCGCGGCATCGGTCGGCTGCTCGCATTCACGTCGAACGACGAGGTCAACTCGCTCGCCACCGCACGGTTCGCTCGGATCTTCGGACGTCGGGAGGTGTTCCAGTTGGTGCCGTCGAAACGGCGGCCGGGCGACTCCTCGGTGCCCGAGGAACACCTCGGCCGGCTGATCGGCATCGACGGAATCAGCTACTCGACGCTCGACGACCGGTCACGCCAGGGGTGGAAGGTGCGGGGAGCTCGCAGCGGCGACCTGATCGTGTCGGCCGTCGACGACGAGCTGTTCATCCCGATGGTGCGGGTGGCCGACGGACGGATGGCCTTCCTGTGCCGCAACGATCCGCTGCCCACCGAGGGTGATGTGCTCGGACTCGCGGCGCCGTCTCTGCTGCAGCAGCTCGACGACGACCTCGCCGCGCACGAGGACACCAACCCCACCGGCCTCCTCCGAGAATGAGACGCGGGGTCAGACCCCGCGTCTCATTTCCGAGCAAAGCCGAAGAGGTGCTGGCCGACCTTGCGCATCTGGATCTCCTCGGAACCCTCGGTGATGCGGTAGCGCCGGTGGTGGCGGTAGATGTGCTCGAAGGGCATGTGACGGGAGTACCCGACGCCACCACAGGTCTGCATCGCACGGTCCGCCGCGTCACACGCCAAGCGGTTGGCGCGGTAGTTGCACATCGCCACCAGGTGCGTGACCTCCATGTGGTGCTTCGCATCGAGCATCGTGGCCGTGTAGCGCACCAGCTGACGCAGCATCGCCGCCTCGGTGTGCAGCTCGACCAACGGGAACTGGATTCCCTGGTTGACCGACAGCTTCTTGCCCCAGGTGGTGCGGCTGTTGGCGTAGGCCACCGCCTCGTCGATGCAGTACTGCGCCGCACCGAGCGACGACGCTGCCTGGCGGATCCTGTTCTCGTGCACGAAGTGCTGGGCGAGTTCGAGCCCGCGGTCGACCTCGCCGAACAGCGCGTCGGCCCCGACCCGCACGTCGGTGAGGCTCACTTCGGCGTGGTCGGTCGGCATGTTGAACGTCCACCAGAAGAAGTCGACCTGGAAGCCGGGCGCATCGGTCGGCACGAGAAAGGCGCTGATCCCCTTGGGGCTCCCTGGCTCGCCGGACGTCCGGGCGAAGATGATGTCGTGGGTGGCGTGGTGGAGACCCGAGTTCCACCGCTTCATGCCGTTGATCACCCATTCGTCGCCGTCACGGACGGCGGTGGTCTCCATGTACGTGGCGTCGCTGCCGTGGTTCGGCTCGGTGAGGCCGAACGCGAGGCGGCGGGTGCCGTCGAGGAACCCGGGCATCCAGTCGGCCTTCTGCTGCTCGGTGCCGAAGTCGCGCATCATCAGCACCGTCGGGAAGTTCCCGACGATCGACGACTCGTTCTGCAGGTCGTTGTGCAACCCGAGGCCCTTGTGGGCCAGGTGCTCGCGGATGACCGCCATCGTCAGGTTGCTGGCGCCCTGCCCGCCGAACTCCGCGGGCAGCGCCAGGCGGAGCCAGCCGGCAGCGTCGGCGCGTCGACGCATCTCGCGGAGCAGCTCCTCCCAGTCCGCCCGCGGGACGCCGTCGTTGTCGAAGTCGGTCCGCGCCCATTCGCGGCGGTGATCGAAGAAGCGGATGTTGTCGTCCTGCTGTTCGAGTGGCTTGATCTCGGCATCGATGAACGCATCGAGTTGATCGAGCGTGTCCTGGATGTCGGCGGGAATCTCGAAGTCCATCGGCCGAGTGTCGCAACGGTGCCGACGAGCGGACGAGTCAGAAGACCGACATGCCGCCCGAGAGGACCAGCGTCTGCCCGGTGACCCAGCGGGCTGCATCGGACCGAACGACGACAGCGACGAGATGTTGATGATGCTTCCCCACTGCATCTGCTCGACCGCGGCCATCGAACCATCCCAGACCGCCGTGAGGTTGACCGCCAGGCACTCGTCCCACTCGCACCGCCGGTGACGACGGCAACGCGTCCTTCGGGATCGAATCCCCGAGCCACGGATCGAATTCTGGCACGCATGGATGCCACGCCCTGTCTGGCCGGTATTGACTCTTCGTCTGTCAGGCGGGCCCAGCTCGTCGCCGTTCGAGAAGGGCGGTGACCGCCTTGCCGTCGGCCTGACCCCTCGATGCCTTCATGACCGCACCGACCAGCGCGCCCATCGCCTTGCCCTCGCCGGCGCAGAACTTCGCCCACGCGTCGGGCTGCGCGGCGATGGCGTCGTCGACCATCGACTCCAGTTCGGAGCTGTCCATCGCCTCGAAGCCCTTCGCTGCCGCGATCGCTCTGGGGTCACCACCACCGTTGTCGACGATCTCGGCGAGGACCTGCTTCGCCTGGGTCGCCGTCAGTTCGCCGGCGACCTCCATCTGCGTGAGGGCGGCGAGATCGGTGGCGGGAACCGCGGGACGCTCGCCTTGATCGGCGAACGCCTCCTTGACGTGGACGAGGGCTCGTCCGGCATCACCACCTGCTTCGGCGACGGTCAACACGTACACGTCCTGGTCGCGATCGGTGACGACGAGCACGGCCTCGGCATCGGGCGACTGGCCGGTGGCCTCGGCGAGGCGGAGACGTCGAGCTGCCGGCAGCACCGGCAACGACGACCGGACGCGTTCGATCCACTCGGGGTCGGGATCGACCACCACGAGGTCGGGCTCCTGGAAGTAGCGGTAGTCGTCGGCGTCCTCCTTCGAGCGGAGTGTGTGCGTGCGGCCGTCGGTCTCGTCCCAGTGGCGGGTCTCCTGGCGGATCGGCTCGCCCGCTTCCAACATGCCGATCTGGCGCTGCGCCTCGTACTCGATCGCGCGGCCGACGGATCGGACCGAGTTGACGTTCTTGATCTCGCACCGCGTCCCGAACTCGGCGCCCGGACGCCGGACGCTGACGTTGGCGTCGACGCGCATCGAGCCCTCCTCCATCTTGGCGTCGGATGCACCGACGGCCACGAGGATCGCTCGGAGTTCGCTCACGTACGCCTTCGCCTGCTCGGGGCTGCGGATGTCGGGGCGGCTGACGATCTCCACGAGCGGCACGCCGGCACGGTTGAAGTCGATGAGCGAGTGGTCGCTGCCGTGGATGCGACCACCGGTGCCCCCGACGTGCGTCGACTTGCCGGTGTCCTCCTCGAGGTGCGCCCGTTCGATGCCGACCCGGACGCCGTCGGGAAGGTCGAGCCAGCCGTCGATGCAGATCGGTTCGTCGTACTGGCTGATCTGGTACGCCTTGGGCATGTCCGGATAGAAGTAGTTCTTGCGGGCGAAGGTCGAGCGCTGCACGGTGCAGTTGAGGGCCAGACCGAGCCGCATCGCGAGTTCGACCGCCTGGCGGTTGAGCACCGGGAGGGCACCCGGGAGCCCCAGCGTGACCGGGTCGATGTGGGTGTTGGGTTCGTCACCGAAGCGGTTGGGCGAGCCCGAGAACAGCTTGGTTCGGGTGGCGAGTTCGACATGGACCTCGAGGCCCACGACCATCTCCCAGCCGTCGAAGCTCCAGAACGCGTCGGTCGCCGCCGTCGTCGTCGCGGCGGTGCTCGTTGCGGCGTCGCTCATCGCGGTGCCCTCCGTTCGAGTTCGGCGGCCGTCCGGAACATCGTGGCCTCCTGGAGCGCCGGGGCGAGCACCTGGATGCCGACGGGCAACCCGTCGTCGCCGGTGCCGAACGGCACGCTCATGCCCGGATCACCCGTGAGGTTCGACGGGATCGTGTACGTGTCGCACAGGTACATCGACATCGGGTCGGCCGTCTTGTCGCCGAGATGGAACGCCACCGTGGGAGACGCCGGGGTCAGCAGCACGTCGGCGCGCTCGTAGGCGGCGGCGAAGTCGGCGGCGATGCGACGGCGCACCTTGAGCGCCCGGCCGTAGTACGCGTCGTAGTACCCGGCGGACAGCGCATAGGTGCCCAGCATGATGCGCCGTTTCACCTCCGCGCCGAACCCCTCGGTTCGAGTGGCCATGTACATCGCATTGGTGTCGGGTGCGTCGACCCGGTGGCCGAAGCGGACCCCGTCGTATCGGGCGAGGTTGCTCGACGCCTCGGCGGGGGCAATCAGGTAGTAGGCGGTGAGGCCGTACCCGAACGCCGGCACCTCGACGTCGACGATCTCGGCACCAGCGGCACGCAGCTCGTCGAACGCCTGATCCAACCGTGCCACCACGTCGGGGCTCGCGCCCTCGGGCAGATCGGTGATCCGCCCGACCCGGAGGCCCACGACACCGAAGTCGAGCTGGCGGCTGATCTCGAGGGGAGGCTGACGGATCGACGTCGAGTCCATCGGATCGTGGCCGGAGATCGACTCGAGCAACAGCGATGCGTCGGCCACCGTCGTGGCGAACGGCCCGATCTGGTCGAGGCTCGACGCGAAGGCCACCAGGCCGTAACGGCTCACCGCCCCGTAGGTCGGCTTCACCCCGACGACGCCGCACAGGGCGGCGGGCTGACGAATCGACCCTCCGGTGTCGGAGCCGAGGCTCACGGCGGCGAAGCCCGCCGCGACGGCGGCAGCCGAACCACCGCTCGATCCACCGGGCACCCGGGTGATGTCGTGCGGGTTACGGGTGGCTCCGAACGCCGAGTTCTCGGTGCTCGAACCCATGGCGAACTCGTCGAGGTTGGTCTTCCCGATCACGATCGCGCCGGCATCGTGGAGCTTCGTGACGATCGTGGCGTCGTAGGGCGGCTTCCAGCCGTCGAGAATCCTCGATGAGCACGTGGTGGGGATCCCCCGCGTGCACATGTTGTCCTTCAAGGCGATCGGGACGCCGGCGAGCGGACCGGGGTCGCGCCCGACGGCGACCGCGTCGTCGATCTCGATCGCTCGGGCGCGGGCCTCGTCGGCGAGGACGAGGTTGAACGCGTGGATGTCGCCCTCCCGGCGATCGATCTCGGCGAGGTGACGCTCGACGACGGTCGCGGCCGACTCGACGTTGTTGCGGACGTTCCAGGCGATGTCGATCGCCGTGGACGGCACCTCCGGGGTTCCGGTGAGGTCGGCCATCAGTCGTCCAGCCCGACGATCGGCGGTACTCGGAAACGGCCGTCCTCGGCCGCAGGCGCCCCTGCGAGCACCTCGTCACGGTCGAGGCAGTCCTGCTCGATGTCTTCACGCATCACGTTCGCGATCGGGGTCGGATGCGTCATCGGCTCGACCCCGTCGAGGTCGAGCGCATCGATGTCGGCGAAGTGGTCGAGCATGTCGCTCAACTGGTGGGTCGCTTGCTGGAGTTCGTCGTCGCTCAGCGACAGCCGCGCGAGCTTCGCCACCTTCGCGACGGCCTCGGGGGTGATGCGGTCGGACACGACCGTCAACGCTACCCGCACCACCCAGCCCGCCAGATCCGATATCTGCTTCGATCGTCGCGTTCGGCGCGCAGATCGAGGCATTTCTCGGGTGGTGAAAGTGGCGGGGCGGGTCAGGGGGTGACCGGTGGGCCGACGTAGCGGGACGACGGGCGGATCAGCTTGGCGGCGGCGGCCTGCTCGACGATGTGCGCACACCAGCCAACGGTTCGGCTGACGGCGAAGGTGGGGGTGAACATCGAGCGGGGAAGCCCGGCGGTCTCCATGACGACGCCGGCGTAGAACTCGACGTTGCTCGGCAGCGGACGTCCCGGCTTGAACTCGGCAAGCGTCACCAGGATCTCCGCTTCGACCGCGATGGCGAACTCCACCAAGTCGCCCCCGAGCCGTTCGGCCACCTCGCGCAGCAGTGCGGAACGCGGATCGGGCGCCCGGTAGACGGCATGGCCGAATCCCATGATCCGGCGGCCGGCCGCAACCTCGCCCCGCACCCAGGCGGCCGCTCGGTCGACCGACCCGATCTCGTCGAGCGCATCGAGCGCACGGCTCGGCGCCCCGCCGTGGAGCGGTCCGGCGAGCGCGCCGAGCGCGGCACACACGGCATCAGCGGCGTCGGCGCCGGTCGATGCGACCACCCGCGCCGTGAACGTCGATGCATTGAAGCCGTGGTCGATCGTCAGGATCATGTACTGCTCCACCGCCCGGGCCGCGACCGGCGTCGGCGCTTCACCGATCGTTGCCTGGAGGTAGGCGGCCGCATGCCCCAGGGATGGGTCCGGCTCGATCACGTCGAGCCCGGCACCCCGCCGATGCAGGGCGGCGACGATCATCGGCACGACCGCCGCGAGACGCAGCGTCTGGTGTCGCCGTTCGGCGTCGTCCACGTCGATCATCGGCGACAGGCCAAGGTCGGCGACCGACAGCACTGCGCGGAGCTTCGCCAGCATTGGAGCGTTCTGTCGGGCCACCACGTCGATCACGGGGAGCAGATCGGCGGGGATCTCCCGGAGCTCCGCCAGCGCCCGTCGGAACTCGATGGTTTCGCCGGCGTCAGGCAGGCGACCCTCCCGCACGAGGAACCAGACCTCCTCGAACGAACGCCTGCGAGCGAGGGCCGTGGCATCGTGGGGGCCGTAGTGGAAGAAGCCGCGATCGCCGTCGACCGCGCCGATTGCGGTGTCGGCGGCGACCACGCCGTTGAGTCCGGCGGGAACGTCGATCAGTTGTGTCATGCATCCGAGTGTCCGCCGCGCCCCCTCCAAAATCAACGTTGATCGAATCAACATTGACTCGATCAACCGAGTGCTCGAAGCTGGGGTCGTGAGCACGCTGATCCGATCGACCGAAGCTGCCGCGATTCTCGGTGTCTCGAAGGCGACCCTCTACGCCTACGTGAGCCGAGGTCGCCTGAGCCGCACCACCGCCCCGGACGGGCGTACGTCGCTGTTCGCCCGCGACGAGGTGCAACAGCTCGCCGAGCGGAGCCGACGGGCACCGAGCGGCCCGAGGGCGACGATCGACGTCCAGATCGCCTCGGGCGTCACGACGATCGACGAACACGCTCTGAGCTTTCGGGGCATCGATGCGATCGACCTGGCGAAGACCCGTCGCTTCGAGGACGTCGCCGAGTTCCTCTGGTCGGGCGACGGCGACGCACCGTCCGCACGGTGGCCGTCGGCCGAACCGACGTTGCGCGCCGCACTGTCGCCGATCGCCGACCTGGCGATCTCGCCGATCGCCCGCATCGCAACCGCCGGCCACGTCCTCGCGGCCTGCCATCCCGACGACCGGGCGGCTGATGCCGCCCGACGGCTGCTCGTGGCGGCGCCCTCGGCACTCGGGGCCACACGCACGACCGGGCGCTTCGCTGCGCGCCTGGCAAGCGCCTGGCGGCGACGCCCCTCGGTCGAACTCGTCGATGCGGTGGACACCGCACTCGTGCTCCTCGCCGACCACGAGTTGGCGACGAGCACGTTGGCCGTCCGGATCGCAGCCTCGGTGCGAGCGTCGCCGTACACCGCCTTCGCCTCCGGCTTGGCGACCATCGAGGGCCGGTTGCACGGCAGTGCCGCCGTCGAGGTCAGTCGATTCCTCGCCGCCTGTGCCGAGACGGAGCCGTCAGCGGTGCTGGCCCAGCACCGCGCCCAGCGGCAGCCGGTGCCCGGATTCGGTCACAAGGTGTATCGAGGTGTCGATCCCCGCTACCCACTCCTGTGGGAGCACGTCCGACGCCTCGATCCCGTCGAGGCCGACCTCCTCGATGTCGTCGTTGCCGAAGCCGGCCGGACCACGCCGCATCAACCGAACATCGATCTCGCCATCGGCGCATTCACACGGGCGGCCGGCCTCGAGCCCGACGTGCCGATCTTCGCCGTGGCGCGGATCGCCGGGTGGGCCGCCCACTTCGCCGAGGAACTCGACGAACGCCCGCTGCGATTTCGTGGCGTCGCCACCCCGACGGCATGAACCTGCCGACACCTGCCCCGAAACTTGCCTCGATGTGCGCGCCCAGCGCGTCGATCGAGGCGGATTTCGGGTCCGGCGGAGAGCGGCACGCTCGTGGGTCAGCTCACGCGGCGGCGCCACCATCGGGTGGATCGGCGGTGAGCGACGCCCGAGTCGTCGTCGGCGGGCTCCCGGGGCTCCCCTGCGGGCGCCGACGACGGACGCGTTGCTCGCCAGCGTTCGAGGATCGAATCGACGTCGACCACCCAGACCGTGGACGGCGGGCCGATGACCGTGTGGCTGTTCACGTACCGGATCCGGCCGTTGATCTCCCCGATGATCCGGTGCACGTCCTCTTCGTCGGCGGCATCCAGCGCCGCCGCGACCGCCACATCACGTTCACGCCGGATCGCGATGGTCGGCGGCAGATACTCGACCTTCTCGCGACGGAGTTTGGCCTTGACCCACCACTCCTCGTCATGAGGTCCGTCGAGCCCCTCGATCGGCTTCCCCTCGCCGTCGAGACCGTCGAAGAGCCCGGCCCGTCGACCCTCGTCGATCTGCCGCTCGGTCCACGATTCCCAACTGGCGCCCGTCGGCTTGCGTTCGGTCATCCGGCGACCTGCCTCACGCGCCAAACGGTACATCGACGGCGGGACGATCCGGAGCGCGACCCGTTGTCCCGATCGACCAGAATCGACCGGCGATGCTGTCGGTCGAGACCCTGCGCGACGAACTCGAGTCGGTCGCCGACCCTGCCGCCGCGCCGGCGATGGCCGCGTACATGAAGCACCGGTTCGACTTCTTCGGTGCGAAGGCGCCGCAACGTCGCGCTGCGACCAGGGCGACGATGGCCACGGCCCGACTCGCGAGCGGCGACGAACTGATCGAGTTCGCCTGCGCCTGCTGGGAAGAACCCGAGCGAGAGTTTCAGTACGTCGCGCAGGACGCGTTGGGCGCCAACGTCGCCCGGCTCGAGTCGCGCCACCTCCCTGCGGTCCGGGGCCTCGTCACGACCCGCTCGTGGTGGGACACCGTCGACGCACTCGCTGCGTGGACGGTCGGCGGTCTCGTCCGCGCCGACCCTTCACTCGCTGCCGAGATGGACCGATGGATCGACGATGACGACATCTGGGTGGCCCGCTCGGCGATCCTGCACCAGCTGCGATGGAAGGAGGCCACCGACGCCGATCGGTTGTTCGACTACGCGGAACGACGGGCGGGTGACACCGAGTTCTTCATCCGCAAGGCGCTCGGCTGGGCCCTGCGCGAGTACGCACGCACCGACCCCCACGCGGTCCGGGCCTTCGTCGACGCCCACGAGTTCTCCGGTCTCACCCGCCGCGAGGCGCTGAAGCATCTCTGACGACTCGCGCCCACGTCTCGGAGCAGCCGGCTGCGAGGACGTCTGGTGCGGCATGTTCGAGCCGGGACTCACCGTGGACGTGACGGCTCGAACGATCGGACGTGGAGCAGTACCGCCGACTCGGGGTGCAGCACGGGAGGGCGCAACCCGTGGGCTTCGAGTTGGCGCCCGGTCAGCTCGACACCGTCGGCGAGCCAGGCAGGCTGCGTCGCTGCGAGCCCCCACCGTTCACCGGGCAGTGCGACGTGCTCGATTCGATAGCTCCGATCGGGATCGAGCCCCGGCAGACGCAGCGGCGGCGGCGTGAGGCTCGGCCCGGTCGTCATCTGGACGAACGACACGAGCGCTTCGGTCCGGTCGGCGGCGTACACGCCGTGAGCGAGGTACGGCTCCTCGGTGTCGAAGCGGACGACGTCGCCGGAGTGCAGCAACGGCCGGAACCGCTTGTGCAGCGCGATCGCTTCGGCCAGTTCGGCACGGTCGCCGGCGTCGAGGCGAACCACGTTCCACTCGACACCGAGGTGGCCGAACAGCGCGGTCGCCGCCCGGAAGGCGAGCGTGTGTCGCCGGCCAGTGGTGTGGGAGCGCCGCGGCCCGATGTGTGCCCCCGTCACCTCGGGCGGGAGCAGCATCGACGCACCGCGTTGGATCGTCTGGCGCTCGAGGGCGTCGTTGCAGTCGCTGGTCCAGACGCGCTCGGTGCGCTCGAGGATCGCCAGGTCGATGCGACCGCCGCCGCTCGCACACGACTCGAACTCGACCGACGGATGACGGGTGCGCAGCTCGTCGAGCAGCGCGTACACCGCCAGCGTCTGGGCGTGCGTGCCTGCGGCGCCGGTGGCACCCGATCCTTGGACGTGGTCGCGGTTCATGTCCCACTTGACGTAGGCGATGTCGTGATCGCGCAGCAGTGCGTCGAGCTGGCGGAGGATGTGTGCGAACGCGTCGGGGTTGGCGAGGTCGAGGACGAGCTGGTTGCGTCCGAGCACCGGCTCGTAGGCGTCGGTCGTCAGAGCCCAGTCGGGGTGTGCCCGGTACAGCTCACTGTCGGGGTTGACCATCTCCGGCTCGACCCAGATCCCGAACTCCATTCCGAGGCCCGTCACGTGGTCGATCAGCGGCACCAACCCGTCGGGGTACACCTCCGGCGACACCCACCAGTCGCCGAGCCCGGACGTGTCGTCGCGACGCGAGCCGAACCATCCGTCGTCGAGCACGAACCTCTCGATGCCGACCTCGGCGGCGACATCGGCCAGCCCACGAAGGCGGTCGAGGTCGTGGTCGAAGTAGACCGCCTCCCAGGTGTTCAACAGCACGGGTCGCGGCGTTGTGGGGTGTGACGGGCTCGATCGCACCGCCCGGTGGAATCCCCAGGTGGCCGGCGTCAGCCCCCCGGACGAGAACACCCCGACGACCTCGGGCGTGGTGTAGGACTGGCCGGGCTCGAGCACCACCTCACCGGGGTGCAGCAGCTCGCCCGCCTGCACGTAGCGCCGGCCGTCGGCGAGGCGCTCGGCGAGCATCGTGTGGTTGCCGCTCCAGGCGAGATGGACT
Source organism: Ilumatobacteraceae bacterium (assembly GCA_942492715.1). Taxonomy (GTDB): domain Bacteria; phylum Actinomycetota; class Acidimicrobiia; order Acidimicrobiales; family Ilumatobacteraceae; genus Sva-07. Next base: position 170,531 of record CALOFW010000002.1, on the reverse strand, counting down.
CCGTACACGTCGCCGGCCCATTCGCGGAACCCGGCGGGCCCGGCGAACAGCAGCGGCGGGTGCTCATGGGAGGTCCGACCCCTGAGATGCTCCGAGACCCACGCGCCGTGGGTCCATGACGTGCGCTCGCAGTGGAACTCACGCGCCCAACGACCCTCGAACCCGAGCAGTTCGTCGGCGCTCTCGGGCAGCGGCAGGCTCACGGTCAACGCGTCGAGCGAGTAGCGACGGCCGCCGACGTTGGTGATCGTCACCCGCACGCCCACGACATCGGCGGCCGAGATCTCCGTCGTCAGGGCGAGACCGGCGACGTCGTCGAGCGAGTCGACGGTGAGCACGCCGCCGGTGAGTCGGTGCGCCGTCGGCACGAATCGCGGGGCCCAGTCGCGGCCGCCACCCCGTCGGCCGGCGAGGCCCGGGCGGCAGACGACACCCTCGCCGTGGAGCGGCACGATGCTGACCGGGGCGACCGCGCCCAACGCCCCGGCAACGGCGGGACGACCGAGCACTGCGTCGAGCGCATCGAGTTCAGGGGCGGCGCCGAGGGCCTGCCCCCAGTACACGATGGTCGGCGTCGGCGTCGCGATGTCGACGACGAGATCGAACGAGCCGCCGCGGAGATGGACGAGATCTGACACCGATGCAGTTTCACATGGCGAGCCAGAGCAGGACCGCCTTGACCCGGCGATGGACCTCGTCCTCCTCGCTGAGACCGAGCTTCGAGAAGATCCCGTTGATGTGCTTGGCGACCGCCTTGTCGCCCAACACCAACCGGTCCGCGATCGCGGCGTTGTTGAGCCCTTCCGCGATCAGGCCGAGCACCTCGGTCTCGCGAGGGGTCAGCCGGTCGATCTCCGACGGTCGCTGCGACCGCGACGACACCAGCACCTCGACGACCTTCGGATCGACCGCCGACTGCCCCGAGGCAACCGACCGGACCGCCCGTTCGAACTCGTCGAGATCGGCGACCCGCTCCTTCAGGAGGTACCCCAGCCCCTCGGAACCATCCTCGAAGAGCGTCATCACGTATTCGGGCTCGACGTACTGGCTGAGCACGAGTACCCCGACCTCCTTCCGTTCGGCTCGGATTTCGATGGCGGCGACGATTCCTTCATCGGTGAGCGTCGGCGGCATCTGGATGTCGGTGACCACCAGGTCCGGCTCGTGGTCCGCCACGGCGCTGCGAAGTTCGGGGAGGTCGGAGCACTCGGCGACCAGTTCCATGTCGTCGATGGCGTCGATCATCGCCGCGATGCCGTTGCGGATGAACACGTTGTCGTCCGCCACGACCACGCGCAGCGCCGTCATCGGCCGCCCTGCGCAACCGATGCACCCCGGTCGATGTCGTGCTCGGTGGTGCCGTCGTCGGTCCCGGCGGGGCGATCCGCGACCGGGACCGTCAGCTCCACGGTGGTCCCGCCCCCGATCACGCTCTCGATGGCCACCTCGCCGCCGACGGCACCGATGCGGTCACGGACGTTCTCGAGGCCCCGGCCGGCGCTGGCCGCGCCCGTCGGGTCGAAGCCCGGGCCCGTGTCCGACACCGTTGCGACCAGTTCCTGACGGCCGTCGACCGTGGTGGACCGCAACCGGATCATCACCTCCACGTCGTCGCCGCCGTACTTGGTGGCGTTCTGCACGGCTTCCAGGCAGCAGAAGTACAGCGCGGCCTCGATGGCAGCATCGAAGCGGCCGATGCCGTCGTCGACGACCACCGTCCGCGGCCCGTTGCGACGCGCGACAGCTCGGAGGGCCACCGGCAGCCCGCGCATCTTGAGCAGCGGCGGGTAGATGCCGTGAGCGAGCCGACGAACCTCCTCGATCCCGGCTTCGAGATCGTCGGCCAGGGCATCGACGCCATCGGGATCGACATCGCCGCTCCGGCGCGCCGTTCGAGCAGCGAGACGCAGCTGCACCAGCACGGCGACGAGCCGTTGTTGAGCGCCGTCGTGGAGATCGCGTTCGATGCGACTCCGCTCGGCGTCGGCGGCGCTCACCAGGCGGCTCCGCGACCGCCGGAGTTCGGCATCGGACTCGCGGAGTCGCGCGTTGGCGTCGAGGGCCTCGTCCAGAACGATCGTCTGCTGACGGTTCGACCGCCACACGATCAGGCTCAGCGGCACGATGTGCGCCACGAGGACCACGATGCACAGCCACTGCCAGACCCACGGCTCGACCTTCGACTCGAGTTCGAAGACGTTCTGCAGGTACCCCGCCATGCCCGCGAGCAGTGTCACCACCATCGCCGAGGCAACCATCAGCGGGAACCGACGCTCCTGCAACTGCGTCGAGACGAGCGCGATCGGCATGATGATGTTGACCATCGCGATCGGCAGGGTGATCGGCAGCACCACCACGAACACGAGCGACACGAGCCATTTGCTCGCCGTGAACAGCACGATCGCTCGTTCGATGTCACCGCGGTCGATCGCCGGGATCGCTCGGCTTCGCACCAGGCTCAACCCGAAGAAGACGCCGCTGAGGACCAACAGCAGCGGCTCCCGATCCACGAATGCCCAGAGCACGAGGGGGAACGCGACGGCGATCCACGAGATCCGCTGTTCCGACGCGATGGCCGCCCGGAACTGCTCCCGCATCGACCTGGTCATCGGGACGGGTGCCGTGACGACAGCATCGACCCCCGATCCCATCGGGTCATCGTAGGAGACGTCACCGCTCGTCTCGACGACCGAGCTTCGGGAGCAACCCGTGAAGCGTCTCCGGGCCGAACGACGTCTTGGAGAAGAACTCGACCACCGGGAAGTCCCAGGCGTCGTCGGGAAGGTCGGCCTCGTCGATCGTCGACAGGTACGCCACCGGCAGGCCGGGCCACGTCCGTGCGATTCGAGCCCGCACCGCCGGACCGTCGAGATCGCCGAGGTGCACGTCGAGCAACACCAGTCCGAGTTCGCCGCCTCGTTCGATGATCTGCTCGGCCGCGTGGACGCCGGACGTGGCGCAACCGACGACCCGGAAGCCGTCGGTTGCGCCGATCACCGCTGCAGCGGCTCGGAGGAACGGGATCTGATCGTCCACCAGGAAGACCGCCACGTCGGACCGCTCCGTCACGTGCGGGTGACCGTGCCGGCGATCGGGTCGATGTCCCAGCTCCAGTTGAGGTCGCTCACACAGTCACGCATGCGGCTGCTGCTGGGGTGGGACTCGCCGTCGACGAAGAAGTCGATCTCGAACTCGGCCCCCCAGCACGGGAACTTCCAGAAGTCGAACACCAGCGTGCCGGTGCGGTCTCCCAGCAACTCGGTGAGGTTGATCCGATCGATCGACTCGGCGCCGCTCTTGAATCGACCGCCGGTGCCATCGATCCTCTGACCGTCGAGGTGCAACGAGGCTTCACCGACGATGCGGGTGACTTCGACGACGATCTGGGTGAGCTCGGGCACCGGATCAGGAGCGGGCACCGGATCAGGAGCAGGTACCGGATCAGGAGCAGGTACGGATCAGGAGCAGGTACCGGATCAGGAGCGGGCACCGGATCAGGAGCGGGCACCGGATCAGGAGCGGGCACCGGATCAGGAGCAGGCACCGGATCAGGAGCGGGCACCGGATCAGGAGCAGGTGGGGGCGTCGGGGCCGGAGCCGGTTGTGTCAACGGGGCAGTCGACGGCGGCACCGTGTCTGCAGGCGGCTGGGTCGACGGCGGCACCGTGTCCGCAGGCGGTTCGGTTGTCGCCGGCATCACGACGGGAGGCAGCGCCTCGCTGCCCGACACCGTGGCGGACGAGCTGAGCGCCGCACCGGCGGCGACGACGACGAGGGCCAGCACGAGCGTCACCCCGATGGCGATGGCGACGTAGAACTGGTTTCGGCTGATGTAGTGCCCGGACGGCTGGTTCGGGGTGGACGGGAGCTGCTCTGTCTGGTTCATGGCACCATCGTCCGCGACGGAGCAGCTCGACGACAGAGTGCCCAGGGACGAATGCGAGGTGGTGCAGGCACTACCCCGAACCGGGTCGCGCGACCACCTCGTCGAGCGGCCAGAATGGAGCCTGCAGCGGGAACGATCCCATCACCACAGGAGCCTCGTGGCCACCGTCACCTTCGACAACGCAACACGGACCTACCCCGGCGGCGAGAAGCCGGCCGTCGACTCGCTCGATCTCGTGATCGGCGACGGCGAATTCCTCGTCCTCGTCGGCCCCTCCGGCTGCGGGAAGTCGACCACGTTGCGCATGCTGGCGGGGCTCGAACCGATCGACGACGGCTACATCCACATCGGCGGCCGTGACGTCACCTTCGTGCCACCGAAGGACCGCGACATCGCGATGGTCTTCCAGTCCTATGCGCTGTACCCGCACATGACCGTGGCCCAGAACATCGGGTTCCACCTGAAGGTCAAGAAGATGAAAAAGCGCGAGCGCGCGGCGCGCGTCCGTGAGGCGGCACGGATCCTCGACCTCGAGGACCTGCTCGACCGCAAGCCCGCCAACCTGTCCGGCGGTCAGCGGCAACGCGTGGCGATGGGGCGCGCGATCGTTCGTGAGCCGCAGGTGTTCCTGATGGACGAGCCCCTGTCCAACCTCGACGCGAAGCTCCGCGTGCAGACCCGCACCCAGATCGCGGCGCTGCAACGCGAGCTGGGCGTCACGACGGTGTACGTCACCCACGACCAGATCGAGGCGATGACGATGGGCGACCGTGTGGCCGTGATGCACAACGGCGTGCTGCAGCAGTGCGCCACGCCGCGCGAACTGTTCACCGACCCGGTCAACGCGTTCGTCGCCGGGTTCATCGGCTCACCGGCGATGAACCTCCTCGATGCACAGACCACCGAGGCGGGCGCCACCCACGGCTCGCTGACCATTCCGTTGACACCCGCACAGCGCGCTGCGCTGTCGTCGGGTGCGGTGACGATCGGCGTGCGGCCGAACGACCTCGACATCGCCGACCTCACCAATGACGGCCTCGCGGCCTCGGTGGAGTTCGTCGAGGAACTCGGCTCCGAGGCGTTCCTGTACTGCGTCGCCGAGGGCAGCAACCGATCGGTGGTCGCCCGAACGGACGGATTGAGCAGCCTGCGCCCCGGTGACCGGATCGACCTGGTGCCCCGGCCGAGCGGCATCTACCTGTTCGACACGGCAACGGGAGCTCGGCTCGCCGAGTGACGCCGCCCGACGGTCGGACCTCGCCTCGCCGGGACGGTGACTACGTCTCCGGCGGCGCCGTCTCGTCGCTGCCGGCGTCGTCGGCGACCTCGGTCGGGGCGACCGTCGACAGGTCGTCGTCTTCGTCCTCTTCGTCGGGTCGATCGTCCGGTCCCTGTTCGTTCTCACCCACGACCGGTTCCGGAATCGGATGCCGGCGCATCCAGGCGAGCACCACCAGACCGATCACGACCGCCGCGAGCGCCACGATCTGGTTGACGCGCAGCCCGAAGAACTCGTCGGCGCGATCGATTCGGAGCCCTTCGACCCAGAAACGGCCGGCGCCGTACCCGATCACGTACATCACGAAGAGCTGGCCGGGAGCAGGCCGCCACTTCTTGTCGATCCAGAGGAGTACCAGGCAGAGTCCGAGACTCCACAACGATTCGTAGAGGAACGTCGGGTGGAACGTCGTCCCGACGGCGTAGCCCGCCTCGAGGTGGTCGGCATCGATCTGCAGCGCCCACGGCAGGTCGGTGGGGCGGCCGTAGAGCTCCTGATTGAAGTAGTTGCCCCAGCGACCGATCGCCTGGGCGAGCGCGATCGCGGGAGCCGCACACGTCGCACCGACCGCGATCGGGATGTGCCGGCGCTGCGCCACGTACATGCCGACCGCGGTTCCGAACAGCAACCCACCCGGGATGCCCAGCCCGCCGTTCCAGATCGCCGGGATCTCGCCCCAGTTGTTGCGGAACCGGTCGTAGTCGGTGACCACGTGGTAGAGCCGGGCGCCGATCACGCCCGCCAGCACCGCCCAGATCGCGATGGCGCTCGCATCGTCGCGCGTCCCGACCCCTCGTTCCTCGAGGCGCTTGCCGAACAGCCAGACGGCGGCGATCACGCCGAGCGCGATCATCAGCCCGTACAGGTTGAGGCTCAGTGGCCCGATGTCGATCGAGTTGAACGACGGACTCGGGATCTCGGCGAGCATGCGTCAGCCTGCGGTGACGCGGGCGACGAACTCGCCCGCGCGTCGGTTGATCTCGTCGGCGTCGTAGTCCTGGGTGGCCACGTGGTAGCTGCGTTCGAGCCACACGTGCTCGACGTCACCGCCGTAGTTCACCGCCAGGTGCTCGCTGTTGACGGGTTCGACGACGTGGTCCTGTCGTGATGTGATCAGCAGGAGCGGCATCGTGAGTTCGCCGTACCGATCGGTCATCGGTGTCATGCCGTCGTGCATGAACGACAGCATCGCCCGCAACGGCATGCCGTCGTAGGCGAGCTCGGTCTGATCGGGATCTGCGATGTCGCCGCCGATCGCCGGGGCCACCTCGGTGCCGTCGGAGACCATCTCGGTGATCATCTCGAGGACCGCGGCCGGTTGGGCGATCGTCACGGGGTTGATGCACACGAGACCCACCACATCCGGCAACTCGAGGCCCGCCCACAGCGTGAGCGCGCCACCCATGCTGAGACCGACCACGACGATCGAGTCGGTCCGCTCGGCCAGTCGGCGGTGGGCCGCCGCGACCTCCCCGGTCCAGTCGGCCCAGGTCGTGTCGAGCATGTCGACGATCGTGGTCCCGTGCCCGGGGAGCCGGGGCATCTCGACGTGATGGCCGAGAGCGGCCATCGTCTCGGCGACGCCGCGCATCGACGACGGATTGCCAGTGAATCCGTGGAGCACGAGCACGCCGACGTTCGTCGTGCCCTCGTGCGACATCGGTTCGGCTCCGGGAAGAATCGGTGGCGGCGTCATGGGTGTCGTTTCTACTCGGTCGAGCCCCACTCCGGAACCCCGCCCACCCGAAGTTCGAAACTGTCACGTCTGGGGTCCGACCCCCGACGTGACGGTCAGCGGTAGGGGTCGTTGTCGCTGAGGGGTTCGTCCCACCAGTCGTCGGGGACGGTGGTGGCCTGCCAGTCGGGGTCGGGATAGATGCAGTCGACCGGACAGGCGGGCAGGCATTTGTCGCACCCGCTGCACAGCTCCGGGATGATGATCACGTCGGCGCCGTGGTTGAAGATCGCACCGAAATGCGGCGGACAGTGCCGCAGGCAGGCGTCGCAGTTGATGCACTCGGACATCTCGATGCGCAGCGGCACGTTCTGCCACTTCTCGTTGCGCGTGCGCGCCTCGATGCGCTCGTCTCGAGTGCCGGCCATCGCCGCCATGGTAGCCAGGGCGCCGTCGCCGTTCTTGACCCGCGGGTCAAGATCGGTTGGACTGTCGCCGTGGCCAACGTCGGACGACTCGACTCCCCCGCTTCCCCGGAGCCCTCCGACGAACGCCGTCACACCGAGCACGGCCTCGAACGCAAACAGCAGCTGCTCACGGCCGCAGCGGAACTGTTCGCCGACCGCGGCTACGCGGCCACACGGATCGCCGACATCTGCGCTGCGGCCGGCGTCGCCAAGGGACTCTTCTACTGGTACTTCCCGACGAAGGGTGACCTGTTCGCCGAGCTCGTGCGCACGATGCGCCTCCGGTTGCGGCGAGCCCAGGGGGCCGTGCTCGATCCGTCCGCCTCCGCCGCGACGCGGATCGCCGACGGGGCCGAGGCGAGCGTCCGGTTCATGGCCGACCACGCCGCATACTTCGCGCTGCTCGACGTCGAACGCACCGATCCCGACGTGGCGGGGGTGCTCGACGAAGGGGCCGGTGTCTATCTCGGTGACGTGCAGCGGCTCGTCGAGGAGGGGCAACGGGCCGGTGACATCGCCGATGCACCATCGAGGCTGATCGCCGTCGGGGTCCTGGGTGCGGTGTCGTCGTTCTCCAACTCGTACCGCAACGGACGGCTCGGCGACGACGTCACCATCGATGACCTGGCGGCGTTCGTGCGTCGCTGGGTGGCCAACGCGCTGAAGTGACCGCCCGCGCGAGCGGTGTCAGCCGAGTTCGGCGGCGAGTTCGGGGTGGCGGGCGACCATCACCTTGACGAATGCGTCGACGAGGTCCGGCTGGAACTGCGTGCCGGAACCGGACATCACGAACCGGACAGCCTCGGCGAGGTTCCACTCGCGCTTGTAGACGCGCCGGGTCGACAGCGAGTCGAACACGTCGGCGATCGTGACGATGCGACCGGACAACGGAATCGCCGAGCCGTTGATGCCGTTGGGGTAGCCCGATCCATCCCACCACTCGTGATGGGACCAGGCGACCTCGGCCGCAAGCGTGAAGAGTTCGGTCGACACCCCGGACAACAGTCGTCGTCCGAGCACCGCGTGCTGCTTGACTTCGTCGTACTCGTCGATCGTCAGCGGACCCGGCTTGAGCAGCACCGTGTCGGACACGGCGACCTTGCCGATGTCGTGGAGTCGGGCCGCGAGACGCAACCGTTCGCACCACTCGGGTGCCTGACCGATCGCATGGCCGATCTCCGCTGCGAGGTCACCGACGGCATTGGTGTGCTTGGTGGTGTTGCCGCCTCGGAACTCGGCGAGGGCCGCCACCCGTTCGTACGCCTCGAGGTGGTACGCATCGACGTCGGCGTGCTCGGCGGCATAGTCGGCGATCAGGCCGGTGGTCTTCAACCGCGTGATCTCGGCGAGCTGACGGGCCGATTCGTTGTCGTGGGCGACCTGGATCGTGCGGAGCCGGAGATCGGCAGCGTCGGTGAAGATCTCGCGGTGGAGCGCGAAGTGCCGCTCACGGTGCTCGAGCGCCTCAGCGAACCGCCCGGCCTGTTTGCAGGCGATCGCCAGGAGATCGTGCAGTTCGAGCTCGAGTTCGCGGTGGTCGGTGCGATCGGCGAGATCGAGGGCGGCGAGCAAGGTCGCGATTGCAGCATCGGCATCACCGTTGCGCAGCGCCACCCGGCCCTCCGACACCATGACCCCGAGCTGTTCGGAGGCGCTGAGCGGCTCTCCGTTGGTGGAGCGACGGCCCCAATCCTGGCGGGCTTCCGCGAAACAGGAATCGGCCCCGTCGCGGTCGGCCACGCCGGCATGCGCCTCGGCGAGATCGGCGAGCAGACTACCGACCAGTGCCGGAGCGTGCTCGCGGGCGAGGTCGACCGCTCGACGTCCGAGCCCGATCGCTTCGAGGTGTTCGCCCCGACGCCCGCGAATCCGGGCGAGATTGCCCAGCACCATGGCGTCCACGTCGGGTCGGCCGAGCGCCTCGTTGACGGCGAGGGCGTTCTCGTAGGTGCTGATCGCACGGTCGTAGTCGGCCATCGACTGGTAGATCGCGGCGATCGAGTGCAGGATCCGTCCCTCGTCGACGACGTGGTCGGTGGCTCGGTACACCTGGAGGGCGCGCAGACAGTGGTCGAGCGCATCGGGATGGTTGCTGGCCTGGTAGTAGACGACGCCGATCAGGTGGAGCGACCACGCGAGGTTGAGGCTGATCTCGTTCGGCTCGGCGAGCTCGACCGCCTCGGACGCCAGTGCGAAGGCGTACTCGGTGCGCCCGCGTTGGTGAGCGATCGACGCGAGCTGGTAGAGCGCCTCGGCTTCGTGGGCCCGCAGGTCGTGCGCCCGCGCCATCACCCGGGCGTCGAGAGCGAGTTGGCGCGCACGATCGATGTCCGAAGCACGGCAACGCGCGGACTCGTCGAGCAGCGAGCGCACACGCTGCTGTTCGACAGTGTCTGCTGTCGTCGACGTTCTCTGCACCCTGATTCCTCACTCCGCCATGATCGAACACTGCACGCCGACCGGAGCCCGACAGTACCCGCCGAGGCGCGCCATCGGCGAGGACATCGGCTGATCTTGAACAACACCAAACCGCGCCGCCACGCCAACCACGGTGCGTATTCTGACCACCGCTATGCGAGCACACCCGGGCGCGAGGCGCGTCGACCGTGGGGCGATCTGGGCCTTCGCGCCCGTCGTCGCGATCGTGCCCTTCAGCCTGCTCGCGCTCTTCGTGATCTGGTTGCCGATCGGCTGGTTGACGCCGCTGTCGTTCTGGTGGTTCGTGCTCGGGTTCGCCGTTGCCGGGTTCGCACTGTTCGTGCGACCGATCCAGGTGCTGGTGCTCACCCCGATCCTCGGCGCCCGCATCCCGTCGGCGGCCGAAGCGGCGGTCATCGAGCCGCTCTGGAGCCAGATCGCCCAGGCGAACCACCTGCCCGCGAGCCGATACGTCGTGCGGGTGCTCCCGTCGGACGAGCTGAACGCCTACGCCTGCGGCGGTCACCTCGTCGTCGTCACCACCTACGCGGTCGACGAACTGTCGCGCGGCCAACTCCGGGGTGTGCTCGCCCACGAGCTGAGCCACCATCTCGGGTTGCACACCGTGTCGATCACGGTCGGCCACTGGTTGTCGGCACCGGTGGTGCTGCTCGCCCGCATCGGGTTCTTCCTCGAGAACGTCGCACATGCTGCCGCGCAGAGCTTCGGGCGCGACTCCCCACTGGTCGCCACGGTCGGTGCCGTGCTCGCGGTGATCTTCAGCGGGTTGTCCTGGGTGTTCACGGCGGCGCTGCGCGGGAGTGACGCACTGGCGAACCTGGTCGGGCACGCGTCGGAGTTCGAGGCCGACCGTCGTGCCGTGCGCATGGGGTTCGGCCGTGAGCTGGCGAGCGCACTGCGTCGATTCCTGGCGGCAGGCACCGGTCACCGCACCCGTGGCTGGCGGGCCCGACTGGGAGCGTCGCACCCACCTGCTCGAACCCGCGTCGCCCGTATCGAAGCGCTGATGCGTCACCCGGCGCGCTGACCCTCCCGCCACGGGTGCGGCGACCGGTGACGGGGTCACGCGGTGATCGGAGCGACGGTCGCGTCGGTCACGGCCACGAGGTCGGTCGGCGCCAGCCCGATGTCCATGCCCCGCTTGCCACCGCTGACGTACACGGTGTCGAAGAGTTCCACGGTCTCGTCGAGCACCGTGCGCAGGCGCTTGCGCTGGCCGATGGGACTGATGCCACCGACGATGTAGCCGGACGAACGTTCCGCTCGGACCGGATCGCACATCGCCGCCTTCTTCGCCCCGACTGCTGCCGCCACGCGCTTCATCGAGAGCTGGCAGCTGACCGGAACGACCGCGACGACCAACTCGTCGTCGGCGACCACGACGAGCGTCTTGAACACCTGCTCGAACGGCAACCCGAGCGCCTCGGCCGCCTCGCGTCCGAAGTCGTGGAGATCGTCGCCGCGTTCGTACTCGTGGATCGTGTGCTCGATGCCGGCGGCGGTGAGCGTCACGACGGCCGGGGTCACGTCGACACTGTAGGACCGAGTCCGTGCGGGCCCGACGCCGAATCCCACCGGGCGATATGGTCGCCGCCGTGCGCCTGACCATCGATCCGTCGACCTCACCGGACGACTACGAGTTCGTCCACCGCATCCGGGTGCGGTTCGTCGAGACCGACGCGATGGGCATCGTGCACCACAGCAACCACCTCGTGTACTTCGAGGAGACACGAGTGGCGTACCTGCGCCACATCGGCCATCCGTTCACCGAGTGGCGCGATGCGGGGCTCGAGTCACCGGTGCTCGAGTCGTTCGTGCAGTACCGCCAGCCGCTGGAGTTCGACGAGGCGATCGACGTCCACGTTGCGCTCGCCGGCGCCACGCGTGCCACGTTCCAGATGGCCTATCTGATCACTGTCGACGATCCCGACGGCAGAGCGCAGGTGCGCACCACCGGGGTGACCGTGCACGGTTGCGTCACCACGACCGGACGGCCGACCCGACTCCCCGCGTGGCTCACCGAAATGGCCACCGTTCGCTGACCGATGCCCAACAGCGACGACCGCCGGCGCGACCCACGCGCCGGACCGATCGCGAAGGAATCCCCAGGTCGTCGGACGAACGTCGGGATCGGTACGTTCGCGGGAATGGCCGACACCGCAACGCCGACCCGTGTTCCACTCGTCGAGTACCTCGTGCTCGACGACGGCGACCCCCACCTGGTGGCGAACGAATGCACGAACTGCGGCGCGCGGTTCTTCGATCGGCGCAACGCGTGCGCCGCCTGCTTCCAGACCGACTTCCGCCAGGTCCGCATCGCCACCGAGGGCGAGCTGCGCACGTTCACGATCGTGGCGTTCGCGGCACCCGGCGTCGAGGTGCCCTTCGTCTCCGGTGTGATCGACTGCGACGGCACGAGCGTTCGCGGCAACCTCCGCAACGTCGAGCCCGATGCCGATCACGTCCACACCGGCATGAAGGTCCGCCTCACCACCTACTCGCTCGGCACCGACGACCACGGCACCGAAGCGATCGGCTTCGCCTTCGAACCCGCCTGACCCCAACCCCACCTGACCCCAAACCCATGTTTGTGCTGCATTCTCGGTGGCCCGGCCCACCGAGAACTCGACGCAAACGACTGAGCACCACGTGAACGGAGTACCGACATGAGCGCCAGCGACGAGATCTGGATCCTCGGGATCAACATGACCAAGTTCGGCAAGCACACCGACCGCGACGTCGTCGACCTCGCGTCCGAAGCGGTGATGGCTGCGCTCGCCGACGGCGGCGTCACGATGGCCGACATGGGCGTCATGGCGGCCGGCAACCTGATGGGATCCGGCGGCATCGGCCAGCAGATCCAGAAGCAGGTCGGCCAGACCGGCATCCCCGTCTACAACGTGTCGAACGCCTGCGCCACGGGCGCCACGGCGTTGCGCACGGCGATCATGTCGATCAAGGCCGGCGAGTCCGACATGGGGCTCGCAGTCGGTGTCGAGAAGCTCGCCGGCGTCGGTCTCCTCGGTGGCGGCGGCCGTGGAAAGAAGGACGGCAACGAGTGGGAACCGCAGGGCCGATACGGCGCGGTCACCTCCACCGACGGTCGCATCGGCACCGACACGATGCCCGGCGTGTTCGCCCAGGTCGGGATGGAGTACGGCCACAAGTACGGTGGCGCCGACTTCGAGCTGTTCGCCAAGATCTCCGAGAAGAACCACGCCCACTCCACCCTCAATCCACTGGCGGCGTACTCGAAGCGGTTCACCCTCGAGGAGATCATGGGCGACATGATGATCGCCTACCCGAACACCCGCCCGATGTGTTCGGCGAACTGCGACGGTGCGGCCGCCGCCGTCGTCGTCAGCGGTGAGAAACTCAAGACGCTGTCGCTCGAACAGCAGCGGCGCGCCGTCAAGGTGTCGGCGTCGGTGCTGACCTCCGACCCGTGGCAGGAGGCCTGCCAGGTGCTGCCCGACGTCAACACACTCACGCGCAACGCGGCGACGACCGCATACGAAGCCGCCGGCATCGGCCCCGACGACCTCGACCTCGTCGAACTACACGACTGCTTCGCCACCGCCGAGCTCGTGCACTACGACAACCTCGGACTGTGCGAGGAGGGTGGCGCCGTCGACTTCTTCAACTCGGGCGCCCCGTGGCGCGACGGCTCGTTGCCGGTCAACGTGTCCGGCGGCCTGCAGTCGAAGGGTCACCCGATCTCGGCGACCGGCATCGCCAACATCTGGGAGATCTGCCACCACCTGCGCGGCGAGGCGGGCGATCGCCAGATCGAGGGCGCCAAGGTCGGCCTCGCCCACGTGATCGGGCTCGGCTCGGCGTGCGGCGTCCACATCCTGGAGAAGTCCGCCGCCTGAAATGAGACGTGGGGTCTGACCCCACGTCTCATTTCAGCGGGCGAGAGGTGGGACCACCACGACCGGGCGATCGCAGTGGTGCACGACGTGGTGGCTGGTACTGCCGAGCGCCTGTTCATCGCCCACGCCCCGCGACCCCACGACGACGAAGGACGCGTCGAGATCACGGCCCATGTTCAGCAGAACGTCAGCCGGGCTGCCGTACACGATCTCCGCGCGCCACCGCAGTGATGGATCCGCCTGCAGCGACCGACACCACTCGTTGCGGAGCAGACGCTCGATGTCGTCGCGGTGGCCCTCCGACGGCACATGACGACCTTCGATCACGGTCATCAGGCCCAATGCGTGGAAGACGACCAGATCGGTGTCCAGGCAGCGCGACATGTCGGCGGCCAGAACGAGCGCTCGCTGCGCATTCGGCGATCCGTCGACACCGACGATCACGGGTCCGTGCCCGAGCGTCGCTTCCCTGCCGGGCTCGTCGTGGCTACTCGTTGTCGACATCATCGTCTCCCTCGCGGCATCCGGGGATGCTCCCGGCTCCACGAGGATCCTAGAGTCATCGGCATGTCCACCCTCGAGTTCCTCGGCGCTGCTCGCACGGTCACGGGGAGCCGCTTCCTGGTTCGGGCCGGTCAGTCGACCGTGCTCGTCGACGCGGGACTGTTCCAGGGCGCGAAGCGCGATCGCCTGGCCAACTGGGAGCCGTTCCCGGTCGATCCCTCCACGATCGACGCCGTCGTCGTCACCCACGCCCACATCGACCACAGCGGCTGGCTGCCCGGACTGGTGCGCGACGGCTTCACCGGCCGGATCGTCGCGACCGCCGACACCTGCAGGCTCTGCGAGATCCTCCTGCCCGATGCGGCCCATCTCCAGGAGGAACAGGCCCGCTTCGCCAACGAGCGAGGCTTCTCCAAGCACAAGCCCGCCCTGCCGCTGTACACGTCGGAGGACGCTGCCGCCACCATTCCGCTGTTCGTCCCGGCCGACTTCGACCGTCCGGTCGACGTCGCACCCGGGATCACGGCCCGCTTCACCCGAGCCGGGCACATCCTCGGTTCGGCCAGTGTGCATCTCACCATCGACGACGTCGAGACGACGACCCTGCTCGTGAGCGGCGATCTGGGGCGCGGCAGTCACCCGCTCCTCACCGGACCCGACACGCCGCCGGCGGCCGACACGGTGCTGATCGAGTCCACCTACGGCGATTCGCTGCATCCGGAGCCGTCCGAGGAGATCGGACAGCTCGCCGAGCTGATCAACCGGACCGCCGGCCGTGGCGGCACGATCCTGATCCCCGCCTTCGCCGTCGACCGCACCGAGGTCCTGCTGGTCACACTGCAATCGCTGATGTCCGAGGGACGCATCCCCGAACTCGCGGTCTACGTCGACAGCCCGATGGCGCTGCGCGTCCTCGACGTCTACCGGGCGGCGTCGCCCGGTATCGACTTCGATCCGGGCGGCGGGCTGCACGAGTGCCCGACGGTCGAGGACTCGAAGTCACTCAACGCGCTGACCGCGCCCTCGATCATCATCTCGGCCTCGGGCATGGCGTCAGGTGGTCGGGTGCTGCACCACCTGGCTCGGCTCCTGCCCCACCACCGCAACTCGGTCGTGCTGTGTGGGTTCCAGGCCGCCGGCACCCGCGGACGGTCGTTGTCCGACGGGGCTCGTACCGTGAAGATGCTCGGCCGGTACGTGCCGGTTCGCGCCGAGATCATGACACTGCGTTCGCTGTCGGTCCACGCCGACGCCGACGGGCTCGTGGCCTGGATCGATCGGCTTCCGCAGCGGCCTCGCACCGTCTTCGTGGTCCACGGCGAGCCGGATGCGAGCGAACAATTGGCCGAGCGTCTCATCGAGCAGGGCATCACCGCCGTCGTTCCCCACCAGTTCGAACGCGTCCAGCTTCCCTGACATCGGTCGGCGTCCGGATGGCGCCGATGACGTTCGACTCTGCATCGCGAGGGGCTGACGGTGTTGCATGGTTGTATGGACGAACGACAGCAAGCGACCGAGATCCTGAGCGAGTCCGACTGTTGGGAGCTGCTCGATCACGCCGACGTCGGCCGTCTCGCCGTCGACATCGCGGGCCAGCCCGACATCTTTCCGATCAACTTCATCGTCGACAGCGGCGGCATCGTGTTCCGCAGCGCAGCGGGCACCAAGCTCGCCGGTGCGGTCCTGAACCGATTCGTGGCGTTCGAGATCGACGGTTACGAGCCGCACGACCGGATCGCCTGGAGCGTGGTCGTCAAGGGCCAGGCGCGAGCGATCGAGAAGATGCAGGAGCTCTTCGACGCCGAGGACCTGCCGCTGTACCCCTGGCTCGCCTGGGACAAGCCGAACTTCGTCCGCATCGAGCCGACGGTCGTCACCGGCCGTCGCTACCACATCGTCGACGACGTCTCTCCGGACAGCTCGATCGGCTGGGAAGGCGCCGCCGAACGCCACGACGAATCGCTCGCCGCCGAACCGGTGCCCGGCGCACCGTTCCATCCCGGCGAGCCGAAATTGCACGCCGACTAACGCCGCACCTCGTTGCGCACCGGGCCCTCGCCGACAACCGATTCCACATTCGACAACGTCGTCTCGGCGATCGCCGCGAGTGCTTCGCGCGTGAGAAATGCCTGATGAGCCGTGATCAGCACGTTGGGGAACGTCAGCAACCGTGAGAACACGTCGTCGTCGATGATCTGTTCGCTGCGATCCTCGAAGAAGAGTTCGGCCTCCTCCTCGTACACGTCGAGCGCGAGCGAGCCGATCTGACCGGACTTCAGGCCGGCGACCGCCGCCTGTGTGTCGATCAGTGCGCCTCGCCCCGTGTTGACGAGCATCGCGCCGCGCCGCATCGCGCCGATCGCACCCGCGTCGATCAGGTGGTGGGTGTCGGGTGTGAGCGGGCAGTTGAGCGTGACGATGTCGCTCTCTGCGAGGAGTCGGTCGAGGCCGACGTACTCCACACCGAGTTCGAGCAGATGCTCGTCGCGGAACGGATCGACCGCGAGGACCCGACACCGGAGATGCCACAGCAACCCCGCGACGATCGCCCCGATGCGACCCGTGCCGACGACACCTGCGGTCTTGCCGGCGAGATCGACCCCGACGAGGCCGTCGAGGGCGAAGTTGCCGTCGCGGACGCGGTTGTAGGCGCGGTGGATCCGACGGTTGAGCGACAGGATCAGCGCCAGCGTGTGCTCGGCCACTGCGTTGGGCGAGTAGGCGGGGACGTGAACAACCGTCAGGCCGAGACGCGTCGCCACCTCGAGGTCGACGTTGTTGAAGCCGGCGCATCGCAGCGCGACCATTCGCACGCCGCCCGCGGAGAGCGCCTCGAGCACCGGGGCGGAGAGATCGTCGTTGACGAACACGCAGACGGCGTCAGCGCCGGCCGCGAGTTCCGCGGTGGACGGCTCGAGCCGGGCGTCGAGGTACGCCAGGTCATGAGGCGACGCCAAGCGCTGGTTCGCCGCGTCGAAGCCATCGCGGTCGTACGGCTTCGTCGAGAACACGCGGATGTCGGCCATGGTTCAGCGTCGCCCGTCCGGCACCACGGCGACCGGCACGATCGCGTCCTGCAGCAGCCAGGTGCTCACCGAACCGAGCAGCTCGGCGGCGATCACACCTCGTCCGCGTGCGCCGACCACGACGAGATCCGCGGTGCGCGCGGCGTCCGCCAATGCGTGTCGCGGGGCGTCGAGCACGAGTTGACGCTCCGTGCGCTGCTCGGGGTCGATCGCATCGATCGCCGCGGTCAGCTCCTGCTCCTGTGCGGCGACTTCGTCGCCGAAGCGTTCACGGGTGGCCCGTTCGCCCAACCACGGCGCCACGTCCATCGCCGCCACCACCGTCACCGTGGCATCGCCAGGGCCAGCGAAGTCGATCGCCCAGCGCAGGGCCGCGGCCGAGTTGTCGCTGCCGTCGAAGCCGACCACGATGCGCCGCGCCGGGTGCGGTTTCCAGTCGCCGGGCACGACCACCACCGGCGAGCGACCGTGGGTGGCGCAGTATCGACTGACCGACCCGAGCCGATGCTCTCGCAGGTCGCCGGCACCGCGCTGGCCGACCGCGAGCAGGTCGGCGGACTCACTGGAATCGACCAGCACGTGCCCGGGCTGGCCCTCGACCACGACCGGTGTGATCGTCTGCGGCGAGGCGACCTGCTCGATCGCGACGTCGATGTCGTGACCGGCCGTGGCGGCCAGGCCGATCTCGTCGACGCCGAAGCCCCGCTTGGCGACGAAGAGCGACATCACCGCCGGAACGTGGAAGGCGCTCATCGCGGTCAACTCTGCCCCCCTGGTCGGCGCATGTTCGACAGCCCATCGCAGGGCGGTCACCGCCGCATCCGATCCGTCGACGCCCACGATCCATCGCTCGCTCATGCTTCGAGTATCGCCCGACGAGCGACACGACGCCAGAGTCGGATGGCCACGGTGACATTGGGCCCTTCCAGGACGGCCACGATTCGCCCACGATGGAGATGCACTCGACCACTGCGCGAGCAGCGCACGCGGGCGGTGCAGACGAGGGAGGTCTCATGGTTCAGCACCTGATCGTTCCGGTCGACGGTTCCGACGCATCGTGGCGAGCGGTCGACATCGCGGTTGCGTTGGCTCGGCGTTGCGATGCGACGGTCGACCTTCTCGAGGTCGTCTTCGAGCGCGATGAGGTCGACGACGCGCGAGCGCGGCTCGACGAACGTCTGGCACAGCACGACGCGACCGGTGTCACGATCGGCACGTCGGTCCACCTGGCGGCCGAGAGCGTCGGTCAGGGGGTCGCCGACGAGGTCGAAGCCCATCCGGAGTCGACCGTCGTGATGGCATCCCACGGGCGGGGCCGCTCCGCGGCACTGCTCGGCAGCGTGGCCGAGGAACTCCTGCGCCTGGAGTTCGGCCCGGTGGTCGTCGTCGGGCCGCGTTGCGAGGTCGGTGACCTCGACGGTCCGATCATCGTGACGGTCGACGGATCGCGCGCATCGGAGTCGGTGCTGCCGCTCGCCGCCGCGTGGGGCATCGAGATGCGCGCCGAGCCGTGGATCGTCGAGGTGACCGAGCCCGACTCCGATGCACCCGCCGACGTCGGCCACTCGGCCTACACCGCGCGCCTCGCACGACGGCTCGCCGCCGACTCCGGTCATCCCGTCCAGTTCGAGGTACTCCGCGGTCACGCCGTCCACGACGAGGTGGCCGATTTCGCGTCGTCGCTCCACGCCTCGCTGATCGTGGCATCCACCCACGGGCGCACCGGCATGCCGCGCTTCGTGGTCGGCAGTACCGCAGCGGCCATCGTGCGCCACGCCCCCTGTCCCGTCGTGCTCCTGCGCCCGCCGCACGTCCACCACACCGAAGGCTCGACACATCACGGCACCGAAGGCTGACGCATCCCGCACGGCCTCGCAGCTTCGCGGCGCCCACCCAATAGCATCGACGTCGAATGAACTACGAGCAGTTTGCCGGCGCGCTGATCGCCTCGTCACCCGACGGGCTCCTGCTCGTCGATTCGGACGGCCGGATCCTGCTCGCCAACCCCGGCGCTGCGACGATCTTCGGACGGACCGTGGACGACCTGATCGGATCCTCGGTCGACGATCTCGTCCCGGCAGAGTTCCGCAACGACCACGCCAAGCTTCGCGCCTCCTACGTGGGCCACGCAACGGTCCGCCCGATGGGGACGGGGTTGCGTCTCTTCGGCCAGAGCGCCGACGGTTCGATGTTCCCCGTGGAGATCAGCCTCAGCCCGGTGACGATCGAGGGACGTCAGCAGACGATCGCCACCGTCCGCGACGTCAGCGACCGCCAGGAGTCGGCGGCAGAGATGGCGATGCTGCTCGATCGAGAACGGATCGCCCGCGACCTCCACGACATGGTGATCCAGCGCCTCTTCGCCGCTGGGATGAGCCTCCAGGCCGTTCAGGGCCAGGCGCAACCACCGGCTGTGGCCGACCGCATCGCCAGCACGATCAACGAACTCGACGACACGATCCGAGAGTTGCGCGCCGCGATCTTCCGCCTCGGCCAGCAGGGCGAGCAGCGGAGCCTGTCGGCGCAGCTGACCGAGTTGGTCCACGAGCGCTCCCGACATCTCGGGTTCGAGCCCGACATACGGATCGTCGGCGACGTCGATCATCTGCCCGACTTCATCGCCGACCAGCTGGTGGCGACCCTCACCGAGGGTCTGTCGAACGTGGTGCGGCACGCGGCTGCCACGGCTGCATGGGTCCACATCGACCACACGGGTGACCGACTGTCCCTGACGATCGCGGACAACGGCTGCGGTCTCCCCGATTCACCGAAGCGCTCGGGAGGGCTGTCGAACATGATGTGGCGGGCAGCCGAACTCGGCGGGAGCTGCACGGTGGGCCACAACGACCCAGAGGGAACCACCCTGGTCTGGCACATTCCCGTCTGACATGTCACGCCACGGGCCTGGCACCAGGCGATGCGTCACTGGTCGTTGCGGTGACGCTCCTCGAGGCGTGCCGACAGGGCTGCGGCCTCGGTTCGACGCGACATCCCGAGCTTGGACAGCAGATTCGACACGTAGTTCTTGACGGTCTTCTCGGCCAGGTACATGTCCTGCGCGATCTGGCGATTGGTGTAGCCCTCGCCGATCAGGTCGAAGATCCTGCGCTCCTGCGGCGTGAGATCGTCGAGCCGACCCTCCTCGCTGTCGCGAAGGCGGCGGACAGCGAGCCTGACCTCGGCATCGTCGAGATACTGCCGTCCGGCCGCCACCCCGCGGATCGCGTCGATGAGGTCGTCGCTGCGGATCTGCTTGAGGATGAACCCGGCTGCGCCCGCAAGTCCGGCATCGACCAGGGCGCGATCGCTGTCGAACGATGTCAGGATCAACGACTTGACCTCGGGGTACTCGGAGGTGATCTGACGGCACACGTCGATGCCGTTGCCCTCACCGAGGCGTACATCGAGCACGGCGACATCCGGACGGCATCGCGCGATCTCCGCGAGGGCCTCGTCGGCGTCGCCGGCCTCACCGACCACCGTGATGTCGGATTGGGCTTCGAGCGTGGCGGCGACACCGCGGCGAACGACTTCGTGGTCATCGAGCAGGAAGACGCGGATCATCGTGACATCTTCGCCCACCGGGGGTGCCGTGTCGATCACCGGTCGATCATCGAGGTCGGTCACCCGTGAAACGCGTCGGGCGGCGGCGTCGACGTCGGCGGCGGGTCGTCGTCCAGCGGGACGACGGCGACCGGCCGGTGCACGTGGTGCAGGATCCACGTGGACACCGACCCGAGCAGGGCGGATCCCACCGCACCGTGCCCGCGTGCGCCGAGCACGACGAGATCCACACCGTCGGCCTCGGATGCGAGCGCTGAACGGGGCGTTCCCCTGATGAACTCACGTTCGAGGACGATGCGCCGTTGGATCGCCACCTCGTCCAAGGGCTCGACGAGGTGGTGGAACCGCTCGGCCGCGAGGTCACTTGCATCGGGGAAGAAGAAGGCATCGGAACCGACGGCCAGAGGCGTCGCATCCCAGACCCACACCACGACCACCGTCGAACCCGGTGCAGCGAAGTCGACCGCCCACCGCAGCGCGGCCATCGAGTTCGCGGAGCCGTCGAATCCGACGAGGATGCGGCGCGAGTCGACCGGGTCGACATCGCCGGGAACGACGACGGTGGGGACATGAGCGTGTGTGGCACACTGCGTGCTGGTCGATCCGAGCAACAGTCGGGCGAAGCCACCGCGTCCCCTGCTGCCGATCACCAGGAGTCCGCCGGTGTCGGCCGCAGCGAGCAGCACCTCCGCCGGCCCGCCGCGTCCGACGAACGCCTCGACCGGCAGATCGAGTTCGCTCCGACACGACTCTGCGAGGCGTTCGGTGTCGGCGCCCGCTCGGTCCCGCAGTTCGATGTCGTCGAACGTGAGGACCGCGGCCGGGCTCGACATCGGGTAGGCACCGACGACCGGCGACTGCCATGCCGTGACCAGTTCCAGGTCCGTCGCACGGCCGGGCGCATGTTTGATGGCCCAGCGCAACGCGTTGGACGCGCAGTCCGATCCATCGATCCCGACGATCCAGCGCCCCTCGTCACGTTCGACCGTCTCGCTCGTCCCCGGCGCATCCGTCTTCACGTCGTCCTCTGTCGTGACCATGTTGCTTCCCTTCCCCGGCGATGCTCCCCGAGCCATGGGAACGATCAAGCCACGAATCGACCAGCGCAGGCAGGGCCAAAGGTCATGCGGGGCAATCGCCGATGACCTTGTTCCCTGGCACGATCACCTGTGCTCACCCACCATGGGTTCCATGACCGTTCAGGACTTCCCGGCCCACCGTTCGGAACTCCGACAGGGCTATCGAGATCTGATGACCGCGATCCCGGCACAGATGAAGGGCTTCGGCGAGCTGCACCGCTCCGCGGTCGCCGACGGCGCCCTGCCGCAGGCGACCAAGGAACTGATGGCGGTGGCGATCGCCATCGTGCAGCGCTGCGATGACTGCATCGCACTGCACATGCACGATGCGTTGCGAGCCGGGGCGACCCCGGAGCAGGCCCACGAAGCGATCGGTGTCGCCCTCCTCATGGGCGGCGGCCCGGCATCGACGTACGCGACCCATGCCATGCGAGCGCTGGAGCAGTTCTCGCCATGACCACGCGTGCGACCGTCGACCCCTGGCTCGTCGACTACGAGGGGACCGTCGCCGCGTTCGACTGGGACCGCGCCTGGGACGATCTCGGCGGTCGACCCGACGCCGGGCACGGCGTCAACATCGCCGATCTCGCCCTCGACCGCCATGTACGGGCCGGGCGAGGTGACCACGTGGCGATCAAGTGGATCGGCCGTGACCGCACCGACGTCGAGGCGCCCGTCGACCTGACCTATTCGATGCTGGCCACCCGCACCGACCGGTTCGCGTGCGCGCTGCGCAACAACGGATTCGGTCCGGGTACGGGCGTCGCCACGCTCACCGGCAGGATCCCCGATCTCTACGTGACCGCGCTCGGCACGCTCAAGGCGCAGGGCACCTTCACCCCACTGTTCTCGGCGTTCGGGCCCGACCCGATCGCCCAGCGACTCCAACTCGGGCACATCAGGGTCCTGGTGACCACCCCGACGCTGTACCGCCGCAAGGTGGCCGGCATCGTCGACCGCCTGCCCGATCTCGAACTCGTGCTCGTGTGCGGCGCAACGGAGGATCAGACCGCCGGTTCGCCGAACGGACGACAGGGCGGCCCTCGCGTGATGTCGTTCGGTGCCTTCCTCTGCGACGCCGACTCGACCTTCGAAATCGGCTACACCGATCCCGAGACACCGGCGCTCCTGCACTTCACGAGCGGCACGACGGGCACGCCCAAGGGAGCGATCCACGTGCACGGTGCCGTGGTGACCCATCACCTCACCGGTCGGCTCGTGCTCGACCTGCACCCCGACGACGTGTTCTGGTGCACCGCTGACCCGGGCTGGGTCACCGGCACCTCCTACGGGATCATCGCACCGCTCACGAACGGCGTGACGAGCATCGTCGACGAGGCGGACTTCGACGCCGAACGCTGGTACCGCATCCTCGAACATCACGCCGTCGACATCTTCTACACCGCACCGACGGCGATCCGGATGCTGCAGCGCCTCGGACCCGAGCTCGCGGCAACTCACGACTTCGGTGCGCTGCGCCTGCTCGCCAGCGTCGGCGAGCCCCTCGACGCAGAGGCGGTCAGATGGTGTGAGCGAGTGTTCGGGGTCCCTGTCCTCGACACCTGGTGGCAGACGGAGACCGGTGGGATCATGATCGCCAACTACCGGTCACAGCCCGTACGGGCCGGCTCGATGGGACGCCCATTGCCCGGCATCGAGGCGACGCTGTTGGCTCGGACACCCGACGGTGAACTGGTGACCGACGACGACGGCGCTCCGGTCGAGATCACCGACCCGGCGGTCTCCGGGGAACTCGCTCTCCGAGCCGGTTGGCCGTCGATGTTCCGCGGCTACCTCGATCAACAGGCGCGCTACGACGCGACGTTCGTCGACGGCTGGTACCGGTCCGGTGATCTGGCGCGTCGCGACGCCGACGGCTACTTCTGGTTCGTCGGCCGGGGCGACGATGTCATCAAGACCGCCGGCCACCTGATCGGACCGTTCGAGGTGGAGTCGGTGCTCGACGAACATCCCGCCGTCGTCGAGACCGGCGTCATCGGCAAGCCCGACGAGACCGCCGGGACGATCGTCAAGGCGTTCGTCGTCCTCGCTCCCGACCGCGAGGCCAACGAGGAACTCCGGCGTGAGCTGCTCGGACACGCCCGCTCGCGTCTGGGAGCAGCCGTTGCACCGCGGGAGATCGAGTTCGTCGAGTCGCTGCCCCACACTCGCAGCGGCAAGATCATGCGGCGCCTCCTGAAGGCGCGCGAACTCGGCGAGGACGAGGGCGACACGTCGGCGCTCGAGTCGACAGCGGAGGCGACATGACCACCGACACCGCGCCCAGCGACACCGCGCGGCACGACCTGTGGCGTTCACTGCTCGCCGACATGATCCGTGTACGGGTCTTCGAGGAGCGCTGCGCCGAACTCTACGGCGAGTCGAAGATCCGCGGCTTCCTGCACCTGTACATCGGTGAGGAGGCGATCGCCTCGGGGGTGATGAGGTGCCTGCAACCGGACGACGCCGTGCTGGCCACGTACCGCGAACACGGCCACGCGTTGCTGCGCGGTGTGTCGGCCGAGTCGATCATGTGCGAGATGTTCGGCAAGTCGACCGGCTGCTCGGGCGGGCGAGGCGGATCGATGCACCTGTTCGACGCGGCGACGCGCTTCTTCGGCGGCAACGCAATCGTCGGGGGGCACCTCCCCGTCGCCGTCGGCCTCGGCCTCGCCGACCAGGTCCTCGGGCGTTCGGGCGCAGTGACGGTGTGCTTCTTCGGTGAGGGGGCCATCGCCGAGGGCGAGTTCCACGAAGCGATGAACCTCGCCGCGCTCTGGAACGTGCCCGTGCTCTTCTGCTGCGAGAACAACCGCTACGCGATGGGCACGTCGCTGCGATCGAGCGAGTCGCAGATCGACCTCGCCCTCAAGGCAGCGAGCTACGCCATCCCTGCATGGAGCGTCGACGGCATGGATGTCGCCGAGGTCCACCGGGCCACCACGAAGGCGCTCGCATCGATCCGGGCCGATGGCGGCCCGATGTTCATCGAATTCCAGACGTACCGGTTCCGCGCCCACTCGATGTTCGACCCCGACCTGTACCGCGATCCCGCGGAGGTGGAGCGGTGGAAGGAGCGCGACCCGATCGCGACCTTCGCGGCTCGCCTGATGGCCGACGGAATCGCCACCGACGACGACGTCGAGGCGATGTGGGTGGCCGCACGAGCGGAGACCGATGCTGCGGTGGACGCCGCCGACGACGCTCCGCTGGAGCCGGTCGGGACCCTCACGAACCATGTCACCCTCCCGAGGCCCACCACGATCACCGAACACGAACCCGAGCCGAGCGGCGCGACCACCGACGGCGCGACCACCGACGACGAGACCACCGACGACGAGACCATCGACGACGAGGTCTGGCCGTGACCGATCCCACCCCCGACGCCACCACCGTCGAGTCGCCCACGATGACCTACCGGGAGGCGATGCGCGAAGCGATCCGCGACGCGCTGGCGACCGATGAGCGCGTCTTCGTGATGGGCGAGGACGTCGCCGACTACGGCGGCACGTATGCCGTCACGAAGGGCCTGTACGAGGAGTTCGGTCGCGATCGTGTGCGGAACACCCCGCTGTCGGAGTCCGGTTTCGTCGGGGCGGGGATCGGCGCCGCACTCGGCGGGCTGCGCCCGATCGTCGAGATCATGACGGTGAACTTCAGCCTGCTCGCACTCGATCAGTTGGTGAACACTGCAGCGACGCTGCTGCACATGTCGGGCGGTCAGTTCAACGTGCCGCTGGTCGTGCGGACCACCACCGGGGCCGGGCGGCAACTGGCGGCCCAGCACTCCCACAGCCTCGAGGGCTGGTTCGCCCACGTGCCCGGCCTGAAAGTGGTCGCGCCGGCCACACCCGAGGACGCCCGGTGGATGCTGCCGACCGCGCTGGCCGATCCGAACCCGGTGATCATCTTCGAACACTCCGCTCTCTACAACGAACGTGGCCCCGTCGATCCGGCGCTCGGCCCCGTCGATCTCGAACGAGCAGCGATCCGACGGGCCGGCTCCGACCTGAGCATCGTCTCGTCGGCCGGCATGGTTCCCAAGGCGATCGCCGCCGCCGAACAGTTGGCCGCAGCCGGCGTGTCGGCCGAGGTGATCGACCTGCGATCGTTGCGGCCACTCGACATCGACACCCTGGCAGCTTCACTCGATCGCACACACCGCGCGCTGGTCGTCGACGAAGGGTGGCGCACCGGTGGCCTGAACGCGGAGATCGCGGCCAGCCTCACCGAGCGCTGCTTCTGGTCGCTCGACGCTCCGGTGGCGCGGCTCGCCAGCACCGAAGTGCCGATCCCGTACGCCAAGCATCTCGAGACCGCGGCGATCCCGCAGGTCGACGACATCGTCGCCAGCGCCCGCGCGCTCGTCGGAGACCGATGAGTGATTCGACCGACCTCGACGTGTCGCGCTTCGACTATCTCCTACCGTCGCTCGGCGCCGACATGGACGAAGGTCGAGTGGTCGAGTGGCGCGTGGGTGTCGGCGACACGGTGCACCGAGGCGACCTGATCGCCGTGGTGGAGACCGAGAAGTCCGACATCGACATCGAGATCTGGCACGACGGCATCGTGGAGGAGTTCCTCGTTCCGGTCGGTGAACTGATCGACGTCGGCACGCCGATCGTCCGGTTGCGCCACCTCGACGCCGACGGCGGCGCCACCGAGACCACCGGTGCGCCATCGAGCAGATCGAGCCAACCGTCGCCCCCACCGGCCGACCCCGACGTGACCACAGCGCTGCTCGAGCCGACGACCGCGGTCATCCCCGAGCCGACACCTGCGGTCGACCCCGACCGGCGCGTGCTGGCATCGCCGTTCGCGCGACGGCTCGCCGCCGAACGCGGCCTCGATCTCTCGACGATCGAGGGAACCGGACCCCACGGCGCAGTGGTCGAAGCCGACATCCGCCGGGCCGGGACCGCCGCCGTTGCGAACGCCGCCGCGACAACGGCCCCGGAGCGGCAACGAACTCCTGCATCGATGCGGGCGTTGATCGCCGAGCGCATGAGTCGGGCGAACCGTGAGATCCCGCACTATCACCTCGCCCGTGACGTCGATCTCGGCCCGCTCGACGCGTGGCTCGCGGAACGCAACGCCAGCCGCCCGATCACCGAACGGGTGCTGCCCGCCGCCTGCCTGATCCGCGCGGTTGCACTGGCCGCAGCGAAACACCGCGAGTTCAACGGAGCCTGGGTCGACGACCACCCCGAGCCGGCCGATTCGATCAACGTGGCCATGGCGATCTCCCTGCGTCGAGGTGGCCTGGTCACCCCGCACGTCGAAGCCGCTGATCGTCACTCGCTCGACGAGGTGATGGAGCGGCTCAACGAGCTGGTTGCCGCGGCTCGGAGCGGCACGCTGCGAGCGAGCTGGATGACCGGCTCGACCATCACGATCACCCACCTCGGCGACACCGGTGCCGACCTGGTGCACGGTGTCATCTCGCCGCCACAACTGGCGCTCGTCGGATTCGGCCGCTCCCGTCTGCGTCCCTGGGTGATCGAGGACCTCGTCACCATCCGACCGATCGTCACGGCAACACTCGCCGCCGACCACCGCGCCACCGACGGCGCCGACGGCAGCCGATTCCTCGCCACGATCGCCCACCACCTCGAACACCCGGAGGACCTGTGAACACCGACGCAACCCTGCCCGACCCGGCCGACCACCCCGTGGTCGACACGGTGGCGATGATCCTGTCGGCGATCGCCGACGTCGCGCCCGAGTTGGAGCCCGAACTCGGCGACCTCGACCACGACATCGACCTGTGGACCGAGCTCCAACTCGATTCGATGGATCACCTCGCGGTGATGACGCGTCTCGCCACGCAGTCCGGCCGCGACATCCCCGAGCGTGACTACCCCCACCTCACCACCGTCAACGCACTCCGCGACTACCTCCGTGCCGCCGAATGACCGGCTGACGACGTGACCGAGACCCCGACGAACAACCCCGACGAGGCGGGCTCCCGCCGGTGGCCGCTGATCGCGGGCGTCCTGGTCGCCATCGGTGCGCTCGTGGTTGCCCTGGTGCTGTTCACCGGTGGTGACGACGACACCGAATCGGCTGCGACGACAGACGTCGCCACCTCGTCGCCGGTCACCGAGCCGGCGGCGGCCACCACGGATGCCCCGATCGACACCAGCACTCCGGACACCATCATCCCGGACACGACCATCCCAGGGACCACCACCCCACCCACGACCGCTCCGACCTCGACCGATGAGACGATCCCCGACGACGTCGCAGCGCGCACGGCGATCTGGCCGTGGGTCGACACCCCGACGCGCTTCGCGGACCCGATCGAGGCGGTCACCAGTTTCGCAACCGACTACCTGGGCTTCACCGACCTCGTCGTGGGCGAGTACCAGGCAGGTGACAGCCGGTCGGGCGAGGTCGAGATCCGAACCGGTGCCGCCCAACTCTCGACCACCGTGTTCGTCCGCCAACTCACCGCCGACGACAGCTGGTGGGTGCTGGGCGCGGCTGCCGAGAGCATCGCCATCGACGAGCCCGAACAGGGCGCCGTCGTCGAGAGCCCGCTCGCCATCTCCGGCACGGCCGCTGCGTTCGAAGGCACTGTCGATGTCGAACTCCGTGCCGACGGCAACGGGGAGCCGATCCACGTGGGGTTCGTCACCGGAGGCGGCGCCCCCTCGCGAGCGCCGTTCAGTGACACGATCGAGTTCACCAGTCCCGGTGCCGGCGGCGGCGCGCTCGTCCTCTTCTCACGAAGCTCCGAAGACGGCCGAGTGCTGGAGGCATCGGCGCTTCGCATCTTCTACGGGTGAACGAGGCTCGCCATCACGAACGCGGACGCGCCAGCAGCGAGAGGATCTGCGCGACCGCCGTCGGTCCGTCACTGTCGATCTCCAGGCATCCCTCAGCAGGTCCGCCGCTGACCTGGGAGCCGGCAGCACGCACCAACAGCGGTGTCCCCGGCGAGTTCCGTCGGTGCGCCTCCACGAGCCGCCGACTGCGCTCGTCATCCGGATCGAGCAGCATCACGATGGCGTCGGCACCCTGCGCCAGCGGGCACGACCCACCCTCGAGCACCGGACATCCGTGGCGCTTGCGGCTTCCGGGTCCGGCGCACAGTGCGGTTGCCAGACCGGCCGACTCGGCGGCCCGCTCCCCCGACCATCGCCGACCGGCGACCTCGACGAGCACCCGGGGACGGGACTCCTCGGGTGGCCAGTCCGCCGTGACACCGGTGGTCCCGATGCTGAGGCGGACCATGCCGTCGTCGTGAGCGACCGAGATCGGATCGCGTCGGCGGAGCAGCGCCAGCATCGGTCCGTTCTCGAGCAGCACCTCGGCCTGCAGATTCCTCACGCCGGCCTCGGCGGCGGCCCGCACGAGCACATCGAGCAGGTACGGCCCCAGCCAGCCGCGCCACGGCGTGGCCACGGTGATCGCCAGGTCGCCATCACCGTCGTGGCGCATCGCGTAGCCGGCTTCGGCGACGACCACGCCGTCGTTCCCGTTGGCGTCCGCGCTGGTGCCGGGGTCCGTGACGACCGCGACGACGCCGAAGCCACCGCGCTCGCCGACGGTCGCCCACTCACGGCACCACTCCTGGTGCGGCGTGAACGCCCCGAAGAACCGACGGTGGCGATCGTCGAGGGTGAGATCCCCATAGAGCGCGCAGATCCCGTCGGCGTCGGCGGCCGAGGTGGTGCGGACCAACAGATGTCGCCCGTCGGGCAGGTCGAACTCGTCGATGATCCGGGGGGTGGGGTCCGTGGGCACCCCTCGACTGAAGCGCACCGGCCGCGCCGGCGCAAGGGGACGATGTCCTTCCCGACCCAGGGCGACACCCTCGCCGCATCCCGCCGAATACATCGGAATACCTCGGAATACCTCCGGAGGTATGTGCCGAACGGGCGATATCCTCGGAGACGTGAAAAGTATCGCCACGGTCCTCGTCATCGGCGTCGTCGGCTTCGGGTCGCTCACTGCGTGCGGGAGCGACAGCGACTCGGCCTCGACTGCCACCACACCCGCCGCAGCGGAACAGCCCGCCGGGTTCACCACGGTCTCCGCCGATGCGGCGGCATCGATCATCGACGATGCCCCCGAAGATCTCGTCGTCCTCGACGTGCGCACCGCGGAGGAGTACGCCGAGGGGCACATCGACGGCGCCGTCCAGCTCGACTTCTACAGCCCCGACTTCGCCGAGCAACTGGCCCAGCTCGATCCCACCGTCCCCTACGTCGTCTACTGCCGCTCCGGAAACCGCAGCGGTCAGACCGTGCCGATCATGGAGGAACTCGGGTTCACGTCAGTCGCCGACGTCGACGGTGGCATCGTCGCCTGGCAGAACAGCGGGCTGCCCGTCGTCGACTGACGCCGGCCACACACCGTCGATCCCACGGAGTGCGAGCACACGGGTGAACTCGGCTCCCGCGAGGACGATCTGCGCCTCGTAGTAGATCCACAGGAGCACCAGGAACAAGCTGCCGGTCGCGCCGAGCAACGACGAAGCGGCGTACCGGCGGAGGTACGCGCCGATCGCAACCGTCCCGACGGCGACGAGCAGGGCCGTGACCGCTGCGCCGGGAATCACGCTGCGCCAGGGCACCTGGATGTCGCCGAGGTAACGGAACAGCAGCGTGAGCACGCCACCGAGGAGCGCCCAAGATGCCGCGGTGCCGAACAGTTCACCCAGCGACTCGAACAGCGCACCATCGGGCACGAGCCTGCCGAGCAGGGCTGTCACCGAGTTCACCGCGAACGACACGATCATCACCAGACCGCAGGCGAACACGACGGCAAAGGCGCCGAGGCGACGCAACACGGTGTGGCGAAGGCCCTCGCGCACCGGGCGCTCCCAGATCGAGTTGAGAGCATCCTGGAGTGCGATCACGAGCAGCGACGCCGTGAGGAGCAACGACACCAGACCGACCAGGCCGAGACTCACCACCGATCCCACGCCGTCGAGCGCATCGGCGAGCCCCGTTGCGGCCGCGCCGGACTCGGTACCGAGAATGCCGCTCAGCTGCTGGGCGAGGTAGTCCTGCACGTCGTCGCGGGCGAAGAACACGCCGGCGAGCGAGAGGCTGACGGCGAGCAGCGGCACGAACGAGAACAGGCCGTAGTAGGCGAGCCCGGCGCCCAGCCGGATCGTGCGGTGCCGGCGCCACTCGCCGTAGGTCTCGAGCACGGCATCGACGAGCGATCTCGCCAGCTCCCGGAGTCGGCCTCGCGCCATCCCACCGATCGTAGGGATCACGGCGGAATGCGCCACGGCATGCCCCGGCGTCGCAGTCAGGCGGTCACTGCGGCGATGCGTCGCAGCATCACCGGGAAGATCGCGACGTGGAACGGCACCACCGCCCACCAGTACAGACGCCCGAGGATGCCACGCGGAACGAATCGGGCGCGTTGCACGATCTCGGTCCCGCCGCCGGCGACGGGACTGGTCCGCCACTCGATCCACGCATCCCCGGGCAGCTTCATCTCCGCGTGGAGCCGGAACAGGTCGGGCTCGATCGCGTCGACCCTCCAGAAGTCGAGGGCCTCGCCCACGAAGATCTCGTCGGGATGCCGCCGACCCCGCCGTAGTCCGACACCGCCGACGAGCTTGTCGAGCGCCCCGCGGACGACCCAGAGCGGTTCGAAGCCGTACCACCCGCGTTCACCGCCGATCCCGCGCACCACTCGTTGCACGTCCTCGGAGCTGGCGTCGACGACGGTGGTTCGGGTGTCCTCGTACACCGTGCCTCCCGACCACTCCGGGTCCCAGGGCGCCGGCCTCGCCGCCCGTTGACGCGCAGAGAAACCCGACCACCGAGTGGGGATGTCGAGATCGGCGACCGACGAGATGGCGGCCTCGATCGCCGCGGCCACGCCGAGCGGCTGATGATCGGACAGCGCCGTGGCACTGGCGTCGGTGACGACGACGTCGTTCTTCAGACTGTCGATCAGGCTGTCGGCCAGCGACTTCGGCAGCGGGGTCACCACGTTCACCCAGTGCGCAGAGAGCCGCGGCGTGAGGAACGGCACCGGCACCACCAGCCGACGGCGCAACCCGGCGACATCGGCGTAGGTGTGCATCAGGTCGCGGTACGACACCACGTCGGGCGACCCGACTTCGATCACCTCGTGACCACCGCCGCCTTCGGGGCCGTCTTCGGCGCCACCGAGCGGTCCGCGGTCGATCGCCGCAACGAGGTACGTGAGCAGGTCGACGATCGCGATCGGCTGGACTCGCGTCTGGGTGACCCAGCGCGGTGCGATCATCACCGGCAGCACCTCGACCAGGCTGCGCAGCATCTCGAACGACGCCGAGCCGGCGCCGAGGATGATCGCCGCCCGCAACTCGGTCACCGGGATGTGACCGGCCGCGAGTTCGCTACCGACATCGTGGCGGGAACGAAGGTGCGGGGAGAGATCGTCGGCGTCGTCACCCAGACCGCCGATGTACACGATGTGTGACACCCCGGCTGCCTCCGAGGCGACCCGAGCGGTGTGGGCGGTGACCTGCTCCTGCTGCATGAAGTCGTCGCCGGCGCCGAGCGAGTGCACGAGGTACACGACCTGATCGACGCCGGCGAACGCATCACCGAGGGTCGATCCGTCCGACAGGTCGCCCTCGACGATCTCGACGTCGGGCGCCCACGGGACACCGGCGAGACCCTGCGGGGTACGGGTGAGGCAACGCACCGTGAAACCGGCTCCGAGCAGTTCGGGAACGAGACGTCCACCGACGTAGCCGGTCGCTCCGAGGACGAGGACACGACGAGATCGGGACACGTCGCCCATCGTGGCAGCAATCTCGGGCGCGCGCTGCGACGGGGTCATGTCACGTCGTCGACCGAGTCGCGCGGAGTGCGTCGGCTGCGTCGCGCGTCAGCGTGACGGTGTGGCCTGCGTGACCTCGACCCACGCGCCGAACCCGCCGAGCAGATCGGAGACGTCGTCGAAGCCGTGGTTGCGCAAGAGGCTCGCCGCAACCGACGAGCGGTACCCCCCGGCGCAGTACACGACGGTCGGTGCCCCGGGGTCGAGCTCATCGACGCGGCCGGGCAACTGGCCCACGGGAATCGCTGTCGCAGCGGGCACCCCACCCAGTGCGATCTCGCCGGGGTTGCGGATGTCGACGACCTGCAGGCCATCGACGTCGGCGCGACGCTCCTCGAACTCGCGGACCGTCAAGCGTGACGCTCGCTGGGTGCGCTCTGGCACCGCTGCCATCACGCCGAGCGGGTCGTCGAGGTACCCGACGACGCGGTCGAACCCGATGCGCCCGAGCCGGTTGCGCGCCTCGAGCTCGAAGCCGGGCTCGACGACGAGCACGATGTCGGCATCGCTCGACACCACCGAGCCGGCGAATTCCGCGTACCGGCCATCGAGCCCGACGTTGATCGAACCGACGAGATGTCCGTGTGCGAACTCCTCGGGGGTGCGGCCGTCGAGCAGGAGCGCACCGTCGCCGACCAGTCGCATCGCCTCATCGAGGTCGAGCGCCTGCAGCGGTGCCGTCTCGTCGAGCAGTGCGCGGTCCTTGCGGTTGAGCACGGCGTCGTAGACGAAGTAGGACGGTGCGGGTGGCTGACCCTCGGTGACGAGATCGATGAAGGTCTGCTTGTCCGGCGCCAACAGTGCGTAGTTCTCGACGCGCTGGTCGCCGATGGTCGACCACGTCTCGGTCGACAGGTTCTTCCCGCACGCCGAACCGGCACCGTGGGCCGGATAGACCCTGGTGGCGTCGGGCAGGGTGAGGAGCTTGCCGTGCAGGCTGTCGTAGAGCTGAACAGCCAGTTCATCGCGTGTGTATCCGAGCGACGCGAGCAGGTCGGGTCGCCCCACGTCGCCGATGAACAGTGCGTCACCGGTGAGCACGCCATAGGGGACGTCGTCGTCGGCGTGTTCCCAGACGACGATGCTGATCGACTCCGGTGTGTGCCCCGGGGTGTGCCGGATCTCGAGCTGGACGTCGCCGAGCGAGATGCGCTCACCGTCGGCCAGTTTGCGCGAGGGGAACTCGGTTTCGGCGACCGAGGAGAATCCGATCTCGGCACCGGTCGCCGCCGCCAGTTCGAGGTGGCCCGACAGGAAGTCGGCGTGGAAGTGGGTCTCGATCACGAGTTCGATGGTGAGCCCGGCCGCGGCGGCATCGCGGACGTACTCGTCGATGTCACGACGCGGATCGACGACCACCGCTCGGCCGGTGGTCTCGTCACCGATCAGATAGGACGCCTGCGACAGACAGTCGAGGTAGTACTGGGTGAACTTCATGTGTGCCTCCTCTGGCCGACCGTAGCGCCAAATATACCCCCGATGGTATGAATCCCTCACGGGTCGAGGGGCCGCGACTACCGTCGCCACCATGCCACGACGACCACTCCGGCGAGCGGCCACAGCACTCGCACTCGTTACCGCTTCGCTGGCCCTTGCGGGATGCTTCAGCGTCGAGTCGAACATCACCATCAACGACGACGGCACCGCGGACGTGGAACTGGTCACGCTCATCGACACCGAGCAGCTCGCCGAGCTCGGGAACATGCTCGGCCAGGACACCGGGCTCCTCGACGAACTCAGCGGCGAGGACCTGCTGAACGAACTCACCGAGGGCGACGATCCCTGCGGCGACCTCGGCTCGTCGTTCACCGACTACGAGGTGTCGACCCGCGAGATCGACAACGGCACCGAGGTCGGCGTGGGTTGCATCGTGGAGGGCGTACCCATCGACGAACTGAACTCGATCGGCCCCGATTCGTCGTTCACGATCGAGCAGGACGGCTCGGGCACCCGGTTCTCGGCCGTGCTCCAGGGCGTCGAGGAGCTCACCGCAGGAGCCGAGGACCTGCCGCTACCCGGCATCGACTTCGACGAGTTGTTCTCGATCGTGTTCACCGCAACCGGCCCCGGCTCGCTGGGTGACAACAACGCCACCTCCACCGACGGATCGACCGCGACCTGGGCGATCACCGCCGACGCGTCGTTCGTCGAGGGCGGCGACGCCACGATGACCGCCGAATGGACACCGGGCGGCGGCTCCGACAACTCGTGGTTGATCCCGCTGCTCGTGGTGGTCGGTCTCGTGCTCATCGGGTTGATCGCCTTCCTGCTGCTGCGTCGCAAGGGGCAGTCCCCGGAGCCGGCTGAGCACACCGCGGGCGTCAGCGCTGTGCCCCCTCCGCCGCCGGGCGCCGTCGACACCCCACCTGCGCCGCACCCCCCAACGGATGCACCGCCCGTGGCGTCATCTCCTCCTCCCCCACCGGCCCCTGCGCCGACTGCACCGCCGGTCTCCGCTCCACCCCCTCCTCCGGCCTCCTCTCCCCCACCCCCGCCACCACCGCCGGCCGAACCTCCGCCGCCACCGCCTCCCACGGCGTAGCGGCACGTCGGAGCGCGCCGTCAGGTGCCGTCGGAGGTGGGCGCCATGGCGTCGAGCAGGTCGCCGACCACGTGATGGCGCTCCACCCGGTGCCGCATGGGTCGATCGTGCACGATGTCGTAGCGATTGCGTCGCCCCTCGCGGTGGCGCGTGATGCAGCCGGCGGTCTCCAGATCCTTGACGATTCCCTGGACGGCACGCTCGGTGATCCCGACCTCGTCGGCCAGGTCGCGCAACCGCATGCCGGGATCGCGCGTGAGACAGATCAACACGTGCGAATGGTTCGTCAGGAACGTCCAGGTTCCCTCGTCGACGGGCTGACCCATGGCTGACATTCTACGAACGGCATTGCACGAACTGACCTTCCGTCATGGTGCCGTCGCGGTGTCGTCATGGTGTGGGTGCACCGCAGAAGCGAGCGAACGGAGGTGCGTCGTCCGGGCGACTCGTCTGGCAGGCTTGCGGTGTGATCACTCCGAAGTACGCCCAGTTGTTCGAGAACAATCGTCGCTGGGTCGAGTCCGAACTCTCCAAGGATCCCGACCACTTCGAGCGGCTCGCCGAGGGACAGTCGCCCGAGTACCTGTTCATCGGGTGCTCCGACAGCCGGGTCAACGCCAACGAGATGGTCGGCATGCGCACTGGGCAGATGTTCATCCATCGCAACATCGCCAACCTCGTGGTCCACACCGACATGAACCTGATGTCGGTGCTGCAGTTCGCCGTCGAGGTGCTCGAAGTCGAGCACGTGATCGTCTGCGGCCACTACGGATGCGGTGGTGTGGCCGCGGCGGTCGACGGGTCGTATCACGGCTTGATCGACAAGTGGCTGCGCACGATCAAGGACGTCTACCGGATCTATCACGACGAGCTCGACGCGATCGACGACCCGGTCCTGCGCCATCAGCGGCTCGTCGAGCTGAATGTGCGCGAGCAGGTGTACCGCTTGTGCTCGACGTCATTCGTGCAGCGGCGCTGGGGCAACGACATGGGCAACCACGTCCACGGCTGGGCCTACGACCTCCGCCACGGTCTGCTGAAGGACCTGCAGATCGACCCGGCCGACGAGCCCGCCCGCAACATCTACGAACTCGACGGCCTGTAGGCATCGCACTCGAGGGACGTTCGGCACTGGCCCCGCGGGCCGCCCCGGGCGACCCTGGAATCGGATCGCAGGACGATCCTGCGACTTGTCGAGGGAGATGGCCATGGCGCAGTTGACCCGGGTTCGCCCGATCGTGGACCTGTCCGAAGTCGGCTTGGCTGACGTCGGACTCGTCGGAGGCAAAGGGGCCAACCTGGGCGAGATGATCGCTGCCGGGTTCCCGGTGCCGCCAGGGTTCGTCGTCACCGCCGAGGCCTATCTCGAGGCAATGGAGCACGCCGGGCTCCGCGACCAACTCGCCGAACACGCACGCAACGCCGCGGAACTGACGCCCGATGCGCTGGCCGACCAGGCCCGGCAGATGCGCAGCTCCGTGCGCTCCTGCGAGTTGCCGGCCGCGCTCGCCGACGATGTGCTGGCGAGGCTGAACGCACTCGGACCGGACGTCAGAGTGGCCGTTCGGTCGTCGGCAACCGCCGAGGACTCGACCGACACTTCGTTCGCCGGGATGAACGAGACCTTCACCAACGTTCGTGCGCCCGAACTCCTCGAGCGGATCACCGACTGCTGGGCATCGCTGTTCGGCGAACGGGTCGCGTCGTACCGCGTCGATCGCGGGCTGCTCGACGAGCCGGCGATCGCCGTGATCGTCCAACAGATGGTGGCATCGGATCGCTCCGGCGTGATGTTCACGGTCGATCCCGCCGAGCGCGAGCAGGTCGTGATCGAGGCGGCCTTCGGCCTCGGCGAGGTCGTGGTGTCGGGGCGTGTCGAGCCCGACACGTACCACGTCGACCGGACCACGAAGATGTTGCGTGACGTGCGGATCGGGTGCCAGTCGGCGCGCATCACCACCGGTCCAGACGGCGATGTCCTCGAAGAACTCGATCCTGCCGAGGGCTGGCGTCGCGTCCTGACCGACGACGAGGTCGTGCGAATCGCACGGCTCGGCATCGACATCGAGCGGCACTACGGCAGCCCGCAGGATGTCGAATGGGCGTTCGTCGGCGACGAACTGTTCGTCGTCCAGTCACGGCCGCTGACCACCCTCGAACCATCGACGCTCGACACAGCGGAGACGCCGATCCTGCAGGGCCTCGGGGTCGGCGATCGCAATGCATCGGGGCGCGTGCGGATCCTGACGTCACCGGCCGACGGCCACCTGCTCGCCGACGGCGACGTGCTCGTCGCCGAGATGACCTCACCCGACTGGGTCGCCACGATGCGTCGCGCCTCCGCACTCGTCACCGACGCGGGCGGCAGCACGTGCCACGCCGCGATCGTCAGCCGCGAGCTCGGGCTCCCGGCGATCGTCGGAACCCGCACGGCGACGACGACGCTGCGCAACGGCGACATGGTGACCGTCGATGCCGCTGCCGGTCAGGTGTTCGCCGGCGATCGCGCCAGCCATCTGCCGGCGGTGATCACGAGCCGAGAGGTCGAGCGTTCCAGCCCGACCCCCGCGACCGTGTCCGAGGTGACGGCCACCAAGCTGTACGTCAACCTGGCGATGGCCGACCGAGCTGCGGAAGTGGCTGCACTCGACGTCGACGGAGTCGGGCTGCTGCGCGGCGAGTTCATGGTCGTCGACGCGCTCGGTGGGCAGCACCCACGCGCGCTGATCGCCGACGGCCGCAGCGACGAGTTCATCAGCTCGATGTCGGGGCAGCTGGGACAGATCGCCGGCGCGTTCGGGACGCGCCCGGTGGTCTACCGGACGATGGACTTCCGGTCGAACGAGTTCCGTGGCCTCACCGGCGGCGAGCAGTTCGAGCCCGAGGAGCAGAACCCGATGATCGGCTACCGGGGCTGCTACCGCTACATCAAGGATCCCGAGACGTTCGCGCTCGAGCTGGAGACGCTCGGCCGGGTGCGCGAGGAGTTCCCGAACCTGCAGGTGATGATCCCCTTCGTCAGGACGAAGTGGGAGCTGGAGGCCTGTCTGGAAGCGATCGACGCGAGCCGCCTCGGACGACAGCGCGGGCTCGTCACCTGGGTGATGGCCGAGGTGCCGTCGGTGATCGCCCGGATCCCCGACTACGCCGCTCTCGGCATCGCCGGCGTGTCGATCGGCAGCAACGACCTGACGCAGCTGATGTTGGGTGTCGACCGCGACTCCGAGATGCTCGCCGAGCTGTTCGACGAGAGCGATGCCGCCGTCCTCTGGGCGATCGGGCAGATCGTCACCGCCTGCCGCGAGGTCGGCATCACGTCGTCGCTGTGCGGGCTCGCACCGTCTCGCAACCCGGCGTTCGCCGAGCACCTGGTGCGGTTCGGCATCACGTCGATCTCGGTCGATCCCGACGCCGTCACGGCCGCCCGCCGGGTGCTGGCGACCGCCGAGCGCCGCATGTTGCTCGACGCCGCACGCACCTGAGCCGCCCAGTTGAGACACGGGGTCAGACCCCAGCGTCTCATCTGGCACACTGATGCGGTGCAGCCGCTGGGGGTTCATCACGTGTCGATCAACGTGAGCGACGCGGCCGAGAGCATCGAGTTCTACACCGAGGTGCTCGGGCTGACCGCTCGCACGGATCGCCCCGACTTCCCGTTCGGTGGGGCATGGCTCGACATCGGTGGTCAGCAGGTCCACCTGATCGAAGGTGAGGTCCCCAACAGCTGCGGCCAGCACTTCGCCATCCAGGTCGCCGACCTCGACGCCACCGTTGCCGAACTCCGCAGTGGCGGCATCGACGTCCGCGATCCCAGCGGGGTCGGCTCGGCGCGCCAGACGTTCCTGTTCGATCCGTCGGGCAACATGATCGAGCTGCACGAACCGGCTCCGGCCCGGACGACGACACGGTGAACGCCGACACGATTCCCGTTGCCGAGACGCCGCCCGGCGGCTCCGGGGACGGATCCGCCTGCCGCCTCACCCGCCTCGGACCACCCGAGACGTCTCCACCGGAAGGAACGTCATGACCGACATCGACCTCGACCTCAACGCCGGGCCGCCATTGGCCGATCCGATCCAGGACTCGCTGTACCGGCGCATGCGCACGATGCACTCGCTGTACTACCAGGCGGTCGACACGATGGAGCTGGAACACGTCAACCACTTCGAGCGCGAGGGCGTGCTGCCGATCGCGTTCTCGCTGTTCCACTACGTGAACGTGCACGACGGGTCGTTCATGGTGATCACGGGCGAGCCGCCGATCTGGAATGACGAGTGGCAGGAACGGCTGCAGCTCACGATCGCCGACCACGGCAAGGAGAAGACCGTCGACGAGATGGTCGCCCAGCGCATCGGCGACTACGACGCCTACAAGGACTACCAGCGGGCGGTGTTCGAGCGGACCGAGGCGTACCTCGCATCGATGGATCCAGCCGACCTCACGCGGGTCCTGGTCGCGAAGCCGTACCCCCCGGTGATCGCCAGTACCTACAGTGCACGCTGCGCCGGGCCGGCAGGGATCACCGTGCTCGACGGGTTCGAGTGCTGGCTGTACCAGCACGGCCTGCGCCACATGGGTGAGATCGAGCTCGCTCGCGGCCTCGTCGGCCTCGGCGGCATGACCTCCTGACCCCGCCGTTCGGGGGGGTCGTTGGACTGTGCTACAACGGTTGGTCCTCCCGGCGAGCCGGGAGTCGACCGCCAACGACCGAATAGGGGAACCCGATGTCCGCCAACCCATACACAATGCGGGGGAGCCAGAGACGCCGCCGCATCATCGCCGTCACGAGCGCCGTCGCCATCTCGTTCGGTGCCGCAGCGTTCAGCGCCAACACCGCGTCAGCCGGCCGCAACGGCAACCCGCAGCCTCCCGGCAATCTCGATCCGAAGGGGCAGCTGATCGATCTGCAGCTCCTCGGGATCAACGACTACCACGGCCATCTCGAGGCGACCACACCTGGGGACATCAACGGTGCCCCGGCCGGCGGCTCGGAATACCTGTCCGCCAAGCTCAACGAGTTGCGCCAGGGCAACAAGTACAGTCTGACCGTCGCCGCCGGCGACCTGATCGGCGGATCGCCGGCATTCTCCGGGCTCTTCCACGACGAACCCTCGGTCGAGTCGCTGAATGCGATGCAGCTCGACGTGTCGAGCGTCGGCAACCACGAGTTCGACGAGGGCGTGACCGAGCTGTTGCGCATGCAGAACGGTGGCTGTCATCCCGTCGACGGCTGCTACTTCCCGGAGGAGCCGTACCCGGGCGCCGACTTCCAGTGGCTCGCCGCCAACGTGGTCAACGAGACCGGCGAGACGCCGCTTCCGCCGTACTGGATCGAGCGGGTCAAGAACGTCAAGGTCGGCTTCATCGGGATGACCCTCGAGGCGACCGACACTCTGGTGGCCGCCGCCGGCATCGAGGGATGGGACTTCCTCGACGAAGCCGAGACCGCCAATGCGCTCGTGCCCATCCTGAAGGCGCAGGGTGTCGAATCGATCGTCGTGCTCCTGCACGAAGGCGGGTCGCAAACTCCGCCTCCGGGTGACGTCGACGCCTGCGTCGGCATCTCCGGGCCGATCGTGGCCATCAACAACGCGCTCGATCCCGAGATCGACGTCGTCATCACCGGCCACACCCACCTGCCGTACAACTGCGT
This sequence comes from Ilumatobacteraceae bacterium, assembly GCA_942492715.1. Taxonomy (GTDB): domain Bacteria; phylum Actinomycetota; class Acidimicrobiia; order Acidimicrobiales; family Ilumatobacteraceae; genus Sva-07. The sequence goes on along the minus strand of CALOFW010000002.1, from coordinate 129,736 downwards.
CCTCGACGACCCGGCCGGCGATCCGCGAATCGTCACGAGCGCTTACTCGTTCGGGCGTGTCGTCACCGAGGTCAACCTGGTTCTCGACAAGCGGACCAAGGACGTCCGCCGTGACCTCAGCACGTCGGAGAACCACATCGTCGAGCAGGCAGCGTTGACACCCGATCCGGCGCAGACGGCGATCATCGCGAAGTGGCAGCCCCTGTTCGACGAGTCGGGGAACACGCCCGTCGGCAACATCACGGCCGACATCACCCGCGGCGGGGATCCGACCGGATCCGATCGCGGCGTCGAGTCCGCTGCCGGCAACCTGGTCGCCGACGCCCAGCAGTGGGCGACGTCGTCGAACTTCGCGGACGTGGCATTCATGAACCCGGGCGGTGTGCGCTCGGACCTCACGTTTGCCCAATCGGGCGATGAGGGAGATGGTGTCGTCACGTTCGGCGAAGCATTCACGTTCCAGCCGTTCGGCAACACGCTGGTGACGTTCCCGATGACCGGCGCACAGATCGTCTCGGTCCTCGAGGAGCAGTGCCAACCGCTCGGCTCGAGCCGTCCGTTCCTGCACCTCGGCGTGTCCGAAGGGTTCACATACGACCTCGCCAGCACGATCGTGGACGGCGACTGCACCTCGGTCTCGGTCACCAACGTGCAGTTGAACGGCGTGGCGCTGAACCCCGCCGCGACGTACAACGTGACGGTGAACAACTTCCTCGCCGACGGCGGGGACAACTTCACGACGTTCGCCACGATCACTGCGCCGCGGCTCGACGGCGGCAACGACCTGCAGGCCCTCATCAACTACCTCGGCACGTTCAGCCCGGTCGCTCCTCCGAGCACCGACCGGGTCAACGAGCTGCCCTGATGCATCACCGGTTCCCCCCGATCACCAGGTCGGGGGGAACCGGTTCATCAGTCACCTGAACACCGCTGGGTTCCGCGAGGCGCCCGGTTGGCACATCGAACATCCGCAGCGGGCGCTTCGGAAGGGATCACCATGATCGGCACGGCTCACACCCGGTCCACCTCGGTTCGTCGACTCGCACTGGCAGGGGCACTCGTCGCCTCGTTCGTCCCCGTGCTGATCGGCGGTTCGCCGCCGGCCACCGCGGCTGCCCCGACCGAGCTGTTCATGTCGGAGTACATCGAAGGGTCGTCGTTCAACAAAGCGATCGAGATCTACAACGGCACCGGCGGTGCGATCGATCTCGCCGCCGGCGGTTACGCGCTGGAGCTCTACAGCAACGGTGCATCCGCCCCTAGTCAGACGCTCGCGCTCACCGGGGCGATTGCCGACGCCGACGTGTACGTGCTCGCGCATCCTTCAGCCGACGCAGCCATCCTTGCCGAAGCTGACGTGACCAGTGGTTCGGTCATCAACTTCAACGGCGACGATGCCGTGGTCCTCCGCAAGAACGGTGCCGTCATCGACGCATTCGGCCAGATCGGAACCGATCCGGGCAGTCAGTGGCCGGGCGGAGGTCAGGACGACACCCTGCGGCGCAACGAGACGATCTGCGGCGGCGACACCAATGCCGACGACCCGTTCGACGCCTCGACGGGATGGAACACCTTCCCGAACAACACCTTCGACGGGCTCGGCACCCACACCACCACGTGCGGAGGTGGCAGTGGTCCGGCCGACCCGGTCATCAACGAGTTCTCGGCGAGCACGACGGGCGCCGACGTCGAGTACATCGAGGTCTACGGCGCGCCGTCGGCCGACCTGTCGAACCTTTCCGTCCTCGAGATCGAGGGTGACGCGAGCAGTGCCACGGGGACCGTCGACGAGGTGATCCCGCTCGGCACGACAGACGCCGCCGGCTTCTACCTGGCCTCACTGCCGGCCAATGCGCTCGAGAACGGGACGATCACGCTGCTCCTCGTCGAGGGGTTCACCGGCGCAGCCGACGACGACATCGACGTCGATGTGGACGACGATGGAGTCATCGACGTCGCGCCATGGACACGGATCGTCGATGACGTCGCAGTAGCGGATGGCGGTGCAGGCGACCTCACGTACTCCTCGACGGTGCTCGGCCCGAACTACGACGGCGTCAGCTCATTCGCACCGGGCGGCGCCTCGCGCTTCCCGGACGGCACCGACACCGATGCGCCCGCCGACTGGGTCCGCAACGACTTCGACCTCGCGGGCATCCCCGGCTTCAGCGGAACGGCGACCGTCGGCGAAGCGATCAACACGCCGGGCGCACCGAACGAGATCGTCGTGCCGCCGCCGACCGGCTTCTGCGGCGAGCCCGCCACGCTGATCAGTGCCATCCAGGGCAACGGCGCAGCGAGCCCACTCGTGGGCGAGACCCACATCGTCGAGGCCGTGGTCGTCGGTGACTTCCAGGACGGCGCCAACGGCACCAATGGTGACCTCAACGGGTTCCACCTCCAGGAGGAGGATGTCGACGCAGATGCCGACCCGCTGACGTCCGAGGGCATCTTCGTGTTCGACGGATCCAACCCGACGGTCGACGTCAACACCGGCGATCGCGTCCGGGTGGTCGGTCAGGTCCAGGAGTTCTTCAGCCGCACCGAGATCACTGCGACCGCCGTGCTCATCTGCGACTCCGGGAACACCGCTCCGACACCGGCAACACTGGCCCTTCCGGTCACCGCAGTCGACGACTTCGAGCCGTCCGAGGGCATGTCGATCACGTTCCCGCAGGCCCTCGTGATCTCCGAGTACTTCAACTTCGACCGGTTCGGCGAGATCGTGCTCACCTCCGAGCGTCGGCTCACCCCCACCGCCGAGTTCGAACCCGGACCGGATGCCGTCGCGGCGGCCGCCGAGTTCCTGCTCGACCGGATCACCCTCGACGACGGGCGATCCAGCCAGAATCCCGACCCGGCGATCCACCCGAACGGCGCGGTGTTCGACCTGGACAACCTGTTCCGGGGCGGCGACACCGTCGCCAACGTGACCGGCGTGATGGACTACGGGTTCGGGCTCTACCGGATCCAACCGACCCAGGGCGCCGACTACAGCTCCGTCAACCCGCGCACCGCTGCACCCGACGAGGTGGGCGGCGACGTTCGCGTCGCTTCGTTCAACGTCCTCAACTACTTCACCACGATCGACGACGGAAGAAACGACATCTGTGGACCCGACGAAGACCAGGAGTGCCGCGGAGCCGACAACGCCGAGGAGTTGACGAGGCAACGCGACAAGATCGTTGCGGCGATCACGGCGATCGACGCGGACATCGTCGGCCTGATCGAGATCGAGAACAACGTCAATGATGACGCGGTCATCGACCTCGTCGACAGTCTCAACGCCGTGAACGGTCCGGGCGCCTACGACTACGTGTCGACTGGAACCATCGGCACCGATGCCATCAAGGTCGCCATCGTCTATCGGCCCGGGTCCGTGTCACCAGAGGGTGGGTACGCGATTCTCGACAGCAGCGTCGATCCCCGCTTCATCGACACCAAGAGCCGTCCGGTGCTCGCACAGAGCTTCGCCGACTCGTCGGGCAGCGTGTTCACCGTGGCGGTCAACCACCTCAAGTCCAAGGGTTCAAGGTGCAACGACGTCGGCGACCCCGACCTGGGTGACGGCGCCGGCAACTGCAACGCGACGCGGACAGCGGCCGCCGAGGCCCTCGTCGACTGGCTCGCCACCGACCCGACCGGCAGCGGCGACGCCGACACGCTGATCATCGGCGACCTCAACTCCTACGACAAGGAGGACCCGATCGATGCCATCATCGCCGGGTCCGACGACGCCGCCGGTACCGCGGACGACTACACCGATCTGATCCAGCTGTTCCAGGGCGAGGACGCCTATTCCTACGTCTTCGACGGCCAGATCGGCTACCTCGATCATGCCCTCGCGAGCGCCGACCTCGTCGACCAGGTCACCGGCGTCACCGTCTGGCACATCAACGCGGACGAGGCCGACCTGATCGACTACGACACGTCGTTCAAGCAGCCGCCCCAACAAGCGATCTACGCACCGGATCCGTATCGATCCTCCGATCACGACCCAGTCGTGATCGGTCTCCAACTGGACGCGCCGCGCTACCTGAAGGAGTCCGCGCGCGACGCGCTCTCCGCCGCCGTTCCCTCGGGCGACCGTCAGGACGACAAGTTCATCGCACAGGCGATCGAACGGATCGATCAGAGCCTGACGTCGGCATGGTGGCTCGACGACGTCACGCTCGATCCGACGAATGGCAACCGCGTGTTCGACCGTGAACACCAGGCCGTCATCGCGCTCTCCAAGGTCGACCTGCCAGTCGCCGGCGAAGCGATCGACGACCTGGTGGAAGCGGATCGTCGTCTCGCGGCAGCTCAGCTGCAGATCGCCGTCGACAGTGGCGGAGACACCAGGAACATCGCGACGGCCCAACGGTCTCTGGCCGACGCGGAGGCCTACGCCGCAGACGGCAGGTTCGACAAGGCGGTACTCGAGTACAAGCAAGCCTGGACGAACGCGATCAAAGCGCTCAGATGAACGCTCCCCGCCTGACTGCAACATCAGGGTCGGACCCCAGATGTGACAGTCAGGCGGGAAATCCGGGGACGCCGTCGTCGAGTTGGACGCCGGCGCTGTTGAGGAAGCCGGACACGAGTCGGTAGAAGCCGGCGACGACCAGGAGCTCGACCAGCTCGGCCTCCGACCACCGCGTCGTGAGTGCCAGCCACGTCCCGTTGCCCACACAGTCGCCGGCGGCGAGGTCGTCGGCGAGGGCGATCAACGCCAGATCCTCGGCGCTCCAGGCGTGATCGTGCGGCGACCTCGTCAGCGCGGCGATCTCCTCGTCCGTGAGCCCGCAGCGTTTGCCGATGACGGTGTGTTGACCGAACTCGTACACGGCTTGCGCGTTCCAGCCGACGCGCAGGATCACCAGCTCGCGTTCACGCTCGGGAAGCAGCCCCTTGTTGAGCAGGAATCCACCGAGCAGGTTGAAACGCTTCAGCAGCTTCGGGTGGTGGCCCAGCACGCCGAAGATGTTGAGCGGTCGCCCGTCGAGCGTGAGCGCACCCGCGAGCGTGGCGCGCAGCTCGTCGTCGGTGACGTCGTCGAGATCGATCGGTTCGATGCGCCGGTGCGCCGGTCGTTCGCTGGTCATCGCTGCTCCAAGCCTCACGTCTGGGATCAGACCCCAGACGTGATCGGTCAGGGATGGGCGTGTCTGCCCGACTCCCAGCCTTGCGCGGCGAGGTGTTCCCGGCCGAACCCGAGCGCGGCACGAAGCCCATGACGGCCTCGACGACCGATGGGAATGGTCAGGGAGTGACGGGTTCGGTGCGGGTGAGATCGTCGGCCCGCAGGAGCGCGTCGACCATCGTGTCGACCATCGTGCTGCGAGCGCCACGATCACGGGCCGCCAGGTTGACGAGTTCGTCGGGGTCGACGCCCAGGTCGTACAGCATCTCGAAGCCGTTGCTGTCGCGCGTGTACCGATGCGTCTCGGTGACGACCGTTCGCGTCTTGAGCGGGAGCAGGCCCCCGAGGGCCGACGCCGGAAAGTCGTCCTCGACCAACACGTCGTCGCGCAGCGTCACCGATGGGTCGTCGAGCAGCGGGACGAGGCTCGTGCCCTGCATCCCCTGGAACTCGGCGACGCCGCACAGATCGAGGATCGTGTGCGGCAGGTCCATGCTCGCGGCGAGTGACGAGGTTCGAGCCCCGTTGCGCCCGGGAGCGTTGACCACCATCGGCACCCGCAGGCATCCGTGGAAGTGCATCACACCCTTCAGCATCAGGCCGTGGTCGCCCATCATGTCGCCGTGGTCGCTGGTGAACACGATGATCGTGTCGTCGGTGGCACCCAGCCGATCGAGCGTGGCGAGGATGCGGCCGATGCCGGCATCGATCGCCTCGATCATGCCGTAGGTGACGGCGATGCACGCCCGGGCCTGCTCCGGTGTCGGCCCGAAGGGGATCACGTACTGGCCGTGGCCGCGCCTGCTCGGGTCGAGACTGCGCAGCACGTCGAGGTGCGGCGCCCAGTCGTCGCCGGGGTCGGCGAACGTCGCCGGCAGGTCGATGTCGGCAGGATCGTGGCGACTGAACCACGGTTCGGGCGGCGACAGGGGATGGTGCGGGTCGGGATAGGAACACCACGCCATCCACGGTTCGCCGTCGGCCTCGGCGGTCTCGATGAAGTCGATCGTGCGCTCGGTGACGAACGTGGTCGAGTAGGCGTCGTCGGGGTACGGCGCGGGATGGATCTGCCACCACTCGTCGCGGCGTCCGGGAATGTCGGCCTTCGGATCCAGCCCGCAGCGCAGGAGGTCGTGATCGACGCCCTTGGCGCGGGCCCACTGGTAGTGGTGGGCACCGGTCATCGAGCCGTGACCGACGGTCAACTCGATGTGGCCGAAGCCGTAGAAGTCGTCGGGGGCGACCACGCCCCCGTTCTCGTAGCGCTCCTGATGCTCGAGCGAGTCCCAGCGCTCCTCGAACGGCGAGAACACGCCGGGCGCCCTGCCGAAGTCGACCACTGCGTCACGGCTCTCGCCGTGCTGCAGGTGCGACTTGCCGAAGAGGGCGGTACGCCAGCCGGCATCGCGCAGCTGGGCGACGAAGGTGTTGACGTTGGGTTCGAGCGACCGGTCGTTGAAGACGACCCCGTGCGCCGAGGGCATCCGGCCGGTCATGATCGTCGACCGGTTCGGCATGCACACCGGATTGTTGACATGGGCCCGGTCGAACACGGTGCCGCCGGCCGCGATCGAGTCGATGTGCGGCGTGCGCACGACCTGGTTGCCGGCGAAGCCGAGGTGGTCGGCGCGCAGCTGATCGCAGATGACGAACAGCACGTTGGGCCGCGTGGCGCCTGTCGTCGCGTCAGCGATCTCGTCGTTCACAGCGCCATCTCCGCGGTCACCGGGAAGAGCCGTTCGAGCACGTCGGCAGCGTCCATGACCGGGCACCGGGCGGCCACGTGCTGATCGGGTCGCACGACGAGACACAGGTCCGGCGAGATGCCGAACGTGTCGTCCCACACCTCGACCTCCACCGTTCGGGCCGTTGCCCAGTCGGGAACCGCCGGCGGCTCGACACCAGCTCGGGTCAGCACCGTCGGCCTGGCCGGGTGGACGAGATCGAGCGTCGAGGTGCCGTCGTCGAGCCATCCGTGCGGGAGTCGGCCGCCGGGACGCGTCGATGGCAGGTAGTCACGCGCCGGTTCGTCGAGCGCAACGGCTTGGGTACCGTCGCTGACGACGAGAGGTCCGTCGTAGACGTGGCCGAGTTGGAGGCCGAGCAAGTCGAAGTGGATCGCCTGCCGGGCGATCGCATCCTCGACGACAGCTCGACGCGCCGGGTCGGCCAACACCTCGGCGACGACCCGTGCGGAGTCGTCGGGATCATCGGTGAAGCCGAACGCGCTCGGCACCTCGAACAGCTTGAATGCGTTGGCGAGCGACTGGTCGCAGTTGAACTGCGCGACCGGTCGACGCTCGGCCTCGTAGGTGTCGAGGATCGACGGATCGGCCCAGCCCGCTTCGACCGCGGCGACCTTCCACATCAGATTGTGCACATCGGCGACACCCGTGTTCAGCCCGAGCCCACCGGTCGGCGGGAACCGATGGGCCGCATCTCCCACGAGGAAGGTCCGGTCGCTGCGGTAGGTGTCGGCGATCTGTGCGCTCATGTGCCAGTTGGAGACACCGAGCACCTCGAACTCGGCGGTGGGGTCGACCAGCGCCGCACGCACGAGGTCGCGGCAGCGATCTTCGGTGAAGGCCTCCATCGGTTCGGCCTCGGGGTCCCAGCCGTGCATGAACACCCACTCCTGATCGGCGCCGTGATTCACGAACGGGCCGCCGGCCGCGGGGTCGACGAGGAAGTAGAGCACACCCTTTGCATCACCGACGAGCGAGCGGAAGTCCGCGCCGAGATGCACCATCACGAGCGACTGGATCGTCCGCGGCCCGGTCAGCTCGATGCCGAGCGAGCGTCGCACGGCGCTGGCCGCGCCGTCGGCGGCGAGCAGGTAACTCGCGTCGATCCGGTACGAACCCTGCGGCCCGTCGACATCGACGGTCACCCCGTCCGCCCGTGCGCTCAGCGACGCCCACGTGTGGCCGTAGCGGACATCGAGCTCCGGGGACAGCAACAACGGTTCGAGCCGGTGCTGGCTGAGGTTGCGGATCGGCGTCGGGGTGATCGCCAGCATCTCGTCGCCCTGCCGTTCGAACGGCAACGAGCCGACGACGTCGCCGCCGAGCCTGGTGACCCAGTGCACTTCGCCCGCCTCGTCTGGCGGGAGGCACTGGTCGAGCACGGGTTCCATGTCGACGCCCGCCTGGCGCCAGATCTCGAAGGTTCGAGCGTTGACGACGTGTGCAGCGGGCGAGCGCTGCGGCCCGTCGCGCCGCTCCAGGACGACGGCAGACAACCCGAGCCGGCCACAGAGTCGGGCGGCGGTCAGCCCGGTCGGGCCGGCGCCGACGATCACCACGTCGACGCGCTCGGCGGTCTCCACGCCGGCCATCAGAACACCCCCTCGTAGCTGCCGCCGTCGAGCTGCAGGTTCTGACCGCTCAGGTAGCCGCTCTGGGCAGCGCACAGGAAGGCGAACGCATCGCCGAACTCGTCGGGTCGGCCCAGGCGGCCCGCCTTGATCGAGGCCACCTGCTCGGCGCGAGCCTCGTCGTAGGTGATGCCCTTCACCTTCATCACGAGGTTCGCCATCTGCTGCTGGCGGCCGGTGTCGAACCGCTCGGGAAGCAGCTGGTTGATCGTCACGTTGTGCCGCACGACGTCCTTCGAGAGCCCCTTGAGCACGCCCGTCAGCCCGAGGCGTGGACCGTGCGACAGGCTCATCATCGGGTTCGGCGACTTCACCATCGCCGAGCTGATCGCCACGATCCGCCCGAAGCCGCGCTCACACATCCCGGGCAGCACGCGCTGCACGAACATCAGCGGGCCGATCAACGACTGATGCAGCGATGCTTCCATGGCCGCTTCGTCGATGCGGCCGAACGGCATCGGGGACGGGCCCTCACCGTTGAGCAGCACGATGTCGGGCTCGGGGCACGCGGCGAGGAGGGCGTCGTGGACCTCGGCGGTCGAGGAGTCGCCGACCACGCCGGTCACCTGTACGCCGTACCGGCCGTTCATCTCCTCGACCGCTGACGCCACATCATCGGCGGTCCGTCCGTTGACGACGACGTCGACGCCCTCACGGGCGATGCTCTCGGCGCAGGCCCGGCCGAGACCGCGGCTCGACGCGAGCAGGACGGCGCGGCGGCCGCCGATCCCGAGGTCCACGCGGTCAGTCCCAGCCGAGCGCTTCGCGGGCGGCGCCGATGACGTCGAGGTCGAGGGGGTTGAAGAACTCCGGCGGCGGCTCCTTCGGCCCCCACACGGAGAACCCCGCCGGGCCGTCGGATCCCTCCCAGTCGCGCTTCAGGTGCTCGCGCTCCCATGCCTCGTCGTCGACGATCTGGTCCATGTCCGAGAAGAACTCGAAGTAGGTGCCTGCAGGGTCGGTGAGGTACCAGAAGACGTTCGAGCCGAGGTTGTGGCGGCCCAGCCCGACGACGTGCGACTCGGCGCGTTCGGCCACCACCGCGGTTCCGGCGGCTCCGACCGCGTCGATGTCGTCGACCTCGAACGCATAGTGGTTGAGGTAGCTGGTCGGCGCCGGCTGGAGCAGCAGGTTGTGGTGGTCGGACTCGATGCGACCGAACGTGGCGACGCCGTTGAGGATCTGGTCGGACACCTTGAAGCCGAGCCCGTCGAAGAAGAACGCCGTCGCCTCGCCGAGATGGGGGGTGCCCAACACGACGTGACCGAGCCGCCTCGGTGGACGAGGATCCGTTTCGACCACGGCTTCAGCGCGGTCGTTCGCCCGAACCTGCTCGCCGGGACCGTTGTACGCACGTTGCTGTGCTGGCGACAGGGGGTGTGGGGCGCCCACATCGATCACGACCCGGTGCTCGAAGACCGGGTCGATGCAGCGCAGCGTGGTGCCCTCGATGGTCGACTCGACGCCCATCGCACCGATGCGAGCAGCGATGTCGGTGAGGTCCTGCTCGGTGTCGCAGCTCAGATGCAGCTCGGAGAGGTGGCGATGCGTTCCCTCGGCGACGCGCAGCTGCACCTCGCGGTCGGCGGTGCCCAGCACGCCGTCGTCGGTGCGGGTCAGACCGCGGCGCTCCCAGAAGGAGGCCAGCCCGGCCGGGTCCGGCACGCTGAGTTCGATGTCGAGCAGTCCGTTGAGCGCCATCACGCACCGACCCTGGCGTAGTCGCTCACGCGGACACATCGGTTGGTCATCGTGCCGATGCCGTCGATCGTCGTGGTGATCACGTCGCCATCGGCGAGATACTTGCCCTGCGCACCCCCGACGCCCTCGGGGGTCCCGGTGAAGATCACGTCACCCGTGACGAGCGTCGTGATGTGCGACAGGTAGCTGATCAGTGCCGGGACGTCGAAGATCAGGTTGGCGGTGGTGTCGTCCTGGCGTACCTCGCCGTTGACCGAGCACGTGATGTGCAGGTTGTCGCGATCGGCGACCTCGTCGACCGACACGAGCACGGGGCCGGTCGGGCCGAACGTGTCGAACGACTTGGCGAGGTCGAAGTGCGGCGGCTTCGCTGCGAACTGCATCGGCCGGTCGGAGATGTCCTGGCCGACGGTGAGACCCACGACGTGGTTCCAGGCGTCCTCACGGACGATGTCCTTGCCGCCCTTGCCGATCACCACGAGGAGTTCGCCCTCGTAGTCGCACCGGTCGCTGCGGAGCTCGACGTCGGCGGTGGGACCGACGATGCACGACGGGAACTTCGTGAACACGAGCGGGCTCTCCGGCACGTCCATGCGGCCCTCGGCAGCATGGGCCCCGTAGTTGAGCCCGACGGCGAACGACTTCTGCGGGCGCGGCACCGGGGGGCCGAGCACGACGTCGGCGAGCAACCCGGTGACCGACGAGTCGTCGAGCCCCGCCGAGAGCTCGGCGAGGAGGTCGGGTCGGGCGAGTGCCTCCATCGGGTCGGGGCCGAGCGCACCCGACGAGTGCGTGGCGAGGTCGGTGTAGTGGTCGCCGGCGACGAGCGCTGCTCGACCGGCCACGTTGGCGAGGCGGAATCCCATCGGGCCATCATGGATCATATATGATGTACGAGTCAACCATGGATGTGAGAGGATGAACTCCGTGACCGACTCCCCGACGACCACCGCGACGACCAGTGCGCCTCCCCCGGACACGAACGTCCCGATGACGCGATCGGCGTGGGCCGACCACCGTTTGCGGGAGGCCATCGTCGGCGGACGACTCCAGCCGGGTGACCCACTCGTGATCTCCACGCTCGCCAAGGAGCTCGGCGTCTCGGCGACCCCACTTCGCGAGGCGCTCGGTCGTCTCGCCGCCGAAGGTCTCGTCGAGATGCAGGCCCACGGTTCGGCGCGCGTGGCAACCGTCGACCTCGGCGAAGCCGTCGAGATCTACGAGCTGCGCCAGGTGCTCGAGCCGATGGCGCTCGAACGATCGGTGGCGAAGGCCGATGGCGACTACGCCGGGCGTGTCGAGGCGGCGTGGAAGGCGCTCACCACGAGCCGGCTGTCGACGGCGAGCGACCATGCGGCGTTCCACCGCGAGTTGCTGTCGTGTTGCGACTCGACCTGGATGCTGCGCCTGTCGACGCTGCTGTCGGACCGGGCCGGGTTGATGATGAAGGTCAGCGCACTCGCCCGCCCCAAGGACTACAACCTCGCCGAGGCGCACCGCCGCCTGAGGGACCTCGCCGTCGCGGGGGACGCAGCCGGCGCTGCGGAGGAGCTGACGCGCCATCTCTCCCGCACCGTCAACGCCCTCGAATCGATCCTCGCCCGCACGAAACCGCTCGATCCGACCCACCCCGCTGGCACGACGATCGGAGCCGCGCGAGGATGAGTGGGTGCGGTGTCGTTGCGGTGTCGTTGCGGTGATCGCAGCGCTCATCGCAGCGGGATGCTCGAACGACCCCGACACGTCCGCGGCGACCTCGAGCGCATCCCCGCCCACGTCGGGGGCAGCGATGACCACGCCCAAGCCGACGGCGACCAGCACACCTGCGCTCCCGGAGCCGTCGTTCACGACCACGACCGACCTCGCGTACATGACGGTCGACGGTGTCGAACTGGGAATGGACGTCTACACGCCGGGCTCGCCCGGGCCCTGGCCCGTCGTGGTGGCATTCCACGGCCGTTCCGATCAGGGAAAGGACGCCTCGTCGAACACGACGGTCGCCGCCGCGGCAGCCGCGTCGGGCATGATGGTGTACGCGCCCACCTGGTACGCGGGGGACCCGTTCCCCATCGGCATCGACGACATCGAGATGCTGACGGAGGCCGGGAACTGTGCGGTTGCGTACGCGCAGCAGCACGCAGCCGATCACGGCGGCGACGTCGCGCGTACCGTGACCTACGGGTTCTCTGCGGGAACCGGCCCCGCACTCGCATCGGCGCTCGCACCGAGCGAGGTCGCGATCGCGGGCTGCAACACCCGAACGTCACCGGAACCCGTCGCCGGCGTCGTTCTCGGTGATGGCGAGTACTTCTGGCAGTCCGAGGCATTCGACGATGCGTTCCGCAACGACCTCGACGCGATGCAGGCTTCGGTCGCGAGGTTCACGGAGCCCACTGTCTGGCCGGACGATCTCGATGCGACGTTCTTCCTCTGGGCGGCCGAGGACGGCACGGCGCCGAGACAGATCGGTGACCCGTACGACGATGCGGGATGGCTGGCTCAGCGCGACCCGACCGGTTCCATCCGCAGCGACCTCGAGCGACTCGACCAGCTGGCCGACGGCATCGTCTCCTACATCGACTCGGCCCGGCTTCTGGAACTCCGGCTCGCGGAAGACGGCCACGACGTCACGCTGACGATCGCTCCAGGGGGCCACACCGTCGACGACAAGGTGCCCGATCTCGTCGAGTGGCTCGCCGCCGCTGCCGGCTGAGCTGCCGCGAGCGATCGCCGGCGTCATCGCCATCGCCGGCGTCCCGCGACGAGCAGGCGATCTCGATCGGGTTCCGACCCCGGTCGCGATGCTCAGGAGGCCGCAGCGATCAGGTCGGCCATGTCGGCCGGTTCCAGGAACTCGGTGGGCACCGGTGGGCCGAACGAGTAGAGGAACTCGTGGCCCTGCCAGTCCTTCGGGCGGTAGAGGTCCTGTGCAGAGATGCGGTCGATGTCGGCGGTGTACTCGACGAACGTGCCGCTCGGGTCGCGGAGATACCAGAACCAGTTCGACCCGATCGCATGACGGCCCACGCCCCACATGTTGCGGTCGGGGTCGATGTCGACCATGTGCTGCCCGCCGCGTACGACGTCGTCGATGTCGTCGACCTCGAAGGCGATGTGGTGTGGGAAGGCAACAGGTGCGGCCTGGATCGCCAGGTTGTGGTGGACCTCGCCACAACGCGTGAAGGCGATGATCCCTGGCACTTGATCACTGATCTCGAATCCCATCACGTCAGTGAAGAACCGCAGCGTCGTCGGTTGGTCGGGCGTGCCGTAGACGACGTGGGTGAGATTCGAGGGGGCGACGGGATCGGACGTGAGCACGCTCTCGGCCGGGACGTCGAACCGCTCGTTGACGCCAGGGCGGTTGAAGGTGTGCGGCGTCGGCGTGATGGCGTAGGGGTCGGCGTGCGTGATCTCGACGAGCAGGCCGGTGACCGGCTCGGCGATCACGAGGCGGTCGTCGGTGGCCCCGACGACCCTCCCGAGACCGCTGCGCTCGACCCGGCCGGCGATGCGACCGAGGTCGTCGTAGTCGTCGGTCCCCACCCCGAGCCGCTGGAGCGACCGGTTGGTCGACGGCACGAGGTCGAGCTGTTCGCCACCGTCACGGGTGGCCAGCGCTCCCTCGCCCGTCAGCCCGAAGTCGTGGAAGAACGCCCTGGATGCAGCCACGTCCGGTACGCCGAGCGTGATCGACGTCAAGCGATGAAGTGCCATGGCTGGACAAATTAGATCACTTGATAGAGAATGGCAACCCATGACCACGATCGAGACGTCACCACCGGCGACGCGGCGACGCCAGGCCCGCGCCGCCGCCACCCGCACGGCACTCCTCGACGCCGCACTCCAGGAGTTCGCGGCCCACGGCTTCGAGGGAGCATCGACCAGGGCGATCGCCACGGCAGCCGGCACGCACCAGCCACAGATCAACTACCACTTCGACTCGAAGGACGAGTTGTGGAAGGCGGCGGTCGACCATCTCTTCGACCGCCTCGACCAGGCCGTGAGCGAACAGCTCGGCGAGACGGTCCCGGGCTGGGACACCCGTGATGGATTCGCCGCCAACGTCCGCGCGTTCGTACGCGCGGCGGCCGGGCTGCCCGAGCTCAACCGCATCATGGTGCAGGAGGCGACGATCGACTCCGACCGCCTTCACTGGATCGTCGAGCGGCACACACGCCCCCGCTTCGAGCTCGTCACCGAGCAGTGGCGCCGGCTCCGCGAGGCGGGCCTCGTCGCCGACATCGACGAGGTGGTGCTCTACTACTCGCTCGTCGGGGCGGCGTCGCTCGCGTACGTGAATGCGCCCGAGGCCCGGTTGCTCGGCCACGACACGCTCACCGACACCTTCATCGAGGCGCACGCCGACGCCCTCGTCACGATGTTCCTCGGCCCGACCGACGAGGTGGAGCGATGAGCGATGTCGACGTGATCGTGGTCGGCGGCGGGCCAGTCGGTGTGACGGCCGCGCTGTTGCTCGCCCAGCGGGGCTTCTCGGTGCACGTGTTCGAACGAGCACCCCAGGTCTACGACCTGCCGCGAGCGATCGTGATGGACGACGAGATCCAACGGGTGTTCCAGAACGCCGGACTCCTCGATGAACTCCGCGCCATCACGACGCCGCTGCGGGGCGCCGAGTTCGTGCGTCCGGACGGCGAGCGGATCATCGGTGCCGAATTCGCCGAGGACGCCGACTGGCCGCTCGGGCTGCACCCCTCGGTGACGTACTACCAGCCCGAACTGGAAGCGTTCCTGCGCCACGCCGCGGTGCACGAGGGAGTGGAGCTCCACCTCGGCGTCGAGGTGTCGTCGGTCCAGCAGACCGACGAGGGCGTCACGGCGCTGACCGACACCGGCCCGGTGAGTGCCCGCTGGCTCGTCGCCGCCGACGGCGCGTCGAGCCGGATCCGCAAGGGTCTGGGGCTCGCGTTCGTCGACCAGGGTTACGACCAGGACTGGTTGGTCCTCGACGTCCGACTGCGACGTCCGGTGCCGACGCTCCCCCACGTCGTCCAACAGGTCTGCGATCCCGACCGACCGACCACGTACGTCGTCGGCCACGCCGACTACCGACGGTGGGAGTTTCAGCTCCAGCCCGGAGAAACGCGCGAGGAGATGGTCGCACCAGCACGCGTGTGGCAGCTGCTGGAGGGGTGGGTCACACCTGACGACGCAGATCTGATCCGAGCGGTCGTGTACCGATTCCACGCCACGGTCGCCGAGGCGATGCGCGTCGGGCGGATCTTCATCGCCGGCGACGCCGCCCATCAGATGCCACCGTTCCTCGGCCAGGGGCTGTGCTCGGGCATTCGCGACGCCGCCAACCTGGCGTGGAAACTCCGCCTCGTCGACGACGGGCTGGCCGCCGATCGGCTGCTCGACACCTACGGCGAGGAGCGGTTGCCGCATGCAGCCGGCGTCGTCGAGCACGCCGTCGACACCGGCCGGCTGATCGATGAACTCTCGGGTCGGGCACCGCAACAGACCGGACTCGATGCCGCATACGGGGGCAGCCGGCCGTTCCCCATCCTGCGTGACGGCATGTTGTTCGGCGAGCACCCGTCCGTCGGCCGTCAGCTCCCCCAGCCGTGCATCGACGGGCGACCGCTCGACGAGCTGCTCGGCGCGGAGTTCGCCATCGTCGTCGACGACTCGTCGGTGGTCGCCGACCTCGATCCGCGCTGGGCCGAACTCGGTCGGATCGTCGAGGTCCCGACCGGTTCGATGCCGATGACGCTCCCCGCCGGCGGTGCCGTGATCGCGCGACCCGACAGGTACGTCGCCGCCGTCGCCCACGACGCCGCCGAACTCGCCACCGCGAGCGCCGCACTGCTCGCGCATCTCTCCGCACCACCGACCGACGGGCCATCCGCATGGGACCCGCACCATCTCGACTTCCTCCGATCGCACAAGTGGGCGGTGCTCGCCACCGGGCGCAGCGACGGGTCGCCCCAGCAGTCGATGATCGGGTACGCGGTCGACGACGACCTGCGCCTGCTCGTGTCGGCCAAGTCGTACACGGCGAAGTGGAAGAACACGCTACGCCAACCGAAGGTGTGCCTGACGGTGCCGGACGGGCGCGTGCATCTCGTCGTCTACGGCGAGGCCGAGCCGATCGACGCCGACCCACTGCGGGCAGAACTCACCGCACAGATCTTCGGTGCGCTGTCGGGCAACCCGGCCCCCGAACCCACCACGATCGTTCCCATGCTCGACGAGCAGCAGCGAGTCGTCCTGCGCATCACCCCCACCAAGACCCTGTTCACCGAGTGAGCGAGACATCTGGGGTCTGACCCAGGATGTCTCGCCGGATGCACCGACCGCGGTCAGGCGGTGGACTCGAGACTCGGGCGGATCGACGCGAGCAGGCGGGCTGCCGCAGCGGGAACGGCGCTGGACACGGCCGAGCTGAGACCCTCGCCGTGGTCGAACGTCTCGCCCTCGATGCCGAGCACCCGGAGCTCCGCCGGGAACCGATCGAGCGCGGCAGCGAACTCGATCGCCTCGCGCAGGCCGAGCGCATGGCCGCCACCGATGCCACTCCATGACGAGTCACCTTCGCCGAGCTGGCGGGCGTCGACCTCCTGGAGGGACCCCGGCGGCCGGTCGGAGGCGGTCGCGTCGACGAGCCAGACCAGCGCCGATCCCTCCCACGCCTGCACCACGCGAACGGGCTCGCCATCCAGTTCCACGAGCCGGACGCGAGGGTCGGGCCCGAGCGACTCGCTGACGGCTGCGAGCACGGCTGCGCCGACCGCGTCGTCACGGCGATAGGGGTTGCCGACAGCGATGACGGTGACAAGGGGCGACTCGATGGCGACCGGCGGCTCGGTCACGACCGGTGGATACGCATGTCGAGGAAGTGGGTGGCGCACGAGATGCAGGGGTCGTAGTTGCGCACGGCCTGCTCGCAGACCGCCTCGAGTTCGTCGTCGTCGAGGTGCATCGAGTGACCGATCAGATGGGCGAGGTCGTGTTCGATCGCGGGCTGGTTCTGCGAGGTCGGCGGCACGATCCGGGCGGTGGCGATGCGGCCCCCGTCGTCGATCTCGTAGCGGTGCCACAGCAACCCGCGCGGCGCCTCGCTCCACCCGCAACCAGCGGCCGCCCGAGGCTCGACCGGGACCGACGCCCTCGCTGGCGGCGCGTACGCCTCGGCGATCGCGACCGCCACCTCGCACGCGTGCACCGTCTCGATCGCTCGGACCACGATGCTACGGAACGGGTTGCGCTCGCCCGGGTCCAGCCCCAGCTCCGCTGCGAGCGCGGCCGCAGTCGGGGCCAGATGATCGGCGTTGAGGGCGAAGCGGGCGAGCGGCCCGACGAGATAGTCGCCGCCCGCCAGCATCGAGCCGTGCAGGGCGGTCGAGTGCTCGACCTGCACCTCTGCGAAGTGGTCGGGGTACTCGTCGACGCCGATGTCGAGCCCCGTGCTGCTGACGAGACGCTCGCCGAGCATCGGGTACTCGGTCGGATGTCGCAGCGCGACGAGGGCTGTGCCGTCGGGGAGCTCGTGGTCGGGGATGTCGAAGGTCGCCACCCATCGGGCGACATCGATCGCGTCCGTCAGCGCCTGACGGAGTTCCATCGCCAGGTCGCGCATCGTTGCCAAGGAGGGTGTGCTGTAGAAGCCACCGACCTTGACGTTCACCGGGTGGACGGCTCGACCGCCGACGACCTCGACGATGCGGTTGCCGATCTTCTTGAGGCGGAGGCCGCGTTCGACCTCTGCACGGTGGTCGACGGCCATCGCCAGGCCGCTCGGGTAGCCGAGGAAGTCGGGGGCGTGCAGCAGGTGCACGTGCAGGACATGGCTCTCGATCCACTCGCCGCAGTACAGGAGGTGCCGCAGCGTGCGGATGTCGTCGTCGACCTCGACCCCGCACGCCGCTTCGAGCGCCTGACAGGCGCTCATCTGGTAGGCGACCGGGCAGATGCCGCAGATGCGCGCGGTGATGTCGGGCGGTTCGGTGAAGTGCCGTCCGGCGAGGAACCCCTCGAAGAACCGGGGCGGCTCGAAGATCCGGAGCCGCACGTCGGCGAGTTCGCCGTCACGGACCTCGACGATCAGGCCACCCTCACCCTCGACGCGGGTGAGCGCCTCCACTTCGAACCTGCGGGCGCGGTACTCGTGGCTCATCGACGATCCCCGCCATCGTCGCGCACCGGGGCCGACATCGTGACCGCGACCGACACGTCGGACCCGGAGACCGCCGAAACGAACTCCGGCGATCCGACATTGAACGTGCGCAGCGAGCGCAGCCATTCGTCGTCGCCGATGCCCGCCTCGATCCAGGCAGCGTGGAGCGCGTCGGCGTTGACCGCCTCGCACGGCCCGAAGCAGCCGAAGCACCCCCGCCCGATCGACGGACACAGCGCGTCGCACCCGCCGTGCGTGATCGGCCCCAGGCACGGCGTGCCGTGGGCGACCAGCAGGCAGGTGGTGCCGGACTGCTTGCACTCGACGCAGACGCTGTGGCTCGTGACCGGGAGGCGGCGGCCGGCGAGCAGGGCGGTCACGGTGGCGAGCAACTGGTGCTTCGAGATCGGGCAGCCGCGGAGTTCGTGGTCGACCGCGACATGGTCGGCGATCGGGGTGCTCGTGGCGAGCGTGTCGATCCAGTCCGGTCGGGCATACACCGCCGCGGCGTACTCGGCGACGTCCGCCGTGTTGCGCAGCGCCTGGATCCCGCCCGCCGTCGCACATGCCCCGATCGTGACGAGGGTGCCGGATCGGGCGCGGATGTCGCGGATGCGTGTGGCGTCGTGAGCCGTCGTGATCGATCCCTCGACGAGGGAGATGTCGTAGTGGTCGAGCAGTTCCTCGGGGCCAGCTTCGAGGAACATGCGGATGTCGAGCGCCGCGGCGATCGCGAGCAGTTCGTCCTCGCAGTCGAGCACGGTGAGCTGGCAGCCATCGCACGAGGCGAACTTCCAGACGGCGACGGTCGGGCGCGTCATCGTCCACGCTCCCGCAGGAGTTCGGTGACGTGATCCCATCGCACGACCGCACCATCGCGGCACAGCAGCAGCGGGCCGAGCTGGCAGCGTCCGCACTGGGCGATGCCGCAGTGCATGTTGCGTTCGAGCGACACCCACACGTTCGCCGGATCGGTGCCCTGCACGATCGCTGCCCGGGCCGCCGATGCCATCATCAGCTCCGGACCGCACACGAACACCGTGTCGTGGTGTTCGCCGAGGCGGGCCACCACGGCCGTCGCCGTGCCGACCGCACCGTCCCAGCGTCGAGGGGCGGCATCGACGGTGACGTGGACGTCGGCACCGAGGCGTCGCCACCGCAGGAGGTCCTGCGGATAGAGGACCTGACCGGGCTCGCGTGCGCCCACGACGACCGTGAGGCGCCGCGGTCCGCCAGCGGCGAGTTCGTCGATCGCCGTGCGCAGCGGCGCGAGACCCAGACCGCCGGCCACGACGAGGACGTCACGGGCGTACGCCTCGTCGGTCGGCCACGCCGTTCCGTACGGCCCGCGCACGCCGATGGTGTCACCCGGCCGGGCGGCCACGATGGCGTTGCTGACGGCACCGACGGCTCGCACGGTCAGCCCGAACTCGCCCCCGTCACCCACTGCGCTGACCGACACCGGGATCTCCCCCACGCCGAAGGCCCACACCATCATGAACTGGCCCGGACGTGCCGGATCGAGCAGTTCGGTCACCGGTGCGAGCGTCAGCGTGACGACATCGGCAGTCTCCGGCTCGGCCCCGATCACGCGGTACGGGACCGGGGTCAGCGGATCGGCCAGCCCGGCCGGTGGCACCGCGGCCACCACGGTGTCAACGTGCGGATCCATACACATCCACCAGTTGCATTCGCGTCCCGTGCAGGCGTGACGCGACCACCCGCAGGAGCCTGGTCGTGAGCTCGTGGCGGAGGCCCTCGCTGCTCGCGCACGCGTCGAGGAGGTCTTCGACGTCGATGGCAACGGTCCGGACGTCGTCGAGCGCGACGACGTCGAACTGCCACGGTTGGCGATCGACGAACCACGACCACCCGACCACGTCGCCTGGGTGGAGGGTGGCCACGATCAGCGGGTCACGCCCCGGAGCGTCGATCTCGATGCCCACTCGCCCGTCGACGATCGCGTGGAACCAGTTCGGCGCGTCCCCGGTGTGGGCGAGCCAGGAGTGCGCCGGATGACCAGACCACGCCGCCATGCGGGCGAGCGTGTCGAGGTGGCGTGGATCCATGCCACCGAAGAAGGCATGGTCGCCGAGCGTTCGACGGATGCCGCCTGCGTCGGTGCGATCGCGGCTCATGACTGCCCCCCGTTCGCCGCACCGATCGCGTCCGGCGTCGCGGCGCCGATCAGGACTGCAGCTTCGTGCACGATGTCGATCGCTGCCGGGCACCACGTGGTGCATCGTCCGCAGCCCACGCAGCCGGTGACTCCGAATTGCTCCGGCCAGGTCTCGAGCTTGTGGGTCAGCCACTGGCGGTACCGGGAGGCGGTCGTCGCCCGCACCGGCCGTCCGGCGAGGTTCGAGTGATCGAGCTCGAAGCACGACGCCCACTGCCGGCTGCGGACGGTCTCGATCGGCGCCGACCCGTCCTCGGTGAGGGCGGTGGCGTCGTCGAACGTCGAACAGAAGCAGGTGGGACACACCATGGTGCAGTTCCCGCACGACAGACATCGCTCGGCGATCCGATCCCACTGGGGATGCAGCGACGTGCCGTCGAGCAGCTCGGGAAGGTCGGGGCCCGGGAGCCTCAGCGGGAGCCGGTCGACGGCGCGTTCGACGACACCATCGGCGGCGACGTGGTCGATGTCGGTGGCGGCCCGGCCCGGAAGCTGGTCGAGGATCTCGCGGCCTGACTCGGTGGCGGCATCGACCAGCAGGCGGTGGCCGTCGGCATCGTGCAGCTCGGTGATGCACAGATCGAATCCCAGGTGCGGCTGCGGGCCGCCCCCGATCGACGTGCACCAGCAGGTGGCCGACGGCACACCGCAGGTGACGGCGACGACGAACACGTCGCGCCGTCGAGCGGCGTAGCGAGGATCGGGGTGATCGGAGTCGAGCAGCACCCGGTCGAGCACGCCGAGGGCCCGCAGTTCGCAGTCGCGGGCACCGATCAGCGCGAGCGGTCGATCGGGCGGCGGTGATGTCTCGGTCACCCACGATCCGTCGTGGCGACGGATTCGCAGTACCTCCTGGTGCGGCGGCATGACGAACTGCTTCCAGGAGTCTGCGCCCGGCGTCCACCCGAAGCGCGTCGGCTCGGGGTTGACGTCCAGCCGCCAACGTCCAGGTTGCTGCTCGACGGCGCAGCCGGTGGGGAGATCGTCGCCGCTCGTGAGGTCGTCGTACACGATCGCTCCGTCGCGCACCGTCGGACCGACGACCCGGTACCCGGCGCGCGCCAGTTCACGCACCACCGCGTCGAGCCCCGAGCGAGGGTCGACAACACGCGAAGCATCGATCGCCACGGGCCCAGCGTGCGCCGTCGATCGTCCCACGGCAAGGGGCGAACGTCATCGTCGCCGCATCGGCCGGGCGCACCCGGATCACGTCGTGTCGGCCGGGCTGACTACGGTGCTCCCGATCGGACACGACACGCCTCCGCCCGTCGAGCTGCACCCATGGAACCGCGGGTTCGCCTGGCGCGGTCACCACGAGCCGTTGCGGAGACTCACACCCGAACAGGCCGAGCAGTTCGACACCGATGGCTACCTGGTGCTGCCCGACGTGTTCGACGGCGGCGAACTGGCGCCCGTGATCGAGGCCTGCGACCGGCTGGAGGCGAGCACCGACGAGTTCCTCGCTTCACTCGACGACGGCCGCTTCTCGATCGCGGAACACGGAGCGATCACGTTCAGCCTGTTCCCGGTCCTGGCCAGCGAGGCAGCTCGGGCGTTCTCGAGGCACCCGGTCTTCGTCGACCTGTGCCACGACCTGATCGGCCCCGACGTCCGGCTCTACCACGACCAGGCGGTGTACAAGAAGCCCGAGAAACCGCGCCGGTTCCCGTGGCACCAGGACAACGGGTACACGTTCGTCGAGCCGCAGCAGTACCTCACGTGCTGGGTGGCATTGACCGACGCGACCGTCGACAACGGGTGTCCGCAGGTGGTGCCCGGCCTGCACCGGATGGGCACGCTCGCCCACCACTACACCGACCCGCTCGGCTGGGAGATCTTCGAGGATCATCCAGACGCCGTCGCGGCGCCGGTCGGCAAGGGCGGCGTCGTGGTGTTCTCCTCGCTGTCCCCCCACCTGACCGGGCCGAACACGACCGGTGCCGTCCGCAAGGCATACATCCTGCAGTACGCGCCCGTCGGCGCCGAGACGCTCACGGGCGATCCGGCGGGAGAAGCAGCCCCCGTCCGCGCGTTCGCCGACGATCCCGACCGTCAGTTCCCGGTCCTGGTCGACGGCGAGCCCACCGACAGCCGCGCGACGTGACCTCGCCGTTCACGATGCGCCGGGCACATCGTGAACGGCCATTCGTAGGCTGGTGTCATGTCCGTTGTCGCTGGCCCCCGGTTCGAGCTCGACGACTCGTACGCCCGTGACCTGGTGGGGCTGTACGAACCGTGGGTGCCGGAACCGGTGGCCGAACCTTCGGTGCTGATCCTCAACGAGGAACTCGCCGTCGCGCTCGGCCTCGACCCGGTGGCCCTCCGCTCGGCTGACGGCGTCGCCGTGCTCGCCGGCAATGCCGTACCCGAAGGCGTCACGACCCTTGCCCAGGCCTATGCGGGGCACCAGTTCGGTGGCTACTCGCCCCGGCTCGGCGACGGACGGGCGCTGCTGCTCGGCGAGTTCGTCGACGACGACGGGACACGCCGCGACCTGCACCTGAAGGGATCCGGCCGCACACCGTTCGCCCGCGGTGGCGACGGTCGAGCGGCGGTGGGCCCCATGTTGCGCGAGTACGTGATCGGCGAGGCGATGCACGCACTGGGGATCCCGACCACCCGGGCGCTCGCAGTCGTCGCAACCGGCGAGGCGATCGTGCGCGAGGTCGACGGACGACACACACCGGTGCCGGGTGCGGTGCTCGCCCGAGTGGCGTCGAGCCATCTGCGCGTCGGCACGTTCCAGTACGCGTCGGCGACCGGCGACCGCGACCTCCTGAGGGCACTGACCGACCACGCGATCGCCCGACACGTTCCGGACGCCGCCGACGCGGCCATCCCAGCGCTGGCGTTGTTCGATCACGTCGTGGCCGTCCAGGCGTCACTCGTTGCGCAGTGGATGGCGGTCGGTTTCGTCCACGGCGTGATGAACACCGACAACACGACGATCTCGGGCGAGACGATCGACTACGGCCCGTGCGCGTTCATCGACGCCTACGACCCGTCGACGGTGTTCAGCTCGATCGACCACGGCGGGCGCTACGCGTACGGCAACCAACCGGCGATCACCACGTGGAACCTGGCCCGCCTCGCCGAGGCGATGCTGCCGATGTTCGACGACGACGCCGACACGGCAATCGAGCAGGCGACGGCTGTGCTCCGGGCGTTCCCCGACCGGTTCCAGCGTGCGTGGAGTGCCGAGATGCACACCAAGCTCGGCCTCGAGGCCGGCGCGGTCGACGGCGATGCGTTGATCGCGGAACTGCTCGACCTGATGGCGGCACAGCGCGTCGACTACACGTCATGTCTGCGGGCGCTGTCGTCGGCTGTCCGGGGCGACGTCGAGCCGGCCCGAGCGCTCTTCGCGGAACCCGAGCCGTTCGACGAGTGGGAGAAGCGGTGGCTCGCAGCGATCGGTGACGACCGGACCACTGTCGCCGAGCGGATGGACCGGGTGAATCCCGTCTACATCCCGCGCAATCACGTGGTCGACGAGGTGTTGACGGCGGCGAGCTGGGGCGATCAGCAGGCGTTCACCGACCTCCTCGACGCGGTGACCCGGCCGTTCGAGCAACGTCCCGGCCTGGAGCGCTTCGCGGTCGCGGCACCGCCCGAGTCCAGCACCGGGTTCCGCACCTTCTGCGGCACCTGACGCGCGCCGGTGCCCACACCCACCCGAGCGATGAGCGAAACCCCGCCATCCGGTGCGCTCGCTCATCGCCTGCATCGTTGGCCCCGAGCGAGTCAGCGGGCGACGCGGAAGCCGATGTTGCCGGTGGCGCTGTCGGGGGTGTTCGCGCTGCGAGCCCCGACGCGGTATCGGTTGCAGTAGGAGTCGTGACACAGGTAGGAACCCCCGCGCATCACGCGGTGCGTCCCACCGGGCGGACCGGCCGGGTCGACCCGGGGTGACTTCCGTTCGCTCTCGCGATACGTCATCGGGTCGTACCAGTCGGCGCACCACTCCCACACGTTGCCGGTCGTCTCGTACAGCCCGTATCCGTTGGGTGGGAACGCACGGACCGGCGCGGTGCCGGCGAAGCCGTCTGCCGCTGCGTTCTCCTCGGGGAACGTCCCCTGGAACACGTTCATCAGGTGCCCGCCGTCCGGCTCGAGGTCGTCACCCCACGGAAACCGCTTGCGGTCGAGCCCGCCGCGGGCGGCGTACTCCCATTCGGCCTCGGTCGGCAGCCGGGTGCCGCTCCAGCGGCAGTAGGCCATCGCATCGTCCCAGGTGACGTGGACGACCGGGCGATCGAGCACGTCCTCGAACGTGGTGTGCGGCCCCGCCGGGTGACGCCAGTCCGATCCCTCCACCTGCCGCCACCACGGCGCCGCCGCGACGCCGCGCGTCGGAGGGAAGTCGTCGGGCAGGAGGCCGGCGAACACGAACGACCACTGTTCAGCTTCGGCGAGCGTGACGTAGCCGGTCGCCTCGCAGAACGCAGCGAAGTCGGCGTTGGTGACCGTCGTCGGCGCGATCGAGAAGGCGTCGAGCTGCACCAGGTGCACCGGCCCCTCGCCGTCGTCGACGTAGCCGTCGCCCTCCGGTGCGCCCATCCAGAACTGGCCGCCAGGCAGGTCGACCAGGTCGACCTCGAGCTCGCCGGTCGGCCGAACTGCCTGGTCCGACGGCCGCGCCGACGATTCGTTCGACGGCGAACAACACGAACTCATCAGCGTCAGCTTGGCACAAGTGGTGCAGACTGTTCCCGGCCGATTCGTTCAGGATCGGCGAACACGGGGAAGGCTCCACCGCATGAACGACACGATCACATCATCAACCGACGCACCGGTCGCCAGCGGCGTCACGCCCGAACGGCTCACCAACCTGAGGACGTGGAACATCGGCCTCACGGTCCTGCACGCTGCCCAGGCGGTGTTGATCGTGGTGCTGTCGGGCGACTTCGTGATCCAGGTCGTCTCGACGTTCCCCGAGGGCCCGCCGGGCACGCGGGTGCCGCGGGCCGAGCCGCTGTTCGACGTTCGCGTCGGCTACGCGATCGGACTGTTCCTCGCGCTCGCCGCGATCGACCACCTCGTCACCGCGACGTTCGGCCGCTCCACCTACGAGTCCGATCTGCGCGGCGGCATCAATCGATTCCGTTGGGTCGAGTACTCGATCAGCGCCACGATCATGGTGCTGCTGATCGGCTTCTACAGCGGCATCACCAACATCACCGCCGTCGTCGCCGTGATCGGCGCCAACGTGGCGATGATCCTGTTCGGCTGGCTCCAGGAGCGAATGAACCCACCCGGTCGCGCGACCACCACGATGATGCCGTTCTGGTTCGGCACAATCGCCGGGATCACCCCGTGGATCGCGATCCTGATCCAGATCGTCGGCTCGAAGACCGTTCCCGGCTTCGTCTACGGGATCGTGATCGTGCAGTTCGTGCTGTTCTTCAGCTTCGGCCTGAACCAGTGGCTGCAGTACCGCAGCATCGGCAAGTGGACCGACTACGTCTACGGCGAGAAGGCGTACCTGGTGTTGAGCCTCGCCGCGAAGTCACTGCTCGCCTGGCAGATCTACTTCCCGAGCCTGGACGGCTGAACGGCGTCTGACACTCAAGCGCCGGCGAACACCGGCTCGTCGAGTCGACTCCGGTGAAGCCTGGAGAGGACCACGTGCCCGGCGATCCACAGCAACGCGATCACCGGCCCGTACAGCACCAACGTGGTGGTGACCTCGGTGTCGTCCGAACCGAGCGCCAGGACCGCGTGCGGTGCGAGGAAGGGCAGCAGGATCAGCGCCGCCCACCAGGCGTGCGCTCGCCATGTGACCCACGGGTGACGTAGCGATTGGGGCGGGAGTTCGCTCGACATGCGAGGTCATCGGCAGCACACACCCGCACTTGAACAGCAAGAGCAACTCTTGATCGACCGACCGGGCGGCGTTCACGGGTGGTCCGGCCACCACCCCGTTTGCGTCGAGAAAACGGTGGAACGGGCCACCCGAAATGCCACACAAACGGAGCGATCCCACCACCCCGTTTGCGTCGAGAAAACGGTGGAACGGGCCACCCGAAATGCCACACAAACGGAAAGGGGGCGGGGGTGCGTTGCCTACGATCGGGCGATGACCAGCTCCGATCCGTCGCCTGACGTGGTGTCCGCAGCGACGATGGTGCGTGACGGCTCCGTCTCGGCACGCGAACTGGTGCAGGACACGCTCGACCGGATCGCAGCGACCCAGGACTCGCTCAATGCGTTCGTGTACGTCGACGCACCGGGTGCGCTCGCTGCGGCCGAGGCCGTCGACGCCGCCCGAGGTGACGGCGTGCCGCTCGGCCCACTCGCTGGTGTGCCATTCGGCGTGAAGGACCTCGAGAACTGCGCCGGCATGCCGACCACTCGGGGGTCACGCTGGTACGCCGACGCGCCGCCGGCCGACCACGACGACATCCACGTCGCCCGATTCCGTGCGGCTGGCGCCATCCCGGTCGGCAAGACCGCCGCCCCCGAGTTCGGCGCCTTCGGCTACACCGCGAGTCCGCTGCACGGCGTGACCCGCAACCCGTGGAACCCCGAGCGCACACCTGGCGGTTCGAGCGGCGGGACGGCGGCGTCGGTTTCGGCCGGAGCGATCCCCTTCGGTACCGCCAGCGACGGCGGCGGATCGATCCGCGGGCCCGGCGCATCGTGCGGTCTGCCCGGTCTCAAGCCCACCTACGGCCGCATTCCGACGTTCGGGGTGACGCGTCACGCCCAGAACGCCGTCAACTTCGCACTCGCGCCCACGATCACCGACACGGCGCTGCTGTTCGACCTGGCCGTCGGCCCCGACATGCGCGACCGGACGAGCCTGCCGGCACCCGGGATCAGCTACCTCGACGCCATCGAGCACCTCGAGGTCGGCGGATTGCGAGCCGCGTGGTCCGCGGACCTCGGCTTCGTGACGACCGACCCCGAGGTCGAAGCGATCGCGCACACAGCGAGCGACACGTTGATCGAGTCCGCGCGGCTCGTCGACACGGGCATCGACGTGCAGATCGACGACTTCATCGGCATCTATGCCTTCATGGAGTCGGCCGACCAGTTCGTCGACGTGCCCGCCGGTTGGGAAGACCGTCTCGACGAGCTCGATCCGCTCGTGGTCGGCGGCTGGCGCCGGAACAAGGACGTCACGCTGCCGCAGTTCGCGAAGGTCGAGCGGGCGCGACGCGGTCTCGAGCTCCAGGTGGCCGAACTCTTCGAAGACATCGACGTGCTCATCACACCGACCAACCCTTGCCCGCCGTTCGCTGCAGAGGGGCCGATGCCGACCGAGATCGGTGGACAGCGCTGTCACGCAGGGACGGCGGCGCTCCTGACGATGTTCGCGAACGTCGCCAACCTGCCGGCGATCACGGTGCCGGCAGGACTCACTGCCGATGGCCTGCCGATCGGCCTGATGATCACCGCGGCCCGCCACCGCGAGGACATCTGTCTACGCCTCGCTCGCATCTTCGAGCAGGCCGCACCCTGGCCACTCCACGCCCCTGGCTCGACCTGAATTCAACGGATCGACCTCTGGTCGGCGCGGGTCGGCGCGTGGCGGGACGTCGTCGACGAGAACCGTTCAGCTCAGGGCTCGACGGTGATGCCACCTCCATAGGTGAAGTTCTCCAAGCTGTTGTACATGCAGACGAAGTAGTACGGGCCGGCCGTCAGGTCGACGGTGGACTCCGTACTGCGGTCGGGCATGGTGGTCGTACCGCCGCTCACGATCTCCGCTCCGCCCTCGCCGAGCGAGCCGGGGCTTCCGTCCCACTCCGGATCGGTTTCGCTGAGTCGCTGGACGTCGTCGAGTGTGATGTCATCAGCGGTGATGTGCACGATCGCATGGGTCGCGATCTCCTCGGTCTCGTTCGAGAACGAGAACTCGGCCGAACCCGGCGAGAGCGTGTCAGGACCCTCGTAGACACAGCTCGAACCATCGAAGGTCAGCGTCAGCGGACCGTCGTCGGCGGATTCGTCGCTCCCGCACGCCGTCAACATCAACAGCGGCAACGCCGCCACAAGAGCTTTGCGCATGTTCGTCGCCTCCTCTCGATTCGATCTCACTCGCCGATCGGGACGCGGACCAGGGAACGAAGTCACCACCGGGTCGAGAAGTGAGGTCGCCGGCTCGCTTGCACGAGGACGTCCGGGGCGGCGCGTCAGTGCGTCGGCCAGCCCGGCACGAAGCGGGGGGTGCGTGAGGCGTACTCGGCGTAGTCGGGGTAGCGCTCGCGGAGTTGCGCTTCCTCCCAGCGGGCCTTGCGGTCGAAGAACACGACGGTCACCACCGCAACCGCCAGCGTGACGAAGCTCCCCGACCGCAGCGTGAGCCCGACGACGATCAGCAGCACACCGGTGTAGATCGGATGCCGGACGTACCGGTACAGCCCGCCGGTGATGAGTTGGCCTCGCGCGTTCGGCACGGGTGTCGCCGTCAACCCGCGTCCGAGACGGAGCGACGCCACGATCATCAGCACGAACCCGGCGATCACGATCACCTGACCGACCATCCAGACCCACGACGGTGTCGGCCAGTCGTCACGGCCCGGCAGCAGCACCAGGGCGGCGAGCAACACGACCTGTCCGGCCACGAACGCCCATCCCACCGTCCGACGATCCACCACCTCGATCGTACGACCGCCGGCGCCGGGCCCCCTTCATCGTTTGCGTCGACGTTTCGGTGGGCCGGTCCACCCGAACCTCGACGCAAACGGGATGTGTGAGCCCGCCCATCGTTTGCGTCGACGTTTCGGTGGGCCGGTCCACCCGAACCTCGACGCAAACGGCAACGGGGAGAGCGGGTCAGGTCTTGGCGTAGTCGACGGAGAACCACCGCTCGGGCCGGATCCGGATGCGGATCTCGTCATCGGCGATCGATCCAGCGGCGTACCCACGGCCCATCTCCTCGCCGAGGTACCGGATCGCCATCGGCTCGACAGCGGCGTGCACATCGGCGCCGAGTTCGTCGATCTCGACCGGGCCTTCGACCGACACGTACTTGTAGGGCAGCTCCTCCTGCTGGGCACACAGCGAGGCCCGACCGGCAGCTGCGGCGAGGCGTCCCTTGAGGGACCCTCCGCTCGTCAACACCTCGACGTCGCCACCCGGCTCGTAGGAGTACCAGACCGGCAGCACGAGCGGCGGCCCGTCCGAGCGTTCGATCCCGAGCACGCCCACGTGCAGTCCCGCCAGGAACTCCTGACGTTCGGATTCGGTCATCTTCTGGTCGGCCATCTCGATCTCCTCGGGATCCGTCATCGGTGGGGCAGGTGCCCGGCCCAGAGTCCACCACATCCGACAGGCCGCCGGCTCGGTCGACGAGCGGCGAGGTCGCTGTGGTGAACTTGCGCGATGAGCATCGCCGAGCAGCCGTCTCTGAGCCTCTATCGGGCAACCGGTGCGAAGCCGTCGCCCTCCCTGCACCCCAACGGCGTCAACCATCTCGCGTTGTCCACCGCCGACATGAAGGCGCAGCTGACGTTCTTCGCCGAGGTGCTGGGGTGCCCGACCAAGGCGCTGTACTGGATGCACGGCGTGCCCAACACGTTCCACGGCTTCGTCGAGCTGGCCGACGACAGCTACATCGCCTTCGTGCAGGCGCCCGGCAACCCGACCGAGCCGCAGTGGGGCATCACGCACTCGGGCAATGCGGGCGACCCGGTCACCGCCGGCACGATGCAACACGTCGCGCTCAACGTCGACTCGATCGACGACGTACTCACGATGCGCGACCGGATCCGCAGCCACGGCATCCAGGTGATGGGCCCGATCGACCACGGCATGATCCAGTCGATCTACTTCGCAGGCCCCGAGCACCTGAGCCTCGAGGTGTGCACCGGCCGCGCGATCGACGAGCGCCAGTGGATCGACCCCGAGGTCCAAGGGCTGTGCGGCATCTCCGCCGATGAGATCGAGAACCTCAAGCACCCCGCCGGCTTCGACCGGCCCGACGAGCCGGTCGCCCAGCCGCCCTACGACGAGACCAAGCCGAACATGCACTACCCGCCGGCCGTCCGCGACGCGATCATGGGCATGCCCGACGCGGCGGTGTGGGACAACCTGAGCGTCACCGACCCACCGGTCACACTCGACTGAAGCTCAGCGCGACGGCGGATCAGGCGCCGGGTCGAGATGCTCCGGGCGCAGCCGTTCGCGCCGGGATGCTGGGCGTTCGGACATCCGTCCCGTGTCGCACGACGAATCACCCCACGCGGGCGAGGCCTGATCACCGAGCGAGCGCGACGATCAATACACGACGGCGCCGTCCAGCGCCTCCGCATGCGGCTTTCCCGCACCGACAAGGAGAGACCTTCCAATGAGCGAGACCTTCGAACTCCTGATGGCGGCGTACCCGTCCGCCGATGCCGCGAGCAAGGACTTCGATGCGCTGAGTGCGGCAGTGGCCGACAAGAGCGTCACCACCGATGGCATCATCCTGATCGAGCATGCCGACGACGGCAACGTCAAGGTCACCCACACGTCCGACCACCTCGGCCGGAAGGGCCTGGGATGGGGCGGTGGTGTCGGCGTCCTCGTCGGGCTGTTCAACCCACCGATGCTCGGCGCCGTCGTGGTCGGCGGCGCGGTCGGCGGACTGGTCGGCAAGTTCACCAAGAAGAAGGTCGACGCTCAACTGGACGAGAATCTCGGCGAGAACCTTCCCGTCGGCTCCGCCGCGATCATTGCGCTGATCGACCCCGACGATCGCCTCGCCGCTGAGCGGGCATTGTCGGGTACGCCGGCGCATTCGGTCGCACCGATGGATGGCCTCGCCGACCTCAAGTCCTCCTTGGCCGAAGCCGCCGGCAAGTTCACCCCTGACCGCTCGCGCCTGCCGATCCCCGACAAGACATTCGCCGGGGTCGCCGGACGCACGATGAAGGACTCGGTCGCCGACTGGTCGATGATCCCGGGGCCGGCCGCGCCCGCAGGAGCACCGAACGTGCTGGTGGTGCTCATCGACGACGCCGGCTACGGCACGCCCGACACCTTCGGCGGCCCGGTCTCCACACCGACGTTCAGCCGGATCGGCGAGATGGGAATCACCTACAACCGGTTCCACGTGACCGCCGTCTGCTCCCCCACCCGCGCCGCGCTCCTGACCGGCCGCAACCAGCACCGGGTCGGGTTCGGCTCGATCGCCGAGTATCCCGGCCCGTTCCCCGGCTACACCGCAGCGAAGCCGAAGTCCTGCGCCGGATTCCCCCGCATCCTGCGCGACAACGGCTACGTCACCGGCGGGTTCGGCAAGTGGCACCTCACGCCCGACAACGTCCAAGGCGCCGCCGGTCCGTTCGACCACTGGCCCAAGTCGTGGGGGTTCGACCACTGGTGGGGTTTCCTGAGCGGTGCCGCCGGCCAGTACGACCCCGTCATCACGCTCGACGACTCGATCGTCGGCGTGCCGACCAACGACGACGGCTCGCAGTACTACTTCCCCGACGACATCACCGACAAGGCCGTCGAGTGGCTGCACGCGGTCCGCGCCCAGGACGCCCAGAAGCCCTGGATGATGTTCTATTCGACCGGCTGTAGCCATGCCCCGCACCACGTGGCCAACGACTGGGCCGACAAGTACAAGGGCCAGTTCGACGACGGTTGGGACGCGCTGCGCGAGCGGACGCTCGCCCGCCAGAAGGAACTCGGCGTCGTCCCCCAGGACACCGAACTGACCGAACGACCCGACTTCTTCCCGGCGTGGGACACCCTGACCGACAGCGAGAAGAAGCTGTACGCCCGACAGATGGAGGTGTTCGCCGGCTATTCGGAGAACGCCGACTGGAACATCGGCCGCCTGATCGACGAGGTCGAGAAGATGGGCGATCTCGACAACACGCTCATCTTCTACATCTGGGGCGACAACGGCGCCTCGATGGAGGGCACGGTCACGGGCTCGTTCAACGAGCTCACGTTCCTCAACGGACTCGTGCTCGACCCCGACCAGCAGCTGGCATTGATCGAGCAGTACGGCGGCATCGAAGGGCTCGGCGGCATCCACACCGCGCCGCACTTCGCCGGCGCGTGGGCGCACGCCTGCAACGCCCCGTTCAAGTTCGGCAAGCAGACCGCCAGCCATCTCGGCGGCACCCGGGATCCGATGGTGGTTGCCTGGCCGGCGAGCATCGCTCCGGACGCTGAGGTCCGCACGCAGTTCACCCACGTCATCGACATCGGCCCGACCGTGCTCCAGGCCGCGGGGATCCCCGAGCCCGACTTGGTCGACGGCATCGCCCAGGAGCCGATGGACGGCACGAGCTTCCTCTACTCCTTCGACGACCCCGCAGCCCCCGAGCAGCACACGCAGCAGTTCTTCGAGATGTTCGGGAGTCGCGGCATGTACAAGGACGGATGGTGGGCCGCGTCACGGCCCGAACGCCTCCCGTGGGACGTCTCACCGGCGACACTCGCGGCATTCGGCCCCGACGCCGACTGGGATCCCGATCGCGATGTCGGCTGGGAGCTCTACGATCTCACCAAGGACTTCTCGCAGGCCCACGACATCGCCGCCGACCACCCCGACAAGGTGCTCGAGCTCCAGGAGTTGTGGTGGAGCGAGGCCGAACGCAACCGTGTGCTGCCGCTGATGGGCGGCCTCTCGGTCATCTACGGCATCCTGCCTCCGATGCCGACGCAGACCCGATTCCCGTTCGCTGGTGACGTGCAGAACGTCCAGCGCGGCATGATCCCCCGGATCTACGGTCGGTCGTACTCGATCGAGGCAGAGGTCGAGGTGCCGGAATCAGGCGCCCAGGGAGTGCTGGTGGCGAACGCCGACTTCATCGGCGGGTTCTCACTGTGGGTCGACGGTGACGGCAAGCTCACCCACACCTATTCGTTCCTCGGCGTGGAGCGCTACAAGCAGGTCTCCGAGACCCCGATCCCGACCGGGAAGGTCACGCTCAGGATGCTCTTCGAGAGCGACGAGCTGAAGCCGGGCTCGAGCGGCACCGTCACGCTGTGGGCCGACGACACCCAGATCGGCGAGGGCAGGATGGCGCACACGGTGCCGATTGCCTTCACGTCGTACGCCGGACTCGACATCGGCCGGGACAACGGGCTCGTGGTCGATCTCGACTACGAGGATCAGGCGCCGTACGCCTTCACGGGCACGATCGACAAGGTCACCTTCGACCTCGCACCGGTCACCCACGAAGAAGCGCAAGCGCTCCATCAGCACGAGCACGACCACGCGGTTGGCGGCGGCGTCGCGGGCTGACCGACAACCAGCACACTCGCTGACGAACGGCGGCCGGTCGATCGACCGGCCGCCGCTCAGCGTCACCGGTACACCCTTGTGGAGCCGCAACCGCAGCGGTACGGTCGATGCGACGACGGGAGGGGAACCCGATGACCACGATGACCGCGTACCCGCACGGCGTGCCGAGCTGGATCGACCTGGCGACGCCAGACCCGGCGGCGTCCAAGGACTTCTACGGCTCGCTGTTCGGCTGGACCTACGACGGCCAGCCATCCGAGAACGGTGACTACACGATGGCGAACCTCGATGGGCACAGCGCGGCCGGCATGATGCCCTTGGCTCCCGAGATGACTGCCTCGGGGATGCCTCCGACGTGGAGCATCTACGTGACCGTCGACGACATCGACACGGCGGTCGCCAAGGTTGCTTCGGCCGGCGGATCGGTGATGCGGCCGCCGATGGACGCGATGGAGGCTGGGCGATTCGCCGTGATCGCCGATCCAGCCGGCGCGGTGATCTGCCTGTGGCAGGCCAAGGAGCACATCGGCTGCGAGGTCGTGAACGAGCACGGCGCCTTCAGTTGGGCGGAGCTGATCACACCCGATCCCGCTGCTGTCGCACCGTTCTATGCGGAGGTCTTCGGCTGGACGGCGCAGACCACGCCGATGCCATCGGGGTCGTACACGGTGTTCAGCGTCGAAGGCGGCAACGAGGACGGGATCGCCGGGGCGATGGCTCCGCCGATCGATGGCATGCCGACCTTCTGGAGCGCGTACTTCATGGTGGACGATGCCGCGGCGACCGTCGACGTCGCGAAGACCCTCGGCGGACAGGCCCTGATGGAGGCCACCGAGATACCGGGAGTCGGGACGTTGGCAACCATGGCCGACCCGCATGGCGCCATGTTCGCGATCATGGAGCCAGCATCGTGAGTGACGACGGCGGCTTCGACCCGGGCTCGCTTCCGGTCGCTGCGGCGACCGATCCATCGCTGCCCGGCACGCTCGAACTCGGCGTCTTCTCGTTGTCGTTGAGCGTCGCCGACCTGGGAGCGTCGCGGGAGTTCTACGGCAAGCTCGGCTTCGTCGAAGCGGGCGGCAATCCTGACGACGGCTGGCTGATCCTCAAGAACGGCGAAACGACCCTCGGGCTCTTCAGCGGCCTGTTCGAACGCAACATGCTCACGTTCAATCCAGGCCTGACCACCCGCATGGAACGACTCGAGGCGTTCACCGACGTCCGCGAACTCCGAGATCACCTGATCGCCGCCGGGCTCGAGGTCGACAGTGCGATCGAGGACGGGTCGACCGGAGCAGGATCGATCACGTTGGTCGATCCCGATGGGAATCCGATTCTCATCGATCAGTTCTTCTGAACCTCCACTTCTGGGGGAGGCTGTCGCCGTGGCCGCCTCCGACAGCATTCGACTCGCGCGACGGCTCGGTTGGCTCGACCCGCGCCAGGTCGCCGCCACGACCGCCGCGATCGCCCGGTGGGGGCCGACGCTCGCTGCGCTGTACGGCGCCGCTGCGGTCCGCCATGGCGGGCGAGCAGCGATCATCGACGACCGGGGACCGGTGACGTTCCGCGAACTCGATCAGGCATCGTCACGACTCGCGCACGGCTTGCGATCACTCGGACTCTCCGGTGGCGACCACGTGGGAGTGCTGTGCTTCAACCATCGCGAGTTCGTCGAGGTGTCGATCGCCACGGCCAAGGCCGGGCTCACCTGCGTGTATCTCAACACGGGATTCGCCTCACCGCAGCTCGGCGAGGTGCTGCGCCGCGAGGGCATCCGGGCGGTCGTGTGCGACGACGAACTGCTCGCGATCGTCGACGGCGCCGAGTTCGACGGCGACGTGATCGCAGTCGGTGCAGGCCACACGGCCCTCGGCGAGTTCCCGCACCGACCGATCGACGACGTCCGCAACGTCGGCTCCTCGCGCCCGCTCCTGCCGAGTCGGCCCATCTCGCCGGTGCTGTTGACGTCGGGCACGACCGGCACACCGAAGGGGGCCCGGCGCAGCGGCCGACCGGCCGGGCTCGCTTCCGTGATCGGAGTGCTCGATCGAATCCCATATCAGTCGGGTGACATCACCGTGATCCCGACACCGCTGTTCCACGCGTGGGGGCTGGCGCAGCTCACGATCGCCGCTGCCACCGCATCGACCGCCGTGCTCGTCCGTCGCTTCGACGTCGATGCAACGCTGACCGCGATCGAAACGAACCGAGCCACCGTGCTGGCCGTCGTGCCCGTCATGATCCAGCGGATCCTGGCGGCGGACGGCGCCGAGGATCACGACACGTCGTCGCTGCGAATCGTCGCGGCGAGCGGATCGGCTCTCCCAGCCGCGGTGGCGACGGCATGGATGGACCGCTTCGGCGACAACCTCTACAACCTCTACGGATCGACCGAGGTCGGCCAGGCAACCCTGGCCACCCCCACCGACCTGCGCGCCGCACCAGGTACGGCCGGCCGGGTCATCGACGGCACCGTGGTCGAGGTCGTCGACGAGAACGGTGAGGCGGTCGACACCGGTGTCACCGGGTTGATCGTCGTCGGCAACGATGCACAGTTCACCGAGTACACCGGCGGCGGCACCAAGGATCGGATACGCGGTCTGATGTCCTCGGGCGACGTCGGCTACTTCGACAGCGAGGACAGGCTGTTCGTGACGGGCCGCGCCGACGACATGATCGTCAGCGGAGGCGAGAACGTGTTCCCGCTGGAGATCGAAGAGGTGCTGCTCTCGCACGACGGAATCGTCGACGCCGTGGTCGTCGGAGTACCCGACGACGAGTTCGGCCAGCGACTCGCCGCGTTCATCGTCCGCTCAGGCGACGTCGACGAGGCCGCCATCCGTTCGTTCGTCGCCGCCCGCCTCGCCCGCCACAAGGTGCCCCGCGACGTCACCTTCGTCGACGAACTCCCCCGCAACACCACCGGCAAGCTGCTCCGCACCGAGTTCACCCGACCTCGATGAGTCCGGCGCGACGCGCGCCGGAGCTCACAGTGCTCGTCAGGATTCGTCGAGGAGGTCCTCGCGCACAGCGGTGGTCTCCTCGATCTCGATCTCGTCGTCGGAGAACTCGCCGTCACCGTCGACGTCGACAGCGGTGATCGTCGTCTCGTCGATGATGTCCGCCTCACCGTCACCGTCGACGTCGATCGCGGTGATCGTCGTCTCCTGGACGATGTCGGCCACGCCGTCACCATCGACGTCGATGATCGTCGTCGTGGTCTCGACAACGGCGTCGGCCACGCCGTCACCGTCGACGTCGACGACCTCGGTCTCGATGGTCACGTCGATCTCGCCGGTGTTCTCTTGGTCAGTCATCCACGTAGTCAAGCACGACGGTGACTGCGAGCGGGAGTCCTCGTACTCACTCACCCGACCGGGCGGGCCCGATCGATCCCTGCTCGGACCGACGGCACCTTCGTCGATCAGCCGGTGGATCCGAGCCGGGACCGAACCGTGTTGACGACGAGTTTGATGTACACGCCGATGATCAGCACATCGATCACCATCTGCGCCATCACCGTCAGTCGTGCCGCATCGCTGACCGGAGCGATGTCGCCGTAGCCGATGGTGGTGAGGGTCGTGAGGGTGAAGTACAACCCACCCATGTGGTTCAGCGTCTCGTCGAAGGCCGCCGGATCGCTGTTCGACAGGATCAGGTAGGTACCCCCGAACGCGACGAGGAGCAGGACGAGCGACACGGTGAGCGCCTCGAACGCCCGCACGATCGGGTACTCGGACCTCGCGACCGAACGGAGCGCCAACAGGCTCACGAGAACGAGCAGCAGGATCGTGACCACAACCACGATTCCGATCTGAGGCGGCGAGCCCCGGTCGAACGGGATCAGCGCGTACACAACGAGCAATCCCCCACACGCCACGACTGCTCGCCCGACCGCTGCCGCGACCAGTCGCCGTTGTTCGCTCTTCGGAATCTCGCGAACGTACCGTGCGACGACCGTGGCCTCCTCGGGAGCGTCGAGCGGTGCCTCGGGATCCGTCACGGTGTCGGCTCCTCGTGATTCTGCACCACGACAGGGTATTCGAGGGCTCGACACCGTCGGGGTTCTTTCCACCGCACCGGGT
The DNA here is from genome assembly GCA_942492715.1 of Ilumatobacteraceae bacterium. GTDB lineage: Bacteria > Actinomycetota > Acidimicrobiia > Acidimicrobiales > Ilumatobacteraceae > Sva-07. The sequence continues at coordinate 91,929 of CALOFW010000002.1, read as the reverse complement.
GTGCTGACGTGGGCAGGTGCACGCTCCACTGCCGAAAGACGACCAGCTGCTCACCCTCGGATCCTCACCCTGATCACCGAACGACCGGCAACGCTCGGCGACATCCTGGCCGGGCTGCGCCGGGAGTTCGTCGACGAGGACAGTCTCATGCCGGCGATGGCCGTGATCAACGGCCTGCTCGAGTCGGGAGCCCTCGCTGCTGTGGGAGCCGAGGCAACGACGAGCGGGTGGGCCGACCCGGCCGAACAGGCGAGGATGCTCCACGACGAAGCCGCCCGCCAACGGTCGATCGGACCCGCCGCGGTCGAACGATGGAAGCGTTTGTACGACGTCGACTTCCAGCCGCTCCTCGACGCCTCCGCATGGCAACCGATCCAGGACCCGGTGGAGGCCGAGACCGTGTCGCAGTGGCCGCCGGTGGGACCGGTCGCGACGTTGGCAACGATCGACTTCGCCACGTTCGACCATCCGTACGTGACGGCGACGACCGAGCTGACGCTCGACGAACCCGGCGACGTCAACGCAGTGGCCGTCACGTTCCGGGCCGACCTGTTCGGCGAGATCGAGCACACACTCGATCCGTGGACCTGGCCGCTGTCGAGCTGGGCGACCGCGGTGTGGGTCTTTCCCGAATCCGTCCACGTCGCGGAGGGTGAGCTCCTGCGTGTCGAGTACCGCCACCATGTACCGGGACACGCCGACGGCCTCACGTACGAGTTGGTCGCAGGACCGGGCAACTGACACGAGAGTCCGTCGGCGGCTCCGTGGGTCCGCCGACCGCCACCCCTGGAACACTGTCGGGATGACCCCGTACGAAGCAATCATCTCGAAGCGCGACCTCCGGATGTACACCGACGAGACGATCCCCGACGACGTGATGGGTCGGATCCTCCAGGCGGGCCGAATGGCCGGGAGCGCCAAGAACCTCGAGTCGAACCGCCTGATCGTCGTGACCGATCAGGCGGTGCAGGATGCGCTGGCCACCGCGGGTGACTTCGCCTCCTGGATCGGATCGTCTGCAGCGGTGATCGGGTTCGCGTGCCCACAGGACCAGCTGCGCTTGTTCGACGTCGGCCGCCAGGCGCAGAACATGATGATCGCCGCCCACGCCGAGGGCGTCGGTACCTGTCCCGTCACACTCGGCCATCCCGACCGGGCGCGAGCCGCGGTCGGCCTCCCGGACGACTGGGTGATGCCGATGGTGATCACGCTCGGGTACCCCGTGAACGATCATCCCGACAGCCCGCTCAAGCGGCCGCGGGTGGCGCTCGACGAACTCGTCCGTTACGACCACTGGAGCTGACGCGACATGTCCGGTCCACTCCCGATCACGATCGGCGGCGCGTTCAGTTCGCCGTACACCATGAAGATGCGAGCGGTGCTGCGCTACCGGCGTCTCCCGTTCCGGTGGGTGCTGCGCAACTCCCGCTGGGACGACCTCCCCGACGTCCCGGTCAAGATCATCCCGGTGCTCGCCTTCCCCGACGACGAGGGTCGGCTCGTCGAGGCGATGGTCGACTCGAGCCCGCAGATCGACCGGCTCGAAGCCGACTACCCGGGCCGCCATCTCACGCCGCCGAACGGCGCGCTCGCCTTCATCGACCGCCTGATCGAGGACTTCGCCGACGAGTGGGTGACCAAGCTGATGTACCACTACCGCTGGACCTACGAGCCCGACATCGAGAAGGCGGGTCGCCTGCTCCCCCTCGATCAGAACATGCAGGCCGACGACGACGCCCTCGATCGCATGCACGACTACATCATCGACCGCCAGATCCGGCGACGTGCGATGGTCGGCTCGACCGACGGGAACCAGCCGATCCTCGAAGCGTCGTACCACCGGTTGCTCGACCTGCTCCAGCGCCACCTGGGCGCCAACGACTTCCTCCTGGGCGACCGGCCGGGACGAGGCGACTTCGCGCTGTACGGCCAGCTCAAGCCGATGCTGTGGTGGGACCCGAGCCCGATGGCGATCGCTGTCGAACGCGCCCCGCGTGCGCTGCACTGGATCGAACGCGTCGACGACCTGTCGTGGTGGGAGGTCGACGGCGACGCCGGTTGGACTGCACCCGACCAACTCCCACCGACGGTCCACGAGTTCCTGGGCGAGATCGGTCGGACCTACGCACCGTTCATGGTTGCCAATGCCGCGGCGTTGGCAGCCGGCGACGACGAGGTGACGTGTGTGATCGACGGCGCCGACTACCGCCAGGCCCCGTTCAAGTACCAGGGCAAGTGTCTCGTCTGGCTGCGCGCGGCTCACGATGCGCTCGACGGCACCGAACGAACGATCGTGGCCGACCTGCTCGCGGGGACGGGCTGCGAACCGCTCGTCGCCTGATCCGATCGTTCTCTCGAAGGTCGTCTGACGCGAAGGTGGGCCCCTCCGAGGAGGGGCCCACCTTCGATGTCCGAGTTGATCGGTCGAACCGATCGGATGGTGATCAGACGCTCTGCGACGTCGTTCCTGGTGAGTCGGCGAGCATCGCATCCGGGATCGTGTCCGGAGCGGCAACCTTCATCTTCCTCCTGGTGTCCCAGATGAATGCGGCACCCGACACCGTGCTCACGACGCCGAGGCCGGCGAGCAGGGCGGCGACACCGAGGGCGAGCTGCAGGGTGCTGTGCGTCGCCGCGCCCACACCGAGTTCGGCGACCAGCGCGTGCGCCGTTCCGCTCCATGCCATGTCGCGAGCCTGACCTTCCACCGGATCCATCCGGTCAAAGCCGGTCCAGTAGCGCCCGCCGACCTCGAAGTCGCAGGTCACACCCTCCTCCGGGAACGGATCCGGCACGGCGACGTCCTCGCCGTTGCAGGTGAACGACGCTGCGACGACTCCGTCCTCACCCGTGAGGTCGTCGGCGGTCAGCGTGACCGTCTGCGTGCCATTGAGCACGTGGTAGGCGATCGTGGCCATCTGGAACATGTACTCGCTGGCGCTGTTCACGAGCGGGTCGTTGGGATCCATGTCGCCGTCAACCACCGGGAAGCCCCAGTCGTCCTCGAGCAGCGACATGATCGCCTGGGCGCCCTCGACCGTTCCACGGTCGATGAGTTCTCCGTCTTCGTTGTAGCTGAGTTGGACGTTCTGGGCTTCGCTGAACGACTGCAGCGAGCCATACCCGCCCTGGACCTTGCTGTAGGCGACACCGGCACCGACGAAGTAGCCGATACCGACGACGATGAGGAAGATTCCCAACAAGCCGAGTGGCTTCTTGAACATTTCAGACCCCTTTCACTGGTCTCGATGACTCGTGAAGCAATTCACGAACTGACGCCATTTTGATGTTTGTGCAAGCAAATGATCAGGGTCCTTCGACCCATGCCGATGGGGCCGAAAGTCCCTTCCGAGCGCGTCGGATCGAGCGATCGCACGTGAATCGATGACCGAGATCCGGTCGACGGATCGGCGTCAGCGGAGGAGGCGTGCCAACTTCGGCAACACACAGGGACGCCCGGAACATGCGTCCCAGGTCGCCAGACCGCCGCTCAGGGCTCGATGGCCCGCGATCTCACCGATCTCGCGGGCGAGCTGCAGGTCAGCGGCGAGCTGTTCCGGCGTGTAGGCGGTCCACGACGACGCATCGTTCGCCGTGCGGTCGTCGATCGCGGCTCCGTCGGAGCAGTTCCAGCCGCTGTCGTCGCTGGTACGACTCCGAAGGATTCGCACCTGCCCGGTCGGGCTGATCAGCACCATGCCGGAACGCAGGGTCTCCGACGTCTCTGACTCGGTGGATGCATCCTGATCGGATGCCGCGCGGGAGGCGGGCATGCATGGTCATCGGCACGCTCCCCCGCCGAGTTGAGCCCGTGTTGCACCGGAGGTCTGACCCCTGTCACACCGGGGGTCGGACCCCTGGCGTGAGGGCTACTCGGACCAGGACTTGATCTTGGCGATCGTGTCGAGCGGGTCGGGGCCGACGGGGCTGACGTTGAGGTAGGTGACGCCGACGTCCCTGAACACCTGCAGCCGCTCGCGCACGTAGCCCTCGTCGCCGATCAACGACGACAGGTCGATGTACTCGTCGGGCACCGCAGCGATCGCCTCGGCCCGCTTGCCCGACAGGAACAGGTCCTGGATCTCCTCGGCCTCCTGCTCCCAGCCGTAGCGCACGAACAGGTCGTTGTAGAAGTTCTTCGACTTCGCACCCATCCCGCCGACGTAGAAGCCGATCAGGCCGCGTGCGGCGTCGCGCGCCTCCTGGATGTGCGGCCCCGAACCGAGCGCCACGAAGCCGCCGGCGATGATCTCGAGCGGCGCCTTGGCCGGATCGCGCTTCGCCAGCCCTGCGGCCAGCGAGTCGCCCCACACCTGCTCGAAGCGGTCCGGCACGAAGTGGATCGTCTGCCAGATGTCGGCCATCTCAGCGGTGAGCTCGACGTTCTTCGGACCGATCGAAGCGAGCGCAATCGGGATGTCCTTCGCCGGAGGGCGGTTCATGAATCGGATCGGCTTGCCGAGCCCGGTGCCACCCTCGGGCAGCGGCAGGCTGTAGGTGGCACCGTCGTGTTCGACCTTGTCACCACTCCACACCTTGCGGCAGATCTCGATCGTGTCGCGGGTACGCCCGATCGGCTTCTCGAACGGCACGCCGTGCCAGCCCTCGATCACCTGCGGGCCGGACGAACCCAACCCGAGGACGAACCGCCCGCCCGACAGCGCATCGAGCGTCGCCGCCGTCTGGGCGATCAGCGCCGGGCTGCGCGAATAGAGCGGAATGATGCCGGTCATCAGCTGGACCGTCGAGGTCTGGCCGGCGAGATAGCCGAGCGTCGACACGAGGTCGTAGCCGTAGATCTCCGCACCCCAGATGAGATCGACCCCGGCGGACTCGAGGTCGCGCGCCTGCTTTGCGAGCTGCTGGGGGTCGCCGTTGAACCCGATGGTGGTGGAGATCTTCATGTGGAACGCCTTTCTCGCGATTGTCGCTCTGACCGTAGCGACCGCTCAGTGGTTGTCCGTCAGCGCGGTGAGCTGACGGGTGTACGACGCCATGTCGAAGTAGTCGCGCCACAGGCAGATCCGGCCGCTGGGGTCCACCTCGAACACGCCGGCGACGGGCAGCTCGAGCCAACCCTCGCCGATCTGGAACCGATCGAGCCGTTCGTTGACGACCGTCGAACCAGAGGTGACCTGGCGTGTCACCGGCCACTCGACCCGCGACGCCACGCCGAGGAACCCTTCCAGCGTCGCTCGCACCGCGTCCTTTCCGACGATCGGCGACACCGGCATGTTCTCGTACGACACGTCGTCGGCCAGCAGGTCGATCGCCGCGTCGATGTCCTGGGCCTCGATCGCCGCGATGAAGGCACCGACGACCTCTTCGGGGGCACTCCTGCTCATTGGTCCTCCGTCTCGCTCCGCTTCCGCATCACCGTAGCTCGGCCGGACGCGGCGATGCCCGGCCCGGTCGTCGTGACGACGATCGGGCCGGGCATCGTGCCGGATCAGCGGAGGTCGAAGCGATCGAGCTCCATCACCTTGGTCCACGCCGACACGAAGTCGTCGACGAACTTCTCGTCGGCGTCGTCGGCGCCGTACACCTCGGCGATCGCCCGCAGCTGCGAGTGAGCGCCGAACACGAGGTCGCAGCGCGTGCCGGTCCACTTCAGTTCGCCGGTCGAGCGGTTGCGCCCCTCGAAGACGTCCTCGGACTCCGACGTCGGCTGCCACTCGGTGCCGAGGTCGAGCACGTTGACGAAGAAGTCGTTGGTGAGCACGCCGACCCGGTCGGTGAACACGCCGTGGGTCGAGCCGCCGGTGTTCGCATTCAGCACCCGCATGCCGCCGACGAGCACCGTCATCTCCGGCGCGGTCAGTGAGAGCAGCTGCGCACGATCGACGAGCAGTTCCTCTGCGGTGCGGTTGTGACCCTTGCCGAGGAAGTTGCGGAATCCGTCGGCCGTGGGCTCCAGCGGGGCGAACGACTCGGTGTCGGTCTGCTCCTGGGAGGCATCGGTGCGGCCGGGCGTGAACGGCACCGTCACGTCGTGTCCCGCCTCCTTGGCGGCGGCCTCGATCGCCGCACTGCCGGCGAGCACGATCAGGTCGGCCATCGACACCTGCCGGCCGGAGCTGTTGAACTCGGCCTGGACGCCTTCGAGCACACCGAGGATGCGGCGCAGTTCCGGCGGGTTGTTGACCTCCCAGTCGTTCTGCGGTGCGAGGCGCAGACGGGCACCGTTGGCCCCGCCGCGCTTGTCGCTGTTGCGGAACGTCGCAGCCGAGGCCCATGCAGTCGACACCAACTCCGAGATCGTGAGACCGGAGTCGAGCACTGCAGCCTTGAGTGTGGCGACGTCGGCCTCGTCGATCAGTTCGCCCTCGACAGCCGGAACCGGGTCCTGCCAGATCAACTCCTCGGTGGGGACCTCGGGGCCGAGGTAGCGGGCGACCGGACCCATGTCGCGGTGCGTCAGCTTGAACCAGGCGCGGGCGAAGACGTCGGCGAACTCGGCCGGGTTCTCGTGGAAGCGACGCGAGATCGGCTCGTAGATCGGATCCATCCGCAGCGCCATGTCGGCGGTGGTCATCATCGGGGCGTGGGTCCGTGACGGGTCGTGGGCGTCGGGCACGATGCCCTGGGCCTCGGGGTTCGATGCGACCCACTGCTTGGCGCCGGCAGGACTCTCGGTGAGCTCCCATTCGTAGCCGAACAGCATGTCGAAGTAGCTGTTGTCCCACGTGATCGGCGTCGGCGTCCAGGCGCCCTCGATACCGCTGGTGGTGGTGTCGACGCCCTTGCCGGTGCCGAAGCTGTTCTTCCAGCCGAGGCCCATCTGCTCGATGGGCGCGCCTTCGGGCTCGGGACCGACGAGTTCCGGGTCACCGGCGCCGTGCGCCTTGCCGAACGTGTGGCCACCGGCGACCAGTGCGACGGTCTCCTCGTCGTTCATCGCCATGCGGGCGAACGTTTCGCGGATGTCGCGGGCCGACGCCAGCGGGTCGGGATTGCCGTTGGGACCTTCGGGGTTGACGTAGATCAACCCCATCTGCACGGCACCGAGCGGGTTCTCCAGTTCGCGGTCGCCGCTGTAGCGCTCGTCGCCCAGCCAGGTGGTCTCGGGGCCCCAGTAGATGTCCTCCTCGGGCTCCCACACGTCCTCGCGACCGCCGCCGAAGCCGAACGTCTCGAATCCCATCGACTCGAGCGCGACGTTGCCGGCCAGGATCATCAGGTCGGCCCAGGAGAGCTTGCGGCCGTACTTCTGTTTGATCGGGAGCAGGAGAGCCCGAGCCTTGTCGAGGTTGCCGTTGTCGGGCCAGCTGTTGAGTGGAGCGAAGCGCTGTGTACCGGTGGCGGCGCCGCCGCGTCCGTCCTCGATCCGGTAGGTGCCGGCGCTGTGCCACGCCATGCGGATGAAGAGTGGGCCGTAGTGGCCGTAGTCGGCGGGCCACCACTCCTGCGAGTCGGTCATCAGAGCGGTGAGGTCCGCCTTGACCGCCGCAAGGTCGAGGGTTTCGAACTCCTCGGCGTAGTCGAAGTCGTCGCCCATCGGGTCGATCAGCGGCGAGTTCTGGTTGAGCATCTTCAGGCTCAGCTGGTTCGGCCACCAGTGCTGGTTCGCCGTGGACCCCACGGCGGTGTGGGTGGCGTGTGGCCCGTGCATCACGGGGCACTTGCCCTCGCTGTCGTTGATGTCCCAGACGTCATGGTCGGTCATGGTTGCTCCTCGGTGGTTCGGTTGGTGGATTGGTGGGTGCTGTTCGAGTTGCGTTGCGTGGTCGCACGGAGTGGTCAGGTGCGACAGGTCGGGCAGACGCCCCAGTAGATGACCTCGGCTTCGTCGATGACGTAGCCGTGGTCGTCGTCGGCCGTGAGGCACGGCGTGTAGCCGACGGCACAGTCGATGTCGACCATGGCGCCGCACTCGCGACAGATGAGGTGGTGGTGGTTGTCGCCGACGCGGTCCTCGTACCGAGCCGACGAACCGGCCGGTTGGATGCGGCGGATCAACTGCTTGTCGACGAGGACGCCGAGGCTGTCGTAGACGGCCTGGCGCGAGATCGTGCCGATCACGCCTCGGACGTCGTCGGCGAGATCGTCCGCGGTGGCGTGGGGACGCTCGGACAACGCCCGCATGATCGCCAGACGCTGCGCGGTGACGTGCACACCGTGCTGGCGGAGGAGTTGCTCGATGCCGTCGGACACGGAGCACACCCTACCGGCTATTCTGGACTTTGTCCAGATACTTATCTGATCCGGATTTCCGGATCAGATCGTCGACCGAGTGAGCACCTTGTCGAGTCCGCGGAGTGCGAGCGAGAATCCGATCCGCCCGGCGAACGCGGCGATCGGCGCGAGGAATCCCGGCAGGTACGGCACCGTCACGTCCTCGCGCCAGGTGAGCAGCGTGCCGGCCCCGTCCGGACCCACGGTGAACCCGGCCGACCCGCCGAGGATCGGCCCGAGCTTGTCGACGTCGCACACACCGCGTTGGGTCTCGTCGTCCCAGTCGCAGCGGGTGACCCGCATCCGATCCTCCAACGCCACGGGTCGGAACCCGGTCCAGCCGGTGAAGGTGTACCCGACGGCCGTCGGATCGCCGGGCTCGCCTTCGATCGTGGTCGCCGGGATCCATGCTCCGTGGCCGGGCCAGTCGACCAACTCGTCCCAGACCCGGCGCACGGGGGCGTCGAATCGCCGTTCCAACTCGAAGTGCACGCGTCCCATCAGTGCGATGTTGCCACGAAGGGCCGGCTTTCACTCCGCTCAGGGCAGAGGAAGTCGCCGGACTGCCATGATCCGATCGGTCGACGGCAGGCTGCCGACGCTCACGGTGCGGCCGCGGCCGACCGCATGGATCCACGTGCGCGAGTCGAGAGCGACACCGACGTGGGTGATCAGTGCAGGGTCGTTGACGGCCGAGGTGAACACGAGATCACCGGCGACGATCGGCGCAGCGCGCCAGTCGATCTCGGTACCCAGACGAGCGAGGGCCCGGCTCTGATGCGGCACGGACACTCCGAGCTGGCGGAAACCGGCGACGACGAGGCCGGAGCAGTCGAACGTCTCCGGGCCGGCGCTGAAGAACTCGTACGGCTTGCCGATCTGCTCGCGGAGATAGGCGAGCAGCGTGTCGACCGAACCCGAGGCCGCGGAGCCGACGGGCGCTCCGGTGGTCCGTGCAGGGGTGGCGGACGTCGACGTCGTCCGTGACACCGCCCTTGTCGCGGGCGGCACCGAGAGCGTCTGGCCGGGGAAGATCACACTCGCCACGGTGAGGCCGTTGGCCTCGACCAGCGCGCGCAGCGTCACACCGTTGCGCCACGCGATCCCCGCGAGCGCGTCACCGGGCTGCACCACGTAGGCGGACGTCGACGCAGCGGCGGTTCCAGTGGTGGGTGCGGGGGTGGATGCGCGAGTGGCGGATGTCGACGTCGTCCCTGACACCGCCCTCGTCGCCGGCGGCACCGAGAGCGTCTGGCCGGGGAAGATCACACTCGCCACGGTGAGGCCGTTGGCCTCGACCAGTGCACGCAGCGTCACACCGTTGCGCCACGCGATCCCCGCGAGCGCGTCACCGGGCTGCACCACGTAGGCGGACGTCGTGGCGGAGCCGGCCGATCCACCGGTCGTCCGGGTCGACGCCGCACGCGAGGTACTCGCCGGAAGCGAGGCGCCGGCGGGGATCACGATCGTGTCGCCGGGGTGGATCACGCTGGTCAGGGTCATCGAGTTCGCACGAAGCAGCGTCGACAACCTGACGCCGAATCGGTGGGCGATCCCGGCGAGGCTGTCGCCGGCTCGCACGGTCGTGGTCGTCGCCTCGGTGGTGACGGCCGACGATCCTCCCGTGGCTGGGGCCGCCTCGGCGACCGCGGCACTCATCGGAACGGCAAGTGCCAGCGCGAGACCGGCGGTCAGGACAACGCGAATGGTTCGAGTCACGCATCGTTCTTCGGCCGACCGAGATGCCGACTTGAGAAAAACCTGACGATTTCTTGACGAATCCGCGATGGGCCCGGTCAGTAGCTCCCGCGAATCAGTTCGACGTCGGCGTGGACCATCGGCACCCGGATGTTCAGGCCCGACGTCGTGAGGTCGAGGCTGACGCCGTCCAGGCCGTGCACGTCCCAGTTGCGCGGCTCGGCGCCGACGAGACGAAAACTCGTGAACACCGACGAGTTCTCGTGCAACGGCGCCAACCGGAGGTGGAGGTTCCCGTCGACCCACTCGGCGCGGGTGAACGCCATCGCCGGGAAATCGACGTCGACCAGCTGTGGACACGGTTCGAGCGGTGCTGCCGAGAGGCGGGTCCACTCCCCCGGCCCCGTCGCCTCCGCCGCAGCCAGGAAGGCGTTGAACTGACCGCGCGGAAACGGCTCGTCCAGCCCCAGCCCCCAGGTGAACTCGCCACGGTCGGCGTCCCAGGTCGGTTCGTACGACACCTCGACGGCCTCGGCCAGCCGGCCCTCGAGCTCGGCGAGACCCCACTCACGAGCAAGCACCAACGACGAACCCACCGCTCGGCTCGCCGAGATCGGCGTCGCCAGCGGACGGGCAAACCCTGCCGAGACGCACCCCGCGTCGAACAGGCGACGGGCATCATCGGGCACCTGCGGCGCCGCGTAGAAGGCCGTCGTCAACGCCGCCGCGACCGGCAGGCGATGGTGCACGTCGAGCTGCGGGTCGTAGTAGAAGGTCGTCGTCTCCGGCAGCGCCGTGCTCGCGAGGTCGAGGTAGTGCTCGCGGGCGTACGCCCACCATGGCTCGAACGCCTGCGCGTGGAAGTCGGTTCCGTACCGGTTGTCGTGGAGCCTCAGACCGAGGCCGGCGCCGGCCAGTCAAAACGGCCAGACCTTGGTGTTCTCTCAATGACACCCGATCGGTGCGGCCAGCCATTGACGTCGAAGATGGTCGGCGATCTCGCTGTGCGTCCAGGTGAAGGTGTGGTCACCGTCGCGGATCATGTCGAACGGCTCGTTCCACCGGTCGTGCGCGCCCGACGCGTTGTCGACCATCGACCGGATGCCGAGCAACACGAGCAGGAAGCCCTTGTAGAAGAGCATCCCGTCGGCGGCCACCGGATCCATCTGCACACCCCATGGCTCGGTGCCGTTCGCGGTCCAACCGGGCACGTCGTACCGGCCCCAGAGATCCGGCGGGATGAAGAGCCGGTAGATGTCGGGGTAATCGGCCCGGTCGGGGTCATGGCCGAACTGGGTGAGCCAGTCGGCGGCCGACCACCACCCGGTGTGGCGCTCGATCAACTGATCGAGGATCGTGACGTACGGCTCGATCCACGCCGGGGTGCGATGCGCCATCAACCCCATGGCGTAGGACGAGTCGACGAGGTCGAAACGGTGCCAACTCGCCATCGGCGGATCCGATCGGTCGTCCCAGTGGGGATGCGGATGCCCGGTGCGGCTCCAGTCGTCGGGTGTGTGTGCCTTGCGGTGCAGGTAGCGCAACCAGCCGAGCGATCGTTGCGAGAGCATCATCGATCACCCGTCGTAGAAGTAGGGGGCGTGCAGACCCACGAGGTCGCGCTGCCGCGTCGTGATCGCACGGTCGATCGCCTCGGGCGAGAGATGGTTGACGACCCCGGTGGGGCGGATGCGTTGCGCGATGTCGCGGCGGCCGTAGTGCACCTGCAGGAAGCACCGGCCGCTGCCGCCCGTCGCTGGTGTGCCTCGATGCCACACGTCGGACACGAACAGCGCGACGTCGCCGGCGGCGCCCTCCAGCAGCACCGGCGCCCGGCCGTCGTAGGTGAGGTCGGGATCCTCGATCTGCTCCAGCGGGGCCAGGCGGCCCGAACGGTGGCTTCCCGGAACCACCGCCGTCGGACCGTCGGGCCGTCGACAGTCCTGGAGCAGCAGATGGGCACCGATGGCGAACACCGGGTACGGGATGCGGTCGTCCCACTCGACGCCCTTCGGACGCGGGACGTGCGGGCCCGCATCGCAGTGCCAGGGGCCGCCGGCGAACTCCGGCGGGTTGCGCCATGCGGTGTTGGCGATGACGTGACAGTCGTCGCCGAGCAGCGGTTCGATGGCGGCGAGGACGGCCGGGTTCCCGACCGCCTCCTGCGAGCGCGGGCCACGGTTGAGCATCTCGTAGCGGTAGTCGTCGTCACGACCACGTTCGGGCTCCGTGGTCGCGAAGACGTCGTCGAGTTCGGCACGCAGGGCAGCCACCTCGTCGCCGGAGAACACAGCACGCAGCACGGTGAAGCCGTTGCGCTCGAGTTCGACGCTCGCGTCGGGGACCTCGTCGGAGAGCACGGCGAGGTTCTTGCCCACTCGTCTGATCACGAACGGATCCTTCCAGGATTCACACCCCGTGCTCGGATTGAAGGCGCCTCCTGCCCTTGCGACGCGATTTCGGTGAAGCGGTCCACCCAGAACGCGTCGCAAACGTGAGAGGCGGGCCGGGGTCAGGGCCGGATCGGGTCGCCGGGGCCGACTCGCCCGCGACCCTGCAGCGCCGCCCGGTACGCCTCGATCGGCAACGCCGTCGTGCCGCTCCCGGCGCGCACCGACACGACCGAGCCGTCCTCGGCGAACTCGTACGAGATGCGTTCGCCGCGTGATCCATAGCCGATCGTGGAGGCGATGCGCAGCGTGCGCTCGTCGATCACGTCCAGTCTCGTCGGGCTCATCACGGGGTCGGCGATCGACGGATCGAGTTGGTACAACCGACCGCCGAGGTCGACGATGTCGTAGACGCCCCACAGCGAAGCGAATCGTCCGCAGTACGGAGCGAGCTCGGCCGCCGGCCGCCGGCCGCCACCACCTTCGTCGGCGGCGAGGCCGATCAGCCGGATCGCTGCGGTGGCCCAAGCCAACGCAGGACCGTCGATCGCGTTCGTGAACACCGAGACCGACACGCGGTCGACGGGATCGAAGAAGGTGCGCGTGATGTGGCCGGGATAACCACCGCCGTGGCCGAGCACCCGCCGTTCACCGATGGTCGCGATGCCGAATCCGAATCCGTACGAGGTGTCGGTCCCGTCGACCTCCCACTCGGCGTGCTGAATCTGGCGCTTGGCGTCGTCGCCGAGCAGCCGCTCGTCGTGCTCGAAGTGCGCCGACGTGTATCGCACCAGATCCGACGCCGTCGAGAAGAAGCCGGTCGCCGCCGCCATCGCGGCGGTGTCGACGTGGTCGATCGGTATGCGGGTGTCGGCGTAGCTCAGGGCGCTGTGACCACCTGCGTACTCCGACGCGCGCGACGGGTCGTACTCCGGCCCGGTGTCCGACAGGCCGAGCCGGCCGACGATGTGCTCTGCGACGTACGCGTTGTACGGCTGACCGCTCGCCGCCTCGATGACGACGCCGAGCAGCGAGAACCCGATGTTGGAGTACTTGAACCGCTCGTTGCGCTGGAGCACCGCTGCATCGTCGGCGGCGACCCGGAGCAGCTCGGACCGATCCGGAAAGCTCCGGTAGAGCTGCCAGAAGTCACCGTCGGCTCCGTCTCTGGTGAGCCCGCCCGCATGCGACACCAACTCGCGGATCGTCACCGACGAGATCGACGACTCGGTGAGATCGGGGATCCACTGCGCGACGGTGTCGTCGAGCCGGACGAGACCACGTTCGACCAGCTGCATGATCGCCGTTGCCGTGAACGTCTTGGAGTGCGACGCGATGCGGAACAGATGGCGATCGGTCAGCGGCTCGCCGGTGGCGACGGTCGAGACGCCGTGCGCAGTCGACAGCACCACGTCCTCGCCGTGCAGCACCGCTGCCTGCACGCCGGGGACGCGCTCGGCGTGCAGACGGAACGCCACCCACGAGTCGAAGTACCTGCACGCGTCGAGGATGTGAGCACGGAGGATCTCGGCCATCGACCGACGCTAGCTCGGCGTCCAAAGCCGACCGGGTCGGCTCGATGTTTCGGTCGAGACACCTATAGTCGGATCGACAGATCCATCACGAAACGAGGGGCGCAGGGCATGACGGTACGGATCAGTCTTCCCCAAGCGGACGACGCTCAGGACCAGTACACGCGTGAACGCATGTTGGCGGCCCAGCGCGAGCTGTACGACTGGGATCGCCGACCCGGCCTGCCTCCACTCTGCAAGGGCGTCCCGGCCCCAGAGCGGTTCAGTCGCGCCAGCACCGAGGAGATGCTGGACGACGCTGCCGGCTCGATCCTCAGCGGAGCGATGAGCCTGATCGCCTGGGCCCGCGGCAAGCCGACCAAACTCAGTCACTACGACTCGTTGTACGCGTTGCGGCGCCGGCCGAGCGTCAGCGCCGACTGGATGTCGGACCGGGAGTTCGCCCGACAGCGAATGAACGGGATCAACCCGTTCCTCATCACGAGTGTTTCGGCGCTGCCAGACAACTTCCCGGTGACCGACGCGCTCCTGCGGGGCGTCCTTCCGGACGGTGTCACGCTCGCCCAACTGCTCGACCAACGTCGGCTGTTCCTCTGCGATTGGAAGGACATCGCCGGCGCACCGATCGTGTTCGGTCGATTCCAGGTGGCTCCGATGGCACTGTTCTGGCTCGACGACACCAGAACACTCATGCCCCTCGCGATCCAGCTCGGCCAGTCGCCTGCCGAGGCACCGGTGATCTTCACACCGGCCGACGACAAGTGGCTGTGGTTGACCGCTCGCTCGTACGTGGCGAATGCCGACGGCAGCTACCACGAGATCATCGCCCACCTCACCCGCACCCACCTCGTCATGGAGGGGGTCTGGGTCGCCGCATGTCGCACGCTTCCTCCCGCCCACCCGTTGCACGAACTGCTCCGGCCCCACTTCACCGGCACGATCAACATCAACGACGACGCGTTGGGCGATCTGATCGCACCAGGTGGGCCCATCGACCAGACGATGTCGGTCGGCGTCGACGGCGGTCTGTGGTTGGCCGAGCAGGAGTACCGTCGCTGGCGCCTTCTCGACTGGAATCCGAGAGCCGACCTCGCCCGACGAGGGGTGCTCGACCCCGCCGTGCTGCCGGGGTACTACTACCGCGATGACGCACTGATGTTGTTCGACATGATCGGCGTCTACGTCTCCGAACTCCTGGGAGTCTTCTACCGAGACGACGAGGACGTCCGCAACGACGACGAACTGCAGGCGTGGGGACGCGAACTCGCTCACGACGAGGGTGCCGCGATCGCTGGGTTCGCGACCGACGGCGAGCGAGTGTTCGAGACTCGGACCGAGGTGTTCCGACTGGTGCAACAGGTGATCTACACCGTGTCCGCGGAACACGGTGCGGTCAACAACGGCCAGTGGGACCAGTTCGGGTACATTCCCAACACGCCCGGAGCCCTCTTCATGCCCGCTCCCACGAGCAAGCACATGACCAACGAGGCCCGACTGGCATACGCGTTCCCCAACTTCAGAACTGCCGTCATGCAGATGGCGATGGTCCACATGCTGTCCGCCCCCACCCTCACCCCGCTCGGAAGCTACCCCGACCGGTTCTTCACGAGCAGCCGTCCTGCCGAGCAGGCCGTCGATCGATTCCGCTCCCGCCTCGACGATGCCACCATCGCCATCGAGGATCGCAACAGCGCTCTGCGCACCGAGGACCGCTACGTCTACCTCACTCCGTCGGATGTCGGTCGATCCATCACCATCTGACCCTGCCGCGCTTCCCACGGTGCCTGGCCACAGGCTGAACACGTGCGTGTACCGTGACCTTCATCGGCGCGTCTACGACGCCGAGTCGGACGGGAGGGGTCGTGTCGTCGTCACACTGCACAGCAGCGTCACTCCGACCAATCAAGAACTCGCAGCGGCCCGTCACGCGTTCTCGATCGGGCGTCGCCTGGCGGCGGTCGAGGGCGTCGTCGGTCACCTCGAGCTCGTCGACACCGGAGGCGATCTCGCACTCGTCACCGAGCGGATTCCCGACGCCCGTCCGCTGCGCAGCCTGGTCGGCAACGTGTCGAACGTGGTGGAGGTCTGTGAGATCGGAGCCGCGCTCGCCGATGCGATCGGCAACGTCCACCGGGAGGGGTTCGTCCACGGTGGGCTCGCTCCGGAGAACATCCTCGTCGCCGCCGACGGAGCAGCGTGGCTGCTGGGGTTCGGCGCCGCAACCGACATCACCACCGAACGGGCCGGGCAGTTCGAACTCGCACGGCTCGGACCCTCGCTCGCCTACGTATCGCCGGAACAGACAGGACGTGTCAACCGTCCGGTCGACACGCGCAGCGACCTGTACAGCCTCGGCATCATCCTGTTCGAGCTCCTGACCGGTTCGACACCGTTCCGCGACCGGTCGCCTCGTGCGCTCGTTCACGCACACATTGCGCGAGTTGCCCCGCGGGTGGACGATCAGCGCTCCGGGACACCGACCGTCCTCTGCGATCTGGTCGACAAGCTGCTCGCCAAGGACCCCGAGAGCCGCTACAAGACCGCGTTCGCCGTCGCAGCCGACCTGCGCTCGCTGGCCGAGGCGATCGGTCGCGGCGACACCCCCGCCTTCGAGCTCGGTCGCTCCGACGCCGACCCGCACCTGCACCTGTCGGATCGGCTGTTCGGTCGCGACGCCGAGGTCGACTGGCTCCTACAGGCATACGAGGCCGCGTCAGGCGGTCGACGCAGTCTCGTGTTCATCGACGGGTACTCCGGCATCGGGAAGTCGCGACTCGTCAACGAATTGCAGCACCCGATCGCATCCGCGGATGGCTGGTTCGCCACGGGCAAGTTCGATCTGTATCGGCGCGATCTTCCTTACTCGGCGTTCATCCAAGCCAGCAGCGAACTCATGCGGCAGGTCCTCACCCTCCCTGCGGGCGACCTCGACGCGATCCGCTCCGCCCTCGACGTCGAGCTACGCGGGTCGGCCGGCGCAATCGCCGAACTCGTGCCGGAGCTCACGGTGCTGATCGGCGAACCCGAGGCCCCCGGCGAGGTGTCGCCGGGGGATGCACAACGGCGCCTCGAGGCGGGCATCGTCACGCTGGTCGAGGTGCTCGCACGTGCGGAACACCCGCTCGTGCTGTTCATCGACGACCTTCAGTGGTGCGATCTGGCATCTCTCCGACTGCTCGACGCGTTGCTCGACGACAACGGCGAGCGTTCGGCACTGGTGCTCGTGCTCGCCTGGCGCAACAACGAGGTGGGGCCCGGGCACGCCGCCTGGAGTTTCATCGAACGCCACGCCGACCACGCCACGTCGATCACCCTCGAGCCATTGGGTTTCGACGCCCTCACCGAGTGGATCGCCACCTCGCTCCGCACATCGGCACCGGAGGTCAAGGATCTCGTACAACTCACCCTCGACAAGACCGCGGGTAATCCGTTCTTCGTCCGCCGCTTCATGCGCGACCTGGCCGACAAGCAGTTGATCGGCGTCGACTCGTCCGGCTCGTGGACGTGGGACACCACGGCGATCGAGCGCCACAGTGTCTACGAGAACGTCGGTGAACTGGTGGCACAGCAAGTGCAACGCCTCGATCCATCGGTACGGCGCGTTCTTCAGGTGGCGTCCTGCATCGGCCCGCAGTTCGACCGCGAGAGCGTCATGGCCGTCGTCGACAACCAGATCGACGACGTGACCGATCGGCTGCACGAAGGTCTTCGCGCCGGCCTGATCGTGCCCTGCGACGACGACTACCGGTACGCGAGCGACGACTCCGACGGCATCAATCCCACGTACGCGTTCCTCCATGACCGAGTACAGGAAACCGCCCACGAGACGATGGAGGCCGACGCCCGCGCCGACGCCCACCTCGCGATCGCCCATCACCGGACATCTCAGGCCATGGCCTCCAGCGAGGGGCCCGAATCCTTCGCCGTCGACATCGCGAGCCACTACGTTGCGGGCCGCACCGCAGTCGGTGACGCCGAACGACTCGAGGCAGCGCGATGGCTGGTCACCGCGGCGGTGCGCGCGAAGTCGGTGATGGCGACCGAGACCGCTCAGGAGTTCCTCGACCTGGCGGACACCTTCCTGCCCTCCGATCGGTGGGTCACCGCAGGCGAGCTGGCACGGTCGATGCACACCGAAGCCGCCGACGTCGCGTACATCGAGGGACGCTTCACCGACATCGACCGTCACGCCGACGCGGTGCTGCTCCACACGAGCGACCCCCTGCGACGACTGCCGATCCACAACATCCGGATCGGTATCGGTGTGGCCCAGAGCCGTTGGGCCGAAGCCACCGAGTACGCCCTCGACGTGCTGGCGGACGAATACGACCTGCATCTGCCATTGCGTCCTTCGCTCGGCCTCGTGGCCGCGGAAATCGGGAAGCTGCGCTGGCTCCTCCGCGGTCACACTCCCGAAGAACTGCGCGACCTTCCCACCATGGACGACGACCACGTCGATGCGTCGATGTCGTTGCTCATGAAGACCGCGACGAACGCGTACTGGGCATCGCCCAACCTCGTTCCGCTGATCGGTATGACGATGGTTCGCCAGTCACTCCGGCACGGCAACAGCGCGCTGTCGGCATACGGATACGTCCTGTACGGCCTCGTGCAGTCCGCCGTGCTGTTCAACTCCGAGACCGGTTACCGCTACGGCGAGCTCGCGATGGCCACACTCGAACGATTCGGGGCACGGCACCTCTACGGCAAGACCGCGCTGATCAACGACACGTTCATCCGCCCCGGTGTGGATCCGATGGCCGCGTGCGGACGCGACGTGCTCCATGCCTTCCACGAAGCGCGTGCGGCAGGTGACATCGAGAACGCCGCCTACTGTGCCATGGCCAGCTACTACACCGCTGTGGTCTCGGGTGAGTCGCTCGGCTCGCTCGCGATGCGACTGGAGCCGTACGTGGCGGCGGTCCGGACGAGCGGGCACGCACAGACCATCTACGGCACCTCGGTCTGGGTCCAGGCGGTCGCCAACCTCCGTTCCGACCAGCCCACGGCAGAACTTCGTGGCGAGTTCATCGACTTCGAACCGGTGCTCGCCGACCTCCTCGAGGAGGAGGACGGCAACGCGATCCCGCAAGGTGTCTGCGCTGCGGGCTTCCTGGCGTTCCTCCTCGGCGACGACGAGCGCGCCGAACGCCATCTGGGGCTGCTCTTCAGGAACGCTCGCAACACGCCCGGCCAGGCCTATCTGATGCCCTGCCTGGCGATGTACGCGATCCTGCTGACCCGCCGAGAAGCCGCCGGCGGAGTCTCGAACCGGGCCCGCGTGCTCGCGATCACCAAACTGCTCCAGCGGAGGGCGAAGAGCAACGCCGGGGATCATCGACCGTTCCTCGAGTTCATCGCGGCCGAGCGGGACGCCGCATCCGGCCGGAGCGGAGCCGAATCGAAGTTCCTCGACGCGGCCGTGCTCGCGGCGGACAACGGCATCACGTACCTCGAAGCGCTGGCACTCGAACGGGCCGCCGAGTTGCACTCGGCAGGCGGTCATGGCGAGACGGCCCGAGGCATCCTCGCCCGGGCCGTCGCCGCCTGGAGGCGTTACGGCGCCACCGGGAGACTCGTTCGTCTGGGGGTCGATCCTCACGAGGACTCCGCCCGGACGGACCCGTCGATCGACGTCGACACCCTGCTGGAGACCGCCGTTGCCGTGTCGAGTGAGATCGAGGTCGACGGAGTGGTCACCCGCGTGTTGCAGCTGGCACTCGAGAACGCCGGAGCCCGGCGAGCCATCCTGGCCCTGCGCCAGGGCACCGACTTCGTGGCTCATGCATCCGCCGAGGCGTCGGACGGCGGCGGCATCGCAGTGACCATGCTCCGGACACCGGTCGGCGACCTCGCTCCCGCCTGGCCGATCGGGGTGCTCGACTACGTCCGGCGCACGGGCAACGACCTGGTCGTACCCGACGCCT
Organism: Ilumatobacteraceae bacterium; assembly: GCA_942492715.1. Classification (GTDB taxonomy): domain Bacteria; phylum Actinomycetota; class Acidimicrobiia; order Acidimicrobiales; family Ilumatobacteraceae; genus Sva-07. Next base: position 72,207 of record CALOFW010000002.1, on the reverse strand, counting down.
CGACCGACATTCGCTTCGAGCGCGATTCCTACGTTCGTGCCCACAAGGTGCGGTCCGTACTCTGCGCACCGCTCCACCGGGGCGGCGAGCTGGTCGGTGTGCTCTATCTCGAGAACTCCCTCGGGCACGACATCTTCACGTCGGACCACGTTGCGGTCACCCGAGCCATCGTCGGCCAAGCGGCGATCGCCATCGAGAACGCCGGGCTCTACGAGCAACAGCGGGAGATGGCGACGGCCTTCGGCCGGTTCGTTCCCCGGCCGTTCCTCGAACTGCTCGGTCGTGACACCGTCACGCTCGTCGAGCTCGGCGATGCCGTCGCATCCGACGTCACGATCCTCTTCAGCGACCTCCGCGGATTCACGTCGCTGGCGGAGACGATGACGGCGGCCGAGAACTTCGAGCTGCTGAACGCCTACCTCGAGCGCATGAATCTGGCAATCCACCGGCATGGCGGCTTCATCGACAAGTTCATCGGTGACGCCGTGATGGCCCTGTTCACCGGCAGCGCCGACGAAGCCGTCACCGCTGCGGTCGAGATGACCGCCGCACTCGCCGACTTCAACGCGGAGCGCCTCGATCGAGATCCGACGGCGCCGATCCTCCAGATGGGGGTCGGAATCCATGCCGGACCGGTCGTCCTCGGCACCGTTGGCTCTGCCGAGCGGATGGACACCACCGTCATCGGCGACACGGTGAACTCGGCCTCACGACTCGAAGGGCTCACGAAGCACTACAACGCCGCCGTGCTCGTCTCCGATGCGGTTCTCGATCGCCTGCGTGACCCCGGCCGATTGACCGTTCGTGAAGTCGGTCGGGTACGCGTCAAGGGCAAGCAGCAACCGATCACCGTGCACGAGGTGCTCGATGCGCGCGGCGGCGAGCTCGAGAACTTCGCCGCCAGCCGGCCCGCCTTCCTGGCGGGCATGCAGGAGTGGTACCGAGGGAACTTCGCAGACGCCGCCACGCATTTCGGTGAGGCGACACGCATCACGCCCGGCGATGTACTCGCCGCGCACTACGTCGAACGAGCGCTCGAACTGCAGGCAGGCGAACCACCCGATGACTGGGACGGCGTCGACGTCAGAGCCGAGAAGTGATCAGGGCGGATCCGGCATCGGCGGAACGCCGACCCAATCCGCATCACGTCGGCTGTCTCCGAATTGCGGAGGGATCCCCCGAAGTCGATAGCTGAAGAGGCGGGCGCGGGTGGCGAGGTTCGCGGCGATACGGAGATTGCTCAGCGAATGCGGGTCGTCGATCGACCGGCCGAGCGGCACCGGGAGACACGGAGGATGGTTCGTCATGTCGAACGCGGTCCGCATCGCCTCCTCGTAGTCGAGCACCTCGTCGAGGACGACATGGGCGACGTCGTGCCACGGATTGGCCGTCTCGTCCCACACGTACTGGGCGCTGACCCACTGGGGATCAGCGCCCGGCGGCTTCCGGCGTGGCTGGATCTGGAACATGAACTCGATCGGTGCTTCCAGCACGCGGTCGCGCGCCTGATCCTTGAGGTAGTTGCGGTGCCGCGTCTCGTCGGGGAGCGGATTCTGGAACCACGGGTGCTCGAGGTCGGACGGAGTCGGTGTTCCATCCGGTGTGTACGACAGCGGAGTCAGTCGATATCGGACGTAGTACTCGTCATCATCGAGGTCGACCAGCCCGAAACAGGTCTGCGAGTTGTACTGCATCGATCCGATCGACGTCGGGTCGCGCCGCATCCCGTCGCGCCCGCCGGCGGCCGCCATCGGATGCGTGGACAGGTACGGCGTCCAGTTCTTGCCGCGCCCGGCGATGGTGCCCTTCATGAACCCCACGAACGATCTTGCGTCCCAGAAGATCGCGAGTTCGCCGGTGTTCATCAGCAGGTCGAGCGGAGACGTTCGGCGGTCGTCGGCGAACTTGAGTCCGGCACCGCGGATCACCATCTTGGCGTCGTCTTTCCACGTCGCAGCACCGAAGCGTGCCCGACAGGGGTACTCCGTGCCGGCGGTGAAGAACTCATTTCGCGGGTATGTCGGGTCGTCGACCATGCGGAGCCGGCCGCGGAGCACGAACCCGTTCTCGTGCGACATGCGCTGCTGCGTCACGAGGCTGTTGAGCGTGACCAGTGCGGTCACCCAGACCACGGTGAACTTCAACCGAACGAGGGCGACCATCGACGTGATCGCCTCGAGGTATCTGAACATGCTGGCTCCTTCGAGTCGGGTCGGAGCGATACTAGGCGACCGGTCCGAGCCCCGACGTCGAGCCGTCGTAGGGTCCGCAACATGAGGTACCGCAAACTCGGAACCACCGGACTCGACGTGTCACCGATCTGCCTGGGCTGCATGAGCTACGGCATCAGCGACCGTGGGACCCACGCCTGGACACTGAGCGAGGACGACAGCCGGCCGCACATCCAGCGGGCGATCGAGGCCGGCATCAACTTCTTCGACACCGCCAACGTGTACTCCGACGGCACCAGCGAGGAGATCGTCGGCCGGGCGCTCGCCGACTTCGCCCGCCGCGACGAGATCGTGCTCGCCACCAAGGTGCACGGCCAGATGCACGCCGGGCCGAACGGTCGGGGTCTGTCGCGCAAGGCGATCATGGCCGAGATCGACAACAGCCTGCGCCGCCTCGGCACCGACTACGTCGACCTCTACCAGATCCACCGGTGGGACCATCGCACGCCGATCGAGGAGACGATGGAAGCGCTGCACGACGTCGTGAGGGCGGGCAAGGCGCTGTACATCGGTGCGTCGTCGATGTGGGCCTGGCAGTTCTCCAAGGCGCAGTACGTCGCCGAGCGCAACGGATGGACGAAGTTCGCCACGATGCAGAACCACTACAACCTGCTGTACCGCGAGGAGGAGCGCGAGATGCTCCCGCTGTGCGCCGATCAGGGCGTGGGCGTGATCCCGTGGAGCCCACTCGCACGCGGCAAGCTCACCCGCGACCTCGACGAGCCGACTGCCCGCCAGGACACCGACGAGTTCGGCAAGATGCTCTACGGCACGGCGAACACCGAGATCATCACCGAGGTCGCGGCGATCGCCGCCGACCGGGGGGTGTCACGGGCCCAGGTCGCACTGGCGTGGGTGTCGCACAACTCCACCGTGAGCGCACCGATCGTCGGCGCCACGAAACAGCAGCACCTCGACGACGCCATTGCCTCGCTGGACCTGCAACTCACCGACGACGAGGTCGCTCGCCTCGAGGCCCCCTACACCTCGCAACCGGTCATCGGCTTCATCTGAGCCGACTGCTCACGAGAAGGCGTCGAACAACTCGGTGAAGGCCTTGGCCTGGCCGCCCGAGGTCGACGACGGCACGAGGACCGGCGCCGTGACGCCCGCATCGAACCACGCCTCGACCTGTTCGCGCACTCGGCCGACGGAGCCCGACAGGGTGCAGTCGTCGAGCCACCGATCGCTCATCGCCGCCATCACCGCGTCGGCATCCTTGGCGGCGAGGGCATCCTGCACCGCCGCCATCTCGGCCTCGTACCCCGCCTCGATCCAGTAGTTGCGATAGTTCGGCAGCGCCACGTATCCCTGCAGGGTCTTGCGGTTGCGGGCCCGTGCGGCATCGATGTCGTCGTCGATCACCGTGGGGATCATGTTGCCGATCGAGAAGCCGTCGGCCAGGCGCTCGTCGGGAACCAGCGACAACGAGTGGGCCATCCGACTGCGCGAGGCGTTCGCCCAGACCGCACCGTCGCCGATCTCGACGGACAGTTCGACCATCTTGTCCCGCAGGGTCGCGAGCACGACCGGCGGCAGCCCGCCCATCGACTCACCGGCGGCACGCATCGTCGTGACGTACTCACGCATGTCGCTCAGCGGCTTGCCGGTCTCCACGCCGAGGCGCTTGATCACCGGGCCGTGGGTGACACCGACACCGAGGCGGAACCGGCCGTCGGCGATCTCGTGGAGGTAGCTGGCCGATGTGGCCAGCGCCACCGGATGCTGGAGGTAGATCGGTTGGATCGACGTGCCGAACTCGATCGTGGTCGTCGTCTCGGCGATCGACAGGCAGAGCCCCATCGCATCACCGAAGCTCGGGCAGTAGATCCCCGAGAACCCGCGCCGCTCGATCTCGGCGGCCAGCTCGACGGCGGTCCTGCGGCGGCCGGGCGAAGCGGCGAGCGAGACGGCGGGCAGTCGGTCGGTCATGGCCCGAACCTACGTGAGCCGGCCGACCGGCACCGACCCGGCCGCACACCGTCAACGAGCGACAGGGTTGACCCAGGTGAGTTCGCGGAACCGGGCGAAGTCACTGTCGGCGCTGACGATGTCGAGCCCGTGCTCGATGCACAGCGCCGCGAGTACCGCGTCGGTCACCAGGCCGGCTCTCAGATCGCGGTCGATCGTCAGTTCGCGCAGGATCTCGTGGTGACCGGCCCCCGGTTGCGGGATCCACGCAGTCGGAGCGCGGAGCCATCCATCGATGACCGCCCACGCCTCCACAGGTGTCATCGGGTTCGTCGACGCCCGTGGGTTGGTGGCGATCCGGAGGAAGGCCGTGAGCGAGATCCACGGCAGGGCGACACGACGGGTTCCGTTGAGCGCCGAGGTCAGCCACGCGGCCGCATCGTCGTGGAACCTGCTCGACTCGTCGACGGAGTACAGCAGGATGCTCGCGTCGGCGAGCGTCAGCGCGATTCGGCACCTTCGAGGTGGTCGAGCGCCTCGGCGATGTTGGAGACGTCGATCCTGAGGCCCAGAGCGCTGGTGCGCGGGACGAACGGCTCGACCTGGCGGCGTTCGAGCATCCCTCGCCGGATCAGCTCGTTGACCGCCTCGCTCACGCCGCGACGCTCTTCGTCTCTCAACCGCTGGACCGCGGCCGCGGTGTCATCATCCAGCTCGATCGTCGTGCGCATGCGAAAGTTTTAGCATTGCGGTGCGAAAGGTCGCGCACATCCGTGCAACCGATGCGAGTCAGCTCGACGCGGAGGGTGTTGCCGCGTCCGTCAGAAACGGGTGACGTCCGGACGGATGCCGAGATCGTCGATGGCGGCGTTCATCTCGTCGATCGTCAGGCTCCGATCGGAACCGACCGCGGCGGTGATGATCGCTTCGGTGAGGTTGGTGCCGAACGATCGGCCGTCGAACCGGGGCGTCGTGGTGATCAGCATCGTCGCGCCGCTCGCTGCCAGCCACTCGACGTTCGTCGAGGTGGTCGTGTTGGTGAGGATCGTCTTGCCCGTGAGGTCATCGGGCGCGTGCTTGCCGATGTAGAGGAAGTCGCCACAGATCAGGTCGGACGCTGCGAAGTGCTTCGCGAACTTCGGCTCGCGCACGGTCTGGTCGTCGCCCGTCGGGTACAGCCACTTCAGCGGCATGCGGCCGGCGACGGGCACCAGCGTCTTCGCCATGCGCTTGACGGCGGTGAGGCTCGTGAGGGCGACGGGCACGCCGAAGCTGAACATCAGGTCGCCGTACACGACCGAGTCGCTCACGTCGTCGACGGCGAGCGCCATGCCCCACCGGTCGAGCGCGATGTTGAGGAACGCCTGGCCGAAGTGCGGCGCAGCGCCGGTGATCGCATCGGCTGCCTCGGGCGCCAGTTCGAACACCCGCCGCTCGAGCGTGAGCTTGAGACCGGCGCCGTCGACCAGCGGTGTCCGAGTCACGCCCTCGATGAGCTGGGCGGTCGAGCGGAACGTCAGTACCTCGCCGTCGACGTGGAACGCGATCTCGGTGCCGCCGACCGAGAGGACGTCGACCGTTCCGTCGAGCTCGCGCATCAGGCGATTGAACGCGGCGAGGTCACCGTCGACGCCACGCCGCTCGGCGACGATCTCCTCGCCACCGAGTTCGAGCGTGACCGACTTGTCGCGTGTCGAACTCCCGAGCGACACCGACACGACGTGCTTCGACATCGCGAACCCCTCTCGTCCGCCTCCGACCGTACCAACCACGCACCAGTAGGTTGGCCGCCGCGATGATCCTCTACGTCGACTACGAGCACGCGTCCACCTACCTGAAACCGAAGAGCGACTGGCTGCTCGCCGCCCGGGCGCGGATCTCGTACATGCTCCAGGACGTCACCGGACACCGATGCCTCCTGCAGCGCTACACCGACGTCGACGCCGACATCGTCGGCGAACTGGGCATCGCTGCGGTGTTCATCAGCGGCAACGGCGCCGACGTCGACATGTACGACGAACGTGACCTGAAGGGCCTTCGCGCCATCATCGGGTCCGGCACGACCCCGGTGTTCGGCTTCTGCGGCGGCTTCCAACTCCTCGGCACCACGCTCGGAGCCCCGCTCGAACGGATCGGCCGGCTCGCTGACGGCGAAGAGGATCCGCACCCGAGCTACCAGCCGGGCTGGCGCAAGGAACTCGGCTACGAGCCGGTCGAGTTGCTCGGCGATCATCCGTTGCTCGCCGGCCTCGGCGAGCGTCCGGTGTTCCGCCACGCCCACACCTTCGAGCTGAAAGAGGCCCCCGATGGGTTCGTCAACCTCGCCCGTACCGACGTGACCGAGCTCCAGTACCTGGCCCACGAGTCGCTGCCGCTGGCCGGCACGCAGTTCCATCCGGAGTACTGGACGGAGGAACACCCCGCCGGGCGTCGACTGATCGCCAACTTCTGCGACTGGGCCGACATCGATCAGCCCACCTGACTCGCGACACGAAGGAGACATCGACATGCCCGACGAACTGGTGACGAGAAGCGACCACGAGGGGCTGACGACGCTCACCCTGAACCGACCGGACAAGCTGAATGCGTTGACGCCGCGCTCGTTCGTGGAGCTGCGCGCCCATCTCGACGCGATCGCCACCGACGGATCGGTCGGCTGCGTCGTGCTCCGCGGCGCCGGGCGGTCGTTCTGCGCCGGCCACGACCTCGAGTCGATCGCAACCGGCGAGCGAGCCCCGAGCCGACACTTCGAGCCCGAGACGGTCGACGCCCTCGAACAACTCCCGCAGCCGACGATTGCGAGGCTCCACGGCCACTGCTTCACCGGCGGACTCGAACTTGCGCTGGCCTGCGACCTGCTGATCGCCGCCGAGTCCACCAAGCTCGGCGACACACACGGCCAATGGGGGCTCGTACCCGTCTGGGGAATGTCGGTCAGGCTTCCGGAGCGGGTGGGTCGTTCGACCGCGAAGGAACTGATGTTCACGAGCCGACGCATCGACGGCCGAACGGCGGAGGCGATCGGTCTCGTCGACCGGTGCGTGCCGGACGACGAACTCGATGACGCCGTCGACGCGCTCGCAACCGAGATCCTCGCGAACTCGGGCGGCACCAATCGGATCGTCAAGCGCTTGATCGCCGCCCAGAGCGACCTCGACAGAACCGCGGCACTGGCACACGAGCGGTCGCTCCCGTTCGGCACGCCCGACGACATGCGCGAGCGGATGTCGCGCGGCTGACGAACGCGTCGCCGGCCCCGGGGACACCGACGCGCTCCCCTACCTCGCGCGTCAGACCCCGACCGCTGAGCCACCGGTAGCGTGCGCGCATGACCGACTGGCATCCCGACACCTGGCTGATCGCGTCCGGCCGCAACCGAACACCCGGCGAGCCGCTGAACGTGGCGCCGGTGTTCGCCTCGAACTTCTATCTCCCTGACGACCGGCTCTACAGCCGTACCGACGGCACCCCGACGACGGACGCGCTCGAATCGCTCCTCGGCGGACTCGACGGTGGCCGGGCCCTCGCATTCGCGTCCGGGATGGCCGCCGCCGCTGTCGTGTTCAACCGTCTCACGGTCGGGTCGCACATCGCTGTGCCGTCCGATCCCTATCACGGGGTCGCCGGGATCATCGACGAGGGCGAGGCGCAGGGACGATGGACGGTGCGGCGCCTCGACCAGGCCGACACCCCGGCATGGATCGACGCGCTCCAGCACTGCGATCTCGTGTGGCTCGAATCGCCGGAGAACCCGCTGATGACCGTCGCCGACCTCCCGGCGATCTGCGGCGCTCCCCGCCCCGCGACCACGCTCGTCGCCGTCGACAGCACGTTCGCCACGCCACTCACCCAGCGGCCGCTCGACTTCGGCGCCGACGTGGTGATGCACTCGGCCACCAAGTTCATCGGCGGCCACTCCGACCTGCTCGCCGGCGTGCTCGTGACCGCCGGCGACGACCTGTACGACGAGTTCCACCGGCGTCGCCTCCTGCAGGGTGCGACGATCGGGGCGATGGAGGCCTTCCTCACGATCCGGGGCGCCCGGACCATGGCATTGCGGCTCGGGCGGGCGCAGGCCAACGCCATGGAACTCGCCACACGACTCGACGCCCACGATCAGATCTCGCGGGTGCTCTACCCCGGCCTGCCGAGCCACGGCACCCATGCAGTGGCGTCGTCGTTCATGACCGGATTCGGTGCGATGTTGTCGTTCGAGCCGACCGGTCCCGGCGAGCGCGCCAGCGACGTGTGCGCCCGCGTCGAGTTGATCAACCATGCCACCAGCCTCGGCGGCGTCGAGTCCACGATGGAGCGCCGGGCGGTCATCCCGGGCCAGGAACGCATTCCGCCGTCGCTGATCCGGATGAGCGTGGGTTGCGAGCACATCGACGATCTGTGGGCCGACCTCAGCCAGGCACTCGGCTGATGCCTGGCTGACCGTCAGACGACGAGCGGGATCGTCAAGCGGAACGTCGCCCCACGGCCCGAGCCAGGCGACGACGCGACGACGTCACCCCCCTGGGCGCGGGCGAGGCTGCGGGCGATCGTCAGGCCGATGCCGCGTCCGGCCCGGATGGGTCGCGACACCGCTTCGCCGTCATCGGGTCGCCGGTAGAAGCGCTCGAAGATGCGTTCGAGATCGTCGCTCGGGATGCCGGGCCCGGTGTCGACGACATCGACGAATGCGACCGAGTGATCCTGGCCGGTACGAAGGGTCACCACCCCGGAGGACGGGGTGTGGCCGAGGGCATTGCCCAACAGGTTGGACAAGACCTGCGTCAAACGATCACGGTCCCCTCGGATCGGGAGTGACACGGTGTCGGCCTCGATCACGAGGGCGACGTCGGCGAAGTCGAACTGCGGCCGCAGTCGCTCGGCGGCCGCAACCGCGACGGCGGACAGGTCGAGGTCGGCGAGTTCGATCTCCAGCGTTCCCTCGTCGGCTCGCGACAGCAGTGTGAGATCGTCGACCATCCGCTGCAGGCGCGACGCCTCGTCGGCAATCGCCGCGAACACCTCCGGCGAGGGTGACACGACGCCGTCGATCAGCCCCTCGGTCTGCCCGCGGATCACCGTGATCGGCGTCCGCAGCTCATGCGTCACCTCGCCGAGCAGCTGTGTTCGGCGCTGCTCGGTGGTCGCGAGGTGCTCGCCGAGCTCGTTCACGTCGTTGGCGAGTGAGGCGAGCTCGGTCTCGGTCGGCACGGGCACCTTGACCGCGTAGTCACCGGCGGCCATCCGACGGGTGGCCGTGCGCAGTTCGTCGATCGGCCGCAACAACCGGCTGCCCACGAACGTCGCCACGATCGCTGCGGTGACCAGCGCTGCCCCGACACCGATCAGCAGGGCGGGCAGGAGCGACTCGTCGAGGGCCGATCGGAGCTGCGTCTCGCTCACCTGGTTGGCGCGGCCCAGACCGCGCCCGAGCCCGAACCCGCCGATGTTGCGCTCGTACACCGTCCGGGTCACCACCGTGCCGACGACGACCATCGAGAGCGCGCCGGCCGCGACCACCACGACGTACGACAGGAACAGCCGCGTGCGGAGCCGACGAGGGAGCAGTGTGAGGCTCACGACGGGCGGGCCACGCACTTGTAGCCGGCACCACGCACGGTTCCGACGAATCGTGGTTCGTCGGCGGCGTCGCCGATCGCCCTGCGGAGGTTGCCGATGTGCACGTCGACGAGGCGTTCGTCACCGTAGAAGTCCCACCCCCACACGCGCTCGATGAGCTGGCGACGTGTGAACACCCGTCCCGGCGCCTCGGCGAGTGTCGCCAGGAGCTGGAACTCCAGACTCGTCAACTCGACCGGTTCGTCGTCGACGAGCACCTCGTGGCGGCCGACGTCGACGGTGAGACCGTCGAACCGGGTCACGTCGTCACCGTCGGTCTCGTCGTCTCGTCGGCGACGGAGCACGGCGCGTACCCTCGCCACGAGTTCACGCGGACTGAATGGTTTGGTGACGTAGTCGTCGGCGCCGAGCTCCAGCCCGATCAACTTGTCGGCCTCCTCGGCACGAGCGGTCAGCACGATCACGTACACCGCCGATGTTCGTCGGATCTCGCGCAACACGTCGAGCCCACCGATGCCCGGGAGGCGGAGATCCAGGATGACGAGATCGTGGGCCCGCTCCTCGAACCGGGCGAGTGCGGCTTCGCCGTCGACGGCCTCGTCGACCTCGAACCCCTCGTCGCGCAGGTACGAGCCGACGAGATCACGGATGCCCGCTTCGTCGTCCACCACCAGGATTCGTTCGCGGGGCACGACGTTCATCGTAGGAGGCCTGTCGTCGCCGATACCTGAACGGCCGTCGCGGTCGCCGGCCTCAGCCGTCTCGCCCGCGTTCCATCTCACCGGACACGATCACATCGAAGGTGGCCGGATCGAGCTGGGTGGGCTCGTACACGACACCGCGAGCATCCAGCTGGGAGGTGAACGCTCGGAGATGGTTGCGCGAGCCCCGTTCGAGCCCGGCGTACATCGTGGTGATCTCGCTGTTCTCGGTCGCGGCAGCGCGTGCCTGCAGGTCGCTGATGTCGAGTTCCTCGATCAGTGCGCCGACCGCAAGAGCCGCATCGAGCGACACGCTCCCGTCGCTCACCAACTGGTCGTGGAGATCCTGGATCGCCGGGTTGGTGAACGTGCCGGGATCGTTGCCTGCCGCCGGGTCGTCGATGCCGTACCGATCGAGCAGGGCGGCCACCGCCTCGATGTGGGAACTCTCGCTCGAGGCGATGTTCTCGAAGATCCGGAGTCCCCACAGGTCACCGAGGGTGACGTACACGTCGTGGGCGAGCTGTTCCTCCTCGCGCATCCACAGCAGGCCGGCGACCTCGTCGGCGGTCAGCCCCGACTCGTCGAGCAAGTCGACATCGGGGACCTCCACGGTGTCTGGCGTGGCGGTCGCCGTGTCGGTGTTGGACGCGTCGGTCGTCACGGTGGTCGTCGACGTCGATCCGGTCGTGGTCACCGGTTGGGACGTCGTGTCGTCGGCACAGGAGGTCGCTCCGATGACCAGCAGAGCGGTCGCGACGAACCCGAGCGTGCGCGACGAACTGCCGAGACGACGTGTCCCGGCAGTCCGATCGGGGTCAGCCGTTCGGGCCATGGCCCATCTCGCCCTTGCGGTTCATCGCGCGGTCGCCCGTGCCATCGGAGAGCTGGGTCTGATCCTGCAACTGGGTCTGCTCGTGCAAGCGGACCTGATCGCCCGTGCAGTCGTTGTCGCAGGTGCCGTCCTCGTTGCGGAGCTGGGTCTGATCCTGCAACTGGGTCTGCTCGTGCAAGCGGACCTGATCGCCCGTGCAGTCGTTGTCGCAGGTGCCGTCCTCGTTGCGGAGCTGTGTCTGCAGTTGCGTGCGCACCTGATTCTGCACGCCCTGCGACTCCTGGGCTGTGCTGCGGTCACGATCCCGATCTCGTGCGGGATCGACGCAGGTCGGAACCGGCCCTGCCGGTTCGGGGGTGTCGGATTGGGCCAACGCCATACCCGCTGGAACAGCGAGCACTCCGACCGTGGTGAGTGTGATCAACATCTTCTTCATGACCACTCCTTTCCGAGTGTCTCGAGCCGCCGGGTTGCCGGAGCGGTTCTCCGGATCCGTCGGATCTGTCGTCTTTGCACCTTCCAGACAACCCTCATGTCGTGAAGCGCTCGTCGCGATCGGGATGAAGTTCCGATGAAGCACGGGGCCACCGCGGTTCTTCGCGCTTCGCCGGCGCGCCATGACCCACCTAGGGTCGGCGCCGTGTCCGACGCCCACTTCGACCCGCTGGTTCACGTCGCCCAGGACGACCATCCGGATCAGGTGGCCGAGGCGCGCGCCGAAGCCGGACGTGCGATCCGAGACATCGGGCATGCACTCGTGGGTCACCACGCGACGATCGATCTCCTCGAGGAGGTCACGCACTCGCTCGACGACCTGACCGAGCGGCTCGACGACGGTGACCCCCGTTCGCGCAGCGAGGTGCGACGCGACGGTCAGTTCGACGGGCCGGAGCCCGACGGATCGGTGATGACGTCGTACGACGAGCGTCCGGTCTCCGGCCGGGCGAGCCCCTGGGGCCTGGACATCGACGTCCGTCGCGAGGGAGACGAGGCGGTGGCGTCCCTCACGCTGCGCGCGGCCCACGAGGGCGCACCGGGGCGCAGCCACGGTGGCATCGTGGCTGCGTTGTTCGACGACGTCTTCGGGTTCGTGCTGCAGCTCCACGCCCAGTCCGCGTTCACCGGTGAACTCTGGATGCGGTACGAAGCCGGCGTCCCGATCGGCGAGCCGCTGCACTGTCGCACCCGGCTCGACCGACGCGAGGGCCGCAAGTTGTACATGACCGGCGAGCTGACCGTCGAGGCAACCGACCAGGTGTTGGCGCGGTCGACCGCGACGTTCATCGCCATCGACCCGGGCCAGTTCGACCCCGGTGTCGACACCGGCTCGCACGACGGGAACGGTTCGCCTCGATGACCACCCCCGAACCCACGCCGACGTCGATCTCGCAGGCCGCGCAACGCCACCTCTGGATGCACTTCACGCCGCTTCGCCCACAGGCGGGCGGGACCCCGGTGATCGTGCGGGGCGAGGGCTGCTACGTCTGGGACGAAGAGGGAAACCGGTACCTCGACGGACTGTCAGGGCTCTTCACGGTGCAGGTGGGACACGGGCGCACCGAACTCGCCGACGCTGCCCGCGAGCAGGCAGCCACCCTCGCGTACTTCCCGGTGTGGGGTTTCGCCCACGAGCCCGCGGCCCGATTGGCCGAGCGGCTGGCCACGATGGCACCCGGCGACCTCGAGCGGGTCTTCTTCACGCCGTCGGGTGGCGACGCCGTCGAGACCGCGATCAAGCTGTCCCGTCAGTACTGGAAGCTCCGGGGCGAGCCGATGCGCACGAAGGTCATCTCGCGTTACCTCTCCTATCACGGGACGTCGCTCGGGGCGCTCAGCCTCACCGGCGTGCCGTCGATCAAGTCGGTGTTCGAACCGCTCGTGCCGGGCGCGGTGAAGGTACAGACGCCGTACCGCTACCGCTGCGGCGACTGCATGCATCTCGATGCCTGCACGCTGCGGTGCGCCGACGATCTCGCGCTGCGCATCGAGATGGAGGGCCCCGACACCGTGGCGGCGGTGTTCATGGAGCCGGTCCAGAACACCGGCGGCGCGTTCGTCCCTCCGGAGGGGTACTGGGCCCGTGTGCGCGAGATCTGCGACCACTACGGGGTGCTGCTCGTCAGCGACGAGGTGATCAGCGCGTTCGGTCGCTTCGGCCACATGTTCGGCAGCGCTCGCTACGGCTACCAGCCCGACATGGTCACGTTCGCGAAGGGCGTCACGAGTGGGTACTCGCCGCTCGGCGGGGTGATGGTGAGCGACCGGATCGCCGAGCCGTTCCTCGAAGCGCCCGGGGCATTCCTCCAGGGTCAGACGTTCGGTGCCCACCCGGTGTCGTGTGCCGTCGCCAACGCCAACCTCGACGTGTTCGAACGCGAGGACCTGTGCGGTCACGTGCTCGCCAACGAAGGCCGCTTCAAGTCGCTGATCGACGGCCTGCGCGACATCCCCCTGGTCGGCGACGTGCGCGGCGACGGCTACTTCCTCGCGATCGAGCTCGTGACCGACCAGGCGACCCGCGGCACCTTCGACGACGAGACCGCGGACTGGCTGTTGCGCGGCTACCTGTCGCCCCGGCTGTTCGAGGCCGGATTGATCTGCCGCGCCGACGACCGCGGCGAACCGGTGATCACCCTCTCGCCGCCGCTGATCGCAGGTGAGGAGGAGTTCGCGTTCATCGAGTCCACGCTCCGCCGGGTCCTCACCGATGCCAGCCGCGAGTTCGCTTCGAGAACCCGCAGCTGACGGATCGATCGCGCAGGATCAGCGGGCCACGACGCGTCCCCGACGAGACGACATCCGTTGTTCTCCATAGGGTGTGAGCCCATGTCGGAGCACCCCAACAACGTCGCGGCTTCACCGGCGCGCCGGCGTGCCCTCATCGGGACGCTTCTTGCCGTGGTGCTGTCGACGTTCGGCATCGCCACGGGCGCGTCGATCGTCAGCGCACACACCAGCTTCGCGGGGTCGACTCCCGCCAACGGATCGACGGTTGCCGAACCCGTCAGCGAGATCCTGATCGAGTTCACCAACCCCTCCACGGAAGCCGGCGACGGATTCGTCGTCCTCGACCCGACCGGCCAGATCCGCACACCGTCGACGGTCACCACCGACGACGGGCGGGTGTTCCGGCTGGGCTTCGAACCTGCCCTCGCTGGCGGCGAGGTCGGCGTACGTTGGAGCGTGCGGGCCGGCGACGCCCACCCGATCGAGGGAAGTTTCGCCTTCACGGTCACCGCCGCCGCCACGACCGAGCAACCGACGACGTCGACCGAGCCATCCGCGGCGACCACCGCTGCAGAGGCGGCTCCGGAGACATCGCCGACCACGGAGGGCGAAGCGGTCACCAATGCGCCCGACGACATGTCGTCGATGTCGGCTGCGGAGATGTCGACCATGGACGAGTTCCTGCAGGTGGACCAGTCGACCCCGGGCGAGTCGCTCGCCCGGCTCGGCCGCCTGATCAGCTTCGCGGCGATCGTCCTCGGTATCGGAGCACTCGCATTCGCGGCCACCACCCTGCGCGGATCGCTCGAGGAGATCGGTTCGTTGATCGCTGCCGTTCGGATCCTCGGTGGCGTCCTCGTGGTCGGCGCGCTCGCCGAGTACGTCGGCGTCGCACGCATCGGCAACGAGTCGTTGGGCGCGGCATGGACCTCGTCGGCGGGCGCGGCCACGGCATTGCGGGCCGTTGCCGGTGTCGCCATTGCCGTCGGGCTCGTCGCCACGACGGTCCCGATCCGTCAACGCGCCCGCTCGCTGTCGGCAGCGGTCACGTCGCCCCACGCAGGACTCGACGTCGACGATGCGGATCGCCCTTCGGCCGACGACGACAACGATCGACCGGTCGTTCGCCGATGGGTTCCAGACCGGTCGTCGAGGCTTGCGTTCGTCGGCATCGGCCTGGCGATCATCTCGTTCTGGTTCGACGGTCACACCGTCACCAAGGGCTTCCGAGTGCTCCACGCACTGGCCAACACCATCCACGTCGTTGCGGGGTCGATCTGGGTCGGCGGCGTCGTCACGATGGCGGTCGTGATGTGGTCGAGGCATCGCCGGTCGCGGCCGACCGATGCACTCGGCCTGGTCGTGCGGTTCTCGGCGGTGGCGAGCGTGGCGCTCGGCGCCGTCGTCGTCGCTGGCCTCGTGATGGCCGTCGCCATCCTCGACTCGTTCGGCGAACTCACCTCGACGCAGTGGGGCCAGACCTTCCTGCTGAAGTCGGCCGTCGCCGGGCTGGCGATGGTCGCCGGCGCCTACAACCATTTCCGGCTGATGCCGGCGCTCGAACGAGACCCCGACGACGAGGTCGTGCACCGATCGGTCCGCTCGACGGTGACCGCCGAGGCGATCCTGCTCGGGTTCGTCATCGTCGTCACGGCCTGGCTCGTCGCCGCCGCCTCCTGACGATCGTCGACGAACACGACCTCGGGAGCCGGACCGACCTCGAGGCCGGCGTCCTCGACGGCGATTGCGTTCTCGATGTACGTCGCGATCGTGCCGGCTCGACGAGTGACGTCGTCGCGCGAGGTGAACTCCATGCGAAGCGCCGAGCGCGAGTTCGGGCCCTGCGCCACGAGTACGCCGGCCGGGTCGTCCATCAGGGCACCCTTGAAGAACATCAGTGCGGGGGGTCCTTCATCTCCTGGACGATGGCGATGTTCTTGCCGTGGCGGGAGTAGCAGGGCTTCGCCCACTTGATCGCTTCGTCGAGCCCGGCGCTCAGCAGGATCGGGCGCAGCGCGGCGACCTCGTCCGGCCACCGCGGTGACCGAGCGACGTAGGCGTCCACATCGGGGTTCCCGGCAACCCGGTCAGGCCAGCATCGACCGGAGCATCCACGCGGTCTTCTCGTGGACCTGGAGCCGCTGTGTGATCAGGTCGGCCGTGGGCTGATCGCTCGCGGCGTCGGCGACCGCGAAGGCAGCCCGGGCGGTGCGTGCAACCGCCTCGTGTCCGGCGACGAGGTCGGCGAGCATCTCGTTGGCGGACGGGATGCCGTCGGCTTCGGCGATCGATGACAACGCGGCGAACTGGGCGTAGCTGCCGGGGGCGAATTCCCCGAGCGAGCGGATCCGTTCGGCGATCAGGTCGATGGCCAGCCAGAGCTCGTTGTACTGCACCTCGAACATGAGGTGCAGTGTGTTGAACATCGGCCCCGTGACGTTCCAGTGGTAGTTGTGCGTCTTGAGATAGAGCGTGTAGGTGTCGGCGAGGAGCCGACCGAGTTCGGTGGCGATCTCCACTCGGGTCTCCTCGGGGATGCCGATGTCGATTGCGGGGCGACTGATGTCGGTCATGGTTCTTCCTTTCCCGGCAGCAGCGCTGCCGAACTCTGCGTCCCGGCGGGGGACGACACTCACGGTACGGGCCTCCGGCGCCAGAGCCGCTCGACGATCACCATGTGCGGCAACGTCAACATGCTGACGAACACGAACACCGAGGGCACGATCAGGTCAGCCCGGTCGGTCACGAAGGCTCCCACGACCACGATGGCCAGCACGACCAGCGACATGGCAGTGAGTGGAACCGCCAGGCGCAGAACCGATCGCAACGGAGCCGGGCCGGTCCCGAGTACGTCGGCGAGCACGAAGAGATGGGTCAACGAGTGCCACAGCCCGAAGTACACCGCGAACGCCAGGAGCGGATCGGCCGTCAGGAACAGCGCAGTCAGGGCGGCCACGGCGATCGCCTCGCGCTGCAACGTCGACCGGGCGACGAGACCGCGGGTGAGCGTCCATCCCACCGCCAGGTGCTGCGCGACAAGCGCTGTCGCCACGATCATCGATCGGTCCACCAGCCAGGTCCAGCTCGACGGGTCGCCCCCGCCCAGGCGCTCGATCACCGGACCGACCGTCCCGAGGTGGGCGACGAGAGGGAGTCCGACCAGCAGCAGGCCACGCGACCACTGCACCGCTGAGGCGCGAGTCGCCGAGAGACCGAGGTCGGCGAGGTCCGACTGGCCGAAGTGGTGGACCGACAGCGCCAGGAAGCCGACGAGCGCCAGCGCGGGCGCCACGATCCAGACTGCTCCGACGGCGAGCATCGCCAGGACGTAGTTCCGCATGAATCGCCAACGCGACGACGCCTGCGGTGGACTGGCGATCGCCTCCGCAACGAGGTGATCGACCGCCCCGTGAGGGATGCCGAGCGCAGCGACGACCACGACGACCACGACGACGGCGACCCAGTCGGGAGCCGAGTACACCGATGCGACCGCCGCGAGGACCACGGTGAGCGCGACGACGGGCCAGAAGACGCCGGACCGACGGAAGACGATGACCGGCGACGGAGCGAGCAGCGCTGTGGTCATCGTGCGAGGCGGCGGCGCAACGCGGAGGTCGTGCCGGCTGCGAGTTCGGACGCGGCCGCACGTACGAACGGCGGCCACGGGAGGCGGCTCATCAGGCGAGCGTCGGCGGCCAACGTGGAGTCCTCGTCGAGGAAGGTGAGTACGTCGTCGATCGCCGCGGTGCGGAACAGGCGCTCGAACACGGGACGTCCCTGTTCGGGGTGGTGATGGAGGATGTTGAGCAGCACACGGTCGGCGAGTGCGAACCGGGTCGGTGCTGCCGCAAGCGGTGTGAGCGTGCGTCCGCTCGCCCACGCGTCGACCAGATGTCGGGTCTGGGCGTGGGTCCGCTGGAACGTGTAGCCGGTGGTCGGCTTGGTCATGCCGCCGACGGTGCCGATGTTCCAGACGTGGTCGCCCCACCGCTGGGTGAACGCACGATCCTCCATCGGGATGGCTCCGTACTCACGACGCTCGACGACGACCTCACCGGCACCCAGCTCGTCGAGACGGACCCGCACCTGGTGGTCGTGGAAGTCCGTGCTGCGCGGTTCGGCGGAGAACATGGTGTGCTCGACGAGCGCACGGTCGCGTTGAACCGGCAGGAGGTAGAAGAACGACGTTGCGCCCTGCTGGCGGGTGTCGAAGTCCATCAGCGTGACGACCGACGGGTCGAACACCGGCCGTTCGGTGCGCACCTCCCAGCCTCCGAAGTGCTGTCGGAGCGGATGCCGAACGGGTGCGTCACCGGCGGCGGGCGAGAGTCGGGCACTCTGCAGCACGACGGGGGCGCGGAGTTCGCCCTCCGGGAGCCGAACCACGCCGGCGGTGCCGTCGTCGTGGATCCCGACGATGTCCTGGGCGACGAACCGTACGTTGGGTCGGCAGCGGGCTTCCTCGAGGATCGCGCAGTCGTAGTCCCGTCGTCGAACCCGCAGGTACACGCGCCCCTGCGACGGACCCGGGCCGCCGATCCGTTGCGTCGACTCCCAACCCGGGAAGCGCACCTGCACCTGATCCCACGTCCGGTCGGCGAGTTCGGCAAAGGGGCTCGAACGCGTGCCCCAGAACGCCCACGTCCGGTCGTCGACCGGCTCGAAGTCGCGGTCGACGACCACGATGCGCCGATCGCGACCGGCGCTGTGCAGCGCGTGCCAGAGCGCGCTGAGACCCGAGCAGCCGGCCCCCGCGATCACGAGGTCGGCGTCGTACCGGGAGTCCGACATCACCGCGATTCCGAGCGGGGCGACATGCGGGTCAGTAGGTCGTGGTGGTGATCAGGTGGCGAGCCCGGTCGGTGGAACTCTCGTCCGCAACGACGGGTTCGTCGTCGGGGATCAGTTCGGGCTGCACCTCGAGTTGCCGGCTGGTGAGCAGCAGCCCTCCGGCGACGACGGTGCCGTACACGGTGACCAGGAACACCAGGACGCCGATGGCGAAGATGGCGAGGCTCATGACATCACCCGCTCACGACGGTCGTCGGTCGCGGCCGCCGGCACGTCCACCGGCGCGAGCATCAGCGTGCCCAGCGAGTGGATCGAGGGGACCCAGAGTCCGACGAAGATGCCGGCGGTGGTCTCGCCCTGCACGAAGTACAGCCAGACGGAGAACAGGAACGAGAAGAAGCCGGCGACGAGGAACGGCAACTTGAGGCGGAGGGGGGTTGGGAGGGGGATGGGGAGGCGTTTCACGGGGGTCCTTTCGGTTGGTGACCCTCCGTTTAACACTCTTTAGTCTTATTTATTCCGGGACGGCCCCGGTTTCCGTTCGCGACCCGTGGTGAGGGACGACGATGGTGGGGATCGTCGGGTGATGAACGAGCGCAGCGGCCACCGATCCGAGCAGCAGGTGATCCAGGACGCCGTGTCCACGCGAGCCGACGACGAGCACGTCGGCGTCGGCTGCCGCGGTGCGGAGCGCCTCGCGGGCATCTCCGGGGATGACGCTCAACTCCACTGATGGGTAGGCAGGAAGATGAGCGAGCACTGCGGCCACCCCGTGTTCGAGCTCCCGCATCGCGCTCACCTCCGAGGTCTCCGGCGGCGGCGACAGCGGATCACCGGCCACCGATGCGCTCGTGAACGCGCGAACCGCAGTGACCTGTGCTGACAGACGCAGATGCGTGAGCGCCCAGGCCAGCGCAGTTCGTGCGTGCTGCGATCCGTCGAAGCCGACGACGACCTCGAGGTGGTCGTCGACCGGCGGGCTCACCGGCGGAATCAACGCAACGGGCACGACCGAGTGCTGCGCGCAGTAGGCGCCGACCGACCCCAGCGACAGGTCGACCCGTGAGCCCCAACCTCGCGTCCCGACCACGAGTAGTTCGGCTCCCTTGGCCGCTTCGACGAGACCTGCACCGGCACGGTCCTCGATCACCGAGCCCGCGTCGACGAGCGACGGAGCGTGCACCTCCAGGAACATCCGGAGGCGCTCGATCGCCTCGTGGCGATAGTGCCCTCCGCGATCGTCGACATCCTCGATCGGGCCGAATCCGTGCCCGTAGAGACCGCTCACGAAGGTCATCACGGGCTCGATGGCGCCGAGATGGTCGGCGTGATCGAGCGCCCACTGGAGTGCGACCGCGGAACCAGCGGATCCGTCCACTCCGACGACCACCCTGCGTGTTGTCTGCGATGTCTCGGCCACGATTCCACCTTGACCGATCGCGACCGTAGAGGTGAGAGGCCTACGTCCCTCCTGGATCATGCAACGAGCTGGGGGATGCGAGTCGTTGGCCCCTTGGCCTCCGACATCAACGGCGCGACGATCGGACCATGACCTCCATCGGCCGATACGACTCACCGGCCCATCACCGCTTGGTGATCGGCTTCGACGGCTCCGACTCGTCACTGAGCGCGCTCGAGTGGGCGGCAGCGGAGGCCGAGTCGCGGGCGGCCTCGGTTCGCATCGTCTCGTCATACTCCTTGACGCAGGGGCTCGACCTCGCCGCCGGCGCAAGTGCGGCAGGAATCGATCTGACAGAGATCGCCGCGGGATGCCTGGACCAGCTCCGGACCGCCACGACCAAGGTGTTCGAGGAGCATCCCGGTGTCGAACACGACATCGAGGCCGTCGGTGTCAGCCCGGCGCTCACCCTTCTCGCGGAAGCCGAGCACGCCGACCTCGTCGTCGTCGGGAGTTCCGGGGCCGGAGCGATCATGCGATTCCTGCTCGGCACCGTCACGGCTTCGCTCCTCGCGAAGAGTCCCTGTCCCGTCGTCATCGTGCCGGCGACCACGAGGCCGCCGACCTCACGCATCGTCGTCGGGACCGACGGTTCCGAGCATGCAGCGCACGCGGTCAGATGGGCCATCGATGAAGCCGACCGGCGCCACCTCGAGCTGGTCATCGTCCACGCATGGGCATACCGGCGCCACCTCACGATCGAGGGTGTCGACCGGGCCGACGACTTCACGCCGGTCGACGCAGAGCTGATTCTGGACGAGGCGGTGGAGGCTGCTCGGTCGGTCGGCTCCGGCAACGTCCGGGGCGAACTGGTCGAGGGCAGGGCGACCGAGACCCTGTTGGAGATGTCGGAGACCGCTGACCTCCTCGTGCTGGGCGCCAGAGGCAGCGGTGGATTCCGCCGGATGCTCTTCGGCTCGACCGCGAGCGCTGCTGCCGCCCACAGCAGCTGCCCGACGGTGATCGTTCGCTGACCCGAACTCGACGATCAGTTCTCCAGCCGTGCAGGCTGTGGGAATGATCGAGCTGCACGACACCTTCGACGGAACGTTCCCCTTCGCGCCACACACCTTCGACGGCCACGGCTTCGTGCAGCACTACGTGGACGAAGGCCCGCGCGACGGCCAGGTCGTGGTGTGTCTCCACGGCGAGCCCACCTGGGGGTACCTGTACCGCAACATGATCGGCCCGTTGAGCGACCACTACCGAGTCGTCGTGCCCGATCACATGGGCTTCGGCAAGTCGGCGACCCCGCAGAACCGTCAGTACACGCTGCAGTCGCACACGGAGAACCTCGCTGCGCTGATCGAACACCTCGGTCTCACCGACATCACGTTCGTGGCCCAGGACTGGGGCGGGCCGATCGCCACCCAGTACACGGTGCGCCACGCCGCCCGGGTGAAGCGGATCTTCTTCGCGAACACGATCGCCGGCTATGGACAGGTCGGCGACGACGTGCCGCAGGTGTCGGACTCGCGTTGGTTCCGCTGGATCGGCGAGGGCCTCGAAACCGGCCGGACCGAGCAGGTGTTGCGCAACGCCGGTTCGACGATTCTGTCGGTGATGAAGATCATCGGCTTCCAGAACAGCGCTGCGGTCGACGACACCTGGATCCGTGCGTATTCGGCGCCGTTCCCCGACTGGGACTCGGCGATCGGGGCCTACGAGTTCCCGATCGACGCATACGAGGGGCGGATGGTGCCCTACGTGCTGGCAGGTCTCGACGGCGTGGCAGATCTCGTGGCGAAGCCGGCGATCCTGCTCGAAGGTCTGGAAGACCGCGGGATCCCGCCTGCCCGAGCGATCGCCGACTTCCGCGCCCTCTGGCCGGATGCGCCCGTTGTCGAACTCCCCGGGGTCGGCCACTTCTGCCAGGAGGACGCTCCGGACGTGCTGGTGACCAACATCCATCAGTTCATCCAGGCGAATCCGTAGAACGAGCTCCGACCCGCGCTGAAGGTGCCCCGCTAATGTCCGGGTCTTGACCATCGGAGGCTCGCACCCGAGACGCCGCGGGCTCCGAGGGAGCCGATGACCGACAGATCCGGATCGGCCGCAACCGTCCGGAACGCCGACGACGCCGTCGCGATGATGGCCAGCAGGATTCGACGAGGTCTGCGCCTGTTCACCAGCTCCGGCGATCAACCGCGGGCACGTCGCGCCACCGACGTCATCCTGCTCACGATCTCGTTCGTCGGCATCGTGCTCGTCGGGCTCGCCGCCATCCCCGAACCCGGCATCTCGCGAGCGGTGACCCGCCTGCTCGGCGCCCTCCCCGACGCGCTGACGGGAACGTGGCAGCTCTTCGCTGACCTGCCGGCACTCTGGGCGCTGGTGGTGCTCGCGGCCGCGTTCACCCGCGGCCGGGCGAAGGTCGGGCGCGACATGATCCTGGCGATCCTCGTCAGTGTGATCCTCTGGCTGCTGTTGGGCCGAGTCGTCACAGGAGCATGGCCGGAGATGCGGGCGCTCTTCGGCGACGTCGCGCCGCCTCCCGTGTTCCCCTCGGCCCGGCTCGGCATCCCCACCGCACTGCTCATCACGGCGTCACCCCACCTGGTCCGGCCCGCCCGGCGTCTCGGCTACACGATCATCGCGCTGGGTTCGATCGCCCCCGTCGCACTCGGGGCGAGCTCGACACTGGGTGTGGTCGCCGCGCTGCTGTCGGCCGCCGGCGCAGCTGCGATCGTGCACCTGATCGTCGGATCGAGCGCCGGCCGCCCCAGCCTCGACGACGTCCGTTTCGCGCTCGCCGACATGAACGTCGACATCACCGACCTCGGGGCGGCCGACCGGCAGGACGCCGGCTTCTTCGCCGTCGCTGCTCGGGGCGCCGACGGGAGCGAACTGATCGTCAAGCTGTACGGGCGCGACGCCCACGACGCCGCGCTGGTGTCGACGGTGTGGCGGACGATCTGGCTGCGCCAGCCCGGATCGCCCGTTGGTTTCGGTCGCCTCCGTCAGGTCGAGCACGAGGCACTGATGACGCTCCTCGCTTCGCAGGCCGGTATCGCCACCGACTCCGTCGTGACCGCAGGGGCCACCGCCGGTGACGACGCACTGCTGGTGTTGCGCCGCACGAGCACACCGCTCGTCGGACGTGACCGCTTCCATGAGATCGACGTCGCACCCGACCCGGTCGTCGCCGATGCCGCGGCGCGGCCACGGCTCCGCGAGCTCTGGCAACTCCTCGCCACCCTGCACGACAACGGGCTCGTCCACGGCCAACTCGACGAGGAGCATCTCGTGATCGACGACGGTCGTCTGGGCCTCGTGAACTTCCGCGGAGCGGCCGTGGCGCCGACACCCGCCCAGCTGCGCAGCGACGATGCGCAGCTGTTCATCACCTCGATCGGGCTCGTCGGACAGGAGCTGGCCCTGACGGGCCTGGCCGAGCATCGGTCGGTCGAGGAGATCGAGGGTCTGCTCCCCTACCTGCAACCGACCGCGCTCACCGTCGATCAGCGGCGGATGCTGAAGGTCCTCGACATCGACCTCGACGATCTCCGCTCCGACGTGGCGGGCGCTGCCGGCGTCGAGGCTCCCCCGCTGGTCCAGATGCGCCGCTTCACGTTCGGCTCGGTCATGCGAGTGGCACTGCCGGCCCTCGCGATCGTGATGCTGTTGTCCGCGTTCGCCGGTTTCGACCTCGAGGAGTTCGCCAACTCGCTGCAGGACGCCGCGTGGTGGCTCGTCGTGATCGGCTTCGTCATCGCGCAGCTGCCCCGTGTCGCCCAGGCGGTGTCGACGCTCGGCGCGGCACCCGTGCCGTTGCCACTCGGACCCGTCTACGCGCTCCAGCTCGCCATCTCCTACGTCAACCTGGCCATTCCCACGGCCGCAGCACGAATCGCGGTCAACGTTCGCTTCTTCCAACGCCAGGGCCTGCCGGCAACCACCGCGGTGGCGACCGGTGCGCTCGACGGCGTCAGCGGCTTCATCGTCCAGGCGTTGCTTCTCGGTTCGCTGTTGCTGTTCAGCGGACTGTCGCTCGATGTCGACGTGGCCGGCCCGACCTCCGCAGCCGTACGGATCGCCTGGACGCTGGCGGTGGTGCTCGGCATCGCCGTGCTGGTGATCCTGGTCATCCCGCGCCTGCGCCGATATGTGCTCGGTGGGGTCCGCCGGACCGTGCACGAGGCGCTTGCCGTACTCCGGGGTCTGCGATCCCCCCGGAGGCTGGCGATGCTCTTCGGTGGCAACCTCGTCGCCGAGCTGTTGTTCGCCCTGGCGCTCGGTGTCTTCGTGCAGGCGTTCGGGTACTCGCTGGCACTGCACGAACTGCTGCTGATCAACATGGCGGTGTCGCTGCTGGCCGGCCTGCTCCCCGTCCCCGGCGGTGTCGGCGTCACCGAGGGAGGACTGATCTTCGGGTTGACCTCGTTCGGTGTCCCTCAGGAGGCAGCGTTCGCCGCAGTGATCCTGTACCGGTTCTCCACCTTCTACACCCCGCCGATCTGGGGGTTCTTCTCACTGAGATGGCTGGAGCGGAACCGGTACCTCTGAGGACCGACGACTCGGGAGAGGGGCTCGAACGCAACTGGCCACGATGCGGCGCTCCTCCGTCGGGTCGAACCGTTCGTGCGGTTCACCGAGGGTGCGGCGGCGGCGTGGGCCGCGGGGCCGGCTCTTGGGCGCGTGCGCCGTGACGACGCACGCGCCCGTCGCGAACTCAGACGACGCGACCGAGAAACGCAGCCAGCCGATCCGCGGCGGGCGCTCCGGCCGGGGCTGTCTGCTCCGGCCCGTACGGAGCGGGCTCCTCGCCGCGCGGGACGTGGGCCATGTGTGCAACGGCAAGGCCCATCAAGGACCCGGCCAGCTCCGCGTCGAGGTCGGTGTTCTGCCCCGTGGCCTTGGCCAGGTCCCACGCGTGCTGGAACGTGTCGAGCGCCGCCAGGCCCATCAGCTTCTCGCCCGAGAAGGTTCCGAACGGCAAGGTCACGGCCTTGTCCAGGGCACCGTCTCGATGGAGTTCGGCGACGGCGTCGGCCGCTGCTCGCTCGAAGGCCGCAGCCTGCTCGCTGCGAGCGACCTCGACACCGGTCATGTTGAACGGCTTGTCCTGCAACGCGTCGGTGACCATGTGCTGGGTGCCGATGGTGTGATCGATCAGTTGCGCGACGTCGAACGAGGCGCACGGTGTTGCGGACGTGATCTGTTCGGGTGCCACGCCGTTCAGCACCTGGCGGAACGTGACGATGGCGGTCTCGTACTCCCGGGTGCTCATCACGCGTCCAGGAACAGCTTGATCGTGTCGACGTGGACGCCGTCGTGCTCTTCGGTGACCTTCGCCTCGGGGGTTGCGAGCGCCGCCTGGAGCGAGTCGAGATCGGGCGCTTCGATCAACACGGCCACGGTGTTGGCGTTGCCTGCCGGGTCGCGGAAGGCCGTGGCCTTCATGCCTCGGGCCTCGAAGAACTCCGAGCGGGCCGGCGAGTTGAACCAGTGCTTGACGTCGTCGACGTCGTGGATTGCGATGACCTGCATGGTCGTTCCCTTCGTTGGTTGCGGTTCCGGGGGTTCCCGGTGATCACATCGTGCGCCTCGCTGCCGGTCGACGCATCGGGGCGACCCCCATTCCGGATTCGCGGGACCCCCATTGTCGAGGGGTCGGATCAGTCGATGGGTTCGAGGGCCGAACGCGCTGCGAAGGCGACGACGGCCGTGCGTCCCTCGAGGCCGAGCTTGGTGGCCAGGTTCGCGATGTGGCGCTCGACCGTCTTGGGCGAGATGTGCAGCGTCTCGGCGATACTCCGGGTCGAGCGGGCGTCGGCCAGCAGCTCGAGCACGTCGGCTTCGCGAGCGGAGATCCCGAGCGCCCGCAGCCGGGGCGGGACGCGTTCGTCGCTTCGTCGCTGGCGTGGAAGTGCCGCGCCGAGCGTCCCCAGCAGCGATCGGCACGAGGATGCGAGGCGGTCGTCGCCTCGCGTCTCGAAGTAACTGTAGGCATCGCGCAGCCACCCGACCGGGTCTCCCCAGCCGTCGGCGTGTGCGGTCTCGGCCACCAATCGGCGGGCGTGATGCTGGAACCACGGGGTGGGTTGCACGCGCTCGGCCAGTCCGACGTGGCGATTCGCGTCGTCGCGTGCTCCGAGTCGGCCGAACAGCACCGCCCGCGCATAGTTGCGGTAGCTGTCGATCATCACGTGGTTCGGACCGACGTACGCGTCGAGCTCGTCGATCGCCGCTTTCCCGGGTTCGTCTCCGTCGAGTGCCTGGAACAGCGCCCAGATCCCTCGTTCGGGACAGGCCACCGCCGGCGTCATCCGCAGCTGGTCCATCATCTCGTCGAGGGCCGTCCCGGCCCGGCGCAGATCGTCGCGGTCGATCCAGTACGTCGCGCCGGCCACGCCCCCGAGCGCGACCACATCTGCGTGACCGTCGGAGACTGCGTCGGCCTCGACGAGGAGCCGGTCCATTCGTTCCCTGTCGCCATCGTGGGCAGCAGCGACCGCCAGCGCGACGGTTGCGACCCCGTGCAGCGTGGGCAGCCGGAGGCGCCTGGCCAGATCGATGCATCGGCGAGCGGCGGGCTCGATCTGGTCGATGTTGCGACGGTCGTGCGCCTGCCATGCGAGGAAGTTGTCGAGGTGAGCGACCACGACGAGGGCACCGGCGTTCACGGCGTGTTCGCGCGCGGCGAGGATGCCGTGGGGCGGCTCGTACTCCCAGAGGGCGAGCGACGAGCGCTCCATCAATCCGCGCAGTTGCCACGTCGGCAGGCCGTGCTCCCGTCCGATCCTCACCACGCTGTCGAACGTCGCAGCAGGATTGCCCTCGCCACGGCCACGCTCGCACCGGCCGATCACGAGTGCGGTCGCCGCCTGCAGCTCGTGATCCTGATGTCGTTCTGCGATCTCCAGGGCACTCCGGGCCAGTACTGCGGCGGCGTCGAAGCGGCCCTGCCCGACGGCGACCTCAGCGCTCACTGCGTCGATGCGCGCCCCGAGGGGCCCCTCGGGAACGTGCTCGATGAGATCGCGAGCCGCCGATGCATGTCCGTCGGCGACGTCCCAGCGACTCGCCTCAGCGGCCGCCCGCGCCATCGCCAGGTGGATGTCCGCTCGCTGCTCCGGACCCGCCGCAGCGAGCATCCGCTCCCCGACGGCAAGCGCCTCGTCGACCGCCCCCGTGGTCGCCAGAACCGACAGCAGGGCCTCGCCGATCTCGAACCACACGGGTTCGGCCTCGTCCACGAACGACCATGCCCGGTCGAGCATCGGTACGGCGCTCGACAGCGCCCCCCGGTTGCGCGCCCCGCGCGCGGCCTGGAGCAGGAGTTCGGCGGCCCGCCTCGTGTCACCCGCCTCTTCGGCGAGCGCAGCGAACTGCTCACCGAAGGAGCCGCCGAGGTCCGGCCGATCGAGTTCCAGTGCGACCAGCGACCCGCGGGCGATCTCGATCCGCTCGAGTGGCAGGAGCTCTTCGAGGATTGCGTCTCGCGTGAGAGCGTGCCGGAACTCGAACACCGTCGGCTCGGAGCGGTCCGCCGTCACGAGCTGTGCCAGGACGCCGGCACGCAGTGCCTGAGCGACCGCCTCGACCCGCGCTCCCGACGCAGCGCGGAGCAGCTCGGTGTCGAAGCGCTGCCCGAGTACCGCCCCGACGCGAATGACATGCGCAGCACCATCATCGAGTTCACCCATCCTCCGACGAACGAGTTCGGCGAAGCGTTCGGGCACCGCAGGTGCACCCGCCGCCTCGACCCGCCAACCATCCGTGGACGACGTGATCGTGCCGTCGGCGACGCTGGTCGTGAGGAGTTCCTCCACGAGGAGCGGCAGACCATCGGCGAAGTCACCGATCAGGGACACGATGCTCGCATCCGCCAGCTCGGCGCCGAGACACATCGATGCCATCGTCGTCAGCTCGTCCCCGGTGAGCCGTCGCAGCTCGACTCTCGTCGCCGACCTCCTCGCGACCAGGTCGCTCAAGACGCGGCCGGCGTGATCCGAGCCTTCGAGCCGCGTGGTCACCACGCACAACACCGGTGCGGTTCCCACATTGTCCGCCACGTACTCGACCACGGCTGCCGTGTCGGGATCCGACCAGTGCAGGTCCTCGAGCACGAGCACGCAGGCATCGTCAGCGACCGACGTCAGGAAGCGGAGCAGACCCTCGCCGATCTCCATCGCGCTGGCCTGGTAGGTCTCCTCGCCCGCAACGCGCCACTCGGGCACGATCTGAGCCAACGCGCGCCGATCGACCGACGCCCCGCCGGCGGTCCCGACCCGCCTGACGTGGCCCGACAGCGCTTCGAAGAGCGGACGGAACGGTACGGGTGTGCCCGTGTCGACGGCCCGTCCCACCAACACCGGCAGCCCCCGGCCTGCGGCCGCCTCGCAGAGTTCGTGGACGAGCCGCGACTTGCCGATGCCCGCTTCGCCCGTCACCCAGACCAAGCTGCCGGCCCCGCCGATGGCACGCTCGAGGGCGGCCCCGAGCGCCGCTGTCTCGTCAGCGCGCCCGACGACCGACGGGCAGGACAGCGGCAACACCCGCACATTCTTGCAGGCACCCACGGCACACACATCTCCAACGATCGTCGCCCGACGCTGATCGGTTGCGACGTGGCGAGGGCGTCGCCGCACCTCACTACACTGGCGATCTCACCACCGGGCAAGCAGAGGGGAATCCGACCCATGGGGCTCATTCAGGCGGCAGTTGGCGCAATCGGCGGCACGTTGGCCGATCAGTGGAAGGACTTCTACACGGTGCCGGACGGCCTCGCACCGACCGCTGCGCTGTTCGCGGCGGTGCCTCGCGGCCAGAACGCCGGCCGCGGGTCGAACACCAAGGCCTCCGACGGAGTGATCACCAACGGCAGCCGCATCATCGTGCCCGAGGGCTACGGCCTCGTGCTGCTGGAACAGGGCGCGATCACCGGCTTCGCCGCCGAGGCAGGTGCCTACGAATGGAACAGCGACGAGCAGGACTCGCAGTCGATCTTCGCGGGCAACGGCATCGTCAGCCCGCTGATCACGACGTCGTGGGAGCGTTTCAAGTTCGGCGGTCGCCCCGGCGCCCAGCAGCGTGCCTACTTCGTGACGCTGAAGGAGCTCCCGAACAACCGCTTCGGCACCCAGTCGGAGATCTACTGGGACGACGCCTACATGAACGCCCAGGTCGGTGCGGTCACCCGAGGCACCTACACGCTCAAGATCACCGACCCGATCCTGTTCATCAAGGCGTGGGTGCCGGCGACGTACCTCGAGCCGGGCAAGGTGTTCGACTTCACCGATCTCGACAACGACGCCGCATCGCAGCTGTTCAACGAGGTCGTGGGCTCGCTCGCCCCGGCGTTCTCGATGTACACCAACGATCCGTCGAAGGGCAACCGCATCACCAAGATCCAGCAGGACTCGATCGGTTTCGCCCAGAGCCTGTCGGCAGCGGTCGAGCAGAACTACCAGTGGAGCACGGGCCGCGGCCTGGAGATCGTGGCCACCGCGATCATCTCGATCGAGTACGACGAGACGACGCGGGAACTGCTCCGGAACGTGCAGCGCGCTGATGCACTCTCGGGCGCTCGGGGCAACTCGAACCTGCAGGCGTCGGTCGCCTCGGGTTTCGAAGCAGCGGGTCAGAACACCGGTGCCGCCGGCCTGGTCGGCCTCGGCATCGCGTCGGGGGCAACCGGTCTGGGCGGGCTGCAGCAGCCGGTGCCGGGGATCGGCGCCCAGAGCACACCGCCCCCACCCCCACCGGCGGCTGCCGCCGCAGCACCCGCACCTGCGCCCGCAGCACCGGCTGCACCCGCAGCGGAGGATCCGATGGCGCAGCTGACGAAGTTCAAGGAGATGCTCGACGCCGGTCTGATCACGCAAGAGGACTACGACGCAGCAAAGAACAAGGTGCTCGGACTCTGAGTCCGCTCCCGCGAGAGCTGAGCAAGCAGAAGCCGACATGACGAGCCTGCCACCTCCGGGTGATGGCGACCTACCACCGCCCCTCGACACCCAGATCGACCCACCGGCCGACCCGACCATCGACACCCGGAACGAGCGGCTGGACGACGGCGTCAATCGCTGCCCCCAGTGCGGCGCGACCGAGATCCAGCTGCGCCCGTCCGCAGGCATGCTCGTCTGCCTGTTCTGCCGGCACGAGTGGTCGGAGGCTCGGCTCGACGAGACGATCGCCAACGGTGACCTCACCGAGCTGCGCGGCAGGACGATCGGTTCGGGTGCCACCGACATCGACACCGGCGCCGACACGCTGATCACCATGAAGTGCGCCGGCTGCGGCGCCGAGGTGGTCGTCAACACCGAGGAGCAGATGGGTGCTCGCTGCCACTGGTGTCGGCACGTGCTCACGATCAACGAGCAGGTGCCCAACGGCGCGGTGCCCGATGCAGTGCTGCCGTTCAAGATCACCCACGACGATGCGGTCGCACGGATCGATGCGTTCGCCGGCAAGCGCCGACTGTTCGCCGATCGAGGGTTCCTGCGCGAGTTCGAGCCCGACAACATCGTCGGCGTCTACATGCCGTACATGGTGGTCGACAGCAACGCGAGCGCCGACATCATCGGCCGTGGCGAGATCCAGACGCGGAGGTACACGCGAGGATCGGGCGACGACAAGGAGACCTTCTACGACGCCGACGTCTACGAGGTGCAGCGACACGTCGACTTCACCGTCGACGATCTGACGATCGAGTCGTCGGCCGAGCGGGCGAACATGGACTCCTCCACCAACACCAACAACATCATCAACACGATCCTGCCCTTCGACACCGAGAACGCCGTGAAGTGGAACGCCAGCTACCTCACGGGGTTCACGTCGGAGAAGCGCGACCAGGACGTCGCCCACCTCGTACCGGTGGTCGAGAACCAGTTGCTCTCGATCGCCAGGTCGGAGGTCCAGTCGAGTGTCGATCACTACGACCGCGGCGTGCGCTGGGAGCGCGAGAAGGTCGACATCCACGGCACGCGCTGGGTGGCGATGTACCTGCCGGTCTGGCTGTACTCCTATTACCACGAGTCGGGCGGCAAGGGGCTGGTGCACTACATCGCCGTCAACGGCCGAACCGGTGAGGTCATGGGCAGCGTGCCGGTGTCGCATCCGCGGCTGCTCGCAGCGGCTGCAGCCGTCGGCGGGGTCATCGAGGCCATCGTGATCGCGATCCTGGTGGCGGCCGGATGATTGCGATCCTGCTGAACGAACTGGCGTCGGCCTTGTCGCCCATGGCGCTCGCTGCCGCCGACGGCGATGGCGGCCCGACGTGGATGCTCATCCTCGGGCCCGCTGGCGCGGGAGCGACCTACTTCTTGTCGTGGCGTTACTACCGCAACACGCATCAGTCACACGCCTTCGAGCGGGAGACGCGCATCGAGGCGCAACCGGTCACCGGAAACGACGCGAAGGTCAAGGAGATCAAGGGCACCAAGAAGACAGGGATCGACGGCGACAACCGCACGAACCACCGGCAACGGGTGCAGCGCCTCGGCTAGGAGACGGCCGAGCAACTTGCCTGGAAGGCTCGCGCTGCTCAGTCACTGCGGTGCGCGGAGCATCCGGTGCGCCGCTGGGCCGACACATGGCGACCCGCATCGCCGTCGCGGCGGTTCGTACGTGCGCGTGTTGTCAAGCGTCGTCCAATGGCACATCGAGGTGGTTGCCCCTGCGAGCAGATCGGAAGGGACGCTGGTCAGGGTCACGACGACGTCGTGACCCTGACCAGCTGGACGTCCGAGTGAACCGGCGAAATCGGACGAACGCCGGAGATCAGGCCACTCGTGTCACGAGTGAACGGCTGCCCGAGCCGGGCACGAAGAGGTTGCCGGACGCCGACATCTTCTTGATGTAGTCGGCATCGCCGTTGGTGGCCGTCGCCGACGCGTCGACCGCGGCCGCGTCGGCCCCGATCCCGATCCACGTCAACTGACCGAAAGTGCCGTACTCCTGCATCATCAAGCCAACCGGCATACCGGTCAACGACGTGACGTGCTGGGCGACGTCGATCCCCCAGCCGACGGCCTCTGCGTACTGGCCATTGGCGATCACGGCGTTCGTGACGACGGCCATCGCGCCGACCGGCGGCGGATCACCGAGGTCGCCGTGGAGCGGTGTTGCCAGCGAATCCTGGGGCGGGCCGACCACAATGGCTGCGCCCTTGGCGACCTTCGCCTGGTAGTCCGCATCACCCGCGAGTGGAGC
The DNA here is from genome assembly GCA_942492715.1 of Ilumatobacteraceae bacterium. Classification (GTDB taxonomy): domain Bacteria; phylum Actinomycetota; class Acidimicrobiia; order Acidimicrobiales; family Ilumatobacteraceae; genus Sva-07. Next base: position 39,819 of record CALOFW010000002.1, on the reverse strand, counting down.
AGCCTTGGCCATGAGATCGGCGAGGCCATCGACCCGCGCGGTGAACGCCATTGCCCCCCTCGGCGCGCCGAAGCCCGCGGCCCAGAGTGCGACCTCGGTCCCCATCTTGGCAGAGGCGGCGGCAGCCATCTCGGTGGCCCAGGCTGCAGCCTCGGCCTCTGGTCCGGCCGTCATCAGCTGGCGTGTGAAGAGTTGCATGTCTGATCCCCATTTCATTTCGTCGCGATCCGTCGGTGACGGACCCCCCATCGCCGCGTCGGGTTCGATACGGCAGATTTCACCATCGCGCGGTATCCGTGAGATGTCGAGTGCCATCGGTCACGGCTCCTGACCAATGCTGGAGTTCCTGCGCGTGAAGCGATCTGAACTGGTGTTGTGCGCCTGGGAGGACGCCGGCCCAAGATTGCCGGCGGTTCCGGAGAAGCGCCTCAGCAACTGAGACGCCGCCCCGCAAGTAGAGTTCTCCGCCGCCCGGCGGTACCCACCTCGGCGATGACGAGCAGCAGCCGAACCCGTGTCAGCGGCAGGGCGACGCAGCGGTGCCGGAAAGCCTCGACCTGATCGCACCATCGCAGATGGCGAGATCATGCGGTGCGCCGATCGGGCCGGAAGGTCCCACACTTCGCCGGCGTGATGTGCCGACGTTGTTCTGATCGACTGACCATATGGGATAGCATATGGTCATGGCTCGACGTGAAGTACTCGTTCAACTCGACGACGACCTCGTGGAACAACTCGACGCCCTTGCCGCTGGCCTCGGCACCAACCGATCCGAGCTGATCCGTCGCGGCGCACAGGCGGTCCTGGACGCGGAGGGTCTTGCAGCAGCCGATCGCCAGCTCCGCTCGGCGTATCGACGCCAGCCCGCCGATCCGGCGCTCGTCCAGTCGGCGCGACGACTCGCTGCCGAGACCGCGCCCGCGTGGTAGCTCGCAACGACATCTACTGGGCCGACCTCGGACCCCCCGCCGGGCGTCGCCCCGTCTGCGTGCTCACACGAGACGCCGCCATCTCGGTTCTCACATCGGTGACCTGTGCGGCCATCACCCGCACAATCCGTGGAATTCGATCAGAAGTGGAGCTCGGCGTCGAACATGGCCTGCCCGAAGCATGCGTCATCAGTTGCGACAATGTCATCACGATTCCTCTCGATGACCTCGACGACGAGCCCGTCGGCCACCTCGACGAGATCACGCGGGCTCGTCTCGACGAGGCCCTGCGCTACTCACTCGACATCGTGTACTAACCCGCCGCGGCTGCCGACACATTCTCGCGCACCTCGCCGAGCGCGGACGTGCCGATTCCGAGCCGAGCGGATCGGAGTGGCCGATCAGTGGGGTCAGCACCGTGAACGTTCTGTGGGGACTCCTGATGGCCGCCATCGGCGCCTTGTTCGTGTACTGGGCCAGCACCTCATCGAGCTTCGCCATCTACCGCGCACTGGCGGCACGATCGAGAATGCTCTGGGGCGACCGAGTCCACCGCTTCTATCAAGTTGTGGGTGTCATCCTGGTTGTTCTTGGCGTTCTCTGGGCGACTGGCATCATCTGGTGAGCGCCACGCCGAACCAGGTACAGCCCACTCGATACCCGGCATTTCGATCGAGGTCGATCGGACGGAGCCGCTGCATGACGTGCACTCGATGAGCCGCTCGTCGTCGTTCTGCACGCGCCGTATCGCGGCCCGTACCGCTCGCTCGACAATCGCGCTGCGAACCTCAGCGTCGTGGGGATGCGTTGCACCATCACCCCACGAGGTGAATCACCCGCTCAGAGCGGCTCTGGCGGGCCGCCACGGTCGGCATGTCAGGGCTCTCTGGGAAGGCTGCTCGACTGCCCACCTTGCACGCCCCGCATCGTCGCGGCGACGCCATCGGCCGGTCGAACCCGCCATCGGCGCGCGGTCGGGGCCTCGTTGTCACGGAGCACGACGATGCAACCGCCGAAGCCGCCGCCGGTCATGCGTGCTCCGAACACGCCCCGCTCGGCAATCGCTGTGGAGACGGCTCGGTCAAGAGCGCTGGTGGAGACCTCGAAATCGGTCGAGAGGCTGCGGTGGCTCTCGACCATCAGGGCGCCTGCTTCGCGGTAGTCACCAGACGTCAGGAACTCGGCGAAGGCTCCGACTCGAGCGTTCTCGGTGATCACATGCCGGGCCCGGCAGCGCACGGTGTCATCGGCAATCACACCCAGATCGTGGGTCGAGGCCGTGCGGAGCGGCCCGATCACTTGCTCCGCCTCCGCGCATTCGGCGACGCGGGTGGCGTACTCGGAGCCTTCGAGGGTACGTGGGGCGATGAACTGGACCTCGATGACGACGTCGTCCGGGATCGCAACATGGCGAACGTCGAAGGTGTGGCAGTCGATCAGCGTGCCGTGCCCGGAGCGTGCGGTAGCGATGCAGAGTTGGTCCATGATGCCGCTCGGCACACCGGTCGCTCGATGCTCGGCCCGTCGTCCGAGTTCGGCGAGCTCTCGAGGAGTGCCGCTGAATCCGAGGGCGACGGCGACGGCCAGCTCGAGTGACGCACTGGAGGACAGGCCCGCGCCGATGGGCAAGGTCGACCGCACCCGACCGTCGAGGCCGGTGAGATGGTCTGGCTCCTTCGCCCAGATCTCGGCGGCGACGGCGGCGACGAGACGTCCCCAGCTCGTGAACTCGGTCGGGTCGGGTTCGCGATCGATGTCGAACTCGATCGTCTCAGGATCATCCTCCGACACGAGCCTCACGCGGTCAGCGTGCCGGCCGGTGACTTCGGTCCATCGATCGATGGCGATCGGGAACACGAGCCCACCGGTGTAGTCAGTGTGATCCCCGATCAGGTTCACGCGCCCAGGTGCACGCACAGTGATGGAGCCGTCGTCCATCAGCTGAGGTCGCGGCTGCTCGGACCAGCACCGGGGGTCAGGGCACTCGGCCTCATGAAGGCATCAACCCGAAGGTGTACGTCGCGCGGTGTCGGTACGTTTCACCGGGGCGGAGCAGACTCGACCCGAACGCTGGATGGTTCGGAGTATCGGGCAGCTGTTGCGGTTCGAGACACATCCCCGAGAACGGATCGGGCAGGTATTGGCCGGTGTAGACCTGCATGCCTGGCTGGTCCGAGTCGATCGTCATGATCCGCCCCGACTCCGGATGCGACAGTTGAGCTCGCGCAGCCCCATCGGCGTAGACGAGGCAATGATCGATACCACCCGACGCAACCAATGGTGCGAGCGGCTCGGAGGTCGAGAAGTCGAAACGTGATCCCTCGACATCGCCGAGCCGCCCCGTCGGGATCAGGTCGTCGTCGATCTCGACGAAGCGCGAAGCCGGTGCCGAGAGGTTGTGGTCGGCAATCGTGCCGCCTCCTGCCAAGTTCCAGTAGGCGTGATTGGTCGACCCGAAGACGGTGTCGGCATCGGTGACCGCAACAGTGTCGATACTCAGCTGCGTGCCCGCCAGGGCGTAGGTGACCTCGACCGACACCTCACCGGGGAACCCCTGGTCGCCGTCGCTGCTGACGTGACGGAAGGTCACCGAATCGTTCGACACGGCGACGGTTTCCCACACGTGCTGATCGAATCCGACCGGTCCGCCATGAAGTTGGTGCCGGCCCTCGTTCACGGAGAGCTGAAACTGTCGATCGCCGAGCTGGAGTCGCCCGTTCGCGATCCGATTGGCGTATCGGCCGATCGTCGCACCGAAGTACGCGTGGTCATGTCCGGTGTAGTCGTCCAGCGTCGGGTGGCGGAGAACGACGTTCGCTCGCTTCCCATCTCGGTCCGGGGCGAACACGCCGACCAGTCGCGCGCCGTGCTCCCACACCTCGACCTCGAGCCCGGCAGAGGTCAGGACGTAGCCCGACACGGAAACGCGTGAGCGACCAGGATCGTCGGCGCACGTGCCGACGATCCTTCGCTCAACGCGGGATGGGGACGATGGTGGTCCTGCCGCTGACGCTGTCATGCGAGGCCACGCAGTCTGGCTGCGACATCTTCGGGAGCGACCGGATTGAAGTACTCGTCACAGGCGAGCTCGGCCGCCGCGATGAACCGAGGGACACCGGATGCTCGCCATGGCGAGACCAGTTCGAGGTTGAACCACGGCGAGACGTCGCCCGACCATCCGACCGGAGCCTGGTTCAGCCACATCATGTAGGGAAGCGGTCGGTCGTACAGCCGATCCAGACGGGCCAGCAGGTCGACCATCGTCTCGGCGAGACCGGAGCGATGGGACCGGTCGGCGCTCGGCAGGTCGAGGAACTGGTCCTCGTGAGCGACCGAGATCGAGATCGGGTGGACGGGCGCGAAATGTGTCCACACTCGCCAACCCCGGTGTTCGAGAATCAGGCGTTCGCCCGGGTCGGGATCGGGTCGCCAACCGCTCTCGAGTCGTCGGAGCGGCCTGCTCGGCACGTGGTCGTACGCGTAGATCTGGCCGTGGGGGTGAGCGATCGTCGCTCCGACCTCCGGGCCACGATTCTCGAAGACCAACACGAACTCGACGTCCGGCTGGCTTCGCAGCGCCGTGGTCCGGTCGGCCCACAGATCGATGACGCGGAGCGCTCCGTCGGTGCCGATCGACGAGAACGTCGCATCGTGGTCGGGGGTGTACAGCACCACCTCGCATCGGCCCTCGCCGAGGGCCGGCCATCGGTTCGGGAACGACTTGACGTCGTACTCCTCGGGTGCCTCGAGGCCGCCGACGCAGAACGGGCAACCAGCCGCCGGCAGATTCGGTCGGCCCTGACGCGACAGCACCACATTGACCACGGTGCCCAGATACGGATCTGCTCGCTCTTCGCGGATCGCCATTGCGCTCACCGCCGGCCTCCGCGAACCGCCAGTGCGGTCCACAGCTGTGGCGAAGGTTCGTGGTGGCGACGCGACCGATTCCGATGGTGTGTGCTCATTCTTCTCCCGAGGACATGTCGACGGTGCGAAGCAGATCCGCACGCGAGAAACGGACGACGGAGCCTTCTTCCGCGGCCAACTCGCCGGCGCTCACGCTGATGAGGACATCGTCGCCGGAGACCGAGAGTGCGGTCGGTCGATCGAGGTCGTCGAGCAGGACAGCTTGCTCTCCGTCGAACGGGGCCGGCACGTACACCAGCCGACCGCTGCGATCACGGTAGGCGTCGACGCCCTGAGGTTCGTCGGTAGGGGTCGCATACTCCAGCACGTACATCGCTCCGTCGGAGTCGAACGAGACGTCGATCGCCATCGTCAACCCGTCGACGACGACGTCGTGCGCGCCGGTCGCGTCGACGGCGACCACGGCGCCGCTCCCGGCAGGATGCGGCAACTGTCCGAATGACGCGACGTAGAGCAAGCCGTCCGGTCCCCACGACATGCCGGTCAGCACCTCGTGACCGGGCACCGCGGCAAACAGCTCGACGGCGCCGTCGAGATCGGCTCGCAGCACGGTGCCGGCTGCCGCTTCGGTGACGAAGAACGCCGAATGGTCCGGAGTGATCACGAACGAATAGGGGTTGGACCGGACCACGCCGCTCGGTTCATCCGAGGACTCGGCGAATTCGAACAGGTCGGCGATGACCTGCGGCCCGGACGGCATGATCTCCAGGATGCTTCGCGACCCCTCACCGTACGATTCGCCCACGAGGGCGAAGACGCGCTCGTCGGCGCGGACCACATCGGACGCACCCGACGTGACGGCGGCATCGGGGTAGTAGACGAACGGGAGCTCGTCGACGATCGCGGTGGCGGTGCCCCCGCTCCGGGGGACGCACACCACCCGACCTGTGTCCGATTCGACCTGTCCGGGGGTCTCGCGAGTCGGTCCCTCCGGACCGATTGCCCCAGCCTCGGCAACGCACAGCGTCGTCGCGTCGACCGACATGCCGCGCGGTTGCGACAGCCCGTCGAGCACCGTCTCGGACCCACTCGAATCGTCCCCGCACGAGAGCAGCAGCGGCGACGCGCAACACAGGAGCAAGCCGAGACCGGCAACCGACCGGTTCATGTCACGTCTGGCCCTTGCGGGTCCATGCACTGCACCCGCAACATGATGTCTTGTGGATAGTTCCCGAACTTGCCGCCGAAGATGTTGATGCCACCGACGTTGCCGCCGTTCGACGGAACGCCGATGCGCACGGACACGAAGTCCTGGCCGTCGATGTCGAGATCGTCCAGCGAGGTGTCCGACAAGCGAACTCCGTCGATGTACGAGCCCGAGTTGGTGACCTGCCAGACCTTCATCAGCCCGAACTGGGTGTTGGCGGTGCTCCACCAATCGGGGGTGAGGGCGCCGCGCTGGCCGCCGAAGTCACCCGGGCTCGTCCACACACCGATCTCGACGCCGTTCACCGAGACGTGAATGTCCGATGGCCAGTTCTCGTTGTGCAGGGGCGCCTCTGAGCACACCTCCATGCTGAGTTGCAGGCTCTCGACGCGTTCGCCGCGGCGCACCCGGTTCGGGAAGCGATACTCGACCCAGCCGTGATGGAACCACAGCAGCTCCGCCTGGACACGGTCGGGCTCGTAGAACGAACGCACGTCGTCGAACATCCCGATCGCGCCCTGTGTGTCGATCAAGCCGCAAGTCGGATGCACCTCGAAATCGGTGAAGCCACCGACGGGCATCGACAGCTCGAGCAAGCGCCCCGCCTGCGTCGTCGGCGTGGGCAACTTGATGACGACGGCATCGACAGCTCGTCCGCACGCCTTCTGCAGACCGCGCGTCCCTGGAGTCATCTCCGTGGTGATCAGTTTCGACTCGGAGAGCACCTTGATGTTCTCGCTCGTCGCCGACATCGTGGCGCCGAGGGCCTCCGCGATCTCGCTGACGTTGAGCGTTCGACTCTGGAGCAGCTGAAGGATTGCCGCCCGCCCTTCGTTGGCGAGCGCCCGAATCACCTGCTTGCCGTGATCGCTGCCGAGCTGTACTTCGAGGACGTTGCCGGTACGTGCGATTTCGTTCGTCGTGTTCAATGCTGCTCCCAAGCCGTCGCGATGAGGTGATGGAGCAACCAGTCGGCGAGCGGATCTTCTCCGACGCCTCGCTCCGTCAACCGCAGCGTAGAAACCAGGACACTTCCCAGACCGGCATGATGCCGAATCACGAGGGCTGCGACCTGGTGGACCCAGCCGACGAACACGCCGGCCAGCACGTCGTGTTCGTACCGTGCCGGCGGTACGCCGGTGATCACCACCGAGGGCGTCAGCCCCTCGAAGAACGAATCCATCATGGGCCCGCCCGGGAGATCGGCGAACCGTTCGACACGGCGCAGCCACGAGAATGCCGAGACCCACTCGCCCCCGCCGAAGAGCGCGTCATGCCACGCCTTCAGTTCGATCTTGGGATACTCGCCGAAGCCGTCGCCGAACGCCTGGGTGTCGTCGGCCATCAAGAGCGCCTTGCCACCAGCCTCGATGAAGTCATGATCGTCGGGCCCCAGCCGGCGCAGGACGCGCAGGTCTGCATCGGTATCGGTCACGACGTAGCCCAGCTCGCGGAGCCGTCGCGCAAGGGAATCGTCGCTCACCGAGATCGCTCGGTCAGGATGAACCTGCGGGCCCGTCCGCGGAACCACCAGCAAGGGTTGGTCGGCCGTGGCGGCCCGTGCCCCGTCACTGACCAGCGAACACTCGATGGACGTGAGGCGCGGTCGCTCGTCGCAGGTCGCCGTGACATCGAAGCCGACGGTCGGGTGGTGGCCGAACGGGGCGAGCGGCCGCTCCTCGCTGGAACCGAACTCGCCGGTTTCGACGAGGCCGCATCGGAGCTGTGACTCGGGACGGTCCAGCCCGTCATTCACGGCCGACACGCCGACGCCCACCGTGTCACCGTCCCAGACTGCCGTGCGGTCGACCTTGGTCATCACCATCGGAGACTGATTCAGCGAAGCGACCCGATCAGCGAAGCCACGTGGCCGCCCAGCCATGTCGAGGAGCCCGTTGGCTTCCCAGAACACATCGCTGAGCTCGGTCAGGACATATCCGGCGATCTCGGGTCGGGCACGCATGGTCTCGATCTGATGCTGCAACGTCTCGAACTGGCGCCGCTGGGTCTCTTCGCACAATCCTCGCCAGCTCCCGAAGACCTTGTCGAGATGCCAGAGCTCATACCGCTGAACGAACCCGTGGACGTAGGCCGCACCGTCGGCCCATTCCTGCCCGGACTCGAACCACCAGGGTTCTCGACCGTCTTCGTCGATCAGGTCGCTGAGGTCCGGCAGGCCCCAGGCCCCGAACTCGGAAACGACGAGCGGCTCGGTGCCGGTCCGGCGCGCATCGCCGTGGGGGCTGAAGGTGAAGTCGGCACGTCCGGTGAACGCTTCGAGGAACTGGTCCCAACGCTCTCGCATCTCCGGGATCACCGCGTAGAAGTGGTAGTCCTCGATGTCGGTCTCGACGTGGAAGTTCGGTGCACACGGCGAGTTGTCGACGATCAAGCGGTCCGGCGCATCCTTCTTCGCCCGGTGGTAGAGCTGGTTGAGCCAGGCACGGTGCTCAGCGCTCCCAACCAGATCGAAACCCCACGCTTCGTTGGCGATGCCCCACACGACCACGGACGGATGATGTCGATCCCGTGCGATCATGGCCGAGAGGGCGTCCTCGATCCTGCCGCGTGCTGCGGTGGTGAGCCGTGAGGTGGTGGGCAATTCGCACCACAGCAGCATCCCGAGTTCGTCGGCGACGTCGAGGTAGCGCGGGTCTGGCAGCTTGATGTGACACCGAATCGTGTTGAACCCCATGGACTTCACCGCCGAGAAGCGCTCGGCGATCTCGTCCTTGGACGCCGGGACGCCCGGTGAGTCCCAGTAGTCCTGGTCGAGCACCCCGCGCAGCAGGATCGGTTCGCCGTTGAGGACGAATCGACCGTCGACCCGTTCGAACGTCCTGAAGCCGAACCGCTTCTCGACGATGTCGAATGCGACACCGTCGACGATCACCTTCGCGAGCACGAAGTACAGCGACGGCGAGTCGGGCGACCAGAGCTGCGGACGATGGTCGCCCAGATCGACGTCTAGCGCTTCTCCCGGCGCCGACGTCGCGACCGCAACCTCTGCCCCGTCCGGCGCAATGATGCGGTACTCGATGCATTCGTCTCGGTGCGTGCTGCGTCCGGACAGCTCGGCTCGGACCTGCACCCTGCAGTCGCTGACGTTCGGTTGGATGTCGAGTCGTTCGATTGCGAGCGCAGACCGGGCGTGAACGCTCACCTCTTGCCACAAGCCCCCGGTCGGGCCGTACCAACTCTGTTTGCCGTGCAGGGTTTCTTCGAACGGAAACTCCCGGTACCTCGAGCGGTCCCCGGACGGAGACACGACACGAACGTACAGTTCGTTGGTCCCCGACCGTGCTGCTGCGCCGAGCGACCACGAGAACGACAGAAGCCCACCTTCGTTGGACCCGAGGTACTGGTCGTTCAGCCAACCCTGGCAGAAGTAGCTCGCGGCACCGAGCTCGATCGTCAAGGACTCGCTCGCCAGCCAGACATGGTCGAGGCTGAACTCGACGCGGTACCAGCCGACGCCGGTGGAACGTGCCAGGTCGGGGAACTGCAATTGCCAGTAGCCCGGCACGCGGATGGCGCGCCAGCCGTTCTCCGGCGGGTTGAAGTCGCTGACCGGGATGACCGCGGGCGCGTCGAGGTCAGGGGCGAAGTACCAGCCAGCTTCCAGCGCCTTGCTCTGCCGCAACGTCGAGTCCATTCAGGCTTCGGGGGCGGCCCGCCGTTGTGGGCCGCCCCCGGGGAGACCCTGGTTCAGTTACCGAGCTCTTCGTTCATCCGAGCAGCGGCGTCGTTCAGGGCTGAGCCCTGATCCTTGTCGGTCACCCAGGTGGCGTTGAGCTCTTCGGCGAGCGCATCCCACGCACCGGCCCAGCCTTCGACGGCCGGCACCAGGCGGGCGATCGATGCCGTTTCGGCGTAGTTGGCGCGCTGCGGCGCCTCGGCGAGGGAAGCGCTCTCGAGAATCGACGCGCGCGGCGCGATGTGGCCGGTGCTCTTGGCCCAGTTCTCGATGTTCTCGTAGAGGTACTCCAGGAACTCCATCGAGGCAGCAGCGATTTCCGGATCCTCGTTCGCCGCTGCGGGGAGCACCCACATGTGCGAGTCACCCCACACCGCTGGTTCGCCGTACAGATTCGGAACGTTCGTGGCCAGGTAGGTGAAGTCGGCCTCATTGCTGTACTGGTCGACCACCCAGGTGCCGTTGTGGAGAATTGCCACCTCGCCGTTCAGGAATGCAGTCTGGGAGTCGGTGTAGCCCTGCTGCGGGTCGGAGTACTCGGCAAGCTCGTTGAGGAACCGCAGTGCCTCTTCACCCTCGGGCGTGTCGGGTGTCGCGATGCCACTGTCATCGGTCAGGGCTCCTCCCTGCTGCTCGTCGAGGGCGAGGAACAGTCGGGCGCCGACACCGAACTCGAACCAGTCGTGGGCGAAGCACTGATAGCCAGCGGCCTCGATGGCGACGCATTGCTCGATCAACTCGTCGGGCGAAGTCGGCATGATCGGCGCACCATCGGCGTCGGTGAGCCCGGCCTCTTCGTAGATGTCGACGTTCATGTGCCAGAGCGATGCATGGATGTCGAAGGGCAGCGCATAGGTGGTTCCGTCGAGTTGTGCGGCATCTTGCGCCGGCTCGGTGTAGTCGGTGAAGTCGATCACGGTGCTCGAGGCGAATTCGTCGTCGAGCGGCATGAGCAGGTCGCGCCCGGCGAAATCGGGCAGGCGATGCTGGTGCATCACCGCAACGTTCGGAACATCACCGCCGGCGAAGGCGGTACTCAGCTGTGTGTAGTAGTCACCCCAGGCCTGGCCGCCGACCTTCTCGATGGTGATGCCGTTGTCGGCTTCGTTGAAGGCGTTCTCGAGAATCTGGATGGACTCGCACTCCGTGGTCGCCTGCGTCACATCGGTGACACCTGCGACGTCTTCGGCGCAGTCACCGAAGAACCGTGCGAACTGGAGGACGACGTCGTCGCCGCTGGCCGACGCGTCATCGGCCGCCGCATCGTCGCCGCCATCGGTCTCCTCGGCCGCGGTGTCGGCTGCGGGTTCTGTGTCGTCGTCGTCGCTGCCGCAGGCCGCGACGACCAGCGCGAGTGCGCCGAGTGCTGCGAACGATCGCTTCAGGGAACTGGTGGTTCGAGTTGTCATGATGACGGCCCCTCCTCGGGCCTCGGCCGCAGATCGTGACCGGCTTGTTGTGGTTGGTGTTGGTGGTGGTGTGCAACGGCCACGTGGGACCGCGAACTCACTTGCCGCCGCTTCCGAGCGAGATGCCTCGGATGATTTGGCGTTGGAAGATGAAGAACAGGATCAGCAGCGGCAGACTGGCGAACACGCCCTGTGCCATCAGGTCACCCAGCGCATTGGCCTGGGCGAAGTTGCCCTGACGGGAGGCGAGACCCGTGGTGATGGTGAACATGTCGGGGTCGGTGGCCGACACGAGTGGCCACAGGAAGTCGTTCCAGGTCAGCACGAACGTGAAGATGCCGAGCGCAGTGAGCGCTGGGACCGACATCGGGAGCATGATCTTCCAGAAGATCTTCCACCGGCTTGCCCCGTCGATCACCGCCGCCTCCTCGATTTCGGAGGGGATGGCGCTGAAGAACTGGGTCATGATGAACACGCCGAGCGGCGCCGCGATCCGTGGAAGCACGAGTGCGTGGTAGGTGTTGTGCTGATCGAAGTCGGCGAAGATCAGGAACAGCGGGATGAACATCGCCTCCTTCGGAACCATCAAGCCGGCGAGCACGACCGGGAAGATGATCTTCTTCCCTCGAAATGGGACTCGTGCGAACGCATAGCCGGCCATCGAGGCCAAGATCAGTGTCAGCACCGTCGTCGACACGGTGACGACGACGCTGTTCCACAGCCACGTCGTCGTGGTGCCGCTGTCGAACAAGGTGGTGAAGTTGTCGAGCGTGGGCTCGACGGGCAGCAGGCTCGTCGTGTCACGCTGCAGCGCGTCGTTGTCGCTGAGTGACAACGACACCATCCAGACGAGCGGGATGATCCAGATCGCCACGGCCAAGGCGAGAAAGAGGTTGAACGACCAGTTCTTGATGCGGGCGTTCCGACGTCGGGCAGTCGAGAGAGCGGAATGGTCGAGCACTGCGGTGGTCATGATTCGTCAGCCCCCATGAAACGGAACTGCAGCGCCGAGACGACCATCATCACAGCGAACAAGAACACCGACATCGCCGACGCATAACCGAGTTCGGCATCTCGGAACGCACTCTCGTAGATGTGTTGGATCGACACCCTCGTCGCGCCGTTCGGACCGCCCCTCGTGAGGATGAAGACCTGTCCGAAGATCTGAAACGAGGCGATGATCTGCAGCACGACGACCAACAGGATCGTTCGCTTCAGTCCAGGCAGGGTGATGTACCAGAAGACCTGCCAGCGATTGGCACCGTCGAGCGCCGCAGCCTCGTACTGCGACTGGTCGATGTCCTGGAGTCCAGCGAGAAACAGAACGACGTTGAACCCGACGGTCCACCACAGGGTCACGACCACGATCGTCGGCATCGCCAGGTTCGGATCGTTGAGCCAACTCACCGGGTCGAGACCGAGGGACGACCACAGTCTGCCGATGAGTCCGAGCTGAGGATTCAGCAGGAACGCCCAGATGAGGGTCAGTACAGCGACAGAAAGGACGTACGGAGCGAAGAACAGCGTGCGCAGCAGCCCGGTGAACTTGCCAGGCCGGTTCAGCACGAGCGCCAACAGCAGGCCGACTCCGACGATCACCGGCGTCGACAAGATGACGAACACGAGCGTGTTGCCGAACGACGGCCAGAACTGCGAGTCCGACCAGCGACCGTTCTCCCCGGGATGGATCCCCAGCAGTCCGACGAACACCACCACTGCGAGCGTGGTGAGGATCACCAGGGCTCGAAGCGACAGGCGGCCACGCCGGTGTGCCCGGAATGCCAGAATCAACAGCGCGAGCCCGGCGAGACGCCAGGGCCACATCGTGAAGGGCTGCCACGTCAGGCCGTCGCCCCAGAACATGCGCCGGTAGTTGTCGAACCCGATCCAGGATTGCCGATCGATCGTCAGGAGATCCCGTTCGAAGAACCCCATCCAGACGGCCTGGACGACCGGGTACAGCACGAACAGCAGGTACACGACCAGGAACGGGATCAGGAACGACCATCCCGCACGTGTCGACCTACTCACCGGAAAAGCGGTCGCCATGTTGTCCCCTCCCTCTGACCACGAACCCCGTGTCGTGCGACGCGATCCGAAAGGTTCGCGGTCTCACGATCTATTTCGTATCGAGCCGAATGTTAGGGGTGAGCGAGCGATCTGTCAACCGACACGACATTCAGCCAGTGTTCACCGGGTCGGGTCGCTCGGTGCGGGCCCAGTGCACTCATCGCGCAGGTCTGCCCGCCGTTTCGGACCGGACGCCACCACCAGACCCCGACATCCCGGACCGAGACATCCCGGACGTCGATACTCGTAGCGAAGGGTGGAACTTCGGTGGAACTCTTGCTCGGGAGAGGCCCCCAGAACGAAAGAAGCCCTGGCAGATCTTGCGATCTACCAGGGCTTCCCAAGTGGTGGCGGGGGCAGTGTGCAGAAGCACGGTTGTCGGGCGTACGGCGACCTGCAACCCCTGCAATCCCGGGCTCAGAGCCCGGTGCCCAGGGTCATGCACACCCGCCTGCCCACCACCGACATCGGTGATCGCAAAACGCATCCGAGCTATGTGATTCGCAAGCATCTCGATGATCATGCCGTCGGATGTCGCTGCCACCTGGCCTCGCTAGCGCCACCACGGACGGTTCCGAAACAGTTCACAGGAGCGCGGACATGCGCGACCGAGATGCCGGTCGGACGTTCCACAGTTCGCCGGAAGTGCGTCGCGTCGAGCGCGTTCGCAGGCCGACATTGCCGAGCGGGTAGCCCGAGCGCGTACGTGCCGCTATGGGCGACGCGGAGGTGCGGCTGGCAGCGGAGATATGGGCGGGTCGCGATCCAGATGTACTTCCGTTCCACGCTGGAATCTGATAATCTGATTTCATGTCCGAAGTTACGGCGACCGAAGCGGCCCGCAAGTTCGCTGACCTCCTCGACGCTGTCGAACACGACGGCGAGCGGTACACCATCACGCGTCGCGGCAAAGCCGTCGCCTACATCGAACCGGTGACCCGGGGGCGTGGGGCCGACGCCAAGGCGCTCCTTCGCCGACACCGCCCCGATGCCCGATGGGCCAACGACCTGGACGAGCTCCGCGACCTGCTCGAGGTCGAGCACCGCCCGTGACGCTCCTATTGCTCGACACCACCTTCCTCATCGACGCCGAACGCGGCGCCACCGATCTCGACGATCTGATCGACGATGACGACGACGTCGCCATCGCAGCGATCACCCTCGCCGAACTGACCGGCGGCGTTGAACTCGGGGCAGCACGCCAGCGATCACAACGGCAGTCGTACGTCGACGAGATCGCTGCCTCGATTCCGATCCTGCCCTACGACGAAACCGTCGCCTTGCGGCACGCGAGCCTGCTCGTCGCCGTGCGTAGAGCCGGCCGACCTCGCGGTGCCCACGATCTCATCATCGCGGCGACCGCAGCAGCGGCCGGCCGCACGGTGGTGAGCGCCGACCGCCGCGCCTTTGACGGCCTACCCGGAGTCACCGCGATCGACCATCGCCGGGAGTAGCTGGTGAGCAATAGCGAGCGGTTCCACGCCGGCGTGGCGCTCGGCAGTGGTGCCGATACAGAGCAGTGTGGAACAAGTCGTTCGCGCGTTGATCTGATCGGGTTCGGTTTGCCGGTGCTGCGACGCAATCGGCCGGTGCGGGCTGCGCAAGATGTGCAACTCAGACCCGGCGTCCGGGGCAACCCAGTGGGTTCGGGGATGGCGAGCGTTGTGGAGTCGATCACGTGGACGAATCCGGGTGGGTCTCCTTTGGGAGATGCGTCGAGCCGACCGTCGGCGTCGCATGTGGCGATGACGACGAAGGGCGAACGCTCGATGAGCTCTCGGGCCGTGGTGGTAGGGGGTGGACCACCTGGCTCGTGCACCCGACAACCCTGCTCCAGAGGCATGACAACATACATCCATGAGTCTCAGCCGTCTGGGTCTGATCGTGCCGCCCGTGGGGCCCTGGAGTGCGCAGGCGCGTGGGTACCGGTGGGCGGAGGAGGTGGGGTACGACGTCGTGTACACGGCGGATCATCTCACCCATCCGACGTTCCCGGGGTTGTGGTTAGGTGAGGCGTTCACCACGCTCACGGCCGCCGCGGCGGTCACGGATCGGATCATGTTGGGAACGCTGGTCGCCTCGTCGGCGTTCCGTTCCCCGGTGTCGTTGGCCCGGGTCGCGATGACGGTGCAAGACATCAGTGCCGGTCGACTCGTCCTTGGTCTCGGCATGGGGGCGCCGTTCTGTGCCGAGGCCGATCGCGGCGTCCGTGAATCCATCGGTGAGCTCTCGACCCGGTTCGCCGATGTGGTTCGGGGATACCGGTCGGTACTCGACGGTGCGACCGACTGGCAGGGTGACGTGATGGCATTCGGTGGACTCGAGACGACGGCGCGACCCGAAGGCGTCGGGAGGCCCGAGCTGATCCTCGCCGGTCACGGCCCACGATCGCTCGCGCTGGCAGCGGCCCATGCCGACACCTGGAACACCTACGGCGGGCCCGGGACCGCCGACATCGAAGGCGACGACTTCTGGCAGCTCCTCGGCCGTCAGGTCGAGGGCTTCGCCGAGGCGTGTGACAGGCAGGGCCGCGACCCAGCGAGCATTCGGCGATCGGTGCTGCTCGGCTTCGGTCGGGTGCTCCCGACGGCGAGTGTGGGCAGCTACCTCGACGCCGCCGGGCGCGCGACCGCGCTGGGGTTCGACGACTTGATCGTGTTCGGATCGCCGTGGGCCGACGGTGAGCCTCGCGATCTTGATGTCCACGAGCAGGCGCTTGCGCAGTTGCGCTGACCTGGCCGGTTCGTTCGGCGCTCATCGATCTCGAGCGAGACCGTGGTGAGCCCTTGGTTGGCCCCGGTGCAACCAGGTGAGCAGGTCGGGTGGCGCCGCTCGCGATGCCCGGGCAAGGTGTGCAGAGCGGGCGTCGGGATCCGGGTGAGGTGCCGTCGAGGCGGAGTTGTTCTGATCGGGTCCTCCGGCGGGTCGGTCGGTGGCATCGCGCAACTCGGCTTCGGATCCCGGTCGCGTGTGCCGGGGATGGTAGCGAGGCGCCCCGGATCCGGCGAACGAGCGGTTCACGTTCGGTTCCGGAGTTGCAGGTGTTGTATCAAATTGGGCATGGCGATGGACTATTCGGGGCACGTCGACTCCACGTACCTCGACACGGCGGCGCAGATGTTGTCGGCGGCGAAGCGACGGACCTATGAATTGATGGACCTGCAGGTAGGGCACCGGGTGCTCGACCTCGGCTGCGGGCCCGCTTCCGACACGATCGCACTCGCCGACCTCGTCGGTGAGGCGGGTCAGGTCCACGGCGCCGACTTCGATCCGGAGATGGTCGAGGAGGCGAACGTCCGGGCGAAGGCTGCCGGCCTCGACGAACGGGTGCTGCATCGGCAGGCCGATGCAGCTGCGCTGCCGTTCGACGACGACTTCTTCGACGCATGTCGGAGCGAGCGGGTCTTCCAGCACCTCCCTGATCCGGCGGCGGGGCTTGCGGAGATGATCCGTGTGACCCGTCCCGGTGGTCGGATCGTGGTGCTCGATACCGATTTCGGATCGCTCAGCATTGCCAGTGAGGTCTCCGAGCTCGAACGGCGTGTCGCCGAGCAGTACCGCTCCATGATGAACAGCCCGTTTGCCGGGCGGATGTTGTACCGCTCGTTCAAGGCAGCGGACCTCGAAGATGTCTCGGTGGAAGTCGTCCCTGTGGCGGTCGACGACCTGGGCGTGTTCTCCGAGACATTCGTGCTCGCTCGCGTTCTCGAGGCAGCCGAGGATGCCGGCGTGCTGACGAACGACGAGGTGCTTCACTTTCGCGCCGACCTCGAGCAGGCCGCGGAGATCGGCGGTTTCTTCGGCTCCGTCCAGCAACTGCTGGTCACCGGCCGCAAGCCGGACGTCACCGCCAGTGCCTGACATCGGCGCCAACGCGCAGGTCAGCTGACCAGAGCACGTACCCGACGGCATTGCCGCCGAGGATCACCTCGCAGGAACGAAACATCTCCGAAGAGCCTCGCCACGGACCGGGCGTGCCTCGAACAGCGCGTCACGTGGGAGCCAGCCGAGGCTTGACCGAAGCGTGCAGCCGCACTCGTCCTTGCGCGACGCTGTCGATCATGCAAGAGCTCTCCGACTCCGCGACCAGCGGCGCCTTCCAGCAGCTCCAACAAGACCTCGAGGCGGTCTACGCGCTCAACTCGCCCGCGTCGACCGTGCCGCACGTCGTGGTGGTGTTGCCGTCATTCAGCGTCGGAGAGAGCCTGCTGTCCCACTACAGCAGTCGCCTCGCTGCGCTCGAGCATCGATTCCTGGCCGCGCTGCTGATGCTTCGCATGCCGGCCGCTCGGCTCGTGTACTTCTGCTCGGCCGAGCCAGATGCGGCGGTCATCGACCATTGCCTCTCGCTGCTGCCCGACTCGCTCGATGCCAGTGAACGATTCCGTCTGGTCGTGGTCGATGATCGGTCGGCCCGCGCCGTCGCGACAAAGCTGCTCGATCGGCCTGATGTGCTCGCCGGCGTCACTCGGTGGATCGGCGACGACCCTGCATTCATCGAGCCGTGGAACGTCGCGGAGCCGGAGCGCCAACTCGCACTCACGCTCGGGGTGCCGATCAACGGTTCCGCACCGGAGCTGTGGCCGCTGGGATTCAAGAGTTCGGGGCGGAAGCTGTTCCGGGAGGCTGGGGTTCCGGTCCCGCCAGGCTTCGAGGACCTGACGACCGTCTCCGATGCGGTCGACGCCATCGAACAGCTTCGCACCGCACGCCCCGACATCCCGGCGGTGATCCTCAAGCACGATGATTCCGGAGCAGGCGACGGCAACGCTGTGATCCACACCGACGATCTGGAGCCCGCCGGGTCCCCGGCTGCTCGGCGACGGCTACGGAGTCGGATCAACAGCCTCGAGCCGTGGTATCTCGACGAGTTGAAGAAGGGCTTCGTGGCAGAGAGCCGCATCGTGGGCGACCAATTCTCGAGCCCGAGCGCCCAGGTGGAGATCCGCCCGGACGGCTCGGTCGACGTGTTGTCCACTCACGAGCAGATCCTGGGCGAGGACGGCCAGGTGTACCTCGGGTGTCGGTTCCCTGCGGATCCGTCGTACGCGCCTGAACTCGGTGCATACGCACTCGCTGCTGCCCGAATACTCGGTGAGCGTGGAGCGCGAGGTCGAGCTGGGATCGACTTCGTGACGGCTCGTTCGGGGAGCGGACCCTGGTCGACGTATGCGATCGAGATCAATCTTCGCAAGCCCGGAACGACGCACCCGTACACCGTGCTTCGTCACCTCGCTCCCGGGCGATACGACATGAACACCGGCTCCTACACCGACGACACCGGCACCTCGAAGTTCTACGTGGCATCGGACAACCTCGTGGACGAGAACTGGACCGGTATTCCAGAGGCCGACGTGATCGCTGCATTCGTACGGGCAGGTATCTCCTTCGACCCGCTGACAAGGACGGGTGTGGTCCCGCACATGCTGTCATGCCTCGCCATCGACGGGCGCTTCGGCGTCACCGCAGTCGGCGACTCGGCCTCGCACGCCGACGAACTCCAAGAGGCAACCATCGCCGCCATGCACGACGTCGCGGCCACCTTGGGTTGAACAGCGCCGATTGGAACCGCAACCCTGCCTCCCACCACCGGATCAGGGGCGCATATCGACGTCTACCGTCCGTGATCAGACGTGTCCTGTATCCGGCAAGATGCTCGGAGACGACGCACGCATATCGCGCGCTCGGTAATCCGCTCGCCGGGCTATCGAAGCAGTGCGACTTCGGCCCAAGCCGCACGCGAGATGATCCCGGCACGGCCGAAGATTCGACGCTCGTGCCGGCTGTCGGTGTCCGTGCCGTCCGGGCATGTCTCCGGCGATCGGGAAGCGCCGATACAGCGTGGGTGGCTCACGGCGAGCTGGCGTACGATTCGAGAGCGCGGGCGGCCGCTCGCACCGATGCCGAGGAGGCCCAGATGGACACCACCCGTTTCGACCTCTCCGCCCTCGCTGCGAACGGCCTGCTCAACGACTGAGCCACCTGGCCCGCAGCCGGAGGGTCCGACCTTCCTTCACCAAGGAGAGTTCATGCCTCACGGCAACATCACCTACGCGTGGCGCGAGCCGTTCGCGAATGACGAGATCCACGCACTTCATGCAGCTGCCTTCGAGACGCGGCTGTTCGACGGGTCCGAATGGGACTGGGTCGACCAAACCCAACGGCACAGCCTCGGCTGGGTCGTCGCACGAGACGGCGACCGCTTCGTCGGCTTTGTCAACGTCTTGTGGGATGGCCTCGTCCATGCGTTCATCGAAGATGTGATGGTCGATGCTGACTACCGACACCGAGGCATCGGCGTCGGTGTGGTCCACGCAGCCCGTGACGGAGCGCGATCCGCCGGGTGCGAGTTCCTGCACGTCGGCTTCGACGAAGACCTTCGGGAGTTCTACATCGACGCGTGCGGCTTCAAGCCCACTCTCGGCGGCCTCATGGAACTGACGTAGCGAGCAACGAAGCGCACAGATCCGGCAACTGCAAGCGATCGAGGTACCCGCGGATGGCGCATATAACACGAGCGCCGTAATCCAACATCCGGCTGCGGGGCGGCCACTCGGGAACGGCCCGAGTCGAGCGCCCGACAATCCCGTCGGTAGGCCGGGTCGTCAGCCACGGATGCTGGCTGGGATGACGTGCGGGTCAACTCGAGCAACACCCGCCACAGTGCGCCGGTTACCGTGTGGCTCGCACTTGCTCGGCAGCAAGGGCGAAGGGTGCCCCGAGCCGGCGATCAGGGGCAGGGTGGGGGTTGGCGAGATGGGTGACAAGTCTTCACTCGGGGTGGCTTCGAGCATCCCTGCTTGTGTTCTTGGAAACCCTCGCTACCCGGTAGCGCTGCGCCATGATGTTGGAGGCCGATCATCGAACCGGCAGGACTCATCCATGGCTGAAACCCGATCGCCCGATCCAACCGATCCGCCTGAACAGGGCGCACGGCAGCGACGGCGGGGCGACCCCGATCGGGTTGTCGCGTTCACCGACGGCGTGTTCGCGATCATCATCACGATCTTGGTCCTCGAGATCGGGGTGCCGTCCAACCTGTCCGAGCAGTCGCTGCGCGAGGCGCTCGACGAGACGGGCGCCACGCTCGTTGCGTGGGTGATCAGCTTTCTGCTCGTCGGCATGTACTGGGTGTCGCATCGTGACCTCTTTGTCCGAGTCCGGGCCGTGAACCGTGATCTCGTCTGGCTGAACCTGGTCTTCCTGCTCCCGGTATCGCTGATTCCGTTCGCCGCTGCCATGTTGGGCGAGTACCACGACGAGCCCATCGCGTTGCACCTCTACGGAGTCGTGCTCATTGCTGCGAGTCTTGCCAGGGTCGGGATGTATCAGTACGTCAGCAAGCGCCCAGCACTGCTCTGGGAACCCACCACGGCACGCGCCCGCCGCGTCGGACTCAGCATCTCCGCCGCGCCAATCGCGTTGTACCTCCTGGCGATGCTTCTCGCTGGTCTCGCGCCGTCGGTGAGCCTCGTCGTCTACCTCGGTGTTCCGGCCGCGTACTTCGTACTGATCACCGTGCTCCGCGACCGGCCAGCGACCGCTGGCGACGCCGACGGATTCTCCTGATCACCGGCCCACTCATGCGGATACCCCGCCCGCAAACCGAGTTCGCTCCCCATCCCCGAGGTGCCGACCAGGGGACGCCCGACACCGACCCGACTGGCGCGCCCGATAACGACGGCTCGGACTGCCGTAGTGCGCCGGTTTTCGGGTCGATGCATGTCTCCGATGACGTCCCCAGCCGTTACTGGGAAGCGATGTCGGGCGGTGGTGCAGTGGACCGGTTCCTGAGCCGCCCGACCGGGTGAAGGCTGTCGCTGAGCCGAAACTGCATGGTCTCGAGGTCCACGAGGCCGACCGGCCGGTCGCTCTCGTAGAGCTGATAGGTGAACTCGGCAATCTCGTCGGGTGAGTGATACACGATCGAGGAAGGGTCGGACCGCGGCAGTTTCGTGTCGGCCAGGGACGTTGCTGTGAACTCGGTGTCGATCGGTCCTGGCGTCATCACCTTCACTCGGAGCGGCGAACCGGACAGTTCCACCTCACGAGCCAGCCCTTCCGTGAGTGCAGTCACGAAGAACTTCGTTGATGAATAGGGGATCGATCCGGGAAACAACGCGTACCCCGCGAGGGACGCAACGTTGATGAGGCAGCCTCCGACGTCCTTCATGTCCTTGACGTAGCGGGTGGACAGCATGGCGGTGGCGATCGCGTTCAGCTGGATCATCGCCAGGTACTTGTCGAGGTCGACATCCCAGACGAAGTTCCAGTCACCGAGGCCGGCGTTGTTGATCAAGAGATCGATGCCATCACCGATCGCGTCGTCATAGACATCGTTGACTTGCCGGATGTCGCGGAGATCTGCGCTGTGGATGTCGACTCCCACATTGTGGCGTCGCTCGATCTCTGCCTTGAGTTGCACCAGCAGTTCGTGCCGCCTGGCCACGAGCACGAGATCGAAGCCGCTCCTCGCGAAACGGTGAGCCAGGCTCCTGCCAGTTCCCGCGCTCGCGCCGGTGATGAGAGCACGTCTGACCATCGGTCCTCATGCTGCCAGAGTTACCGCTCCCCGTCGGACGCAGAAACCCAGTACCGGCCCAACGACGGCGCCCGATAACCGCAGCCCACGCCGCCACAGTACGGCTCCTCTCTGTCAAGAGGCGGGTTCGGGGCGGGCATGTGAGGACGTCTGCGGCGTGTGCCGTGCGCGTGATCAGCTTGCGCCTCGGTGCCGACGCTTCGTTGCGGCCACGCCCCGAACCCGTTGTCGAGGTGAGACGCGTGCCGGTCGTGGTCGCATCGGTCGGCCATCGGCGCGCGGGGTCACGGGTGACCGGTAGCTCGGCGAGCCGCGACGTGTGGAGCTGCGTCGTGGCCAGGCGTCGTCTTGGGTCTGGTCGATTTGCCGGTCGACTTGGAGCTGGCGGAACACGGCGTCGGTCACTCGTCGTTTCAGGCTGCGGAGCGCTTCGAGGCGGGTCTTGCCCTCGGCGATCTTGCGTTGGTAGGAGTCACGGCCGGGAGTGTCGAACCGGATCTGGGTGACGGCTGCCATGTGGATGGCCCGGTTGAGTTGCCGGTTGCCGGCGCGCGACAGCCGGTGCCGGTTGACGTCACCGGAAGACACCGCGATCGGGGCGGTGCCGCAGTAGCTGGCGAACTGGTCGCGGTTGACGAACCGGGCGACGTCTTAACGGCGAAAGCCCAGCTCAGCGCTGGGCTTCCGTGCCCGATTTCTCGGGCAATAGTGGCGGGGGCAGGATTTGAACCTGCGACCTTCGGGTTATGAGCCGTGGAGAGGACATATCGACCAGTGTCGGTTGGTGTCGTTTTGTGCCACCTACCAGGGCTTTCGCGACTTCGTCGTGTCGTTTGGTACCTGTGGATAACAGGCGATTTCGACCAGTCCGTTAGATAAACCGTTAGATACGTCCCAGATTCTGCGCTGTTCCGGATCATCCGGAACAGCGACAGTTCTGGAACACCTGACGGCCTGACGGAAGGGCTCGCGATGCCCCACCGTCGACGCCCATTTCAGCGTGGAGCCCGCCATGGTCGGCGACAGTCCACTGCTGGGGGAACTGCTGCGGGCGCGTTATCGCTCATTGATGAAACATTCTTTCCATTTTTGAGCGATACGCGGTACGGTGGCGGTGTGGACTTCGTGCATCCCGTCCAGTCGGTCATCCCCGGCGCCCAGGGTCGAGTACTCGCGGTGCTGGCACAGACCACCGCCGCGCTCAACCTCAGCACGCTCGCCCGACTTGCCGGAGTCAGCGTGGCTCAGGCATCACGGGTCATGCCCGGCCTGGTCGACCTCGGTCTCGTCGAACGGCGCGAGATTCCTCCATCGTCACAGTTCCGGTTGATCCGTGAGAACGTCGCAGCCCAGGCGATCATCGATCTGGCCCGATCGCGCGACACTGCGCTGGATCGAATCGGGGCCGCCGCAGCCGCTCTCCCGTTACAGCCGGTCAGCGTCATCGTGTTCGGATCGTTCGCACGAGGCGAGGCCGACGAGCACAGTGATCTCGACGCCATCATCGTGCGGCCCGACGAAGTCGACGAAGACGACGACGCCTGGGCAACCGCAATCGAGCAATGGCGGAACGATGCACAGGCGATCACCGGCAACCGCATCGAGATCCTCGAGCTCGCCCGCCACGAAGCAGAGACCAAGCTTGCTGGCAGAGCG
This sequence comes from Ilumatobacteraceae bacterium, assembly GCA_942492715.1. Taxonomy (GTDB): domain Bacteria; phylum Actinomycetota; class Acidimicrobiia; order Acidimicrobiales; family Ilumatobacteraceae; genus Sva-07. The sequence continues at coordinate 16,442 of CALOFW010000002.1, read as the reverse complement.
CCATTGTGGCGCGACGTCGTGCGAGACGGAGTTGTGGTGCACGGCCTCACAATCGAGCAACTGATGGAGCGCGTGCATGCCTAAGCCGATGCGCACCAAGCCGGTGTCGGGTGCTCAAGTTCGTGCCTATGCGGGCAAGGCCGAGGAGTACGCCGACGCCGCGGCGAGCGAAATCGAGGCCGGCCGCTACATCGCAGCGACCAGCCTCGCGATTCACGCCGGCATCAATGCCGCCGACGCCGTCTGTGGCGCTCGCCTTGGTGAACGAGCGGCGGGAGAGGACCACGATCAAGTCCTCACACTGCTGCGCCAAGCTGGGCCCGACGGTACGAAGGTCGAGAAGGAACTCCGACGGCTGCTGCCGCTCAAGTCGAAGACGGAGTACGAGCCGGATGACGTCGCCGCCGGGGTCGCGATCAAGGCGGTGGAACGCGCTCAACGATGCGTGGTCGTCGCCCGTTCCGTCGCGACAGGCTCGGCCTAGGCGCACGGAAGCAAGGCTCGAAGACGTGTCCGACATTCCCGCCAGCGAACCGATCGATCACATCGCCGGTCAACCCGACGTGACCGCGTGGCGCCGAGCGGCTCGTCATCACCAGAAGGGCACCGAGGCGCTCCTCGCATCGACCGGCGTCGACACCTACGCCGTCGATCCGGCCACCGGCAACGGTGCCGACACCTTCGGCACCCTCTACACGATCGACACGAAGTTCCGTGACCTGAGCGCCACCGTGGAGATCATCTACGACGGCGACGCCGATCCCACGCGGGCGCTGCGTTCGCCGGACAACGTCGACTGGGCCGACGACGGCAAGATCTACGTCAACGAGGACCGGGCCGAGTTCGACACCCTCACCGGTGAGATCCTGTTCGGTGAGGGCGCGGTCAACCCGAACGAGGGCGAGCATCGTCAGCCTGAAGCCGAACGGCAAGGACGTCACACAGATCGCCCAGATCGACCGCGGCGTCGTGCTCGACGAGTCCGTCGACAACCCGACCACGGCTGTCGATATCGGCTACGGCGACGCCGGGAACTGGGAGACCTCGGGCATCCTCGACGTCTCGGCGTTGTTCGGCCAAAAGCGCGGAACACTGTTCCTGTTCGACGTGCAGGCGCACGGAATCACCGACCAGAACAACTACCCGTTCGGCTCCCGGATCACCGACAACGACCTCAAGGAGGGCGGCCAGCTGCTCTTCCTCGAGCGCAACTGACGCCCAGATCGGTCGGCCACCGAGGCGGTGACCTGATCGCTCGGTATCGACCAAAGAGGGGCTGGTCCACGACGGGCCGGCCCCTCTCCGCGCGCTCACACAGCGCTCCCGATGGTCTCGCCCTGCCCTCGGAAATCATGGTTCGCCGCGCTCCGGCGTGCCAGGCGGCTCCCGGTGGGTGTCCGTCTCGGTCGACCTGGATTCCTCGAGGCTGATTCGCCCACAGGCCATCGATCGCCGGTCAAACTCGCGACGTTCGAGCACGTGCACCTGGAATTCTGTTCGGTTGCCAGTGGTCGCTCAACAGGTGTTCGGCCAATTCATCCCGCGCGTTGGGTCAGGCGCTGGTCCGAGGGCCCATTCGGCGCTGTCGTCTCCGCCGTCCTGTGACCAGGCCGGCCCACGATTGGTCGGATGCCGTCGTCGAGAGTTCGAACGCTCGAGGTCGAGCAGGGACTCGGCCCAGTCGGTAACCAGCACTGCAGGATTCGAACTGTGGAGGTACCGGATGCGTTCCGAGGGGCTCTCGACGGTGTTCATTTGGCTCGAAACTCCGATCTTGCGCTCGGCGATAGCGACGAATGCACCTGCCCTGTAGCCGAAGACGAACACCGTTCCGAAACTCCTTCAATCGCTGTTGACTCAATGTTCTCTGAACGATAGGTTCTCAGGCGTGGAGCGGTCGGTCGAGGATCGGGCAGCGGTGCACGCAGCGCTCGGTGATCCGATCCGTTTGGCGATGGTCGACGATCTCGCTGTCTCGGACCGCTCCCCGAGCGAACTCGCCGAACAGTTCGAGCTGCCCAGCAACCTGTTGGCGCATCATCTCGATGTGCTCGAGCAGGCCGGCGTGATCGAGCGGTTCCGATCGGCCGGCGATCAGCGACGCCGATACGTACGCCTGGTCCTCGAGTCGCTCCACGGCCTGGTCCCGCCGAGGTTGCGTCTGCCCGAACGGGTCGTCTTCGTGTGCACCCACAACTCTGCACGCTCGCAACTCGCCGCGGCGTTGTGGCACCAGCTCGTCGGGCCGACGGCATCGTCTGCCGGCACGCAACCGGCCGAGCGGGTGCATCCGGCCGCCGTCGCCGCCGGGCAACGTCGTGGGCTGGACCTGAGCGGCGCGGTGCCGCACCCCCTCGACGACGCCGACCGTCGAGCGATGATCATCACGGTCTGCGACCGGGCCCACGAACAACTCGTCCCGTCGCTCGACAACTGGCACTGGTCCATCCCCGACCCCGTCGACATCGGCACCGACGAGGCCTTCGACCGCACCGTCAGCCAACTCGACAATCGCATCCGCACCTTGAGCTGAACGGAGCCCACCGTCATCATGTCCGAACCCACCGACACATCCGGCGACCGTGGTCGCTACGTCGAACAGCAGCTGATGATCAAGCAAGCTGCTGCACGACTGCACGACGAGTTCGCCGGCACCTTCAACGCCGAGACCATCGAGCGCTACATCAACGACTCGCGCGACAAACTCAACCTCAACGCGACCGTCCCCAACTGGCTGCCGCTGCTCATCGAGCGGTTCACCCGCGACCGGCTCCGCGCACTGCAACGGCTCGAGGTCGGGAGCCTCGGTAAACCGGCGGTGCTGTTCCTGTGCGTGCACAACGCCGGCCGCTCCCAGATGGCGGCCGGATGGCTCCGCCACCTCGCCGGCGACACCGTCGATGTGTTCTCCGGCGGCTCCGACCCCGGCGCCGAGACGAACAAGGTCGCAGTCGCCGCAATGGCCGAGGTCGGCATCGACATCGCCAGCGAATACCCCAAACCGTGGACCGACGAGATCGCCCGCGCGGCCGACGTCATCGTGTCCATGGGATGCGGGGACGCGTGCCCCATCTTCCCCGGCAAACGCTACGAGGACTGGGAACTCGAGGACCCCTCCGGACAGTCCATCGAGGTGGTGCGTCACATCCGTGACGACATCCGGACCCGCGTCGAAACGCTCATCGCCTCGCTCCAACCAGCCACCACCTGACCGCCCCTCGCAACGCGCGACGGCACGAGACGGTCGATCGATCGATCGGCCCCACGATGAGAGCCAGACATCACCGTCGGTCCGGCTGTCCCCACGGCAATGATGACGACAGCTGTCGCAACATGGGCGTCCGCCGTTCCCGGCGAACCTCCATCCGCGTCAACAGGCTGTCGAGGAACCGCAGCGCATCGGCGATGAAGGGGCCCTTGTTGAGCATGACGCACTCGGCTCGGCTCGCCCACGCGGCGTCGGTGACCTCGGCGCGCGTCGGTGCTCCCTGCTTGGCGAGCGATTCGAGCACCTGGGTTGCGAGGATCACCGGGGTGTGGGCGGCCGCTCCGAACCAGAGGATCTCCTCTTGGAGCTCGGCGAGCCAGTCGAATCCGACCTCGACAGCGAGGTCGCCCCGGGCCACCATCAGTGCAGAGGAGGGCTGTTGCAGAAGCGTCAAGAGCAGGTCGGGCAGTCGATCCATCGCCGCTTTGCGTTCGATCTTCAGCACGACGCCGACGCCGTCGACCTCCAGTCGGGCGAGGTGCTCGTGGAGGCGGACGACGTCATGTGGGCTGCTCACGAACGACATCGCCACGAGGTCGACGTCGGCAGCCAGCGCCTCGACGATCGCGATGTCGTCATCGGTCAGCCCGGGAATCGGCAGCTCGGTGTCGGGGAGGTTGACACCCTTGCCCGAGCGGAGCTTGCACCGCAAGGGTCGCACGATCTCCAGATCGATGCGATCAGGGTCCACCCAGGTGACCACCCCCTCGATCGATCCGTCGTCGAGCATGATCCGCTCACCCGACCGCACCGACCCAAACAGCTCCTCGACCTCGATCGAAACATGGGCAGGTCGTTCGACACTGCCATCGGCGGCGCGCACGGCAGCTCCACCTTCAGAGGTCCCCCGACGCAACTGCAGGATCTCGCCGGCCCGGAGCACGATCGACGGAGCCGCCGGTCGAAGACGGCCGACCTCCATTGTTCGGACCGTCCTTCCGTCACGGCGGACCGAGATCTGGATGCCCGGTGCGAAATAGATCGACCTGTCGGAGTCGGCATCGCATGTTCGATCTCCGGCAGCGACGACGGTCAGTCGGCGCCGACGCCCGCGGGCATCGCGGAACGAGAGCTCGTCACCGGGTTCGACCGCGTCCAGTGTCTCGGCGATCACCGGCACGATCGTGAGGCCGCCCCGAGCGACCTGGACGAGCTCCTCGGGTGCAGGGTCGACGCTGAAGCGCACGCGCACCGGGCGTTCGACGCGGCCGAGGTCGTCACGGGCAGGCCTCGCCCGCACCACCTCCACCCCGGGCGGTAGCGGACCGGTGCGCAGCTTCGGTCCAGGGAGATCGATCGCCACTCTCACGTCTCGCCCAGCAGCATCGGCCCCGCGTCGCACGTTGGTGATCATCCGACGCCAACACTCCAGGTCGTCGTGGGCAGTGTTGATCCGGCGATCGACATCCCCGAACCGATGAATCGGTCGACCAGCTGCGAGTCGTGTGCCGCCTCGGTCGGCAAGGTCACCATCAGCCGGGTGTTGCGGGCGCCCACCGTCGGACCCAGCGATGCGAGCGTGTGTTCCTCGAGGAGACGACTCGCCTCGTCGGCGCTCGGTCCTCGCCGACCGAGATCATCGGGTAGCTCAGAACCGGGGACCTCCGCAGCCAGCCGTGCGATGACCGCGTCGATGGTGGCCAACACGTGCGGTTCGGCCCGCCCGAGCGAGCTGAGCCCGAGCCGGGCGAGCGAACGCTGCTCCCGACGCAGGTCCAGCTGACGGATGGCGATGTAGTGCACCAAGTTGATTCCGCTTTGCCGGGTCTGCGGCGCCAACGCGTCAAGTGCATCTGGGTGCTGCTCCTCGGCCTCGAGTGCCGCCGTGCGTACCGTCAGCATCGCGGCGAGCAGTTCGGGCACCGTTGCAAACGACGAAGCGTCGGTGCGCGCACACTCCGAAGGTGTCACGGCTGCAGTATCGCCACGAGATCCTGAACAACCGGTGAATCGGACATGAACACTCGCTGCGAAGCAGATCCTCGAACGTGCGATCGGCCGACTGCCCCGATGCCGAACGTCGGGATTGCGATGAGCGAGACCCCACCTGGCACGGGCTTGGCTCGTCGCTTCGGGGGCCGTGCGGGAACCGGCACGAGGGGCGGACCGATCGCAACACCTCGGAACCTGCCGGCAACACCTGTTGGCGACACGTGACCAGACGGTGCCGGTGAACTCGCACAGCAGCGACTGCAACGATGCGTGCTGGGACAGGTCCGATGGCCGACCGTCAGCCCGTCGGGCGGTTCGACCTGTCGCCACGGTGAGCAGGGGGTGAACGACGAGTGAATTCTCGGCCCGCCACACTCGGCCGACGGCACACGGCGCTCTACGGTGACCCGCCGACGATCGCAGAAGGTGCGGTCACCACATCCAGGAGGTTGATGACGTGGCCGAGACATCGCTGTTTCGCAACGAGCCGAACCAGGTGAAGCTGGCAGCAAGCGACTTCTTGTTCCGCGCTGGGGACGAAGCTGAGCACATGTACGCCGTGATCGAGGGCGAGGTCGAAATCATTCGCGATGGCAACGTGGTCGAGCTTCGCCCCGAGAACACCATCTTCGGTGAACTCGCGATGATCGACCCCGACTACCACCACACTCGTGCCGCCGACGCTCGAGCGAAGACGGACTGCGTGCTCGCCGAGATCGATCGCACTCGCTTCCTGTACGTCCTGCGCACGAACGGTCCGTTCGCAATTGCACTCATGAACCATCTCGCCGAGCGCATCCGCCGCGGCTGGTAGCCCACCCGCCGGACGGGTCGAGAGCGAGCCATGGCGCCACGGCTCAACGAGGCTCGCTGAACAGGCACCTGCCATCGTTCCCGCTGGATCTGAATGGCCGTGCTTTGGAAATGGACCGTGAGTCCGGACTCGAACACCGACCGATCGAGGTCCTGACCGCCGGTCACGTCGCATTCAAAGCCGGCACCGACTTTGAACACGTCTTCTGCGAGTCGTCGACCAGCGCACTCGTCGGTGGTAGCGGCGCGCATCGGCGAGTCGGTCCAGGCGCCGCCGAGACCGGATACTGGATTCGCAGCGACCGACACAACCGCGGCTACCCAATTGCCGACCGATCAGGTATGCAGTCTCGGCGATCACGAGCGCAGTGGTCACCAGATCGCCGGGCTCGCCGAGGAGCAGCGCGGCGCACGTGTCGTGGTCGGGATCGCTGACGTCCGCTGCCGCCAACAGCACACCGGTGTCGACGATCAGCACTCAGTCGCGGCCGAAGCCCTCGGCCAGCAGGTCATCAGCCTCCGCGGCCGATCGGCCCGAGGTGGAAGCACCCAAACCGATCAATCCCTGGCGACGCGCTCTCGCACCCTCGTCGGGCAGGCGTGCCGCGAGTTCGTTGATCACGACATCGACACTCACCCCGCGTCGCGCCGCTTCGGCCTCGAGACGAGCCAACGCCTCATCGGAGAGCTCCACCGTCACCGGCATCTCACCAGTGTACGTCGAGGTGGCGACGCGTCATGGCGCCCCACGGGCTCATGGTGGCGGCGACTGATCTTCGGGTTGACGACCCGACGTGCCGATGGACGCAGATGTCCTACATCGTGCAACGCAACCATCGCTTCTATGTCGTCGCGTACAACGGACACGACCCGATCACCGGACGCGAACGCCGCCGATGGCACCCCGCCGGCACCGAGCGCACCGACGCCGTCACCATCCAACGACGCATCGACCGCCAACGACCGATCGCAACGTGCGAGCTCAGCATGGGCGGGTTCATGGCCACCACGTGGCTGGCCACCAAACGCGGCCTCACACGCCACACCGCCAACCGGTACCGGTGGATGATCGACCACAACATCACACCGCGCATCGGTGCCATCCGACTCGACGCCCTCCGACCGGCGGACCTCGACGCCTGCTACGCCGACCTCACGAACAACGGCGGTCGACGCCGACAAGGACTCGCCCCCAAGACGGTGCTCGAGATCCACCGGGTGATCTCCAACGCACTCGACCTCGCCGTCGACCGCCAACTCATCGACACCAACCCCGCCCGCCGGGCCCGACCACCACGGCCGACGAGCCGATCGACGGTCCCCGCAATCTGGGACGCCCAACAACTCGCCCAGTTCCTCCATGCTGCGCGACATCTGCGGTTGTATCCCGCGCTGCATCTCGTCGCGCACACCGGGATGCGCCGCGGTGAAGTCGCCGGCCTCAACTGGGGCGACCTGCACGTCGCCACCTCGAGTGTGTCGATCGTTCGGACTCGGCAGGCCACGATGGGCCGAACCGTCGAGAGCCCGGTCAAGACCCGCACCAGCCGCCGCCGCATCGACCTCGACGCCAACACTCTCCACGTCCTCGAGCGATGGCGGCATCGTCTCGCCACCGAAGGAGCAACCATCGAGCCGTCGACGCCGATGTTCCTCAACGCTCACCACTGCGCCCCGTCACCGGAATCGTTCTCGCAACTGTTCACGCGCACCACCGCCACGTGCAGACTGCCGCGAATCCGGTTCCACGACCTGCGACACACCCACGCCTCGCTCCTCGTCGCCGCCGGCGTCCCCATCAAGGTCGTCTCGGAACGGCTCGGACACGCCCACCCCGACTTCACCATGCAGACCTACCAACACCTGCTGCCCGGCATGGGCGCCGCCGCCGCCAGCCAATTCGCCGCCCTGATCGACACCAGCCGGTAGACGTCCACCGGCCCACCGGTCGCATACTCCCAGGTCAGCGACCCGCGTCCGCGTACGACGGTAGACACCCCGGTAGACGGCCCGCCTGCCCGGAGAACGCAGAAGGCCCGGAAACGCATCGTTTCCGGGCCTTCCAAGTGGTGGCGGGGGCAGGATTTGAACCTGCGACCTTCGGGTTATGAGCCCGACGAGCTACCGAACTGCTCCACCCCGCGTCGAAGTGGACTGTCACTGTAGACCTGACGAAGCCAGTTGACAACCGCCTGCCCACCTCGTGAACCACGGTGCGGCCAGAGCGCACAGTTGTTCACGAGAGCAGAGGAGCGCGAATCACTCGACGGGCTGCTTCCAGCGGTTGAGATAGGTGACCTCCGCGGCCGGACGCCGCGGAGCCGGGCTGAACGAGTCCCCGGTGTAGTAGCCGACCGCGAGGAGACACACCTGGGTGACCGTCGGTGGGATGCCGAGCAGCTCGGCGACCTCGGCCTCGTGCTCGAGGTGGAACGTCGTCCAGGCCGAACCGATCCCTCGCGAGCGCGGCGAGCTGGAAGGACCACACGCCGGGCAGCACCGACCCGTAGTACCCCGCGTAGGCGCCGGTCGACGAGCCGTCCGGAACCCGATCGAGACGCATCGCCAAGACCAGGGCCGGCACCTCGTGGAGATGCTCGACCAGGTACATCGCCGAGTCGATCACCTTGCCGCTGCGGTCGTCGCTGCGCACCTCGGTGTTCGCCGCCAGGTACGGCCGACCGACGGCGCCGAAGTACTCCGAGATCTTCGCCTTCGTCTCGGAATCGTCGATGATCATCCACCGGTTGCGTTCGAGATTGCCGCCCATCGGCGCATGGCTGGCGATGTCGATGCACTCGAGCAGTTCCTCGTACGGCACCGGCCTCGTGAGATCGAGCCGCTTGCGGACCTGCTTGGTCGTCTTCAGGAGGAGGTCGGTCTGGTCGAGATCGAAGCCGGTGGTCGGATGCTGTGCCATCGACCCAGAATGGCATTCGAGCTCGCGCCGCCCGCTACGTTGCGCGCGTGACCACCACGCCCGCCGACACGTCCAGCGCGGCGGCCGCCGATGCCAAGGACCTGTCACGGGGCCTGATCGGCGCCGGCATCGCCGTGTGCGCCTGGTCGACCGGAACCGTCCTGGCCAAGTACATCGACATGGGCAGCCTGGCGATCGGCTTCTACCGCTTCGCCTTCTTCGCCGTCATGATCATCGTCTGGATGTCTGCGCAGGGCACGCCGTTCCGGCTGCGGGTGATCCGCGATTCGATGTGGGGAGGCATCGCCCTCGGCGCCGACATCGCGCTGTTCTTCTCGGCCGTGAAGCTGACGAGCATCGTCAACGCCACGATCATCGGGGCGATGCAGCCGATCGTCGTCGGCGTGATCGCCGCGAAGTTCTTCGGCGAGACGATCGGGCTCCGCAACGTGGCATGGTCGTTCGTCGCGCTGTGCGGCACGATCGTCGTCGTGGCCTCCTCGGCGGGTGACGCCACGAACGACTGGCGCGGCGACCTGCTCGCGCTCGCCGCGATGCTGTCGTGGAGCGCGTACTTCATCACCTCGAAGAACTCGAAGAAGAACATGACGCCCACCGAGTTCACCGCTGGGACGGCACTCTGGACGATGGCGATCTGCGCACCGCTCGGGCTCGCCGTCGGACAGGACATGACGTGGCCATCGCTGTCGAACTGGGGGCTGCTGATCGCGATGGCGATCAGTTCGGGGCTGATCGGTCACGCGATGATGAACTGGTCGCTGGTGAGAATCCCGCTCTGGGTCGGTTCGACGTTCACCCTCCTGATCCCCGTGTTCTCCGCGATCATGGCGTGGGCGTTCCTCGGCGAGGCCGTGTCGCCGATCCAGGCGGCGGCGATGGCCGTGGTCATCGGTGCGCTGGCCGTCGTGGTCCACGGACAGGCGACACCGGCACCCGTTGCCGCGCCCGTTGCCTCGGCGACGATCGACGAGCACCGTGACACCGCTCACTAGCCTCGGCTCGTGTTCGAACTGACTCCCGAAGCGCTCGTCGGCTACGTCGCGTCCGTGCTGGTGGTCGTCTCGCTGACGATGACGTCGGTGGTGCGCCTGCGGTTCATCTCCTTCCTCGGGGCGGTCACCTTCGTCGTCTACGGGCTCCTGATCGAGTCGGCGCCGATCGTCGTCACCAATGGGGCGATCATGGTGATCAACGTCTGGTTCCTCCGCAAGGAGCTCGCATCGGGAACCCCCGCCGGCTTCGATCTCGGCGCATCGCACATCCGGCCCGATTCGCCGTTCCTGCGCGATTTCATCGACTTCCACCTCATCGACATCCACCGCTTCCAACCCGACTTCGTCCTCGGCGCGGGCGACGACATCGAATCGTGGCTGCTGATCCGAGACGGCCTGCCCGCCGGCCTGCTGATCGGCCGCCGGCACGGATCGACGCTGACGATCGACCTCGACTACGTGCTCAAGCCGTACCGGGATTCACGTCTCGGCCGATGGCTGTTCGGCCGCGGCGCGGAGGTGTTCCGCCGTGATGGCATCACCACCGTGCGCAGCCATGGCTCGACCGACACCCACCGCAAGTACCTCGAGCGGATGGGCTTCCGGGCGACCGACGACGCCGAGATCTTCGCCCTCACCCTCTGACCCCCGCCCCCGCTTGCGTCAAGAACTCGGTGGGACGCCCCACCCAAACCGCAACGCAAACCGCCAATGCGACCCCCGCCCCCGTTTGCGTCAAGAACTCGGTGGGACGCCCCACCCAAACCGCAACGCAAACCGGGCGGGGGCGGGGGCGGGGAAGCGGTGAGCTGGGTCGGTCAGGCGATGACGGGGACCGACTCCATCGCGTCGGCGATGGCGGAGTCGGGCAGGTCGTAGTCGACCATCTCGCCCGACAGATACTTCTCGTAGCTCGCGAGATCGAGGTGGCCGTGACCGCACAGCGCCGTCAGGATCACCTTCTCCTCACCCGACTCCTTGCAGGCCAGCGCCTCACGGATCGCCGCGGCGATCGCATGGGTCGGCTCGGGCGCCGGAATGATCCCTTCGGTGCGAGCGAACTGCAGTGCACCAGCGAAGCACTCACGCTGCGGGATGGCGATCGCCTCGACGAGGCCCTCGTTGTAGACGTGCGACACCAGCGGGCTCATCCCGTGATAGCGGAGCCCACCTGCGTGGATCGGTTCCGGGATGAACGTGTGGCCGAGCGTGTGCATCTTCATCAGCGGCGTCATCCCGGCGGTGTCGCCGAAGTCGTAGCGGTACTCACCCTTCGTCAGGCTGGGACACGCGGCCGGCTCGACGCAGCGGATCGTCGGGTTCATGTTCCCGGCCAGCTTCTCGCGCAGGAACGGGAATGCCAGCCCGCCGAAGTTCGAGCCGCCGCCCGTACAACCGACGAGCACGTCGGGAACCTCGTCGACCTTCGCCAACTGCAGCAGCGCCTCCTCGCCGATGATCGTCTGGTGCAGCAGTACGTGGTTGAGCACCGACCCGAGCGCGTACCGAGCGTTGGGATCGGCGACACACATCGCCACCGCCTCGGAGATAGCGATGCCGAGCGAGCCGGGATGGTCAGGGTTCTCGGCGAGCAGCGAACGGCCGAACTCGGTCAGCTCCGATGGGCTCGAGTGCAGCGTGGCGCCCCAGACCTCCATCATCGTCTTGCGGTACGGCTTCTGGCGGTACGACGCCGCCACCTGCCAGATCTCGCACTCCATCCCGTACTGCGACGTCGCAAAGGCCAGCGCCGAGCCCCACTGACCGGCGCCGGTCTCGGTGGTGAGCTTCGTGATCCCTTCCTGGTGGTTGTAGTACGCCTGCGGTACGGCCGTGTTCGGCTTGTGCGACCCGGCCGGGCTGACGCCTTCGTACTTGTAGTAGATCCGCGCCGGTGTGTCGAGCAGCTCCTCCAACCGACGGGCCCGGAAGAGCGGGCTCGGCCTCCACAGGCGATACACGTCGAGCACGCCACCGGGAATGTCGACGTAGCGGTCGGTGGTGACCTCCTGCTCGATCAGCGCCATCGGGAACAGCGGCGCGAAGTCGTCCGGCCCGGCGGGCTGATGGGTGCCCGGATGCAGCGCCGGCGGTGGCGGCGTCGGGAGGTCGGCGACCAGGTTGTACCACTGGGTCGGCATCTCCGATTCGGAGAGATGGATCTGGTGCTCTGGAGAGGAAGCCATGATCGGTCAACCGTAGTCAGGTACGTTTCAGTCACGCCCAGACGAACGAGGATTGATGGGACTGTTCAGCAAGAAGAAGACGATCTCCGACGAGGCGATCCAACAGGAACTCGACGCGCTCAAGGAACGGCTGGCTGAGACAGAACGGGCGAAGGCCGAACTCGAAGGCCGCCTGAGCGCACTCGACGGCATCAACACCACGTTGGCCAACCGCATCACGACACTCGACGAGGCCAACGCCAACCTCGACACGCGACTGGGCGCACTCGACCACGGCTTCGGCCAGCTCGGTGATCAACTCGGCTCGCTGACCGCATCGAACGAACGGCTCGGGCAGCGATTCACTGCCGTCGACGACCTCGACGCCCGCCTGCGCGAGCTCACCGACCGGTTGAACACGCCCGTGTCCGCCCCACCGCCGGCACCGGTCTCCTCCACGCCGACCCCACCACCGCCGACCGTGCCGACGATCCCTCCACCACCAGCCGCAGCGCCGCCACCCCCACCCCCGACGCTCGACGCGACCGACGACGACGAGCGCCTCGACGACATCGCAACGCAGCTCGACCTCCTCGCAACGGCCGTGGCGGCGCACACGGAGCGCCTCGCGACGACACAGGCTCGTCTGGCAGAGATCGACGAGCTCGACGAGTTGCTCGCGGCCACCCGGAGCGACCAGGACGACACCGACGACGACGAGATCGTCGCGCTCCGCCAGCAACTCACCGACGTCTCCGAACGCGTGAACGGCATGGACACACGGGTCACGAACATCTCGACCGAACTCGCCAACCAGCTGACCGAGCTGAGCCGCGACATCGACGAGCTGAACCGCCGTTCCCAGGAGGCTGCCGACGCTGCGGCCACCACCGGCGGATCGGACGACGAGATGTCGGCCTCAACCGACATCGACACCACCGAGATCGAGGCACGGCTGGCCGAGCGTCTCGACGCCGCCATCGACGACGTGCTCGACACCACCGAGCGCCTCGCCGCCGAACAGGCCCGGTACGAGATCAAGTTCCGCGCCGACCTCGCCGAGCTGGCCGAACGCCTCCGCCGACCCAACGCTCAGTGAACGTCGTCAGGACTGGTTGATGAGACTCTCCAACGCGTCGGCGATCAGGCCGCGGGCTTCCCCGACCTTCTCCTGGTAGAGGCCGAGGTCACCGTCCTGCAATGCCGCCTCGGCGTCGGCGAACGCCTGGTCGGCCTCGTTGAGCAGTGACGTCGGGTCACCGGTGGCGATCTCCACGCCGGGATCGGTCACGGCCGGATCGACATCGCTCCCGTCGTCGGGCTCGGTCGGGCGGGCGATCTCCTCCCCGAGGTCGCCACGGAAGCCCGGGAACAGGCGGGCGAGCGCCTCGCCCACGGTCGGCTCGAGCACGGACCGGTCGTTGTACGACACGATGACCGCGCGGTACTCGGTGACCGAACCGACGTCGCCCGAGTTCTGCGGTACCGACACGTAGTACGGCCGCACGTAGATCAGACCATCGCCGACCGGGATCAGCTGGAGGTCACCGAAGCGAACCTCGGTACCGCCTCCCCCGACGTTGTCGAGCGAGATGCGTCGAGAAATCGCCTCGGTCGATTCCGCGTTGCCGGCCACCCGCAGCGGCCCGTCGGGAAGGTTGCCGTTGGCATCCTCGACGATGTAGGTGGTGAGCTGGCCGTAGCTGCCGGGGTCGCTCGACGCCGTCATGTACGCCTGCAACTGTGTGCGTTCGTCGTTGGTGGAGAACGGCACGAACGGCCGCAACATGACGAAGTTCTCCTCCGGGGGCTCACCAGGGGCGCTCGTGTCGAACATCGTGTAGTACGGGATGAAGCGATCGGAGTTCGATTCGGTCGCGAAGGTGTTCTCGGCCGCCGTGTTGGTGCCGTCGGCGGTGACCGGTCCCCCTGCGTTCACCACCAGCTGCGACGGCTCCGTGCCCGGAGCCTGCGACACCGACCAGGCGTTGCCGTCGCGCTGGAAGAACAGCGCGGGGTCGATGCGGTACTTCGAGTAGACGTCGGTCTGGATGCGGAACAGGTCCTCCGGGTAGCGCAGATGCTCACGCAGCTCTTCGGGCATCTCGCTCAGCGGCGTGAACAGGTCGGGGAACGCACCGCGCCACGCCCTCAGGATCGGATCCTGCTCGTCGACCACGTAGAACGTCGCCTCGCCCGTGTAGGCATCGACGACGGCCTTCACGCTGTTGCGTACGTAGTTGTCGTTGTCGCTCAGGCCGGACTGCGGCGAGCGCTGCACTTCGCCGATGCGTTGGCCGTACGGATAGCGCGTGGTCGTCGTGTAGGCGTCGGTGACCCACACGGCGTGTCCGTCGATCGCCACCGGGTACGGATCGGCGTCGTAGGACAGGAACGGCGCCAGCTTGCTCAGCCGGTCGTTGACGCCCCGCACCCACAGCATCTGCGAGTCCGGGTTGATGGCACCCGAACCGAGCACGTTGTAGTCGAGGAAGGCGAGTGCAAAGGCGGCGGCGGGCGAAGGAGTTCATCTCCACACCGTTGGTGCCTTCGTAGGCATGCGGCTCTGCGCACTCACGCTCGGTGGACTCACTGTTTGCGATGGCGTAGCCGGTGAGGATCGGGCTGAAGTACAACTCGGGTCGCGCGGCTCGACGGTGCGATAGTCGGGACGCTGGTTCTCGAGGACACGTCCGGTGGGTGCCATCACCAGACCGCACCCACGGGTGTTGATCAGGTGCAGACCCTGCCAGCTCTTGTTGGTCACGCCACTCAGCTGGAGCTCGCGGGCGGCGATCAACACCTCCTCGGGGGCGTCGCCATCCTCGAGCACGTATCGGTCGACGTCGAGGTCGTCGATCGTCAGGCCGGCAACCTCGCCACGGTCGACCAGGAACCTGGTCTCCATCTGTGCAGGGTTCAACAGACGCACGTTCTCGAGCGGTTGCAGATTGTCCTCGACCTCCTGCGTGGAGAGCGTCTCGAAGTCGACCGTGCGGACGTCGACCTCGGTCAGCCCGAGCGACTGGCGGGTCGCCGTGACGTTGCGCTCGATGTACGGCTCCTCGCGAACCTCCTGGTTCGGGTTGACGACGAGCGCCTGGACCACAGCCGGGTAGATCAGCCCGCCGACGATTGCGACGACGAGCCAGAGCACCGAACCGATGAACGGCAGACGGAATGATCCGGTGCGCACCACCGACAGGTACAACCCCGCCGTGAGCAGCGATCAGGATGAGCAGCATGATCGCCGGAAGTTGCTCATTTGACCACCGAGTACGTCGCACCCTGGACGATGCCGCGCTCGGTCGATTGGTGATCGCATACTGGTCGAGCCAGTAGTCGCCGGCCTTGACGACGGCCAGCACCGCCAACAGCACGGCGGCGAGGTGGGCCTTGGTCGCCTGGCGCACCACGGGCACCGGCGCCACGAACACGACTCCGCCGTTGAGGATGTGGGCGGCCGCCGTGAGCAGCAGCACCACGATCAGTGAAGCGAACAGCCAATTGAGCACGAACGCCAGGAACGGCAACAGGACGACGTAGAACACGTCGGCACCGGGTGGAGCATCGGCGATGCCGAACTCACGGGCGTTGCGGAACAGCAGCCAGTCCTGCCCAGAGCGCCACCGCCGGCGAAGCGCGCAGGCAGCAGGGCGAAGACGAGCACGATGCCGTCAACGCACCAGCAGGCGAGGGTGCCGAACAGATCGTGGAAGCGTTCGACGTAGGGATGGACGTTCGCGGGGAACGTGACCGGAGCGACCCGATCGGCGATCCACAGGTTGATGCCGGCGATCACGGCGAACAGTGCGAAGAACACACCGAACAGCGTCAGCGTCGCGGTGATGACACGCCAGAAGACGTCTTGCGCGCCCCAGCGATTCGTACGCACAGGTAGTCGACGTAGAACAGGGCGATCGCCCGGCCGAAGATCAGCACGAACAGGAACAATCCGCCCAGAACGATGAGTACCACCGCGACCGGAGAAGCGGCGACGTGGGCGATCGATGGAGACTTCGGAACTGCGCGCCATTGGCGCCGAACACCAACGGTCGGCAGGAAGCAGAGGCATCGGCACCCGATCTGGAGAGCGAACGTGTGCCCAGTCGGGGCATCGCCGGCGGCGATCGCGCCTGCGAGCGAGTTGTCGTCATGATCGGCGCGCCCCTGGCGGGAGTCGTCACAGGTCCAGACCACTGGTGTGCCCGGCTCGATGGCGGCGGACGCCCCGGCCGTGGGCCATCCGCGCGATGTCGTCGAGTTGCTCGTCGATGTGCTGCGTCTTCCCGGTAGACGGCCCGCGCGTTGCTGATGTCGGCCCGGTCGCC
>CALOFW010000001.1:0-19630 GCA_942492715.1 Ilumatobacteraceae bacterium | reverse complement strand
CGAGCCGAAGCCCGCTGCCAATCGCAGCGCGTAGCGCACCGGGTGGGCGCCACCGTGCGAGAGGTTGAGATCGCCGAGGTCGGGATCGGGCTCGCGGTAGTTCGGCACCGGTGGAACGATCCCCGTCTCGAGCGCCTTGACCGCGACGACGTCCTCGATCCCGGCTCCCATGGCGTGGCCGGTGAAGCCCTTGGTGTTGGTGATCACGACCCGGTCGGCGTCGGCACCGAACACCCGGCGCAGTGCGTTGATCTCGGCGGCCGCCGACCCGCCGCGAGCGGGCGTGTAGGTCTCGTGGGAGACGAACATCGCTTCACCGGCGATCTCGCTACGGCGCACACCACGCGACTCGGCCTGTTCGATGACCGCCTCCATCACGGCGCCGATGTGCTCGACGTCGAGACGGGTGCCGTGGAACGCCGAGTTGGCGGTGATCGCGCCGAGCACTTCGCAGATGGGCTGCAGTCCGCGCTCGCGGGCGGCCTCGGCCGACTCGACCACGAGCGCCGCAGCGCCCATGCCGACGATCATCCCGTGGCGCCGACGGTCGAACGGCGTCGCGGCGTCCTCGACGTGTTCGTCGGTGGCGGCGGCGCCGCTCGCGAGGAACCCGCTCGCGATCCAGGGCATCAGCGAGTCGGCGGTGGCGTCGTCGGCCGACACGACGACCACACGGCGGCACCGGCCGGCGCGGATCCAGTCCTCGGCGAGCGAGATCGCCTGTGTCGTCGAGGCGCATGCGGCGTTGACCTGGGTGTTCGGTCCGCGGGCCCCGATGATCTCGGCGAACTGCGAGTGACCCATCGAGAGCACGCGGAACAGGAACCGACGGTCGAAAGCGTACGGGTGCGCCTCCATCTCGGCGCGGAGGTTGGCGATCAGGCGATCGACCTCGGCGACCGCCGGCTCGGTGCCGTCCATCCGTGCCCGGACACCCTCGAGGGCGAGGAGATGCTCACGCCGGGCGCGGTCGGCGGTGTACGCCTCGACGTCCTCGGCGAACCGGTCGTAGCCGGGGAAGGCGCTGGCGAAGATCACCCCGGTGTCGTCACGGAGCTCGTCGGGCAGCCCCCATCGATCGGGCAGCTGGGTTCCGAGCGTGGTGGTCTTGTAGCGCATCACCAGCGGGATCCCGGCGTCGCGCAACGCGTCGAAGCCGGCGCCGATCGCCAGGCGCGTCGTGTTGTCGAGGGCCTCGTCGCGGGAGGTGTCGACGGCGAACTGCTCGACGATGTCGAGCGGTGCGTGACGGCCGGCGAGCTTGATGACCTCGGCGGGATCGTCGATCGTCTCGAAGCTGGCACCGCCGGACTCGCTCTTGACGAGCCGCGTGATGTGCATGTCGGCCATGCGCGCCCGCGCAGCGTCGGGGAGCGTGTCGATGAATTGCTGGCCGGCGAGGATCCGGGCGATGTTGGCATCGTCGAAGGTCTGCTCGACCCCCGGGAGACCGAGCGCGGCGCCGGTGACGACCACCGGCTCGGCATCGAGGCGTCCACCCGACGCGTCCGGTGTGGCTGCGGGTGCCGGCTCGATCGGCGTCCCGGGTTCGGCACCGTAGATCCGGAGCCCCTCCTCGATGACGCCGGCGAACAGCTGCCCCAGCTGCATGATGCGATCGTCGGCCGGCCCCGCTGCTGCGGCGGGTGACGGCGCAACCGTGGTGGTCGCCGCGGGTGCCACGGGGGCAGGGGTGGCGGGAGCCTCCGGCGACTCGAAGCCGACGCCGGCGGCCCACAGTCCGCACAGCGCCTGGTTGATCGACACCGCATCGCCGAGCTTCGGGTGGTTGGTGAAGAGCGAGAGGACGTCGTCGTGTTCACCGAGCACGTCTTCGACGAATCCGTGCAGCGCCCGCTTGGGGCCGACTTCGACGAAGACGCGGGCTCCTGCGTCGTAGAGCGTGTGCAGACCCTTGACGAACTGCACGGGCGATGCCACCTGGCGCCCGAGGTACTCGAGCATCGTCGCGCTCGTGGCGTCCGATGGGTAGAACTCGCCGGTCACGTTGGCGACCAGCGGGATCCGCGGCGGCTGGACGTCGAGTCGCTCCAACGTCGCCACCAACGGCACCGAGGCCGGAGCGACGATCGTGGTGTGGAACGCATGGCTCACCGGGATGCGAACCGCCTGCATGCCCGCGGCGATGAACGAATCGATCGCGGCCAGGACCGCATCGGTCGCCCCACCGACGACCGCCTGGTTGTTCGAGTTGATGTTGGCGACGACGGCGTAGCCGGGCGTGGCGTCGACGATCCGCTCGATCTCGGTGAGCGGCCCGAACACGGCCGCCATCGCGCCGTTGTCGTCGACGGACAGGCGCGCCATCTCGCGGCCGCGGGCGCTCACCGCTTCGAGTGCAGCGGCGAACGTGAGCGAGCCGGCGGCGATCAGGGCGCCGTACTCGCCGAGGCTGTGCCCCATCACCATGTCGGGGTGCATGCCGTAGGCGCCGAGGAGTCGGCTGATGCTCGAGTCGGTGGCGAGCACGGCGGGTTGGGTGATCTCGGTCTGCAGGAGCTGCTGCTCGAGCTGCGCGACGGCGGCGGGGTCGTCGCCGTCGACGAAGATGTACGAGGAGAGCGGGCGCCCGAGCAGCGGCGTCATCACCTCGTCGGCCTCGCGGAACGTGGCGTCGACGATCGGCTCGCTGGCACGTAGAGCCTGCAGCATGTTGACGTACTGCGACCCCTGGCCGGTGTAGAGGAACGCCACCTTCGGGGCCGGGCCACCCCCGACGAACACACCCTGCTGGCGGAGCATGCGGAAGATCGCCGGGTTGCCGCTGGTCAGCGCCTTGACCGCCTTGTCGAGCTTGGTGGCGAGATCGGCCGCATCGGCGAAGTCGACGGCGATGCGCCGAGCAGCGCGCCCCACCGCCGGGTCGGGCCGTGCGGGCGCCGGTGCTCGACCGGCCTGCGCGTCGGTGAGCGCCTGGCGCACCTGGGCGAGCAGGTCGGCGTCGTCGCGCGCGCCGAGCACGAGTGCCCCGCGCAGGGGCGGCTTGGTCGGATCGACCGGAACCGAAGCAGGTTCGGGCTCGCTCGCCGGGGTGACGGAGGCGGCCTGTCCGACCGATGCGCCGGCGAACACCCGAGCGGGTGGCTCGTGGCGACCGGGGACGTGCTCTTCGAGGACGACGTGGAAGTTCGTCCCTCCGAAGCCGAACGCGCTCACACCGCCGCGCCGTACCCCGCTCGGGGGCTCCGGCCAGTCGCGTAGCGCCGTGTTGACGACGAACGGCGAGCTGTCCCAGTCGACGTTCGGGTTGGGATCGTTGAAGTTGAGGCTCGGCGCAAGCACTTTGTCGTGCAGGCTCCGCACCATCTTGAACATGCCCGCCGCGCCGGCCGCGGCCTTGAGGTGCCCGATGTTCGACTTCACCGAACCGAGCGCGATGCTCTGCGGGCCGGCCCCGGCCGCGCCGAAGACATCGGTGAGACTCTGCAGTTCGGTCGCATCACCGACACGGGTCGAGGTGCCGTGCGCCTCGATGGCGTCGACGGTTCCGGGATCCTCGCCGGCGGCGCGCCATGCCCGCTCGACGGCGAGACGCTGACCGATCGGATTCGGCGCGGTGATGCCCTTGCCCTTGCCGTCGCTCGATCCGGCGATGCCGAGGATGACGGCGTAGATCCTGTCGCCGTCTCGCTCGGCGTCTTCCAGCCGCTTGAGCACGAACAGCGCTGCGCCCTCCCCCATCACGAACCCGTCGGCGCCCGCATCGAACGGCCGGGTACCGGTCGCGGACAGCGCTCCGATCTTGCAGAACTTCACGAACGCGGCGACGCCCATGTTGTGGTCGATGCCGCCGGTGATCGCAGCATCGAAGCGATGATCGACGAGCCCGTCGACCGCGACGCTCATGGCTGCCAACCCCGACGCGCATGCCGCGTCGGTGGTGAAGTTGGGACCACGGAAGTTGAACAGGTTGGCGATCCGACCGGCCATCACGTTGGCCAGCTCGCCGGGCATCGTGTCCTCGTTGATCTCGCCGTAGTGAGCGAGGAAGTGCGACCGTGTCTCGTCGAGGATGTGCTCGCGCTGCTCGGTGGACAGCGCGGCGAACGACTCGGCCTCCTGCAGATCGCGCAGCACCTCGGGCAGTTCGATGCGCATGTTGGTCTGGTAGTGCTTCTCGCCACCGATCGCGTTGCCGATGATCACGGCGACGTTGTCGGGGTCGGTCTTCCAGTCGGGCCACCCTGCATCGACGAGCGCAGCCCGCGCGGCGGCGATCGCCCACCGCTGGCCGTCGTCCATCTGATCGGCGACCTTCGGCGGGATCGGCAGCTTCCAGCGGATCGGATCCCACGGGAAGTCGCGCACCCAGCCGCCGACCTTGGAGTAGGTCTTGTCGGGTTCGTCGTGATCGGGCGAGTAGTACAGCGCCGGGTCCCACCGCTCGGGCGGGACGTCGCTGATCGAGTAGCGGCCGCCGGTGATGTTGGCCCAGAAGGCATCGGCATCGGGCGCGTCGGGCATGATCGCGCCGAGGCCGACCACGGCGATCGGCGAGGTGGGCCGGGTGGCGGTGTCAGACATCGTGAAGTGCTCCTGGGCAGCGCAGGCCGCGCTGCGTCGACGGGCGGACAAAGGGGCGGACGCAGGGGAAGCTCGGCATCACGTGGTACGGCCGTACAGCACGTCGGCGACGAGGTCCATGTCGGCGAGCAGGCCGGACTGCGAAGCTCGAATGGCGTCGTGGGGAATCGTCGCCAGCAGCGGTGCGACGTCGGCGCTGCCGGCGTTGATCGACCCCGCCACCCAGCGGACGCCCTCCTGGCCCACCTTCTGGGCGGCTTCGCGGGCGAACACGCGGCTCATCGCCGCCAGTGCGGCTCCGTCGAAACGGTCCGGGCTCTTCTCGTGGCGATTGCCGTCGAGCGCGGCCGCTGCCCGCTCGGCGAACGCGCCCGCGCATTCTGCGTGGGTGATCAACTCGCCGAGCCGGAACAGGACGTGTTGGTTGCGCGTCAGCCGAGCGACACGACATGCCTCGAGCACGGCGGCCAGTGCCTGCATGGCGAGCGCGGCGTGGGCGGCACCGACTGTCGGATGCGTGACCTCCAACCGGGTCAGCTCCGCCGCCCGATCGCGGTAGTAGGCGCCGCTGGTCTTGAGGTGCTGCTGCCAGCGGTCGCGGGCGATCGTCATCTCCATGATCTCCGAGGTGCCCTCGTAGATCGTGGTGATCCTGACGTCGCGCTTGATCTTCTCGACGACGTACTCGCGGGTGTAGCCGTAGCCGCCGTGCGCCTGGATCGCCGCGTCGGCGGCGGCATTGCCGGCCTCGGTGGCCATCAGCTTGGCGATCGCGCCTTCGGTGTTCATCGCCCCGTTCTCGCCGAGGCCGCGATCGATCTTGTCAGCGGTGTCCTCGATGTAGCTGCGGGCGGCCTCGAGCCGCACGGCGTGGGGCACGATCAGCTTGTGCGTGAAACCCTGCTTCTCGGCGAGCGGAGCACCACCCTGTTGGCGCTCGAGGGAGTACTCGATCGCGCGGTCGAGCGCCTCCCACCCTCCGCCGAGACCGAACGCGGCGACCATCACGCGGGTGTAGCCGAACACCTGCTGGGCCTGGATCAGCCCCTTGCCCTCGACCTCGCCGATCAGGTGGTCGGCGGGTACGTCGACGTCGTCGAGGAACAGCGCAGCCGTGTTCGACAGTCGGAGGCCGTGCTTGTCCTCCGGGTGCGCGGCGGTCAGCCCCGGCGTCTCCTTCGGCACCACGAACCACGACGGCCCGTCGGGCGTGCGGGCGAGGATCGTGGTGACGTCGGCGATCGATCCGTTGGAGATCCACTGCTTGCGCCCGGTGATGCGGTAGCCGGTGATGACGCCGTCGTCCTCGATCCGCACGGCGGTGGTCTTCATCGCTCCGAGGTCGCTCCCTGCGTCGGGCTCGGTGGCCCCGTAGGCGAACACCAGGCCCTGCTCGGCGATCGCTCCGAGCCAGCGCCGCTTCTGCTCCACGGTGCCGCCGAAGAGAATCGGGTCGCTGCCGAGGAACGTGGCGAACACGGCCGTCGCGAGTCCGATGTCGTGGCGGGCCATCACTTCGCAGACCCGGTAGGAGTCGAACGCCCCGCCGTCCATGCCGCCGTACACCTCGGGGACGAACACCAGCTGCACACCGAGTTGGTTCGGGTCGCTCATGGCGCGCACGATGTCCTCGGGACAGACGTCTTCGTGATCGAGTTCGAGTTGCAGCTTCGCGGGGAGCGCGTGGCCGACGAACTCCCCGAGCGCGTCGAGCATCATCACGAGCGTGTCGGAGTCGAGCCCGGCTGGCGCGACATGTCCGTCGGCCACCTGCATCGAATCGGTCATGGGATCCCCCTTCGTTCTTCGTACTTCCCTCCACAGTACGAGAGATCCGCGGGCGCGTGAACAGGCTTAGGTCACGCGGTCGGCGCTGTCCGAGCCCGCCGAGCGAGCCCCGAACAACCGGGTGGCCTGCTCCTGACGCAGCGCCAGGAACCGACCCTCGGCCTCCACGAGCGGGTCGTCTGGTGTCGACGCCAGGCTGATCGAACCGTGGAGCGCTGCCCGCACGCCGAGCACGTCGATCAGTCGAGCCTGCAGCCGCAGCGGCTGGCCGAGCGGGACTGTCGAGCGATAACGCACCTCCAACCGGGCGGTGACACCAGGGTGGCCGGCTGCTGCCGCCGCGTATCCCATGATCTGATCGAGGAGCATCGCGCTGATTCCGCCGTGGGCGTAAGTGGGCGGTCCCTCGTAGCGCCAGTCGAGGGTGCACGAGCCGATCGCAGCGCCGTCGACGATCTCCACGCGCATCGGCGGCGCAACGGGGTTGCCCGGCCCCACGACCGGATTGAACCATCGCTGGCCCCGGTGCAGGTCGTCGACCGACGACGGCTCGTCGAGGCGACGTTGCCGCTCGGCGAGCATCGCGGCCAGCCGCCGCGCATCCTCGGCGACGGAACGGAGCACGTCGGCGGGGACCTCGCTGCCGATCGCCCGGGACGTGAGGTCGCGCAGCGCGTCACCCAGCTGCGCAACCGCTTCTCGCCGATCGGCGAACTCTGCTGTCGGCTCCGCTGCGGGAAGGCCCCGGTGCCGGAAGCCGGCGAGCGGCCGATCAGGTGTGGCGCCGACGGCTGGTGGAGGTCCGTCCGATGGGGGCATCGGACCATCTTGCCTCCCTGGCGACGACCCGCCGCGCACGCACCAGACCCGAGGATCCCCGCGGTCGATGCTCGGGTCGAGACCATCGTGGAATGGCTGCCGCACACGACCTGACCAAACGGTCAGGTCGTCGGGATGGGGAGATCCAGTCAGAAGCTGGTTCTCCCACCCGACGAACAGAGCGGAGGCTGCTCGAACGCCGATATCGGCTGATACAGGTGAGGCCCAGCCGTCGCGCACGTGCTTACCCTCGTCCGATGCCAACGGACAATGATTCGGAGAACACGCTGCCCTCGGTGGCCAGGAAGTCGGTTGTCGTGCTCACCACGGTCGGCCTCCTGGCGCTGGTCTTCGGCGTGTGTCTGATCAGCGCGGTTCAGCTGCTGGCGCCTCGGGACATGCCGTTCGGGGTCACGGCGTCGTCGCCGGTGGTCGACGCCGTACAACAGGAGTACAGCCTGGACCTCACGACGTACTCGAATGAAGCCGACCTGATGGCTGCCGCAGAGCGTGGCGACATCTATGGGGCTACGTGGTTGGTTCGTCCACCGACGTGCTGGTGACGGTCGCGGCCAAGAGCTTCTTCGGCGAGGTCTACGTCTCTGCCGGATTCAAAGAGGCGGCCACAACGGAGAATCGAACGTTCACCACCACCCCGGTCGCGCCACTGCCGACTGCTGACCGAACCGGCGCGTTGGTCGGACTCCTGCTGCTGCCCACCCTGGTCGGGGGGTACATGATCGCGTCGTTGATGTTCTCGACCAGCCAGATCGCCGCGGTCGGAGCGACATCGATCACGTGGGTGAACTGCGAGCGCACCTCACCCTTGGCCGCGATGCCCGCCGGCCAATGGACGATGGTGCCGTTGCGGGTGCCACCCCAGTGCGAGGCGACCTGCTTGGTCCACTGGTGCGGGGTGCACATCGCCCACGCCCAACCAACCGAGTAGTGGTTGTACGCGTCAACGGTGCCGAGCTTGTCCTTGACCGACTCGAGCAATTCCGGGGTCTCGATCGCTGCGAGGCCGTTGAAGTTCGCCATCTCGTTGAACGCACCGTTGAGCGTGCCCTCGGCGGACGCGCCGTTGTCGCCGATGATGTAGAAGATCAGCGTGTTGTCGAGTGCGCCGATCGACTCGATCGAGTCGATCAACCGTCCGACGTGGAAGTCGGTGTGCTCCAGGAAGCCTGCGTAGACCTCCATCTGACGTTCGAGCACCGCCTTGAGGTCGTCGGGCATGTCGTCCCACGCAGGGATCGCGTCGGGCCGGGGTGTGAGTGTGGCATCGGCAGGCACCGCCCCGGATTCCTGCTGGCGAGCGAACGTCGCTTCGCGCTGCGCGTCCCAGCCAGCGGCGAACTTCCCGGCGTACTTGTCGGCCCACTCCACCGGCACGTGGTGCGGCGCGTGGGTCGGCCCCGGCGCGAAGTACATGAAGAACGGCTTGTCCGGAGCCAACGCCTTCTGCGTGCGCATCCAGTCGATCGCCCGGTCCGCCAGGTCTTCGGTCAGGTGGTTGCCCTCCTCCGGGGTTCTGTCCGGCTCCACCGGTGCGAACCCGTCGTACAAGGCTGGGTAGTGCTGGTTGTTCTCGCCGCCGATGAACCCGTAGAAGTGCTCGAAACCGCCGCCACCGGACGGCCACGCATCGAACGGGCCGACCGGCGAGGTCTGCCACGGTGGCACCTCGTGGCACTTGCCGAACTGAGCGGTCGAGTAGCCGTTCAACTTCAGCGTCATCGCGAGCGCAGCCTTGTCGTTCGGCCGCGCACCGCTCGATCGGCGGGAACGAGGTGTCGAGATCCTTGGCGTCGTAGGTGACGTGGCCGGTGTACGGCCGATCGGGGATCGGAAGGACCTCACGCCCGACGTGCCTGTGCTCTGCCATGACTCCACCTTTCAGGATCGGACCGACGAGTCCGAGTCGCTGCGGTGAGGCCAAGCCGACGAAGTTCCGTCGCGCATCACCCACAATTGACGAACCTCGTAGCAGACGATCCCGTCGCCGGCGCAGGGGGAATGCCGCTCCGGCGTGTCGCAGCACACCTGGTGGATGTGGTCGGGATGGGGAGATTCGAACTCCCGGCCTCCTGCTCCCAAATCTGAAAGAGCGCAATATCGGTGAGATCCGGCTCGTGCCGGATCGAGTCGAATCATACCGTTGAGCAGGGACGATGTGCGGACGGATTGACACCGTCCGAACAGGCTGACACAGCCCGGTGCACCTCGGATTGATACATCTCTGATACATCGAATGTCCGCTGACGACCTCCTGCCAGCGGCAGTACGACACCTGCCGCGGCGCATGAGACGTATCAAACGACGGGCGATGTATCAGCGACCTCTTCCCAGGAGTCAGAGGGTCCCAAGCGAGGCCGGCGCCGACGTCTTCGTCCCGATCTCGACGTTGACCGACGGATCGAGCGCCTGCGGCGAGATTATGCGGTGGGTCGATCGGGCTCGGAGGCCGCACACTTCGCCGGCACTGCGAGCGCGGGCCCGTGCGTTCTGGAGCGCGATTATCGCTCGGGTGCGGACTGGCTTCGACCGAGCGATACGTGCCGAACCTGAGCGGGTCGCCGCCCGGAGGACCTTGAGCGATATGCGTGCCCGTGCCCGCGTCAGGATCTGTGGCGGTTAGGAGTCCGATGGCGGCGGTTCGTTGGCGGCTCGGGCGTTGTCGATGTTGCTGGCGAAGGTGGGGTAGTCGTCGGTGCCAGCGACCCAGGCGGTGATCTCGTCCCAGAGGAGATCGGCGCCGATGGCGGGTGGCATCTGGTCGGAGGCGTCGAAGACGATGGCGGGTGCTTGGTCGATGGCGGCGGTGAGTTGGCGGAAGTGGTCGTCGGGATAGGCATCGTCGGGCACGAGGTGGTTGAGGCTGATGAACCCGCCTTGACGGGCCCAGATTGTGGCGGCTTCGGCGCTGGCGAGGTAGTTCAACAGTGCGTTGGTGTCGTTGTCGGTCTGGAACTGGACGGCTTGGGTGCCGCCGACGACGAGGGGCGGCGCGGAGTCGGTGATTCCGGGGAGGACGAAGACGTCGACGTCACCGTCGGGACCGATGGTGGTGCCGTCGGGGATCCAGTTCGCAGCGAAGTCGGCTTGGCGGTGCATGGCGCACCCGGGTGTCTCATCGAGGAGCGGGAGGATGGCTTGGTCGACGGGGGTCTCGACGATCCCGCGGATCCCTCCGAGGGTCCGGCCGGGATCGAGCGTCAGGGCGCGGAACTGGGCGAAGGCGTCGGCGATGGCGGGGTCGGCGAACTCGATCTCGCCGGTGGCCCACTGCTGGTAGCGGTCGGGACCGATCGAGCGGAGTACGAGGTCTTCGGTCCAGTCGGTTGCGGCCCACCCGGTCGCCGAGCCGGCGTTGATCCCGAGACACCACGGGGCGAGCTCACCGTCGGCCGCGATGCGCTCGACGAGGACGGTGAGCTCGTCGAGGGTTGTGGGGATGGTCCAGTCGCGGTCGGCGAACACGTCGGGTCGGTACCAGACGAGGCTCTTGACGGTTGCGCGGTAGGGGACGGCGTACTGCGTGCCGTCGATCGCGCCGAGGCCGGCACCGTCTTCTCCGTAGTTCTCGATGACGGTTGCCTCGGACCAGCGACCGGCCGCGCTCGTCGGGACGGAACCCAGCCAGGATCAGCATCACCGACGCCGAGAACACGATCGCCGCCAGGTTCGTTCCATACAGCAGCAAGGCGTTCGCCGCCTCGGACGTCGCACCGATCCGCCAGGTGACACCGACCGTCGCCAACGGCGGTACCAACGCCACGGCGATGCCGACACCAGGCAATGCTCCCGTCGTCGAGCGGCGAGGCACGACGAACCCCGCTGCTGAGCCGGCGGTGATCGCGATGCCCAGATCGAGCAAACCCGGGAACGTCCGGGCCCTGACCTCGTCGGGCAGGTCGGTGGGGCCGATCACTTGCGTGCCTGCGACCAGCGCCGTCAGATAGCCGATGGCGATCGCCGCCACCGTGCCGAACGCGATCACCACCAGGCTCCGCACCAACCGGACGTTGCGGGCCATCACCGTCGCGGCCGCAGCAGCGACGATCGGCGTCATCAACGGCGCCACCAGCATCGCACCGATCACCACCGCCGGTGAATCGGCGAGCAACCCGAACGAAGCGATACCCGCCGACAACACGATCAACGCCGCGAACCGCAACAGGTAGCCGACGAAGGCCTCGCCCTCGGGCAACAGTTCGTCCACCGCTTCGAGTGCCTCGTCCGACGGCGGACCTACCACGCTGTCCCGGACCGCGTAAACCACCGAGCCCACCGCGCTCAACGGCCCGGTCGATGCCGCGTCCGTCGATCGAGCCTGGCCGTCACTCATGCCGGTGCGCTCGTGAACACGACGACCACCATCACGACGAAGGTGGCGATGTTGACAACATCGAGGATCGGGTCGAGCTTGGACACTCGATCACCGCTTGGACCGAGGCGACGAAGCGCCTCCTGGCGGACGTGGTGTGTCCACCGCAACGAACGGTACGCCTTGGCCAGGTTCCGGCGGTCGAGCCAGACGCCGATGCCGCTGCCGAGACCCGTGCGGGGCTCCAAGTGGGCCCCGTAGTCGCGGGTCAGCGGGTAGGCCAACGCCAAGGCAACCATGTTCGACCCGAGCCGGACCACGAGCGCCAACACCAGCCCCGCCAACGGCGACAACAACTCGGCCCACACCGCATCGGGGTCACCCCAGTCGACGCCGATCTCGTCGGTCCGACGGGTGAGGTACGCGGCGCTCACGCCGGTGAACAACAGCCAGTAGAACGACTTGCGCACGTACCACACGATCAACAGGCGGCGTGCATCGGCCCGCCCCGGCCGCAGCGCCTGCTCGGGACGAACGTGCAGCCCGCTGACCGGAACCTCCCCCCGCCGCGTGTCGGTCATCGGAGCCAGTACGACCGACTCAACTCGCCGGGCTGCCGGTACCGGCTGCGTTCCCCGGTGACCCGGCCGCTTGGAGGAGCGGCTCGATGTCCGGGCCCGGATTGGTGCGCGACAGGTACCGCTTGATCAGCGCGATGACCAAGAAGATCGCTCCCATTGTCTGGAACACCCCCGCCGCGAACGGTGGGCTGACGGTGTCGCTGTTCAGCTCGGCACCTGGGCCGCCGTGCACGATCAACGTGGAGTCGTAGAGCGCGTGCAGCGCCATCGCCAAGATCAACGTCCCCCCGATCCGGCGAGCGAAGTAGAGCAACGTGCCCGTACCCATCGTGGCCGCGACCTGCAGCGCCGTCGTTCCGACGTCTTGGCCTTGGAGCGCGTTGAGTCCGTGCATCAAGCCGAAGCACACCGTCGAGATCAGCCACGCAATCAGTTCCCGGTACTGCGCTCGCGCGCCGGTCAGGAGCAGACCGCGGGTCATCAACTCCTCGCTAAAACCCACGAACGACAACCCGATCAACAACAACCCGAAGAACCCTGCGTCCCACTGATCGGCGTCGATCGCGATGTTGACGACGAACGACACGATCGCCAGCACCGGCCAGATCGTCAACCAGCGCGGAGTCGTCCGAGGCTCGAACAACACCGCCTTCCACCAACCGAAGTACGACGTGACCACCGCCAACAGCACCGACACGACACCGATCGGCAGAACCACCCCATCGCGGAAGTTCTCACTGCTCGCCGCGAGCTCGGTGTAGTCGACATCGGACGCGAACAGCTCACTCAACCCCACGATCGCCACCAAGTAGACGACGAACACACCCAACGCGGGCACCAATCCGGGCCGAACCCGAGGCGCACTCGCCGGCTCTCGGACGGTTTCGGGCTGGTCGGTTGTCACCATGTTCACTCCCGTGGGCGTCCGCAGACGGCTTGACGATCCGCTCAACTTAGGGTGCTCCGACGTCGCGCCCGACGCGCGCGTTACCCGTTACGCACGTGCGTGCCCCGTCGCTGCACCTTGCCGGCCGTGTTTCGCGGCGAGTGCTGACAGGGCGTCGCGCTCGATCCGGTCGGCGATCTCGGGAGGGGCGAGGAGGGCCGCCCGCATGGCCGTCATCGAAGTGGCGAGACTCTCTGTGCTGTCGATGCCGACGTCATGGAGTTCTTCCTTGGCGGGAGCCGGCCGACCGAGTCGGACGAGGGCTGCGGCTCGCAGGATCGCGCCGATCGGACCCGACGGCAGGTTCACGGAACGCGCGGTCTCGAGCGCGCCGACGTAGTCACCTCGAAGGTAGCGGTCGTGCGCGGGATAGATCATCCACGAGCCGGGATGAGCGGGGTGTCGCTCGATGGCGCGCTCGATCAGCGCCATCCCTGCCGCCCACGGCCCACCAGTCCATATCTTGCCGAGGCCGGCGCCGTACAGGAGCGACGGGTTGGCCGCCGGGAGGGTGGGGAGACGGTCGAACTCCACTCGGGCGAGGTCGTGGTGGCCACGCAGCAACTGCAGCAGTCCCATCGCCCAGGACGCATGAGGATCGTTGGGCGCTTGTGCAAGTGATCGACGGGCCCAGTGAACTGCACCGTCTAGATACTCCTCGGCCTTGCCCGGGTCGAGCGCCGACGCCGTGCAGTACAAGTGAGACAACACCGCCTGCATCCGAGCGTCGCTCTCGTCGTCGACAGCCTGCTCGAACGATTCGAGTGTGGTCCAGAACCGCTCGGTTTCGAGTGTCGGCATGAATTGGAGGAACCTGGACCACGCCTCGTTGGTGGCGAGATCGTCGGTGAACGCACCCGTGTGCGCTCGGTGCCGATTGATGATCCCCGTGTAGTCGCCGAGTGCGCCGGCGACTTCGTTGACCACGTCGTCCTCGAAGCCGAGCAGGTCCGTGCTGACCGGCGTTGCGTCGACGCTCCGACTCCAGACCACTTCTCCGCCGCCTGCCTGCAGCTGCACAGCCACCCGAATCGCTCCGTCGACCGAACGCACGCTGCCGGACAGGATGTAGTCGAAACCGGCGGCGGTCTGCGGCGCGCGGGTCGTCAAGTCGATCGGGTCGAGCGCCCCGACGACACGAAGGTGGGGTTCAGCAGCGAGTCGTCCGGCGAGCGCGTCGGCGACGCCGAAGCGGGTGTGCGCGTGTACCGGATCCGCACCGAGGTCGTCGAACACGATCACCGCGATCGAGGGGCGGCTGCTCGGCCGCTGGACCAATCGCGGAACGTAGGAGCCCGTCGGGATGGTGATCACGACGGGGTCGGTCTCGTGCTCCCGATAGTGATCCTGGAGTGCCCGCCTCAACCGACCCACGGCGACGCGTACTGCCGCCTCGCTGAGCGTGCCCTCTTCCTGGTCCGGCTCGAATGCGTTCGCGACGATCGTGCGGGCATTGATCTGATAGGGGCGCCCGGCGAGCGCTTCGTCCACGATGAATCGCAAGATCGCCGAGCTTCGCGGCGAGCGCTGGAATCGAGCCGTCGAGAGCATCGCGGTGAGCTGTTCGCGAACCGCGTCGTCGTCCGGTCGCGGATCGCCGGAATCGTCAACGTCGCCGACGTTCCGCCACCTCGAATCGCTCACCCCTCCACCGATCTGCTGTTGACGACCAGAAACGACACGTCCATCAGCATCCCGTCGGCGAGTGTCGACCGGCTCCGGGCGCGAGGTGCGACTGCGCAACAGACATCAGCGCCCATGTTGGCATACGAACCACCGCACTCCATGAGCGCGTGGGCCGCGGCTGTGTAACGGGTAACGCACACGCCGGGGCGAGGTCGGAGCGCTGCGCGCTGTACCGTCCGCCGACTTCCCGAGCCGCCTGCCGAAGCTCACAGGAGCGAACGTGATGACAACCAACCCTTCCGAAACCGTCCGAGGGCCTGCGATCCCGCCGCGGGTGTGCCCAGGGGTATGCCGCGAGAGCGTTCCGACGTCATGACGCTGGCGCAATCCCAGGTCCCTCCCGACTACGGCGAACCGACGATCGAGCACCGGTTCCTCGGGCTCGACAAGCGCATCATCGGCCCGACGCTCGGCATCCTCGCCCTCGTCGTGTTCTGGAGTGGGTTCATCCCGTGGCTCAACGAGCGGACCGAGGCCGAGCCGATCGAGCCCGGAACCGTGGTGGCCCTCGGTCCCGAAGGTGTGGTGGAGTTCACGCCGGCTGCCGGATGGCAGTCCGGCGGACCGGTGTTCCCGGGACAGACGAGCTACACCATCTTCAACGACGACGGCGTGTTCTTCACCATCGCCCCGGGTGCCTTCGACGGCACGGCTGACGAGCTGCTCGACGAGCTGGTCGACGACAACGACCCCTTCGTGCAGAGCGATCGCGTGCGCTTCACGCTCCTCGACGGTCTCGAAGTTGTCGGGGTCGACATTCAGACCGAGAACCAAGAGGGCTTCGTCGCGGGGGTCGCCTCGGACGAGCCGTGGCCTGGGCTCCCATCCGAAACGCGCACCGTGGGCATCGGGGTTCAGTCGATTGGGCCGCTCGGCTACAGCGAGCAGGCCGAGCAGGACGTGGCCGAGATGCTCGTCAGCATCCGCGTGGTCCCGGCCGACGAACGAAATGCGGTGGAGGAGACCGAATGAGCGATGTGACAGCACCCACGACCGTCGCCGAGGCGGCGGAGATCTCGGGCTGGAGTCGCCCTGTCAAGCTGTGGCAACCCCGAAACCCCGCGTTCTGGCTGTACCTCTGGCTGGTCGTCAATGGGGCCTTCGTCTTCGCCTCCGGCTTCAGCGAGCAAAACGTCGACTCTTCGACACTCGCCATCGCGCTCGCGTCGCAGGTCGGCTACGCCTTGCTCTACGTCTTCTTCTTCGCCCGAGCCGATCGCTACGACCGGGTCCCCGGAACCTTGTTGGCGATGGCGTTCGTCTTCGGTGGTCTCGTCTCGACCTGGCTCATTGCATCCCCGGCCAACGGCCCGCTGATCACGTTGTGGTCAAAGTGGGTCAGCGTCGACTTCGCACGCGATTGGGGGCCGGCCCTCACCGCACCGCTCACCGAGGAGACGGGCAAGCTGGCCGCCGTCATCATTTGCGTGCTGCTCAGCCGCCGACACGTCCGCTCCGCCTACGACGGGCTGATGCTCGGGATGTTCGCCGGCCTGGGCTTCCAAGTCTTCGAGAACGCCACCTACATGCTCAACGCGGCCGCGGGCAACTTCAACTCGGAGCCGATCCTGGACATGGCACAGAGCTTCTTGTCGCGCGGCGCGACCGGGGTGTTCGGGCATTGGCTCTGGACCGCGATCGCCGGTGCCGGCGTGGGCTACTACGTCGGCAACCCCGACAAGAGCAAGGCGCACCGACTCGGCGTCGCTGGCGGACTCCTCCTCATCGTGATGCTGGCCCACGGGCTGTGGGATGCGACGTTGGGACTCGGTTTCCTAGCGCTCCCCGCCGCCATCGTGTTGGGCGTCATCTCCCTCGTCATGGTGCTGCGGTACACCGAGCGGCAGTCCCGCTCCTGGGTGGGCACGCTCCTCGCCGAGGACACCGCCCGGGGCACGGTGACCGAGGACGAGCTGGCCTACCTCACCGGAACGCTCCGCGAGCGTCGTAAGTACATCAGGTCGATCAAGCGATCGGAGGGCAAGGCAGCGGCCAAACAGGCTGAATGGGTGCTCACTGCCCAGAACGAACTCGCCGCCGCAATCGCCGCGACCGAGGACCCGCACTCGCCCGAGGCCGAAGATGCCCGAGCTGAAGTCGCCCGGCTCCGCACCACGGCCGTGTGACAGACCTGCGGTCGCCGACGATCAGATGGGACGCGAGTCGCCCGGAGCGAGCCGGAGAGGAGCGCCACGCCAGGGTCCTCCGGGTGCTCCACCGAGTCACAGCTCGGTAATCGCGACGCCCCAGCACCCTTGAGCCCGTCCGGGATCCGGCAAGATGCTCGCTCACAGCTCGATAATGACGGCCGGCTGACGATCGCTGCGATGGGCTCCGGTCCCGGTGTGATCCCTCGACTGGTCGAGTTCATCAGGGTGTCAAGTAGTTGTTCATGGAACCAGCTCAAGCGCGTCTCGGTGCGCTGGTCGCACGACCAGCGAAGGTCGCGGTGGTTCAAGGTCGCGGGTCGACTGCGGAACTCCTCGGCGACGGCGGTGATCGAGGCGTCGACGAACCCGAGGCCGAGGTCGTCGTAGGTCTCAATCAGTTCAAGGCAGCGTTCGTAGTCGTCCGGGACGAGGTCGACGACGTCGAAACGGGCGCTGGTGACAAGCCGAAGGCTCGCCTCGGCACGTGGCCCGAGCCGATCCTCGATCAACCACTGTCTCCGCAACAACAGGAGCGACGATCGCGAGGTCAGCCCGCGAACGGAGCAGGTCTCCCGACTGATGATTCGGTTCGTTCCGATCACCAGCAGCGATGAAGATGCCGGTATCGACGAGGATCACGGTTGATCAGACGCCGCAGTACGTTTCTTCTCAGCAGCGGCGCTACGGGCACGCTGCGGATGTCGAACGGTTCCAGATCCCGCTGACGCGCAGTACGTGGACTTCGAGTGGATCGTCGTCGAGTTCGGCGATGAAGCGATCGACAAGAACCTGAGGGTCGACACCGCGCCGCTGTGCGGCCTGCATCGAGCTTCGCAGCAAGTTCGTCGCGCTGATCGCCATGGAGCCATTGTGCAGCTCCGCTCGCAACGAAATGAGACCGTCACCACGCCGCGACTTCTTGGGATCCGCCGGCTCGACGCAGGTGTCAGGATCCTTCGCGCAGAAGTCGCATGTAACGAGCACTCGGTCGTGGGGCCTTCGTATTGGTACAACGCATCGCCCGCCCTCACGCAGTCGTCGGAGTTTCTTTGCCAACGGCTCGGGGTGGGTGGGCTATTTGTCGAGCAAAGACGCTCTGCACGCACTCCCGCCGGGAGCAAGGCGGGGCCACGAGGAGAGGACCGAGCCATGCAGCACGAGCCGAACGCCACCGACGCACCCGCTGTTCTGAAGATCAGCGAGGTCATCAACGATGCGCATCAGCCGCACCGCCGCTGCGAGGGAGCTCGCAAATTCCTCCGGACCGACGGTGCGGCTGGCATTCCCTGCCGTCCGAGTCGGCAGGTCGATCCCGATTCCCGCGCCTCCTCCTCGGGCAATACCTCAAGCAGCCCATCACCGCCGACCAACTCTCCCACCCCTACGACCCCACCGACACCGACCGCGACCACCACTACCTCTCGCACCCGCACAACCTCCCCGACGACCACTCGCACCATCAACGCCTCCACCACCTCTCCCGACTCTTCCCCGCCTGACCAGCCCGTCAGCCAACCCCACCCCTCCCGTTCCAATGACAAGTCCCGAACCAACACCCGACAACAAAATCAGACAGTTGCCCGCGGCCAGGTGCGTATTGAAATGCTGCGTGTCCGACCGATCCATCACGGCGCCTCTGAAGCGATCGTCAAGTACCTCACCGAGTACCTGACCGAAGCCATCGGCGAACCCGCCGGCCGCTGGAGCCGGCCGCCAAGCACCCGCACTCGGACTGCCCGCCGAGGTCGGCGCGGCACACCTCCAAGCCGTCCTCGACGGCATCCACCCGCTCACCGGCGTCACGCTCGGCTCACCGTTCACGACGAGCGACAACGGCAAGAAGGTCTCGTCGGTGATCGGATTCGATGCCACGTTCTCTGCACCCAAGACGCTGTCGATCATGGGCCCTGTCCGGCGATGACGGGTTCGCCCAATGCCACGACACCGCCGTCCAAACCATGATCGGCGCGATCGAGCAACGGGCGGCAACGACCCGTGTCGCTCGAACGGGTCCACGGATGTTCCTCGACACCGAAGGCATCACCGCTGCGGTGTTCCGCCAATCGACCAGCCGCGCAGACGATCCACAGCTCCACTCCCACGTCGTCATCTCCTCCAAAGTCCAAACTCCGGACGGACGATGGCGCGCCCTGGACGCCCGCCAACTCATGGACCAACAGTCGACGTTCGGTCGCGTCTACCAAGCCACTCTCCGAGCCGAGGTCACCAACCGCTACGGCCTCGCATGGACCACCGTCGAGAAGGGACAGGCCGAGATCGCAGGAGTGCCGATCGAGTTGATCGAGTTGTTCTCGAAGCGAGCTGAAGAGATCGACGCCGAACTCGCCCGACGTCTCGGCGCGTTCCAGAGAGGCATGGCCACGACGCCCCGCCCGACGCCCGTTCGGCCATCCGGCGCCAAGTCGCCGCCGACACCCGCGCCGCCAAGTCCGGTATCGGCCCCGACGACCTCCGCGCCCAGTGGGCCGCCGAAGCAACATCCATCGGCATCGACTACCGCCACCTCGTCCGCGCGCTCGTCTCGAACACCGTCCGCTCGCACGGCGCGACACCGGCCTTCCGAACGTCGAGCATCTCGTCGCTGCAATCGCCGAGCACCGCTCGACGTGGCAACACCTCGACGTCATCCGCCACCTCACCGATAACACCAGCGCACCACGCATTGTCGGCGGCCGAAAGTGGGCCGCCGCGATCAATCGGCTCGCCGATCGAAGCGTCGGCGCGAGCATCAACATCGATGCACCCACCGACTCCCCACTGCGAA